>NZ_CP093366.1:0-1200000 GCF_023380265.1 Bombilactobacillus folatiphilus
TTTGATCCAAAATATCAAACCCTGCAGCTTCCACTTGCTTCAAGGAACTGATATACCCGACTACAATAAAGCGGTCACTGCTAACGCGCTTCAAATACATCAAATGCTTCGCTGCCCAATCAGTCAATTGATTCGTTACATAACTATTTAAATCTGAACGATCCCGATCAGCCATCGTTTGAACTAATTCATCATAATTATCCAAAAAAACCTGACCAATCGCGATTTTCTCATTCTCATAGAGCTCTTGCATCACCGCATATTTGGTTACATCTAATAAATAAATCACCCGTAAATCGGTTTGTACAAAAACCTGAAATTGAGCTTCATCCAACGTAATGATCTGTGATTGAGGCTTGGATTCTGATTGCGCTAACAATTGCACCAACTGCTCACTAACTTGTGCTAATCCACGCCCCAGCAAGTCTTTTTTACCAAAATAACGTTGCAAATTGGGATTAATCCATTCAATGGTATGCTTCTTATCTTTGTCATAAAGCAACATGCCAATCGGAATATTAATCAGCGCTTCTTGCTTGCCACGATTTTCGCGAAACGATAAGTCATATAAATATTTATTAATTTGGACCACAAAATTACGCAGCAGGTACGAACCAATCACAAAAATCAGACTAAAAATAATAACAACAAATAAAGCTAAAATTGGTTTGACAAAAAATACAATCCCGACAAAAAGCAAAGCTAAAAGTAGTACGACTAAAAATCCTGCTCTCAGTGGCCGACTAATGGCGAGCAGGCTATTTCCAGCTATTTTATTTTTTTTCATATTGTCCTCTTGTACTCCAAGTTTAACCTTATTTTAACATATCTCCTTAAAAGAAAAGAAAAGTCTACCAATGGTAGACTTTTCTTTAAGTGATAATAATTAATCTTCAGCAACAAATGGTAACAAAGCCATTACCCGCGCACGCTTAATTGCAATAGTTAAACGGCGTTGGTTCTTAGCACTCGTTCCAGTTACTCGACGAGGTAAAATTTTGCCTCGTTCAGAAATAAAACGTTTCAGTAAATCTGTGTCTTTATAATCGATATATTCGATATGGTTGGCAGCAATAAAGTCAACCTTACGACGGCGACGACCGCCACGACGTTGTTGTGGCATATTAAAGTTCTCCTTTCATAATCAACTTCATATTAAAATGGTAAATCATCATCGGAAATATCAATGGATTGCGTATTGTCCGCAAACGGATCTTCATCCAACGATGGTTTCGCATTTGAATTTTGATTTGTATTATTATTAAAATTATTAGTTGAATTAGGATTTGAGTTAGCCATAGCATTGTTGCCCGCAGGATTTTGATATCCACCATTATTGTTGTTACTATTGGCAGATTTCGGTTCCAACAATGAAAAGTTTTCTACAACGACTTCCGTGACATAGACACGTTGCCCTTGTTGATTTTCATAATTACGGGTTTGAATCCGACCATCAATTCCAACCAATGAACCTTTATGGGTAAAATTAGCAAAATTTTCGGCAGATTTTCGCCAAATCACACAGTTAATAAAGTCCGCATCCCGTTCACCATTGGAATTCGTAAATTGCCGATTTACCGCAACGGTAAACGTGGCTACTGCCGTTCCATTTGATGTGTAACGTAAATCTGGATCCCGAGTTAAACGTCCGACCAGTACACTGCGATTGATCATAGCATTCTCTCTTTCCTTCTAAGTTGCAATCAAACTAACAAATTAATCTTCACGTTTGATAATCATATGACGCAAAACGCTGTCATCAATTTTTGACAAACGATCAAATTCATTCACAGCTGTTTGATCAGCAGCTTGAACATTAATAATATGATAAGTTCCTTCATTGTAGCCGTTGATCCCGTAAGCTAAACGACGTTTTTGCCAATCTTTGGAATCTACCACTTCAGCATTATTATCTTTGATAATCTTATCAAAGCGTTCCACCAAAGCCTTCTTATCTTCTTCAGAAATATCAGGTTTGATGATATAAGTGATTTCGTAATGTGTTTGAGCCATTTTTTTTACCTCCTTATGGACTAATGGAGAATAACTGAGTTATTCTCAAGGAGTATTAACTAATTAACAGTATAATACCCACAGAATGACATTCTAACATTCTTTCTGGAAAAATACTACTAAAAAAGTTTTTGACCAGCTAAAAATCGCTTACACATTTAGATTACGTCAAAAACTTCTTTAATTTTTTATTTAAGCAAATTATTCTTGTTCTGAATCTTCTGACTCAACTTCAGGTTCTGCATCAACTTTGGTAATTGTCGAAACTTGGGCATCATCATCTAACCGAATCAAACGAACTCCTAAAGTAGCTCGACTTGTTTTTGAAACATCGTCAACAGAAAAACGAATCATCACGCCTTGGTTAGTCACTACCATCATATCTTCAGCACCTTGCACTGTCACAATCCCGGACAATGGACCATTTTTAGCCGTAATATTAGCCGTTTTAATCCCTTTACCGCCACGACCCTTAATTGGATATTGCGCTGCGGGCGTTCTTTTGCCGTAACCATTTTCAGAAATGACCAGCACTTCACTATTCGGTGTCAAAATAGCGGAACCAACAACATAATCTTCTTCACGTAAACGAATTCCGCGCACACCAGCTGCCGTCCGCCCCATGACCCGCACAGCAGTTTCACTAAAGGTGACCGCATAACCTAAATGTGTCCCAATCAAAATATTATTTTGACCATTCGTTAACATCACGTTATCTAAGGAATCACCATCTTTGAGCGTAATTGCACGGAGACCATTTTTCCGAATATTTTGAAATTCAGCCAAAGCGGTCCGCTTCGCAGTTCCTTGTTTCGTCACAAAGAAGAGATAATTATCATCAGTCGCTGTATCTTTTTTCAAATGCACGACTGTCTGAATTTGTTCACCATTATCAATTCCCAATAAATTAATAATCGGAATCCCCTTGGCACTACGTCCATATTCAGGAATCTCGTAAGCTTTGGAACGATAAATTTTGCCAGCATCCGTGAAGAATAACAAATTATCATGCGTCGAAGTATAAATCAACTGTTCAATAAAATCATCATCGTTGACGCCCATGCCTTTGATCCCACGACCGCCACGATTTTGGACTTTGAACTCATCGGCAGCCAATCGCTTAATATATCCATTATGAGTCAAGACAATTAAGACATTTTCCTCTTCGATTAAGTCTTCATCTTCAATACTTAACACTTCACCGACTAATAATTCAGTCCGGCGAGAATCGCCATATTTACTCTTAATCTCAAGTAATTCTTGATAAATAATTTCATCAATGCGCTCAGGTTTTTGCAAAATATCTTGATAATCGGCAATTTTGGCTAACAATTCTTGATATTCATTTTCAATTTTATCACGCTCTAAACCAGTCAAACGAACCAAACGCATATCTAAAATTGCCTGCGATTGTTTATCTGACAAATCAAATTGCGTAATCAATGTACTTTTAGCAATATCCGCCGTTTTAGAATTCCGAATTACTTGAATCACGGCATCAATATGATCCAAGGCAATCCGTAAACCATCTAAAATATGCGCCCGATTTTGCGCTTTCTTTAATTCAAAGCGAGTCCGTCGCGTAATGACTTGTTCTTGATGTTTCAAATAATATTGCAAAATCGCTTTTAACGATAAAACTTGCGGGGCACCTTTGACGATGGCCACCATGTTAAAGCCAAATGACGTCTGTAACGCGGTCATTTTATACAAATTATTTAAGACTACATTGGCACTCATGTCCCGACGAATATCAATAGTAACCCGCATGCCCGTCCGATCGGATTCATCAATCAAATTGGTAATTCCTTCAATACGGTGATCACGCGCTAATTCTGCAATTCGCTCAATCAACTTCGCCTTATTAACCATATACGGTAATTCCGTAACGATTAAGCGTTCGCGACCATTTTTAAGTGTTTCAATTTCAACTTTTGCTCGTAAAGTAATATTACCTTTACCGGTTTCATAAGCATGCCGAATACCCGACTTCCCCATGACCACACCACCGGTTGGAAAATCCGGTCCAGGAATCACTTGCATTAAATCAGCTGTGGTGGCTTCAGGATTATTCATCAACAGATGAATGCCGTCAATGACTTCACCCAAATTATGCGGAGGGATATTAGTCGTCATCCCTACCGCAATCCCCGTGGCACCATTAACTAATAAATTAGGAAAGCGTGCTGGTAAGACAATCGGTTCGCGTTCACTACCATCATAATTTTCTTGAAAATCAATCGTATCTTTATTAATATCGCGCAACATTTCGGTGGCAATTTTACTCATTCGCGCTTCAGTATACCGCATGGCCGCTGCTGGATCGCCATCAACTGAACCAAAATTACCATGACCATCAACTAATAAATAACGGTAACTGAACTTTTGAGCCATTCGCACCATAGATTCGTAAATCGCCGTATCACCGTGGGGATGGTACTTTCCCATGACATCGCCGACAATCCGGGCTGATTTTTTATACGGCTTATCTGGCGTGACACCTAGTTCGTTCATTCCATATAAAATCCGCCGATGGACCGGTTTTAAGCCATCGCGAACATCCGGCAAAGCCCGTGCCACAATGACACTCATTGCATAATCTAAGAAAGAACTCCGCATCGTTTTGGATAAATCAACTATTTGAATTCGGCGATCATCACTTTCTGCCATGCACGATCAACTCCTTTAATTAAAAATCTAATTCTGCATACTGAGCATTTTGTTCAATAAACTCACGACGAGGTTCAACTTTATCGCCCATCAACATTGAAAAGACTCGATCCGCATCCGAAGCCACATCACTAGATACACGATCCATCCGCCGATTTTCTGGATTCATTGTGGTGTCCCATAATTGCTCTGCATCCATTTCACCTAAACCCTTATAACGCTGAATAACAGGCTTAGGACTAGGTTGCAGGGTCACCATGAAGTCTTTTAATTCCTCATCAGAATCAATATAACGTGACACCTTACCTTGACGCACTTGATATAGCGGTGGCTTAGCAATATAAACGTAGCCTGCATCCAAAATGGGCCGCATATAACGATACAACAGGGTCAATAACAAAGTCCGAATATGCGCGCCGTCGACATCGGCATCCGTCATGATAATTAATTTATGATAACGAGCCTTAGATACGTCAAAATCTTCACCAAAACCGGTCCCCATCGCTGTAAATAATGTCCGAATTTCATCATTCGCTAAAATCCGATCCATCGAAGCCTTTTCCACATTCAAGATTTTACCGCGAATCGGCAAAATTGCTTGCGTTAAGCGCGAACGACCTTCCTTAGCTGAGCCACCAGCGGAATCTCCCTCGACGATAAATAATTCTGAGATTTCGGGATCTTTACTAGTATTATCAGCTAATTTTCCTGGCAAATTACTAATTTCTAACCCCGACTTCTTACGCGTCACTTCACGAGCGCGTTTGGCAGCTACCCGTGCTCTGGAAGCCAACATGCCCTTATCCACGATTTTACGTGCTTCCGTCGGATGCTCCATCAAAAACTGATTAAAATGATCCGCAAAAGTCCGATCGGTAACCGTTCGGGCATCAGAGTTGCCTAATTTTGTCTTGGTTTGGCCCTCAAATTGAGGATCCGGATGCTTGATACTAACGACTGCCGTCATACCCTCGCGCACATCGTCACCAGACAGCTTCTCGTTTTCTTTGAGAATTTTATTACGATGACCGTAATCATTAATGACCCGCGTTAACGCTGCTTTAAAGCCCGCTTCGTGCGTTCCACCTTCATAAGTGTGAATATTATTCGCAAAAGTTAACAAATTAGAATGGTAATCATCAGTATATTGCAAGGCGACTTCCACGGTAATCCCATCTTGTACACCTTCAACATAAATCGGCTCTTCAGAAATTACGTCCTTATTTTCATTCAAATATTCAACGTAACTCTTAATCCCGCCCTCATAATGAAAATCCAAACGTTCAGCAGTTTCTTTGCGCCGATCAGTAAAGGTAATCTTGAGCCCCTTATTCAAAAAGGCTAACTCCCGAATCCGTGTAACCAAGGTATGATCATCATAAACAATTGTTTCTGTAAAAATATCCGGATCTGGTGCAAAATGAACTTTCGTGCCATGTTCAGTTTGCGGAGCTTGTCCCAAAATCTTCATCGGAGTTTTGACTTTGCCACGCTCAAAGTCCATATAATAACGCTGACCTTCACGGGTAACTTCAACATCTAAATGAGTACTTAAAGCATTGACGACAGAGGCCCCTACACCATGCAAACCACCAGATACTTTGTAGCCGCCACCGCCGAATTTACCACCGGCATGTAACACATTAAAGACTGTTTCTAACGCCGGCTTCCCTGTTTTGGCTTGAATATCAACAGGAATGCCTCGCCCGTCATCGGTGACCGTAATACTGTTGTCAGGTTCCACTACAACATCAATTTGCGATGCAAACCCGGCTAAAGCTTCATCAATCCCATTATCAATAATTTCCCAAACTAAATGGTGTAAGCCTTGCACACTCGTTGAACCGATGTACATTCCTGGGCGCTTACGCACGGCTTCCAACCCAGATAAAACTTGGATTTGGCTAGCATCATATTCTTTAGCTTTTTGCGCTAAAATTGCCTGCTTTTTTGCATCTTTTTCACTCATACTATCCCTCCAGCCTTAATTTGAAAGATCTTTGGTTGTGGCATCTCCGCTAATTTGACACCATCTAAACTAGTTGTCGTAATAAAAGTCTGAATACGATTTTGAATGGCTTTTAACAACTGTGTTTGCCGATTTTGATCTAGTTCTGACAACACATCATCCAATAACAAAATGGGATAATCACCCACTTGTTCATGAAATAACTCAATTTCTGCTAATTTCAAACTCAGCACGGCACTGCGCTGTTGACCTTGAGAGCCAAATTTTTGCAGGTCATTGCCATTGACCATAAACCGAAAATCGTCGTGATGCGGGCCAATAGATGTCGAACCCAAGGCTAAATCACGCGCTTGGACTTTTTTTAATTGATTCAACAACTCTTGATATAACTTCTCAACATTTTGAGTAGGGTCAATTCCCGCAGCTTGATATTCCAATTGTAATTGTTCTTGTTTTTGTGTTAGTTGGTTGTGAATATTTGTTAAATAAGTCTGCAATTGCCTTAAAAAAGCAAACCGTGCCGCGATTAATTCCGCTCCAAAGCCTGCCAATTGATCAGAAATAACGTCTAGGTAAACCAAATCGTGTACTTTTTTTGAACGCAATTGTTTCAAATAATTATTGCGTTGCTTCAAGACTTGCCGATATTTGGAATTATTCGTCAGATAATTTGCATTGATTTGCCCCAACTCCATATCCAAAAAACGGCGTCGCACACTTGGTGCACCCTTAACCAATTTTAAGTCTTCTGGCGCAAACAAAACGACATTGAGTTGACCAACGTACTGTGATAAGCGTTTTTTTTCCAAATGATTTAATGCGGCTTTCTTGCCCGCAGTGCTCAATACCAAATCTAAAGTCATCCGCCCAGTATTTTTTTGTACGACCGTTTGCAGTTTTGCAAAATCACTACCCCACCGAATTAATTCTTGATTACTATTGGTTCGATGCGACCGTACTAAGGCCAAAACGTAAATGGCTTCTAACAAATTCGTTTTGCCCTGAGCATTTTCGCCTAAAAAAACATTCAACGCTGGGTCAAACTTTAAATTTAAATGCTCATAATTTCGAAAATTGCGTAACTCAATTTCCTGCAGTCTCATTCCACAATTTCAAACTGTGAGCCATCAGCTAATTTAACTTGATCGCCTTGACGTAACTTTTTACCACGTCGATTTTCTGGTACACCATTCAGCAAAACTAAATTGTCTTGCAAGTACCATTTGGCCTGACCACCTGTTGCGATGACTCCAGCTTCTTTCAGGAGTTGCGTCAGCGTAATATATTCGCTTTTTAACTTGATTTGCACAGTCCATTCACATCCTGACTTTGAAATTTTCCCTTTTTAATTATACCCCTTTGCGGGTTTTTTCGCAATTTGACGGGGATTAGCGCCTTTTTGCGTAATTTAGACTAAAAAGGCTAAATTCATAGAAAATATTTTAAAACGCATAATTTTCCCAAAATAAAAAGAACTGCTGAATTCAACAGTTCTCATTCAAATATTTAATTAGTTAAATGTTCGCACTGGTGTAATTAATTGAATAAAACTATGGTCGTCATTTAGTGGTTTTAGGGTAAACGGATGTAACGCAGCCGTAAATTCTAATTTGATTTTGGTTTCACCAAATGCTTGCAATGCAGCCTTTAAATAGTCCGGGTTAAAGGAAATATCTAAATCCTCACCCTCGACTTGATCCACCTTGACCGCTTCTTCCACGGTACCTACTTCTGGTGAATTACCATACAAAACGACTTGTTTTTGACCACTATCAATCACTAATTTAACCACGTTATTGCGACTGGCGTGTGATAACAATGATGCCCGTTCCACGGAAGCTAACAAAGTTTTGGCATCAATTTCCAGTTTTGTTGTTGAACTATCAGGAATTAAGCGATCAGTTTTCGGATAATTGCCCTCTAAAAGCCGTGAATAAAACATTGTGTTATCAAATTCAAAGAGAATTTGATTTTCTGAAATGGATAACTTGATTTCTTCGCTATTATCGCTTAATGAATGCTCCAGTTCTTTTAAACTGCGCGCAGGAATTACCAAATTATAATCACTATCACCAGAATTTTGAATTTTGACAATCCTCTGCGCCAAGCGGTGACTATCTGTGGCCACTGCTAATAACTGATCTTGATTAATTTGGAGATGCAAACCTGTCAAGATCGGTCGATTTTCTTCTTTGGAAGCCGAAAAAACTGTTTCATCAATCACTTGCCGTAAGATGTCCGACGAAATTTGCAATTGATCCGTATTCGAAACTTCTGGTAGGTGGGGATAATTGTTGGCATCTAAACCATTGATTTTGAATTCAGAATGTCCTGAGGTAATAGCGACTTGTTGATTGTCCAGAACTTCTAAGGTGAATTGATCAAGAGGTAATTTTTTAATAATCTCACTGAAAAAACGTGCCGGTAAGACGATGGCACCGGTTGAGTCAATTTGTAATTCGTTATCCACATCCTCTTGTGGAATAAAAGTTTGGACGGAGATATCCACATCACTGCCGGTCACAGTTAAACCTTCTTTGGACAAATCAAGTTTAATTCCTGTTAAAATGGGAATAGTTGTTTTAGTAGAAATAGCTCGTTGGACATTGATAATTTGGTGATTGAACTGGGAACGATTGATTGTAAATTTCATAGTGAACTCCTTTAATAATTAAGATAAAAATAGTAGTAATAGTAGTAGGTCCTGTTGAAACTGTGGAATTAGCGGTTAAGCCTAAGAATAATAAAAATTAGCTTGTGGAAAACTTGTGAATTATTTTAGGGAAAACTTGTGAATTAATCGATTGTTATCCACAAGTTAATTTTGTAAGCTCGCTTTGAGATTAGTCAAATCGTGCTGAATATTTAAATCGGATTCCAGTAATTTGGCAATTTTCTCACAGGAATGTAAAACCGTGGTATGATCTTTGCCGCCAAACTCTTGGCCAATTTTTGGTAATGAACTATCGGTTAATTCCCGCGACAAGTACATGGCAATTTGGCGTGGAACCACGATTGATTTGTTACGACGTTTACCTTTCAAGTCATCGACGGTCAGCTTGTAATATTTGGCGACTTGCGTTTGAATTTTACTAATTGTCAGACCAGCTTGATGTTGCGAATCTTTGAGGTCTTTCAACGCTTCTGCGGCCAAACTGATATTAATGTCTTCGTTATTCATTGTTGAATAAGCTTGGACACGAACCAATGCTCCTTCTAATTCACGCACGTTGCTGTCAATTTGACTAGCGATGTAAGATAGCGCATCGTCGGGAATTTCCAAATTTTCGGCGATGGCTTTTTTGCGTAAAATTGCAGTCCGAGTTTCTAAGTCTGGTGCAGTAATATCCACAGATAACCCCCATTTAAAACGTGATACCAACCGTTCTTGCAATTTAGGGATTTCATTGGGCAAACGATCGGAAGTCAATACAATTTGCTTTTTTGTATTATAGAGGGTATTGAAAGTGTGGAAAAACTCCTCTTGAGTTCCCTCTTTATCGGCAAAAAATTGAATATCGTCAACTAATAATAAATCTACCGTGCGGTATTCATTGCGGAATTCTTCTTGGGTTCGATTCTGAATTGAATTAATGAAGTCATTGGCGAATGATTCACTAGAAATATATTTGACATTGGCCTGAGGATCACGATCTAACATACGATGGCCGATAGCTTGCATTAGATGTGTCTTGCCCAGTCCCACGCCACCATAAATAAATAGAGGATTATACATCGTGCCAGGTTCTTCTGAAACCACTAGCGCAGCAGCATGCGCCATCTGATTGCCGCTACCGGTGACAAAAGAATCAAATGTGTATTTACTATTTAAATGTGCTTCACGAACTAAATGGTTCGTTGCTTGTGGTGCTGTATTGTCAGTTTGTGTTTTGGGTTGTGTTGTTTTGAGATCATTAGGCAATAAAATGACGGGTACAATCTCTTGATTGCTGTATTCATAGGCAGCTTCGACAACTTTTGTACTGATATTACGTTCCCAGTATTCTTTATGTAAAGATGAGGGCACGCAAATAAAGATTTTTTGATTTTCTAATTTGAGTGGTTGGGCACTTTCAATCCAAGTTTGATAACTGACTGCCGCAAATTCTTGTTGAAATTTTTTTTGTAAAAATTCCCAGAATGAGTCCAATTCACCATTAATTATCTCAGGCACATTACTCCTCCAGCAAAAACCATAAATAAATTTAACTGCATTATTTTAGCATTTTTTTTAAAAGTTTTCCACAGGCGGATATCAGAAAAACACATCTTCTTTTTAATCACAACTAAAATTCAAATCCACATGTGGAAAACTTTTAGTTTTCCAGATAATTCTATTTTTCCACAATTAATACTCTTCCTGGTTGCAGGAATATCTAGTAAATGAATTCAAAAATAGAATAGTAATCCACAGCTGTGGAAAACCTGTGAACAAGTTGGTTAATTGTGGATTAATCGGCATAAAAAGGTGTTAATAAATAAATATGATACAGATAATTCATAAGTTATTAACTTTCTTTTCCACAGGTTAAGATGACAAAAGAAAAGAAGCTGGCGAAAAATAATTTTCTTTAGCTATTAATTGTGGTAAACTACTATGGTATTACCATTAGAATGTTACTGATGAAAATTAGTTATGGAGGTGTTTAAACATGACTACAAAAAGAACTTACCAACCTAAGCAACGTCATCGTCAACGTGTCCACGGATTTATGAAACGAATGAGTACAAGTAACGGTCGTAAGGTTTTAGCACGTCGTCGACAAAAAGGTAGAAAAGTATTGTCCGCCTAGGCCACTGAAAAATTTCAGTGGTTTTTTTATTGATTGTGGTCTAACTAAAGTAGGAAAAATATGCGTAAAAGTTATCGAATTAAAAAAGAAAAAGAATTTCAAGCTGTGTTTGATCGACATGATTCGGTTGCTAACAAAGCTTTTGTCCTTTATCAATTACATAAGCCAGGACAAAAGCATTTTCGAGTCGGTTTATCAGTGAGTAAAAAAATTGCGCATACTGCGGTTTTGCGCAATCAAGTTAAGCGTTATTTACGACAATCATTATTAGAATTACAGCCTGAGTTGCCATCAGAAATTGATTTTTTGGTCATCGCGCGCAAACCGGCTACAAAATTAAATATGGCTGAAACGAAAAAAAATCTGCGTCATCTTCTAAAATTAGGTAAAATGTTATAAGAATCTAAACTGAAGGAAAGTTGATATGTTGAAAAAGAAAAATAGACGTTGGTTATTACTGGGGTTAGTCTTTTTGATGGTGCTTACCGTTAGTGGTTGTTCCAATATCAATCAACCGATTACACAAAATAGTTCGGGTTTTTGGAATCATTATGTGTTGTATCAATGTTCACGCTTTATTTTGTGGTTGGCGCGCTTAGTTGGCAATAATTATGGCTGGGCAATCGTGATTTTTACAATTATTATCCGAATCATTTTGTTACCGTTAAACTGGTGGCAAACGCGCAGCATGAAAAAGCAGATGGATATTCAGCCGCAAATGAAAGCTTTGCAGGATAAATATTCTGCTAAGGATTTAGACACACAACAAAAATTACAGGAAGAAACCAAAAAATTATATGCTGAAGCAGGGGTCAATCCGTGGATTGGTTGCTTGCCGATGTTGATTCAATTGCCAGTGATGTGGGCTTTGTATCAAGCTATTTATCGCACCACGCAATTACGAAATGGTTCTTTTTTGTGGATGGCATTAGGCAAACCAGATCCCATTTATGTTTTGCCGATTTTAGCGGCTGTCTTCACTTTCTTAAGTACGTGGATTGCTAATTTGTCACAGCCAGATCAACCGCAATCAACGAAAATGATGATGTGGTTTATGCCGATTGTGGTGTTAATTCCTGCGATCAGTTTTCCTTCGGCGATCTCAGTATACTGGGTTGTTTCCAATGCCTTTCAGGTTTTGCAGACTTTACTATTGCAAAATCCATTGAAGTATCGACGTGAACAAGAGGCAAAAGCCAAAAAAGAGCGTGAACGGCAAAAAGCGTTACGCAAAGCAAAAAAACGAGCTTATAAAAAACGGAAGTAATGATGATTTGAGGGGGAACAAGAAAAAATCATGGCAGAGTTTAAGGGAGCGACAATTCAAAAAGCCATTGATGCTGGGTTGCAACAATTAAATGTCACTAGAGAACAAGTGGCTGTTGATGTTATTAGTGAGGGTCGCAGTGGTTTTTTAGGGATTGGACGCAAACCGGCAGTGGTGGAGCTAAAGCCGATTGAAAGTATTCAAACAATGGTGGCGCAGACGCAGGCTGACAGTACCAAGGTGGCGCAAATTCAAGATTATCTAGAACAGATTTTGCATACTGTTGGTTTGGATCAAGTGATTGAATATGTGAAGAGTTCCGAATGTTTAAAGTTTAATGTTCAAGTTTCAGCGGATTTACAAGCGCGAGTCATTGGCAAGCATGGGCGCAATCTTAATGCTTTGCAGACAATTGTGCAAGAGTACGCCTATTATTTAGGCTTTCGGGAACAACCGGTTTTGTTAGATGTTGGTAATTATCGAAAACGGCGCCAAGAGGCATTAGTTGCTTTGTCAACCTTTAAAGCAGAACAAGTTTGTGCCACGAAAAAACCTGTTTACTTGGATGCAATGCCTGCTATTGAGCGCAAGATTATCTATCAAAATTTGGAAAATAATGATGATGTATTTGTGCGAACGCAGGGTCATGGTTTAGATCGATATTTAGTAATTCGTCCAGTACGTGCTGTTAAAAAATAATTTTTGACAAAATTAGGCGAAATCAGTAAGATTAAGCGTAATTAGATTGATAAAAGTAGTCAAAGTGCTTTTTATTCGGATATTGATAAATCTGGATTCGTAGCACTTTTTTTGTGCTTTCAAAGGAGTAATTTGATGAGTCATGTAACAGAATTTGATACGATTGCGGCGATTTCGACGCCAATTGGTGAAGGGGCGATTTCAATTGTTCGTTTATCAGGTGAGCAAGCATTGACACTGGCTAATCGGGTCACGACGGGTGTTGATTTGACGCAAGTAGCTTCGCATACGATTCATTATGGACATGTGATTGATCCCCAAACCAAACAGGTTTTAGATGAAGTGATGATTTCGGTCATGAAAGCTCCCAAAACATTCACTAGAGAAGACGTTGTCGAAATTAATACGCATGGCGGTTTATTGGCAACTAATCGTGTATTGCAAGTATTGATTGGACAAGGTGCGCGGTTAGCGGAGCCGGGGGAATTTACTAAGCGAGCATTTTTGAATGGGCGTATTGACTTGACGCAAGCGGAATCGGTGATGGATTTGATTCGGGCAAAGACCGATCGAGCGATGGATCAAGCGCTCCAGCAATTGGATGGTTCATTGAATCATCTCATTCAAAATTTGCGTCAGGAAATCCTAGAAGTTTTGGCACAAGTGGAGGTCAATATTGATTATCCAGAATACGATACTGAAGAGTTAACCACGAAAATGTTATCCGAAAAGGCTCAGCAAGTTCAACAACGAATCACTCAGTTATTGAAAACAGCTCAAGAAGGTCAAATTTTGAATCAAGGCTTGAAAACGGCAATTGTGGGCAAGCCCAATGTCGGCAAATCCAGTTTGTTAAATGTTTTGGCGAAACAAGAGCGTGCGATCGTGACAGATGTGGCAGGGACTACGCGCGATGTGATTGAACAATTCGCCAA
The DNA here is from genome assembly GCF_023380265.1 of Bombilactobacillus folatiphilus. Lineage (NCBI taxonomy): Bacteria > Bacillati > Bacillota > Bacilli > Lactobacillales > Lactobacillaceae > Bombilactobacillus > Bombilactobacillus folatiphilus. The sequence goes on from NZ_CP093366.1 coordinate 14,347, forward strand.
TGTGAATGGGATTCCCCTACAACTGGTGGATACAGCTGGAATTCACGAAACGGATGATAAAGTTGAAAAAATTGGGGTAGATCGCAGCCGTCAAGAATTACAACGAGCAGATTTGGTGTTGTTGGTTTTGGATGGTAGTCGGCCTTTGGATGAAGAAGATCAAGTGCTCCTGCAAAAAACCGCAACGCAAAAACGAATTATCATTATCAACAAACAAGATTTGGCGCAAGCTTTCAAACCCCAAGATGTTTCGGCAAATGCCGATTCGGTGATTCAAATTTCAGCAGTGGCGCAAGCGGGCATTGATCAAATCGAACAGCAGATTCAACAAATGTTTTTTGCGGGAATTCAACGTCAACAAGATGGGGCAGTGTTGACCAATGCTCGCCAAGTTGGACTGTTGCAACAAGCGCAACAATCGTTAAAAGATGTGTTAACGGGGATTAAACAAGGTATGCCAATTGATTTAGTTCAGATTGATATGACGAATTGTTGGGATCAATTAGGCGAAATTACTGGTGAAAGTGCACCTGATGAATTAATTACGCAATTATTTAGTCAATTTTGCGTTGGTAAATAGAAGGGACATAACCTGAATGAAAGAATATGAAGCAGCTAAAAAGTACGATGTGATTGTGGTTGGTGCCGGACATGCTGGTTGTGAAGCAGCTTTGGCGGCAGCTCGGATGGGACAAGAAACATTGTTGTTAACGCTTAATTTAGATATGATAGCCTTTATGCCATGTAATCCTTCGATTGGCGGGCCTGCTAAGGGCGTGGTGGTGCGTGAAATCGATGCTTTGGGTGGTCAAATGGGACGTGCGATTGATGCTACTTACTTGCAAATGCGGATGTTAAATACTGGTAAGGGTCCAGCAGTGCGAGCTTTACGGGCGCAAGCGGACAAGAATGAATATCATGAACATATGAAAGAAACATTGGAAACAACACCACATTTGACTTTGCGTCAAGGCTTAGTTGATCGACTTTTGGTGAAAGATCAGATTTGTTATGGCGTTGTGACCAGTACTGGGGCACGTTATCAAGCTCAGAGCGTTGTTTTAACGGCTGGGACTTCGTCACGTGGCAAAATTATTATCGGTGAGTTGATGTATTCGTCCGGTCCGAATAATTCGTTACCGTCGATTAAATTGTCTGAAGATTTGGAGCGACACGGTCTCAAGTTGCAACGTTTTAAAACGGGAACGCCGCCACGAGTTGCGAAAAATAGTGTCGATTTTTCGCAAATGGAGGAACAACCGGGCGACAAAACACCACGTTCATTTTCGTATCTGACACCGCGCAGTGCTTATTTGAAGGATCAAATTTCGTGCTGGATGACTTATACCAATGAACAAACGCACCAAATTATTCGGGATAATCTGGATCGAGCACCGATGTTTTCGGGCGTGATTGAAGGTGTGGGTCCTAGGTATTGTCCGTCTATTGAAGATAAAGTGGTGCGCTTTGCGGATAAACCGCGGCATCAAATTTTTATGGAGCCTGAAGGGCGAACCACACAAGAATATTATGTCGGGGATTTTTCGACGTCGATGCCAGAAGAGGTTCAACAAAAAATGTTGCGTTCTGTGGCTGGCTTGGAACATGCGCGGATGATGCGGCCGGGTTATGCGATTGAATATGATATTGTGGAACCGTGGCAGTTAAAACAATCTTTAGAAACGAAAACGATCAAACATTTGTATACTGCAGGGCAAATGAACGGGACGTCGGGTTATGAAGAAGCCGCGGGTCAAGGTTTGATGGCGGGGATTAATGCGGCTTTGGATGCGCAAAATAAAGCGCCGTTAATTTTGGGTCGTAACGAAGCGTATATTGGCGTGATGATTGATGATTTGGTCACTAAGGGCACTAATGAGCCATATCGTTTGTTGACGAGTCGGGCGGAATATCGTTTGATTTTGCGGCATGATAACGCGGATGAACGCTTGAGTGAAAAGGGTTATCAGTTGGGTTTGATTTCAGAAGCGCGTCATCAAGCTTTCGTCAAAAAGTATCAACAGGTCGCTGCGGAAATCACGCGGTTGCAGCAAACACGAATTAAGCCACATGAGGCTGTGAATCAATTCTTGGTTGATTTGGGGATGAAGCCGCTCAAAGACGGGGTTTTGGCGAGTGACTTTTTGAAGCGTCCTGAAGTGAATTATGAAACGGCTGTACGCTTTATCGAACCAGCGCCCGAAGAATTGGCCCCTGAAGTCACCGAGCAAGTGGAGATTTCGTTGAAATATGCGGGCTATATCAAAAAAGAAGAAGCGCAAATTGCTCATCTACAAAAATTAGAGGCCAAAAAAATTCCCGAAAATTTGGATTATGACGATGTTTATGGTTTGGCCACGGAAGCGCGGCAAAAATTGCAACAAATTAATCCAACGACGATTGCACAAGCCGGTCGGATTTCGGGCGTGAATCCCGCTGATTTAAGTATTTTGATGGTATACATTCAACGAGGACGCATTGCAAAAGTAGACGAATAAATTTATTAATGTATGTTTAACGTTAAGAATCCAAATTTTGTTGGATAAAATAAACTAGTTTTCATTATTTTGTTCAATGAATTCTATAATAATTTTTTCCATTAATACTGGATGTAACCAATGTAAAAAATGATGTCCATTGAGTTTAACTTGTATAGATCTTGAATTTTGATTGAAATATGGATTTCCATTTTTTTCGTAGTCAGAGGCATTAAGTGAAGATAAGAATGTCAGTGAAGGTATTTTATTCATTAAGTTCAATACTTCAAGGGATTGCTTATCATCAACTCCATTAAACTTTGTTTCCTTGTAAAGAATCAACGTAAATGTCGATGGAACTGTTCATTACTTCTTCGTTCCAATAACGAATAAGTATTACAAAAGTAATCAAACAATCTTTTACGTCACCACGTCCCAACAAGACGGTACCTACTTTCCAATGACCAAAGACTTGGCTTCAGGACGGTCTTCAATATTCGTTCCCGTAGGATCCACGTTTTTCGATGAGCACGGGTCTGGCAAGCACTTAAATCGTAATTCAAACGTCCCGGTTACAACCAATTCTTCTGATCGTGGATTGATGAGTAATTTGTTCAGGAGACCAAGTCAAAGTTAAATTTTGTTCAATCACATGCTTTAATCTTGGCGTCAAAACAGATTTTCGACCATAGTGTCGGTGTTTTTGATCTTCATCTTGTTGAAGTAAAGATGCTATTGTACCACGATGAAATTATGATAAAGTAATAATGCTCAAAGTAATTCCCGCTTTCCATGAAGGTTTTAGATGATTACCATTGTACAGGAAGAACTTTGAGTTTTTAAGTATTAAATGTTGTTCAGATTAATTACAAAATCTGCGCTTTGTAAAAAAAATAAAAATTACGGCTTAAACATTTGTGTGGCTTGGACAGCCTTTTGCCAGCCAGTGTACAAATGTTTGCGACGTTGGGCGGACATTTGCGGCTCAAAACGTTGTCCAACTTCAAACATATCTTTCAACTCGTCCGTGTCTTGCCAAAAACCACAGCCTAAGCCAGCCAAAAAGGCAGCGCCCATGGCGGTGGTTTCCAAATTACTAGCGCGTTCCACGGGCGTGGCTAATAAATCGGCTTGAAATTGCAGCAAATAATTATTACGGGCAGCACCACCGTCAACGCGCAAGGTTGGAATCTCAATGCCCGTATCTTTATACATCGTGTCCACCACATCTCTGGTTTGGTAGGCTAACGATTGCAAAGTAGCTTTGATAAAATCTTTGTTTGTGGTGCCTCGGGTTAAACCAAAGACACTGCCGCGAGCTTGGGGATCCCAATAAGGTGCACCTAAACCAGTAAAAGCCGGCACAACGTAAATTTCATCATTATTTTGGGATTCGCGAGCGATTTTTTCGGAGGCTGGTGCGGATTCTAACATTTTCATGCCATCACGCAACCATTGTAAGGCCGAACCGGCCACGAAGACTGAGCCTTCTAAAACATAATTAACATGGCCGTTAATTGCATAACCAATCGTGGTCAAGAGATTATTGCGGGAAATGATCGGTCTTTCACCTGTATTCATCAAAATAAATGACCCCGTACCGTAAGTATTTTTGACCATGCCTTTTTTCAGGGCTAATTGACCGAAGAGTGCTGCTTGCTGATCACCAGCCATCCCTGAAACCGGAATCTTACTGCCATAAAAATAATAACCTAGTGTGTAGCCATAAATTTCGGAATTGCCTGTGGGTTGCGGTAACATAACGGCAGGAATGTTTAATAAATCTAAAATATCTTGATCCCAAGTTAAATCTTGAATGTTAAAGAGCATTGTTCTAGACGCGTTGGAATAGTCCGTGACATGAGCCTGTCCGCCCGTTAATTTCCAAACAAGCCAAGTGTCAATCGTCCCAAATAAGAGTTCACCCTTTGCTGCACGTTCTTGAGCGCCCTCAACATGATCAAGAATCCAGCGAATCTTGGTCGCCGAAAAGTAAGGATCAATCAAGAGCCCGGTTTTTTCATGAATCATATCGGAGTAGCCGTCAGCAATCAACTGAGCGGCAATCTTGCTGGTCTGACGTGATTGCCAAACAATGGCGTTATAAATTGGTAAACCGGTTTTTTTATCCCAAATCACCGTCGTTTCGCGTTGATTCGTAATGCCGATACCTTGCAATTGTTCCGGTTGAATTTGGGCATTAATAAAAGCATCCGCGATGGTTGCTTGCACTGCGTTCCAAATTTCATTAGCATCATGTTCCACCCAACCAGAATGCGGAAAATATTGAGTGAATTCGCGCTGACCGTCGGCAATTTCTCTGCCTTGATGGTCAAAAATAATGGCGCGCGTACTGGTCGTTCCCTCATCAATCGCCATAATATATTTTTCTGCCATAAAAAATTCTCCTAGGTACCGCTTTTCTGATAAAGATATTGTAACATTTTTTCGTTTGGATAAAATCCGCCCTTGAGTACTGTTACGGCAAAAAAAAACACAAAAAAATAGTGAATAAAATCAATTATCCACTATGTTGGTATACTGAATTATTTTTTTTGCAAACCCTTGATGCCGCCAACTTCATATAAAACTTGTTCAAAGGAGAAGCGTTTTGCCAAAGCGGCCATACTACCCTTTAGTTTTAAATGAGGCTTGGTAATTTCGGCAATTCCATGGGAAGGTCCTAAAGAAGCAATCGTTCCCTTAGATTTGTAGACGAATTTCTTTTGTGGTTGCTTCTTCAAGTCAGCCACGATATTTTCAGCAGCCACTTCAGCTTGCGCCAAAGCTAATTGACCAGTTGTTGGTAATGGCCGGTTGGACTGAGGATCCATGGAAGCTGAATCATCACCAATCACGTATAATTCAGGATGATCTTCCACGTTCAAATAATCTGTAACAGTAATCCGGTTACGACGAGCCTCAAAGCCAGAATCTTTGATGACGTCACTACCACTGACACCAACGGTCCAAATAATAGAATTAGCGTAAATCCGTTGTTCTTCTTCGCTATCACCCTTGGTATAAACGACAGCGTTTGGTTCAATTTTCTTGATTTTGGCACTCGTCATAATCTTGATGCCATTTTTGCTCAAGAAATCAACCGCATATTTGGCCAATTCAGAATCAAACATTGGTAAGATTTGCGGAGCCATTTCTACGCTAGTAATATTAATTTCGGGAACATCATACTTAGCCTTTAAAATTTTGGCAGTATCAATTAATTCACCTAATAATTCAATTCCTGTGAAACCAGCACCACAGACAACGATGTTTAAGTCGTTAGGATCTTGTGATTGTTTATAATTGCGGATATTAGAATTAATAACTTCGTAAATTTTTTCCGCGGTCGGGATATCCTGCAATTTGTACGAGTATTGGTCGGCACCTTCCATACCGAAGTTTTCGGAACGGAAACCTAAACCAACAACAACATAGTCATAAGTCATATCATCATGATCTGAGAATTCCACCGTTTTGTTTTCATAGTCGATCTTAGAAACATTAGCTTGGATAAAGTTAACGTTATTGGGTAAAACACCACGGATATCAAAACTGATTTTATCAGCGTCAGCTGAACCAGCAGCAACTTGGTAAAGTTCGATTGATTCAACGTGTTTAGTATTGCGATCGATTAAGTCGATCTTTGTGTCGGCAGGAGCAATTTTTGCCAACTTGCGTGCTGTGCCAAGTCCTGCATAACCTGCGCCTAAAATTACAATGTGAGCCATAAACATAATCCTTCCTTTGTTATGTAATTCTAACTTTTATTATAAACTTATTCGAGGATTCTGAAAACAGATATACTTCATTATTTTCAACTTTCTTGAATTATTATCTTTTGTGGAATCGGTTTCTTTCCAGTATACTGAATTTAAAAGTTGAATGGAGGAAGATAAATGTTAATAATGGCGATCAATGCAGGCAGTTCGAGTTTGAAGTGGCAGATTTATCAGATGCCCCAAGAACAACAAATTGCTCATGGACAAATTGAACGATTAGGTAGTCAAAATGCCGTGTTTACAGCGCAATATGGTCAAGGACAAACGTTTGAAAAGCAAGAGGCGATTACCACCCAAGAATTGGCGGTGACGCTGATTTTAACACGACTGAAAAGTTTGGGGATTATTGATCGGTTAGAAGATATTCAAGGAATTGGTCATCGGATTGTTTCCGGCGGGGAACTTTTTAAAAAATCGACGACGATTTCACCGTATACAACGCAAAAAATTGAACATTTAGGCGAATTGGCTCCCTTACATAACCCAACGGAAGCCTACTATATTCAGGTCTTTGCCAAATTATTGCCTCAGGCAAAGCAAGTGGCCGTGTTCGATACTTCTTTTTATGCGACGATGCCGGCGGTTAATTATTTATATCCGATTGATTTAAAATATTATCAACGCGATCATGTGCGTAAATATGGCGCTCACGGAACCAGTCATCGCTATATTATGAAGCGTACAGCGCAATTATTGCATAAACCGGTAGAACAAGTTAATTTGATTACTTTGCACATTGGTAGTGGTGCGTCAATTACAGCGATTGAACAAGGGCAAGCTCTTGATACATCAATGGGTTTTACGCCGTTAGCAGGTTTAATGATGGGGACACGGAGTGGCAATTTAGATCCGTCAATTTTGCCTTATTTGATGGAAAAAGAAGGTATCTTCAAAATTGCTGATTTGATGAAAATTTTGAATCACAAGTCAGGTTTATTAGGTGTTTCTGGTGTTTCCAATGACAAACGAGATCTTGATGAGGCAGCAGCAGCCGGTAACAAAAGAGCGCAACTGGCGCAAGATATGTTTGTGAATCGCATTGTCAAATATGTAGGTTCTTATCTAGCTTTATTAAAAGAGCAACCTGATGCATTAGTTTTCACAGCGGGGATTGGTGAAAATGATCCCGATTTGCGTTGGGCGGTCGGGCAACAATTAGCACATCTGGGTGTCCATATTGATCCTGTCAAGAATCAAGTCCGAGGACAAGAAGCACGCATTAGTACACCTGATTCGAAGATTGCAGTTTGGGTAGTCCCAACGAATGAAGAATTGATGATTGTTCGTGATACCTATGAATTAATTGATAATAAAAAAACTGCCCTTTAAACGGCAGCTTTTTTAATTGAAGAATAAACCTAAACCAAAACTCAAAACTTGAACAAAGGTAATAATAAATAAATTTTTGACGGCTAATTTGAACGTTTGACTTTTAATGTGCACAGCAAAAAATTGTTTCGTATTTTTGTAAATTGCGGGGATTGTGAGTAAGGTTAATAAAGTCGTCCACGGCATCCAACGCTGCCAAACAGCGACGATCATGAAGATAAAACCAACGATAATTAAAATAGCATAAAACCACAAGCTGTTTTTAACTCCAAGAAAACGAACAATTGTGTGCCGACCCAAATCCAAATCTTCTTGATAATCACAAATATTGTTCGCTAACAATAACGAAGCAATGGCGCAGATTGATAAGCCAGCAGTCACGAGCAGCGGACCAATTAAGGTCCAATTGAACGCCAAAAGTTGATGCACATTGATCCAAACACTGATCAAAAAAATCATAAAGCCCATCGTAAAACCCGCAAAAAACTCGCCCACGGGCAAAGAATCTAGCGGAAAAGGACCACCAGCGTATAAAAAACCGACCGCAAAGCAGAATAGTCCTAAAACTAATAAGAGCCAACCAACTCGGTAAACCAAAAATAGACCAATCAGAGCGGCAATAATCATAAATGAATAATTTAACAGCCCAATTTTGTGAATATTTAAATGATTAACGCCAATCACATTCGTTTTTTGGCGAAACGTCTGCCCTTTTTCATGATCGGCATTTTTATAATCCCAATAATTATCATTAATATCGACGGCCATGTTAAATAAGAGCATAGCAATAAAGAAGCAAACAGTGTTCAGCCAATCTAAGTGATGGTAATGATAAACTGTGTAAAAAACGCCCAGTAAAAAAGGGAAAATACTGGCAGTTTTGGCTTTAATTTCGACTAATTCTAAAAATACTTTTGGTTTCAAAGTTTGATTAAACCTCGCTTGATTTTTGATATACTATATTAAGATTATAATACAAGAAAAGGTGCCTGTAGATGATTAATTCAATGTGGTCGGAAGTTCCCGAATTACGCCAGCAATTACAAGATGTTCAAGATTTGATATTGGAACAATTAACGTTCCTTGATTCAATGATTGCCAATCCGATTAAACAACAGGTGTTAAGTGGCGGCAAGATGATTCGGCCTGCTTTTTTGTTGATTTTTAGTGATTTTGGTCAGGCCGATTATCAAACGCGTATCAAAGCGGCTGCTGCCATGGAAGTTTTGCATTTAGCGACTTTGATTCATGATGATGTAATTGATGATTCAAAGTTACGGCGGAATGTTGAAACGATTCAAGCGCATTTAGGTGATCGCAATGCGATTTATGCCGGTGATTATTTGATGACCGTTTACTTTTCATTAGTGAGTGAAGTTGCGAATAGTCGTGATGATTTATTATTGAATGCGTCGGGGATGAAAAAGATTTTACGTGGTGAATTGGATCAATTGAAGATGAACTATAATCCAGAAGCCACTACTAAAATGTATTTACGCGAAATTGCTGGTAAAACGGCGCAGTTAATTGAATTGAGTGCGCAGTTTGGGGCCGTTTTAGCGCATAGTACGCCTCATTTAATTCATCACGCGCGCTTTATTGGTCATAATATTGGGATGTCGTTTCAAATTGAAGATGATATTTTAGATTATCGCGGTGACGAGCAGACAGGAAAACCGCAACTAGAAGATTTGAAAAACGGGGTTTATACGATTCCCCTGATTTTGGCGATGCAACTTGATCCTGAATTGTGGCAATTTTTGCAAGGTAAAAAAAATTTGTCAGATGATGAAGTGGCGCATGTTGCTCAACAAGTGCAGGATTGTGGCGGTTTGGCCGCTGCGCAAGCTTTGGCCAAAAAATACTCGCAAAAGGCCCTAGTTCTCATTGAAGATTTACCGGCCAATCATTATAAGAAATATATGAGTTGGTTAACGCGTAAATTGTTGAAGCGCCATCAATAAACTGGAGATTAGAAAGGATTTAGCGATCGTGGATTATTGTTACCTGAGTAAATATGTGGCAGGCATTTATCGGCGCTCTAAAAACGAAGTCAATCAGCGCTTAGGTTGTCTAGATTTACGGGCAACGGAGAGCGATTTGTTGTTGTTTATTGATGAGCATCCGCAAGCCAAGCAGCAAGAGATTGCCCAGGAAATGATGTTGGATCCGAGTTTATTGGCCCGTGATTTGAAAGCATTAGCGCAAAAAAAGTATATTCGACGTCAATGCGATGGTGATGATCGGCGCGTCAAGCGGATTAATTTAACCAAATTGGGGCAAAAGCAAGTTTGTCAATTACGTCAAATGATGAATGAGTGGTGGGTACAATTTTTTGCGGAAAATGATTTGGATATTGAACAATTTGGGGCAATTTTACAGCAAGTTTATACTAAGATGTTGAAATAAATAGGGGAGTGAAATGAATAATGCAAGAGCTTTATTTAATGCGACATGGACAAACGATGTTTAATCAATTACATCGGATTCAAGGAGCGAGTGATTCGCCATTAACGGCTCAGGGGATTGCTGACGCCAAAGAGGTAGGAGTGTATTTTCAACAACACGGGATTACTTTTGATCATGCGTATTCATCAACGCAAGAACGAGCTAGTGATACGCTAGAATGTGTGACATCTCAACCGTATCAACGTCTAAAGGGACTGAAAGAATGGAATTTTGGCGTGTTTGAGGGTCAAAGTGAGCAATTGAATCCGCAAATGGATCCCAAACGCCATACTTATGGTGATTTTTATCTGCAATTTGGTGGGGAATCAGATGTGCAGGTGCAAGACCGCATGGTTCAGACGCTAACGCAAATAATGGAGCAGCCGGATCATCAACGCGTTTTGGCTGTTAGTCATGGTGGAGCTTGCATGAATTTTGTCCGTAGCATTTTGACGCCCGCTGAAGCTAAGCAAAAAGTGCCCCATCTCAAGAATTGCTGCGTGTTAAAATTTGGTTATGAACAGCATGCGTTCCAATTTTTGGAAATGATTAATGTCAAAGATGAAAATTAATTGAATTCAAAGTCATGTTCAAATTTTGAGCATGACTTTTTTAGATTGTGTTTTAAAGAAAAATGTAGTAAGCTACATATTTGTGAGGTGCTGAAATGGCTGATGATGTGTTACAAACGCTGGGTCCACAAATCAAAATTGCGAATACGCTAATTGAAAAGGAATTGAATAAGCGGATGGCAGCCCTGATTCAGGATTATCGATTGACTGGTCCGCAGATTACGTTGATGGTGTATCTTTATGAAACTAAAGATCATACGGTCACGCAAAAAGAAGTGGCGGATAAGTTTGTTTTAAGTCATCCCACGATTCGCGGAATTGTGCGGCGTCTAGCGGCTGCACATTTGATTCGAGTAGCACCACTGGCAAGTGACCGACGTCAAATGACGTTAAGTTTAGCACCGGCGGGTTTGACTTTGTTAAAGCAGCATTTGCCAGCGATCTATCAAGTGATGGATGAAATTGATCAAAAAATTGTGGGATCTTTGTCGCAGCAGCAACAGCAGCAATTAAGTCAGGCGTTGTCACAAGTGATTCAGAATTTTTAGGGATTGATTTTTTTGACAAAGTGTAGCTTGATACAAAAATGGAGGGGATCTTTTGCAATCAGAATTGAAGGTGGTTAGTAATCGTCAGCGTAATTTGATGATGGGCGTGTTATTATTTGGGTCATTTGTGGCCTTACTGGCAGAAACATTCTTAAATAATGCCTTGCCGACCATCATGACGGCGTTTCAAGTGAGCCAAGCAACAGCGCAATGGTTAACGACTTCTTATTTATTAGTGGTCGGTTTAATGATTCCAATGTCCGCGTGGATTTTTGAATCGTTTAGTTTAAAACAAAATTATTTAACAATGATGGGATTATTTTTCATTGGTTCCGTTGTTTGCGTGTTTGCGCCGAATTTTGGTGTTTTGTTGACGGGGCGCATTATCGAAGCGATGGCTGCCGGAGGCTTAATGCCCTTTATCTAAAACGTGATTTTGATGTTATTTCCACCTGAAAAAAGGGGTATGGTAATGGGAATCACCGGGTTGGTGATTGGTTTTGGGCCCGTAGTCGGGCCGACGATTTCTGGTTTGATTCTCAAATATGCAGATTGGCAAATGTTATTTGTCATTTTGAGTATAACGAGTGCACTAGTGTTTGTGTTAGGCTTGTTGACGATTAAAAATTTAACTGATCCTCAGCTGCAGCGTACGGATGTGTTGTCCTTTGGAGAAGCAATGGTCGGTTTTGGTTTTTTGCTGTATAGTTTGTCAGAAATTGGCAATACGGGCCGAATTACTGGGCTGTTGGCGATTGTGTTTGTGTTGGGCTTAGTCATTATTTATTTATTCTGTCGGCGGCAGTTAAAATTAGATGAACCATTATTAAATGTCCGTGTCTTTTTGAATCGGCAATTTGATTTATGTACGTTATTAAGTACGATTAGTAATATTACAATGGTCGGCATTGAACTGGTTTTACCATTATATTTACAAACAGTCCGCTCTGAAAGTGCATTGATTTCGGGTTTTAGTGATGATGCCCGGCGCATTAGTAATGATTATTTGTAATCCGATTTCAGGAACTTTATATGACAAATTAGGTATTCGCAAATTGTCCTTTTTCGGTTTTGGCATGTTGTGGTTTAATGCACAAACTAGCTTAGTCTTGATTGGCGGCTGTTATGCTTTGCGAATGGTCGGGATTTCCTTTACGATGATGACGACATTTACCGCAGGGATTAATACAGTTCCAAACAAATTGCTAATGCGGCCTCGTCTACAGTGCGCCAAATTTGTGGTTCCTTTGGGACCGCAATTGCCATGCTGGTGGTCTCGCTCGTTTCTAATATTCAAGCTGTTGCTGGAAAAAATGTGGCTTTAGCTAGCGGTTATCATTGGAGTTTTATTTTAATGCTCGTTTTTGCCATTTTAGGTTTGGTTGCATCGTTTGATTTGCACGAAAGAAAACAAGGTTAAAAGGTCAATAAAAAAGACCGCTAACGCGGTCTTTTTTTGATCCTGACTATTTAACAACTTCAAAAACTTCACAAACACAAGGAATCTGCAAATTAAAAGTTGAAGTTAGTTTTTGATATTCTGTTTCAAAAAAATCAACATGCACACGCCGCCAATAATCATAAGTCCGATCACCTTCGCCTTCGTGATAGGCATGTTCGGCGCTTACTTGATCAAACGGAATGATTTCCACCACTTTGGTTTGCGTCACACAAACGGGCTGGTTTTGTCCGTCTAAAATAATATTGTATTCGCCGACCTTGGGTAACGGTTCGTTCGATTCATAAGTTTCTAACGCTGACGTTGTGGCGGTTTTTTGTCCACTGAGGACTAACTGGGCTAGCTCGTCGGCCATTTGGGGATTGGCACCAAAACTCCAAGCTTCATATTTGTTGGTTGATACTTGATGTTGCTGCTGAAAATTTTGCCAAAAAGTTTGAATTTTAGTATCCATAGAGGGCTCCTTTCGAGCTAAAAATCACCTTGATCCATACGATATAACTCTTGAAAATGTTGATTTTCCCGCATTAATTTTTGCGGTTGGCCTTGCATTTCAATTTGACCATTTGCTAAAAAGATGACTTGATCAACATGATTAATCCCTTGTAAATGGTGAGTGACCCAAAAAATTGTTTTGTCATGTAAAACGTCAAAAATCGTGTCTAATAATTTATTTTCGGTGATGGGATCTAAGCCCACAGTTGGTTCATCTAGTAACACAATCGGCGCATCTTGCAACAAAATTCGCGCTAAGGTAATGCGTTGTTGTTCGCCACCTGAAAAACGGGCGCCAGCTTCTTGAACCGATGTTTCGTAACCATTCGGTAATTGTTCAATTAATGGGGTTAAATGGACCGCATCCAAAGCAGCTTTTACCTGTGCATCAGTTTTGTGTTCATTACCCAAGCGCACATTATTCATAATGGTTGTGTTGAATAAGAAGGGTTGCTGATTCAAAAACGAAAACAATTGTTGTTGTTCCGTTTTCAAAGCACGCACAGGAATTTGATTGAGTGTCACTTGCCCTTGTTGTGGTGCTAAATCGCCGTTAATTAATTGTAACAGCGTCGTTTTACCAGTCCCGCTGGGCCCAATGAGGGCAACTTTTTGTCCCCTTTGAATAGTTTGGTTAAAGTCAGTCAGTAAAATCGGTGAATCGGCGTCATATTCAAACTGTAAATGGTTTAATTGCAACGTTTGAAAGTCTTGCAGCGCTAAATGCTGTTGGGTGGGCAATTGTTCGATAGTTGGCTCTAAATTATTCAGACGTTTAACAGAATCCTGATAAGTCGGATATTCTTCAAAGCCCTGACTAATGGGAATAATCGTTTCGCCCACAGGTGCAATTGCTAGGACAAAAGCAGCCACATAATTAGCTTGTTCTTGTGTGCCAGTGAAGTAAAGGTTGGTAAAAATTAGCAACACTAAAAACATTAGACCTAAAACAACTTGCAAAGAAAAATCACGCCGCCAACGAAAATGCTTACTTTTTAATTTAGATTGATTAAGCGCCTTGACTGTGTTGGTGGTAGCACTTTGAAAATCGGTTTGCCGTCCGGCTAAAATCCAATCATGAACTCCTAAAATATTGTCGGTGAGTTGTGTGTATAATTGATCTTTCAACACTTTTTGCTTGCTTCGGCGGGCGGCTTCGACGGCGGTGGAAACTAGTGGGGCAACAAGCACTTCAATAAGCAATAGTATGCCAATTAAGATACCAAAACGTAAGTCAAAATAACCGATTCCAACTGTAATAATGAGTGCCAACAACAGTCCGACCACCGTAGGAAAAATAGTTCGCAAATAAAGATTTTGGAGATGGTCAATATCTTCCGCCAGCAAACCTAATAAATTACCACTTTGATATTTTTCTTTAAAAAAAGCAGCGTCTTGTTCGACCGTTTGGTATAAACGCGTGCGTAAATTAGAAGTCACTTTTAACACCCAATTATGGCTTAATAAGCGTTCTAAATATTTGAAAACAGGCCGACCGATCCCAAAAGCACGAGTGATCACAATTGCAGGATAAATCAACAAAATATTAAAGGGATGTGTAGCGGATTTGTCGATGGTATAACCAGATGTAAACATCAAGGCACCACCGCAAAAAGTCGTTAACACGCCTAATAATAAAGCTGTGATGAGCAAACCCTTGTATTGCTTGAGATAAGGTTTGACCCATGTATCATGCTTCCACATTTTGTTCACCTCGCATATGGAATGTTAAATCGTAAAACGGTCCGCTGGTTTCTTGCTGTAATTGTTTTAAGGAACCTTGTTCTACGATTTTGCCTCGATCTAAAACCACGACATAATCCATTTGATTCAACCAATGTAAGCGGTGGGTTGCAAAAATAACTAGATGATTCTCAAAAAGTGGCAGCATTGTCTGTTTGAGATTATATTCTGTTTCGATATCCAAATGGGCAGTTGGTTCATCTAGCAGTAACACCCGCCGCTCTTGAGCTAAAAAGGCGCGCGCTAACATAATTCGTTGCGCCTGTCCGCCAGAAATGCCGCGTCCACCTTCGCCAACTTTAGTTTCTAAACCAGTAGGCAAATGATTGATGAATTCGGTTAGGCCGGCTTGTTGAACTGCCATTTTGACTTGATCATCCGTTGCATTGGGTTGGTAAAAGCGAATATTGTTGGCAATGGTTTTACTAAATAAATATGGTTTCTGCGGTAAATAAGCAATTTGTTTTTGCCAATTAGTTTGGGCTAAATGCGGTAATTGATGGTTATTAAGTTGGATTTTCCCTGACTTTGGAACTAAAAAACCACTTAAAAGATCTAGGAGTGTCGTCTTGCCAGCTCCCGATTGCCCAATAATCGCGATTTTTTGATAACCGCTAATTTTCAGATTCAAATCCTGCAGATTTGCTTGGTCGGATTCGTATTGAAAAGCTAATTGCTTAAGCTGTAAGCGACTGTCTTGTTGCCATGTAAAAGGCGCTAAGCGCTGTTGGTTTTTGACGGTTGGTTGATTTAATAAATCCATGGCTGCAGTGAATGCATTTTTGCCATCTAAAGTAGCGTGATAATCGTTGGCGAAGTTACGTAATGGCAAGAAATATTCCGGTGCTAAAATTAAGGTAACGAGCGCTGGTGTCAATGGGATCGTACCTTTAATTAAAGCTAAGCCTAAAAAGACGGCCAACAAGGCGATTGATAACGTGGTGAACCAATCCAATGCAAAAGTCGATAAAATGGCAATTGTTAATGTGCTCATCGTTTTTTTTCGATAATTTTCACTGACAGTTTGCACATTATGAGCATATTCCTTGCTCAGACCCAACATTTTTAAAGTGGTCAAGCCCCGTAATGCGTCCAAAAAGTGATTCGACAAAACGACATATTGTGCGTATTGATCTTCGGATTTGTCTTGTGCGGCATAACCCAGAATAATCATGAAGAGAATAATCACGGGAAAAACGAGAATCAAGATGATACCAGAAGTTCGATTTTGCCAAAAAACAAAAACCAGAATAATCCAAGGAATAATCATCATATTCATAAATTTAGATAAAATTAAATTGAGATAATTATTGACTTGATCCATCCCGTCTAAAGTTTCGGTTACCAGATTTCCTGATCCAGTGTGAGCGACAATTTGCGAACCGGATTGATAGATTTTGTGCAAAACTTGATTACGCAAATCTTCAGTTGTTTGGGTGGCAAAACGATCTAACATGATATCTTTGAGCCAATTGATGAAGTGGCGACTTAAAAAAGCAGCTAAAAAGCCCACCGTGGGCCACAAAATATTGTGTAGCGCTAATTGTTTCCAAGAGATAACCAAAGCCTTCGTGAGAAAGCTCGCTTGCAATAAAATCATAAAAGCTTGCAGAATAGTTAATCCTGCAAGCATTTTAAAAAGTGATTTAATTTTAGGCAATTGAAATAATTGTTTATCAATCATAACGTTATTCAGTCGCTTTCTTTGAAGGGACCCGATGTGCAAAAATATAATAAGACCAAGTCAAATAAATGAGAACAATCGGTAATAAAATACATACGACAATTGTCATCAAACCTAAAGCTGCTGGTGACGAAGAAGCATTTTGAATCAGAATATTGTGAGCGGGATTGGTAGCAATCATGACCCGCGGGAACAAGCCGTTGAAGATTAAAATCACGACAAACGCCAAGGAAAGCCCACTACCCAGTAAGCTAGCAACTTCATGATCCTTGAAAGTGCCCCAAGTGCCTAATAAGGACATCAAAACAATCATAATGACAATGAGGGAGCTAGAAATAGGTTTGTTTGTAAAGAAGTCGGTTTTAAAAATAACTAGTAGAGCAAAAACTACTTCGCCGACAAATAATAACGGATAAAGATAACGATTCAGATTACGTGCACGCTCTCGTAAAATTCCGGTTGTGGTTAAACGCGTGTAATTCAAGCCATGAATTAAGGACATCAACACGCCTGCAATGCCACCAACCACGGATAACCAGTTAATCACATCGAAGAAACCAGCGTGAACATCACCGCTTGCATTAATGGGGACGCCTTGAATCAAACTAAAGAAGATGATGCATAAGGCGAGCGGTGTTAGTAAACTACCTGCTACAAAAACTCTATACCAAAAGTGACGTCCGCGAGCAGTTTCGGCATGTTCCGTAAATTCAAAGGAAACGCCCCGAATAATTAAGCCGACAAGGACTAATAAGAACATAATGTAATAACCGGAGAAAAGACTAGCGTACCACATCGGAAATGAAGCAAACATTGCGCCCCCAGCAGTCACTAACCAAGTTTCATTCACAACCCAGTGGGGACCAATAATTTTGGTCATGGTGGCTTTTTCACCATCACTATGAGCAATTAAACCAGAAGCCATTCCTACGCCAAAATCAAAGCCTTCTAGGAAAAAGAAACCGATAAAAAGGACACAAACTAAAACAAACCAAATAAATTGTAATGCACTCATTAATCAAAAGCCTCCTTTGCGAACGGATCAGCAGTCGGAATATCTTTTTGCGTAGCACTGGGGCCGTCAATAGCATCTAAGCCCTTGTGCAAAGTCTGGCGTGCGTAATAAATTAAGACGCCGCCTAAACTAGCAAATAATAAGAAGAAGACGATATTACTAAAGACTAATTGCCCTACAGTTGTTGATGGTGACACCGCGTCTGCAATCGTGTATAAACCGTAAACAATCCATGGATAACGACCTAATTCGGTAATTAACCAACCGGCGGTATTAGCAATAAATGGACACCACATAGTTAAACCAACAATATATAAGAACCAACGTTGCTTTTCAATAATATTGTTCTTTGGTCGTGTGAAAAATAAACCAACTAGCGCAACTAATGCAAAGAGTGCGCCAAAACCAGCCATCACACGAAAACTCCAGAATAAAGCGGTTGTTGGTACGTAAAAATTCTTAATGTCGCGAATACTTTGGCTCTTGTTATGGGCAAATTTTTGCCGAAGTTCCCTATTAATCGTATTCATACCCTTCACAGAACCTTCCGGTTTGTGATAAGCTAATAGACTCAGCATGTAAGGTACAGAAATTTCATGCGTGGTTTTATGAGCTTTGGTGTCAAAAGTGGCAACAATTTTCCAAGATGCTGGTGAACCCGTATTTTCATATTCACCTTCAGTTGCTGCAAATTTCATAGGCTGATCTTTAATGATTTCTTGAGTTTGAAAATCACCCGCGATCATCACACCAATTGAAGCAACTAAACCAAACCACAAGCCAAAGCGTAATGATTTTTTGAAAAATTGCTTATCTTTTTGTTTGCGAATTAACCCCCAAGCACTCATTCCTGCAATGACAAAAGCACCCAAAACAAAGGCGCCTAAAATCAGATGAGGGAAGACACGCCACAATTGTGGATTCCCCAAAACTTGTCCAAAATTAGTCATTTGCGCATGATGGGTCTTGGCATTAATCGTAAATCCCGTAGGATGCTGCATGAAACTATTAGCGGTCAAAATCCAAATCGCAGATAACATGGTACCAATCGAAACCAACCAGATGAATAAGGCATGGATTCCCGGTTTAAATCGGTCCCAAGTAAACATCCAAACGCCGATAAAAGTCGATTCCATAAAAAACGCTAACAAGGCTTCAATGGCCAAAGGAGCACCAAAGATATCCCCCATAAAGCGGGAATAATTCGACCAGTTCATTCCAAATTGAAATTCTTGGATTAAACCAGTGACAATACCGACTGCAAAACTGAGCAGAAAGATTTTCCCCCAGAATTGCGCCATTTTCTTATAAATATCTTCTTTTTTGATTGCGTAGATTGTTTCCATAATTGCAACTAGAAAACCTAGTCCAATAGAAAACGGCACAAAAAAGAAGTGAAAAATAGTTGTCATCGCAAATTGCAATCTTGCTAACGATAATAATGATAGGCCTAAAGTGACCATCTTGCTTCACACTCCTTAAGTTATGTAACATTATTAACCATAATAATGTCCTATAATCTTGAATAATAGTTTATAAATCATCAAGTATTACTGTAACATAAAATTGGTTAAATTGATGTTTTCGAACTAAAAATCTCGGAAACAAAAAAGAAACAACAACCGAAGTTGTTGTTTCTTGGAGGAGTAAGGATGTGAATACAATTTATATGTTGCAGTTAGCCTACTGGCTATCTACAATACATATCTTAGTAATCAATTATGATTAAAATGTGAAGAAAGCTTGGTAAAAATTAGTTTTTTGATGCTTGGTTGTCACCTTGTGTCTTAAAGCGCCGGCGATTGCCTTGATTTTGAGGCATCGGATTTGGCACTTGTTGTTGGTAATTATTTGGCATTGCTTGATTCGGTTGCTGATAATTACCCTGTGGTTGATTCATTTGATTAGGCATAGGATTATTCACCGGCGGTTGTTGATAATTATTTGGCATTGCCTGATTTGGTTGTTGCATCGGCGTCTGCGGTGGTACCGGTTGACTTTGATTAGGAACTGCTGGTGCTGGATATTGATTGTTAGGCATTTGTTTAGGCGGTTGTTGATAATTGTTGGCATCCATAGGATTAGGCTGCTGATAATTATTGACATTATGATTATTAACGAAGCTGTTGTTGTTTGCGTAAGTAGTCGGTGGATTTTGATAATTATTGTTTTGATTCCCGTTATCATAAGCACTTTGACTATGTGCATTACCATATTGATCAACTTTAGGAGTAAAGAAAAATTTTACAATGATATCGGCAATGATCATGACGGAACCAATGGCAATTCCCACCCAAGACCAAATCATGAGCCCAGGAAAACTTAAGGCATTAAAAATTCCCATAATCCCTCCCAAAACGAGTAAGACGAAACTTACTAATGAAGGAACAATACTATTAGTCGCATTGCAGATGATATAAATGATGCCGGCGACTAAAAAAGCGAGCGCTACTAAAATGCTGGCTGTACTACCTAGGTCGGCATAGCCCATGAGGGCTTGAATAAAGCTATCGAATTTGAATTGAACGACGATCACGATTGCGAGGATAATGGAAATTATCCCTGTGATGAGTCTTGTTATCTTCATAAATAAAAAACCTCCAGAGTTGTAAAACGACAGATAAGTTCGTTACAATGTAATAAATCATCATCCGTAATTTTATATAGCTAATTGCATTTTAACGCAAAAAGCTGGTTGAAAACAATGATTTCTTACAGGTGGTCTTTTATTATACAATATTTGTTGTCAGGAGGTTGCAAATGAAAATTGGTTTAATTGGTGCCGGACGCATCGGCAGTGCTTTAGTTAAGGGGTTATTAAAAGCCCAGATTGAGCCTGATGATATTTTTGTATTACAAAGTCGGCGTCAAACAGCACAAAAATTGGCGCAACAGTATCACTTGAATTTGGTAGCAGATACAGCGCAACTACAATGTGATATTGTCATTATTGCTATTCCGGGGTCGGCGGTTGCTCAAGTGGTGAAAAAGTTGAATCAAACCTATGCAGGCCTAATTGTTTCGTTTGCGGGTGGCGATTTGCAGGTAATGAATCAAAGTTTACAGCATGGCGCACGCTTTATTAAAGCGGTACCGAATACGGCAATTGAAATTGGTCAGGGGATTGTCCCGTTAAGTTTTGCCGCTGATGAAAGCGCAGCAAATAAACAGTTAATTCAAGATTTGTTTCATAAAGTCGGTCAAGTCTACGTGGTGCCGGAAGAACAATTAGGAATTTATGGCACAATTGCGGGCTGTACACCGGCTTATGTGGGTGTCATGCTGGAAGCATTGAGTGACGCGGGCGTGTTGCACGGGATGAATCGTGAAGATAGTCGGGCAATTATTTTACAAATGTTGGCGGGCACCGCTCAGTTGGCACAAGAAGAAAATATGGCTTTGAGTTCAATTAAAGATTATTCCGCAACCCCCGGTGGTTCCACAATTCGTGGCGTGGCGGCTTTAGAAGAATTTGGAGCTCGCAATGCCTTTATTCAGGCCGTTAATGCAAGTGAAAAATAAGTAATATGTAAAAAACACCGTTACTTTTGGGCAACGGTGTTTTTTGTGAATACGATTATTCAGATCTTAAAGCTGTGGCAGCGTCTTTTTTGGAGGCGATGCGTGCCGGAATATGACCACCTAGAACTGTTAAAATGGTGCTGACAATAATTAAAATAATAGCGTGCAGTGGATTTAATTTGGCAACATGACTCAAGCCAGTGAGATTAGCCAAAATTACATTAGCAGGAATCGTCAAGAGCCAAGCGATAATCACTCCTAAAATTCCGGAACCGACACCCAGAATTGTGGTTTCGGCGTCAAAAACGCGGGTAATATCTTTTTTACGAGCGCCTAAAGCCCGTAAAACACCGATTTCTTTAGTTCGCTCAATAACGGATGTGTAAGTGATAATTGCAATCATAATCATTGATGTCACCAATGAAATTGCAGCAAAACCAACCAATACATAGGTTATAGCGTCCATCAAACCACCCGTAATGCTGGTAATGTTGCCAGCTAAGTCGACATAAATAATTTTATTAGCCTTACTTTTGTGCTTGTTGTACTTATCTAAATAATCAGTAATTTTATTTTTTTCTTTAAAATTATTAGGATAAATTTGGATGGAATTAGGCATCTTGGTTGCCCCTAAAGCAGTCAAGGTCAAAGCACCTTCCATGCCCTTGAGCGGTGAGCCCGTGATAACATTATTAGTACTTTGCTTTTGAGTCAAGGCAATCTTCGAATTTTTGTTCTCTTGGATTACTTCTTTGGTCAAACGGTCAGAATAAGCGACACCACTAGATAAGAGGCCATCAGAATTTTTAGATTTGGTACGCAAAATTCCGACAATCTTCAGATTAATCGTCGATGCTGCGCTGCCCATTTGATTATAATTTTTGCTGGGAACAAAGTTACCCGTTGGTAATTGTTGGTAATAATTATTGTTAGCAACGACTTTGATATTTGTGTTCAACAGCTGTTTGGGCGTGATTTTTTGTTGGTCTTTGAAATTGAAACCTAGGTTTTTGAGAGCATCTAAGTTCAAGTTGTTTTGTTTATCAGTGATGAAAACGACTTCGTGATTATTTTTAGGATATGAACCCGCGAGCACATGATAATTTTTCTTCAAAAAAGATTGCTGATTATTGCGGTCAACAGGATAAACACTGCCACCGACACCTAAATTGGAAGTAAACATACTTTGTGCGCTACTGGACTCAGAACTGCTGCTAGTGGTAGTCGCAAAAGAAACAGGTCGATACTGGCTATCAACTTTGCGGATTAAATTCAGACCCGTCGTATAGGTGTAGGCGATATTTTTACTGTCCGACTTTTTGATTTTTTGGACATATTTCAGATACTTAGGCGTAATTTTGTTTAAATGTTGCGCTGCAGTTAATTGATTAGCTTTCGCGGTTAACTTTGTATTGTGTGCAAAATTTTGTTGACTGTTCGTAGCGGTACTGTCCGTTTTTTGCATTTGCTTTTGATCGGCCGTAACTTGTGAAATTGTAATCGGAAATTGTGATAAAGTTTCAGCTTGTGTAGCATCAATTTGCTTTTGAAAACCATTAGACAGCGCTAAAACAATGCCAATACTGATGATTCCAATACTAGAAGCTAAAATGGTTAAGAAAGTGCGTCCTTTTTTAGTTTTAATGTTAGTGAAGGATAATTTTAAAGCCGTCCAAAAACTCATCTTTGTGCGAACGAGTTGAAAATGAGTCTCGTCGTCACGTTCTTGATAAGGGCGGGAGTCATTTTGAATTTTGCCATCAGAAAATTCAATAATGCGGTCAGAATATTGGTGTGCTAAATCCGGATTATGTGTGACCATCACGACTAAACGTTCTTTAGATAGATCTTTAATCAACTGCATAATTTCGTTACTGGTTTGTGTATCCAAAGCCCCCGTTGGTTCATCAGCCAACAAAATTTGCGGATCATTGGCTAAAGCGCGAGCAATAGCCACACGTTGAAGTTGACCGCCGGATAATTGACTGGGCTTTTTGGAAATATGTTCCTTCAAACCGACGCGTTCCAAGGCTTCTTGAGCACGTTGTTTTTTTTCGGAAGTAGAGACACCGCTCAAAGTCATGCCTAAGCTAACATTGTCCAAAATACTCAAATGATTAATGATATTATAATTTTGGAAAATAAAACCGACAGTGTTGTTACGATAAGCATCCCAATCATCATCCGCAAAAGTCTTGGTTGACTTGCCGTCAATGATTAAGTCACCAGAATCATATTTATCTAAGCCACCGATAATATTGAGCATGGTCGTTTTCCCGGAACCTGAAGGTCCAAGAATAGATACAAATTCTTGTGAACGAAAAGCCACCGAAACATCATCCAATGCTTTGGTGGTTGTGTCACCAACAGTAAAATATTTTTTAATATGTTGCAGTTCCAGCATTCATTTTCTCCTATATTAGCGTTAATTATTAGCTATTTTAACGCTTTTAAATACTGAAAACTACATTAAAATTTAATTCCACCATAATTTAATTAAGGCTTGCGTACCCAGATCGCCAGCGTGTTGTTGATTGACTAACTGATCGTATAATTGGGCAGCTTGCTTAGTTGCTGGCAAGTCCAAATTCATTTGTTGAGCAGTTTCCAGAGCAATTTTGAGGTCTTTGAGAAAGTGTTTGCTAAAAAAGCCCGGTGTGTAATCATTTTTCAAAATTCGCGGTCCATAATTAGCTAAACTCCAATTGGCAGCGCTCCCGCCGTTGACCGTCGTTAAGACATTTTGTAAGTCTAAACCGGCTTTTTGGGCATAAACGAACATTTCGGTCATCCCCGTCATCGTGCCTGCAATCATGATTTGGTTAGCCATTTTAGTGTTTTGTCCCGCACCGGCGTCACCAAAGCGTTGAGCTAGACTGCTGAAATCATCAAAAATGGGCTTTAACGTTTGAAAATCCGTTTGACTGCCGCCAATCATCACCGTTAATGTACCGTTTTTGGCGCCAATGTCACCGCCCGAAACTGGTGCGTCTAAAACGTGGGCGCCTAATTTTTGACCATCGATAGCTAATTGTTTTGCTAAAGTGGGTTTGGATGTGGTTAGATCGACCAAATATTTATCATGAGCATCAGCTTGAAAAATACCTTGGGGTCCGTAATAAACTTGTTGAACATCGCTTGGAAATCCCAACATTGTAAAAATCACATCACTGTGTTCCACGACATCTTTGGGATGATCCACCCAAGTGGCGCCTGCCTGCACGAGGGTATCCGTTTTTGACTTTGTTCGGTTGAAGACCCACATTTGATGGCCAGCTTTTAACAGATTGTGTGCAATCGCACTGCCCATTACGCCAGTACCAATAAATCCAATTTTCATAATCGTTGCTCCTTTGCTTAAATTGCTTGATCGGCGCGTTTTTGTAAATTAGTCACCATCAAGCTCACTGCGATTATAACGCTAAATAAGACCATCGCGCGAAAAGTTCCAGTCAAATTGTTGTTATTAAAGAGAGGTGCGGTATATTTGAAGAACCAAGCTGAAAAGGCAAATCCCAGACTAGTTAATGCAGAAAAAGCGCCCATGACGATTGGATAAATTTTGGCGTTAGCAATATTAGACAACAAAAAAGGGACAGTAATTAAAGTGATGGAGCCGCCGGTACCGATGAGAAAGGCACCTAAAGCACTACTCCAAAAAGCATGGAATGCTAAAAAGAGCAGTGAACCCACGGCAATAGAAAGGAAACCGGCTGCTAATAAACAGTTGCCAAAAGTCTTGCGATAAAGACTAATCAATAAACCTGCCACAATGGAGGCTGCTCGGACGAATAATAAAGCTTGGCCGGAAGTGCTGGGACCACCAATATGGTAAGTGTTTAAATAGATTGCCATTTTGTTGGACATGACCGCCACTAAAATTTCCACGAACATGGCAATGGCGACTAGACTCAAAATCAGCAGCCAATGATTCTGACGATCATTGGTTTCTTGACCGGCAGCTTGGTCGATGGGATGTATATTTGGAACGAATAAAATAGCCAAAATGAGGGCGACTAGCGTAATTAAATAAACATAATAGTTATGCACCCAACTAATATTGGCTAAATAGCCCCCCACAACGATCCAAACCATCGCAAAACCATCTTCTAAGGCCACATTCAAGCCAAATTGATTCGATCGGCGTTCGCCTTGGTACGCGGCTGCTGATAAGCTTGGTAAGACGGTGGTGATTGCGCCGCTGCCTAAACCAACAATTAAAGCAAAGAAAATAAGCTGGGTAACGTTTTGATGAATCAATATGGGCAATAAACCACCAATCGCCAGTAAGCATAAGCCAATGGTCGCCGCATGTCGGTAAGTGATTTTGGTTAAAATCAAACCAAAAATAAATGAAGCAACCATTGAAGCTACATCGCCAATTGAAGCAATAGATTCCACTTGGGTTGCGTCTGCATGTGGAAAAGTTTGCTGAATTTTGACAATGGAGGGTGCCATGACGGAATCTAAACGTGTAACGGTCGTGAGCGCAATAATGCCAATTAAAGTGGTAAAGCGCTGATTTTGTTGTTTAACCAAAGTTTTTGCCTCCTAAAATAAAAAATATCCTCTTTGAAATCAAAGAGGATATCAGATCAAGAATAATCATTAGTTATCGTTATTACCAAAAATAGCCAACAGATTCATCAATAAATTAATAAAGTCTAAAATTAAATCAACTGAAGCAACTAATGCTAAAGCTCCTAAATTTTGACCCTGACTGGCTGTATAAATTCGTTTTAAATTTTGCGAATCATAAGCAATGTAACCCATAAAAATAATAATGGTGACAATATTGACAATCAAAGCAATGAGTGGACTTTTCAGCAAGAAGACATCAATCAGAGAAACTGCCAAGATGGCTACTAAACCAATGATTAAAGTCCTGCTCCATCTAGAGAGATCTGTTTTGGTGAGATAACCATATCCTGCCATGACGAAGAAAATAACCGATGTTAAAATTAATGCTTGTGTGATGCTTTTTGCAGAATAAGTGAAAAAGATGGGAACACCTAAAATCGAAAAGACACCGAGAAAGGCCAAGTAACAGACAAAGGTCAATAAATAGGAACTTTGAACAAATGACCGACACAAACTTAATAAAATCATCGCCACAACAATGATTACGATTGATGACATAATTGGATGATTAGTCATCCAGCTTAAAATCGGCATGGAAATCGCCTGATTTTTGGCTAAAGCAAACGCGGCAGCTAACCAAAAAACAATTCCTAAACCAGTATATAGGTAAACCAAAGAAGTGAATTTGCTTAATCCAGCAACTTGAGTTTCTTCATATGCTTGCATAAAATTCCCCCGTAACGTATTGCTTACAACATACTGGAACCAGTTTTAAATGTCAAATAGATTATTTCTCACTGGACACATCAACCTGATCTAGCGGAATAATTTTGGTATGATGCTTCCACTTGTAACCAAAATATAAGATGAGTACTAATGGAACACTGATATAAGTAATCCCAATTTGTTGCCAATCCCATTTAACAAATGCTTCAATATTTTGTCCACCGATTACGATGATACATAAAATGAGTGCAATGATTGGTCCTAAAGGAAAGAGTTTAGCGTGATATTTTAATTCGCTAAGTTGATGACCTTGCAAGACGAAAGCTTTACGAAAACGATAATGACTCAACGCAATGCCCACCCAAGCGATAAAACCGGTTAAGCCAGAAGCAGCCACTAACCACATATAAATTTTTTCACCAAAAATACTGGTGGCAAACGTAATCAAAGCTACGGCCATCGTCGTGATTAAGGACAATAGCGGAATCCCAGCCTTAGTAGTCCTGCCAAAAGCTTTCGGAGCATAATGATCATGGGCTAAGGCATACAACATGCGCGTCGAGGCGTAGGCACCAGAATTGGCAGATGATAAAACGGAAGTTAAAACAACTGCGTTGATTAAACTAGCGGCAAAAGCCAAGCCCGCTCGCTTGAAGACGAGTGTAAATGGTGAAACGGCGATATTACCGTTAGCAGCACTCAAGAGATTTTTACTGGTGTAAGGAATTAACGCAGCGATGACGACAATAGATAGGATATAAAATAATAAAATGCGCCAGAAAACTTCTTTGATGGCCTTAGGGACTGCTTTTTGCGGATCTTCTGATTCACCCGCAGTAACGCCAATTAATTCGGTTCCTTGAAAGGAAAAACCAGCAATCAAAAAGACATTCAAGATAGCAGGGAAACCGCCGACAAAAGGAGCTTTTTTATAGGTGAAATTTTTAAAACCAACTGCTGGATGATACATAATACCAAAAATCATGGCAAAACCAATAATCAAGAAAATAATGACGGTCACGATTTTGATTAAAGATAACCAGTATTCAGTTTCGCCAAAAGTTGACACACTCAAAGCATTAATTAAAAAGATAATGACTAAAATCAATAAGCTCCAAATCCAACCTGGCGTATGTGGTAGCCAGTATTGAATTAAGATGGCTGCTGTGGAAATATCTACTGCTACGGTAATGGCCCAATTGAACCAATAATTCCAACCCATCGCAAATCCGAGGGCGGGATCCACATAGCGAGCGTTATAAGTTGCAAAAGAACCGGAAACAGGTAGGTTGGTCGCTAGTTCACCGAGACTAGTCATTAAAAAGTACACCATAATCCCCATTGCTAAATAAGCAACTAAACCACCACCGGGACCAGCTTTAGAAATGGTGGACCCCGACGTCATGAATAAACCAGTTCCGATACAACCACCTAGCGCAATCATAGAAACATGACGGGTTTTGAGATTACGCTGCACGTGATCTTGAGATTTTGTTTCTGACATAAAATCCTCCTAGTATGAGAGGAGTCTAACAACGATAAAAAACCTCTTTGCCAAAAGCAAAGAGGTCAACTGAGATGATCGTAGATAGCACTCCGCAACCTTGTTAAACGATTGCGACAGTTTCAGACTTATTCAATCTGACCCCAACAATAATTAAATGAAGTTAATTATTGTTTCGGCTAAATTTCCTTTGGCAATTAGTTCATCAGTCCTTCACGACTTCGCTAATGCTACGATAATAAATTTAGCAACCTCTTCTTTGATTAATTACTAATAATTTTAGACCAGTTTCACTAAAAGTCAATGCATAATCTCAGTGGACGCGGATGCTGATTAATTATTTCCCGGGAAATATCTTTTGAAAAAAGATTCCGATAAAGATTTTTAGCTAATCTGCCAAAATGGTATAGTAATATTAGAGATTTAAAAGAATGAGGTGGAAGAATGCACAAGAGTAAGGCTTATAAAATTGCAATTCGGGCCATTTTAATTGCAATTATTTTGATTCAATCAATGACTCCTTTTTTTGGTTTTATTCCTTTAGGAGTAATCAATATTACCATTATTCACATTACGGTTATTATCGCGGCAATTGTGTTAAGCCCGAATGATGGAGCATTAGTGGGCTTGATTTGGGGTATAGGTACACTGTTACGTGCTTACACATCGCCAACTAGTCCCATTGATACATTAGTGTTCACCAATCCGATTATTTCTGTATTGCCACGGATTTTAGTGGGTTACTTTGCTGGTTGGACTTACCGTTTATTGCGTAATAAAATGAAGACTAAGTTAGTACCGATGATTAGCGCTGCGGCAGTTGGTTCCTTAACGAATACCATTTTAGTTTTAGTTTTGATGCGGTTTATGTATGCGTCTACAATGGCGGCGTCGTATAAAGTCAGTTTGGGTGCACTAAATGGGGTCATTATGGGTATTGTCGGAACAAATGGGGTACCTGAATTAATTGCTGCTGTGGTGTTAGTGCCGATTATTTCAATGGCGTTATTCAAAGCAAATAAATTTTTAGATCAAGATTAGTGTTGTTTTTTTTTAATTAAAATAGAAGAGGGGGATTCAGTGTCATTATTTTTCACATGTTTACTTTTAGTCGGGGCAACGATTGTCGCTAATATTATTTACTCCATTTATCCGAAAATACCGTTAGCTTTCTATCAAATTATTATCGGTTTTCTTTTATCGTGGTTGCCTGAATTTACGCATTTTAACTTAGAACCAGAATTATTCTTTTTAATTGTGATTGCGCCATTGATGTTTAATGATGGTCAACAGACTGATTTTCGCAGTTTACGGCATAATTTTCACAATGTGTTATCGTTAGCTGTCATCTTAGTCGTGTTAACGATTTTAATTGGCGGTGGCTTTATTCATTGGATTTGGAATGCCTTACCTTTGAGTCTAGCCTTTGCGTTGGTGGCGATTGTGGCACCGACAGATGCGGTTGCGGTGTCATCGATCACGTCTAATGTGGAAGTACCCGAACCGATTATGCAAAATTTGGAAAGTGAATCTCTATTTAATGATGCTTCGGGTTTAGTTGCGCTCAATTTAGCGTTGAGTGCGTTTGTGACTGGTAAATTTAGTCTTTTGGGCAGTATCGGGACTTTTCTTACAACCTTTGTCGGCGGTGTGATTGTTGGCGTTTTGTTAGGGTTATGTCTGGTTAGTATTCAAATCGTTTTTCAGCGTCACTTGTTTGACGCAACGGCGATTACGGTGCCTTTTAATGTTTTGACGCCGTTTGTTGTCTATTTGGTAGCTGAAGAATTAAACTTGTCAGGCATTTTGGCAGCAGTGGCTGCAGGCGTTGTCTTTGGAATTTATCAACGACAATTACGACTCACTTCATCGTCTAACCAAGTGGTCTTAACTTCCACTTGGGAAATTTTATCTAACATGCTCAATGGTTTTGTGTTCGTGCTATTAGGTGTGTCATTGCCGCGCAATTTGTTGGCCTTAGCGGATTATAGTAATTTGCATTTTTCATCTTTATTGTTGCTGGCTAGCTTAATTTACTGTCTAATGATCGGTTTGCGCTTGATTTGGATCCGGTTTAAATTAGTCAAACTGCCATTAATTGATGTCAGTGATCGACGGTCTAGTTGGATTGTAGCTTTAAGTGGCATTCATGGGACGATTACCTTAGCAATGGCATTCTCATTGCCAATCATGCGTCATGGTAAATTAATTCCTTTTCGAACGGATTTGATTTTTATGGCCGAAATTATTATTCTCTTAAGCCTGATTGTGCCGACCATTGTTTTGCCTTATTTATTACCGGGGAAAACGAATCCATTTTCCTTAAATGAATTCAATGATCAGCTCGTGAAAATGGTCAATTATGCGATTCAAGAATTAAAGGAGAATGATGCGCAGAATCCCTTAGTCTTAAGTCGTGTCATTACGATTTTGAATAGTCAAAAATTGGATAATGAACGTACAGATCCAAAGGTCTTACGTCATTTGTTAGAAAAAACGGAAAGCTTGGAGTTGGCAGCGATTAACCAATTAGTTCAGACGGATGATGTCGATGTTAAATTGGCTTGGCATTATAATCGCAAGCAATTAGTGCAGATGCAGCGCATTATCTCGAACCCGTTGGCCAAATTACAATTATGGTTTAAATTATTAAAATTGCGCTGGCGTATTTACCGTGTGAAACGCAAAAAGCCGCAGTTGAAGTGGTCGAATTCGCAGCAGGAAAAATTGTTGCGCGATAAAACGGAACTGCGAAAGCTAGAAAATGTCGGTTTTCAGACGGTGATGCAGTATTTGCAGGAAGTGCAAACAGCAGATAATATTCCGGAAGTCAATTTGCTGCGCCATTATTATGCTTATCGGCATCAACGCTTTGGCAAAGCTGAAAATGATGAAGATCAAGAGCGCGAATTGATTATTCTGGCATTTCAGTATGAGTATGAATTTGTACAAAAAGAGTTAAAAAAGCGGCAGTTAACCACGGAGTTGGTCACAGCGCTCAATGAAAAAATTTCCACAGATCAGTTTGTGTATATGACGGCTGATAATGCTTAAATTAGAGATAGCCATTAGTAAAGATCGGTGGCTATTTTTGGCTTTTAATTTAAAAACAAATATTCTAAAAAATAACTCTTTACATTTATTTTGGATTAAATTAACATTAGTTATGTTGTTCTCATTTTTTGTTAATTTAATTGGAAGTGAATAAAATGGCGCAAAAGAAAAATTCAGAATTACTGGATGATTATTCGACCAGTCGGGTGCCACAAGCTAAGCGCGATCCGATGTGGAAAGTTTTGATGGTCCAAATTGGCGGGTTTGTGGCGTTAAGTCAATTTATGCTGGGCGCACAGCTGGGCTATGGTATGACGTTTAAGAATGCAGTTTTGTCGACAATTTTAGGAAGTGTAATTCTGCAAGTGATCGGCTTTGGCTTAGGTTTGGCCGGTCAACGCGAAGGTTTACCAACCAGTTTATTATCGAAATGGGCTGGCTTTGGCACGCTAGGTTCTGCGGTGGTAGGTTTGACTTTTGCAGTCAGTCTGATCGGCTGGTTTGGCATTCAAAATTCCGTGTTTGCTCAAGGGATTGTTTCGTTAATTCCGGGTCATCCCAATTATCAATTAATTGCCACCATTACTGGTCTCGTTGTCACTTTTGCGGTGATTTTTGGTTTTGAAGGTTTGAGTTGGACCACCAATATTTCGGTGCCAGCTTTTTTGATTGTAATTGCAATTGCCTGCTACAATATGTTAAAGGGGCATTCGCTAACTAATTTGATGTCAATGTCCGCGCCGGGCAAGGTGATGACGTTGAGTGCGGGGATTACAATGGTGACCGGCAACTTCATTGTTGGCGCGATCATTATGCCTGATATTACGCGCAAAACTAAAACGGGTGTAGATGTTTTTTGGGTGAGTGTGATTGGCACGATTGTGGGCGAGTTAGGTGTCAATGTGATTGGCGTGTTGATGGCGCATGCGGTCGGAACTTCTGAAATTATGCCGATTATCTACAAATTAACCGGAGTGCTTGGGATTGCGTTGATTGTCTTATCAACGGTGAAAGTCAACGATATGAATCTCTATTCGGCCAGTTTGAATGAAGTTAATTTTTTCAAGCAAGTGTTTAAAGTTAACTTTAACCGGGCTTGGGTGACGGTGATTACGGGCTGTATCGGTACTTTATTATCAGTGATTGGTGTGGTGGATAAATTTTCATCGTTCTTAACAGTTTTAGGCGCGGTGTTTCCACCCGTAGCATCGATTATGGTCGTTGATTACTGGATTCTCAAACGCAGTCGCAAGCAATTAGATGAAAGCCGCCTACAGGGTGAATTGCCTCAGACTGCTGAAACTTTCCCAGTCGTTACGATTGTTTCTTGGGTCTTGAGCGTAATCTTGGGTTATGTCGTCAAATGGGGCATTCAATCCATTAATGTATTAGTGATGTCCGGCGTATTTTATTATGTTGGCATGAAATTATTTGACCGAAAAAATCGAAAATCGAGGAAGGAATAATTGAATGAGTCGTCAAATTGGGATTCCAGAAATTAAACAAATTGCTATTGGAGCAGCTTTATTAGGATCAGGCGGTGGAGGTAATCCGTATATCGGAAAGATGATGGCGATTTCTGCAGTCAAAGAACATGGACCTGTGACTTTGTTAGAGCCGCAAGAAGCACCAGATGACGCCTTTTTTGTGTCCGCATCCATGATTGGTGCACCAGCTGTCGCAATGGAAAAATTCCCAAACGGTCGTGAATTTGAACAGTCTTTTCAGATGTTTGAACAATACACCGGCAAAAAGATTTATGGTACTTTTCCCATTGAAGCTGGTGGAATCAATTCGATGATGCCGATTATCGCGGCTGCCAAAATGAATTTGCCAATTTTGGATTTAGACGGTATGGGACGCGCATTTCCAGAGTTGCAGATGTCCACTTTTGTCTTGGCGGGGCATGAAGTCACGCCGATGGTGCTAACTGATGAGCGGGGCAATACTACACTGATTAATACAATTGATCCCGTTTGGGCGGAAAAAATCGGCCGTAATGTGACCGTTGAAATGGGCGCTTCAGCGACCAGTGCCAGTGATGGTCTGACAGGTCGCGAATTGCGGGCAGCTGGTGTATTAAATATTGTGACTTTCTGTCAAAAAATCGGGGAATTAATTCAACGTGCGAATGAATTCGATTCCCCACAGGCGGCACTTCAAGAATTATTAACTTATACTAGTGGATTTCAATTACTGACCGGTAAAATTGTCGATATTTCGCATGTAACTAAGGGTGGCTTCAATTACGGAACCACCACGATTGAAGGCTTAAATGAAGATACTGGCAAGCAAGGCAAAATCTCTTTTCAAAATGAAAATATCATGATGACGGTAGACGGACAGGTTTTGGCGACGGCACCGGATTTGATTATGATGGTTGACATGGATACTTTGTTGCCAGTGACTAATGAAGAAGCTCGCTATGGCAAACGCGTGTACGTCGTTGGATTGCCTGCCAATGAAAAATGGCGCACCGAAGCTGGTATTCAGTCTGTTGGTCCACGCTATTTTAAATATGATGTGGATTATGTACCAATCGAAGAACGCTATGCAAAATATCAGCAGAAGAAAGGGTAGGTTAGTTCATGTATAAATTAGGAATTGATGTGGGTGGCACGAACACGGACGCGGTGATTTTAGATGATCATCAAAAAGTGGTGGCACATACCAAAACCCATACGACCAAAGATATTCAAACGGGAATTAGTAACGCAATTCATGAAGTGGTGCAAGCTAGTCAAATCAACGTACAGGCAATTAATCAAGCAATGTTGGGCACCACGCAAGCGACCAATGCGATTGTTGAGCGTAAAAATTTAGGACAAGTGGGTGTGTTGCGAATTGGTTATCCCGCTACTGCTTCGATTATCCCTTATACACAATGGCCTGAAGATATTGTTCAAACCTTGTCGGGCAAGTATTCTTTAATTCATGGTGGTTATGAATTTAATGGCGATTCGCTAGCCCCATTTTCGGAGTCTGAAATTCGAGATATTGTGGCGCAATGGCAAGGACAAGTGGATGCCATTGCGATTGTGGGTGTTTTTTCGTCTATTAATGATGACCAAGAGCGCCGCACGGCTGCATTAGTCCATGAAATTCTGGGGGCAGATTTCCCCGTATCCGTTTCCTCAGAAATTGGTTCAGTGGGCTTGATTGGTCGAGAAAATGCGACCATCTTAAATGCCGCACTGTTCAAGGTGATTCAAAAAGTGACGGTCGGCTTCTCCAAAGCCTTGCAAGTGGAACAAATTCAAGCGCAAGAATATCTCTGTCAAAATGATGGCACCCTGATGTCGTTAGACTATTCTGAAAAATATCCGATTCTGACGATTGGCAGTGGTCCAACCAACAGTATTCGTGGAGCAGCGTACTTATCTGGACGCCAAAATGCCTTGGTTTGTGATATTGGCGGGACGACGTCGGATATTGGCGCGCTCGTCAATGGCTTCCCACGGGAGTCCTCCAAAGCAGTCAGTGTCGGTGGCGTGGAAACTAACTTCCGCATGCCTGATATTTTGTCCGTGGGCTTAGGTGGAGGTAGTATTGTCCGTAAGCAAGCTGATGGTACAATCACGGTCGGACCCGATAGCGTAGGTTACGCGATTACTGAAAGGGCGAAGGCTTTTGGCGGCGACACGCTCACCACAACCGATATTGCTGTTCGTTTGGGGTGGGTCGAACTGGGTGATCCGTCCCTAGTGGCTGATGTGCCGCTTGCCGACGCCCAACAAGCAATGGCGGTCATTCAAGAGATTTTGGAAACTGGTATTGATCAAATGAAAACCAGTGCGGAAGATGTCAGCGTGATTCTGGTGGGCGGTGGTTCGATTATCGCGCCCAAGCAGTTGACGGGCGTCAGTGCGATTGACACGAATCAGTATGGTGGCGTGGCCAACGCGATTGGCGCCACGATTGCCCAAATTGGTGGGGAATTTGAGAAGATGTATCAGTATGTTGAGATTCCGCGCGAACAAGCTTTGGCTGATGCAACTAAATTGGCCACGGAACGTGCCGTCAGTGCGGGCGCGTTGGCGGATACGATTTCGGTGGTAGAAATCTTAGAAACACCGTTGTCATATGCACCCGGTGAAACGACGAAAGTAAAGGTTAAAGTGGTCGGTAATGCTTCTTTAAACTAAATTTAATCTAAAAAAGTCCAAAAAAATATTTTGGGCTTTTTTTAGTGCAAAAAATAATTAATTTTAGTTAAAACATATTTACATGAAAGTTTTCTTCAAGATATCCCTCTAAAAATTTCAAGTAAGCGAAAAATAATTCGCATTATTTAATCGAATTGCCAGCTGGCCATTTGCAAACGGCTCGCCAATCAACTAAACTGAAATTAATTTCACAAGCGTTAATACCAACAAAAATAGGAGCAGTATATTAAAATGTTGCATTTTTTATTAGCTAGAACTAATAGGAACCATAAGAAAATCCTAGGGGGGTTCATTCCTACTAATTTTAGTTAGTTTGTTCTTTTTAGTTTCGATACATAATGTACAAGCTAAAGTTTCCACGAAAACCGCGCCACCAGAAATTACACCCAATCTAATTGATGATGGCTTTAATTCGCCCGAATATACGCAAGAAGATCAAACGGTGTCCAGGGATGATGACTATGGATGTTTGATTGCAAGTTTATTATTGGAAAATAATTTCACCTGCGATTTTTATACTCAAGGGGAGACCTCTGCTTTTTATCCTTATATTGCTGGTCATGAGAAATATTTAGAATTGCATGATACGCTGAATAGTTTTTCCTTTCGGGATTATTACTCAGTTTGTCCTATTAATGACAGTGGCGGTGTATTGAGGAACGATGATGTTTTGTATGAACCAGATGTTGTTTATGTCTCTTCAACAGATCATGTCAATAGAGGAAAATTTTATTTGGTTACAGATCAGACGGGACAAGTCAAGGCTTTGAAATGGCTAATATATTCGACAAAAGTAGATCGTGTCAAAGATAATGTTCCTAATGGGGCTTTTCTGTTTGAAGATTTAATCACGCCATCTAAAACGGCGACTGCAGGAGTTAATCATCAATTATTTGTCAAAAACGTTTCACAATCAACCTTGTCTTATATTGTGGCAGATTACAGCGAAATCGGTAGTTCTAGAGCTGGTACTTATCAGAGTACTTCAGCAATAGCGCTAGGCAATAATCAAGGTTTTACCAGCTTACTTGGCAATGGAACAACTCTGGCTACTTTTCGGACAGGTGTTGCTGATGGACCAAATCGTTGGCTTACAATTGGTCTCTATTCTAGTCCTAATAATAAATGGCAGGGTACGGACTATAGTAATTATGTTGGTCAAGAAGCGGGTAACTATCCAGAAGGTACTAATTTAACTCTTACTTCTGGTCAAGTGTTAACGGGCCTTGAGTCCCTATGGCCCGTGCAGAAGATTGCACCCCAAGAAACGCAACATCATAATATTGAATTCGACTTGGAACACCGAGGTCAAGCCAAGCCGGAGCTCACTTCAAGTTATAGTAACACCAAGTCTTCGCGGTTTAATCATCCGGGTGATCAGTTGAATTTGACAGTGCAATTGGCCAATAAGAGTGATGGTCAGGGTAGTTTGACGCCCAAGACCTTTTACGTGACTTTACCGCAAGGTCTATCGATGACGGCAGAAGATCTCAAGCAAATTACGCTGTCAAGTACAGGTTCGCACGCAGTATTGACTGGTAGTTATGATGCGACGACTAGACAAGTTAAAATGGTTGTACCAACTGTTTATAATTCGTCGATAGTGCTAGATAACGCGTCAGATCGGGATTGGGTCAAATTTCCTGTCACGATTGATAGTGATGCGCCAATCGGAAATGCGGTGGTTAAGACGAGTTTTTCTGGGGATAATAAAGATGGTGGTGGCAATCATCAGACGGTCACGGCGGCTGCCCCGGATTTAACGATTCCCATTACCAAAGCTTTTGACGCTAAATTGACATTAGGCGTGAAGAACACGAAAGACACCAGTGATTATGCCAGTTCGGCGACGTATGTGCCGGGGGATACTCTCCAATATCATATGCAATATCAATTAAACGAAGCTAATATGTACAACTTAACATCGCCAGTAACTTTTAGTAGTCGTAATGCGGGGTTAGATTTTAGCAATAGTGCACCAAGTGTGACGGTAAATGGTGATCGTTCCGCGGCCTCGGCAACGGTCGATCCTAACACGGGCAAGATTACGGTCACGAAAGCAACGGGTAATTTTAGTCCCGGGGATTTGATTGATTTGACTTATAACGCGAAAGCTAAGGCTGATCCTGTGGCTGGCGAACCGAGAGCTAAACACGAAAGTACGATTAAGATACCGTATAATACGGTGGGCATCAATGTGACCATGAATGGTCAGACGCTTTCGAATACTTCCGCTTCAACATCGTTGCAACGCAAAGACCTTGATTATTTTGTCCGCGTGCCTGATGTCATTGATTTTGGACGCAATCCGCGCGTGTTTGATAGTCCGTTTTACAATACGACGAGTGGTCGATTGAAGTTCAGTCATTATTCGGCGTCTAGCAGTAAGCAGTATTATCTGCAAGTCAAGTATAATCAAGATTTGCGTACGAGCGCTTACGCTTACTTGCGGCCGGATTCGGGGAACGCGTTGATTGAATACCGAACGGATTCCTCTGGAACGTATCAATCAATCGATGGCACTGCAAGTAATTTGACGACGAGCGGTTTGACCACGCAAGGAATTAGTGATTTGACAAGCTATGTGTCGGATAAGCATTTTCGGTTGAATTCCAATGACAAACCACTGGGCAATTACAGTGGCACCATGACGTGGACGTATAGTAATTCGATCTAATGTTATAGATATATTTTTAATAATTTTATGATGTGCTGTTATGTTAAAATGACTAAGTTGTCACCTCTTGCAACAGAAGGGGGGTGTAACTTGTGACATCATTTCTACAGTTTTTATTGAGTGTTTTATCTGGCATTATTTTGGAACTTTTCAGAATATGGTTGAATAAACGCTAACAAAAAAGAACCCTTGAGACTGCTTGTACCAGTCTTTGGGGTTTCTTTTTTGTTGCCGTATAACTTGTAATTCATTTCTACGAGGTCAATATAACATACTCTCGTAGATATATCAAAGAAATCTAATGATGTAGATATACGGCATTTTTCAACTACGTTTGTATTTTAAGATTTTATATTGATCACTTAGACATATAGTAATTCGCTATAAACAATAAAAAGGCTTCGCCGTTCGGGCGAAGCTTTTTTATCTTTAATTTAACTAAATTGTTTAATTAAGGTTTGTAGTGATGGTTGAGAATCCGCGGGTAAGTCATAACGAGTGCGGTATTGGTCAATGGTTGGTTGATCAAACAGATCTTCATTCACCGGAATGAAGCTGGTATCAATCGGATCAATATTTTGAATGTGTGCGTCCAAAGCAATTGGCAAATGACTGCCTTGCTTTTGCAACTCGTTAATTTGATGCATTGCTTGTTTAAGTTCGGCGAGATTACGCACGGTAAAACCATGGGCACCCATGCCTTGGGCAACCGCACCCCAATCAGCACCCAACAAGTTGATCCCATACATGGATTGTTGGTTTTGGATTTTTTCATGTTCGATATAACCAAACGAATTATTGGCGAGCACAACATTAATCACGGGTAATTGATATTTGACTTCCGTCAACAGATCCGGCATCACCATTGCAAAACCACCATCACCGGAGATACTCCAGATTTGTTGATTGGGATAATTCAATTGCGCGGCCATTCCACCGGGCAGGCCAAAGCCCATGGTGCCGTACCAAGGTGACATCGTGAACGATTGTTGTTGATCAAACGGCAGTTGGCGAATCGACCATTCCGTGTTGTTACCAACATCCAAACTGTAAACGGCGTTGTTGGTGCTGTTATCTTTAATCGCTTGAATCACACCTTCGGCGCGTAAACCTTGCGCATCATCTTGAGATAGTTCCAACAACCACTGATCCCAATTGCGCTTGTCTTGTTGAGCCGCCTTTAAAAAGGCAGATGGTTCACGTTGATATCCCGTGTCCAACAAAGCTTGCAAGAACTCGGCGCTATCAGCTAACACGGTCACATTAGCATCATATTGTTTGCCCAAATCGGCCAGATTATTATTAACTTGAATGAAAGTAATATTTTGCGGTAGGAAACGGGCGAACGGATAATTGGTGCCGACAAACAGAATCAAATCGCAAGCGCTAGCGACTTCATAACCCGGTTTGGTGCCTAAACGCCCCTTGGACCCCATAAAATTCGGGTGGTCTGTGGGCATAATGCCAGTGGCGGGTACGGTACTTAAGACTGGTAAACTTAGTTTTTCGGAAACTTGTACAACTAAATCACGAGCATTCTTAGCCCCGCGACCGATCCACAAAAGTGGCCGTTGAGCCTGTTCTAACGCTTGCACGACTTGTTGCATTGCTTCTTGCGTTGGTTTGAGCAGATTAGCGGGCTTTTGGGCGATGGCTTGGGTCTCAAAGCCGTGAAAATCAATTTCTTGACCTGACAAATCATCTGGTAAAATCACCACCGACACGCTTTTGTTGGCATAAGCTGCTCGAATCGCTTGATCGACTAAATAAGGAATCTGTTCAGCGTTGGTAGCTTGACGATGGAACGGCGCCACGTCCGCAAAAATTGGATCCTGATTCATTTCTTGGAAAAACGACGTATTCATAATATTTGTGGCAGATTGCCCGACAATTGCCAACACGGGTACATGATCCATTTTGGCTTCGTATAAACCGTTCAATAGATGTACGCCACCAGGTCCAGCGGAGCCGAAACATACGCCGATTTTGCCGGTATACTTGGCGTCGGCACTGGCAGCTAAGGCGCCCACTTCTTCATGACGCACCTGAATATATTTGAGCTGTTCGCGTTCATCATAGAATCCTTCCACGGTATTGTTGATCGAATCGGCGGGAATTCCGTATAAATGATCAACTTGCCATTTGATCAAAACTTGTGCTAAGGCACGTCCCGCGGTCATTTTTGTCATCTCAATCGCTCCTTTATTGTTGGTTGCTAAATCTATCTAACAAAAATTTGGAAGATAAGTCAAATTATCTTGTTTTAATAATCTGCTGATTAATTGTGAATATTCAAGTATGACTGGTTTACATATACATGGTTTGGAGGTATATTAATGGATAATAATATAAAGGGAAAACTTATGATAATCAATTTTGCTGATGGGGAAACTGAAAAAATATATAATCAAAAATTTTCCAAAAAACTACCTCAATCAATGCAAAAGGTAGCGTTACGTAAACTGGTTATGTTAAATAATGCCACTAATATGAATGATTTGCGAGTTCCTCCAGCTAACCATTTAGAACGACTACGAGGAAATCGTGACGGACAGTACAGTATAAAGATCAATGCACAATATCGACTTTGTTTTTCGGTTGATAATAAAAATGATTTTCTTAATATTGAAATCGTAGATTATCACAATTAAAGGAGTGACAATATGAATAAGATTACGACACCAACAATCAGTGAAATTTTGAAAGAAGAGTTTCTGGAACCGTTGAATCTTTCGGCCTATGCTTTGGCAAAAAGTATTAATGTACCAACATCTAGAATCCAAGATATTTTGCATAATCGGCGGCAAATTACCGTTGATACTTCTGTGAGACTAGGTAGATTTTTTGGAATTTCGGATCGTTATTTTTTAAATTTACAAAATGATATAGATGTTCGGAATACTGAGGCAAAAAGGGGCAGCGAATATCGGCAAATTAAACGATATCAAGTAGAATTGTAGACCGCTTTAGCACACAAAAAACTCCTCCAAAATAAGTTTAACTTTGGGGGAGCTTTTGATTTTATGAATTAATCATTATTTTGTTGATGAATTTGAATAATCCGTTGCACCAAAACTTTGGCAACATTAAGATTGCGCAACAGTGGTCCGTGTGCGTAACTGCCAATAGTTTGTTTGTAGATCATGCCTTCGACGCCATCGTCGGGATTATTGCCATAACCGGTAATCATTTTACCGAACGGCTGCAGCTTGTCATGATCGTCAAAAAAGGTTTGACCGCTATGATTTTCAAATGCATGGACTTCGCCGAATTGGGTGGTGAAATGAGTATCGCCAATCATCCGTTTTTCGGGATTGAAAATGGTATGAAACGGCAAAATGTTTAAACACTGAATCCGTTGCCCGCCACTGGTTTGGTAATAAGCACCCAAGAATTGATAACCGCCGCAAATGCCTAACATCGGACGCCCATCTTCAATATAATCGGCAATTGTTTGGCGATGACGCAAAATGTCTTTGGCGACCACCGTTTGTTCAAAATCTTGGCCACCACCAAAAAATAAAAAGTCGTAATCAAAAGCATTGAAATCGTCGCCCAGACTGACATTGGTGACCGTACTGTCAAATTGAGCTTTTTTTAAGAAATACCGCAAAATTTTGACATCACCGGAATCACCGTAAGTATTCATAAGATCTTCATATAAATATGCAATTTTAATTGTGGACATGCTTAAAGTTTCCTCATTAAACAGTTTACTATTAATCTTTGATAGTTTAAACTGTTTGGGAAGAAAAGTCTAGTTTGTCCAAAAAATATCATTTTTACAGCAGTTGAAATGGTATTTTTTTGTTCAAAATGAAGGAGGACCTCATGAAAATTGGCGTGTTTTCAGCCTCAACCCCGATTACGAAATTATCGCCCAAACGCTGACAACGTGCGCAAACATTTTTTCATCAGCGAGGTGTGCAAGTGGTGGCGGGCAATTTAACAGGTCAGCAAGATTATTATCGTTCCGGTTCAATTCAAGCACGTGCCCAAGAATTGAACGATTTAATTCATCAAGATGAGCTGGATGTGTTAATGGCGGCAATTGGTGGCATGAATACCAACGCTGTGTTGCCATATTTGGATTACGCTTATTTGAATCAACATCCTAAAACGGTGGTTGGTTATTCGGATACAACGGCGCTATTGTCGGCTGTTTTGCAAAAAGCGCCAAACTGCCGCGTCATTTATGGGTCCGGCAGCGGTGGCGTCATTTGGCGAATGGGAGCCGTATGTCACTTGAATGTGGCAAGATTTATTGGCGTTGTTGACGCATGCGGACGTGACTTTACATCAGCACCCCTTTTGGAGTGATGAAGCGCTAAATTGGGAAGAATTTGAACGTCCCAAGCAGCACCAAGCTAATCATTGGTTTTATACACAACAATCAATTTTAAGTGGGCGCATCATTGGGGGGTAATTTGGACACGATAACGGGCATTTGGGGGACACCGTATGCGCCGCAATTCCAGGCAGGGGACTTGTTATTGCTTGAAGATACGCAAAAAGATGCGGCCACGATTGAACGGAGTTTTGCTTTACTCAAAGCTGCCGGGGTGTTTGAGCAAGTTGGCGGGGTGATTTTGGGGAAGCATGCATTTTTTGATGATCAGCAGACCCAGCGACGTCCAGTCGATATCTTGCAAGAAGTTATCCACAATCCGCAATTACCAATAATTTATGATTACGATAGTTGTCACACAGTGCCGATGTTGCCCACCATTTTGGGCGCCCAAGCCACCATTGAAGCACAAGCAGGTACAGTTCATTTTCAAATGTCCAAATCCAATTCATAGGCCAAGCGTGGTGCTTGTTGTTCGTTTTGTAATTGAATCCAGCCTCGGTTTTGAAAGCCAGCTTGCATAATTAAATGCTGCATGCGCAAATTGTCTGGATGGGTATCGATGCGAAAGTGTGTGTAATTTTGGCGACAACCTTGTGATAATAAATTAGAAAATAAATACCGTCCGAAATGTTGGCCATTCGCGGCTGGTTGCACGGCAAAACGGTGAATCACGGCATAGGGAGCGTCAGAACTCCATCGACCATCATAAATTATTTGATAATTAGGGTCAGCTTGAAACATGAGGGTGGCGGTGCCGACAATTTTTGCATGTTGACATAAAACCCAACAATTTTGTTGCTGAATATCTTGTACAAATTGTGTTTTATTGGGCTGACCATTTTGCCATTGATCAATTTGGTCATCATGTAATAATTTTTTTGCATCCGTGATAATTTGTTCGATCATAGGCAGGTCGGTGAGCTGGGCTAATCTTAAGTAAGGCAGCATCTGATTTCTCCTTATGAGTTTTTATCTACTTATTATAAATCGGAATTCCAGAAAATTTGGTCGGAAAACGTTTTTTAATTGAAGTAAATGATTGCGTTTATAAAATAATTAAGATAGGATAAATTGTGAAACATCTTGTTGTGTTTCACGTGAGGAGTACAAAATGAGTCCGCAAGAATTTCAACAGGCACTACAAGCACAAGGGTTGACCTTGTCAACCACGCAGATGCAGCAATTTGGGCAGTATCTAGATTTATTGATTCAAACGAATAAAGTAATGAATTTAACGAATATTACAGAACCCCGCGAAGTTTATGTCAAACATTTTTATGATTCCGCGACGCCGCTGTTTTTTGAGCCGCGGTTGCTGGAAGACCTGAGCTTAGCCGATATTGGTTCGGGC
The DNA here is from genome assembly GCF_023380265.1 of Bombilactobacillus folatiphilus. NCBI lineage: Bacteria > Bacillati > Bacillota > Bacilli > Lactobacillales > Lactobacillaceae > Bombilactobacillus > Bombilactobacillus folatiphilus. Next base: position 57,831 of record NZ_CP093366.1, read on the forward strand.
GCGGGTTTTCCCGGGATCGTTTTAAAAATTATCAATCCAAACCTAAAATTAACCATTGTGGATTCACTTCAAAAGCGAATCAAATTTTTGGAGCAAGTGGTCACTGAACTTGGCTTAACACAAGTGACGTTGGTACATGCCCGTGCGGAAGAATTTGCGCGGCAAAAAGATCAGCGCGAAGCCTTTGATTATGTGACGGCACGCGCTGTGGCTAAATTATCAGTTTTATTAGAGTTATGTTTGCCGGTGGTCAAAGTTCAAGGCACATTTATTGCTTTAAAAGGCATTCATGCACAAGATGAAGTTAAGACTGCACAACAGGCTCTAAAAATTTTAGATGCCGAGGTAACCCAAACTAAAAGTTTCGAGTTACCAGAGCAGGCGGGTCAGCGGGAAATATTATTTATTCAAAAGCAAACACGTACACCTAAAAAATATCCACGTAAACCAGGAACACCTGCTAAGGAGCCGTTAGAGTAGTCATTAGGAGGAGTTCAGATTTGTCATTTTGGGAAAATCTTTGGGACAAAAATTCAAAGCAACCGGCAGATACAGTCCAGTCGATTCCGCTCCAGCAAATTGTTGCTAACGCGTATCAACCGCGTCAGGAATTTGATCCGGTTCATATTTCTGAATTGGCGCAGTCGATTCAATCTAATGGTTTGCTGCAGCCGATTGTTGTGCGCCCCAAGGCGGATCAACAATATGAGTTAATTGCTGGCGAAAGACGTTTGCGCGCGGTCACGACTTTGCAGTGGGAGCAGATTCCCGCCATTGTCCGCGATTATGATGATAATCAATCAGCATCACTAGCTTTAATTGAAAATTTACAGCGTCAAAATTTGAATCCCATTGAAGAAGCACAAGCGTATTTGAATTTGGCACAGATGAATCAAATGACGCAAAAAGATTTAGCCCGACATTTGGGCAAAAGTCAATCTTATGTGGCGAATAAATTGCGCTTGTTAAAATTAGCACCTGCTGTGCAAACGGCGATTAGCCAAGGGCAGATTTCTCAACGTCACGGGCGAGCATTGTTGAGTTTGGATGCACAGCAACAACAAACAACATTAACAAAAATTGAACAAAATTCTTTGACTGTGAAACAGACGGAACAATTGGTTCAAAAAATCAAGCAACCGGTAGTTCAAAAGAAAGCGCAACGAATTCGAGCTTTACCGTCAAAGAACGCGCAATTATCCATTAATACCGTCAAAGATGCAGTCAATTTAGCACAAAAAAATGGCGCACAATTTAGTTATCAAGAAATTGATGGTGAGCAAGAATATCAATTGATTATTACAGTCAAAAAGGAGAACGGGCATGGTTAAAGTAATATCCCTAGCTAATCAAAAGGGTGGTGTTGGCAAAACAACAACTACGATTAATTTGGGTGCTTGCTTATCCGAATTAGGTCAGCGTGTTTTAGTTATTGATATTGATCCGCAAGGCAATGCGACGAGTGGTTTGGGCATCAAAAAAGTGGATGTCACGCAAGATATTTACGATGTGATTATTAACGAAATGCCCTTGGGTGATACGGTGATGCACACGCAACGCAAAAACTTGGATATCGTGCCGGCTACAATTCAATTAGCAGGTGCTGAAATGGAGTTGACATCAATGATGGCGCGCGAAACCCGTTTAAAAGAAGCGATTGGTTCGATTGCCCAACAGTATGATTATATTTTGATTGACTGTCCACCGTCATTGGGGCAACTGTCAATCAATGCCTTTACCGCCAGCAATTCTATTGTCATTCCGGTGCAAAGTGAATATTATGCATTGGAAGGCTTGAGTCAGTTATTGAATACGATTCGGCTGGTGCAAAAGCACTTTAATCCCGATTTGGCGATTGAAGGCGTTTTGTTGACGATGTTTGATGCGCGAACGAATTTGGGTACGCAAGTTGTTAATGAAGTTCAAAGTTATTTTGGCGATCATGTCTATAAAACGATTATTCCGCGCAACACTCGTTTAGCCGAAGCACCCAGTTATGGTTTGCCGATTATTGATTTTGACCGCAAATCACGTGGCGCCGAGGTGTATTTGCAATTAGCCAAGGAGGTTATGGATAACGATGACCGATAAGAAAAGAAGCGGCTTAGGTCGCGGCATTGATGCAATTTTTTCAGATTTTGAAAAAGATGAAATTACGTCAGAAAATGTTGTCGAAATTTCTTTAGAAGATATTCGCCCGAATCCTTATCAACCCCGGAAAACCTTTGATCAAGAAGCTTTAGACGATTTGGCACAATCCATTAAAGAAAATGGTGTGTTTCAACCGATTGTGGTTCGTAAAAGTGTCAACGGTTTTCAGATTGTGGTGGGCGAGCGTCGATTTCGTGCCAGCAAAATTGCTCAGCGGTCCACGATTCCCGCCATTATCCGGCAATTAGATGAAAGTCAAATGATGGAAATTGGGGTACTGGAGAATCTGCAACGTGAAGATCTTAACCCCATTGAAGAAGCGCAAGCTTATCAAACTCTGATTGAAAAATTGCATTTAACGCAAGAACAAGTTTCGGAACGTTTGGGTAAAAGTCGGCCGTATATTGCCAATTACTTACGCTTATTGAGTTTGCCAGAACAAACCAAGCAATTGTTAATCAATGGTGATTTAACGATGGCGCAAGCGCGGACGTTATTGACGTTTAAAGATCCGAAGAAGATTGATCAAGTGGCTAAATTAGCAGTTGAGCAGGGGTTGACGGTGCGCCAATTAGAATCCATGGCCACACAACCGGTCAAAATTGTGAAAAAAACAGCTCCGGCTAAATCATCATTCATTACAGAAACTGAGGAGCAATTAGTCAATAAATTTGGCACGAGTGTCAAAGTTACTGATAGTAAAAATGGGAAGGGTAAAATCCAGATTGATTTTGCTTCAACCAAAGATTTGAACCGTATTTTAGAGCTATTAAATATTTCGATTGATTAGCGGAGGGTGAAGATGTATCAAATTGGTGATATTGTCATGATGAAAAAGCCACATGCTTGTAGCATAAATCGTTGGGAAGTGGTGCGTTTGGGCGCTGATATTAAGATTTTGTGCTTAGGTTGTGGTCATCAAGTGATGATGGCGCGTGGTGAATTTAATAAAAAATTCAAAAAGATTATTACCAAACAGCACGAAGTCAAAACTGATCAAGAAAACTTTTACTTATTACCCGCCAAGTTACACTTACCAAATCAAATTAACTAAGGAGTTTGAAAAATGTCATTAACTGCAGGAATTGTGGGTTTGCCTAATGTGGGTAAATCGACCTTGTTTAATGCGATTACCAAAGCGGGTGCCGAAATGGCGAATTACCCGTTTGCGACTATTGATCCAAATGTGGGCATGGTAGAAGTGCCCGATGCGCGTTTACAGCGGATTGATGAGCTGATTCCCGCCAAAAAAATTGTGCACACGACCTTTGAATTTACCGATATTGCGGGCATTGTCAAAGGCGCCAGCAAGGGTGAAGGCTTAGGTAATAAATTTTTAGAAAATATTCGTCAAGTTGATGCGATTGTCCACGTGGTGCGGGCGTTTGCTGACGATAATGTCACTCATGTGAGTGGCAAAATTGATCCGTTAGATGATATTGAAACAATTAATCTTGAATTGAGTATTGCGGATTTAGACAGCGTGAATAAGCGCTTTGCCAAAGTTGAAAAAGTGGCGCGGACCAAAGATAAAGAAGCGATTGCGGAATTAGCTGTCTTACAAAAAATTAAACCATTGTTGGAACAAGGTGGCGCTGTCCGCAGCTTAGACTTCACCAAAGAAGAACAGCAAATCGTCAAAGGCTTATTCTTGTTAACATCAAAGCCGGTTTTATATGTAGCTAATATTGCCGAAGATGATATGGCCGATCCCGAACAATCGCCATATTATCAGGTTGTCAAAGACTATGCCGCAAAAGAAAATGCAGAAGTTATTGGTATTTCGGCGAAAACTGAAGAAGAAATTGCGGAATTAGGTGATGATGAACGTCAAGTCTTCTTGGAAGCTGAAGGCGTGAGCGAATCTGGTTTGGATCGGTTGATTCAAGCTAGTTATCATCTGTTAGGTTTAGCAACTTTCTTTACCGCTGGCGGCGTGGAAACCCGTGCGTGGACGTTCAAGCAAGGGATGAAAGCGCCCCAAGTTGCTGGTGTGATCCATTCGGATTTTGAACGCGGTTTTATTAAAGCTGAAGCTGTTTCATTTGCGGACTTGGATGAGCATGGTAGTATGCAAGCGGTGAAAGAAGCTGGTAAATTAAGGCTTGAAGGCAAGGATTACGTTGTCCAAGATGGCGATATTATCGAATTCCGGTTTAATGTGTAGGAGAGAGTATGGATCCCAGAGAAAAAAATGAGCAAAAACAAGCACAAAGTCAGGAAAAAACAATTAAACGTCAACAACAGTTAGCGACGGAAGAACAGATCCGCAATGCTGATGCAACAGCTTTGTGGCAAAAATTGAGCCGCAAGAATGAAGATTACTTATTTAAATTGCATAAAGCATTACAAAATAACGGTAAAACGACTTCGCAGGCGCAAGAAATCATTGATAATTTGTTGCCAGAAGTGTTGGAAAACCAGGTCAAAGGGATTACAGCGCGGCAACTTTACGGTAAAGTCGCTGATAAGCTAGACGCTACCTTGCATAGAAAGGTGCCGTCCCAGACAGCTGCTAATACACCAATGTGGCAGATGGCGGTTGATAATTCCCTATTGTTTATTGCCGTGTTTGCGGTCATGTACGGTATCATGAGTCTGTTTATCAAAAATCCAAGTCGCGATAATCAAAGCGGAATTCTATCCATTTTGATTATTGCCATTATTTGGGGTGTGCTCTTTGGTTGGCTCAATAAGCGTATGATGACAAAAAAAGAGGAGCGTGAACCATTTTGGAAAACGATTCTCGTCATTATTGTCGGACTGTTGTTTATGATGTTGGCTTGGTTATTCACGGTCTTGCTGCCACCAGTATTGAATCCAATTTTGCCAGCTTGGGCCGAAATTCTGATCGCGGTCGTGGCCTATGGCTTACGTTGGTTGTTCCGGCGGTATTATCATATTACTTTCAGTTCATTTACCGGTAAATAAAACTTGTTTATGTAAAATTAATGCTTCATTGTAGTTAGTCGAAGCTAGCTATGATGGGGCATTTTTGAGAAATATACGGACAATGGCTTTTTCTTGTCTAAGGCTCGAATTGTGTTATTATATTCATATAAAGAAAAAGCCTAGTGCGCTAACACTAAGCTTTAATGCAAGCCGTTTTAAAGACGGTAGCTAAATTTTAGAATTAAAAAACCATCCTAGAACTCGCTAAAGTTTATACAGGACGGTTTTTTATTTACTTTTTGTGATTTAAAATCATCACAATGATTTGGACAATTACATTGCCAAATGAAATAATTACCATGAATAACTGGTAAATACTCAAGTAATGCTGTTTTCCTTTCCGTCAGTTTCTTCCGTATTCTCATACGCAAGCACCTCCTTGAGAACAAACGGCTACCGCCCATAAAACTTCTTACTTTTATATTATATCATAAAAAGCAGTTAAAAGCCTATTAGATTAGGATTTTGACCGCTTTTATGTGGAGTCCTTGTAATTAAATGTCGTTAGAAAATTCATCAAATCTTATCTAGTATTTTATTTTGACGATTACTCATCGATCAATCTCTCCGTCTTTTTGTGCTTTATATTCCCTGAAAAGTTTATCCCAATCTAGTTTGCTTTTCGCAAAATCTTTTTGAGCCTCTTTTTCGTTTTCTTCACCTAATTCTAGTGTATCTGTTCTCCTATTCAATTCACTTTTGACATAATCCGCAATTAAATTTCTAAATGGACTCATATTTTTATCGGAGCGTGACGTTTCTAAAGCTTCCATATACTTATTTCTAGCTTCTTTAGACGGGTTAACATTAATCACAGGATAACCATTTTTGGTTAATGCAAAATTCATTAATAATCTAGCCGTTCGCCCATTACCATCTCTGAAAGGGTGAATTGAGACAAACTTTTGGTGTAAATCTGTGGCATATTGCACGGGGTGTAAAGTTTCTGAAGCTTGATTACTCCATTGAATCAGATTATCCATAGCTTGCGGAATGTCATAAGGTGCCAAATATGGGTGATCTTCTAAACTATATGGATAAACATCAATTTGTCGATATTTTCCAGCTTCGTCTTTAGATTGTAAAGTTTCCAGTGTAGCTATACGGTTTAGATTACGAATATCAATTGTCTGCAAGGGCCTTTTTTCAGTTGCTAATTCTTGCATATAACCATACGCTTCATTTAAATCAATAATTTCTAGTGTTTCCCTAATCGTCTTACCATGAATCGTTGCTCCTAGACCACTATTAATAATTGCTGCTGTTTCATATTTATTGAACGTATTTCCCTCAATGGCTGCTGAAGACCAAACGTGCTCAATGCGAATATTTTTCTCTAACTGTTTAACTTCTGTGGGAGGGAGTGGCCGATATTGATTCATTTTATCTTTTAATTGCGTTAATTCTGTTAATTTAGCTTCGTAATTCATTAAATCATCACCTCTATTAATTGATAGTTTATCATTTTTAAATTTCATTATCGTTTGAGCTAAAATTGAATTAATTTTTTATCTTTTCCATCCAGCTAATATGACTTTGCCAACCATTCGCCCCGATTCGATATCGTGATGGGCCTGACGCAGGTTAGTTGCGTTGATTGGTGAATAACTGATTTTATTGATGGGAATCAAGAGTTTAGTTTCGTATAACTTAGCCAATTTACTTAAAATGTCATGTTGAGTCATCATGGATGGCAACTGGTAGTAAGATTTGCTGTACATCCACTCCCAGCTGAAAGTGACCCTTTTTTTGGTTAATTTTTGTAAATCAATTAATTGGTGATTTTCTGTTGTTGCCACCACTTGACCGTCGGGTTTGATCAGTTCGGCAATTTCTGACCAGTGTGCATCAAGGTTATTTAAATTTAAAATTTTATCGACATAACGAAAACCGAGAGCTCGCATTTGTGAAACCAAATCTTGGTGATGATCAATAATAAAATCGGCGCCTAAGTCTTGAACCCAAGCAACAGATTGAGGTTTGGAAGCCGTGGCAATCACAGTTAAACCGGCCAACTTGGCTAATTGAATCGCCATTGAACCCACGCCACCGGATCCATTAATAATGAGAATTTTATCGTTTTTTTGAAGCGAAAACTTTTCAAATAACGATTCATATGCGGTTAAACCAACTAATGGGACGGCAGCTGCTTGTTCATCAGACAAATTTTGAGGAGCGGTTCCGACAATTCGTTCATCAACTGCCTGCAATTGTGTGTTACTTCCAGAACGTTGGAAGTCACCAGCATACCAAACACGATCGCCGGGTTGAAACAAAGTAACTTCTTTGCCCACCGCCTGCACTTGACCGACAGCATCCCAACCAAGCACTTTGGGATGTTTAAGACGTTGGGCGGAGCCACCGCCACGCACGCCCGTATCAACCGGATTCACAGAAACGGCGTTGACTTGTACTAAAAGATCATGCGCTTTCATGGTTGGGGTTGTGACCGTAATATCTTGTAAGCTGTTTGGATTAGAAATCGGTAAATGTTGGTAAAAGCCTACAGCTGCGATTTGATTATTCATAATGTGCTCCTTTTTAGTTAATATATTGAATAGCTTAACTGGGATTTTGAAAATGTTAATAGGTGAATTTAAATTCACCATAAATTTTTTCTAAAAAATGCTAAAATTAATTATGAGATAATAATGATAAGTAGGTTAATAAAAATGCGGAAAATTTATGATTGTGATCCCGGTTGTCCCGTTCAAAATACGATGATGTTTCTGGCAGGCAAATGGAAGTGTGTGATTTTGTATCATTTATTTCAGGAAGAAGTTTTACGTTTTTCTGAATTGCAACGAAAACTGCCGTATGTCAATAAAAGAATGTTGGCCAAACAATTACTGGAATTAGAGAAGGACGAAATCATCGCCAAAAAAGTGTATCCCGTTTATCCACTCAAAACAGAATATTCCGTGACGGATTTTGGGGCCACCTTTTATCCAATCATTCATGAGATGATGAATTGGGGCGAAAAGTATCTGGACGCTGTTAGATAAAAATAGATTAAACAACACAAAAAAACACCAAATTATCCAATTAAAGATAGTTTGATGGCTTTTTTGGAGATGCAATTATTTTGATTTATCTAAATCTTTAGCAATTTGTTGCATCCCAACTTCAATATCGTTGATTCGTTGGGAATAGTCGCCCAATTTTTGCGTATAAGAGTCAGCTTTTTGCGCACTCGTCTCATTTTTATAGTGTAATTTGTGTTCCAAACTGGCCCACATTTCCATGCCGCTGGTCCGTAGTTGGACTTCGACGGGGACATCTTTATGTGTTTTATTCGCCAAGAATACGGGCACACTAACCACCAGATGAAAACCACGATAACCGTTTGCCTTAGGGTGATTTAAGTAATCTTTGGTCTTGAGCACTTTGACGTCATCTTGATTACTAAGAACGTCTTTCACACGTAAAATATCATCTAAATAGTTGGTAATTACGCGAATGCCGGCAATATCCAGCATATTCTTGTTAATACTGGCCAGTGAAAAAGGCAGCTGCTTGCGCCGTAATTTTTCAAACAAACTGGACGGACTTTTGAGGCGTTCTTCGATCAAATGGATCGGATTATGGTGATGGGCGATAGAATATTCGTCATCTAAATTCACGAGCTTGGTACCAATTTCGTTAATCGCGGAGCGCCGTAACATATATAAATGAATCAGTTGGTTCAAGTCAAGATCTTGATCTTGGAGCAAAACGGAGCTGATTTGTGTTTCAATTTGATCAATACTTAAAAAATTATTACGTTCTAAAATCATAAAAACCTCCAGATTTTTTAATTATAAGACTTTCGGTGACTAATTCAACGACAATGACTTGCCAAAAAGGGGATTTCGTATTAAAATTACAACTTGTAATTTTAGAGTTACAAATAGAAAGATGGTGTGGAGATGAGTAATCAAAGAGTGACCAAAGACCAAATTATTCAGACAGCTCAAGGAATAATTTTCCACGAAGGGTTAACGGCTTTGTCTTTTCCACGCTTATCTAAAATGCTGGCGATCAGATCACAGGCACTGTACAACTATTTTGATAACTTGGACGATTTGGTCAATCAAATTGGCGCCATTTTTATGGATAATCTCTATCAACAAGTCATTGAGAGCTTAGTTGGTTTGTCTGGCAAAGCTGCTTTTAAGAAGTATGCGGAAGTCGCACATGATTATTTTGAGAGCCAAGGTAAGATGGTGGAGTTGATTTATGATGTGCATAAAGTCAATCGTGAGAGCCAGTTTTATCAAAATACGGCCAAAGTGTTGGCGTTGTTGAATAAGTTAGTTGACAGTGTGCATCTGAAGCAAATGCACGCACAAAGTTATGTACAAACATTAATTAGTTCAGTTTTGGGATTTACGGCAATTGAAATGATGGGTTTTTTGCCACCAGAAAAAAAGCAACGGCAACTCGAATTTCAAGAGCTATTGAATTTGCAACTGAGCGAAATTGATGAATAAATAAGGAGCAGAGCACAGTCAGATGATTAAGAAAGAATTCCAGTTTATTAAGCATAATCGCTTAATCTTGATTTCGTTGATAGCCATTGCGTTCATCCCCTTTTTGTATTCCATTTTTTTCCTAAGATCAGTTTGGGATCCTTACGGACATACGGGTGATTTGCCCGTGGCGGTGGTGAATCAGGACCAAGCCGTGAAGTATGAAGGCAAGAAGTTGGCAGTTGGCAAGCAATTAACTAAAAAATTAAAGTCCAATCATGATTTAGGTTGGCGTTTTGTTTCACCCCAAGTTGCGCAAAAAGGTCTGAAAGATCGCAAATATTATACGGTCATCACGATTCCGCGGAATTTTTCCAAAAATGCGGCGACAGCTTTAAATAAGAAGCCTAAGCAAATGCAACTCAAGTATGAAACTAATGGTTCGCTCAATTATATTGGTCAAGTAGTCAGTAAAATGGGTGTCGATCAGTTGAATACGCAGATTCGTTCTTCAGTGACGCAGGCTTACGCGCAAGCGATGTTTGAAGCTTTGCACGTGGTCAGTCATGGGATGAAACAAGCTGGGGACGGAGCAGCGCAATTGAATACAGGAACGGTCGCGTTGAATGATGGTTTGAATCGGTATACGGCGGCGATTTCGCAAGTGGATAATGGGGTTCAAAGTTTGAATCTTAGTGTGGCACCCTTAACTAGCGGCTTGGCTCAATTACAGCAACAGGTGCAACCACTAGGCAGTGGCGTGGGTCAGTTGACCACTGGTGCTGATCAATTAAGTAACGGCTTGACGCAATTGCAAAATGCGGTGAGTGCGAGTGCTTCAGGCAGTCAACAAGCTCAATTACAACAAGTCGTGGCTGCTTTGCCACAAATTAATACTGGTTTACAGCAATTGAATCAAAGTTTACAAGCTAGTCAAAATTTACTGGGCGGTTTGACGAATTTGCAGATGAGCTTAAGTAATGTCGGTGCACAAACCCAAACAATCGGGGCTAATTTAACACAAGCTCAACAAACATTGGCTAATTTGCAGGCAACTGGTGGTACTACCGGCGCCAACAGTTCGGATGTTGTTGGGCAAGTTAATCAAGCTTTAGCTAATCAAGGACTTACGCAATTAACACCAGAACAGCAAAGTGTGCTCGCTCAAGTGATGCAACAAACTGCCGCGCAAAATAGTACGAACGAAGACGTCACCACGGCTTTGCAAAGTGTGGCTGGTAATTTGCAGACAGCAGGGACAGCAACGCAAGCAATTAGCGGTAACTTGCAACAAATACAGCAGGTCCAGCCACAGCTTCAACAAATTCAGGGGCAAATTGGACAATTACAGAGTAGTGTCAGTCAGTTAGCACAAGCGTCAAATGTCGCTTTACCGGGTGCTAGTCAGGCAATTACGCAATTGAATTCGGGTGTCCAAGGTATTCAAGGTGCGTTAAACGGCACGGGCACTCAAACTGGTTTGACGAGTGGTGCCAACCAATTAGCGACAGGCTTGTCGCAATTGAATCAATCAGTGCCAACGTTAATGAATGGAATTAATCAATTAAGTGCTGGTGGCCAGCAATTAGGTAGTGGGGTCGGTCAATTAGCCAGCGCGACAGAACAACTCAATGCAACAGGACCAAGTTTAACTGCTGGTAGTCAGCAATTACTTGGCGGCACGCAACAATTAAGTCAATCGTTGCAGGATGGTGCTAAACAACTGGGGAGTATCAAACCAACGAAGCGCAATACCAAAATGATTGCGGAACCGTCCAAAGTTAAGCACAAAGAATACAGTCATGTGGCCGATTATGGTCATGCCTTGGCGCCATATGTCTTGTCATTAGCTTTATATGTTGGTTCAATTGTCTTTAACTTTGCTTATCCCATTCGCAAAGTTGCCGAAAAGGGCAAACCAGCTTGGCAATGGTTCTTAAGTAAGGTCACCGTCGGTGGCATTGTTGCCGTAGCGATGGCGATTGTGGAAGCGGGACTGATGTTAATCGGTGGTATCCAGCCAGATAATTTGGCTCAATATTTCACCACGGCGATTATCTTCTCGTTATCTTCAATGTACTTGATTATGCTCTTATCAATGTTGTTTGATAATCCGGGACGTTTTGTGGCGATGGTGTTATTGATGTTGCAATTAGGCGGTTCCGGCGGAACCTTCCCAATGCAATTAACCAGTCATTTTTATAATGTGATTCATCCATATTTACCGATGACTTATTCGATTGATGCCTTCCGCGAAGCAATTACTTCCGGACTAGGCAATGAAGTCTTTGGACAGGCAATGTTGATCTTATTAGCATTGATTATTGTTTGCTTAATCTTATTGTATTTCAGCATGGATTTCTTGCAGAAAAAGCATTTAGATGGTAAATCGCAATTGGACGATAATCAAGAATTGCAAGCGGTCGAAGAATAAAGATTGTAAGCATTAAAAAAGAAAGCTGAAATTTGAGTGATCAAATTGTCGGCTTTCTTTTTTTGTGGTGATCAAGTTAAAAAATAAACAAAAAGTATATTGTCAAAGCGAATAGATAATGCTAAATTGAAATGGTTGTATAGTTTTTTACATAATAATGATTATATTTGTATAAAAGCGTCAATAAATTGTTTAAATTATAAAATAAAATCAAAAATCAAAGGAATTGTTATCAAATCATGGTTCAAAAACTGAGAGCAATCATTTTAGCGTTGCTACTATTATTACCAATCAATTCTTTACCAAAAGTATCAGCTGCTACGACCAGAGCCACGCCCGTGAATGTGCAAAAGACAGCTAAACAATCAACGACGAGCGATTTATTAACCGGTGATAACATCTGATCACAAATAACAGCCAAGCAGGTTGGACCTACGACCAAGGCTACTCTACTAACGGTGCCTTACCCTTAGCAACGCCAATTACGGGGCAATTTGGTAGTTGTGATTGGACTATTGGAACTAACGGAATCTTAACAATTAATCCAGGAACTTTGGGAACTGCAATTGGTCAAACTTTTCAAGATCAGTATGGTAATACACGAAGTCCCAGTGGTGGTAATTGGTTACCATATTTCTTTTATATTACTAAGGTTGATAATTTCGCCAGGGGTTAAAGTTCCCACAAGTATGAACCGTTTATTCAGTAGTTTTGATACAGGAAATTTAGTGAAATCTTATTCGCAAGGATCCAGTAGTATTTTTGCTCATTCAGAACTTTGGCAGTTAACTTTAGGACCTAAAACAGCTTTTTTTAGATGATTATAACTATTCTAGTCAGTTACCACATATTGATAAGCATACCGATTCGTCTACTTTTAAAGACGGTGGCAAGACTTACCAAGTGCTCAGCAAAGATTGGCAGGCGGTTGGTGATGGGACGGTTCACCATCCGACAGGTAAAACTTATGATGGTGGAGCTGGGACATATACCAAGGATGGTTTTGAAACATGTTTAATGACAGGCCGTCCCCAAACGCAAACTTATGTTTGACAACACGAACTCCAAAATCATGCGCCGGCTATCAAGATTGATAGTGTTAATGATGTTACGACGAGTTTAGCATAAGTCCATGACTATCATGATGCGAATTTGCCAGCTATCACTTTTAAGGGGCAGATTACCGATGAGGATAGCCCCAGTTATCAAATTTATTATGTAATTGATCCGATGACTGATCAAATGTCGGTGAAGGATGCTAAACAAATGACACCAGATCAAGGCTTTTATCCATTGGTGTCGTCGATCCCCAAAGAAAGTCCTGATAATAACCAAACTAATTATACTGTGGCTTTGACGGATAATGACGCGCTAGCACAGATCGCAAAGCCACAAGCTGGAGGCCACAAAATTGGTCTGTATGTTGTGGATAATGGCTCACAAGGTAGTACCGAAAATCCTAAAATATCTCCGATAGCAACTTTTGCGGTACAACAAAACGGACTTGCGAAGTTCCATTATGTTGATAATGCAGGCAATCTCTTGCCAGAAATTAATTCTGAGGTCCCTGATCAAACGATTGTTGGCTTAGCAGGACAACCGATAGATTCCAAATATTTTCCTAAGGATGTTTGGACCAAACATTGTCATTACCAATTGAATTACAGTCAGTTACCGTCATCTGTAACTTTTGACAAAGATGGTGATCCTGATGTCAAGGCGGTTAATGTGCCTTATAATTTAGGAACGTTAACTTTGTCAGCTATGAAGAAACTGGATTTTGGGCAGGAAACCTAAAGTATGATTCTACGCCAATTACGACGGAGCCAACTGTGATCCGCAAGTTCAATGAAGCTGCAGATTCCAAAGGAGCTGCTTTGGGGGAGTCGGTGACAACGGATATTTCCAAAGACTGGTGGAACAGTCAAGATCAACAAGTAAATGGACCGATGCTGGATTTGCGGACGCTGACTACGACACCAGAAAAGAGAGCGTACAATGCAACTATTAATTGGAGCCTCACCAACAGTTTATTGTGATAAAATTGTTATCTGTTGAGCTTGCCGGTAACGACTGAAACGTTTCACGTGAAACAATTTGACTAATGATTACTAAAAAGATTGACGAGAACGATACCTAATAAAATCAAAACTAAGCCAATGATGGTCATGAAATTGAGATTTTCTTTCCAGATAAAGTAACTAATCGCGGTGGTGGCCACAATGCCAATGCCGGACCACAAGGCGTAGGCGACACTTAAGTTGATCGTCTTCAAGGATAGTGACAAGAAGTAAAAGCAAATACCATATGAAAGTAACGCGCCAAGTGTGGCGAATAATTGGGTGAAACCATTTGAAGCTTTCAACAAGGAAGTACCCAAAATTTCGCCGATCACGGCCACAACTAAATAAAGATAACTCAAAATAAGATTTCCTCCTGAATGAAGTCTGCAGTAAATTTTAGATAATACCTTATTACAAATAAATTGGGGACGCAATGAAGATCATTTGTTAACTACTAGATTAAGAATTGCTAAATAATTCTTAAAAAGACTTTGCTTTTTATTAGAAAATCAGTTATGATAATTTTTACAAGAAGGGAGAATTTCAAATGATGAAGACTAAGTATAATCAATATCTTGCAAAGAAGATTGCCTATTATTATTTATACTTTAATTCATGATCTTAAGTTCTCAAATTTTCTAGATTGGGACTGTGCAGATCTTTTAATGGTGATTAAAAATTGTGCAGGACCAGTATTGATGAGTTGTTTGTTAGCCTGCATATTGGATGCAGGCTTTTTTAGTTGGTGCGAGGTGGAACAAATGAAAATTGGTCAAATAATAAAAAAAGTTGCGTGGGATACCTTGAACGGCGTGTCCGTGGGCGTGGTAGTGGCTTTGATTCCCGCGGTATTAATGAATTTAGTAATTAAAGCGCTCATGCCGCTGTGGCCCGATGTAGGGAATACGATCACGTTTTTAACAAATATTGCGACGGCTTTGTTGCCTGTGGCGTGTGCTGTTTGTGTGGGAATGACAGCCAAATTGACTTCGATTCAAACAGCTTCAATCACTTTGGCAGCTATGGGTGCCGCTGGAAATATCACTGTGAAAAATCAACAGTTGGTGCTCAAAGGAAGTGGCGACGTGATTAATGTAGCGTTGACGATTATGATTGCATATCTGTTGGTTTTAGTTTTGGGTAAAAAACTCAAAGCTTATACAATTTTATTGGTGCCATTGCTTGTCACTTTAGTTGCTGGCGGCATAGGGTTGTTCTTGTTGCCATATGTCGGTCAAATCACGACGGAGATTGGGATTGGCGTGGAACATCTGATGACTTTGCAGCCGATTGTCATGGGGGCAGTCATTGGCATTGTGTTTGCGTTATTGATTGTCTCACCGATTTCGTCGGTCGGAATTGCGACTGCAATCGGAATCCATGGTGTGGCCGCAGGTAGCGCTAATTTGGGTATTACCGCAGCTGCCTTTGCGTTAGCAATTTACGGTTGGCGAGTTAATTCGATTGGCACCTCCTTAGCGCACTTTTTGGGTTCACCAAAAATGCAGATGCCCAATTTAGTGGCACATCCCAAAATTTTATTGCCGGTTATTGTGAATTCAGGATTGATGGGCGGCTTGGGAGCAATTTTAAAAATTCAAGGTACCACAACTAGTGCCGGCTTTGGTTTTTCAGGATTAGTTGGTCCCAGCGTGGTCTTAGAGCAGCTATCCGTGACTCCCTTAAATTGTTTGTTGGTAATTTTTTTGTATATTATTTTGCCCGTCGGTTTGGGTTTATTAAGCAATTGGCTGTGTCAAAAACGCTTATTTGAAGCCCAAGATTTAGCTTTACATTTTGATTAAATTAATAATCGTTGCTTAAGAAGCAGCGATTATTTTTTTGACAGTGTACAATTAAAGAAAAAGTGACGAAGGAGATTGAGCATGCGATTTTTACACACGTCTGATTGGCATTTGGGTCGGCGGTTGCATGGTTTTGACTTGCAGGCCGAACAAGCTGACGCATTTTCCCAAATTGAACAAATTGCTTTGGCGCAACAAGTTGACGGTGTGATTGTGGCCGGCGATTTGTACGATCGTTCTTTGCCTGCTGAACAATCTGTGCGGATGTTGAATCAACAATTTAAGCAGTTAAATTTGGTAGATCACTTGCCGTTATACGTGATTGCCGGCAATCATGATAGTGCGACGCGCTTGGCGACAGGAGCGTCTTGGTATCAGCAAACCCACTTATATGTAGCGACACAATTGGCACAGGCATTTACGCCCGTGGAATTGACGGACACACAAATATTTTTGTTGCCATATTTTGAACCTTTTGCGGCTCGACAATATTTTCATGATGAGCAGCTCCAAACGCTACAACAGGCGATTGTACCAGTTTTCCAAAAAATGAAACAGGTCTTTGATCCGGCCAAAAAGCATGTATTAGTGGCCCATTTTTTTGTGGCAGGCAGTAGTCAGACGACGTCAGAAACGCCGTTGACGGTGGGTGGTTTGGCAGCGATCCCCAGCGATTTATTAGCTGATTTTGATTATGTTGCCTTAGGCCATTTACATGGTAAAGATGCGCTGCAGTTACCCAATGCTCGTTACAGTGGTTCGCCGATTAAGTTTTCGTTGTCAGAAACGACTCAGCAAAAAGGGGTGTGGATTGTAGATACGGAGCCCTTTTGGCTACAATTTTATCCGCTGAAGCTGTTGCACGACGTAATTCATTTGACACAAAGCTTTCAGACTTTAACCGATGAAAGCTATTATCAAAAGCAAGATTTGAATAATTATTTTGGGATTACGTTAACAGACCGGCAAATTATTCCGAATTTGTTATCACGTTTGCGGACGATTTATCCTAAATTACTCACCGTAGAACGCCAAACTAAATTGCAGTTGCCCGATAGTGCGAAGTCTGATGTACGGCAATTGCAGCAACAGGATCCGATGGATTTATTAACAGACTTTTATGAGCAAGTGGCACAAGTTCCGTTAACGAAGCAGCAACAACAATGGGCAACGCAAGCTTTGCAATTAGCACAAAAAGAGGTGCAGTAATGCGACCAATGAAACTGATTTTGCAAAATTTTGGTCCATATGTGAATGAAACGGTGGATTTTGAGCGTTTGCAGCAAAACGGCTTATTTTTAATTACGGGCAAAACGGGCAGTGGCAAAACCACGATTTTTGAAGCGTTGACTTTTGCCTTATACGGGTCCACGACCAGTGATGATCGACCGCCGGAAAGTTTGCGTTCAGATTTTGCGTCATCGCAAGCAGCAACTTCGGTCCAATTAACCTTTGAGCATCGTGGGAAAATTTATCAGGTGATACGTTTGCCGAAGCAAATATTAGCCAAAAAGCGGGGAGTTGGTGATAAGGAATATGAAAGTCGCGGGCGCTTAAAGATTTTTAAAGATGCACAGCAAGTTGATGAATTGACCAAACTCAAGGATATTAATTTAAAATTATTAGATGTGTTGCAGTTGTCCAGGCAACAATTTATTCAAATCGTTTTATTGCCGCAAGGTGCCTTTCGCCGCTTTTTGATGGCGTCAAGCGTGGATAAAGAACAAGTGCTTCGCAAAATTTTTCGAACGCAATTATATCAAAAGTGGACGCAAATATTGAATGATCAACTCAAAGATCAACAGCGACAGAGCAAACAGCTTCATCAAACTTTAACAACTGATTTGACCAAAATTCATTGGGTCACGACCCCTGTATCCAAGGCCTTGTCTGCCGTTCAACAAATTGCCGACTTAGAACAGCAGCAACAGCAACAGCATGCTAAATTAACGCATCGCCAAGCGCAACAACGTGACCGCCAAGCACAGCTCCAGCAACGGCAACAAGCACTGTCAGAACATCAAAAAATTAATAACCAAATTGAGCAATTAGCACAACTTCACCAAACACAACAGTCTCTTCAGCAACAACAGGACAATTTTGAACAAGTAAAGCACCAAATTCAGCAGTTAACTTGGGTGAAAGATCGACAAGCTGCCGTTCAACAAATCCAGACTTTACAGCAGCAGCAACAAGCCGTGACGACCCAACAGACTACTTTTGTGCACCGCCAAGCGCAACTCCAGCAACAATTGGCGTCAGCAAAGGCGACCCAGCAAGATTTAATTCAAAAAACACCGCAAGATCGTCACCGCCAAGCGCAACTTGCGACTTTGAACGCGCAGCGTAAATCTTATGTTCAATATCAGCAATTACAGGATCAATTAACTGAGGCACACCAACAAGTCGAACAGGCGTACCAAAATTTACAACAAACCAAAGCACAGGTCGAGCAAGTCCAAACGACATATCAACAAGCTTTGAATGCAGTGCAAACGTTACCTGATTTGTTGCAGCAACAACAATGGACCCAAAATTTAGTCCAACAGTTGCACGAATGGCAACATCACCAGCAAATTGAACAAGAATTAGAGCACCAGCAGCAACATTTGCAAGACCAATTCGTGTATCAACAACAAGTTGTAGCTCAATGTCAAAACCACCAGCGCGCGTTAAAAGATCAATGGCTGCAAAATCAAATTGCGACTTTGGCGGCCCAATTGAGTCCCGACCAGCCTTGTCCCGTGTGTGGCAGTTTAGACCATCCAGTTCCTAATACGAATGCGCCCAAAGCTGTCACGGCTTCCGCTGTCAAATTGGCGGATAAACAATTAACGACCAGCCAAGAAGCGTTGGTTCGTTTGCAAACGCAAATACAAGCCCAACAATCACAGCTGGAAGTGCAGCAACAAGCAATTGTTCAAATTCAAGTCACTTGTCAAGAATTATGTCAGCAATTAGCAATATCAATTGATGCTGATGATTTAGCCGAGCCAGTGGCGCCCATTTTGGCGCAACAGCAAGATCATTTACAACAATTGACAGTACGAGTGCAAAAAGTGCAACATCAACAGCAAACCGTGGCACAGACAAAAAGACGTCTGCAAAATTTGAATGAAACGCTGACACAATGGCAAACTAAACATCAAAGTGCACAACGCGTTTATCAACAATTGTCAGGACAACAGACGATGTTAGCCCAACAATTACCCGGGAAATATTCAGACTTAGCCGCAGTGGATCAAGCCATTACACAATTAGCGCAACAAGTTCAAGATTTTTCTGAGCAACTAACCAAAAATCAACAGCAATTACAACGAGATCACCAACAACAAGCTGCTTTGAATGCACAAGCGGAATTAGTTCAGCAACAATTAGCCCAAATTAGTCAAACTTTGCAAGCGAACACGCAGCAATTGACAGCACAAGTGCAAGCTTATTTTGGAGAAAATTCGCAACAGCGTTTTGACCAATTGACAGCACAATTGCCGCAATTAACCCATCTTCAGCAAGCCGTCAGTGATTATGAGCAGCGATGTCAGACGGTAGCGACGCAAATTCAAGTTTATCAACAATTGATTGGATCTCAGCGCCAATTTGATGTAACCGCGGAGCACCAACAATTAGTAGAATTGCAGTTGCAGTGGGATGCAGATGCGGCTGCCACAGAACAATTTTATCATCAGGTGCTCAATAATGATGCACTATTGCAGCAGTTGCGACAAACTCAACAGGAATTAACCGATCGGCAGGATCAAGAAGATCAATTACAGATTTTGGCAGAAACGATGGCTGGCAAAAGTGCTGCCAAGTTGAGTTTGGAACGGTTTGTCTTGCGGGCACAATTAGTTGATATTTTAGAAGTGGCAAACCAACATCTCCAACAGTTCAGCTCAGGGCGGTATTACATGCTGTTGCATCAAGCTCAAGGTACTTATCAAAAAGACACAGGCTTAGAAATTGATGTTTATGATGATAATGTGGGTGAGGTACGCAGTGTGCACACTTTGTCTGGCGGCGAAAGCTTTTTGGCAGCGTTGAGCTTGGCTTTGGCGTTGGGCGAAGTGATTCAGGAACAGGCTGGCGGTGTGCAAATTGAGGCTTTGTTCATTGATGAAGGTTTTGGTTCATTAGATCAGGAGTCACTTTTGATAGCCTTGCGCGCTCTGGAACAAATCCAAACGGGTCACCAGGTAATTGGCATTATTAGTCATGTGGCTTTGTTGAAGGAGCAAATTCCGAATCAATTAGTGGTGCACGCAAATGATCAAGGTCAAAGTACGGTGCAGTTAAAAATTAGTGATTGATAAAATTAATATCAAAAAAGAAACTCTATTTTAATTAAAATAGAGTTTCTTTTTTGATTTTACGGTTAATTTGATAACCTTGATTGAGAAAGCGTGACTGCCAGTAACTGTGCGTGCCCCAATAATAGAAGCCACCTGAACACAAGATAATGATGAGAAAATCATAGGGATAGTGGAGCCAATTTTGACCATTAAATTGCCGACTACCAATAAAGGACATGATCGCCATAAAAATCAAATAACAAATCAGCCACGCGGCTCCTTGCAGTTCTTGCTTGGTCGTTTGCCAGCCGGCTTTGGCTTCATAATAAAAATAAATGGGTAAACCCAAGGTAATAATAAAAATAACTTGAATCGTAGTTGGCCACATGCCCCAATAAATTGCTAAAGACGTGAGAATAAAGGCTAACGGAGCCATTAATTTCAGATGCTTCAGGACAATTGGTCGTTTAAAGTGTGGTGCTAATTTACGTAAAGCAACAACAGTGGTCGGACCCGTCAGATAAGCAATTAAAGTGGACGTACAAATTACGGTCGCCAGTGATGCCCATGATCGAAACAAGCCCACCATGACCATGCTTAACAAGGCATCGATCACCATGGCGGTCCTGGGCGTATGGTATTTTTGATTCAACTTGCCCAAAAATTTGGGTAAATGTTCATTATCTACCATGGCGGCCAAGGCTCTGGATGTCGAAGCAGTGAAGGAGACACCGGTGCCAAATGGCGATACAAACGCATCTAAGTATAAGAGGATTGCGAGCCAATAAATATTTAATAAAATAGCCAAATCGGCAAAGGGAGAATTAAAGTTGATCCCTTGCCATCCATGACACAACATGTGTGGCGTCATGGATGTAATAAAAGTGCTTTGTAACAAAATATAAATGACGGCACTAATACTTAGCGAAATTGTGATAGCGCGACCAATATTTTTTTGCGGATTACGCACTTCGTTGCCCATGTTAATTACGGTTTGGAAAGCATCGAATGAAAAAATGATTCCGGACACGGACGTTGCTGCAAAAATCGGCGCACTACCGTAAGGCATGAAGGAATGCCAAGTGTGCCCATAATTGGCCGGATGAAAGCTACTGATTGTCAATAAAATCACCGTTAACAAAGGAATCGCAATTTTAAAGAGCGAAATAGCACTCGTAAAATGGGTCAGTAAGGCGACCGACCAATAGTTCAACAATGTAAAGATAATAATAAAAATGAAGACCATAATCAAACCGCGATTAGTTACCGTGTTATTGTGCATGAATTGATTCGTAAAATGCGCCCATTTGAATGGCCAAGCGCTCATATATTGTACGGCCGCGACCGCTTCAATCGGCAATAGGGTAATCAACGAAATCCAATTGGCCCACGCGGCAATGAAGCCTAAGAGCGAACCATGACTGTATTGGGCAAATTTGCTCATACCACCGGATTCCGGAAACATAGTGCCTAATTCAATATAGTTGTAAGCGATGGCGCCGATAATAATGGCACCCAAAATCCAAGAGATGATGGCTGCAGGTCCTGCGACGGCAGATGCTTCCCAAGCGCCAAATAACCAGCCGGAACCAATTAAAGATCCCAAGGCTAACATGACCAAATGAAATAAATTGATTTTGGTAGATGAGGAACTTGTTCGCTGAATTCTTTGATACATTGATGAATGATTTTTAATTTTCTTCATAGGGTTAGTGTAAAAGATTGTTGGCCAAATGAAAAGGATAAATTCTGGCGATCAGGCTAATATTCAAAAAATAGGAGTGGAATTTTCTGAAACGTGTTTCTTAAATGTCTCCAATACAATTTGCTTTTTGGAAACAAAGTGGTATTATGTTTCTTGTAAACGCTTTATAATTTTAGGAGGAAACATAATGGGGAAAACGACAACGTTGCGACCAGATTTTTTATGGGGTGGAGCAGTGGCAGCTCATCAATTAGAAGGTGGCTGGCAAGCTGGCGGCAAGGGTGTCAGTGTTGCTGATATCATGACGGCCGGTGCTAATGGTGTCCCACGGCAAATCACCAAGGGTGTGCAACCAGATTTGTACTATCCAAACCATGAAGCAATTGACTTTTATAATCGTTATCCCGGCGATATCAAGCTATTTGCCGAGATGGGGTTCAAGTGTTTTCGGACTTCGATTGCGTGGACGCGGATCTTTCCAAATGGTGATGAAGACCAGCCTAATGAAGCAGGTTTAAAGTTTTATGATGATTTGTTTGACGAATGCTTGAAATATGATATTGAACCAGTGATTACTTTGTCCCATTTTGAAATGCCGTATCACTTGGTTGAAGAATATGGTGGTTGGCGCAGTCGCAAAGTGATTGATTTCTTTGTCAAATTTGCCGAAGTTGTTTTTAAGCGCTACCAACATAAGGTTAAATATTGGATGACTTTTAACGAAATCAACAATCAGTCGGACTATCAAAATGATTTTTCGATTATGACTAATTCCGGTTTATTCAAACATGACGGCGAAAATATGGAGCAAACGATGTATCAAGCCGCTCATTATGAGCTAGTGGCCAGTGCCGAGGCTGTCCAAATTGGGCATCAAATTAATCCTGAGTTTCAGATTGGTTCGATGATTGCGATGGTGCCGTTGTATCCAGCAACCTCTAAACCGGCAGATGTCATGAAAGCGCAGCGCGCCAACCAAGCGCGTTATTGGTTCGAAGATATTCAATCGAATGGTCAATATCCTAAATGGCTGACAGCTTATCAACATAATCAGGGCTGGGACATGGATATTACCTTAGCTGATTTGGATGTTTTAAAAGCCGGAACGGTTGATTATATTGGCTTTAGCTATTATATGTCGCGGGCGGTGTCGGCGCATGATGATGAGCGGGTCGATTATCATTATGACGAAGCGGCGGATAGCGTGGACAATCCTTATGTGGAAAAATCGGAGTGGGATTGGCAAATTGATCCCGAAGGTTTGCGCTATGCGATGAACTGGCTGGCAGATCGTTACGACAAACCGCAATTCATTGTTGAAAATGGGTTTGGTGCCGTGGATCAAAAAGAAGCAGATGGTTCAGTCCATGATCAGTATCGAATTGATTACTTAAAAGCACATATTGAACAAATGAAATTGGCTGTCTGTGAAGATGGTGTGGACTTGATGGGCTATACCCCATGGGGCTGTATTGATTTAGTTTCAGCTGGGACAGGGCAGATGTCTAAGCGTTACGGTTTCATTTATGTTGATAAGGATGACGAGGGCAACGGAACTTTGGAGCGTTCCAAGAAAGATTCCTTTGCTTGGTACCAAAAAGTCATTGCGTCTAATGGTGAAGATTTGAGTTAAAAAGGGGAGAGGAAAATGGCACAGGAAAAGTCAAAAAATAGTTTTTTGACCACTAAATTAATTCCGTTTTTCCAAAAGATTTCAGCTGAACGACATATGGTTGCCTTGCGTGATGGGATGGCTGCCGCGATTCCCATGATCATCATCGGCTCCATGTTTATGATTATTGCGCAATTTCCTGTTAAAGGTTATTTAGCCTTCATGGCTCAGACCTTTGGTCCGCATTGGGCGGATATCTTGCAGTACATTACCAATGCGTCATTTCATATTATGGGCTTGGTTGCCGTTGCTGGTATTTCATATAATTTGGCGAAAAGTTATAAAGTCGATTCTTTTTCAGCGATGATTGTCGCCGTTGGAGCCTTTATCTTAACGATTCCGTTAAAAACCGATAAAGCCGGTAATATGTGGGTCCCATTGAAGGAATTGGATTCGTCTGGTTTATTCATTGCGATCTTGGTAGGATTATTCATTACTGATTTTTATGTCTGGATTGTCCACAAGAATTGGACCATTAAAATGCCCGCTAGTGTTCCACCCGCAATTATTAATTCATTCGCGTCTTTAATTCCCGGCGCATTGTCATTATTTTTGGTTTGGTTAATTCGTTTAGGTGTAGAAGCCACGCCAATGCATAGTATTCCTAATGTAATTACTTTCTTCTTACAAGATCCATTGAGTAAGTTGAGTAATACTTTACCCGGCGCGTTAGTTGCTGAAGGTTTAGTCTGTGTTTTGTGGATCTTTGGGATTCATGGTTCCAATACAGTGGCGGGGGTCATGCAGCCGATTTGGTTAAGTGCCATGGCGCAAAATGCGGCTGCCTTGAAAGCTGGTCACGCTTTACCAAATATTGTAACGCAGCAGTTCTTTGATAACTTTGTGCATATGGGCGGTTCTGGTGCAACTTTGGGATTGGCCTTGATGATTGCCTTTCTGTCCAAGAGCAAAGAGTATAAAACTTTGGGTGAATTAGTCATTGGTCCAGCAATTTTTAATGTCAATGAACCAATTATTTTTGGTTTGCCCATTGTGATGAATTATAAAATGGTCATTCCGTTTATTGCTGCACCTTTGACGAATGTGACGACGACTTATCTAGCTATGAAATGGGGTTGGGTCGCCAAAACCATGGGCGTGGCTGTTCCGTGGACGACACCACCAATTATGTCGGGTATTTTAGCAACGGGTCATATTTCTGGTGGAGTTATGCAGATTATCAATATTATTTTGGATACTTTGATTTACTACTTCTTCTTTAAGAGTATGGATAATGAAAAGGTCAAAGCCGAACAAGCTTTGGCAACTGAATAAGGAGTTCCATTATGAGTGAAAAAACCATTATGTTGGTGTGTGCCGCAGGCATGTCGACCAGTTTATTAGTCAGCAAAATGCAAAAAGCCGCCGAAGAAAAGGGCATTGAGGCCAAAATTTTTGCGACAGCGGCCGCAGATGCTGATGCTAAAATTGAGACTGAGCAACCTGATGTTTTAATGTTAGGACCGCAAGTTAGTTATATGTTGGATGATTTCAAAGGTCGGGTTAATATTCCGGTGGAAGTCATCAATATGCAAGATTACGGCATGATGAACGGTCCCAAAGTGTTAGATGAAGCTTTGAGTTTGCTCAATTAAAAGATATATAAAATAAACAAGCGATTCTGTCAGGAGATTTTTCCTAAAGAATCGCTTGTTTTATTGTATAATCAGAACGTTGAGGTGATAAAAGAGTGCCGATTAATGATTTAACTAAAATGCAACAAAAAATTTATCAGTATATTTTGGACCATAAAGAAACCGTAAAGGATTTTAGTTTGCGGCATTTGGCCGAAGAATTAGATGTCGCACCAGCTTCAGTTTTACGCACGATTAATCGCTTGGGATATCAACATTATT
This sequence comes from Bombilactobacillus folatiphilus, assembly GCF_023380265.1. Lineage (NCBI taxonomy): Bacteria > Bacillati > Bacillota > Bacilli > Lactobacillales > Lactobacillaceae > Bombilactobacillus > Bombilactobacillus folatiphilus. Next base: position 83,209 of record NZ_CP093366.1, read on the forward strand.
ATGAATTTTGCCAGCAATTAAACCAAGAAGTTGCTGAAGATCGTTTAGACGATGTGACTTATCAAGCTCAAAGTTATTTTGCTCAGGCGCCGGAATATGAGACACAAATGCAACAGTTTTTGAATTTGGTGTTTGCGGATACAATTTTTATTTTTTTTGGTGTGGGAACTTCAGGCGATTTGGCCAGTTATGGTGCTCGCCAATTTGTTAATCACGGTCGGGAGGCTTTTGTGATTTCAGATCCATTTTATCCGGTGCAGTTGGGGAAGAATTCATTAAAAAACCATTTACTGATTGTTCTATCTGCCAGTGGTGAGACCGCCCAAACTTTGGATCAAGTGGTTAATTTTTATGATCATAATGCCAAAATCGTCAGCATCACAAATAATCCGACTAATTCGTTGGCGGAATTGTCGGATTTGAATTTTTCGTATGAAATTCCGGAGCGCATCGTGGGTCAAGGCGTCAATTTAACAAGCCAGGTACCGGTCGTTTATTTGCTTGAGCGGTTAGCGCAAGTTGTGCATCAATGTCAGTAATAGATTTTATTGGTCGTCAGTGTTGGACTGGCGGCTTGATTTTTTTATGGGAATGACGATTTGTTCGGGAGCGACCATCTGTTGTTCAAAATCATCCAAGAGTTGACGGGCTTCGTCGGTGCTATTACTATCCATTAGGGCCACACGGAGGTCAGAAGCATTATCAAAATGCCGCACGTAAATTTTGAAAAAGCGGCGTAATTTGCGAAAATTCAGCGGACCGTGTTCGGCATTAAATTGATCATGCAGATCTAATTGCATACGTAACAGATGTAAATTTTCAGCTAAAGTGTGTTCTTTGGGGGTGTCTTCAAAGGCAAAGGGGTTTTCAAAAATGCCACGTCCAATCATAATGCCATCGACACCGGGATGTTGGCGTACTAACGCTAAGCCCGCTGCGCGATCCTTGATATCACCATTGATTTGCAGCAGAGTGTTGGGCGCATATTGATCACGGAGCGCCACCAATTCGTCAATTAGTTCATAATGAGCGGGAACTTTGGACATTTCCTTGCGTGAACGGACATGCACGGTTAATAGGGGAATATCTTGTTTTAGTAAAAAGGGAATCCAAGTTTTGTAGGTGTCAAGTTCATTAAAACCCAATCTAGTTTTGACTGAAACGGGTAAGCCCGCCGTTTTCGCGCCCGCAATGACAGCTGCCGCATCATCCAAATGGCGGATCAAATCAGAACCGCCACCATTTTTAATAATCGTCGCGGAAGGACAACCCATATTAAGATCAATTGCTTGGTAACCATGAGCTTTCAAATCTTGACTGGCTGTCTCAAAATCAATTTGCCGATTACCCCAAATTTGTGCGATGGGCATTTGTTCACCAGGCGCGACATTCAAACGAACTTGCGCGGTGAATTTGGCCTTAGGATGTGTGATACTGCGGGCATTGGTGAATTCTGTAAAATAAACATCGGGTCCACCGGCTTGTGCCACGACACGCCGGAAAACAGAATCGGTGACGCCTTCCATCGGTGCCATAGAAAAAAAGGGAATTTGAGTTAAGCCCGCGACTGCAGGATGTTGTTGGGCACGCTCGACAACGTTTTGCCAGTAGGCAGATTTAATTTGAACCATGAATGACTTTCCTCACTGATCTATAATGCGAAACTCTATCTATCTTAGCGATATTTAGGCGAGCTTTCAAGCTAGGACTTGGGAATGTAATAAAAAACTTCAGAAGAATCAACCCCTGAAGTTTTCATTTAATCATCTAAGCCCGCCGGTTTGAGCCATTTTTCTAATAAATTCAATAATGAATCCGAAATGATGGACATCAAGGCTGTTGGTAATGCGCCGGCCAAAATTAAAGCACCGCCATTGGTGGCATTGGTGCCGCGGATAATAATATCACCTAAACCACCAGCGCCAACGAAGGCTCCGATAGCCGTAATTCCGATTGCTAAAACTAATGCGTTCCGAATGCCTGCCATGATAATGGATAATGACAGGGGCAGACGAACCATGTATAAAATTTGAAAATTCGTCATCCCCATGCCCTTACCAGAATCAATAATATTTTCGTCAACATTGCGCATACCCGTATAAGTGTTTTTGATAATCGGCAGCAGCGAGTATAAGAAGACAGTCACAATCACGGTATTAACACCTAGCCCCATCACAATCATGATGATGGATAAAAGCGCTAGTGAGGGAATCGTTTGAATGACGTTGGCAATACTGATGACAAAATTGCCTAATTTATGATTGCGAGCGATGAAAATCCCGATCGGAATCCCAACAATGGCCGCGAATAAGACGCCATAGATCGAAATCAGAAAGTGGCGCATAAATTGCTGGAGGATGTACATCCCGTTGTGACTGTAATAATAAAGCAATTGTTGCCAAATATTTAAATGAGACATCTACTTATCACCTCGGAAATAATGATTTTCCTGTAAAAATTTTTGCGCGACAACTTGAGGTTCCAGTAACTGATCATCAACTTGATAATTTAATTTGCGCATGGTGTGGACATCAATTTTGTTATCCAAACGATGTAAGATAGGTTTTAACTGTGGATCTTTTTTTAATAAAGAATTATTAACTAACATGGAACATTTGTATGGTGGGAAGAATTTTTTATCATCTTGTAATTGTTTAAGATGGTAGCTATCCACGCGTCCGTCAGTCGAATATCCCAAAACCACGTCCATTTTCTTGGAAGCTAACGCGGAGTAGACTAAACCAATCTGCATGGGATAAGCTTTCACAAATTCAAATCCATAATATTTAGTGAAATCTTTGTAGCCATCACCTTTGCGATTGAGCCAGTTGGCGTCTACTCCGATTGTGGAGCTGTCGGCGATCTTGTTGAGATCAGAAACTTTTTGGAGATGGTCTTTTTGAGCCGTTTGTTGCGTCACCATGAAGGCAAATTTGTTTTCAAAACCATAGGTCGGAAATAAAGTTTGGTTATAACGCTTTTTGACAGTTTTGGCCACCGTTTTAGTCGCTTTATCAGCATTTTTGGTTGGCGGCAAGTTCAAAGTAGTGGTCAATTCGGTACCGCTGTAAGATACTGCTTGAATATCGGCATCTCCTCTGATTAAGGCTTGATGCATTAGCGGAGCCGAACCTAAATTGTTGACGATTGATGTTTGGTAATTAGTTTCATGATCAATTAATTCACTAATAATGTTAGCGATAATCTGTGATTCGGTAGTGTTCAATGAGGCGATCCGTACGGTGTTGCCACTACCTTGCGCTGACGATAATCCCGGTAAGCTGCAACCACTAGTAGTCAGTGTGGTTAAGAGTAAGGTCAGAGCTAAAAAACCGCGTAATAATTTTTTCTTCATACGACTTCCTCCCTTATTTAGTCTTGCTGGAAATTGGCGTCAGTTTGGCTTCCAATTTTCCTAATAGATAATCAGTCAAAATAGCAAGAATAATGACAGGAATTGTCCCGCCGAAAATCAAATCCGGCTGGAATAAGTTTAAGCCGTTGAAAATAAAATCGCCTAAACCACCGGCACCAATATAAGAGGCTAAAGTTGACCAAGCAATGACGTAAATGGCAGATAACCGAATACCAGACATAATGACAGGCATCGCTAGGGGCACTTCAACTTTGATGATGGACTGCCAATTAGTCATGCCGATCCCCTTAGCGGAATCGATGATATCAGGATTCACGCCTTTCATCCCAATATAAGTATTGCGCAAAATTGGCATTAAACTGTAAATAAAGAGCGCAATAATGGCCGGCAGCTGGCCGATCCCAAAGACAGGAATCATGAGCGCTAATAAAGCTAATGCAGGAATTGTCTGTAACATACTGGCAATATTCATTACCACATTAGCAGTTTTGGGAAATCGTGATAAGACAACGCCTAACGGCACCGCCACGATAATCCCCAAGCCTAAAGCAATTAAGGAAATATAGATTTGTTCCCACGTTTTAACTAAGAGCTCTGAACCGTGCTGGGCTAAAAAACTACTCATTTTCGCTGTCAGCTCCCTTATTGCTGGAATTAGTTTTGGTTTCAGCAAGCGGATCGTTATCGCCCCAAATGGTGTTGTAAACTAAGTTAACTAAGGCCGAACGAGTGACGATTCCCACTAAAATATGATTATCGTCAACAACTGGCACGTAACTGACACCCCGCTTGAGAATTCGATCAACGGTATCACGCAAATAAGCATCAGGTTTCACCGTGTAAAGTTGCTTTTCTAGAATGTCACTGACGCCAGATGCTTTATGATATTTTTGTTCCAAACGATCCACACTAATCATGCCCTTGAGATGATCGGTATCATCAGTGACTAATAGGGTATCGACGTGGCGTTCTTTCATTAATACCAAGGCTTCCTTTAACGAAGCGCCTAAATTAATTTTGACAGGAGTTTTCAGCATGACTTCTTGGACTTGCACGGTATCATGCTTAGCTTCAGCCAGCCGTTCTTCACCAATTAAGTTTTCAACAAATTCGTTCGCAGGTTTCTGCAAAATATTCGTGGGTGTATCATTTTGAACGACTTGACCATCATGCATGATGACGATATGCGTGGCTAACTTCAAAGCTTCGTCCATATCGTGGGTTACGAAGACAAAAGTTTTGCCAGTGTCTTGTTGTAATTTTTGGACTAAATCTTGTAAATTTTCACGGGTAATCGGATCTAAAGCACCAAACGGTTCGTCCATCAAGATTAAGTCTTGATCCGCCGCCAAAGCCCGCACGACGCCGATTCTTTGTTGTTGACCGCCAGATAGTTCAGATGGATAACGGTCTAAATAAGATTCCGGCAATTCAGCTAATTGAATCAATTCTTTAGCACGTTGCTCTAGCTTTTCTTTGGGCCATTTGAGCAATTTGGGTACCAAAATAATGTTATCTTTAATTGTCATATGGGGCATTAAGCCGTTGTTTTGAATTACGTAACCGATTTTGCGCCGCAGGTCCACAGCATTAAAACTATTCACATCTTCACCGTTAATTAACACTTGACCAGAAGTGATGCTATTCATGCGGTTAATCATGCGCATTAAGGTGGTTTTACCAGAGCCGGAGGTTCCGATAAAACAACAAAATTCACCTTTTTCAATTTTGATGTTAGCATTGCTAACAGCGGGCGTTTTACCTTTATAAATTTTTGTAACGTTTTTAAACTCGACCATTGGTGTATTATTATCTGCCATGCAGAAAAATACTCCTTTCTGAGATTCTAACTAAGAGTCCAAAGTTGGAAGACCTTAATTACTATAATAACGAAGCTTTCCGTTTAAATCAAAAAACAGCCTAATTTTTCGGCTGCTTCTTGCGAATAATATGAACAATAAAGGTGGCAATAAAGGCAATCGCCATCACGATCGTGAACACAGTGTTGGGAATTTCAATATCAATTGCAGGAATGGTCAAAAATAATTTCACTGCGATAAATAAAATGAGGACATAGGCCATCGGCTCTAATTCGGGAATTTTGTTCATCAGACTCATGATCACTTCGGCTACCCCGCGCATTGCAATGATGCCGATGACACTACCAATCAGAATGATGACGGGATTATTAGACACCGCAATTAAGGTGAGGACAGAGTCTAAAGAAAACATGATATCCGTAAATTCAATTGAGATGATGACTTGCCATAACGGTGATAAACCTTTAATTTTAAACATTTTCACTTTTTTGTGTTGACCAGACATTTTTTCCCAGAAAAAGTGAATTGCCATGTACACTAAATACAAAGCACCAAGAATCTTGATCCACCAAAGATCAATCAAATAAGTGCCGATGCCAATGACTAAAAAGCGGAAAATAAACGCGCCCCAGATACCATAAAAGAGGGCATCTGCTTGTTCTTTTTTGGTCTTTAAAGTGTGAGCTTGGGCCGCTAAAACGATTGAATTATCCACGGATAATAGACATTCCATAATAATCAATGAAATGATCAACAACCAATCGTTGGGTGAAGAAATCACCTTTTCCCAATTTTGTAGATCGAAAAAGGGCTTATATAAATTGATAATGAAATTCACGCAGTACTCCTTCTGCTCCAAAATAAATACTATTTAATAGTAAAAAGTGACATTCAGTCCGTTTTAAGGCTCTTGCACCGTAAAATGAATTTTTCCTTGCTGCTCAATGCCGTACACATGGCGTTTTTCATCTTCCGCTAGGGGGCCAAAATCAAAGATCACTTGATCATTGTCAACGGTAATATTTTGCATACTATCTAATAACATTGTTTGTAACGAACGGGCCAAAGAAATTTTGTCTTGAGCCTTTTTGACTGCAGCATGTAGGGTGAATCCGTCGTCAAGAAATTTTTTAATCATGCGCGCATGGATAATTTGCTTATACGGTAATTTAACAGCACCATTTTCGGCTTTCACCGTTTTTAGGTAACCATTTTTGATCCAATAACGAACTTGAGTATCCGTAATTTGACAGGCACGAGCCGTATCGCGAATACTCAAATAGAGATTATCTGGTCGAATAATATCATGAAGCCACTGCATGTAATTGTTGATTTGAGTCATTTTTCACCTAGTAGTATCACACAAATTTTTGCTTACTGTATAAAATAGGAAAATTAAACTAGCCTCATTATATGATGCTGACGAGAAAATGTAAAATTGTTAATTTGTTAACATTAATATTGAATAGTTGACAAGATTATAAAGATAGTCTATATTATACCGTATTGTTTTTTTATCAAAATTATTCATTGTAACTATTGAAAATTAGTTAATCAAGAATATGAAAGAAGGATTTTACTTGGCAAAAAGCGATACAGATAATAAATTTAGCAAAATCATGCTGATTATTGTCTTATTAGTTGGAACATTTTGTACAGTTTTAAATCAGACTTTATTGTCGACGGCATTACCAAAATTAATGTCCACTTTTAATGTTTCTACAGCAACAGTTCAGTGGTTGACCACTGGATTTTTGATGGTGAATGGGATTATGATTCCTTTGTCAGCTTACCTAGCGACAACCATTAATACGAAGTGGCTCTACGTTTCAGCAATGGTTATCTTTTTAATTGGAACCATTGTGGCTTTTCTAGCTCCAAGTTTTGGTGTCTTATTAGCAGCACGTTTGATTCAAGCGGTGGGTGTCGGAATTACGATGCCGTTGTTGCAGACCATTATGTTATCACTGTTTCCTGCCGAATCACGGGGGGCAGCTTTAGGCTTAGTTGGAATCGTCGTAGGATTTGCGCCAGCAATTGGACCGACTTTATCAGGTTGGATTGTTGATAATATGTCTTGGCGTGATTTGTTTGGTTTATTGATTCCAATTGTGTTGATTGTGGTTATTTTGGCGTTAATTTTTATGAAGCCTGTCATTGAAACACATAAACAAAAATTAGATTGGGTATCTTTAGTCTTTTCAACAGTTGGTTTCGGTGCGTTATTGTACGGCTTCTCTGACGCTGGTAATGACGGTTGGGATTCTGCCGGGGTAATTGCTAGCTTAGTTGTAGGTGTCATTGTGGTGATTTTGTTTGTTTGGCGTCAATTAGTTATCGACAAACCATTCTTGGAATTACGTGTCTTTAAGACGCGTGACTTTACGATTGCCGCAATTTTATCTTCAATTGTAACGATTGCTATGTTAGGTGTTTCGACCGTTTTACCTTTATATTTACAAATTGTGCACGGGATGAGCGCCTTAAAATCAGGTTTAATCTTGTTGCCAGCTGCGTTAGTCATGGCCTTTATGAGTCCAATTACCGGTCGAACCTTTGATGCTGTCGGTGGCAAACGCTTGGCTGTCACAGGTTTAGTTATTTTGACTTTGTCAACATTACCATTTCTGTGGTTGACAGTTGATACACCAACAAGTTATATCGTGATTTTGCAGGTTGTGCGGACCTTTGGAATTTCAATGGTTTTGATGCCGGTGACGACGTCTGGAATGAACGCTTTACCAGATCACTTGATTGCAGATGGCACGGCTGCTAATAATACAGCTCGGCAGATTGCTTCGTCCATTGGTTCAGCTATTATGATGACATTGTTGACGAATGTCACAACGAATCATCAGCCCGCTAAGCATTTATTGCATGCGGCACCTTTCCAATATAAACATGATTATCTCAATGCTACTTTATCTGGTTACCATGCATCCTTTATGTTTTCCTTAGTTTTTGCGGTAATTGGGGTAGCTTTAGCTTTCTTCTTAAAAGATAAATCACGTTCTGACGATGTGGATTTAGAGCAAATGCAAAAGGACGGTGAGTAAGTATGATTTTAGTAATTTTAATTCTCGGCGCACTTGCCACCTTTATTAGTTTTGTTTATTTGCGCAAACCAATTATTCGCGCTACTGCGACGATTTTGTCGTTATTGATTCTCGGGTTATCCTTACTCTTTTTAGTTTTGAATGATTATAATCATTACGGCATGCATCAAGTTAGTGAAAGTAAAACAACGCGGATTTATCCTGCTAAGTCGGCTAATGGCATGAACTTGATGTTGTACAAAACGGTTGGCAGCAACGGTAAAGAAACAGTGCAAGTTTATAAAACTGATCCTAATCAGAAAAAGCCTGTGCATTCGCAAGTTAATGAAGAAACGATTTCCAATAATCATATTAAAGCTACAACGAAGAAGCATGGTTCGTTGAAAGCAACGACTACACGTTGGCGCTTTGATTCGAATGCGGCCAAGATTTGGTTTGGTGTTTCCGGCATGGATGGTAAGCTCGTTAAACGGGTGAATACGTTCTATGTGCCAAATAATTGGTTGCACTTGTCCATGAGTCAAGTTAAGCAATTATCCAAAAAAATGAAGCAAATGAAGACGCCTGCTGGGCAAGCGCAAGTTAAGGCGCAAGCTCAAGATTATGTGAAACAAAAATTAGCTGCGGATATGAAAAAAGATCCAAGTTTAGCTACTAATAAGGTTAAATTAACAGCTTTGACAAAGCAGTATGGTCAAGAATTTCAATTACAATTAATTAAAAAAGCAGTTGCAAAATAATTAATGGAATAAAATAAAAGACTTGTAAACTTTTGGATGAAAGTTTGCAGGTCTTTTTTGATGCTTAAAATTGTAGTTTAATTAAAAATTGGTTCAGACGGATTATCCCAAAAGACTTGTATAAAGGACTCTTTTAAATTACACTGAAACTAATTAAATAATTGTCATCGCAAAGGGGAGCTATTAGCTGAGAGTGATTGAGTTCAGACCCTTGGAACCTGTTTGTTAGTGCAAGCGTAGGGATTGTGATGAGTGCAGATAAAGCACTCTCTTTGCGTGGCAGAAAGCAAAGGAGTGCTTTTTTGATGAAGAAAAATAGTTTGCAGTCGATTACTGAAGGTGCAATCATTGTTGCTTTAGCGATGGTTTTGTCCTATATTCCGCATAGTGTGGGGATTTCATCCATTGAAGTTTTGTATGGAGTGGTGCCGCTATTTTTATATTCATGGCGCCGTGGTTTCAAAGCTGGCGTTATTGCGGGTATTGCATGGGGTTTATTGGATTTGATTTTGCGGGGACTCAGCAGCGGTTCGGTGTTAAACGCGTGGCAGGGAATTTTGGAATATCCGGTAGCGTTTGGTTTGTTGGGTTTGGCCGGTATTTGGTCCAAAGCGATCAAAACGAAACTGGACGAGCATTTGTCGATTGGCAGTTTGGTGATCATTAGTAGTTTGGTCGCTTTATTTGGCAAATATTTGATTCATTTTTTTGCAGGGGTATTGGTCTGGGGTTCCTACGCGCCCAAGGCGTTTAATCCGTGGACTTGGTCATTATTGGTGAATGGCGGCAGTGCGATTGTCACCTTGGTTTTTGTCATAATTATTATGCTACTTTTGAAACGCGTACTACCCAAAATTATTAATTGGCGCTTAAAATGATGGTGGTTAAATTCACCATTTTTTATTATAATATTTTTGGAAACGTTTCAAAATAGAAAGGTGGCTTTTAATGTGTACTATGTTGTAATGCAATCGCATGATATCCGTGATAATTTGGCGACAGAACAGTATCTAATGAATAATAAAAACTTTGATGAACCGCTGGTTCTCTTTTATATTGAAGGACCGTGCATTATTGTCGGACGCAATCAAAATACGTTGGAAGAATTAAATAATGATTATGTGCGCGAACATCAAATTACTGTGACGCGACGATTATCCGGGGGTGGTGCCGTCTATCAAGATTTGGGTAATCTTTGTTTTAGCTTTGTGGTGGATGCCCAAGATGAAGAGTTTGGCAATTTCAAAAAGATCACCCAACCGATTGTAGATGCATTACATCGTTTAGGAGCTACGGGCGCTGAGGTTTCAGGGCGCAATGATATTTTGATTGATGGTAAGAAGTTTTCGGGCAATGCAATGTACACCAAGAATGGCAAGACATTCTCGCATGGTACTTTGTCTTATAATGTGGATTTAGATGTTTTGACTAAAGCCTTGCATGTGCAAAAAGATAAAATTGCGTCGAAGGGGATTAAATCAATTCGCAGTCGCGTCACGAATATTCGACCTTATTTGGATCAACAATATCAGCAATTAACGACCGAACAGTTTCGGGACGTTTTGTTGTTGAGTTTATTTCAAGCTAATGATTTATCCCAGATTAAAGATCATGAATACCACATCACTGCTGAAGATCAAAAAGCGATTGAGCAGTTAAAACAAGATATTTATTACAATTGGGATTGGGTTTATGGTAAATCGCCCGAATTCACGGTGAAAAATCGCAAACATTTTGATATGGGAACGATTGACGCCCGCTTTTTAATTGAACATGGCAAAATTGCTCAAGCCAAATTTTATGGTGATTTCTTTGGGACGCAAAATGTTGGAGAATTAGAGCAGCAATTACAAGGTACGATTTATGATTACGATCACTTAGCACAAAAACTGCAGGCTATGGATTTGAATCAGTATTTTACAGGTGTACGGGCAGAGGATTTGATTGAATTGGTGACACCATAGAAAAAAATGTTGAAAGGGAGTGGGTTGTTTGTATTATTTTTGTATGCCTGAACGTGATATTCGGATTAATTTGGCGACAGAACAGTATTTAATGAACAACAAAGATTTTGATGAGCCGCTGGTTTTGTTTTATATTCAAAAACCTTGCATCATCGTCGGACGTAATCAGAATACTTTGGAAGAGCTGAATTTGGATTATGTCAAGAAACATCAGATTACTGTGACGCGACGCGTTTCTGGTGGCGGTGCCGTTTATGATGATTTAGGTAATGTGTCGTTTAGTTTTGTGATCAACGCCCAAGATGAGCGCTTTGGCGATTTTAAGAAAATGACGCAGCCGATTGTGGAAGCACTACACCGAATGGGGGCCACAGGGGCGGCAGTTTCAGGGCGCAATGATATTTTAATTGACGGTAAAAAGTTCTCGGGCAACGCGATGTATACCAAAAATGGTAAAACTTTTTCTCATGGAACTTTGACCTATGATGTGAATTTGGACGTTTTGAGCCAAGCTTTAAAAGTTGCGCCAGATAAAATTGCGTCGAAAGGGATTAAATCAATTCGCAGTCGGGTGACCAATCTTAAACCATATTTAGCGCCGCAATATCAAAATTTAACGATTGATGAATTTCGTGATGCGCTGCTGTTGAGTCTATTTGAAGCTCAGGATTTGGCAGAGATCAAAGATAAGGAATATCACCTGACCCCAGATGATCAACAAGGCATTGCACAACTGAATCAGGAGTTGTATTCGAATTGGGATTGGGTGTATGGTCGTTCGCCAGAATTTACGGTCAAAAAGCGGCAGCATTTTGATATGGGAACAATTGATGCGCGCCTGTCCATCGAACATGGCAAAATTGCCCAAATTAAATTTTATGGTGATTTCTTCGGTACCAAAGATGTTGAAAGGCTGGAACGGCAGTTGCAAGGGACCATTTATGATGCTGAACATTTGACGCAAAAGTTGCAAGATATTGACTTAGATCAATATTTTACTGGGATCAAAGTCTCAGATTTGAGCCAATTGATTGCACCGTGAACGTCAGTAAAAAAAATGCCAACCGGATTGATTGTCGATATTCTATCGGCGTCAATCTTTTATTTTTTAGTTATTTCCTTTTTCAACATGACCATATCTTTTAGGTAGAGATACCATTCGATAAAATCTTTTTTTGATAATGCGCAAAAAAAAAATTTTTATTTTATCAAATCTAAATCCATTTCTTAAATAAAAAAGGATATTTTGAATATCTGCATCTCCAGTACCAACAACAAATTCAGTCGTTTCTTTAATCGCAAAATTTTCTATAAATGAAATCATTTTACGACCTATTCCTAATTTTTGGTATTCCGGTAGTACGGCAATATTTTTCAGCTCTAAAGTGTGTTGATTTAGCTTCATAACTAACGCAATCGCGACCACTCTAGACTCTATTTCTGCGGCAAACAATTGTCCATTATTTATATATTTATTAACCTCAAGACTATCTTCATCTCCCAGTAAAAGTAAGTCTCTGAAATTTTCTCTGTTTGTTTCCCGTACTTCGTAGAAATTAATTTTTTTGTTCATTTATTTTGTTCCTACTTTTGTAGTGATGTTGATTTTCGCGGTATTGACGTAGTCGATTAATTTGGCCATAAAAAATGCACCTCCAAAATTGGCTTCATTTTGAGGTGCACTTCACAGGCGATTGGTCTTTTTAGGTTAATGATTTAATTTGAATTTTGTCCAAGGTTTAATAAAATCTAACAAGAATAATTCTTCGGGTTTGATGCGACCAACTTTATTTTTACGTTGATCTTGATGCGGCTCTAGCACAATTTGTAATTCATTCTTATAGATACCAAAATCGTCATTACCAATTAAGACATCACCACGTTGGAAAGTTTCGTGGTTGTCATGCGGTTGATTGGCCACAGCTTTGTAAGTCACGCGCGGCATCGTAGACCGTACGACCAAGCGATTCACGTCACCGCGGCGGAAATGTTGCGGTTTAAAGAGAATGTCTTGTTCTACCTCGTTGAGTTGGTCATTTAAATCTAAGGTAAACTCTAATTGATATCGATTGGTGTTTGCCAAATCTGCTAGTTCGGCTTCACTGGCGTAAGCATTGCCGATAATGACGTCATCAATTAAATTAGAAGCAAATAAATGTTTAGCTTGAACTGCAATTGGTAACCGCCGGTCTTCTTCAAGCGTCGGCAAGCCGTCATTGACATTCCATGGACCTTGATTGCCTACTTGGCTAGCCACGAACGCGGCAGTATGAATGCCTGCTTGCTTGAAGCGCTGACTGCATTTTACGAAAAAGTCATACGGTAAGCCGGTCCCAACTTGCGGATAAAAATTATGACAGCCGTAAATGAAAGGTTCATTGGCTTGATAACTCAAAATATTGTTTAAATAATCGACATTGTTACTCATGTTTAATTCCACGATTAAGCCATCCGGATTATATGACAGCATCGCTTCGGTGGCTCCGTCAAATGCTTGATCTAAACGGATCCCAGCTGCATGTAATTCATGGAAAAATGATAAATCGTTATAAGAAATATGCAGATCATCAAAAATTTTGGGTGCGACATCAATGATGGTTTGATAACCTAGATCGTTACCAACATCAATAATTTTTCGAAACTTGGCTTTGGTTTGTTCAGGTGAACCAGAGACTTCCAGCATACTCATAAAAATCCGCGAGTAGCCGTATTTGTGACCTAATTCCAAATATTTGCGATCAGCTTCGAAATTACTATGATCGGGATAAATTGAGAGGCCTAATTGCCTTTTAGTCATGTAAAAACTCCTTTTCTGTGGATAAAAATTGAGATTGACGCTAGCTTTAGTTTAGCCTAATGCCAAACTTTTGCAACCGCTTAAAAGTAAATAAATTAGAATGCTCCTGTCAAATTAAAAAGTTATTCATTCAATGTAAAAAATAGCGCATCCGACGAGAATTAGTGGTTTAATATAGTTATGTGATTTTTGAATAAAATTTTAAGGAGTTCAATTATGAGTGAAAAAACCATTATGTTGGTGTGTGCCGCAGGCATGTCGACCAGTTTATTAGTCAGCAAAATGCAAAAAGCCGCCGAAGAAAAGGGCATTGAGGCCAAAATTTTTGCGACAGCAGCAGCAGATGCGGATGCCAAAATTGAAACGGAGCAACCTGATGTTTTAATGTTAGGACCGCAAGTTAGTTATATGTTGGATGATTTTAAAGGCCGGGTGAACATTCCGGTAGAAGTCATCAATATGCAAGACTACGGTATGATGAACGGTCCCAAAGTATTAGACGAAGCGTTGAGCTTAATTCAATAGTAAAGGATAAATTGATGGACGAAGAAGAAAATTTACAAACAGTCATGGGACTGATTATGAATGGTGGCAATGCCAAGGGTGCAGCTGTGGAAGCCATTAAAGCTGCTAAAACTGGCGATTTTGAGCAAGCTGCTGCCAAATTGAAGCAGTCTGATGAATTTTTGAGTGAAGCACACAATGCCCAAACCGGTATGTTGACGCAAGAAGCTAGTGGTGAACATACACCTGTCACTTTGTTGATGGTGCATGGGCAAGACCATATTATGAATGCGATCACTTTTCGGGATATGGCAGGAGAAATTGTTGACTTGTATAAGCAATTAGCCGAAAAGTAATTAAGCTTAAGTATTAAAAAAGGAATGACCTTTGTAGTCATTCCTTTTTGTGTGGCAAAATTTTATTCTTCAGGATTGTTCAACTGAGCTTCTTCATAACGTTTATTACCTTTGTAAAGCTCAATGATTGTCCAGAATAATAAGGCTAGCACTAAGATAATCAAAACCCAAGCAATAATGTTAGCTTGCGTGGTTTGCGCCGCCGTGATGTTAGATCCGTAAAAGGCGGCAATAGAATCTGGCAAGCCTTTTAAGTTCAAGAAAGTCAAACCAATTACTGAGATCCAACCGAGGATTTTGACCCACCAAGAGTTCTTGAAACGTTCGCCCATTTCAACTTTGCTGTCGGTAAACATCAATAATGGCAGCATAGAGAATGGTAAAGCGAAAGCTAGGAAAACTTGAGAATTGTTCATTAAATCGTTCAAAGCAGCATGCTGTTGAATTTTGTTTTGACCGCTAGTCATTAATACACAAACCAAAACCGGGATGACAGAGATAACACGCGTAACCAAGCGCCGTAACCATAGCGGCATCTTCATATGCACGAAACCTTCCATGATAACCTGACCAGTTAAAGTCCCGGTAATCGTGGAGTTTTGACCAGAAGCTAATAAAGCGACAGCGAATAACGTTGACAAAACGCCTGTCTTGGCAACGGAAATTAAAATACCGTTACTCAATTTAGAAGTATCGGATAAAGCTTGATATAAACCGAAGAATGAAGGATCTTTCACAGCGCCTGTCTTAAAGACTGCAACACCAGTGATGAGTAACAATGCATTCACAAAGAAAGCAAATGTTAACT
This sequence comes from Bombilactobacillus folatiphilus, assembly GCF_023380265.1. Taxonomy (NCBI): domain Bacteria; kingdom Bacillati; phylum Bacillota; class Bacilli; order Lactobacillales; family Lactobacillaceae; genus Bombilactobacillus; species Bombilactobacillus folatiphilus. Next base: position 98,630 of record NZ_CP093366.1, read on the forward strand.
GAATGTTGGAGTCCCAAGCAGAGAACTTAACTGCGTTAGCAACTTCATCTTGACTATCGTGATTGATTTTCCGCGTTTGGGAAACTGACGAATGCAAGTATAAGTTATGCGGCATAACCGTGGCCCCGATAATCCCCAAAGCTCCTTGTAATGGACTCATCCCATTAACCACAGGGTGACTGGAGAAAGCTTGCGCTGTTGGGACTAACCCCTTTAAGACACCGCCCCAGTCAGGATCAGATAAAGCCACTTGATAAACGAAAATTACCAAGATAACCAAGATTAAAGCGACCACAATTGCTTCAATCTTCCGGAAACCAATTTTGGTTAACAATAACAAGACTAAAACATCAAGGACGGTAATAAAGACCGCGATGACTAAAGGAATGTTGAACAAGAGATACAATGCAATAGCGGCTCCGATAACTTCAGCAATATCGGTAGCCATGATCGCCAACTCGGTAAGAATCCATAAAATGACACCTAAAGATTTACTCGTCCGCGCTCGAATCGCCTGTGCCAAGTCCATTTGTGTCACAATGCCAAGTTTAGCTGCCATGTATTGGAGCAACATGGCAATTAAACTTGAAATTAAGATAATGGACATTAATAAGTACTGGAAGTTCTGTCCACCAGTAATTGATGTTGACCAATTGCCCGGATCCATATAACCAACGGCTACTAACGCGCCAGGTCCTGAATAAGCAAATAATGTGCGCCAGAAGCCTTTACCTTTGGGAACTTCAACCGTACTGTTGATTTCCTCCAAAGAAGGACCATTGGCATACTCAATTAAATGGTGTTTTTTCTTTGTATTTTCAACCACTATAATTCCTCCTAAGTGTTTTCCAAAAGACAATAATACTCCTACTTTTGCCAAAATTAAACCTTAAATTAGGCTGACTTAAAAAACTTATTGTTTGCTATTTTCTGCAAGTCACTGAATAATAGGCGTAAAAGATGGATGGGAGTAACTGGAGGTCAACAAATTGTCAAAACAATTATCCAAAAAAAGGCTGCGTTGGGCATTTGTAATTACTTTGTTAGCGGGAACATTTACGATGTCGATTAGTCAATCAGCACTCTCCACGGCGTATCCCACTTTGATGCGTTATTTTGGATTGCCAATGTCGTCCATTCAATGGCTGACAACAGGGTTCATGTTAGTGATGACAGTGATGATTCCGGTCAGTCCGTGGCTATTGGCTAATATTTCGTTCAAATCATTATTCTTAAGTCTGTTGGCGATTTTTGACGTAGGGACTTTGCTCATTATTGTAGCGCCCAACTTTGCTCTAATGATGTTCGGGCGCGTACTGGAAGCTATCGCGGTCGGCGTGTTGTTTCCGTCCTATCAAACAGTGCTGCTCAAAATCACTGCCGATAAAGAACGGGGTACAATGATGGGCTTGGCTGGCCTAGTGATGGGGTCAGCGCTCGCTGTGGGACCAATTATTTCCGGCATTGTCTTGCGTTTTTTCAGTTGGCAGGGAGTGTTCATTCTCTTCTTATTAATCATTACAGTGGTATTGTTGGTGGCAATGCGCACGATTACCAGTCCGCTATCCTTGACGCCGATCAAATTAGATTGGCTTTCAGCTCTATCATCGGTTAGTTTCATTGGTTTGTTGTACGTCTTAACGCAATGGGGGAAAACATTGGTATTCACACCGTTTTTAGGACAACTGTTAGCTGTCAGCTGCTTGGGCTTAGGAGTCTTTATTTGGCGGCAATTAACGGTTCAACAGCCGATGTTACAATTACGGGTGATGCAAACTTTCAATTTCGATTTAGCCATTTTATTAACGGGAATTTCGTATATTTCCCTCATTGTGGTCACGATTATCTTCCCATTGTATTATCAAAATATCTTGCATTTATCGGCTTTTTGGTCCGGCTTAGCGCTTGTGCCGGGGGCAGTGGTCTTGAGTGTCTTGAATCCGTTAACGGGCAAATTGGCAGATCACTTCGGTTTTAAAACGATTTTGTTCGTGGGTATGTTGATGATTAGCGGTGGTTGGTTATTGTTATGGTTATTGCATCATCAACTTAATTTATGGTGGCTCTTGTTGTTGGCGGCATTGATCGAAGGTGGCAACGCATTTGTAATGATGCCCGCGGTGACAATGGGGGCCAATGTATTGCCCGGGAAATATTTAGCCCACGGAACGGCGGTCATCACGACTTTTCGTCAAACTTTGGGCTCGTTTGGCGTCACTTTAGCTACTTTGTTGTTGGCTTTGCCTGCACGTGGTTCAACTTCTAGTTTTCGGAAACAAAATCAGTTTCATCTAGTTTTTCTAGTATTTTTGGGTATTTCCTTGCTCGGATTATTAGCCGCGGTGGTAATTCGAGATAAAAAAAGAACTAATTGATCGAAGCTTTAAAAAAATATAAATATTTTTTGAGGCTTTTTTTAGTGCAAAAAATTATTGATTTTAGTTAAAATATATTTATGTGAAAACTTTGTTAAATATATCATTCTAAAAATCCCAAGTGAGCTAAAAATAATTTGCATTATTTAATCAGATTGCTAGACAACCATTTGCAAACGTCGCATCAGTCGATTAAACTGAAATTAATTTTACAAGTGTCAATACCAACAAAAACAGGAGCAGTATGTTAAAATGTTTTGTCATTTATCACGATTAGCTAGAACTAATAGGAACCATAAGAAAATCCTAGGGGGGGGGGTTCACTCCTATTAATTTTGGCTAGTTTATTTTTTTTAGTTTCGATACATAATGTGCAAGCCAAGAAAACAACTTCTTTGACCATCACTCCAACACTCATTGACGATGGTTTTAATACACCTGAATATACTCAACAGGAGCAAGCTGTTCCCACGGGTTTTACTGATATAGTTGCTAAATTACAACTAGCAAATGGGTTTTCTTGTGGTGTCAAAATGAATGAAAAGCAAACACTGGATACTAATAATGAATATTATTATGATAATTTATTTCGTTTGCTTCATACGCAAACAAGTGGTCAAGAATTTGATCTGGAATTAAACTATGATTTGTTAGCTGTAGATGATAATTTAAGTAATCATTCTTCAATGCTAGAGGGTAAACATTATGTTGGGGAGTCTTCGTTGCATGATGCCACTCATGATGCCGCTATGGGAAAATATTATGTAATTAAAGATAAAGTTGGTCAAATTAAGGCTATTAAATGGGTGAATTATTCGACGACGAATAATTATACTGGTGGTAATATTCCGAATAACGCGTTTGTTGTGGAAAAATTAATTACACCATCAAAAAGTTCAACTTCAGGGGTTGATGTTCAATTATTTGTTAAGAATATTTCAAAAGCAACTTATGGTTATGGTGTAGATTTCGATACAGATGATCATTACTACGGTGTGGATAGCTCATCTGCAGCCAAGGCATTGGGTGATAACCAAGGTTTTACCACATTATTAGGTGATAACAATAACTTGAATCTGACCGTTAGAACTAAAGTTTCTGATGGACCCAATCGCTATTTTGCAGGACATTTAGGCAAGATAAACGATTTGTTTCAGGGTTCGACTTTTAGTAATTGTGTTGGTCAGGAAGCGGAAAATTATTCTGTAGGTACTGTTTTAGATTCAGGTAATGTAATGAAAAGTTTTTACTTGTTATGGCCATGGAAGAGTATTGCCCCACAGGAAACGCAGCATTATAATACTGAAATTGAGTTGGAGACGGCTGGACAAGCCAAACCTGTCTTGACTCAAAATTACAGTAATTCCCGTTCTTCACGTTTTAATTATCAGGGAGATAAGCTTAATCTGCAGGTTAAGCTGGTTAATAATAATGATAGTCGAGGCAGTTTAACACCCACAACCTTTTATGTGAATTTACCACAAGGTTTATCTGTGACGAAGGCAGATCTGGAGCAAATATATAGTGAGGGAACAGTTGCAGAATCTGCTGAATATGACGCTAATACTGGACAAGTAAAAATCATTTCAAATGGATCATATTTATCTAATCCTAATGACTCAATTTCAATCAATATTCCAGTGACAGTTAGCAATGATGCACCGATGGGTGATGCTACAATCAAAACTAATTTTTCAGGTGAAAATAAAGATGCCACTGGTGCTCATCAGACAGTTACAGCTGATTCCGCCGACTTGAAAGTACCAATTACGCCATCATATGATGCCAAACTCACTTCTGAGGTTAAAAATACGAGATATTCAAGTGTTTATGCCAGTTCGGCGCAATATGTGCCGGGCGATACTTTGACGTATCATGCGCAGTATCAGTTGAATAGTGACAATGAATATGCTTTAAAGGCGCCCGTAACTTTTGGCAACAGTAATTCGGGATTGGATTTTTCAGATAGCGCGCCAAGTGTAACGGTCAACGGTGATAGTTCGGTGGCGTCGGCGTCAGTCGATCCTGTGACCGGCAGGATTACAGTAACTAAGACCAGTGGTAACTTCAGTCCGGGTGATTTGCTTGATTTGACGTATAATGTCAAAGCTAAAGCAGATCCCGTAGCCGGTGAACCGGGCGCTAACCACGAAAGTACGATCACCGCACCATATAATACGGTGAGTGTCAGTGGGACGCGCAGTGATGGACAGGCGATTCCGAGCGCGTCTAGTGGTACAACGTTGCAACGTAAGGATTTAGATTATTTTGTGCGTGTGCCTGAGGTGATTGATTTTGGGCACAATCCATGCGTCTTTGACAGTCCGTTTTATAGTACGACTAGTGGTCGGTTGAAGTTCAGTCATTATTCGGCTTCGGGCAGTGGTCAATATTATATTCAAATGAAGTATAATCAGGATTTGCGCACCAGTGCGTATGCTTACTTGCGGCCGGATTCGGGGAACGCGCTGATTGAATATCGACCTAACGATTATGGTTCATATCAATCAATTGATGGCATCGCCGGTAATTTGTCGACGAGTGGTTTCACCACGCAAGGTATTAGTGATTTGACGAGTTATGTGTCGGATAAGCATTTTCGCTTGAATTCCAATGATAAACCGCTAGGCAATTACAGCGGCACGATGACGTGGACGTATAGTAATTCGCTTTAAGATTATTGATGTAATAATAATCTAAAACTATCTACAAAAAAGAACCTTTCAAGAAGTCTTGAGGGGTTCTTTTTTCGGTGCCATACAACTATAATTCATTTTTACGAGCTCAATAGAATATATTTTCTACTTCGCTTGCTGATTCCCTAAAATTCTTCGTATTCAGCCGGATCTTGATTCTGCAGGCGACCATCTGCACGATCCAAGTTGGTAATAGTTTGCATTTGCGCATCACTTAAGCTGAAATCAAAGACAGCGAGATTTTCTTGTTGGCGCTTGAGATGGGCTGCTTTTGGAATTGGTAACACGCCTAACTGCACTTCCCAACGTAAAATCACTTGCCCTACGCTGCGATGGACTTGTTGCGCGATGCCTTGTAAAATTGGATCTTGCAAGACAGAACTAGCGCGTCCCAGTGGACTCCAAGCCGAAGTAATAATGTCATTTTTAGCATCGTATTGACGTAATTCAGGCTGGGAGAAGTAAGGGTGTAATTCAATTTGATTGACGGCCGGTTTGACTCCTGTTTCCTGAACTAAGCGGTCAATATGTTCAGGCAAAAAGTTGGACACGCCGATCGTTTTAATTAATCCCATTTGTTGGGCGGTAATCAGTGCTTGCCAAGCTTCCACGTACAGATTTTCCTTGGGATTTGGCCAATGAATCAGATAAATGTCATAATAATCCAATCCCGCGCGGTACAGAGATTCTTGGATCGTATCCAGCGCTTCTTGATAGCGGTGATGTCGTCCCGGCAGCTTGGATGAAATAATAATTTGTGAACGTTCAACTTCACTGCGTTTGACACTTTGACCAACTGCGCCTTCATTTTCATAGTTGAATGCGGTATCGAGCAGGCGATAACCGGTGCTTAAAGCGCTTTGCAGCACATTAACCCCTTTTGCTCCATTTAAACTGTAAGTTCCGAACCCGATTTGTGGTAAAATTAATCCATCGTAGGTTGTTAGTGTAGGAATTTGCAAAGTAAAACCTCCTTTAAAATATTAACGCTACTTTCATTATATAAAATTTATATTAATTAGGGGTAATTTGATGGCTGATTGGATCTTTATTTTGATTGATTTGTTCTTTATAGTAGCTTTTTTATTCAACTTATTTTGGCAAGCACAGATTGTAGTGCCTGCTAAATACAAAATTTCGAGTTTAGTCTTAACCGTCTTTTTAGCAATCTGGATTTTATCGCTACCTAGTGACTCTTGGTGGTACGTGCTGATGGTTGCGGCCTTTTTGACGACGACTCTAATGCAAGGCACGGGTGGTTTAGGTAAAAAGCGGTTGATTACGAATAGTTTTTTTGCGGGCGTGTTGGGTTATCAAAAGGTAGAACATGTGACCCTAGTGCCGATTGAATTACCAGATACACCAGCGCAGGTCGTTGCAATTTTTACCACAATTAATCGGCAAAATATTCAAATGACTTTCAAAAAATCAATCACTGATTTTCAAAAAGATTTACAGGATGTTTTACCGAATAATATCAAAATTGATATTTCACGTTTATAAAAAAGCTATGAACTCCGAATTTATTAAGATTCGGAAATCATAGCTTTTTTTGTACATAAAATTTAATTCAAACTGTTCACTGCACTCCAAGTAATCGTACCATCATATTTGCCTTCAGGTAAACCATCATCTTTGAGATCTAAGAATAAGCCGTTAGGGTCGCTGGACGTAGGATGAGTATTAAGATTTTTACTACTCTTTTTGGCAAGGGCGCCTTGGAAAATTAAAGCAGGATTATTGAGATTGACTTGATCGGCGGCGTTAACCTGGTAATATAAGCGACTGGCAATCTTTGGATCACCCTGATATTGAGCATAAACGTTGATATCATTCATATCATAGTCAGCGTTATTCAATAATTGGACATACTGGTCTACTGCATCAGGATAGAGCAAACTCTTTTTATCATTAGGTCGTTTCGAAAAGTTCAATGCTTTGGGCACCTTCAATTGCAAATCGGGTTCGGTAATGAGATATTTAACTGCTGGGGTTGCGGCCAGTTGTTTGGTAGTACCATCTGGTAAAACGGCTGATAATACATCACTATCAGTTTGGAAATAATCTTGATTGGACAGACCTTTCACATCAACACTTTGCTGGATTTTAAAAGTGGTATCCGCCGGAATCTTGTCGTCAGGAAAGGCGAAATTTTTGCCCGATAAATCATAGAGATTATCGTCATTGGTGATTAAAGTGATTGTTTTGGACAACGTTTTGTCAGTGCTCATGGTATCAGGATTAGGATAACTGGCCGTGATTTTGATATTTGGATCGTTCAGTTGCCCACCGTCAGTAATAGCCCCCAGTTGCAACTGGACTTGACTCATATTATGGTGCCCCACGGGCGTAAATTTAGTGACCAGCGTCTGTGGACCAGCTCCAATTGTTGCAGCTTGCTGGGCAGAACTTTGAAAATTCTTGGTTCCGATGTATTTCGGATACGGCAAAACTTGATATTCATAAGTTAGATCTGGATTGCCCAATAATGGATAACGATTGCTGGGCGTGAGATCGTCTTGACCGGAAAAACTGATTTTATGGGTGGTGTCATCCGTATCCGTACTATTGGTAATATCGCTGATAGACCAGTCGGTGTGACTGTCACTTTGGTCGGAATTATGCTGCATTGCCAGTTTGGGACTAGTTAGTGTCTTATCTTGACCGGCGTCTTTGACGGTACCGTTGAGTGTGAGCTCTTGGGCGCTGGGATTACCATCAAAATAACTGATCGGAATTTTGACATCGTCACCAGTCAAATATTGGGTGACTTTTTTATCAGTTTTGAGCACCAGATTCACAATATCAATCGGCTGTTCAGGTGTTTGCTGAAAATTAGCGACCGCACTGACGGCTAATTTGTCTTTCGAAGAAAGGTCCCCGATGGGATTATCTTTGGGCAAATCATCTAAAACTTTCTGTAAATTAATATCGTACGTATAAGTCGGATATTTTTTATCAGTGTCATTCTGTGGCGTTATTTGAACTTCTTTTTTGTCGGGAGATAGATATTGGGGGGCAGATTCGACGACGTTGCCGTCACCACCTGTGGCTAGTAAACCGTTTTGTTGTTGATTGTCGCCTACACCTAAAACATCCGGGGTAACAGGGAGTTCTTTGGCGGTTGTTTTTTGAGTCCCATAGGCTTGCGAAGGATTAGTGGTACTACCCAAATCGTACGACTTGTCACCGCGTTTGAGAGTTAGCCGAATCATTGGTGGATCTGGATCAAAACTCGTATCGTCATCGTAGTGCGTCACGGTCCCCGTTAAGTGAATATCTTTATTTTTGTGGGGCACAATGGCAGTGGTTTGATTATCAATCACCGGACTATCCACCTTACCAAATTGCAGAGTATGGAATTCTTTACTATTCATAGCATTTAAACCAGTTGTTAATTCTTTGCGCGGTTCTTTTTTGGCATACATCGCAGCAGTGCCATCGGTGACTAAATTGTTAGGCGTACTCCAATAAGAAAACGGAATTTGCATTTTTTGAATAGGGATATTACTTAATTGCACATTCTTGCTATTGTCCGAACCGATAGAACCATTAGGTCCACTAACAGTGCTAGCATCACCATTAGCGCTGACGGTACTGTTATCAACGTTGATGTAACCACCGGGATTATTTTTGTCACCGCCTTCAATATAAACTAAGTTGGATTGCGGATTATTATTAGTGCCTAGATCAAAATCAACTTCTTTCGGGTTAGAAATATTAAACTGTAATCCCTTTGCCGCTTGGAGCAAATTCATGCCGTTGTTGATTTGTTTATCACCGGTGTTTCGTAAACGAAAAATTCCATCTTTTTTAACGTAAACGTTCATACCCCCACCGATGTACATTATATAACCATTGGAGGGCGTCCAAGTGCTGTTAGGTGAGCCGGTCCCAAAATCATGTAAGTTGTTGGCTTGGACATCAAAAGTCCCGTTATCAATGGTAGCGGTACTTTGATTACTGCTACTATTACCTAGATAAATTAGGGGGTTACTATTTAAAGTTGCCCCCGTTGTTGTTGTGGAGCCATCCGTCCCGGTACCACCATTACTGGTAGATAAACATGAAACATATTTGCCATAATCGTCCGTTGAAAAATCATAGTCGTCACCATAGGCTTGATAATTGACATTCTTATCACCCGTTGCTGTATTATTCGTCGCTGGAATATTTAAATTACCATTTTGATCCATCACATTATTTTCGGGGTGCACATAATCCATCGTGCTTTGATCATTACTTTGCACCCGGATAGTCGGCGAACCGGTGTTGTCTTTGTGATAGTTCAAATCAAACTGACCAGAAACGTATAATCCGCCAGCTAATTCTAAGTTATGGCGCAATTTGTTGGTGCCATTATAATATTGCCCTTTAGCTGGCGCATCGTTGGAAATAATATTTAATTCTGCATCACCATATAAATCCATCTTAGATTTGTCACCTAAAGAGGTGATCGCGTAGGGCATGCCTTTGGAATTACCAGCATTTTCGGCGGAACCATCCCCGTGTGGGAAGAGATAAACTTTGGCGCCATCCTCCAGTTTGATACTATTACTTTTATGGACATCATTGATTCCTGCGTTATTGAGGGCAATGCCAATTCCGTCATAGGTATAACCTGTAAAGACACTGTTTTGATCAAAAATAATTTTAGAGGCTTCAAAAATTTGTTGATCACCGTTGTCATCACATTGATATTCGATTCCTTTATATTTATAACGGTCGACTGAAGACATATCAACGCGATTTTTGATAATAATTTCTGTGTTGGCTGACCCACTACCAGAGTTATGGACTTGCGAGCCTAAATAGCTAAAATTATCATACGTGAGGCGAGTAAAGCCGCCGTTGGTTTCAATCGTGGCATCACCGGTACCATTGTCAGCTGCTTCGGCATTATCGGCGACGCCATTGTTTCCAGCGACAGGTCCCCAATAAGTGGTTCCATAAGTGTGCAGATTTTTAAAACTCCAATCTTCCTTGTATAAACCGCCGGGCGAAGACAAAGCAATACAATGAGAACTAAAATTAATCGTGTGACCTTGACCGTCAATAGTGAATTTAAAGTGGCGTGCATAATTATAGCTATACGTGGAACCATTGGCAAAGCCGAAACTGCCATCAATATTAGAAGTGTCGTAAAAGTCTAAGTCTTGCTTAATTACAACCTTGCTAATATGAGAAACACGATTGCCATAATCAGGATTTTGCAAATCATAAACAGCTTCTAAAAAAGCCAAAGGGGTACTGACATAAGCAGTGTAAGTATTTGTAGATTGAAGATTTTTACCATTTGAATCAATTAAATACTGAAAATCGGTTTTATTGCCGTTAGTTTGACCTTCCGTATTAACAGTAAAATAATTTTTACCATCGTTAGCATTCGCTTGAGCTTCACTATCTGTCCATTGAAAATCAGGATACATATATAATCCTGGATGACTATTACCATCTGTGGCAGCATCTCGTAACATAGGTGAAGGCTGCGTTAAAAAACTAAAATTAGCTGGGGCTTGTGGTGCATGCGCATTTGGATAAAGAATATTGTCTAAAGTTGGGTTATTAGTAGTCAATGTGGTGTTGGATGCTTGGGTAGTGTTAGTGCTTGATGTGCAAAGAAGATAAAATATACTGATAATTATAAAAGTTATTCCTAATTTAAATTTGCTATTCATTTTATTTAAGGCCCTTAATAGAAAAAATCATAATTAATGATATCATTTTCGAATAAAATGAGCAAAAATCAGTTCAAGCTATAAAAATATTTATTAGAATGAGTTTTAAAGACATTTTTATTAAAAAAATAGTATAGAAAATAAGAAACGCCGTTTTGTCAGTCAATTAGCTTTTTGTTTTTAATTCTGGAAGCGTCTCAATGAACCCCAGATTTCAACGTCGACATCTGTCAGAATTTATTTCATAAAAATTAATTTTAATTCTCATAAATTGATGCTTTTAGCAAATCTAATTACCATAAAAAAGCCAACGCTTAAATGCGCTGACTAATGGTATGATTAAATTTTATAAAATGGGTGACAGCAATCGGGAAAATAGTTGTTTGAAATGTAACCATCTGGATTGCTGGTTTATGATCTCCATGGTTAATAAAGTGCAGTGTTTAATATCTTCTTCAAAAATTTTGGTTAACTGCTGACTCACCTTGGTGTCGTATAAAAAAGCATCCGCTTCAAAATTCAAACTATAACTGCGATAGTCCTGATTCATTGAACCGATGGCGCTGATTTGATGATCAAAAACCGCTGTTTTGGCATGCATAAAGCCATTATTATAAATGTAAACCTCAATATTTTTTTCACTCAACAAATTGGCGTAAAATTGCGTTGCGCGGTAAATAAAGGGATGATCTGGTTTGTCAGGAATCATAATTTTGACTTTGGTACCTGAACGGGCGGTCACTAATAAAGCGTCTAGCATGGAATCATCAGGAATTAAATAAGGCGTTTGGATCAAAACACTCTTTTGAGCATTCATAACAAAGCTCATTAAACCGCCCTTCAGAGTGTCGAAATTATTGTCCGGACCGTCAGAAACAATTTGAATCGGCGTGATGTCTTCCGGAACTTCCCAGTTAATTGGGAAATACTTCTCTTGAAATAAAATCTTTTCATGATGGCGGTTAACCGAAGCGTTCCAATCTAGGACAAATCGTTCCTGTAAAGATAAAGCGGCATACCCAACAATCCGAACATGAGTATCACGCCAATAGCCGAATTTAGGCTTCAGTCCCAGGTATTGATCACCAATATTAAAGCCACCTGTCCAACCAATTTTACCGTCAATAACGACAATTTTACGGTGTAAATGATAATTTAAACGATACTTAGTAATAGCATTTTGTGAAGTGATAAATGGCATTACTTGCCCGCCAGCTTCCATTAACGGCTTGAAAAATTTTTTATTGGCACCCGGCGACCCCCAGCGATCATAAATGACGCGCACTTCTAGACCCTCTTGAGCCTTTTGGGTCAGTAATTGCAAGATTTGGCGCCCCAAATCATCATCAAAAAAGGAGTAATATTCTAAATGAATGGTTTCTTTAGCGGCTTTGATATCTTGTTCTAGCGCGGCAAATTTAGCTTTGCCATCCGTAAAAATTTTCGGCTGATTATGAACGGTCACCGGAGCATCTTCACTTTGGTTAAAATAATCAATTTGGCGTTGCGCTTTTTTTGTGGTTTCGTTGGCCGCGGAGGGTCTTTTTTTGGCTAAATCTTTGGATACCATTTGCTTTAAGCGCTCTAATCCCACGTGTTCAGCGTTACTAATGGCAAAAAGATTTTCTTGGGCAATGCCGCGACCGAAGAATGCGAAGATAATGAATCCGATAATTGGCAATAAAATCAGCACAATCAGCCAAGCTAGGGTGGTGCTGATACTGCGCCGTCGGTGAAAAACGGTGATGATTGCGGCAATGGTATTTAATAGAAAAATTAGAATAACAATATTAATAAAAATTTGCATGAAAAAATTCCTTAAGTAAGATTTTTGTTGAAAAATTTTTGTGATAAAGCTGCTTGTGTAGATTCGGCAGTGACTAGAACAGCTTGATGATGGAATTGATCATTGATTAACTGTTGCAGACGTGTCAAAATCTCGGCAGGGACCTCTGTCTTGAAGTTTAACGTTAAAGATAGTTGAGGACTATCAAAATGCTTGATCGTGATCAGACCGATTAATTGCCGTGACTTTTTGGCTAAAACACCCCAAGTGATAGCTTGATTACGCATGATTTGTTGCATAGCCCGATTAATAAAAGCAGACGTTTGCGCTATATCGGTCTGCAAAAAGGTTTGAATAATTTGACCGGGCAGATAACTTAAAAAGTTTAACTCAAAATGAGCGGTAATAATAGGGTGGAAAATTTGTAAATTAGGCATAATCTGACCTGCTAACTGTAAATTCGGGATAAATGAACGTATTAATTTTGTGCAACACATGCTTATCATCATGCATTTTTGAATGTTCACCACTATTGCCTAGCGCGTTATATTCTTGGAATTCTCGAACCTGGTCTTGCAAAATATATTTGATGGAACGTGCGGAACTGACGGAAACGTATTTGTCCGTGTTAGAGTGGTCATTAATATTACCATAAATATTCAAAACCAAGGCATTAGCTGGAATTTTGTGGCGGTTCAAGTACATCCACAAATACTTGGGTGTCATAAAAGCAGGTTTACCAGAAGCATCCAACGGATTAATATTGGGTAAATCACCAAAAGCAACCAAACCGTCAAACGGTCCCGCAATTAAAGCTAATCGATTAATCTGCGGCAATGGTTGATTGTACGTATGAATTAACTGCGAAATGACAGCCACTGCCCCTAAAGAATGAGCAATCGCGTTATAATTTTGAAAATGGTAACGTTGGCTGAGATCATTCAGAATTTGATTGAACCAACGCTCCATAAGCGCTGACGGAATCCAGCGATCTTGAAAAATGAGTTGTACTATGGGATAACGGGCAGTAGACCAGTAACCAGAATAATTGATTTTGCTATGCCAATCCACGGTGGCACGCAAAAAAACGGGTGATCCTGTCACTTTTTGGGCAGAACCAACCATTTTCTCAGTGGTGTAATTACCACCACGAAATCCGTGAATGTAAAAGGTTGGAATTTGTTCTTGACTAGAAGTTACGGAAATAGTCTGGTCTAATTTACAAATCGGAATTGTGGCTGTTTGTTTATTATCTAGTTGCTGATGCAGATATCGCCAAGCGCTCATGCTTTAAGTGTCCTCTAATTGAGTAAAATCGCTATTCAATATCATACAGGTTCTGAAAGGGTAATTCTAGTTACAGGAGAAAAATATGAAAAAATATTATGCTGTGAAATCTGGTCGTCAGCCGGGAATTTATCAAACTTGGGCGGATTGCCAGCGACAAGTCACGGGCTTTTCTGGTGCCCAGTTTAAAAGTTTTGTGACTTTAGCCCAAGCGCAAGCGTTTTTGGAATCAGACGGTACTAAATCCACGGCCTCAACTTCCGCGCCGACACCAATAATTCAGTTATACACTGATGGTGGGACGCGCAATACGGGTAATGTCCATGGTGGTCACGTCAACGCGACGGATAAAGCTGCTTGGGCGTATCTGATTGTGACGCCGGCTCAGCGTTATTCAGATAGTCAAGGTTGTTTGGGTGCAACCAATAATCAAATGGAATTGCTGGCTTTATTGCAAGGGTTGAAGCAATTAATTAACCTCAATTTGCAGTATGAAGCAATTTTGGTTACTATGGATTCACGTTATGTGTTGAATGCGATTAACAAGCATTGGCTCCAAAATTGGCAACGTCGAGGCTGGAAAAAAGCTGACGGACAACCAGTTTTGAATGTACAGTTGTGGCAAGCGTTCGTCAAGCTTTTACCGACTTTTCCACGGATTCAATTTGTTTGGACGAAGGGGCACGCAGATAATGCCGGGAATGTGTTTGTGGATCGGTTGTTGAATAAAACGATGGATGATATGTAAATAAAATAGAAGGTTACTTGTTAAATTTATATTAACGGCGATCCTATTATTTGATAAAAAAACTCTACCAAAATTGATTGGTGGAGCTTTTTTATCATGCTTTATTGCCACTACTGTCTTTTTTCTTTGGAAAAAGTAAGAAAGAAAAGATAGATATTGCTACAAAAATAATGGAACTGGAATATAACTTGATGAAAGCTTTATTGTGCTGACTAAGTGCGTAATTTTTGATTTTTTGAATCACATGATTGATTTGGGCATTCAGTTTGGTGACACGTTGCAATACTTTTTTTCGAACTTGTTGTTTAATGACTGCAGCTTGTTGTGGTGGTAAATTCGGTTGTTGCTGGATAACTTTATGATAATTGTGTTCAACGAGTTCTTTTTTATCTTCTTTCGTGAAATGTTTGGTATTGGTATTAGTCTTGTTACTGCTTAGGGCAGCAACCGATTTCTTAATAATTACTTTTTGCTTTGCTTGAGGTACATCTAGTGTGGCAACTTTTTGATGAATATAGTTAACAGAATGATCATGTGCTGTATTTAAGTTGCTATATAAGCTAGTTACATAAATAGCAACTGCTAAAATCGTTCCGACTTGGCGCAAAACGCCAGCGATACTTTGCGAAGCTGTCAGGAGTTTACCTTCAAAATCTGAAGCTGCTAGCAAAGTTATAGGTCCAGCAATAATGCCATAACCCGTTCCCAAAATCAAACAAGTTCCGACAACGACGGGGTTATTAGTCATATCTATATGTGCTAACAACACGTAAGCAATGAGCAAAAGATTTTTTTTCATAATAAGATCCCTTTATTCATATTATTAATATTAATAAAGTTAATATAATCAATCTATCTTGGGATGTCAATAATCTAGTTAATTTTGTGGTACGATTGACTTTAATAAAATTATTCGGTGATGGTGGCATATGAAGGGCAAAGATATTATTTTAGGTATTTTGAGTACGTCTGATAAAACAGGTTATGAAATTAATGATATTTTGCAAAATCAGTTATCTTATTTCTGTGATGGTACGTATGGCATGATCTATCCCACGCTCAAGAAACTAGAACAAGCTGGCTCTATTTCGAAGCAAGAAATTATTCAATCCGGTAAGCCTAATAAGAATATTTATTCGATTACCGATAAAGGGCAAAGAGAATTTGCCGAATATTTATCTGCTGATGTGGCACCATCAACTTTTAAATCTGATTTCTTGCTCCATTTATTTTTCGGAGCCGATTTACCAAAAGAACAAGTAGAGAAACTTATTAAAGAAGAATTAGCTAGAAAAAAAGGGCAGTTACAACAATTGCTAGATAACTATCAAATGTGGCAGCAACAAGGAATCTCACAAACGCAATTAATTACGGTAAATTATGGAATTGTTCAATATAAAGCAGTGATTGAATTTTTGCAGTCACAGCTGGATGAATTAAACTGAAAAAAGGATTGACGCCGATAGAATATCGACAATCAATCCTAAATTAAGTTATTCAATCTTTCTTTAATTTGTAGGTTGCTTTATTATTGTGGTTGATTCTGATTACCACCAAATAAATGGCTAAAGAAATTAGTAATGCTGGTCCAAATTTGCTGGAGCAGGTTCTGATTTTGCGGTGTATTCACTTTGTTAATAATGGCTTGAGCATGACTTTTGATATCAGAACTTAGTTTGTTGGCTTGTTGTTTGAAATTGCCATTTTTTAAAGCTCCCGAATCGCGGACTTGCACGAGCAAATTAATGATTTGCTGTTTTTGATTAGCAGTGATAATGTTTTGCAGATTGTTACTTTGAATCGTGTTATTAACGATATTGGTAATTTGGTTCACCGTGATGTTGGGACCAATCTTCGCCATTTGACTTTTGGCTTGCGCGACAGCATTGTTGAGTTGCGTATCACTATAGCCATTTTGGCTTTTATTTTGTTGATTAATTTGACTGAGTGTGTTCATTTCATTTTGAGCTGCGGCAACTTGATTTTCATTTAAGTGGTCACCATTTTGTGCAAAAGCAGCATAAACTCCGGCTAAAGCACCCGAACCATCAATCGGGGTGGCGGAGGTGACGTAAATATTAGCGTCACTGATCCCGGCGGTTAAGGCAGCGTTACGATACTGATTTTCTGTAATTGTAGTGATGTTATTTTTACCATTATATTTCAAAATTTGGACGTTAATTCCGGATCCCTTGGCAGTTTTCTCAATTAAGGCTGAGGACCAAACTCCAGAATTATTTGTAAAATTATCACCAGCAGGATTGAGATACTGCACTAAAGTAGCGCCAGTAACGGTGAGCTTTTGAAAGTTCTTGTTGGCAATCTGATTCGATAAAACATCGATGGTACCTTGACGTTGACTGGTGGATAATGAAGTTCCTAACGTCATGACCGGTGTATTCCAATTTTGATTATCATCCGCGCGCACAGGATTAATCCATATTGAAAAACTGCTAATGGCCAAAGTCAGGATGGTGAGTAATGAAACTTTTTTGTGCATAGTTTGATCCCTCCTAATTAGGAAACTAGGTTAATTATAGCAAGATTATAATAAGGAAACCACTTACAGAATTCAAAAGTCGTGTAATCTTCATTATTAAGATATTTGGTTAAATAATCTGTTAACGTTTTAAATATGTTATACTTTAGGTTCTGGAATTGTTCTTAAATAATCCTAAATTCAATTTAAGGAGAAAAAAATGAAAATTGTAGTTTTATCTGGCGGTCGCAGTACCGAGCGCAATGTCTCACTATCTTCAGGTGTCAAGATTACGAATGCTTTACGTGGTAAAGGTTACGAAGTGGCGTTGGTTGATTCATTCTTGGGGCAAGCCTTAGATCCGTCGCAATCAGTGGAGGATTTGTTCTCCACGCAATTGGCTGACGAAAGTAATTTGGTAATTGCTGACGAGGTCTTGACTGATGACAAGATTAACGCTTTGCGGACCGATGGCACACGTGGCTTATTGGGTCCTAACGTATTAAAAATTTGCCAAGCAGCTGATTTGGTTTACCTTGGTTTACACGGTGAAGATGGCGAAAATGGTAAAATTCAAGCAACATTGGATGTCTTTGATATTCGCTACACTGGCAGTGGTCCACTGGCTTCAGGTTTAGCAATGAATAAGAAGTTTTCCAAAGAAGTCTTCATGCAAAATCAGATTCCGACAGCCCCTTATATTACGACCAAAACTGCCGACGTGGACGAATCCGCGATTACGTTTGGCTTCCCAGTCGTCGTCAAACCAGCTAATGGTGGTTCTAGCGTGGGGACACATATTGTGCAAAAGCATGCGGATTTAAAAGAAAGTCTGCTTGATGCCTTTAAGTTTGATGATGACGTTTTGATTGAAAAGTATATTAAGGGTCGTGAATTTTCGGTTGCCATTGTGGATGGAGAAGTTTTGCCACCAGTTGAAATCGTCGTGACACAGGGTTGGTACGATTTTCAACATAAATTTCAAGATAATAATCAAACACAATTTATCACACCGCCAGAATTGGATCACGAAACGTTGGAAGCTTTGAATAAGTGGACGAAGGCGACCTTTAAAGCTTTGAATATGGAAAATTATGGTCGCATTGACTTCTTGGTTAATGACGAAGGCGTGTATGTCATGGAAGCCAATTCTTTGCCGGGGATGACGCCGCGGTCGTTGATTCCTCAAGAAGCTGCTGTGGTCGGTATTAATTACGCGGATTTGTGTGAGAAAATCATTCAAAGCAAATGGCGTTTTTATGAAGATCAAGCTTAATTTGTTTTTAAGAGTGTAATCAACTGTATCGGGTTGGTTACACTTTTTTGTTGGCCAAATGGGAATGTTCGTTTACTTTCTTAAAAGAGATGAGTAAAATTAGAATAAAACGGGGGAAATAGTGATGAAATATATTCATGCAGCAAAGTTCTTTTTAAAGAATACGACTGAAAATGGTGGTTATTTGGAAATTACGAATGACGGGAATTTTGGTCAGTATTTGCCCGAAAGTCACCGTCCAACGAGTGAAATTTTGGATTATCAAGATCAGTGGATTGCGCCGGGGTTGATTGATACGCATATTCATGGGATTGCGGGTCATGATGTTATGGATAATGATTCTGAAGGTCTCAATGAAATGTCTGAAGCTCTGTTGCGCTGTGGGGTCACATCTTGGATGCCAACGACAATTACTGGTTCTAAGCAACAACTGCAGGATATTTGTGCGACTATTGCCGCTAGTCAAGAGCAACTAACAGGCGCAAAAGTGGCTGGAATTAATTTTGAAGGACCATTTTTCACGCCTGAACATAAAGGGGCGCAGAATCCAAAGTATTTTATGGATCCTGATCCTGAAATTTTTTATGATTGGCAAGACGCTGCCCAAGGATTATTACGTCAAATTACGATTGCGCCGGAGCGTCATGGTGCGGTGGAATTCACCGAAGCTATCAGTAAAACGGGTGTGGTTGTGGCTTTGGGGCATAGCTCGGCTACTTTTGAACAAGCCAAAGCTTGCGTGGAAGCTGGCGCAACCACTTTTACACATACTTATAACGGCATGAGTGGCTTGAGTCACCGTGAACCTGGTATGGTCGGGGCGGCGATGAGTTTGTCTGAAGTCAATGATGAACTGATTTGTGATGGTCATCATGTGTATCCTAATGCTGTCAAAATTTTGTTAAATCAAAAAGGCTCCGAACATATTATCCTGGTCACTGATTGTATGTCCGCAGGGTTAATGCCTGATGGCAACTATATGCTAGGTGAATTGCCCGTGGTGGTGGCTGATGGGACAGCGCGACTCCAAGATGGGGATCACAATTTAGCGGGGAGTATCTTAAAATTGAACGATGCGATCAAGAATTTAGTTGATTGGAATTTGGTTACGCCTCAAGATGCGATTGAGATGGCGACGGATACGCCTGCTCGAAGCATTGGCATTGATGATAAGGCCGGTGCCATTTTACCTGAACATCCCGCCGATTTTATTGTGTTGAATCCAAAGATGGAATTACAGGCCACTTACTTAAATGGTCAGCAACGTTATCATATCTAATTTAAAATAATTATCATCCGTCCATATCTCATTATGGGCGGATTTTTTAGTTTAAATGAGGCAAGTTATATGAGTTAATAAAATCACAAGTCTAAATCTTTGCTTTTGACCCATTTAGTAAGCTAGATTGAACATGTGTCATTATGCAGATTTTTAAAGGGGGAAAATACAGTGAAGCAAAAGTTACATTATATTGTTACTTTATTGACCTTAGTAACGGTATTTGGTTTTATCGAAGGTCTTGGGGGGGAAAATGTGTCTGCAAAGACGACCATTCCTGATCCGCCGTATAGTAGTCAAGTCACAACATTAGGGGATAATTTTACTGTTAATAGTAATAGTGCTAACAACGGTAATATTATGTTGGCTGGACATACTGAAGTGCAGGTGATGAGTCAGGGCGAAAATGCCATGGCTAAGTCGATGTGGAACAAAACACCAATTGATATTAAAAAGCCGTTTACCATCAACTTTCAATATTATTTAAATGGTGCTGGTCCCACTAAAAGTGGTGATGGTTTAACTTTTACTATGCAAAATGAAAATCCTTATTTGCTCGGACATGCAGGTGAAGCGATTGGTGTTTATGGGGCTTTGCGTAATAGCAGCACTTATCAACCGGCATATAAGCAAGGATTGACGGTGGAATTTGATCCTAAATATAACGATGATGCAAGTGATAGTGACTTAAAGATGGATTCTAATGCACCTAAGAATCATAATCATGTCGCCATTACGGATGGATCGGTGACCAATGTTGGTGACCATTTTGCAATTAAGCATTTGGCGGTTTTGTATGATCCAAGTATGGTATCGAATGTTTGGAAGCAAGTTGAAGTACACTGGGAGCCTAATTTGGCTGATAATACTGGTACTTTGACCGTTTCGCATACAGATACTTCTCATTTTGCGGAATCGGGGTCGTTAATGCCAAGTACGCAGACGATTGCTTACACCAAATCGTTGAGTGATTTTAATTCGAGTAAGCCGATGTATTGGGGCTTCACCGCTGGTACTGGTGATAAGACGATGACCAGCGCCATTGCATTGGATAAGGTTGATGTCAAACCTGTGGTTAATAAAACCGATCCATTAGTGACGAAGAAGATTCGCAATGTTACGCAGGGGACTGATTTTAGTTCTTCTGAAGTAACAGCCAATCCGGGTGATACTTTAGAATATCAAGTGTCCGTTGATAATAGTCAGGCTCATGGTCTCAAAGAAACTTGGAACGGTGTTAATTTGACAGAAAAGTTGCCTACCGGCTTAACTTCACCTTTAGACGGGGGTCAAAACATCAGTTTACCAGCATTTGATGTACCATTTGGCAACAGTCTGGTAACCAAAACTTATCGTGTGAAGGTTAGTTCTAATGCGACGTCGGGTCAAACTTTAAAGAGTGAGACAGACTTATTCGGACAGAATTGGCCAGCAAAGGGGAGTGTGGTTTCTGCAAGCAATAATCCAGAGATTAAGATTCAAACGAAAGTACAACCTTCTAATCCCTTGATTAAAGAAGAGGTTCGTGATGTAACCGCCAAGGGAGCGTATACGACCGATCAAATTTCTGTAGTTCCTGGCGATGAGTTGCAATATCGCATTACGGTCGATAATAGTGATGGTCACGGGATTCAAGAGACGTGGAATAATGTTAATTTTAGAAATAATTTACCTGACGGTGGCTGGTTGACATGGAATAACCAAAATGGGAATCCTAAGTTAACGGCTAAAGGAGACTTAGGTGCGGTACCATTTGGGCAAACGAAGTCTACAACTTATAAAGTAAATGTTGCAAAAGATGCTGCCGTTGGGTCATCTTTTGCCAGCAGATTACGTGTTGGCGGTGACAATTGGCCAACTAATGGAAAAAGGTTGAAATCAACTAATAGTCCAATTGTCAAAGTTAAGGCTCCGATTTCTAATCCGAAAGTTGTTGAATCTGTGCGTAATGAAACGACAGGTGATGGCACTTTTTCGCAAGAAGGAGTGAAAGCTAAACCAGGTGACGTATTAGAATACCAAGTTTCAATTGACAATAATCAAGAAACGGGGATTCAAGATACTTGGAAAATGGTGCAGTTAACGGATCAATTACCTAATTGGTTAGAAAATATGGGCGATGGTAGCCATGTAGCCCAAGCCTATGTTGGTGATGTGCCATTTGGTAATACACCAGTAACTAAAATTTATCGTGTCAAAGTCTTAGAAAATGCCTCCGATGGTCAATCTTTTACTAGTAAAGCAGTGGTCAGTGGTATCAATTGGCCAAAAACTGGTACAGTTGCATCGACTACTAGTCCAAAGGTGACAGTAGATACAACAACCCCTTGGTGGGATATTACCAAGGGCGTTTTGACAATTCATAAACATGCAATTGCCGACGATGAATTGAAGGATAATGCCGGGCAAGTTACAAGAGAAAGTTGGCCTTGGGATCAAGAACGTTCTACCATTCGGAGCGTCCAAATTGAACCTGATGTGACCGCCCAAACTTCATTAAAAAATATGTTTTCAGATATGCCTAATTTAATAGATGTTTATGGTTTAGGAAACTTACAGACTAGCTCAGTGCAAAATATGTCTCAGATGTTTAAAGGAGACACTAAGTTGAATAAGCTAGATTATCAAACTGACAAATTGATTAATCATTTTGATAGTAGCAAGGTGACAGATTATAGTAGTATGTTTGAAGGATGTCAGAAGTTAACTAATTTTGATGCCACCAAGTTGAATGTTTCTGGAAATGTGGACATTTCCAGAATGTTCTATGATTGTGCTAATTTGTTGCAATTAGATTTAACTGATTGGAATTTGGTTTCTGCGAAAGAAACGAATATGTTGACTAGCACAGTCGATGCGGATCAACCCCTTACAGGGCATGATCCTATTAAGTCTCATTTGTGGAAAATCACTTTAGGTTCTAATGCGCGTTTGAATAGTGATTGTGGTTTGGCGCCAGCGCCAGATGATCAGAATCCATTACCTGAAAATTCTCAATTTTATAGTAAAGATGGGACTTGGACGCTAGTTACGACGAGTGATGATTATCGTCCAGGTACAAGAATTTATACATTTAGTCAGATAATAACTCTATCTTCCCAGTATCATTTCAATCCTTATGTCTTTGTTTGGACCCCGATACTACGTTAAACAAAATTAGATCGTCTTTTTATACAAGTAAATATCCACAAAATGAATTATCAATTTTATTTGATTTCCATACAAGAGATGTCATATAAAAGTATACAAAACAGCCACCAGCTATGAACTGGTGGCTGTTTTATTAAATATTCGTGGTTGGATTAGTAACTGAGTTTGTTAAGGTATATACCATGGTGGCGGTGTAAGAACCACTGTGGGGAACATTGCTGGCATCTAATTTAAATGGAATGGAGGTCCAACTGTGAGAATATGTGGAGGCATCGCTGGTTGGTGGTTCCTTAACGCTATTTTCATACATAATCCCGGAATTATTATTTGATAGTCGATCATTGAATAATAATTGTGGTGTAAAGGAAATGGTCTGATTTGTATCAAGTACAAAAGGTGAAAGACTGTAATTAATCGTAAAACCACCTCGGACACGGGGATCTCTTGTATCATTAACGCTAATGGCAAACGGTTTTTCCTTGTCTGTCGATTTGGGAGTTAAATTGTCTAGAGGTTCATTCATGTAATGACTTTGAAAGTCTAAATCACCTGGATATTGTGTCAAAGAGATAGTTCCCTTAGTTTGTCGCCAGACGTAAGTTTTGGAACCAGCTAACCGATCGTCGTCTAACACGGCAACTCCACTCTCAAATGAAGTACCATTAGGTTCGTGATCACTACCCCCAGCTTTATCCTGCCAACCACCGTTAGAAGTATAGGTTGTAGGAAATTCAGCAGAAGTATTTAATGAATCAGCACCCAACATTTTACCAGCCGGTCCATCGTTTAATTTGGCCACAGAATTACTATCTCTAAAATTAGTTTGAGATCCTAAAACTATTTTCCAGAGATTACTGTCACCTTGAAACATCTTGTTGTATGAAATATTGCCACTGGAGTTAGACGACGTTAAGTTCATGGGACTAATGTCTAGGGTATGCAGGTTAGAGCAACCACTAAACATGGAGTTAGCATTGTTTAAACTAGTTTGGTTAGTCATAGGATCGTTGAATTGCCAATTAGTTAAATTCAAATGAATTAAATCAGAACAATAGCTAAACATACTATCCATATTTTGAACTTGAGAGACGTTCCAGCTATTAACATCTAGATATTGTAAACCGGTAGATGAAAACATAGATTGCATATTCGTTACCTTAGCAGTATCCCAGTTTGCCAAATTAGAAATATCACGTAAACTAGAACAATTTTCGAAAACAGCCCCCATATTCGTTATTCCACCAGTGGACCAGTCTTCAAGTCCATTAACTTTTGTCAAATTAGTGCAATTATAGAACATGTCAGAGATATCAATAACGTTATCAACCTTAAATCCTGTTAAATTAATTGTTAAAAAACTAGTTCCCGCAAACATATAAGAAGTGCTTGTGACCTGGTTAGTTTGTAGGAGTGCAAAATTGTAGTCATCATTAGGTGGTTCTGTCAAGGCAGCATCATACTGGAATAAACTTTGAAAAGAGGTAACGTGAGAAGTATTAAAACCTAAAAAATTGTGAGCATGATCAAAAAATTTAACTGTCGAAATTTGACTTTCAGCAAACATACTATACATGTCTGTTAAAGAATCAGTTTGCCATTGACTCAAGTCTAAACTGACAGGTGCGGATGCTTGCTGAAAATATTGGTAAAACATAAGGCTCATATTTTTTACATGTGTGACGTTTAATTTATATAAATTGATTAATTTAATACTATTATTGGCAAACATATCTTGCATGTTAGTGACCTTAGCAGTATCCCATACATTATCCTGTGGCTGAAAAGTGATTGTTGGACTGGTGGTATCATTTAAAGCACTATTACTAAACATATAACTCATATCAGTCACAGAATTAGTCACAAAATTTTCAATTCCGTTTATGCTGGATAACGCATAATCACCATAAAACATTGCTTTCATACTGGTCGCACCCGTCGTGTCCAAATTATTTAAACCGGAGATGGTGGTGACTGAGTTTAAACCGCCAAACAAGTATTCTAAAGATGCATTCTGATTTTTAACAGTTAAAGGTGTATTTATTTGAATAGAATTTATTGTGAGACCAGCTTCCTGTTGCCAAGGCCATATTCTAGACGAGGAATAACTGGATGTATCATTACTGTTACCACTATTAGTTTTTTCCGTAGTATCCTCATCATAACTTAAGCCTTCACCATCAGGACCATTTTGGTTGATTATCAAGGTTTCACCACTAATATACCACCAACTGCCATCTCTTAAATTTAGTTGCTGTTGGAAATTACTGACAGGATTAACGGAAGGATTTGATGGTGGATCATTGGTTATGGAATCTTGGGTTTCATGAGTTGATGAAAGGGGCTCAACAGGCTGAATTTGCATTTTTGTCAAAGAAGTTTGAAAATTTTGACGAGATTGATCAGAAACTGGCGCTGCTTGTACTTTGGATAAGGGCAGCAAACTGACGATCAAAATCAAAATTAAAGCTAAATTGAAACTATTTACTAATAATTGACGCTTATTATGCAAAATAAATCCCCCATCAGAATTAATAGTTGTGACTAATAATCACTATTAGTTAATTCTAACAAGGTGGTAGATGAGCATCTTGCCACTTTTTGTATAAAAATATAATTATTTGACAACTTATTTAAAACTTAAGCTAATTTGTGAATCAAACGCTTAACCTCACTTAAATCATAAGCTGAATTGACTTCGGTGATTTGATAAATTGGTGCGTCTAACTGTAATTGCGTGTTAGTGATAACCAGATCATATTGATGTTTGGCGTTAAAAGTTTCTACTTGCACACCGTTGAGATTCTTTAATTGGAGCGCCAAGATTTGTGCGGCCTCTTCTTGAAAGGCACCTTCTAGATTCAACGCAACACCGAGGCGAATCGTATGGCGAATTGCCAAATCAACTATCATGATAATGCTGGCGTAGCGCACGAGTGTCATTTTTTGTACACTAGAACTCGTTTGCAGTTGTAATTCAGATTGCATTATGGCTGACAAATATTGCGCATGCTGTTTAATGCCATTGAGATAGAGATTGTGGTCCAGTTGGTCGACAATTTTTAAATTATAAATTTCAAAATCACCTTGAAAAAAATAGAGTTTCATATGCATTTGAGTTAAGTAATAAAGACATTTGGTTTGTAAGTCTGGTTCAATATGCGGCTGGTCATAAAATTGTGCAATTTGGTGAAATAAACGTTCGTTGCAATGATCAACCAGTGTTTTTGCACCGGTAGTCGCTTGATGTTGAACAAAATCAGTTTGCTCCAAAATCCCCATACTCTGGAAAAAAGCAAAGTGAAGCATAGTTTCTTCAGGGCGCAATTCCAACGCATAAAAACTGTTAATTCGTTGCATGAGCGGGCGCAATTTTTGGTATAAAGGTTCTTTTTGAAAAGGTTGAAATTGCTGAGCAAAGGCGCCAAAGTTGATTTGAGGATTATTGATGCGTTTTTTGGTAATCCGCAACCAAAGTAATAATTTTCGGCGGGTTGTTTCGGTCAAAGTGAGTTGTAATCCTCGGGTTAAATCTTGGATAATATGCTGTTCTGAAGGTGTTATCTGGTCGAATCCTTGTTCTAAGCCCCAAAATAAATTGAAGTAAAAATAACGAATTTGACTTTCATCGCCGCATAATTTGCCTTGCCAAATCCGCAAACTAAATTCTTGCAGTGACACATTTAACTCTTTGATTTTGCGAGAGATTGAAGACTCACTCATGGACAAATCTTGCGCTAAAACAATCAAATTCAGTTCTTGCTTTTTAAATAGTGTCAGGAGAATTTGATATTTACTAGAGCTTAGATAAATTTTTTGTTCTAATGCTTTTAACGACAATTCGGGCGGCTTTTGAAAAGTTAAGGTCACGCCGTTATAAGTCAGTTGGCAAGCAGGTGCAAAATCCTGCAAAGTTTGCGCCGTTTCTTCAATATAGTTTTCCAAAGATTTTTTGGATAAATGTAATTGTTGATACATAGCCTTAGCGTCCATCGTGCCCCCAGCATTAATAAGCAATTTGACGAGTGTCACTTCTTTGGCTTCTTTAGTTTTAAGCAAATCCTCATAACGCATCGCTACGGTCACTTCCTAACGATAATCTATTTAGTGGTTCGCTGAGATTCGTGAATTCTGGTTGAAAAAAATAGTCGCTTTGCATTAATGCTTCTAAAGTCAACCCTTGTTGAATCGCTAAAGCGGCAGGATTAATTTTGGCGAGGCAATTGACTTTGGACATGATTTGCAAGCCTAATAATTGATGGGTATCTTTGGTATAAATCGCTTTGTAATACATTGGTTGAGGATTCAACAAGGAATAATTTTGGCAGAAAATGTGACTGTCAATGTCTGATTGAACACTAAAAGCATTCGCTTCCAACAGACCGCTACTAGCCAAATACCAATCAAACATTTGCGTGCCCACAGTTTTAACGCCACTGTTGCACGGAATTTTTGCCTGTTGCAAATTATAGGCCGCCACTTGTCCTGATCTGAGTGCATGAGTCACTTGGGCCAAGTATGGTCCCAGCTCGTTTGGTTGTTGTGCAGGTGCGTGAATCAAGTCACCGATCGCAAAAATATCGGGAATGGAAGTTTCTAGATATTGATTGGTTTGTAAAGTGTTATCCACGTTCAAGGCAAATTGCTGAGTGAGCTGATTTTTGGGTGGATGCACATTCACCGTTCCAAAAATGTAATCACTTTGGATATCATTTCCATTGACTTGCACGGCAAAACCGTCATGTTGTTTGATCTGTTTGATGGTTGTATCAAAATAAAGTTGCAATTGTTGTTGAGTTTGTAAATCCCTAATAAAGGGTTGCAAAAAATCTTGATCGAAGTATTTGAACAACGGATAACTGGCAGTTTCAATTAGATTGACTGCCTTCTGGTTGGCAATTAAAGCGCTAGCGAGCTCCATCCCGGATTGGCCTGCACCAATAATTGTTAATGTTTGAGCTTTTTGAATGATTTTCAGAGCTTTTTGGGCTCCCAGATAGGTTTTGAAACTAGAATTCCAGTCGGTACCGTCTAGATTAATATTTAACGATTGTTGTTCAGAACCCATGGCCAAAACTAATTTGTCATAAGAGTATTGTCGTTGATCAGTCGTAATTTGATGATGTTTGGGATCAATAGCAATTAATTGTTCCTGCAAATGTAAATCAATTTGGGCTGCTGCTAATTGTGTGGGCGTGACAAACACGGCATCTTCTAAATGCTCGACCTTATGTCTGAGATAAAGCACCAAGCCACCGGGAATAAAGCCGAGCGTGGGGCTACGTTCAATTACGGTGATTTGTGCGTGAGGATATAGCTGTCGAGCTTGGCGGGCACAACTGATACCTGCAAACGAACCACCAATAATAAATAATCGCATCTCTTTTGAACTCCTATTTCAAATAGCTAACGCTTGACTACTTTGAAACTAAGCAAATAAATCAATACAAACCAGATTAAAGTTAAGACTGTGGTGCTAGTTGTTTCAGGAGTAAATAAAAGAATCAAGAAAATTAAAAACATAAAGATAATCGTTAAATAATCAGTTACGGGAGCGCCAGGCATTAAAAATTGTTTCGAGTTGGCGCTCAGAAAATTATTTGAGGAACGGTATTTTGCATGTGTGAGCATTAAAAACATGTAAATTACCAAAAAGCCCGCTGAAGCAATGGATGTGATAAGTTTGAACGCACCCTGCGGGGATAAATAATTGATGATGACGACTAATGCAACTAAGAGCGTGGACAAGGAAATGGCGCGCATGGGAATCTGATTGCGATTCAATTTGCCCAACCAACTGGTGGAAGGACACATTGAATATAACATGCGTCCAGTCGTGAAGAGGGAACTATTCAGAGATGAAGCCGCGGCCGTCAGCACGACAAAATTAATGATGCCAGCAGCTGCCTTGATGCCGATTCCCCCAAAAACTTGGACGAAAGGAGAATGACCAGCACTATAATTAGGCCATGGTTGAATGATCATAATCGCTGCCAAGGCGCCAATGTAAAAAATTAAAATTCGCATGATCACAGAATTAATGGCATGTGGAATATTGGTGAATGGATCTTTAGTTTCCGCCGCTGAAACACCCACGAATTCTACGCCTAAGAAGGAAAAGAAGGCCATCTGAAAGGCTGAAATAATTTCTTTAGGGTGACCGGAAGAACTGCCAAAGCGCCATAAATTGCTGAATTGAACATAGCCGTGATTTGTTTTGGTATGCAGACAAACCATAATCACAGCGACGGCAATAATTGCCAAAATCGCGACAATTTTAATAAGTGCGAACCAAAATTCTGTTTCTCCGAACGCTTTGACGGCAATAATATTAATTAAATAAAGAATTGCCAAAAAGGCTAATTCCCAAATCCAAGTGGGAATATGGGAAAACCAAAACTGCATATACGTTCCGACTGCAGTTAGTTCAGACATGGCAATGACCAACCAGCCTAACCAGTAAGTCCAGCCCATGATGAAACCCGTACGATCACCTAAGTATTCTTTGATAAAATCAACAAAAATAATTTTTTTCGTGTCAGATAGTAATAATTCGCCTAAAGCACGCATCATTAAAAAGACGAACAATCCAGTAATTAAGTAAATGACCAAAATCAATGGTCCTGCTTTATGAATTGATTCTCCCGATCCTAAGAATAGTCCGGTACCGATTGTGCCGCCTAAAGCAATCATGCTCACATGACGTGAGGATAAAGTTCGTGCTAATTCATCTTTTTGTGCCATTACGGTTCTCCCCTTACTGTAAAAGCTCTCATTTATGTCTAATTATTTTAAGCTGTAATAATACCATAAAAATTATAACTTGTTAAAAAAGTTTGAAGCAAATCAGTCACGCATTGATAGATAATTGAATCCACTAAGGTGCAGTAGTATGATAATTTTATTAATAGAAGGGTCTTATTATGGAAATTACAACGAAACAATTTCAAGATAAAATTCAAAATCAAGATTACCAAAGTTTTACACAAACAGTTAAAATGACCAAAAGTTTAGCCCAAAGTAAAATTGCCGCTGCGGTACAAACAAGTTGTGAACAGTTGAGTGAAGCTTGTGATAGTGGCTATTTGGCACAAGGAATTTTAGATTTTCAAGGCTTAAACTTCCCGGTGACTTGTTCCATTCAAATGAGTCTGATTAATTTGCCGTGGGTCGATAGTGCGAAGGTGAGTCACTTTTTGGATGCTGACGAGAAGCGGACATTGCACGCCTATCTTGTAACAGATTGTGAATGGATTAATGTTTCACATTTGCGTATTGATGAGGTGGCGCAAGATCCCAGTAATCTCATGGATTGTCAGCAGTCAATTGTGGAGATGATTACCGCTAACTTAAAGCAAGCGATGGACAATCAAGAACAAGCTGCCCAAGCTTCTGAGGATCAAAAATGATTGCAAATTTGTTGTTGATGTTAGTAACGGGTCTCTTTGCAGGTATTTTAGGCTCGATTTTAGGTATTGGTGGTGGCATGATTGTCACGCCGATTTTGACGATTGCCATGGGCTTGGATATTAAATACGCCATTGGAACCAGCATTATCGTGGTCATTGCGACAAGTTCGGGGGCGACGATTTCGTTTTTGAAAGATGACATGCTGAATTTGCGTGTGGCGATGTTTTTGGAAATTGCGACGACAGTTGGTGCCGTTACAGGTGCGGCGTTGAATGGTTGGATTCCCAAATCAGTCTTGTATGTGTTGTTTAGTCTGTTGTTGTTGCAATCCTGTTATAACATGGTCAAAAAGTTGTTGAATAAGCCAGCTACTGCGGAGCAAGCTGTGATTCAGCCGGACTATCTTTCGCAAAAATTGCGCTTGAACGGTAGCTATTATGATAAAGCGCTCAAGCAAAAGGTCGATTATCAAGTTAAAAATGTACCGGGTGGCTTTTTGATGATGCTGGCAGCCGGGCTTGCGAGTGGCTTGTTGGGAATCGGGAGTGGCGCGTTCAAGGTAATTGCGATGGATAACATCATGCGCATGCCGCTCAAGCCGTCCAGTGCGACGAGTAATTTGATGATGGGCGTGACAGCGGCGGCCAGTGCGACGGTATATTTCTTTAATGGGACTATTTTGCCAAATATTGCAGTGCCATTAGCGTTGGGCGTGGTGTTTGGCGCCACGATTGGCAGTCGAATTATGCAACATCTGCACCCGAAAGTGATTCGGATCATCTTTATTCCCATTCTGCTGTATTTAGGTTTACAAATGTTTTTGAAGGGATTCGGGGTCAACATTTGATGAAAAAAGATGAAATGTGCGATATTGAATTATTAATCGGTAAAATTTTACGTGTGGGCGTCATTGTATCCGTTGTCGTCATGGTTTTAGGGATAGTTTTGATGCTGGTACAAGGTCAAGGCGGTTATGCGGCTAAGACTTATCCTACGACTTTTGCGGCCATTTTCCGCGGCGTTGTGCAATTAAAACCATATGCGGTGATGATGTTGGGAGCGTTCTTGTTAATCTTGACGCCAGTTTTACGGGTGGTTGTTTCCATTTATGCTTTTTTGAAAGAAAAAGACTACTTATATGTAGCGATCACCACCATTGTTTTAATTATTTTAGCCATTGCGATGATCGGTGGTTATTTTGCCGGACACTAGAATTTTCTTAATTTAAGCACAAAAATAGTCCTCAAATTCGAGGACTATTTATTTTGCTATTTAAGCCTTTAACGGATTGTTCTTTTTCATCATTTTGAGGTACCAGATGAAGACGAGTGCGTAAACCACGATGGCAACCACGGAAATAATCAGTAACTTGACATCCCAAGTTTTGACCGTTTTTCCAAACAAAATCGCCAAGAACTTCTCAATCGGATCGGAATCAATGGAACTGAACGTTTGCCCCTTAGAGAGACCCTTGGGGAAATTACCCATGGAAATCGAAGTGGCGGTAATAAACTTGGAAATTGCGGTAGCTCCCCAAAGGTATAGCGGAACTAAAACGGTGCCAATAATGGTCATTCGAATCACTCGCCCGCGCGTCACCAGCAATAAAGCCGGTGTTAAGACGGTCAATATGATGCCACCGAGTGGCAAAACTTTATTACCAGGTAAAATCATGGCAATCACTAACATAATGGGCGCTAAAATATTGGCTACCGCCCAAATTTCGGCCCGTGAAGCCAGAATCGGCCAATCAATGGCGACGAACAGTTTGCGCCCGCGCAGACGTGAACTCATGAATTGTTGAATTCCCCCGGATAAGGGTTCAATGGCGGGACCAAACCAGTCGCCCACGGCACCAAATAATTCTAGCGCTACCCCGGCGGTAAAGGCTAATGAACAAATATTAGCAGCACTTTGTTTGCCTAGAAGACCAATGAAAATCCCTAAATAAGCGCCAATGGCGAATTTGCTACCCCAAAAGCCGATTTTTTCGTT
The DNA here is from genome assembly GCF_023380265.1 of Bombilactobacillus folatiphilus. NCBI lineage: Bacteria > Bacillati > Bacillota > Bacilli > Lactobacillales > Lactobacillaceae > Bombilactobacillus > Bombilactobacillus folatiphilus. The sequence continues at coordinate 130,786 of NZ_CP093366.1, forward strand.
TAAAGTATCCGCATTAAAATCGAATTTATCCACAAAAGGAATTAACCAATCAATTAATTTATTCACAATCATGGCAGTCGGCATAATTAGTAACGATGGATGCGCCGTGGTCGTGATGTTATTGTCGTCATATTTCAACAGATAATTAATGGTGGGTTTGATAGCATCAGCATTAAAGAGCATCAACATCACAATCACCACGACGAACAATGAGGTGATCCACAGATTATTGCCCGAATAATGGTGAATTAACAGCCCTAGAATCGACACGTTCCAGATATTGAACATATCAACATTTAATGTATTGGTGCATTTTAAAAAGAGCATCACCAAATTGGTTAAAATTTCTAGAAAAGCAAAATAAAGCGTATAGACGGATCCCCAAGTGATGACAGCCAATGGTGCCCAACCTAAGTCAGTGATCGTCAGGTTAACGCCGGTCGATTTGACAAAAGCATTGAGCGCCGGACCAAAGGAAGTCGTCAGTAATGAAATGACGGCGCTCATTCCGGTTAATGCGGTGGCCATACGCAAACCACCCTCGACCGCCTTGGAGAATTTTACCCGAAAACATAGTGATAGCAGCGTAATGATGAAAAACATCATTGCCGCGCCACCTAAACCGATAAAGAAGTTAAAACCAGCACGAATTGTATCAAGCATGACATTACTCCTATTCTTTGAGAATTAAGAGTAACCGATTACGTAAAATTGAAAACATCTAAAATATAGCGCTTTCTTTAATGGAAAGCAAGGGCGGTGAGCAATTTGACAAAATAAATTGGAAACGCTATATTTATATTTACGTAACCGATTACGAGAACAATTGAGGACTATAAATGACAACGTTAAAAGATATCGCCCAACTAGCGGGTGTTTCCACGGCGACGGTATCGCGCGTGATGAATGGCAAGGGGGAAGCGAGCCTACAAACGATTCAAAAGATTCAAAAAATTATTGAACAAGTTAATTATCATCCGAATCGGACAGCAAAAATATTGTCCGCGCAGAAGTCGAATTTGATTGCTTTGTTGATTCCTAATTTTAGCAATCCGTTTTTTAGTGAATTAGTTCAAAAAATTGAGCAAGCCGCTAATCGGCAAGGATACCAGATTTATTTGTGCAACAGTGAAGATAATCGGCAAAAAGTTGAATATTATTTGGAAACGATGCAGGATAATTATGTAGCAGGCGCAATTATTGATTCACTATTTGTCAAGCAGGCTGATTTAGATCGGTTGGAGCAACGCCAGATTCCGACGGTCACGATTGATCGGACGCATTTAAAACATCCGTATGCGGCTTTGAATGTCGATCATGTGCAAGGTGAGTATTTGGCGACGAAAAATATTTTGCAACAGCAACCGCAAGCAAAGCTTGTCTTTCTGTCAGGACCTGCTGGTGAACAAAGTTCCAAAGATCGTTACCAAGGTTATTGCAAAGCGCTTCGGGAAGTAGGCGCAACGTCGTTAGCCGTCTTGTACGGTGATTTTACTTACGAAAGTGGTTATCAACAAGTCGACCAATTTTTACAGTCCAGGACTGATTTACAAGGGATTGTTTGTTCCAATGACGCGATGGCTGTGGGTGCACTGCGAGCATGTCAGGATCATCAATTAAGGGTTCCGCAAGATGTCCAGCTGGTGGGCTATGATAATACGCGCTTGGGTAAATTTATGAATCCGCGCTTGAGTACGGTGCAACAGTTTGCGCCAAATTATTTTGATTTAATGATTGATGAATTAACGCAAAAACAGAAACAGCAATATTGCTTAACACCGCAATTTATTGCGCGAGAATCAACTTATGGAGGAAAAAATGACTAAAAAAATTGCACCATCATTAATGTGTACGGATTTAGGACATGTCGCCCGTGACGTGCAGGCTTTAGATGCTGCGGGCGTGGATTATTATCATATTGATATCATGGACGGTAGTTTTGTGCCAAATTTCACTTTGGGACCAGATTTCATTCAGGCGGTTCGCAAGTTAACCAACAAACCGTTGGATATTCATACTATGGTGCAGCAACCGGAGCGTTTTGTGGACTTATTTCAGCAAGCAGGTGCCGATATGATGTCCATTCACGCGGAAGCAACGATGAATTTGCAAGGTACACTCACGCAAATTAAAGCTTGTGGCATGCAAGCAGGGGTGGCGATTAATCCCGCCACACCGTTAAGTGTTTTGGATTATGTTTTACCAGTAGCGGATTATGTCGTGTTGATGACTGTGAATCCGGGCTTTGCGGGTCAAAAGTTTATCCCCGAAATGTATCAAAAAATTGCACAGCTGAAACAAAAAATTACTGATTTACATTTAACGACTAAAATTGAGGTTGACGGTAATTTGGGTGCCCAAACCATTCCACAGTGTGTCAAAGCCGGTGCCGATTGGTTCGTTGGTGGCACCAGTTCGGTTTATCGCGCAAGAGCTTCGTTGGCGGACAATGTTGCCCAAACCCGGCAATGGTTGGAGGTTAAATAAATGAAATATGATGTGGCAGTTTTAGGCAGTATCAATGTTGATATTAAAGCACAAATCAGTCAATATCCCGAATATGGTGCGACGGCGACCGCTAAAAGTGTGGTTACCTTACCTGGCGGCAAGGGCGCGAATCAAGCAATTGGGGTGGCGCGGCTCGGGGGCAAACTTGCTTTCATGGGTTCCGTCGGTCAAGATGCCAGCGGTCAACAAATGTTACAAAATTTAACTAATTTTAGAATTGACACCAAGTATATCAAGCAAAGTCCAGATGCAGGCACCGGCAGTTTTATCGTGTGGTTGGATGATGACGGTGAGAATACGATGGTGGGTACACTGGGAGCGAATGCCAGTTTAACGGCGGCCGATATCGACAGGGCGATGCAGGAAATTGAAGCCCCCGTCTTATTACTACAAATGGAAACCAGTCGCGAATCAATCATGGCGGCTCTGAAACAGGCGCAACAAAAAGGCATGTTTGTCATTTTGGATCCCGCACCCGCTGATAATTATTTTGAGGAAGCTTTGCAATACGCTGATTGTGTGACGCCCAATGCGCAGGAAACACAAAAAATTAGTGGTGTGCAGGTGACTGATCAACAAAGTGCGTTGCAAGCAGCGAAAGTGATTGCCGCTAAAGGTGTGCCCAATGTGATTGTTAAAATGGGCAGTCAAGGTAATTTAGTTTATCAAAATGGCAAGGTGGATTATGTGGCTGCTCACAAGGTTCAAGCGGTGGATACTTTGGGCGCGGGCGATACCTTTGCTGCTGGCATGGCGGTCAGTTATGCGAAAAATCAAGACTTGTTGGCGGCAGTGGAATATGGCAACAAGGCGGCGGCCATTAAAGTCAGTCGCACCGGTGGTCAAAAGTCGATGCCGACCGCTGCAGAAATGCAATAAAACTTAATCATTAATTCGAGAGCAGGGTCGTGATGGCGATCCTGTTTTTTGAGTTGCGGCAGAAAATTATGTATACATTTTGAGTAAAGACTAAGTAACGTCGAAAGGCGGGCGCGGTCTTTTTTTGTTCAATTGCAGATTAAGCATATTTGTCAGCCCAAATGTTCATATCTGTAAAAATACACTTCAAACTCTTCCCCTTTTCAGTCAAATTATATGTACTTTGTTGAGAGAGAGAATTTGTTTCTTTAATTATTATATTTTCTTTTTCTAGTGTTTTCAGACTATGCGCCAAAGATCTTGGATTCAGCCCCGGTAAAGATCTGAGCAATGTTCCGAAATGGTTATTACCGTTAGAAATTTCTATCCAGATGTTGAATATCCATTTGCCCTTTAAAATATGGATTACATGGATAACACTTGCTAGATTACATTTGATAGTATTTTTTTTATTTTCCCCCATTTGATACCTCTTCTTCCTACTATAAAAAAATTCCGTACTTTAATTATATTTTGTTTGCATTAATATTAAAACATGCATTGTGTTGATATTTTAATCATATTATTTATTTATTGTCAATTAATAAATAAATAATATTGCAAAAAATGTAGATACACAAATTTTGATAGGAACAATTTTCTGAAGTGTTGAATAAAGTGATTTTGGGGGAATAGAGATGCAAACTAAGCATAAGTCAATTATTATGGTAGCCATTTTTATAGCAACATTTATGACTTCCATTGAAACAACTATTATTACAACGGCAATGCCGACGATTGTTAGTGATTTGCATGGTCTAGCACTGCAAAGCTGGATTTTTACCATATATTTATTAACAACTTCCGTTACCACGCCCATTTATGGAAAATTATCGGATCAAATTGGTCGAAAACCCATTTTTTTGACAGGGATTGCTTTATTTGCGCTGGGTTCATTATTGAGTGGTTTGTCGCCGAATATGATCATTTTAACAGCTGCCCGTTTTATTCAAGGTTTAGGGGCTGGAGCAGTTCTTCCAATAACTAACACGATTATTGCTGATCTATTTGAATTCGAGAAAAGATCCACGGGTTTAGCATTTAACAATACTGCGTGGGGCATATCGGCTTTGGCGGGTCCTGTAGTGGGGGGCTTTATAGTTGATAAATTGAGCTGGCATTGGGTATTTTTCATCAATGTTCCCTTAGGAGTTATTGTCTTCATTATTATTGCGACGATGTACACTGAAAAATTAAATAGTAATATAAAGCACATCAATATTGATTATATCGGGATTGTGACTTTGTCTTTGGCAATTTTAAGTCTCTTATTTATTTTTCAGGATTTACAAAATAGTTCCATTAAAATGTTTTTGATTATTATCTTGTTTCTTGTTTTTATATTGTCCACCATCATGTTTATTTACCGGGAAAAGAAAACCAATGATCCATTAATTAATTTAACCATTTTCAAGAATAGAACTTTTTCAGCACAAATTGCCACAGCATTTTTGCTCAGTGGAGCACAATTTGGCTTTCAGATATACTTTCCAACTTGGCTACAATCAATTTATCGAGCACCCGCTTCACTAGCTGGTCTGGTTGTCTCGCCTAGTCCGATTATGTGGTTGGTTGCTTCATTTTTTGTAGGGTCATTAGTCAAGCGTTTGGCACCTAAATATATTAATTTAATCTTTGTCAGTATTATGGCGCTTGGTTTTGTAGTTATTTTGCGTACTAGTGTGGATAGCAAGATGATTTTGTTTTATGTAATTTCTGGAATTTCAGGTGTTTGTTTGGGGACAGTCATTACGACAAATACAGTTGTCTCGCAGCAAGTAATTGATCAATCGCAATTGGGAACGGCCTCTTCAATGTTGACACTAGGCCGAACTATGGGGCAAACAATTATGACCGGCATTTATGGTCTGGTGTTTAATTATGCCTTAGACAAAGGAATTCAAAATAAGTCGGGTGTTTCACAAACAGTATTGAATAAATTTATTGATAACTCGGCTCAGATAGCAGCATCAACCAGACATGCTTTGAACCAAATTATGTTAAATGCGCAACATCAAGTGTTTTATATTGTTATTTTTGTTTTAATAATTGCGCTCGTTATTAATGTTTTTGATAATCAGAAAACTAAATTAATTTAAATTGAAACGTTTATAATTTAAATTGACTGGGGAATGGGAAACATGTATTGAAGATATATTTGATCTTATGTAAACTAAAAAAAGCTCCATTTCGACTTCAAATCGAAATGAAGTTTTTTAATTATTATTACGGCCAATGTCGTAATCAGACTCTTTCATGGCCGACACGCGTCCTAATAAATAACCATTGCCGACTTGCGAGAAAAAGTCGTGATTATTCGTTCCTGTCGAAATGCCGTTCATCACGATCGGATTAACGTTTTCGGCTGTGCCATCAGGAAACAAGGGATTTTGTCCGAGATTCATGAGCGCTTTGTTAGCGTTATAACGCAAGAATCGGTTCACATCATCGGTCCAGCCAATCTCATCGTACAATTGCGCGGTATATTTTTCCTCATTGTCATACAGCTCATATAATAAATTATACATCCAATCTTGGAATTTTTCTTGTTCCGCGTGAGAGAGTTCTTGGAAGCCGAGCTGAAATTTGTAACCAATATAAGTGCCGTGGACAGATTCATCACGAATAATTAACTTGATGATTTCTGCGACATTTGTCAATTTATTATTGCCGAGATAATACAGTGGCGTATAAAAACCTGAGTAGAACAGGAAAGTTTCCAAGAAGACAGAAGCAACTTTCTTTTCGAGGGGTTGCCCAGTTTGATAGATTTGATTGACCACTTCTGCTTTCTTTTGTAGAAATTCATTGTGATTCGTCCAATCAAAGATTTCGTTGATTTCTTCGGCTGTATTGAGCGTGCTAAAAATTGATGAATAACTTTTGGCATGGACGGATTCCATGAATTGAATATTATTAAATACGGCGATTTCTTCAGGTGTGCGGGCATCTTTGCGTAAGACTTCCGCGCCATCTTGGGATTGCAAAGTATCGAGTAAAGTTAAGCCGCCAAATACGTGTCCCACCACGGTGTGCTCAATTTCACTTAATCCACGCCAATCGTCGCGATCGTTGGATAGTGGAATCCGTGTGTCCAGCCAGAATTGTTCCGTCAATTTTTCCCAGGTGGCTTTATCAACTTGATCTTCAATTTGATTCCAATTAATTGCTTCGTAGTACGTTTTAACCATTTGGCTCTCCTTTTTTGCTTAAATTGAACAGCTTTCACATTCGTTGACACCTACTTCGGAACTATCATCGGTAAAAGTGCGCACATAATATAAGGACTTAATTCCTTTGTAATAAGCGTAATTGCGCAGAATTGTCAAGTCACGCGTTGTTTGCTTATTTTCCTCATCAGGTGTCTTCCATTCATACATGCCCTCAGGAATGGTGGAGCGAATGAATAAAGTCAAGCTCAAGCCTTGATCGACATGTTCTTGCGCGGCAGCATAGGTGTTAATCACTTTACGCATGTCGGTGTCATAAGCTGAACGATAGTAAGGAATCGTATCATTAGCCATTTTTGGTGCGGGGAAATATAATTTGCCATTCTTTTTTTCTTGGCGTTCTTCCACCAACCATGTAATCGGCTGTAAACTGGCGCTGGTGTCGTCAATATAAGAAATCGATCCCGTGGGCGCGACTGCTAAGCGATTTTGATTGTATAAGCCAGTGGCTTGCACTTTGTGTTGTAATAGTTCCCAATCTTTGGGCGTTGGTACAAAAATGTCCGCGAATAATTGTTGAACCACAGGATCTTTGGGGGCAAAGCTGTGTTGTGTATATTTAGTGAAATATTGACCATTAGCGTATTGTGATTTGGCAAAATTATGAAACATTGTATGTCGTTCACGGGCAAGCTGATTGCTTTCAACCAGGGTCCAATAATTCAATAACATAAAATAAACATTCGTGAATTCTAGCGCTTGTGGTGAACCATATTCGATGTGCTGGGTGGCTAAATAGGTGTGCAAACCCATAGCGCCCAAGCCGATTGAATGACTAAGCTTATTGCCCTTGCGAATGGAAGGCACAGCATCAATTTGGGAATGATCCGACACAAAAGTCAACGCCCGTGTCATGGCTCGCACCGATTGACCCAAATCAGGACTAGCCATCAATTGGGGAATATTAGTGGAACCGAGGTTGCAACTCACATCGGTCCCCATTTTGACGTATTCTTGCTTGTCGTTGAGAATTGACGGCGTTTGGACTTGCTGAATTTCGGAGCATAAATTGCTCATGATAATTTTGCCATCAATTGGATTATCACGGTTGACGGTATCAATATTAAGAATGTAGGGATAACCTGATTCTTGTTGCAATTTGCTGATTTCTAATTCCAAATCCCGTGCCTTGATTTTATATTTCTTGATTTGCGGATTGGCCACCAAATGATCATATTCTTTAGTGATATCTACGTAGGAAAAAGGCGTTTGGTACACGCGTTCAACACTGTATGGACTGAACAAATACATATCAGCATCTTGACGCACGAGTTCATAATATTTATCCGGCACAATGATGCCAAGTGATAAAGTTTTTACCCGAATTTTCTCATCGGCGTTTTCTTTTTTAGCAGACAAAAAATCAATAATATCGGGATGAAAGACGTTCAAATAAACAGCGCCGGCACCTTGGCGTTGCCCCAGTTGGTTACTGTAACTGAAACTATCTTCTAATAGTTTCATCACTGGCAAAACGCCGCTAGATAAGTTCTCCACGCCCTTAATCGGCGCCCCCGCTTCACGTAAATTGGACAGAGTAATCCCCACACCGCCACCAATGCGGGAAAGTTGCAACGCACTATTAATAGCGCGGCCAATTGAATTCATATCGTCAGTCGTTTGAATCAAAAAGCATGACACGAATTCACCACGTCGCTTTTTACCAGCATTCAAAAAGGTTGGCGTTGCCGGCTGATAGCGTTGATGAATCATTTCGTCGGCTAATTGCTGGGCCAATTGTTCGTTGCCATCTGCGAAATACAAGGCATTATTGAGAACCCGCAGTTCATAATTTTCTAAATAATAGTTACCATCGTTGGTTTTTAAAGCATACTGATTATAAAATTTGTAAGCTGCCATGAAAGATTTAAATTGAAAATGTTGATCTAATAGATATTGGTAAAGCTGTTGGATAAAAGCTTTCGAATATTTTTTAAAAAAAGCACCTTCCAAATAATCGTTTTGAACCAGATTGGTTAAATGATCAAGCACATCAGGCAAAATCTTGGTGTTCGGTGTCACATTTTCTTGCCAAAATGCGGTCAGGGCTTCTTGATCTTTGGCTAAGGGAATGTGACCATCGACGGGGATATTTAATTCATTGTTTAGCTTGAAATAGTGAACTTTAGCGATATCAATGTTGTTTAGACTCAAGTTGTTCAACCACTTTCTGAAAATTTGCGACATCTGTCAGCGTTCCATTGAATTCATAATCGAAGACCACAGGAACACCCAGCCCTCTGGCGATGTCTTTAGCCGTGTGAATATACAACTCATTAAAGTTGCGATTACCACTGCCGACAACGCCTACTAGACGTTGAGCATTAGTTTGATACCCCAAAAAATCAATGACAGCGTCCATCATTTCGTCATCATAGGCGGGCACTGCTAGCAAATATGGGGCACTCATTTGGTGAAAAGGATCCGTATCGTTGATTTCATAGGCGGACAGTTGCGTTTTTTCGATAAAACGCCGCGTCTGACCGGTGATCGTGTAATAAGCAATCAGCATGATTACACCAGAGCTTTCAGTTCATCTGGACGAAAACCGACAATGGGTTGGACGCCATCGGCTATCACGATAGGCACACTTTGAAAGCCTTGCTGTTTTAAAGTTGCTAAAGATTCCGGCTGTTGATTAATGTTCACTTCTTGAAAATCAATTTGATGTTCAGTTAAAAAGCGCTTTGTCATCTTGCATTGCATGCAACCATTTTTGGTGTAAATCAATGCTGTTTTTTTCATTGCGACGACCTCCTATTTGATTAGCACTCATTATAAAACCCAAAATAGGCAAATACAATATATTGTATTTAGTACGATGTCGAACTACATGATAGTGTGGTTGATGTACTAGGCGTTTGTACAATTTAAAAAAATGTCGAACGTTAGTTCTTATATATTTCGAGCAATTTGTCAAGTAAAAAAGCTCTTTTTCTAATGTTAAAATCCGGTTTTCATTAATGCGACCCAGACCGAAGTGAGCTATAATAGAACTAATAAATTTATGATGAATTTGGAGAATGTTGATGCATCTTAATTGGAATATTTTGGGAGTATTGTGTTGGATCGTGGTTATTTGTCTTGTGGCTGGGATTATTTTTCATACACGGCAACGCCATTTAAAGATGATTGTGGTGCAAAAAAAACATCATTCACAGATGAATTGGTTTTTGGATATCATAGAATTTTTAATTGCGTTGATCGCGGTTGGTGGCATGCTTTACGTTACCGTTTTGGATAGAGCGAATGCTAAAGATAGTCAACGCATAACACTTAATTACGAAGTTCAACCATTGGTGATGCAGACTAAGAGCAGTCAAGGATACTATGTCCAAGCTAAAGGGGCTGCCGACAAAAATATAATTCAGTATTATACTTATTGGACTCATGGGGCTAAGTACAGTGTTCCCAGTAATAACGCTTCAGTTGTGGATGGTGACCAATCGATTAGTTTGAATGCGAAGAATTATCCGTGGCCGCATACGCGAAAATATGATCAAAAATATCAAAAGGCTTATGTAATTACGATGGTGGCCCATTACAAAAATAATTGGCGTAACGGTTTGGGGATGCATGTAGGTAGTGTGGCAACTGATTACACATTGATTCGTATTCCATCGAATACTTTCTTACAAATGCTTCCATAAAAAAGGCTTCTTAGTCGTTCAAAAGAAGGACCGAGAAGCTTTTTTATACTGTTATTTATTTTTTAGCTGGTTTTTTCAGATTTTGTGCATTGACGACAATTTTATGATTCAATTCAATGACATTATCGTTATCTTGTGGATCATATTGTTCAATATCAATTAAAACGGAATTGGTGTAAAGTTTTTCAACGGTGCCCGTAAAGGGTTGTTCCATATCTTCTTCAACATGACCTTGTAATTTATCGCCAACTTTAATGTTATCCATCTTCATAATGCGCAACTCCCTTCACTAAAACAATCTTTATCATAAGCGATAAAGCCTAATTTGACAATTATTTGGAGTAAATCAATGCAAAAAGTTATCATTATTACTGGCGCGAGCGGTGTTGGCAAAACGACGGTGAGCACTTATTTAAAGCAGCAATATCAGATTCCGGCAGTTGTGACGCATACGACTAGACCCAAACGGAAGCATGAAGTTGATGGTGTAGATTATTATTTTGAAACGCCGTCAACTTTTCGTCAAAATGAGTATCTGGAATCAGTGACTTATAGTGGACATCTGTATGGTTCCTCCAAAGAGGGCTTGACCAAGGCTTGGGCCAAATCCGACGTGGTGAGTATTGTCTTAGATACTAAAGGCGCTGTTAGTTATGTTCAAGCTTATTCTCAACAAGCCATGGTGTGGTTTTTAACGGTGGATGAGCACTTGTTGATGCAACGTTTAAAAATGCGCGGAGATACGCCAGATTTGTTGGCGCAGCGCTTGCATAGCAAAGAGTTTCGACGTGATTTGCTGGTGCCGCAAGTCTTGCAAACATGCGCTCACATCTTGCGAAATGATTCATGGCCGCAGTTAAAAACTGAAGTGGATTTGTTGATGAAATCAGTCAAGTAATCGTTTCACATAAAATCACTTTTTGTAATTAGATATTTTTCTGTCTGTAACATGTTTGACATATAAAAAGGGTATTATTCGTATTGTTAAGTTAATTAAGAAAAATAATTGCAATTTAAAAATAAGTTTTACCGATTTTATGTTGGAGGTAGATTAATTCAATGATTTCTAAAAAAAGTTTACTCAGTTTTGTTGCAGCAGGTGTCGTTAGTATTTCTGCAGTAGGTGTAGTTGGTCATCATCAAGATGCTCAGGCTGCTAATGTTGGCGAAAGTGTGACTGTAACTAAGGATTCTGTAGGCTTACGGCATCAACCATATACGAATGGTTCTTTGACAGGTCAATATGTTGATAAAAATACCACTTGGAAAGTTACCGACGTGACTTCTGATGGCCAATGGTATAACGTAGGTGCTGATGATTGGATTGCATCTGATGATGTTGCTGATACAAATTCTTTAAGAGATACTAAGGTACAACAAGTTATTAATGAAGCACAAATGCAAGGTGGCAAGCCTTACGTTTGGGGTGCTAAGGGTCCTAATTCCTTTGACTGTTCTGGTTTGATGCAATACGTGTTCAAGCAAGCTTTGGGTCAAGATATTGGTGGTTATACAGTTGCTCAAGAAAGTGCTGGTCCTAAAGTTTCGATTGATAACTTACAACCTGGCGATTTGATGTTCTGGGGTTCACAAGGTAATTCTTATCATGTTGCTTTATATATTGGTAATGGTCAATATATTGATGCACCAAAACCGGGCGAAGGCGTTGGCGTTCACAGCATTTCTAGTTACTTCTATCCATCATTCGGTGTTCGGGCAATTAACTAATAAATTATTGATAATGTAATAAACGATAAAGTCAGCATTAGTTAATGCTGACTTTTTAATTGATCTAATGCGTTATTTACGAAAATGATGGTATCTTGGAGCTGATTTTTGAGGGGAGGGAGTGTGTTATTTTGAATAAAGGTGTTTTTTTAATCATAATATTTTTAACGATGATGGTGGATACACTAGTTTACTATTTTTTTAAACCAACATCGTTAGAAATGTTTATATTAGTTATATTTTTGTTCCTGATACAAATGTTTTTATTTTTTAAGGTTAAATAAAACATTTTGGTTAGGTAAATGCTAGATTTTAAGGAAATGGAAATTGAAAAATTATTTTTCTAATGGAACTAATCTCTGGACGGGGGTTAATATTAGAGCTGTTTTCATACTAAGTGTAGCCGCATGTTTAACGTATAAGAAATAATGCTTTATATGAGAGGACGATGTGATTTGGAAATTAGAGAAATAAAAGATGAAGACGTTTATTTTTTAAAAGATATGCTTTATGAAGCCATATAATATATACCTGATGGTGATCATAAATTACCTTATTCGGCTATATATAATGATGATTTATATACATATATAAAAAAATTTGGTTCAAGGAACGATGATGTATGTTTGGTTTCTTTGAGTAAGGGGAATTTAGTTGGTGCTGCATGGATTAGAAAAATTCGGTCGTACGGTTATGTTGATGCTGATACACCGGAGTTAAGTATAGCTCTGAAAGCAGAGTTTAGAGGTCAGGGCTATGGAACGAATTTATTGAATTCTCTCATTGATTTATTAAAAGGTAAAAAATATAAAAAAATTTCGTTGAGCGTAGATAATAGAAATATTCCTGCTTATAAACTTTATCTAAAAAATAATTTTAAGACTGTAAGGAAGTGTGATCATACTGAAATAATGGTTGTTAATTTGTGATATTTAGGAAAAACGTATCTTATATTATTGCCCTTTGAGGACATGAGGACAAATAAAAAGTCATCAGCAAGCCGGTGGCAATTTTGTCATATTAATTTATTATAATATCCGATATATTCTGTTAGTTTTAATATTCTTGCGTTGTGAAGAATACGAATGTGGTTTTCCTGATATAGATAGCAAATTAATCCATTTTCGGTGGGACTTACTGAGACAAAAAATGCTGCCTGTGGTTTTTGTCCGTTTTCGATAATTTGTTCAAGTAATTTTAGGCGTGTATCCAGCCCTTCGATTTTTTGGACAAAATAATCAGGGCTGGTATAGATTGTTTCTACCAATTTTGTGTCTTCATCTATTAATTCAAAGGCAATTTTTTTATTGTGTCTATGAACATTAATAAGTGTACCACCTAGTGCGATTGCAGATTCGTTAACGTCTTTGGGCTGGATTTTGCCCAGGTAAGAAATATTCCATTGGAGCGCTTCTCGTTTGCATTTCAATATGATTAATGTCTGTATTATTAGATTGTTTGACCGATGGTTTTTTTAAAGTTTTATGTTGCTTTTTTGTATTCAGATCCGTTTTTGGACTTTTTGTCTGTTTATTGGAACTTTGTTTATTTGACTGAGTTAATTGGTTATTCATTTTTTTAAACAAATAATTAGCTCTTTTGTTTATATCATTATCGTCAATCAAAGAATATTCCACTATGTTAAAGGAATCAATAGATTTTCTAATACTGGGTTCATGGTAGTATATACACTCCTTGTTATGGACACGGTCACGCCAAGTACTTAAATAAGCCTTACGTTTTTAGGTTCATCGATGAAATTCAAGCTTGCACCCGCAGTACATACATTCAATGTGATTAAGTCTTTCATCGTTTGGATCTGCTTCTTTGATATCGCTTACTTGGGAAGTATTATATATCTTCCCATCAATTATGCATTCATTAATTAACGCCATTTTACAAAGATCCTCCCATTATAAGAAGGAAACAAATAAGCTCTAAGTTATTTACTTAAAGTAGATACAATGGTATTATAAATACTGATATAAATTTTTATAATGTCATATTAGAGCTTACTTTTGTTTCTCTTCTGATTTTTATTTGATAAATGATTAACGAATGATTCTGCCAAATTATTCGTTAATCATTTTTTGTATCGAAATTGTTTAATCATATTATCATCCCCTTTAACTAAAGGATATTACAATTTAATAATTTGTCAAACTAAAACTAAAGTATATATTGTTTGTTATTACTAAAATAATAATTGCTTGTTTTTTATTTCTTTTAGTCTACAATGAACATATGCTTTTTTAATATGTAATTTTGATTAATATTATGGACTTTGAGTCATGTATTGTTGTTTGTTATTAGTTTCCGTACCCTTAAAGATTTAGCAATTGCAAATCTTTATGGCTTCTTTGCTTAAGACGTTAAGCATCGAACTTACTTAATGAGATAGAAAAATAAAAAAGTACGTTGAATTCAATTTTGAATTTCAACGTACTTTTTTGATTTAATAATTTAATCTTGATACTGTGTAATCTCTTCTTCACTACAAAAGACGAAGTGGTCATGCTGAACTTCCCGTAGTTGGCGCTCGTTATTGTTGCTAGCTTCGATAGAAGCATCGTAATCAATCCGAGTTCTTTGACGTTCTAATTCAGGATCGGGCGTCGGGACCGCCGACAACAAACTTTTAGTATAAGGATGCAGTGGGTGATTATAAACTTCATCAGCATCACCTAATTCCATGAGGCGACCTTGGTGCATCACCGCAATACGATCGCTAATATATTTAACCATCGACAAATCATGTGCAATGAATAAATAAGTTAGATTATTTTTCTTTTGAATATCTTTCATCAAGTTGACGACCTGTGCTTGAATTGATACGTCCAAAGCTGAGATTGGTTCGTCGGCAATGATGAATTGTGGATCTACCGCCAACGCACGGGCAATACCAATCCGTTGCCGTTGTCCACCAGAAAATTCATGTGGGTAACGAGTCGCGTGATCAGGATTTAAGCCGACAATCTTCAGTAAATCGTTCACCCGTTGGTCACGGTCTTGATCGTTTTTTGCCAGACCATGCACATCTAAACCTTCAGCAATAATATCTTTAACTTTCATCCGGGGATCCAAAGAAGCATATGGATCTTGGAAAATCATCTGCATTTCACGTCGAAACTTCAGCATCTCAGGGCTATGATTTTTGATTGTGCTGATATCCTTACCATCAAAAATAATTTTACCGGACGTTGGATTATACAGACGAATGATGCTACGACCCGTGGTACTCTTACCAGAACCAGATTCGCCAACGAGGCCGAAAGTTTCACCTTCATAAATGTCAAAACTAATATCGTCGACAGCCCGAACTTCATTTGGTTTACCGGGACTAAAATATTGTTTCAAATGTTGCACTTGAATAATTTTTTTTCTTTCACTCATGATTAAAGTGCTCCTCCTTGATTCGGGTTAATCACTTTGCCATCTTGAATTAAACGTTCATATTCTTGAGCACGTTTTTGAATGGCTAATGGTGGTTCCACTTTGGGAGCATCAGGATGCAATAACCAAGTTGCCGCATAGTGGGTATCACTCACTTTGAAGAAGGGCGGCTGTGCCTCCAAGTCAATTTTCATAGCGTAAGGATTGCGAGGAGCGAAAGCATCACCCTTTGGAGGATCTAACAAATCCGGCGGAGTACCAGGGATTGAGGACAGTTTGGACCCCTTAGTATCTAAGGTCGGCATAGAACTCAGTAAGCCCCAAGTATAAGGGTGTTTTGGTTGGTAAAAAATTTCATCGACGGTGCCATATTCAATGATTTTACCTGCATACATAACGGCCACCCGGTCAGCAATTCCAGCCACTACACCCAAATCATGCGTGATAAAGATAATCGAAGTTTCCAGTTTTTCCTGCAATTCACGCATCAAATCAATAATTTGTGCTTGCACAGTCACATCCAGCGCTGTGGTTGGTTCGTCAGCAATCAAGATTTCAGGATAATTGACAATGGCAATTGCAATCACAATCCGTTGCCGCTGTCCACCAGAGAATTGGTGCGGATAATCTTTCATCCGGGCTTTAGCATTCGGAATGCCGACCAATTCAAGTACTTCTTGGGCCCGTTTCATGGCTTTTTCTTTAGAAATTTTACTGTGAATGCGTAAAGGTTCAGCAACTTGCTTGCCGATTGGCATTGTAGGATCTAAAGAGGTCATTGGATCTTGGAAAATCATAGAAAGATCATTACCGCGATGGTGATCCATTTCTTTTTCAGATTCCTTAAGCAAGTCTTTGCCTTTATATAAAATTTCACCGTTTGCCACAATGGCATTAGATGCTAACAAGCCCATGATACTGCGAGTTGTGACGGATTTACCAGATCCAGATTCCCCAACAATTGCTAAAGTTTCACCTTTTCGCAAATTAAAGCTGACGTCACGAATTGCTTGGACGGTACCGGCAAAGGTTTTAAAATTGATTTCTAAATTTTTTACTTCAAGAATATTATTCGCCATTTTAGAACCTCCTATTCTGATTTTGGATCGAATGCATCACGCAGACCATCAGCAAATAAGTTAAAGGCAATCATTAAGATACAAAGCACTAATGCTGGGTACCACATCTGATATGGCAAGAAACGGAAAGCTTTTTGACCGTCAGACAATAACGTACCTAAAGAAGCATTTGGTGCAGGAATCCCGATCCCAATGAAACTCAAGAAAGCTTCAAAGAAAATGGCGTTTGGAATAGAAAACATGGTTTGAATAATGATGGTTGAAGACAAATTGGGAATCAAATGCTTCATCGAAATTTTAAACGGTGATTCACCCACAGTTAACGATGCTAGAATATATTCTTCTTCTTTTAATTGTAAGGTTTGCGCTCGAATTAGCCTGGCCATGGTGACCCAACTACTAAAGGCAATCGCAATAATGATTGAAGATAGCCCCGGTTTTAAGACCAGCAGTAATAAGATAACGACAATTAAGTTCGGCACTGAGGAGATGACTTCAATAATCCGCTGCATGACCAGATCCACAGTGCCACCTTTCCAACCAGAAATAATCCCGTATGGTAAACCGATTAAGAGATCAACCAAAGTGGCAACAAAGGCAATAATTAATGATAAACGAGTACCATATAAAATCCGCGAGAACAAATCGCGACCAAGATAATCCGTTCCTAAAATATAGGTACGGTTTTTAGGAACATTATTAGTGGTGTAGGAATTAACTTTAATCCCAGCAGCATTCTTGGTGAGACCACGAAAACCAGGAATATTGGTATTCGCAATTCGTGGTGGTAAGTTCGCATAGTTAGGATTTTGAGCATTGGGATCACGTGGTGACAAGATCGGTGCGCAAAAAGCAACGAGTGCAATAAAAACTAATACGAAGAATGAAACCACCGCGATTTTATCCTTTTTTAAACGGCGAACGGCATCTTGGAAAAAGGTTAGTGAAGGGGCATTAATTTTTTCTTGGTTTTGTGATTGATCACCACTAATTTTTTCAAAGCTTTCAGTAGTGATTTTGATATCAGCCATCTAGTTGCCCTCCTTGTTGTTCGTTAAGCGAATCCGTGGATCAATAATACTATATAAAATATCGGTAATTAATAACATGACCATGAACATTAACGAGTAGAAAATGGTCAAGCCCATGATGGTTGGATAATCGTTCGTCATAATGGATTTCACAAATTGTTCACCGATCCCTGGAATGGAGAAAATGTTTTCCACAACAAGTGAACCGGTTAAAATATTAGCAGTCAAAGGTCCCAAAATTGTGATGACAGGAATTAACGAATTTCGCAAAGTATGCTTCACAACTGTTTGCCAGCGGGTATTCCCCTTGGCTTTAGATAATTCAATATAATCACTATTTAAAACGTCGACCATTTCGGTCCTCATGAAACGGGCTGTTTGCGCTAACGGACTTACAGCCAAGGCTAAGGATGGTAAAATGCTGGATTGCCAACCGTTCCAGAGCGCAATTGGTAATATATGCCACTTGAAAGCGATGAAGAATTGTAATAAAACGCCTAGGACAAAACTAGGGACGGAAATGCCTACAATGGAGACAAAAGTAGCAAGACTATCAATCCAGTTATTTTTGTTAATCGCGGCAACGGCTCCCAGTAAAATTCCTAACAACGAACCAATAATCATTGCTTGTGCACCAATCAGCATGGACGGTTTTAAGCGGGTCATGATTAGTGATAGAACTGGTTGATTATTGAATTGGAAAGAAGTTCCAAAATCACCGTGCAATAAATTGCCTAAATAAATTAAATATTGTTGCCAAATCGGTTTGTTTAAGCCATATTGTTCATTCATGATTTTTAATTGAGCGGCGGATAACTTGTCTTGATTGGAAAAAGGCGTTCCAGGCATCAATTTCATCATAAAGAATGTGACACTGGCAACGATAAATAATGTCAGAATCATATAACCAATACGCTTGAGTATATATTTGGTCATAAAACCAGCTCCTTTACATAAAATGAAAAACGGAGTCCCAGACTTAACTGCAACTCCGCTTTCAACGATGATCGACGTGCTTATTTATGAATACGAAGTGAAACCATGTTATAGGTTCCGGATGGACCATAGTCGAGATTCTTAACCTTATTATTGGTTAAGTGGGCTTCACCGACTTGATACAGAGGAATGACGCCTTGTTGCTTATTCAAAATATCTTGCGCTTGTGTCATATCTTTCCAACGAATAGTCGGATCGTTAGCGTCAGTACTCAAACTCTTATTAACCAGATTGTCATAATCGCTATTATTCCAGTGACCATTGTTGTTACTTGCACCATTGGTGAAGAGGGTTAAGAAGTTAGATGGATCAGGAAAATCTGCATTCCAAGCGGTAACTACAAGATCGAAGTCTCCAGATATCGATCGACTTAAACGGCTCTTGAATGGAACATTGTTCAATGTAACTTTGATGCCAGGAAGCTTTTCTAATTGACTTTGTAAGAATTCGCTTTGTTTCTTAGCAGCGTCAGTATCGTCACTTAAAAGGGTTAAATTGAATTTCTTACCCGTTTGTCCTGTTTCAGTTAAACCTGTTTTCCAAAGTTTTTGGGCTTCTTTGGTGTTATATTCAGCTGTTTTGGCACTTTGTTTGGTATCACTGACGAAATCTTTGGATTTGTTGTTTGGATCGTAGGACATATTTGATGGTGTTGTGGATAAACTAGCTGAGCTACCATCACCTAAAATTTTATTTGCTAATTGTGTCCGATCAATAGATTTGGCTAAAGCTTGCCGAATTTTTTGATTCTTGAAGATAGGATCTTTTTCTTGATTCATTTCTAAATAGAAAGTTGAATTCATCTTCTTGACATTGAAGCCTTTAGAACCCTTCATTTGTTTGGCAGTGTCACCAGTCAAGATTACATCATCTAACTTGTTGGATTGATACAGATTCAAAGCTGTGGAAGCATCTTTGACGACTTGATATTGCAACTTCTTAACTTTGACATCTTTAGCATTCCAATAATCTTTGTTCTTAACTTCGTTCCAAGTATTATCAGGACCGTTCCATTTTTGAAGTTTATAAGGTCCATTGAAAACTAACGTCTTTGAATTTGTTCCATATTTCTTACCCCATTTTTCTACCACTTTTTGATCTTGTGGAAAGAATGTTGAGGAAGTCATTAATTGATTAAAGTAAGGAATGGGCTTATCTAAAGTGACTTGTAAAGTATGCTTGTCTAAAGCTTTGACACCTAAAGAATCAACGGGCTTTTTATTGTCAGTAATTTCTTTGGCATTCGCAATTCCTTCGTAAATATAAGCATATTGGGACTTAGTTTTTGGATTAACGGTCCGTTGCCAAGCATAAACAAAATCATTGGCAGTAACAGGATCACCATTGGACCATTTAGCATTTTTACGTAATGGGAAAGTGTAAGTTAAACCGTTATTGGTTGGTTTAACAACTTTGGTCGCAATGGCCGGCTTGACAGTTTTGCCTTGATAACGATACAAACCATCCATTGTATCGCTCAGAGCTTGAGTACCAATAATATCCGTGTTGAGGGATGAATCCATGGTAGCAATAACATCTTTTCGCATAATCCGGACGGTATTTTTAGGACCTTGTGCTGACTTGGATGAACTGCAACCAGCCAGCACGCCTAGACTCACTAATGCACTCGCACTAGCAACTAACATGCGTTTAAACTTCATTTGAACTTCTCCTTAGTTTCCAGTGTTGAGTTAATTTTACAATGTTTAATATTAAAAGTAAACTGATAAATTAAAAAATGCTCATGAGGTAATTGACAAGCCGATCAAATGGATTAAAATCAGCGTGCTCAAAGAAAAAGAATATCTAAAATCGACATTCTTTTTCCGTAAAATCTTTGAATTTATTTAATCTGCACATTAATCATATTGTACTTGCCATTCGGGGTCATTTTATAGTTCTTGATCTTGGTGTTTGTGAGGTGAGCTTCACCAACTTGAAACAACGGAATGACACCTTGTTGATCATTCAAAATATCTTGAGCCTGCTTCATTTTTTGCCACCGTTCGTCGGTATTATTAGATGAGGTAGTGAGACATTCATTAACTAACTTATTGTATTCAGCATTTTGCCAGTGGCCATCATTGTTGCTGGCACCTTTAGTAAAGAGCGTTAAGAAGTTAATGGGATCGGGATAATCGGCGCTCCAGCCAGTCACAACGAGGTCAAAGTCGCCATTATCTGTTTTGCTGAGCCGACTTTTGAAGGGCACGTTGCTCAGGTTAACTTTGACACCGGGGAGTTTTTCCAACTGATCTTGTAAAAATTCACTTTGTTTCTTACTGGCATCAGTGTCATCACCTAAAATAGTCCAGGTGAGTTTTTTACCGGATTGTCCAGTTTCTTTCAAACCTTTCTTCCATAATTTTTTAGCTTCGGCCGGTTTATATTGTGTATATTTTTGCCCACTGTTTTTGGTTTCAGCCACAAAATCTTTGGATTTGTCGTTCGGATCATAACTCATTTTACTTGGAGTCGCGGAAGTTGCAGGATTGTCGCCACTACCTAAAATTTTATCCGTTAATTCTTTACGATTGATTGATAAAGCAATGGCTCGCCGAATATTTGCATTTTGGAATAATTTATCTTTTTTCTGATTCATTTGTAGGTAAAATGTGGCATTTTGCTTCACCACATTGTAACCCTTGGAATCTTTCATTTGCTTGGCGTTGTTGCCGCTGACAATGACGTCGTTTAATTTCTTTGATTGATAAAGATTTAAAGCGGTTGAAGAATCCTTGACGACTTGATACTGTAATTTTTTGACGGTCACTGCTTTAGCATTCCAGTAATTTTTATTCTTCACTTCAGTCCACGAATTATCTGGGCCATTCCAATTTTTCATTACATAAGGACCGTTGAAAACCAAAGTTTTTGAATTAGTCCCATATTTTTTGCCCCATTTGTTGACATTTTTTTGATTTTGGGGGAAATAGGCCTCCGAAGTTAACAGTTGTAAGAAATACGGAATGGGTTGCGATAGTTTAACTTTTAAAGTGTGATCATCGAGGGCTTTCACGCCTAAAGCAGAAACGGGCTTTTTGCCGTTAGAGATATCTTTCGCATTTTCGATGCCATCAAAAATATAAGCATATTGAGACTTAGTCTTGGGATTGACGGTGCGTTGCCAGGCAAAAACGAAATCTTTCGCGGTCACGGGATCACCATTGGACCATTTAGCTTCAGGTCGTAAACTGAAAGTATAAGTCAAGCCGTCTGTAGATGGTTGGACAATTTTGGTCGCTAAAGCAGGCTTGAGCGTTTTATTATCATAGCGATACAAACCTTCCATTGTATTATTGATGTTTTGGGAACCGATCACATCGGTATTTAATGAAGAATCCATCGTAGCAATTACATCTTTAGACATAATTTTGAGTGTATCGCTTTTGGCCGCTTGTACAGTGTGGGTAGCATGGTAGCCTCCCAGAATCCCCAAATTCAAGAGGACAGCGGTCGTAAATAATAAAGACTTATGAACTTTCATGGTAAACACTCCTTAATTAAGATTGTCCATAGTCTAATATGTTTATTATTAAAAGTAAATAAATATGTTAAGAAAAATTAATTGAGGATTTTTTAGTGCAAAAACTTTGACGATGAGACGAAACTTGTATAAAATATAGGTTTTTGTTTTGATAGTTCTGAAATAATTTTAATGCTATAATAAAATCACTGCTTAATTTGGAGGAGTAATAGATATGAAATTAAATAAAATTTTGTTTTCAGCAATGGTTTCGTTTGGAATTTTATGTACAGGCGCACAAACGGTTTCGGCAGCGCAAGTAATTAGTCCGCGGAGTAAGGTTTATTATTCCAATGGTCAAACGACAACTATTTACAGTGATCCCAATTTAACTCAGACGACGGGAAAAACTTTGGATCGCAATGTTGATCAATGGGAGATTTTTGGTGAAGCAATTAATGATGCTGGTCAAAGAACGGCGGTCAATTTAGGCGGCAATCAGTGGATTTCAACTTGCGATGCACCAAAATATCATGATATTGCCGAGGGTTCTTACGTTTTTAATGAAGCATTTTCCAATTATCGCCCGATTCAGCTGTATAGTGATCCGCAATTGACGCAGCCGATTGGCAAATTATCGACCCAGTATGCGGATTGGAGAATTAATCAAGTCGATTTTGTCGATCAATCGGAAGCAATTTATTCGATTGATGTCGGGAATAATCAATGGGCTTCGGTGGAAGCATTTGACTATCTCTTGCCTCAAGTTGTTTGTGTGCAACCGGGAACGCAGTTGTGTGATCAATTAGGGCATTCAACAGGCAAAATTATTCAAAATGTTACTAATATGATGTACTCCACTTATGGAGTTAAATCGATTGACGGTCAATTGTATGTGCGTTTGGGTAGTGATCAACAGTGGGTTTTAGCACAGAAAGTGAGTCCGGTTGCTTAAAAAGAATTTCAAAAAAATCAGTGCTGAATGAAAGCACTGATTTTTTTATGGGAGCAATCAATTATTGATGGAACGAAGATATCGCCATAGGTTTATCGGTTAAGGCAATTTCATATGGTTGTAATTGTGCGGCTTGACTGCGAGCGACTTGCAAGCGATAATAAGTGCCTTTAGCAGTGAAATACTGTTCTTGGATTGTCAGATTTGCTTGAATTTGATTGACAATATCACCACAAGCATACGGAATGACAACAGCAATTTGGACATAATCACGACTTAAAGTTTGTTCAATTAATTGAATCAATAATGCGATATCTTGGAGACGTTTGGCGCTGTAATAGATTGTGTTGCCTTTGATTTGTGCTGGCTCGTGGGTGACTTGGTCGGCTTTGTTATAAGCAAAAATCATGGGTTTATCGTGAATGCCAATTTCGGCTAAGGTTTGTTGTGTAACATCAATCATTTGTTCATGATTAGCGTCAGCATAATCAACGACTTGTACCAAAAGATCAGCGTTTTGCGCTTCCGCTAAAGTGGAGCGAAAAGCAGCAATTAATTTATGCGGTAATTTATTGATGAAACCGACCGTGTCCGAAAGCAAAAAACGCGCTTTAGCAGGTGGCTTAATGGTGCGCACTGATGTATCCAGCGTCGCAAATAATTGATCTTTGACGCCAACTTGTTTGGCAGTGGTTTGTTTGGTGTAATCTAAAACACCGTTTAAAGTTGTTGATTTACCCGCGTTTGTATAACCAACTAAGGCGACTTGGGGCAATTGCGATTGACGGCGGCGTTTGCTTTGTGTAGTTAACGCTTTTTGTAATTGTTTAAGTTCGTGCTTGAGTTTGGTAATGCGCTGTTTGATCACTCGGCGGTCCAATTCTAATTGACTTTCGCCGGTGCCACGGTTTGCTAAGCCGCCACCACGTTGTTGATCTAATGGATTACCTGAAGGATGAACTCGTGGTAATTGATATTGCAATTGGGCAATCGCGACTTGCAGTTGAGCCTGTCGACTATGAGCACGTTGACTGAATACTTGCAAAATTAATTCGGTGCGGTCTAGAAAATGAAGTTTAGTATCTTTTTCTAAATTACGTAATTGTGCGGGAGTTAGTTCGTCGTTGACCAAAATTAAATCGACTTGATGATATTGAGCAAGTTGCTTTAATTCCTGAACTTTGCCTTGACCAAAGTAAGTTTTATGATTCACGAGTTCAAGCATTTGGGTAAATTCTTGGACTGGTTTTAATTGATCAGCGAGCGCTAGTTGCTTTAATTCACGCATAGAATCGGTGAAATCGGTTTGTAAGTGGCTGACACCACTGACGATAACGGGGATGGGTTCGCTCATAAGAAGTCCTCCTTGAAAAAATTCCTACTTTGAATATATCAAAAAAGCAACCGGTTGGTTGCTTTTTGTTTAGTCTAATTCTTTTTGTTGTTGATGATGAGCAATCATTGGTAAGATGGCGCCGATCACGATCATTACTAATGGCTCAATAATGTTTAAGGCTAAGACATGATAGAACGTTGATGTGCCAGGCTTTTCATCCACTGGCCAAATGCCGAGGGTAGCAAATAAGAAGGTGATGGCAAAACACCATATTCCCACGGCAACTGCCAATTTATTATTTTTAATATAGACAAAGTCTGACGGATATTGCTTATCATGTAAGCGCACTAAGATAAATGAAGAAAATAGGAAACAGGTGGTATACGGGGAGACGATGCCGTTGAGATTCAATAATTGGTTAAAAATAGAATTCATATTGGGCAATGTCGCACTGGCGACCATGATGAAGGTACAGATACCAGTAGTCAGCCAATAACCGTTCACAGGTAAACCGCGATTATCAAGTTTGGTTAATGACTTAGGTAAATATTTTTTAGCAGTATCAGACAAGAACATCCGTGTTCCCGCATCCAGTAAAACGGCCAATTGTGCCATCATATAAATTGCCTGCGTAATTGCAAAAGCATATAAAAAGAAATTACCGAGGCCAAACTCAGACCCCATTTTCTGAAAAGCGTAATAAGAACCGTTCATTTTGAGGTCATTCGGCAGATGATGAGCGTTGAAGAAAATTCCCAATGAGAATGAGCCTAAAACGGTTAAGAAACCAGTCATAATTGCTAACATCCACATTGCTTTAGGAAAATCATGCTTGCCATCTTTCATTTCAGTCACATACGGTGCGGCAAATTCACTACCGTTCATAGCAAAAATAATGAGGGCAAAAGATCCCAAATACTTCATATCAACATGAGGCACAAAAGATTTCCATGTGAACGGCTGCGTATGCGGTGCACCGCCGTGTCCTAAGTAAACAAAGGTCATAATAACGTAAAGGACAGTCATTATGAACATTGCACCACCACCAATGACACTGAAAACTTGCAATGAATTCTTGAAGCGATGTTCTAAAAAGATGAAAATCGTGAAAATCACAGCGGTTAATAAAGCAAACATGGCGTTACTCATTTTGTTAGATAAAGAATTATTACCATAAATTAGCCAGCCAAACGAAATGACCATGGAATTAGCCACGTCGACAATGTACGGCAAACCGGAAACCCAGTAAGTCCAAGCGCATATGTAGCCCCATAGGTCGCCACTCGTATGACGCACCCAAGAGGTCATGCCGCCGCCATCATGGCTAAAGACAGATCCTAAATGCCCCACAATCATTTCATATGGGACAACAAAAACAAAAAGCATCAAAATCCAGGTTGTAACCACTGCCAAACCTTGGTTTTGAAAATTATAGATAATATCATCAAACCCAATCACCGTAACAAAATCCATCAGTGCCACCACGGGCCAACTAATGAATTTTTTGCGATCGGGATCCAAATCGTCCATCATAATCCTTCCTCCTTCAAATCGACAAAAACCTCAATTAGTATACTGCATTTATTGTTTGACGAAAATATATAATTTATTGTACAATGCTATTCGTCATATAATATTATTCAAAATCAAATTACTCTGGAGGTTAGTCATGACCAAAGTCGTAGAATTACAAGATGTCCAAAAAGTTTATGGCAAACAAAGTTCGCAGCAAGTGCAAGTTTTGAAAAATGTTAGTTTTAGTGTGGGAAAAGGTGAATTTGTCGCAATTATGGGTGCTTCAGGTTCAGGGAAGACCACATTATTAAATACAATGTCAACGCTAGATCGACCAACCAGTGGCAGTATCAAGATTGGCGGGTCTGATGTAACCAAGTTGAAAGGAAATCAGCTAGCCGATTTTCGGGCACAACAAATTGGTTTTATTTTTCAAGAATTTAATCTGTTAGAGAATCTAACCGCGTTTGAAAATATTGCTTTGCCGTTATCTTTGCAACGCGCAACACCGAAAATCATTGACCAAAAAGTGCAAGTTATGGCTGCTAAATTAGGCTTAAGCGATTATTTGAATCATTATCCCACGCAATTATCGGGTGGACAAAAACAGCGTGTGTCCGCAGCGCGAGCGCTCATTAATGAACCAGCGATTTTATTAGGTGATGAACCCACGGGTGCGCTGGATTCTAAAAGTGCGCGCGCTTTGTTGGATACGATGACTAAGGTGAATCAGGAAGATCAAACTTCCATTTTGATGGTGACACACGATCCGTTTTCGGCTAGCTTTTGCCAACGCATCTTATTTATTAGGGATGGTCAAATTGGTTTGGAATTGCAACGTGGTGGTCTGGAGCGGCCACAGTTTTATCAACAAATACTCAATAATTTAGGAACGTTTGTAGAGTAATCTAGGGAGGACAAAGGCAGATGTTGAATAAATTAGCCTTAACGGGTATCAAAAAACGCTGGAAAGATTATTTAGTCTTGTTTTCTGGCTTACTGATTGCGGCAGCCATTTTTTATATGTTTCAAGCTTTGGCTTTAAATCAGCGCTTTTTAAAATCTAATTCGCCAGTGGCGGTGACACCGATTGTTTTTCAAATGGGAACGATTTTCCTCGTGTTGATTACGATTGTCTATGTTTTGTATGCAAATAATTTTTTGATGAGTATGCGTCAACAAGAATACGGTATGTTCTTGATGTTGGGAGCCAAAGAACGAACTCTTCGGCGCTTAGTAATGACCGAAACGTTGGTGATTGGCCTCAGTAGCACCGCCGTCGGCGTCATCTTAGGCTTGGGACTAACGCAGTTGATTGCACCAGCCTTAGCTCATCAATTACAGACGTCATTAGTTGGTTTTCACGTATTTTATTGGCCCGCAGTGTTGTCCACGGTCCTCATTTTAAGCATCATTTTTTTATTTGCTGCGTTCAAAAATAGTTGGACAATTAGTCATCGTCCGTTATTGAATCTTTTAAAAGATTCAGCACCAAAAGCTGGTTCCAAAATGCGCGTTGGCTTTGTCCAAGTTGGACAATTAGTCATGAGTTTGGTTTTGTTGGCTATCGGTTATTGGTCTATGACGCAAGTTCAACAAATGCAGCTATTGGCGGTAGGACTGGCATTAGTGACTGTTAGCTTAGGTACCTATGGTGTCATTAATACTCTTTTTAGGTTCCTAATTCAGTTACTACGGCGGCGAAAATTTGCACAGCGTGATCTGCATAGTTTTACTTTGGGCCAATTGAACTTTCGTATTGCCGATTATACTAAAATTTTGACGATCGTCACATTGTTATTCTCGTTAGCTTTAGGAGCCTTAAGCGTCGGTGTTGGCTTTGCCCAAAGTGTTCAAAAAACGACGGATCGTTCGGAATATTATGATGTGACGGTGAATAATCCCAATCGTCGGGAACAAAAATTATTGACGCAATTAAAAGCAGCCAAGAAAACGGTATATCAGTATAAAGTGCAACACCAGACGGTTTATTTTGCGCAAGAGCAGATGCACCGACAACCGTTTCATTATTTATTGACCAATCAAGAGCAGGTGGCAACGATCACGCCGACGATCCAACAAATGCAACGGCGTGAGTCACAAACTGGTGATCACTTGCAGTTGATGTTGATACCGCAAGCCTTAGATCATCAACGGCAATGGGTCGATTCAGCAGCTTTTCAGCAGATTTCAGCACCCACAAATCAGATAATTTTAGTCAAAACAGCCGACTTTTATCAAAATATTTCCGTGATTAAAAGTTTGGTTCAAGAACAACAAGCGCGTTATCCAACTTTAAAAATTCGAGGTACAACACCCAAAGTATCCACATATCAGATGATTAACGAATTATTTAGTGGTTTGGAGTTTATGGGCTTCTTCTTAGGCTTTGCTTTTTTGGCGATGTTGGCTAGCTGTTTAATGTTTAAGGTGCTGTCTAGTGCTAATAGTGACCGATTACGGTATCAAATGTTACAAAAAATTGGCGCACGAACTAGCTTATTGAAACGTTCGCTACGCCAAGAATTAGGCGTGTTGTTTGGGATTCCCGCGGTGATGGGAATTGTGAATATGTTGTTTGGTTTACAATTATTCACATCACTCATTTCCCAGCCATACCAACGAGTTTGGCTACCAATTGTCGTGTTTTTAGTATTATATTTCTTCTATTATGTATTGACCATATCTTTATATCAGCTGATCGTGCTCAAACGTCGATAGCTTTTCAGAGGGAGTTTAGTGAAAACTAAGCTCCTTTTTGAATTGTTGTACGTTTACGATGTAACTGGGGTTTTCGCATAATTAGTCATCATATTTATTTAAACGAAAATGAACTTAATCCTTGGACAATGCTAGCAAGGCAACAATTATCTGCCACTTAGGTCTAGGGGGTTGTTTTTTTATGATAAAATACCGTAAAATTGATTTTTGCTTATTTTACGATTTGATATTAATAATAATTAATTAAATTAAATCTCAGATTTACTCTCACAATACGGTCTACCGATCGTAGTCTGCAGAACCCCTAAAAATAAAACTCTTTTCATTATGTTAGTACATATTGTCTAATTTCTTTAATTTAGAGTATAATTATTTCAAATCATGATACTGGTAAGAAGAATAAAGAGGCGATGAAAATGTCAATGATTGAATTTCATGATGTACAAAAATATTACGGCCAATTTCATGCACTACACGATATTAACTTAGAAATTGATCAAGGTGAGACGGTCGTTCTCATCGGGCCTTCAGGATCCGGTAAAAGTACTTTGGCGCGGACAGTGAACGGCTTGGAATCAATCCAAAGCGGACAGCTCATTGTTAATAATCATGATTTATCAGCTAAAAAAACCGATCTGAATATCTTACGGCGTGACGTTGGGATGGTGTTTCAGCATTTTAATTTGTATGCTAATAAAACGGTTTTAGAAAATATTATGTTAGCACCGCGCATTGTCGGTCACGTGCCAGAAGAGGAAAATCGTAAAAGCGCATTGAAGTTGTTACAAATGGTAGGTTTGGAGAGTAAGGCTCAAAATAAACCATCTCAGATATCTGGCGGACAGCAACAACGCGTAGCGATTGCCCGTTCATTGGCCATGAAACCCAAGTTATTGTTATTCGATGAGCCGACTTCGGCGCTGGATCCGGAAATGATTGATGATGTTTTGCAAGTTATCAAAAAAATCACGTCCGACAGTGATATGACGTCGTTAATTGTGACACACGAAATGGGTTTCGCTAAAGAAGTCGCTAACCGAGTTGTTTTTATGGATGAAGGTCGAATTGTGGAAGATGATAAAACGAACAGTTTCTTTGAGCGTCCACAGACTGAACGTGCTCAGCAATTTTTAAGCAAGATTATTACGCATTAGGAGGGTCCATAATGAAAAAACGTTTTTGGTTATTCTCCTTATTAATTAGTTTATTGATGCTCACTGGCTGTGGAAAAAGTGTGGCTAATCAATCGGTTTTGAAGAATGCGCAGGCCACTAAAACGATCACTTGGGGGGTTAAGGGTGACGTCAAACTGTTTGGCTTAGTTGATGTGAAAGATGGTCAGCAAAAAGGGTTTGATGTCGATATGGCCAAGCACATTACTAAGCATATTTTAGGACCCAAGGGCAAGGCTAATCTGGTTACAGTTACTTCGCAATCACGAGTACCGTTGTTGAAAAATGGCAACGTTGACGCGGTCATTGCCACGATGTCCATTACCCCTGAGCGCAAAAAAATTATT
The DNA here is from genome assembly GCF_023380265.1 of Bombilactobacillus folatiphilus. Taxonomy (NCBI): domain Bacteria; kingdom Bacillati; phylum Bacillota; class Bacilli; order Lactobacillales; family Lactobacillaceae; genus Bombilactobacillus; species Bombilactobacillus folatiphilus. The sequence continues at coordinate 160,831 of NZ_CP093366.1, forward strand.
GATTTTTCGCATCATTATTTTAATGCAGGCCAATCTTTATTGGTGCCTAAAAATTCGTCCATTCAGAACGCGAAAGATTTGAATGGTAAAACGGTGATTGGGGTTGTCGGCGCAAATTCCGTGCAAAATATTAAACAGCAATCACCCAAGGCCAAGGTGGTGGAACTGCAAGATTACGCTCAAGCGATGAATGCCTTAAAATCGCATCAAGGTGACGCGTTGACGACAGATAACGGCATTTTATATGGTTTAGCTGTCGAAAATCCTGGTTTCGTTGTCCGCGGCGGGACTTTCACCAAGGAACCTTACGGAGTAGCCGTGAATAAGGGGCAAAAATCATTTACCCGTGCGGTGGATAAAGCAGTGTTGGAGATGCAACATGATGGTGAGTATAATCGCTTAGTTAAAAAATGGTTTGGTAATGTTCCGGGATTTAATTATAAGGAGTTGTATCGCAAATGATTAATATTTTTACGCATTTTGGCAGCCAACTTCTTGTCGGCTTCTGCTGGACGGTGCTTTCAAGTATCTTGGCGCTGGTCTTTAGCTTGATTATTGGCGCGTTGTTCGCAATTATGGAGGTTTTGCCGAATAAAACAGCCCGCATTGTGGCAAAAACTTATGTTGAAATTTTCCGGAATATTCCGTTGTTGGTTATCACAATGTTCTTTTATTTAGTCATTCCGATGTTTATCGTCAAAATTAATGGCTTTACGGCGGGGACCATTGGTTTGACGCTATATACCTCAGCTTTTATTGCCGAAACAGTTCGTTCTGGGATTCAGTCCGTGTCCGTGGGACAAATGGAAGGTGCCCGTTCGGTGGGGATGACTTATTGGCAGGCAATGCGCTATATTATTTTGCCGCAAGCTTTTAAAATCGTGATTCCGCCATTAGGTAATCAATTTGTGAATTTGGTCAAAAATTCATCTGTCTTAGCATTCGTGGCGGGCTTTGATTTGATGTATCAGGCTAATTCTATCGCTTCGACGACATTTGACACAATCAATAGTTATCTGGTGGTCGGCGTCTTGTATTTGGTGATTACGTTGCCGTTGAGTTACTATATGCGATATTTAGAAAAGAAACTGGCTTAGGAGGTGGATATCAATGCAGACTTGGATTCAAGCTTTTTCATGGTTAAATATCCGCTTTTTGCTGATGGGTTTATGGGTTACGATTTATATTTCGGTGATTTCGGTCATTTTGAGTTTTATTTTAGGTTCCTTGTTGGGGATTATTCGTTATTCGAAAATTAAGTATGTGTCCGCAGTGGTCGGTTTTGTGATTGATATTATCCGCAACTTGCCGTTGCTGTTGATTATTTTCTTTACTTATTTTGGCTTACCGAATTTTGGGTTCAAACCTGATACGATTCCGGCGGCCATTATCGCAATGACGTTGTTTGAATCAGCGATGATTGCCGAGATTGTGCGTTCTGGTTTGAATGCAGTTGATGTCGGGCAAATGGAAGGCGCCCGTTCGGTGGGCATGAGTTTTGTCCAAGCCTTGTGGCATATTATTTTACCGCAAGCATATAAGAAAATGATTCCGACATTGATTAGTCAATTTGTTTCGTTGATCAAAGATACCTCGTTGGCCACCATTATTGTGGTGCCCGAAATGTTGCAGCATGCGCAAGTGATTTACGGACAAAATGCCAATTACATTTTACCGATGTTTGCGGCGTTAGCAGTTTTATACTTTATTGTTTGTTTCAGTTTGTCGTTGTTAGGCAATCATATTGATAAAAAAATGGCATAAAATATTAAAAAAGCATCCCACGGGATGCTTTTTGTGCACATAAAAAGATTAGTTTGATGAATCGTTATCTAAAGTTTGATTGTAACTAGTGACGACATTTTGACCATCTTCGCGAACTAAAGTGGTTAAACTAGAATTCTGAGGGCCGGTTGTCACTTCAAACGAACCGTCACCAAAGCGTTCGGCTAAGGAACGAATTGTGGTGCCGTGACTCACCAATAGAATTTTGGCACCATCAAAAGCCAGTTGATCTAAATCGTTGAAACCAGCTTCCAAACGTTGCCAATATTCGTGAGCATCTTCAGCATCGTGAAACGGGTCGGCTGCTTTCATCCAATCTTTGGTTTGGTCTAAACCAACTTCTTGGGCAGCTTCGTTAAATGAACCAAAGCCATGTGGTGCTAGCACCATATGCCAAGTTTCGGTAGAGTTCATACCCTCAAAATAACCATAAAATTCTTCACGAAAACGAGGTGATTTTTGGGGAATCAAAGTTTGATGATTGACGTTTGCTGAGGTGATGAGTCGACAAGTATCAATGGCCCGTCTTGCATCAGAGGAAATTGCTAAGTCAAATGGCACATCTTTTAGTTGTTGAGCGGCTCTTTCAGCAACCGCTGTTCCTTCAGTGGTTAAAGGGCTGTCCGACCAGCCTTGCATTTTATCATAAGTATTGAACCAGGTTCGACCGTGACGCAGGATATAAACTGTGTATTTCATAAAACTACCTCCCATCGTCATTTTACTCGTTTAATGAAAGAATGTGTATAATTTTTCAAATAAAAAAACATTATGAGATTAGGATTTCTCACAATGTTCAAGAAAACGATTTAATCGTTGAAATTATCACTTTCAACGTCGTTGATAAATTGCTTCAAATGTTCAAAATAAACAGGCGCATTATCAATCATATGATGATGACCACCATTGGGTGTGGTGACTAAGCGAGCATGCGGAATTTTTTCTTGCATAATTTTGGCTGTCGCAATTGGCATGGTTTCATGTTCGCCAAAAGTTAACAGAGTAGGCACGGTGATTTCATGCAAATGCTCACGAAAATGCCATTGACCTAACTTGCCGGTGATGACGAATTCATTGTCACCTTGGAAGACGTTATAAACGTCGGTAGCCATCGTAGAAACTAAGTGGCGAATGGCTTCAGGTTGTTTGCGATCCACATATTCTGCGTTGAGAATATCGACATAACTTTGATAAGTTGGATCAGCTAATCGATTTTCTTGTTCAATTTGTTCCATGTAAGCAACTTTGTCAGGACCTAAGCAATCCATGCGGCATTGATTAACATGTGTAACATATTCGTCAATTTCGTCCACCATACTGGAGATAATTGCACCTTTTAAGTGTTGACCGTATTTGGCCGCGTACATTTGAACCAATAGTCCACCCCAAGATTGTCCAATTAAATAGAAATTGTCTAAGCCTAATTTTTGGCGAACTTCTTCAACTTCATTTAAGTAATAATCATAGGTGAGGTATTTGTCCGCAATTTTGGGATCACTATAATCTGGTTGATCAGAATAAAAGGAACCTAGCTGGTCGTACATGGTGACTTCCACGCCTAAATCGGCTAACTCATCACCAAAGTTTTCCCAGTATTCATGTGTACCACCAGGACCACCGTGCAGACAGAGTAATTTGATGTCACCTTGACCCACCGTGCGCGTCCAAAGATGATAACCGTTATCTAATGTTAAAATATGGGTACCTTGTTTCATGAACTCACTCTTTTCTATCGTAATTGTCCTTATCATAGCAAATTTTGATGGGTTAGGATATATGTAACTATGGAATAGAAACTTATTAGCCATAAAAAAATTCTGAAACCATTTGACGATTTCAGAATTTTTTTGTTATTTTGTGCAGCAGTTATTTTCTGGTAAACTCAATTTCACCTAACGCATGTTGTGCGGCCAGATTTAATAAACTCCATTGACGATCAAAGCCGGGCTGGAAGAAGAAATCGGCTTCAGCCAAATCTTCAAGGGTTAATTGATGTTGAATTGCCAAAGATAAAACATTACCTTGGGCGGTAATATCAGCAGTCGATAAGACGGCACCGCCCAGAAGGCGATGACTTTTTGGATCGAAGAATAATTGAACATAAACATCAGGATTGCCTTGGTTTTGAGGCACATAACTAGGACGCAAAGTGTCTTGATAAAAATCACTTGCGATAGGCACACTGGCATTTTGAGCAGTGAAACTATTCAATCCACTTTCGGCAAAATGATAGTCAAAAGCACTCAAAGCAGAAGAACCTACGACGCCACCAAATGGTTTGTTAGGTTGATCTTCAAACAAATGTTGCACGATATAGCGAGCTTCACGCCGTGCTACCGTGGCGAGGGCAATTGGCATTTTTTGACCAGCCGCCACCGAATAAGCCAAAGTCGCATCACCGATAGCATAGACATCAGGCAAGTTCGTTCTTAAATACTCATCTGTTTGAATCCAACCGCGCTCATCTAAATCAATCGTACCTTTGAGCCAATCGGTAGCAGGTTTTACACCAGTTGCTTGAATCACTAAATCGCTCGGATAAGTGCCTTGATTGCTTTTGACTGCTTTAACTTGACCATTTTGCCCGCTAAATTCTGTAATTTGGACATTCGTTTGTACGTTAACACCTTGATCCGTTAAATGTTGGCTCAAAATATCAGTCATTTCCGCGTCTAAATAAGTGCCCAGAGGTCGTGCAATAACGTCTAACAGTGTCACATGTTTGCCAGCTTTAGTAGCAGCTTCGGCAGCCTCAATACCAATATAGCCAGCACCAACAACGGTCACATTTTTGACTTGCGGGTCGGTTAATTTCGCTTTAATTTTAGTTGCCCAATCAAAGCCCCACATTAAATCGACATTGTCTAGATCGTGGCCGGGAATGGGTAGCGATTTAGGTGTGACGCCTGACTGAGAATCAATTTGTCATAAGCAACCACTTGATTTTGACCAGTTTTGGTATCTGTCACATTAACGGTCTTTTGGTCCCCGTTAATCTTAGTGACTTGATGATTATTACAAATATGCACATTTTCCTATGGAAAACTTTCCGGGCGAAAATTGCGGACATCGTTGACATCCGTCACGCAATCTTCCAAATACAATTCCATTCCGCAAGACATGAACGAAATAAAGTCATCCGCTTCAAATAATGTAATCTCCACATTATCATGATAACGTGTTAATAATTCTAAAATTGATTGATGTCCACTGTGGGAAGCACCTACAATCACTACTTTTTGTTTTGCCATCTTTAATCTTCCTTCCAAAAATTCGACCCAACAACCCTAGTTATAATGACATCTGGAGTGCTTGGTTACCTTTAAAATAGCACACTCAACAAGGGTGTTCAAAATCAAAATCGGTAGCTGGAAGTGGAAATAGTCTATATTCGCTAGTTTAGATCCATTATAAACTGGAAAGTTTTTTTCATGGCTGATCTAAGCATGATGTATTTTATAAGGACATTTTGCAAAGTAATGCTAATTTTATTTACGGATTCTATGGAAAAATTATGAAATGGCTACTTGCTTTCTTTTAATAATAATGATATTCTTCTAATTATTAATTGCAGAGCGGAGAAAATGTGATGGTTCTTTGTCCAGAAATTCAATTTAGTTTCGAAAATTATCTAACAACTACCACCTCAACCACCATTATGGCTGGTTGGGATGTTTAACGTGCTGCTAAAATAAACGTAAACAAAACGTCCAATCAGCTAATATCCCAATGCGATATTAAGTTGGTTGGACGTTTTTTAGTTGATTTGAGAAGGAGTTTGGTGATGAAAGCTAAGCAGGAATATTCAGAACGCCAGTTAAAGCGTTCGTTATCAGGTGGGCAAATGCAGATGATTGCCTTGGGCGGAACCATTGGGGTAGGGTTATTTATGGGTTCCACCTCGACCATTAAATGGACGGGACCCTCAGTCTTATTAGCCTATGCTTTTGTGGGAATTTTATTGTACTTAGTCATGCGGGCATTAGGGGAAATGATTTTTATTAATCCCACTACGGGCTCGTTCGCGGATTATGCCACCACTTATATTCATCCACTGGCTGGATATTTAACCAAGTGGAGCAACGTGTTTCAATATATTATTGTGGGTATTAGTGAAGTGATTGCTGTTAGTACTTATTTGAATTATTGGTGGCCTAACTTGCCCGACTGGGTTTCGGGGATTGTGGTGATTGTTACTTTAGCCCTCGCTAATTTAACCTCGGCGAAAGCTTATGGCACGTTGGAATTTTATTTTGCATTGATCAAAGTGGTCACGATTATCTTGATGATTGTCTTAGGGTTTTTGGTGATCTTTTTGGGTTTGGGGAATCATTGGCAGGCTATTGGTCTGAGTAACTTATGGAAACACGGCGGCTTTTTTACGGGTGGCGTCAAAGGTTTTATCTTTGCATTGTCCATTGTCGTAGGCTCGTATCAAGGAATTGAAGTTTTGGGTATTACGGCGGGCGAAGCAGCTCATCCTAAGCACGCGATTGTAGCTTCGATTAAATCCATTGTGTGGCGCATCTTGATTTTTTATATTGGCGCAATTTTTGTGATTGTGACAATTTATCCGTGGAATCAACTTGAAAGTGTCGGTTCACCTTTTGTGGAAACTTTTTCGAAAGTGGGAATTGCAGGTGCCGCGGGAATTATTAATTTTGTTGTGTTAACGGCGGCGATGTCGGGGGCTAATTCCGGAATTTACAGTTCGAGCCGGATGTTATTCAAATTATCTAAAGATGGTGAAATCTCTGAATCCATGTCGAAATTATCTACTAGACAGGTGCCATATGTGGCGATTCTAGCGATTGCAGGTGGGATTTTATTAGGCTTTATTTTGAATACAGTCTTTTCTGCGTATAGTAAATCGACTGCCAATCTGTTTGTCTTAGTTTATAGTTCCAGTGTATTGCCGGGGATGGTGCCGTGGATTGTTATTTTGTTGTCGGAACTGCGTTTTCGGGCGGATAATCAAGATTTGATGGTTGATCACCCGTTCAAAATGCCCTTGTATCCGTGGACAAATTATCTGGCATTGGTCTCGTTGATTATTATTGTCATTTTCATGTTCATTAATCCTGATACCCGTATTTCGGCCGCGATTGGCGCCGGATTCTTAATTCTCTTATCATTGAATTTTTGGCTCCGTCATCGAAAACAAAAGCGGTAAGCCTAAATTTAGAATAGCATTCGCCGAATGATGAATGCTATTTTTTTGGTTTCAGAAAGTCAATTGGGCACACTTATCCATAATTAATATCATAAATATATTTAGATTCAACTAATATGTCTTATATAGCTTATTACTTGATAAATAAAAATGTGGATTTTATGATATGCCGTATAAAGGGCTGGCAAAGTCACAAAACTTTGGAGGTAACAAAATGGCAGAATTAGATTTAAGTTTGAACAAAATTGGCATTGATCGAATTGCGATCAGTCCTTATAAACAATATTCACGCGGTTACATGGAACCGGGTAATCTGGGCAATGGCTATGTTACTGGAGTCAAAGTGGACGCGGGCGTTCGTGAAAAAACGGATGATGATGTGTTAGACGGCATTGTTTCGTATGATCGAGCCGAAACGAAAAATGCTTATATTGGGCAAATTAATATGACAACAGCGTCTAGTTTTACTGGACCACAAGGGCATTTTTTAGGGTATGACTTATTGCGCAATCCGCAAGTGGATCAAGCAAAGCCGTTATTTAGTGTGAAACAATGGGATGGCAGTGATTTGCCCATTTATGATGCCAAGCCGTTGCAGGATTCGTTAGTGGAATATTTTGGCGTGCGGGATCAACGTCGACATTATCCAGCACCGGGGAGTTTCATTGTTTGTGCGAATAAGGGTGTCACCGCTTCGCGACCTAAAGCCGATCAAGAGATGAAGCCGGGGCAAGGTTACGGTGTGTGGTCAGCAATTGCGATTTCGTTTGCCAAGGATCCTGAACGTAATTCGAGTATGTACATTGAAGATGCGGGTGTGTGGAATACGCCGAATGAAGAAGAATTGCTTGAATTTTTGAATCATCGGCGTCAAGCCGTTGCCAAATCCATTGCAGCGTGTGGTCAAGATGCGGATACTTCGTTTGCAAGTTCGTGGATTGGTTTTGCGCATACGATGATGGAGCCGGGACAAATTGGTAATGCGATTACCGCGGCACCCTATTTTGCGATGCCAGTTGATTCGATTCCGAATGGTTCACTCTTAACGCCAGATAAAGATATGGAAATTATGGAAAAGTTGACGTTACCACAATGGCTAGACCAGATGAATTATGAATCACTGGTCGAAACTAAAAAGATTAAATACTAATTATATTAATTTGAGGGGGAATTGATGTGGCTGCGCAAGAAAAGCAAGCGTCAAAAAGTTCTAATACCCAAAAAGTCGGTGTTATCGGCCTGATCGCGTTTGTTTTGTCGGCAATGGTCGGGGGCGGTATTTATGATTTGCCGCAAAACATGGCGATCAAAGCTGGGATGTTAGGCCAAGTTTTGGGTTGGATTTTAACGGGAATTATTATGTGGTTTATTGTGCGCTCATTTTTGACTCTCTCCGAAATTCGTCCGCAATTCATCACCGGTTTATACAAGTACGCAGACGATGGTTTTGGCCGCTTTACAGGCTTTTTCGTGAGTTGGGGTTACTGGATTTGCGAATGTTTCGCTAATGTCACTTATGCCGTGTTGTTGATGTCAACATTAAATACATTATGGCCGGGAACCTTTGGCAATGGAAATAATATTCCATCGTTAATTTTGAATAGTTTAATTTTGTGGGGCATGAGTCTGTTGATCCTCAACGGCATTAAGGGTGCCAGCTGGGTTGATATCACCGGTACGGTCGTGATGCTGTTATCGACGGCGGTGTTCTTAATTACGATGATTGTGGTCTTTAATTGGGATACTTTTACTACGAACATGTTCGCTAATCACGCGGTCGCCAGTCTTGGTGATAAGAATCTGGGTTCGTTGGCCAGTCAAGTCAAGAACACCATGATGACGACCTTGTGGGTCTTTGGTGGCGTTGAAGGTGCGGTCGTCTTGTCAGGGAAGGCGCGCAGTCAAAAAGATGTGCGGACCGCTACGAAATACGGCTTCTTAATCTGTTTAGTGTTGTATGCAATGGCATCATTGTTGCCGCTAGGATTGAAAAGTTATGGACAAATTGCGGCGATGCATTCACCGTCTTCGGGTGAATTAATGAATCTGGTGGTCGGACCTTGGGGGCGTTTGGTTATTACCTTTGGCGTTATCTTGGCCGTTTTATCTAGCTGGTTGACTTGGACTTTGTTATTGTCACAAATGCCAGCGGCTGCGGCTCAAGATAAGACTTTCCCTAAGGCTTTCGCCAAGATTAATAAGAATAATGTGCCATCATTTTCCGTGATTGTGTCAACCATTGTGATGCAGGTCATTATTATCGGCACGCACTTTGCCGTCAATGCATTCAATACAATGTTGACGATTGTCGGCACCATGACAGTGCCACCGTACTTGATTTCCATGATGTATCTATTCAAATCGACAAATAGCGAACAAATGTTCAATCCGCAAAAATTAACTGTGACTTCATCACGTCAATCAGCGCGGTACATTAGTTTGTTAGCGGCCTTAGGAACATTATTCATGGGTTACGCGGCGGGCATTGAATATACGACTTTATCATTCATTATTTACGCTTTGGGCATTCCCGTCTTCATCTATGGACGTAAGCAATATGCGCCACATGAAGCAGTGTTTACCAAATATGAAAAGATTTTTGCAGGAATCATTGTTTTAGTGGCTGTGTTAGGATTGATCTTTGTTTTAGCTAAACATTGAAGGATGGTGATTGGATGAGTGCCGATTTAGCCGCGAATGAACAATTTGTTCGCAAATATTTACCGGAAGTCAAAGTGAAAAAAGTTTTGCCCGCATTAGCTAATGTGTCTGAAAAGATGAATAGTATTGCGCTTAATGAAGATGGCGCTTTGGAGCAAGTGATTTTTACCGCGGGAACCAAAGTGTTCTTCTATGATTTAAAAAAGAAGGATTCCTTACGTTACCGAAGTCGCGAGGAAGTTAAGTCAGCGCAGTGTTTGAAGGGTACGCCACATGGCAAAATCAAAATTGTGTTTGAAGATTTAGAAAAATGGGAATTTGATGATATTGTGGCAGGGCGAGCGTTTGATCTGGTACAGGCCATTAAACCGCAAACGCAAAATCAAGCTGCCTATGATAATACGATTCGAGGTGGTTTTCCGCAATTGTTGGACGCCGATCACGGACCGGAAGTGGATCGCTTGCGCAATTATATGCAAGCTGGCTTTATCAGCCAATATGAATATGATGATAGTAATCCGGCTTTGCCAAAAGCTGGTAAGTAAGATAAAAAGGGAAAAGTGTTGCTTTTTAAGGGCAACACTTTTTATATTGTTTAATATTTCACGAATAGTTTGTCAAAAAAATATTCAAAAAATAAAATATCATAATTATTAGTTAAAAAAATAGTCTTTTTAAGATGAAAGCCATTAAATCTGAATCTTTTTAGTTAATTTAGTTTTGAAAAAGTCGTTTCAGCTAAAAATAATTCCCGTGAATCACAACTGACTTTGTTTGCTGATTTGCAAACTACGCGTAAACGTTTTAAACTGAAATCAATTTCACAAGTGTAAGTTTAGCTAAATCAGGGGAAGTGTGTTAAAACGCGACACTATTTATCATTAGCTCAAGCTAATAGTAATTATAAGAAAATCCTAGGGGGGGGGGGGTACTCCTATTCGCTCTCGTGCTTAGTTTTTTCGTTTCCTTACATATAACGCAAGCCAGCGATACGATTGCCGGTAGCGTGGCTCAAAAATCAACAGCACCCTTTTCGTTCACATTGACCACGCAAAGCGGTTACAATGATGGGCACAAAGCTTATGTGAGTTTGAATTGGGACACCGTGCCCAATCTCCAAGACGGTTATATCTTACAAAAAGCGCAAGGTTCAGATCTAACTAGCTTGGATTTTAAGGATACAACGAGTAATTACGGTAAGAAAATTAAAGTTTTGAATGTTTATCCCGATAATTATGGCGATAATGGGAAGTATTTAGGAAGTTGGTTAAGTCAAAAAAATCCTGATGGACAAGTGATTTCGGACGGTTTAATCAGTGTTGACTATGTAGCCATGTCGGCATTTAACACTCATCCAAGTCAATATTTAGTTAAAAATAGTAGTGGCCAGTACAATTATGATGGGGTGTATTTTGGTTCACATGATGTTGGCGGTGATGATTTAAGTGCTAATGCGCTGACTGTGACCAAAGATTTTGGTCTCACCGGTCGTTCGCTAATTTTTGGACACGATACAGTACGTTCAGCCCATTCCAATTATGGAACTTTTGCCTCCAATTTGGGACTAAAGCTAAATAAGCCAGAGGTAACATTGGGATCAACAACTGTGGCGTTTACGGATAATTCTAAAGATGGTTTTTTAGCTACTTATCCGAATGATTTGTTGAAGTTTGAACCAAATAACAAATTTACGATTTCTTTTTCACATAATGAAGGTCAGTTTTATCCGTATCAAGGTGGAGGTCAGCGTTGGCTGCAATATGTTGGTCCACCTTTTTTTAATCCAAGTCTAGGGGCAGCTGATATGAGTTATATGAATAATGCTGGCGTGGTCAGCAAGAATTCTTCAGGTGCAGTAGCTGACAATAATTTTTATTTAGTCACTAATAATAATTACGCTCTGATTCAGACTGGTCATACAGTGGGTAGTTGTACCCCCGAAGAAGCCATGATTATTGCCAATATGATGTACTACACCAGTACTTTGAACTTGAGTACCAAGGGCGAGGACCGTACGGTCAAAGATACCGCTAAACCTGATGCACCCACGATTGATTTGTATTATGGTGCGGCGACTGTCGTCAAACAAAGTTTGCAAGGTCGCTTATTCAGTAACGATCAGCCATCGACTTATTATTACCGCGTCAAAGCCAAGAACAATACGGAGACTTACTATTCGGATGTGATGAAACAAGACGTTTTGAGTAAAGTGAAAGGCTATATTTGGCAGGTTGATGATAGTCCTGATACGCAAATTACACCCGTGGCGGATAATGAAGGCAATATCGACAAGACAAAGAATCCGCATTATGTAGCGGTTGACACGCCCGCTAATCACGCGGTAACGGACATGATTTCCAAGGATTCCAAGGGTTATTTGCACGCGGTGGCAGTAGATAACGATAATAATTATTCGGCGACAACCACCAAAAAAGTTTCGTCATTGTTTATGGGTGGTCAAGTTCAAGGCACAGCTTGGCAAGACCAGAATCAAGATGGCAAGCTGGATACCACGGAAGCTAAATTACAAGATTTAGATGTGAGTTTATTGGTGTCGGATATTAATGATAAGAAGTTATATGTCACGTCCGCAAAAACTGATGCCGACGGCAAATATGTATTTAAGAATTTGTTGCCGGGAACCTACACGGTGGCAATTGCTAAGTCAGCAATTAAAGGCAAATTGCCAACGAAAAACGGTGCTGGCTTGGATTCGGCGCTGTTATTGAATCAAGAAGAAACCGTCGATGGTGTGGATTATTGTTTGACCGATACTTTTAAAGTAGCCGCCAATGGCACGCTCCAAAAAAATCTGGGTTTGGATAGCCAATATAATTATTTGCGTTTTGACCATTTGCCGAATCTCAATTTCGGGCGAATCAATTTGATTTTTCCAGAAAGCAAAACGTTGACCAATCAAAGCGGTGATAACCAAGTCGTAGTCGACGATCAGCGCAGTGCGCATCCGGAATTCAATGATTATTATGTACCGTATCAAATTTTGATGGGGTTGAGTGTTTTTCAAGATGGGCAAAACGCTGTGGGTTTGCAACAAGCACAACTAGATTTACGAGAACGCGATTCTGCCACGCCAATCCAGTTGCAACCGGGCCAAGATACAATTTTGTATCAACAGCCGGTCGATAGTTATACCAGTAAAACTTTTAATTTTGATGATAGCGCCGGAAATTCCTTGATTAAAATGTTGGTGCCCGTGCCGTCTTCCTTGAATACGATTAAACCGACGCAATATACGGCCACGTTGAAATATACGATCAAAAATGCGCCGTAAGAATGCGTTGCTATTGATGGGCATAAGCTAAACTTTGTCAGCAATAGTAAAACCGCAAATTAAAAAGCCTAGTTAGTAGGCTTTTTTGGTGTGTTAAAATATTTATTGGTGAAGCAAAAAGCTAAGATGGTGGCTATTCCCGAAGGGAAGTGGTGCTTATGGTGTAAAAACTGTAAACGCACATTCTGAAGAAAGGAGTAGTCGGGTATCCATGATGGATACTTTGAGATTAATCAACCAGCTCTTGACGAACTTAAATTTAGTTTTAAGTCATACTCAAGATGTTCTGGCGTTAATCTTTTTGCTCATATATTTATATAAGCAAAAAAATAACCATTTTAGCCCTGCAAGGCTGATGGTTATTTGAAATTTAAGTTTTGAATAGTCACTGTCTTAGCAACTTCACCAAGGAGTTAGTGTTCCCACACTAGCTCCTTTTCACTACCAATATAACACATTTTTATACGTGTTTAAACTTATGCACTCTGTTCGCTAATTAAATTTTGGTTCACGTCACTATTGTTGATAAATCTAATTAAGCTGGATGATTTTGAATAAAGAGGCTTGATTCAATCGGTCAAAAAAAGACCTATCAAGAGAATTATGACAAAAAATTGGTTTGGATATCTAAAAAATGATGGATAATTTATCCATCATTTTTATTTAGCATAACGTCAGCAAAAACGTCATAGTGAGCTTTATATTTGGCCACTTCAGTGTTGTTGCCTAAGTGCTGATAGCAATTCATAATCATCAAAGCATATTCTGGTAACATAAAGTATGATTCGATTTGTCGAATCCGATCATAACCAGCTAGCAACACGGCCAGCGCGTCAGGATACTTTTCCAATTTATACAAGGCAAGGCCATACTGATAGTCAATCACATTTAAGTTTTCACTAGAATTATGACTCAAATCCAAGTTCTGTCGTGCTTCAGTAAACTGTCCGAGCGCTTTTTGGGTATGCCCAAGTTGCATTTCCACGACTGCAGTGGCGTTCAGAATCAAAATTTCTACTTCTGCGGGCTTCGACCGCTTCTTGCCTTGGTCATGACTATATAATGAAGCAATCTGAAAATAACGTTTTGCTTCCACAGCGCTATGCTTCAATTGATAAATCGCGCAACCATAATAGTAGTAATAAGTTTGCAAATCATTGGTTGTGTTTAAACTATCTAATACACTTTCTTCATTTAAATAACTTAACATTTCAGCATATTTGTGCTGTTTACATAAAGCAAAAATGTCTTTGCTAAAAGTTGCGCTACTATTCAAAATTAATTCAGATTTTAAAAAGGAATCATCCAAATGAATATTTAATCGATGACACAATTTGAGAAACAAGAGCGCATTGGGAATATATGAACCATGTTCGATACTGCTAACCATCGATTGTGAACAAATCCCCTCGGCTAACTCATGCTGCGACATTTGCAGCTGGCAACGTTGGTCCTTAATTAATTGTCCCAAACGTTGCTCAATTTCACTTTCATAGTTCAACATTTACAAAATCACTTCACTTAATCGGTTATCACACTTATTTTACACTAAATTTTAAAATATTTTGGTGCCGATTTGTTGTTCGCAAACTAGTTTTAAAGTTTTTAAATTTTCATAGAAAGCTTTTTTAGTTACAGGGCGAAGTAATTCAGCTAGTGGCAAAAACAGATTCTTCTCTGTTAAAAATAAGGTTTGCGATAAATTGGTGGTATGTTCGGATATTGGTTCAATTAGCCAGTCCACCTGATATTCAATCGTACCATTAGTCGAGACGTAACGGATAAGCTTTTCGCTGGTGATTATTTTGATTGTTTCTTGTTGATTAATGGCTGCATTTTGGCGATAAATCACAAATTGATTTGCTTCCAGTGGTTGCAGTTCAGTTATTTCGGAATCCCATTGTAAAAGATTTTGTGGTTCACTCAGCACTCCTTGAACACGTTGAGCTGAACTTCGAATCGTTGTTTGATTGGTGAATAAGCTGGTTTTCATTATTTTGAGCTCCCTTGTTTTTGGTATGTTGCAAGTATGCTCTAAGTCGTAGAAAAATCCTAATTAGGATTCTGATTTTGTTTATTAGAATACTGATAAATATTTTGCTTAAAGTTATCATTGGATAATTTGGTCGCTTGCATTTTTGACAAAATGTGTTATGCTGTAATAGCACACAGATGGAGGGCATATGCAGATGAAATTTAAAGATAATATTCCTATCTATCTTCAAATTAAAGATTTGATTAATCAACAAATTGTTTCACAAAAATATCCTTTGGGAGCCAAAATACCGTCCGTGCGGGACTTATCGGTTCAACTGGAAGTTAATATCAATACGATTCAAAAGGCGCTGACGGAATTGATCCGCGAGGGAATCATCGAAACGAAGCGCGGCCGTGGCAATTTTGTAACAGAAAATCCACAGGTAATTGATGAGATTCGTATCAAAATTATTCAACAATCTTTGAGCAAAATGTATGAATCCTTGTCCCGAATTGGATTAGATCAAGGCGAAATGTTGTATTACATCAAAACTTATTTTGGTGAGAGGATGGCGGAAGATGAAAAATGATGAACTCTTAAAAATTGTGAATTTAAGTTATAAGAAGAAGCAAAAAACAATTTTGCAACAAGTGAATCTAACTTTGACTGCGGGCCATTTTATTGGTTTGGCAGGACTCAATGGTGCAGGTAAAACAACTTTGATGCGCTTGATTGCTGGTGTAGCAACTGATTATCAAGGGCAAATTTTCTTTCAAAAAGAGACAGATATCGTTAAACGCAAAGCGCTGGTGAGTTATTCAGACGAGTTACGTGGTTTTAAAAAGCGAACATCTCTCAAAGAAATTAATCAATTTTATCAAATGGTCTATCCAGATTTTGACATCCAACGTTATCAGGAATTAGTGGCATTTTTGCAATTAGATAACCAACAAAAATTAGGCGCGCTATCTAAAGGCATGAAAGAACGCTTAATCATGGCCTTGACCTTAGCGAGAAAAGCTCGCTTGTACTTATTGGATGAACCATTTAGCGGGATTGATGTGTTAAGTCGCAAAAAGATTATCCAAGGTATGTTGAGCTGGATTCCCGAAGATGCGACGATTTTAATCAGTAGTCATCATTTGGAAGAAATTGTGCAGATTTTGGATGAATTAGTGGTGATTAAGGATCAAACCGTGTTTGCGCATCGAGCTACAGATGACATTTTAGCATCAGAACATTGCTCTGTTGAAGAATATTTTGAACAGTTATATGACGAACGGGAGGCACAAAATGACTAAATGGAGTCGGGTTTTTCATGCAATGACGCTGGAGCAATGGAAAAAAGGGTCTAAAGCTTTAGGATTAAATTTAATCTGTATCGTTTTGACATTTGTTATCTCACTGTTTTCAAATGGCACGGTGAGTTTCAAAATGAATCATGTTCAGTTTCAATCTAAAGAATGGTTGGTCCCATTAATGATGATCAGCGTTTTTTGGTGTTTTGTGTTTGGAATTTATTTTATAATCCAAGCCCTGATGATAAGTGGTCGACAAATTCAAACTAATCGTTATCGCTTGATTCCACTTGCGGATTGGAAGTTATATTTAGCCCAAATTAGTAGTGTCATTGTTAATTGGTTATACGTAGCGGTGGTGTATGGCGTTTACTTCTTGGGCATGATGCTGGCTATTTTTTTACATGAAAATGTGAATATAAATACATGGCTGGGTTCACATTATTTATCTGGATTATTGCTAATTTTTGTCGGTTTGTTTGTGGCTGTTCTTTTATTCTTAGTACTTTGCCATTTAATTGGTTTTTTAAGCGATATTTTAGTCGACCATTTACCAGGTCAGATGCCGATATTGATTCAAATCTTGGTGGATATAGTACTTTTTGTAGTTATGTATAAAGTCTTGCAATATCTGTTCCGTTTCATCCAAGCTAATCTATTACACATTCACTTTTTAGGGAATTCACTTGCGCCGGTAAATGGCGTTTGGGGGATTGTCGTTTTAATTTTACTGACGGTGATCATTTTTATCGTCAATGCGTTCTTAGTGGAACATTTGGAAACGAATCGTTGAATTTTACTTTTGGCATAGCCCAATGCGTTGGAGCTATGCTTTTTCGATGGTGTTATTTCGCTTATGGTTGTGCTAAAATATTTCACTAATATTTGGCGAAAATTCAATTAGTTTGGGGATTATGTTCAATGACAAAACAGACAATCAAGCAACAAGAACAAGCGCATTTAGATGAAGTAGTCCAATTAATCCAGCAATCAGAACAAAAAATGGAACACAATATGTCCACAGCTAAGGCAGATATCAAAGAAATTGATCGGACTTTTGGCGATGACGTGCATATTGGCATGGGCGACGATTCTGTTTCCATGGCTGGCGCGTTATCGATTCATCAACAGCAACAAATGTTGGCGGAGCGAAATAATTCTTGGCAACGTTCGCACCAGCAATTGGGCGTTTTACAAAAGTTAGAAAAAACGCCCTATTTTGCGCGACTTGATTTTCAGGAATTGCCAACTGGGAAGCCCGAAACGATTTATATTGGCTTGAGTTCGTTTACGGATCAAAATAATAAATTTTGGGTTTATGATTGGCGCGCACCGATTTCGTCGATCTATTATGATGGAGATTTAGGGCGGATTAGTTATCAAACGCCTGATGGTCAACAAGCTGTCGATGTCCATCTTAAACGGCAGTTCATTATTGCAGATGGGCAAATTCAAACGCTTTATGACACGGCAGAAACCATTGGCGATCAAATGTTGTTAGAAGTGTTAGACGAAAAAGCTAGCACGCAGATGAAGGGGATTGTTTCGACCATTCAGCGCGAACAAAATCAAATTATTCGCGATACCGAATCGAATTTGTTATTTGTCCAAGGAGCCGCTGGTTCAGGGAAAACGTCCGCGATTATGCAACGAATTGCGTATTTGTTATATCGGTACCGCAAAAAATTGACTTCGGGTCAAGTGTTGATGTTTTCACCCAATATGTTATTTAACGATTATATCAGTCATGTTTTGCCAGAAATGGGTGAACAAAATATGGTGCAGATGACGTATTTGCAGTATGTGGCGCGTCGCTTGCCCAAAATGCGATTACAAACACTCTTTGAGCAATTTGAACAGACGCAACAACGTGTTCATGATCCAGTTGCCAATTTAATGGAAGATTTAGATTTTTTCAAACTTGAAACCAATTACGCCAAAATTTTGAATAGTGGCGGCGTGTATTTTCGCGATTTGAAGTTTAAGGGACGCGTGCTGATTACGAAAGAAAAAATTGCCCAAATTTATTATGGTTTTGGTCCGCAGTATAAGTTAATTAACCGGATTGATGGCACAAAACAGCAATTGCTAAAATTGCTGAATCAGCGTATGGGGCAAGAAATGCGCAAGAAGTGGGTGCAAGAGACCATTGAATCATTGAGTTCTGAACAATTGCGGGCCTTATATGATTATCCCGATCAGGAGTTTACCAACGGCGATGCTGAGCAACGTTTTTTGGCGCGTAAGTTGGTTCAAAAAGCTTTTAAACCATTGATTCGTCAAATTAAGCAGAATAATTTTTTGAATATTACCGCCACGTATCAACGTTTTTTGGAAGTTGTTCCGCAGCTTGTTAAAATATCTCACTATGAGATAAAAGGAGAACAGTGGCAAAATCATATCCAAGAATTCCAGCAAAACTTCAAGGAACACAAGATTACGATTAATGAAATTTCGCCTTATTTATACTTGTACGATTTATTGACAGGATATCATGGTGATTCAGAGATGAAATTCGTGTTCATTGATGAGATTCAAGATTATACGCCGTTTCAATTAGCGTATTTGAAATTTAATTTTCCTCGGGCTCGTTACACGATGCTGGGGGATTTGAATCAATCGATTTTGGTGCAGAACAAAACTAATTCATTATTAAAGGAAATTGCGCGTTTATTTGATGCGCCAAAAGTACGCGTGGTGCAACTAACGCATTCGTATCGTTCGACCAAGCAAATTACGGAATTTACGCGGGGCTTGTTGACTCATGGCGAAAAAATTGTGCCGTTTGACCGAAATGGCGATTTGCCTAATATTACAGTTAGTGCTGATGAACCAGCCATGAGCCAAACGGCGCTGACGCAACTGCAGCAAAATCAAGCGGATGGTTATGTGACAGCGATTATTACCAAAGATTTGGCGCAAGCGCAGGCTGTTTACGAACGGTTCACAGCTGCAGGACAAAAATTAACCCTGATCAAATCAGAAAATCAACGTTTAGCGAATGGTAATTTGGTGATTCCCGCCTATTTGGCCAAAGGTTTGGAATTTGATGCAGTGATCATGTGGAATATGAGTGCTGGGCAATTTAGTGAGGACGATCGCCAATTGATTTATACGATTGCATCTAGAGCGATGCATCGCTTGAGTATTTTAGCGACTGGGACGTTAGAACCCATTATTGCCCAAGTTCCAGCGCAGTTATCCACACAAAAGCACAGTTAACTTCTGGCGAATCATACCAGAAGTTTTTTCTTATTTTAGAAAAAATCAATTGCAAAAAAAGCTTATTCCTAGTAAAGTTAAATTTGCTGTGTTGAAAAAGAAGTGAAAAAAGGACTGTTATTTTTGAAAAAAAGAACTTTATGGAGCTTAAGTGTCGGTATTATTTTAATTGCGGCTAACTTACGTTTACCGATTACAATGTTACCGCCGATTCTACCTTGGCTACATCATGCTTTAGGGTTAGCAACGAGTTTAAGTGGTTTATTAACGACGATCCCGTTATTGATGTTTGCGATTTTATCACCGCTGATTGCTAAATGGGGGATTCGCTTTGGCAATGCGCGTGTGTTGTTAGTGACGTTGGTAGTCTTAACGATTGGTGGCTATTTAAGAGCTTGGCCCAGCAGCTTTGTCTTGATTGCGGGCACAATTTTAGTAGGAATAGGGATTTCAGGTGGCAATGTGTTACTGCCAGCCGTAATTCAAGAATATTTTCCACAAAAAGCCACCTTATTAACGAGTTTATACACTTTCACCATGGGCTTAGTGGCTTCGTTTGGAACAGGCTTTGCGGCACCGTTAGTTAAGAAAACAAGTTTAAGTGCGGCGATTATGATAATGTCATCAGTAAGTTTGGTAGCGTTAATTGTCTGGTGGTTTGTAGATCATCAATTACCGGCTCACCAAAAGCTGCAACATCATCAAACGCCAGTGATAGCAATTAAGCAATATCCCTTAACTTGGCTGATGACATGTTTCTTTGGCTTGCAGTCGTTATTGTACTATTCAATGTTGACTTGGTTACCTGTATTTTGGCGGGATAACCATTTTTCAACGAATCAAGCAGGTTTGTTAGCAACAGTCTTTCAATTATGCGGGATGCCGATGTCCTTATTGATTCCGCCGCTGGCTTCTACCAAACTTGGTAAATATGTGAGTGTTGTGATTGTCGGTGGCGGTTATGCACTAGGCACCTTTGGTTTGTTGGTGGTACCGCACACCATGGGTTGGAATTTGCTTTTAGCCGTGATTACTGGATTGGCGTCTGGTTCGGCGTTTAGTTTATGTATGGTTTTCTTTCAAGACAAAACGAGTTCATTCGCCCAAACGGCTAAATTGTCCGGAACAGCGCAATCCGTGGGTTATTTATTGGCAGCGATTGGTCCTACTTTAAGCGGCGTGATTGAAAGTCAGCAACATTCATTTGTAGGTATTTTCAGCGGTTACTGTGTTTTGGGTGTGATTTTGTTGATGAGTGGCATCTTGATTACACGGCATGGCGCTTTACCCGATTCTAAATAAGCAAATTAATATAAGCAATTAGTCTTTGACAGTTCAATTTGGAAACTGTTAAGGACTTTTTTTATTGCCAAATGACAAATCATTTTCATAGATTAAAAAGTTTTTAATATTTTAACATTTATGACATAATGAGGGCTAAAGGTTGGTGAGCGTGATGAGTTTTCGACAAACATATCAGCTTAATCAAAAACAAGTCCAAAAGTTAGTTCTTTCACAGACGATGAAGCAATCGCTGCAAATCCTGCAAGCTAATGTCTTGGATTTGAATGATTATGTGAAAGAGCAAAGCCTCGAAAATCCACTGTTTGATGTGAATCCTCGATTGTCTAAAACCGAAGTGGCGTTAAGTGCGCAAACTTGGCATGTAGATGTCGCACCACAAAATTTAGATGATTACTTATTGGAACAAGTGCAATTAACCATGCGCAAAACACACTTACAACAAATTGTGATTTTGTTAATTAATTGTTTGGATGAGCATGGCTATTTGTCGTTTTCTCAGCAGCAGTTACAGCGAGAATTACAGATACAACCGTTAGAATTCGCGGATGCCAAGGAATTATTGGTCAATTTGGATCCACCGGGGGTGGGTGCGCAAAGTTTGCAAGAATGTTTGCAGTTACAATTATTTAATTTACCTGCAACGCCCACGAACTTGTTGGCAAGTCAGATGCTGAAACAAACGTTTGATCAAGTAGTGAGCCACGATTGGGCGGCTATTACTACACAATTGCAGGTATCTTTGCCGCAAGTACAAGCTGCTTTTGGCGTTATTCAAACTTTAAGTCCGTATCCTTATACAGCTGATCAGACGGCGCAATATGTTATTCCGGAATTAATTGTGCAGCGGCAAGGGCAACAATTATCTTTAGAAGTGACCAAATATGGGTATCCCAATTTGATTTTTGTACAGGAAACGTATGATATGTTGAAACAAAGTACCGATCGTGCGGTTCAACAATATGTGCAACAAAAATATCAGGCTTACCAAACTTTACAGCAAAATTTGAATCATCGTTTGACAACCTTAAGCTTGATTGGACAGTTGATTATTGAGGTGCAGGCCGATTTTTTCTTAAATGATACCGCTAGTTTGCACCCGTTGTTACTGCGGGATTTGGCACAAAAATTAGCTTTGAGTGAATCCACGGTTAGTCGGGCGTTGAATGGCAAATATTTACAATGTGAACGCGGCATTTTTCCTTTGAAGTCATTTTTGATGAAACGCAGTTCGGGTCCAGCAGATCATTCAGTGGCGGAAGTTCAAACGCAAATCAAAACGTTGGTGCAACAAGAAGACAAGGCTCATCCACTCAGTGATCAAAAATTGTGTGCGTTATTGACGCAAGCCGGTGACTACATTTCGCGCCGCACGGTGGCCAAATATCGGCAACAGTTAGGGATCGTTGCTGCCGCCAAACGCAAGGTGCGACGCTAAAATTTTGATGGTGGTGATGGCCAATGTTATTGGATCAAATTGAATTATGTTTAAAAGAAGCAACAGCTGATGAACACTGGCAACAACATGAAATCAGCGCGGCATTTTTGTGTCAAAAATTTCGGGTTAAGCGTAATACTGTGAGTCATTATTTAAATTTGTTATTTAAGGACCATAAAGCGTTGAAAATTAATTCGCGACCTGTGATTTATTGGGATAAACGGGTTTTGGAAACACATTATCAAGTGCGTTTGTTAGATATGTACCCGACCAGAGAAACATTATTGCAAGCATTGGCACAATCAGCGTCTGGTACGAATGCGTTTGATCAAGTGATTGGCAATCGTGGTTCGTTATATATTGCGATTGAGCGTTTGAAAATGGCAGCGAGCTATCCCCAAGGTTTATCGATTTTGTTGACAGGACCTACGGGGGTCGGCAAAAGTTTCTTAGCCCAAGTTTATTATCAATATTGCTTGGATCAAGGCTATTTGGCGTCCAACGCGCAATTTGTTCATTTTAATTGTGCAGAATATGCTGACAATCCTGAATTATTGGCTAGTAATTTGTTTGGCTATAATCAAGGGGCATTTACAGGTGCTAGTACCGCGCAAACTGGTGTCTTTGATCAGGCCAATCACGGCGTTTTATTCTTGGATGAAGTACACCGGTTGGATGCTAAAGGTCAAGAAAAATTATTTAACTATCTGGATACGGGTTATATCACCCCATTGGGTGGTTCAAGTAAACGGCATTTGGTGGACGTGCGCATTATTTGTGCGACCACGGAAAATCTTCAAAGTTATTTTTTGGATACTTTTTTGCGACGTATTCCGATTCAAATTGAAATTCCCAGCTTGCAACAACGGGAACTGCAGGAAGTCAAAGATTTAATCAAATTTTTTTATTGGCAGCAAGCTCAGCAATTACAGCGCAATTTACAAGTCCATCAAGCGGTCATTAAGGTTTTATGTTCCATTCGTTATCAAGGTAATATTGGTTCGCTGAAAAATGCGATTGTACTTTCGGTAGCCAGTGCCATTCATCAGGCAACCACGCTTGTTCCGTTGAAAATCACTTTGCCGAATTTGCCACCAGAAATTTTAAATTTGAATAGTAGTCATGCCCAAGTGGTGGCGCTCCAAACCGGTTTTTTGGACATTACTGTGGAACAAACACTGGCGCAATTGATCACCAAAGAACCAGTGTTGACCGACGAAATTCAGCAGACGATTCAACAAATTCTCAATGATTATCATCAGATGCAGTACGCGGATTTGTTCATTGAAAATAGTATTGCGAAGATTAATAAGTTATGCGATTATCTAGTGTTTGAAAAGGATCAGCACGCTAATATTATCCCCCTTAATTTTTTTAAAAACTTATTTGAAAATGTTTTAGCAACGATTACCAAGGATCAAAATATTGATTTTACAGGTAATACGGCCTTGATTTTGTCATATTATTTTTACAATCGACAGGATTCCAATGGTTATTTGACCGGCAAGCAAGCACGTTTAGCCAAAAAAGTGGTGCATTATTTTCAAGCTTTGAATGCTAATTTACAGATTGTGGTGGAAACCATTGATAGTATCATCACGCAAAGTGTGGGTCTGGCTTATGATTTGATGGATGCAGTGTTTTTGTACATTTTTTTGTATAGCATTATTCAAAAGTCGCAAACCAGTGCCTTGCGGTGTATCGTTTTGGCACATGGTTATTCTACCGCCAGCAGTATTGTGAATGTGGTGAACGGTATGCATCATCTGCATATTTTGGATGCAATTGATATGCCGGTGGATATTCAAATTGCCACCGTTGGTCAAAAAATCAATCATTACATTCAAAATCATCAAATTGATCAAGGACTGATTTTGATGGTGGATATGGGTTCCTTAGAAGGTGTGCAAAAATATATTGCGCGAGATGTGGAATTCCCGATTGCCATTTTGAATAATGTATCCACGCAAGCTGCTTTGTTAGTGGCAACAGGTATTCAACAAAAGCAAAGTTTACCCAAAATTATGACGAGTGTGAAAAAGCAAATTCAGCCCGAGCAACAAATGATTTATCCACAAAAAGTCAAAAAGAATTTAATCATTACTTGTTGTCTGACGGGGATCGGAACCGCCACGAAAATTCGTAAATTAGTGTTGGATAGTTTGCCTGCCAATGCCCATTTGTCGGTGTTGGCGTTTGAAGAAAGTCAACTTAAGGACTCCCAAGAGCTTGCTTTGTTGCGTCATGTTTATAATATTGTCATGGTGATTGGTACGATGGATCCGCAGTTACCGCAGATTCCGTATTTTTCGTTAGAAAGCATGATTTCGGGGGCAGATCTCACAGCATTAACGCACGTTTTAAGTCAATATTTGAGTGAACAGGAGTTAAACGATTTTAATGATCGCTTGATTCACAATTTTACTTTGCAACGGGTGTTAAACTCAATTACGATTTTAGATGTCAATGTTGTGATGCAAAATATTGACGAAGCTTTCAAGAATTATACTCAGCTCAGTGGACAACGCTTGAGTAGTGGCACACGAATGACGCTATATGTCCATGTAAGTTATTTGGTTGAGCGTTTAATTCGTAATGAACCCATCACCACGTATAATTGGGACAGTTTAACCGACACAAAAAGTTTAACAATCTTTCAGAATATCCAAAAAGCGTTTAGTGTCATCGAAACTGAATATAGTGTCACGATTCCTCAAGCTGAATACGGTTATATTTATGATATTATCGCCGCTGATACCGTTAATCAGTTATAAAAATGAACGCAAGAAAGCGTGCCAGATTTTGGCACGCTTTTTGCTTGTAAATAGATGAAGTGGGCTAAAGCAAAAGAGGTGATGAGAATGGAATTGATTCTAGTCAGCCATGGTCAGTTGGCCAAAGGCATGAAGGATACGCTAGAAATGATTGTTGGCCCGCAATCGCAAGTCACAGCTTTTTCGGCTTATGGAGTGCAGGATGCAGATTTTTTGTCCTTAATCAAAGCAAAGATTGAACAAACGCAAGAGCCTGTGGTGATTTTAACGGATATTTTAGGTGGTTCGGTTAACAATAATCTCACGCAGTTAATGTTGCAAAATCATTCAATCACTTTGATTACGGGCATGAATTTGCCCCTTGTCCTAGCCTTGGCAACTTGTAGTGAGGACTTAACGAAAACGAAAATTCAGGAGCTAATTCGAGAATGTCGTCAAAGTATGGTTTGGATGAATGAGCAATTGGATGATGCTAGTGAGGAGGAAATAGATGATTAAAATGATTCGGATTGATCACCGATTGTTGCACGGTCAAGTCTTGTTTGCTTGGACCAAGTCTCAAGGAATTGAGCGCATCATCGTTATTGATAATGCGACGGCACAAGATGATTTTAAAAAAATGTCGTTGAAATTATCCAAGCCGGCAGATATTAAGTTGAGCGTTTTTAGTGACGAACAAGCATTGGCTCGCATGACAAAAATTAACGCACTGAGCGAACAAACGATGATTATTTTTGGCAATGTGACTGAAACAGCGGCTGTGGCGCCCAGTCTGACAGGAATTAAAGCTATTAATTATGGTGGGATTCCGGAACGGTCGGAGACTAAAAAATTTAGTAAAGCGATTTATTTAACTACAGCTGAAGTGCAAGCTAGTCGACAATTGAAGGAACAGGGTTTTGAGTTATATATGCAACAAGTTCCCACATCGAAAAAAGAAAATTTGAATCAATTAATTTGAACCTAATCATAAAAAGGAGGGAGTTTGATGTTAGTCAAAGCTATTTTACTAGGATTTGTCGGCGTTATCGGCGTGATGGATTCACGGCTATTGGGACGCAGCAATTTGGAACAACCGTTAGTCATGAGCTGTTTAGTCGGCTTGGCTTTAGGCGATTTGACCAAAGGCTTAATTGTCGGCGCTTCATTGGAATTAGTGTTTATGGGCATGGCCAATATCGGTGCGGCAGCGCCACCAGATTTGGTTTTGGGATCAGTGATTGCGACGGCGTTTGCTATTTTGTCACATACGAATGCACAAACGGCTCTAACGATTGCTTTGCCCGTAGCGATTTTGGGACAAATGTTGGCAATTGTGGTGCGAATGTTTATTTCGACATTTAATCGTTGGGCCAAAACGGCGATTGATGAGGGTAAATTTGCTAAAGCTCGCCATTACCATATTTTGTGGGGATCGTTATTGTATGCTGGTTTGTATTTTATTTTAGTTTTCTTGTCGGTTTATTTAGGCACCGATTTAGTCAAGAACGTGGTTGCCATGATTCCAAAATGGGTCACGGATGCGTTAACTTTGGCCAGCAAAATCTTGCCAGCCTTTGGTTTTGCCTTGTTGATGCAAACGATGCTGACGAAAAAAACGATGGTGTATTTGTTGTTAGGTTTCTTTATCACCGCATATGCCAAGATGTCAGTTACTGGGGTGGCCATCTTTGCGGTGCTCTTGGTTTTAGTCTTGAACGAAGTTTTGCCCAAAAAGCAAACGGCTCATACTGAACAAACAGCCGATGACGATTTAGAAGAATTATAGAAAGGAGGCTAAAAGATGTCAGTTGCACAAAATGTTCCAAAATTAACGCAAAAAGAATTGAAAAAACGCTATTGGTCCTTTGTTTGGCGGTCGTACGCGATTCAGGCGTCGTGGAATTATGAAGGTCAAATGAATCTGGGTTTTATGTACGGAATTGCTCCGATTATTGATCGTATTTATGGTGATGGACGACCAGAAACACTCGAAATGAAAAAAGAGGCTTATAAAAGACATTTAGCGTTTTATAATTGTACGCCGCAAACCAGTGCCTTTGTTTTGGGCATTACTGCTTCGATGGAAGAAGAATATGCGCGCAAGCCAGATGAGTTTGATCCCAATTCAATCAATGCTGTGAAGTCGTCACTGATGGGGCCGTTGTCAGGAGTTGGGGATTCCTTTTTCCAAGGCACAATTAAGATTTTGGCCTTTGGCTTGGGCATCACATTTGCCAAGCAAGGCAATATCTTGGGCCCCATTTTAGCTGTTTTGATTTCTGTAGTTCCCGCACTGTTGGTCACTTATTACGGTGGCAAATTCGGATATTCAGCGGGAAATACTTTTCTGAAAAAATTGACCGCGGAAGGGATTATGGATCGCGCCATGTACTTAGTGACAATTGTAGGTTTGATGGTTATTGGCGCAATGATTGCCAGCATGATTGGGATTACTACGCCTTTGCATTTTGGCAAAGCGTTCAGTTTGCAGAAAACGTTGGATTCCATTTTTCCCCAGATGATTCCGCTGGCGTTCACTTTCTTCATGTACTGGCTGTTGCAAAAGCATGTCAGCACAGGTTGGATTTTGGTAATTTGTATTGTCTTGGGCTTAGTGTTAAGCCCATTAGGAATTTTTGCATAAATTTTAGGAGGACGAATTAATTATGACACAGACACCAAAGGATATTATTGCAACAATTAAGCAGAACAATGACCAAATTAAGCATGTGATTTTCACTGGTTGTGGTGCTTCGATGGCCGATTTGTACCCAGCATACTATTTTGTGGCACAAGAAAGTCAGCGCTTATCCGTGCAAATTATGCAAGCTAACGAATTTAATTATGCTACACCCAAATTTGTGGGAGCCGATACTATTGTGATTACTGCTTCATTGGGCGGTACCACGCCGGAATCCATTGCAGCTACCAAGCATGCGCGGGAATTAGGCGCCCAAGTCATCACTTTATCGCATAATCCAGACTCACCCATTGTCAAAGCTGCCGAGTTTGTCCTAATTCACGGTTTTGAAGAAGATTATGCGCACAAAACCGAAAAAATGACGATGGCTTTACAATTAGCGATTGAAATTGTGAACCAATTTGAAGGTTATGAATTTTATGATGAAGCCCAAACAGCTTTCGATGGTTTATTTGACCTGATTAATCATGAAGTTCAGATGGCCCAAGGTGCCGCCAAAGAGTTTGCGCAACGTTATCAATATGTAGACAAAATTTATGTTTTGGGTAGTGGGGCAACCTTTGGTACTGCTTATTCGACTGCTTCGTTCTTATTCATGGAAATGCAATGGATTACGGGCACGACAATTAATTCTGGTGAGTTCTTCCATGGTCCATTTGAATTGGCGCTCAAAGATGCACCATATTTGTTATTCATGAACGACGGTTCGACCAGACATTTGGATGCTCGCGCCTTGGAATTCTTGCAACGCTTTGATACTAAGTTGACTGTAATTGATGCCAAGGATCACAATTTAGCTTCGATTGCTTCGCCGAATGTGATTGATTACTTCAACCCGATGTTAATCACGGGCGTGATGCGAATTTATGCCGATGAATTGTCCGTTGCTCGGCAACATCCTTTAACACAACGCCGCTATATGTGGAAATTAGAGAATTACTAGGTAGCGATTTAGACATTAAAATGATAAAAAACTTTCTTGTGTCTAGCTGGCATGAGAAAGTTTTTGGTTAACGGCGAAAGGATAGTCAGATGAATTTAATTCAACAAGCTTTACAACAAACACCCACGCAGTTAGTTCAGTTAATGGCAGGTAGTCAAGAATTGTTTGCCCGGGTGGTTCAGCGTCCGCTTCAACAAATTATACTGACCGGTTCTGGAACCAGTTACCATTCTGGCGTTCAAATGCAGGAATTGATGCGCCAAAAGAGTGGGATTAAAGTTCAAACGGCGTATCCCTTTTTATTAACGGATGCTTATTTACAAGGGTTGGATGCGCAAACTTTATTTATTGGCATTTCGCAAGGTGGTAGCAGTTTGTCAACTTTTGAAGCAATGCAGCGTGCACAACAAGCTGGATGTACGATTGCGACCATGGCTGGTCAACCGCAAGCTTACTTGGACCAACTCGCCGATGAAGTGCTGACCGTCGATCTCGGCGAAGAAACAGCAGGTGCCAAGACAAAGGGCTATTACGCAACCAAATTGAATTTGTTGTTGCTGGCAGAATATCTGGGGGTAGCTAATCATCATTTAACCAAGGTGCAGTTTGAACAGGATTTACAGGCACTCCACCAAGTTTTACAACAATTTGACCACGCTTATGAACGATCACAGCAGTGGGTTCGAGCTCATCAATTAGATTTTGCTAAAACGCATGATTTACGCATAGTCGGTCCGGCCAATTCATATGGTGACACGCTGGAAAGTGCGTTGAAGTTGCTGGAAACATGGCGGATTCCGGTGACAGGTTATGAGTTTAATGAATTTATTCATGGCATTTATAACGCAATTGATGCGCAATCAACGATTTTTTTCATTGATGATGGAAGTGAGCCGCGGCTTGCTAAAATGCTGGAAGTGTTAGGAAAGTGGACTTCCCAATTATATGTTGTGGACTTGAGTCAGCAAATGACCGAACATCATTTCGGTTATGATGTACAGGTGCTACCAGCTTTCACAACTTTTATCGAACCCTTAGTTTTTCAATTAATGGCTGCACTGGTCCCAGAGTCCAAAGGGATAGATCCTAGTCACCCCAAAGATCCGCAATTTCACACGGAATTAAGTTCCAAAAAATTTAATCGATAAAAACAAGCAGACTTCCAAACACAAGCTAATTTTGGAAGCCTTTTTTGTTGCTTTAGATGAGTTTCAATGAGCAAAACTTGTGAAAAATTTTTTTAGAAAAAATAACGATTTTGAGATTGCTCCCAACTTATGTTGAGTTTTTATCCCGGAAGCGTTGATGAGGTGTGTATCAATTTGTTTTGATACCAAATTGTTTAGCATCTTATATGCAAATTATAATTAATTTTTTTGTACAAATTAGTTGAGATATTTTTATTATCTGAGTGTGGTTTTAAATTACAAAATTAGCTCATTTTACTATATATAATTTGATTTTTAGATTTCGAGTAGTATTATAAGGGTGTATTTTAATTAGAGAAGGGGAAGAAAAAGATGAGACATTCAAATTTAAAAATCTCAGGCGTCGTTTTGGCAGCACTTTTAGCTGCTGCACCAATTGTTTCTACAAGTACAACCGCATTTGCTGATCCCAATGGTGGGCAAGGTGGCAATGTTTCGGCAACTTCAGGAGAAGCTGGTACATCTGGTAGTTCAGCAACTTCAGGAGAAGCTGGTACATCTGGTAGTTCAGCAACTTCAGGAGAGGATAACACTTCTGATGCTTCTAAAATTGCAGATGCAAGTACGGTTAATAAATTTGTAAGTCATTTTAGCAGTAAACCTTTAATTTTCAGTAGAAAAGCCGCTGCTAAGTATGATCCCGCTGACCTTTTAAATTGGAGTGGTTTGGTTGATACTTATTCTGGGCCAGGACTTGTTGATGGGGGAGATACTGGCAAAGTCAATGATTTAGCAGGTTTCTTTTATGATGCTAAGAATGGTAAACAAGATGCTATTAATCTTTGGAAGCAGAGTGGTGCAAATAATAAGTTTAAGTCATTTGTAAGTTTTAATGGTGGTGACAGAGTTCAAGCTACATTAAGGAATGCTAGTGTACTTGCAGCTGATTGGAATGATGTTTTACAAAATGGTGGCAATGTTAAAGAAGAAATTAACTTTTTGGATACCGATGGCAATGTGAGAACGGATGTTCGGCCTATCGTTTTGCAAGTGAATGTTTTGTCTAATGATACTGCAGTAAATAATTTCATGAACTATTTCTCAACGAGTCCTAAAAATGTTACCACAGATCAATTGAATAAAATGGGACACAATCCACTGCCTTTGTTGAATCATAGTGGTGTTGTTGGTACTTATAGTACTACGACAAGTGGTAGTGCAGGTGAACCTAATAACGATCATTTTGGTTTAGTTGATATGGGTGGTGGAATAAATGGTTTAGCTCAATATTTCTATGATACAAGTACTGAAGCTAACCAAACTGCTGTTGCTATGTGGGAAGCTTCCGATCAATATGATCTGAAGTCTACAATTAAGTATGGTGATAAAACTTGTGAAGTAAATGATAATCCTGTTAATGAAGATAAGATTGATGATTTATGGGATACATTGAAGCAAAATGGCGGCGATGTTAAGGAAACACTTGAAATATTGAGTAAGTCAGACGGTCAAGTTGTTGGAACAACGACTTTGACAGTACATGTAACTAAGGGTTCAACTTCAACATCATCCGTTTCTGGTGGCGGCTCTTATTATCCTGCAGCCAGCGATACTTGGGCTGATACAACAGATAACGATAATGACAATAACAACACCTCTGCACCAACAGTTTCTGCAACCGTACCAGTAACGGGCATTATGCATATCAAGTCTAGTAACACAATACTTTACACTAAAGATGGTAAGGCTATTCCAAGTCGGGTTTTGCCTGCCAATACTGATTGGCGGACTGACACCAAAGTTACTTTGAATGATGGTCGGGTACTGTATCGTGTGGCCACGAATGAATATGTATTAGGTAGTGCGGCTGATTTTTCTGAAAACAGTGTATCCGTAACTCCAGTGTCATCTGGTGTCTTCACTGTAACACAACCTGGTTTCATTACTTTACAGAAGTTGACTGACAATAATACTTTTGAACCCGTTCCTGTGCGCCTTATTCAAAATTCTTCTTGGAAGTATGATAAAAAGGCTGTCTGGAATGGTCAAACTTATTACCGTATTGCTACCAACGAATGGGTTAACGCCACAGATGGTAGCTTGTCTTAATTAGAACTTTGATTTCATGGTGATGAGCTCAGTTTTATGTACGTGTAAAAACTTAAGGTTTAACAAAAGTACCGAATTTTCCTTTGGGAGGAAAATTCGGTACTTTTGATGTTGCGAATAAAAATTAGTAATAAATTTGGTCTGTGAAGAGTTTAGATTAGTGTTTACTTGCAAATTGGTAAATCAAATGTGAAGTTGAGCAATTGTTGTATCATTCCATAATTCTTCTCAAATTGGATGAAACGATCTATTATTATTTATTTTTGTGAAACAAAATAAAAAAGAAACAATTTAGTTATTACAAATAGAATTCATGTTATAATATTCAGGTAAAAAAAGCCAGTGCTGGTAACACTGACTTTTCCTAAGTAAGCTGCTTTAAAGGCAGTAGCGTTATTTTAAAATGATAAAGTCATCCTAAAACTGGCTAAAGTTTTGACAGGACGGCTTTTTTTGTTACTTATTTTTATGATCAATTACGGTCAAAATCAACAGGCTGAATTGAAACATTAAGCTCAAGGCTTGATAAGTCGTCAAGCTGCAAATTCCCTTCCGTCAGATTTCTCCCGTATTCTCATACGCAAGCACCTCCTTCGAGAACAAACAGCTACCGCCCATAAAACTTCTTATAGAGGTATTATATCAAAAGTAAAAACTTTTATTTTAATTAATTCGTGTGATATACTGCATATGTAAAAGGAAAAGCCTAGTGCTCTAACACTAAGCTTTTGTAAGCCGTTTTAAAGACGGTAGCTTGATTTTAAGATATAAAAGCCATCCTAAAACTACGCCAAAGTTTGGTAGGACGGCTTTTTATTTACTTTCTGTGGTTCAAGATAATTACAATAATTTGGACAATCAGATCGCCTAAAGTGATCACTAAATTGTCTATTGCAACTAACACCATTAGTACCTCGTAGGCACTCAAGTAATGCTGTGAGCCTTTCGTCAGATTTCTTCCGTATTCTCATACGCAAGCACCTCCTTCGATAATCAACAGCTACCGCCCATAAAACTTCTTACAGTAAAGATTATATCATAGGATTTTTTTGAAAAGACTAAGGTTTTAATAGAATTATGAACTCATTGCCACTGAGATTTATTCTACCGAAACTTTTAATCTACCGTTAATTGTTGAGAATGATTTTGAGTGCTAAACTGTACTTAAACCATGGTCTTCATGATCTTTATTGAGCCTGATATTCGCTTGAAAGTCGCTTTGGTTCAAATATATGTTATGGTTTACATAAAATTTGTCAAATATTTATGAGGGATAACGTGAAAATAGAAATTAATAAAGATTCTATGGTTCCAATTTATAAGCAGGTGGCGGATATCATTCGTGATGATGTTTATAACGGTTCTTTAGCTAAGGGCGAGAAATTACCATCGGAACAGACTTTTGCTGAAAAAATTGGTATTAGTAGGGGAACAATGCGAAAGGCGATTTCCGTTCTGATTGACGATGGAACTCTTGTCCAAATTCAAGGCAAAGGAACCTTTGTTAATTCACAAGAAGTAGAATTTCCGTTAAATGAACAATTATTTTCTTTTGCTGAAATGTTGGAAAGAGAAAATTTGGATTACAAGACAACTGTGGTGAAAAAGGAGACTCGCAAGGCAGATCAATTAATTTCCAAAAAACTAGACATTGAGGCAAGTAATCTGTTTTTATATTTGGAACGAATTAGGTCGATCAATGCGGAAAATTTAATGCTGATTGAGAATCGTATTAATATTCAGAACTATCCGGAATTAATTGATGTCGATTACAATAATGTGAGCTTATTTAGGAAAATTGAGGAATTAACACATCACAAGATTTCTTATGCAAAAAGTACGTATGAAGCTGTGGCAGTGGGCAAACAACGGGGGGAATTGTTGGATGTTCCTGAGGCAACACCGATTTTGAAAATGACGCAATCAGTCTATTTAGATAACGACGATCCGATAGAATACGGAACCGTTTGGTTGAAAGGAAATAAATACTTTTTAACAACTACGGCACAACGAAGAATGTCGTAAAAATATGGTTCATCAAAAAATTTTTAAAGGAGTTTGGCCCGGGTGAGGGGGTTAGATGAATTTAAAGATTTTTTATTTTGAGTTGACATTTCTATGAAACCGGTTTATTCTTTATACGTATTCAAAAGTATATATACGTATATAGTCAAAACGCAGAAAGGATAATTCAAATGCCGTTAGTAAATGGATTTAAATTAATTGATATAGTGCAGGAAAGAAATGTTGTGGCGGGGGCTTTTAACACGACTGACTTAATTACAACTATGGGGATTTTAAGTGCTGTGGAGAAAAGCAAAGTTCCGGCGTTTATTCAAATTGCGCCAACGAACGTTTCTTTGTCTGGTTACGGATATATTGCAGATATGGTCAAACGTTATACAGCTAATATGGAGACTCCTGTGGCGCTGCATTTAGATCATGGCAAGACTTTTGAATCCGTAAAACAAGCCGCACGTGCTGGTTTTACCTCGTTGATGACAGATAATGCAAAATATGATTACGAGGAAAATATTTTACATACTGCCGAGGCAGTAAGGTTTGCTGAAGGATATGGGATACCGGTTGAAGCAGAATTAGGCGCGATTGCGGGTAAGGAAGATGATGATGTTACCGAGGGTAACGCCAAGACAGATCCTGATCAAGTTGTCGACTTTGTGCAGCGGACAGGGGTTGACTTATTAGCAATAGCTGTAGGCAATGTGCATGGCTTGAACCTTGATCCAAACATTGATTTTCCTCTTTTGGAAAAAATAGAAGCAGTCTGTCCCGTACCTTTAGTTTTGCATGGAGCGTCCGGCATTCCAGATGACCAAATTGCACAGATGGTTAATTATGGAGTGGTCAAGATTAATGTTGCCAGTGATTTAAGGAATGCATATATCAAAGCAGTCGGTCAAGATTATAATGATGATCCGCATCGGTTTGATTTGATTGATGTCACTTTGGATGCTAAGAAAGCGGTTGCGGACGTTGTATATCAAAAAATCCAAATGATGAATCAAAATTCGACCAGTAAGGTTTATTAGGAGGTTTCATTTTGACTAAGGAAGTTCAAACAAGTATCGCGTTCGATGAATCATTTATTCAATATTTTTTGGAACCAACTGATTTCGCTGCTGTAATTGAAAGTTTGAGTAAGAATCTATTAGCCAAAAAGTTGGTCACATCTGGATATGCTAATGCAGTTCAAGCACGCGAGAAAAAATTTTCCACAGGTTTGCCAACTGAACCAATTGGTGTGGCAATTCCTCATACGGATCCTGAGTATGTCAACGAAAATGCGATTTCGGTGGCAATTTTAAAGCAGCCAATTTTGATGAGGGTCATGGCTTCTGGTGATCAGTTTGTGGATGTCTCAGTAATTTTTCTTTTGGCGTTAGGTGAATCCAACAAGCAATTGAATGTGCTACAAAAATTGATGGGCATTGTTCAAGATCAACAAGTACTGAGTGAATTAACGACAATGTCGAAAAAAGAAATGGTTCGTACAATTAAACAAGCAATTTTGGAGGGATAAAAATGAATAATTCAAAGAAAAATATTTTATTTGTGTGTGCAACGGGAATTGCAACATCAACGGTAGCTGCCGAAAAAACTATGGATTATTTAAATGCACATAATGTCGATGTGGATTATGTGCAGACTAATGTTTCATCGTTAGGACAATATGATATGAGTGATGTTGATGTAGTGGTTGCCACCACTCAAGTTCCGTATGATTTAGATGTGCCAGTGATCAGTGCGTTACCCTTAATTACGGGAATTGGCGATCAAAAAGTTTTAGAAGAGGTCTTGCAGATAGTTAGTGAATAGGAGTGATCTCAATGTCAGGAATAACTGAAACATTAAACAATGGTGTGCAGTACGTTTTAGGACTTGGGGTCAGTGTCATGTTGCCGCTTTTCCTATTTATTTTATCTTTGTTTTTCCGATTAAAACCAGCTAAAGCACTCAGGTCGGCTTTGACCGTAGGGGTCGGTTTTGTGGGAATTAACGCTGTCATTTCCATTTTATCTAACAGTGTCGGGCCGGCAGCGAAAGCAATGGTTAAGCATGTAGGGATTAATTTGCCGAATACAGATTTGGGTTGGCCAGCTTTGTCAGCGATTACATGGGGGCTACCCATTGCACCATTTGTCATTATTATGACGATTGTGATTAATATTGTGATGCTGTCTTTTAAATTGACGAAGACGGTTGACGTTGACCTATGGAATTATTGGCATTTCGCATTAGCAGGAACTTTAGTTTATTACGTGACAGGCAATTTTTGGTTGGGCATCTTAGCGGCCGGGATTATTACGGTGATTGTATTTAAAATGGCTGATTGGGCAGCACCATATGGAGAAAAATATTTTGGATTGACGGGGATTTCTTTGCCCACAGTTTCTGCAATTACTTTTTGGCCGATTGGTTTACTGGGTAATTGGATTTTTGATCATATCCCCGGTCTGAAGAAAATTCATATTAATCCGCAGACGATTCAGAAGAAACTAGGAATTATGGGTGAGCCTTTAATGATTGGTTTATTTCTGGGGTTATTATTTGGAATTTTAGCAGGTTACGATATTAAAAGGATTTTGAATATTGGGGTTAATGTTGCAGCGGTAATGTTTATTTTGCCGAGAATGGTGCGAATCTTGATGGAAGGCTTAATGCCAATTTCTGAAGCAGTCAAATCTTGGTTAAATCAACATGTTAAAAATAGTGGCAATTTATACATCGGATTGGATACTGCAGTGGCAATAGGGAATCCTGCGGTCATTTCGACGGGTTTGATCTTAACGCCTATTGCTGTGGGTTTAGCTTTCATTTTACCCGGGAACGGAACAATGCCGTTAGCCGATTTGGCTAATTTAGCCGTCTTTTGTTCCATGATTGTTTTAGCAACCCATGGCGATGTCTTTCGATCGGTCATTATCAGTATTCCGTGTATTATTGGTGACTTGTATATTTCATCAGCAATGGCTAAAACTATTACCAAAATGGCGCATGCAGTTAATTATGGAGGAGCTAAAGGAGGATCTTTAACGGCTTTTTTAGACGGTGGCAATCCTTTACGATATTGGTTAGTTAAAATTTTTCAATTGAATCCAATTGCATTAATTCTAATTCCAATCATCGGGTTACTCATTTGGTGGCTTTATAAAGAAACTAAAAAAGCAGTTCAGAAAACGAGTGATTTAAATGAATCTAACGATTGATGTTGGTACAACTAATACGAAACTTTCTCTTTGGGACAGAGGTACACAGTCTGCGCCGATTCAACAAATTAAATTTCCAACGCCCAAAACAGTTGTACATGACAATACTAATTTTGATTTGTCACAATTGTTACGGGAGCTTGAAAATCATTTATTGCATATTGATCTTTCGCAAAGAAAAAAAATTCAAAAAATTGCCATTGCGAGTGTGGGTGAAACTGGTGTTTTACTGGATGAATCAGGGCAAATAGTTAGTTCTGCTATTGCTTGGTATGACACGCGATCGCAAGCGATAATTGATGGATTGTCTGCCAGTCAAAAATATGAAATTTACCAAATCACTGGTTTACCCGCGCATGTTCATTATTCAGCTAGTAAAATAGCGTGGCTGTTAGAAAATGAAGTTGACTCTAATCGGAGTTATACTTGGCTTTGTATACCAGATTATCTTTGTTATCAATTAACAGGTGCAATCGCGACAGAGTATTCTTTAGCTAGTCGGACAATGGTTTATGATCTCAAACGAAGAGTTTGGTCGACTCAGATAAAAGATATTTTCAATATTCAAAATGTCTCATTTCCAAAAGTTTATCCAGCTGGTCAACAAATTGGGACAGTGCTGGCTCCATTAGCTCAAAAATTGGGTCTGGCGCAGGATGTGACAGTTGTTATTGCTGGTCATGATCATATGGTTGGTTCGCTTGTCAGTAAACAGAAATCCGATGAAATTTTTGATTCGACGGGAACAACCGAGGGTATTTTACTAGTCACGCCCACTTTGACCAATGATTTAGAAAAAGAAGCAGCAGGGATTGCACATGGAATCTATGTAGATCCTAAATATTATACAGTTTTTACCGCTTTGCCTTCAGCGGGGTCAGTGATTAAATGGTTTACCGATAGATTTGCTATGAACGAAAAACAGTTCATGACAGCGATGAATTCAGCTTACAATCAATATTTAAATCAACAATTTATTTTGGAGAGGGTTCCTTGGATTATTCCGCATTTTAATGGAAGTGGTAGTCCTAATAAAGCTATTAATACGAGAGGCTTGATCTATGGAATTACGACTCAAACTACCACGGAAGAGATGATTCTGGGAATGTTCTTGGGTTTAACTTTTGAGTTAAAACATGCCTTAGAGTCGATGACCAGTGAAAGGATCAGTAAGATTAAGCTGGTTGGTCCAGCAATTCTTGATCCGTTATGGGTTCAGTTAAGAGCAGATTTATTAGCTGTTGATGTTGAAATTATTGAGGAGCGTGAGGCGGTTTCACAAGGAGCCAATATTATTGCTTCCTCCTATCAAAAGCAAATCAAGCAACAAGCAGTTGAAACAGGAGCTATTTATACACCCAATAAGAATGAGCAGGTTATCAAGCAGCTGCTAGAAATCTATCACAAAAAATATTTGCCACTTTACCAAAAAAAGATTGAGTTAGAAATTAGATGATGACCAAATTATGTTATAGTAAATGTGTGAAAAATGTTTCAATGCTACACCCCATTTTGTTGTAGGGTTGCAACAAAACAATTCTAATTTTTAATTCAACAAAAAAGGTTGTCTATTTTAACTTTAACTAAGTTAAGTAGACAACCTTTTTTGATAGAGACAATTATTCAACAGTTTTAACTGTTGCTTGATTTTCAATACTTTTACCTATGCGGCTGACTAACAGCAGTGCGGCAATAATTGCACACATCACTGTAGCGGCGATAAAAGAAGCATTGCCCGCTGGAATTTTGATTGCAGCCAACAAAATTGGAGCAAACATGCCTGCCAGTGATGAAACTAAGGTATTCATCGAAATCACTACTGGGAATTGATGTTCATCAGCTAAAATTGATAATTCGAACTGAATCGTTGCGTTCACCATAACGACGCCCATGCCAGAGAACATGTTGCCAATCAAATGACAAACGGGATTATGGAAAAAGACGACGAAAGCATACGACAAAGCAAAAGCCACAAAGCCAAAGGCTAAGGTATTCGATTTAGTCAATTTGCGAATATATTTTAAAAGAAAACCAGTTAAAATGCCGCCAATATTACCAATTGCCGTAATAATTGCCGTATATGCAGTTCCGCGACCTTGGGAAGCTAAAGTAATAGATTGATTGGACATAAAAATCATTAAAGCTAACGATGTGAAGAACGTTAAAATAACAATGACATAAATGCGCCAATTGAGATTCTTGACTGATTGCCAAAAAAAACTTTGTTTCTTTTGATTGCCGTCTGTTTGGGTAACTAATTTTTGATCTTGCGGTACTAAGAACCAAACAATGAACAAAACAACAAAGGCGAGACCGTAAACCCAAAATAAATTTCGCCAATTAGAGCCGCCTAAAATACCACCCAGAGCAGTAAAAATCATCATGCCAAGATTGTTAAAACCAACAGACCAACCCATGACGCTGGCCCGATCTTCACCTTGAAAATGTTCTTGCAATAAAACGGGGCTCACGTTGCTAATTAAGCCTGCACCACAACCTAATAGAACCATACAAGCCAGAATCAAGTTCAGACTATTCGGATAAATCAAGGGGATAATCCCGCTAACTCCTACGAAAAGAACAGCGATCAATCCAATATTTTTCCGGGTTAGCTTATAAGTTAGCCAAGTAAACAAAAGGGTTGCCACTAGCTGTCCTAATTGAGAAATAGAACTAACCATTTGGACTTTGGAAACAGGTTCATTTGGAAAAGATTTAGTCATGGCAGCGATTGCAGAACCGATGACAGATCCGGTCATCAAAAGTAAATTCATACTTAAGATTCCTAAAGCTAAAAACGTTTTTTTTCGACTCATTGTGTCGTGCTCCTTTCGAATATGTAACACTCTTTTATGTTAAAGGGTAATGAAGAGGTTTTCTATATTCAAAAGTCAGGTATTAACTGTTGATTTCGCAGGTTGTCTTTAAAAGGAACAAAAAAGCTCAACCACCAAGGAATGGTAGATTGAGCTTGCTTTTGATTTTCGGTTAAAAATTATTCAGTTTTCATTATTTTTACATTTTTGGCATGATTGACAATCGTTTTTTGATAAAAAAGATAACTATCTTTTTTATAGCGTTTTTGTGCTTTGGTGGATTGATTGTCACGGTCAACAAAAACTAGACCATAACGCTTATTCATCCCGTCGTTGACGCTAATTAAATCCAAAAAAGACCACGGATTAAATGATATAACATTCACACCATCCCGAATAGCTTCGCGTAATTGGTAAATATGATCATTCAAGTAATCAACCCGTTGGGAATCATGAACTTGACCATCTTCTAATATGTCAGCGTCCGGCCAGCCACATTCGGTAATAATAATTGGAATATTTGGGAAGCGGTCGTTGACTTTTTGTAGGGCATAGCGTAACCCCTTTGGATCACAAGAAAAATCCCATTGCGAATTGATAATTCGATCGTCACGAACCTTTTCCACACCGGAAATGACACCATCAAGCATCTTGGGGTTAGCTTGTTGATTGAGCCGGAAAATACTTGTGGAATACCAGTTTAAACCGAGAAAATCTGCCCGACCAGTTTGGAAAATAGCTTCATCTTCAGGTTGAGTAACGAGTTGAATCTGGCTATCCTGTAAATAACGCAGATAATAACTTGGTAATTGTCCACGCACTGCCACATCCATGTCAATATAACCAATTAAATCTTCTAATTGTTTACTTTTTAAAACATCACTACTGGTATGATCGTAAGGCAATGTTGTCATGTAAGACACTGCCGGGCCAATCTTGGCTTGCGGCAACATCTGATGACACAAATTGTATACTTTAGCTTGTGCCAAGAACATATGATAATTGGATTGTTCGCCTAATTGCCGCATTTCACGCGTATCACTAGCTTGCAAACCATTCATTGCCGGCACATTAGCCAATAATGATTGTTCGTTAATAGTCAACCAATATTTAACCCGATCGCCA
This sequence comes from Bombilactobacillus folatiphilus, assembly GCF_023380265.1. Classification (NCBI taxonomy): domain Bacteria; kingdom Bacillati; phylum Bacillota; class Bacilli; order Lactobacillales; family Lactobacillaceae; genus Bombilactobacillus; species Bombilactobacillus folatiphilus. The sequence continues at coordinate 201,806 of NZ_CP093366.1, forward strand.
AATAATTCAAATAAAGTTTTGGCATAATGATAAAAATCAGCTACACATTGTCGGCTCGCCCAACCATTATATTGTTCCACTAGACTTTGCGGCAAATCAAAATGAAACATGGTGACAATTGGCTCAATTTGATTTTGGACAAGGAGGTCAAGCAAGCGATTATAAAAATCGACACCGGCTTGATTGACTTGTTGGTCATTACCATGCGGAAAAATGCGCGCCCAACTAATGGAAAATCGGTAACTTTTCAGTCCTAATTCCTTCATCAATGCCACATCTGCTTCGAGATGATGATAATGATCGACAGAAACGGAAGTATCCAAATATTTACTTTTTTGTGAACGCAAATCCGCTACTGTTACCCCTTTGCCGGCTTCATGGGCTGCACCTTCGACTTGAAATGCAGAGGTACTAGCACCCCATAAAAAATCTGACGGAAAATCAGTTGGTAAAGTTCGAATCATACTCATAAAGTTACTCCTTTGTGTTTGCTTGAGCTTCGGCATCCAAAGCTTGCTGGTCTAAAACTTTGAAAAATGGTAGATAAATGATAAACATCAAGGCAAAGTTAATCAACCAAATCACAATGCCTTGCCAACCCATAATTAAGAAATTAGAAATAATTTTAGGCATTGTCCACGGCATTCCTAAGCTTAAAATGGGATTGTAATTCGTCAAAAAACCGAGATTGACTGCTGAAATAGCCACAAAGCCAGAAACTAACGATGACAAGATGAAAGGCACAAACAAAATCGGATTCAAGACGATGGGTAAACCGAACACGATGGGTTCGTTGATGTTGAATAAATTAGGAATTGACGAAATTTTAAAGAATTGTTTATAGCGCTTGGATTTACCAAAAATTAACGCAACTAAGACCAAACTCAAAGTGGCTCCAGCCGCGTCGTTGTTCGAAAAAGTAAATGCCACTAAATTTTTGAGGTAAGGAATGGTTTGATGTTGTTGAAAGGGCTTGGCACTAGTCACCATCATTGAAATGACTAAGGGCATGATGACTGATTGGATGGCTGCGGGGTGCACACCAAAGAAAAAGAGCAGGTTGGACAGAGTAATAATCAAAATCAAAGTCCAAGGTGAGCCGCCAACATGGATTAATGGCGTGGTAATAATTTGGTTCACAAAATCAAATACATCATGATACGGAGTATAACTGAAACCGGCGCCGACAATAAAGACAACCACAAAAATAATAATGCCAATAATCAGAGGTTCAATAGACGAACTCACCATACTCGGAACGGAATCTGGCAATTTGATGGTTAATTGCTTAATATTGCTCAAACGTACATACAACATCGCAATTAAAATGGACAAAATAATGGCCACAATGATGCCTTGGCTGCCCATATATTTAATTTGAAAAGCGTCAACTGATTGTTTACCATGTCCGACACTTTGCGGTGCTAACACGAAGAAACTAGCTAAACTAAAAAGTCCAGCAATGACACCGTTGGCCTTACTTTTTTGTGCATAATTATAAGCAATACTGAACGCGATAAAAACGGCTAAAATGTTCATGGAACCATTTGCCACAGCGTTCATCGGTTGGGTCAAATGAATCGCGTTGAACCAGTTACTAACTGATTTCACTGGGAAACTAGCTAAAATCGAAAAAACAGATGCCCCGATGGTAATTGGTAAAGTCATCACCATCCCAGACGAAATACTTTGAAGAATTTTACTTTGTCCTAGTTTGTTGGAGACAGGAACTAAAGTTTTCTGCAATAATTCTTGAAATTTATTCATCAAATTTGCTCCTTATTCTTTAAATGAAGTACATCTAAACTTCATCTTAATAATGACAGCAAGGAAACGCTAGATTGAAAACGTTGATAAAGTATGTTTGATTCTTAGAATGACCCAGAAAATAATGAAAATCACTTAAATTGTTGGCGATAGGTATCAGGTGAAACACCTAAAACTTTTTTAAAAATCTTATAAAAATAAGATGGATTTTCATAGCCCACTTGTGCGGCGATGCTTTCAATTGGTGCTGAAGTATAAATTAAGTATTCCGCTGCAGTGTTAACACGTTGTAAATGGACTAATTGAATAAAAGTTTGGCCAGTTTCTTTTTTTAAATAAGTTGATAAATAATTCGGATTGAAACCAAAATGTTGGGCCATATCATCTAACTTGATATCGCGGTAATTGTTTTCAATATAAAGTAAAAGAGATAATAGATTAACCTGTGAATTATTGATGCTCGGCATTTTGGTTGAGGAATGATACGCTTGGCGAATGAGTCGGGAAAATAAGGTCAGAATATTAAAGCGAATAATCTGGTGGGATTGAATATCGTAATGATAATATTCATCAATAATATCGTAGATAGTTTGCACAATTTTGGGTTGATGCTGCACCTGAAACCAAACATAGCGTCCTTCGCCATAATCCTTGTTCGACAACAGCGCAAATAAAAGGTTGGAAATATTGGAACGGGCACCATTACGATGCAAAAAATTTAAATCATTGAGCGAAAAAGCTGAACTTTTTAAGGCAATATTGACAACGATATCATTTTTTTGTATCGGTTTGACCTTATGGGCGGTTTGATTACCAATAAACAGAACATCTTCACAATTTAAATGCAATTCTTGCTTGTCTAGATAAACGGTACATTCGCCAACTAAGGGAATCATAATCTCGACATAATTATGAATGTGATAGGGAATGTACGACAAGACAGGTTGCACAGAAATGGTAATAGCATTCAGATCTAAGACTAAGCCATCTGCGTAAGTTTCAAAGAATTCATAGGTCGGTTCATCAGTGATTTGGCCGACTTTTTTGACAGAATTGCCCTTTTTAGCAAATGAAGCTGAAATTTCATTCCAATCCCGGGGCTGGTTATTGCGTCGCAATAGTGATAGCAGCTGTTTGTTCACAATTTAGTCTCCTCTTTATAACGGACGTGTCTCTACCTATATAATATAAATTATTACGATAAAAAAATAGATTGGTAGCCAACTTTCTAGGAAATAAACATACGACTTATGGATTTTAAACATAGTCCAGATTAATTATCTTCGTTACAATGAGTTTATTATTGCGATTAATAGCCAACTGGAGGTTAATTTAATGGTTGATTTGACAAAGAAACCCTATTATTTAACAAAAGAACAAATAGCTTATCTAAAGCAACAACTTGCAACAATGACCACGCAGGAAAAAATTGGTCAGTTGTTTTTTGTGATTGGTCCGGATGAACAAACGATTGATATTGCGGCTTTCGTGAAACAATATCAACCCGGTGGTGTGATGTATCGAGCTGATGAGTCCACAAAAATTAAGCGTGAATTAACTATTGCCCAACAAAATAGTGCGATTCCATTATTGACGGCAGCTAATTTGGAAGCTGGGGGCAACGGCATTGCCACGGATGGGACTTGGTTTGGTACACCATTAGAAGTGGCCGCTAGTGATAATCCCCAAAATGCTTATCAATTAGGTAATGTGGCGGGCTTTGAAGCCAGTCAAGTGGGCGTCAATATGTCCTTTGCACCGATTGTAGATTTGGATCAAAACTTTCGGAATCCAATTATGAATACACGGACTTTTGGTAGTGATCTGAACCGTGTTTTGACGATGGCACAGGCACAAGCAAAGGGTTTAACAGATAATCAAGTGATTCCAGTTATCAAGCATTTTCCCGGAGATGGTGTCGATGAACGTGACCAGCATTTATTAAGTTCGGTCAATTCCTTAGATAAAGATACTTGGATGAATTCTTATGGACGAATTTATCATCAATTAATTGATGGCGGGATCCCCAGTGTGATGATTGCGCACATTTTCCAACCAGCATGGGAACGCGAACTGGAGCCGGGCATTAGTGACCAAGATTTACGGCCAGCTTCAAGCTCAAAATTATTAATTGATGGCTTGTTGAGAGATGTGTTGCATTTTAATGGTTTAACAATTACGGATGCGACCCCAATGATTGGTTATAATGCCGCCTCAAGTCGTGAACAACTGTTACCGGCCACGATTAATGCGGGCATTGATATGATTTTATTTAATAAAAATATTGATGAAGATTATCAATTTATCGCGCAAGCGGTGCAAGATGGCACGATTAGTGCGGCACGCTTGGATGAAGCGGTGACACGGATTTTGGGAACCAAATTGGCACAAGGTGTGATGAATACGCAAGGTGAATTTACCAAAGCCCCGACAGCCAATTTAGATTTACAAACGGCAATTCATCATCAGGCTGCGCAACAATTAGCTGATGAAGCAGTCACTTTAGTTAAGGATCGGGATCAATTGTTGCCAATGACACCACAAAAATATCCACGAATTCGGTTGGTCGTTTTAGGTGATCAAGATGACGGTGGTTTTAAAGAAGGTGGCAGCGTTACTGATAAGGTCAAGCAACAATTGGAACAACGTGGCTTTGAGGTAACTTTATTTGATCAACAACATTTAGATTTTCATGAAGTCTTTGAAGAAGGGGTTGCGGATTTAAAAGCCAAATTTGACTTGGCTTTATATGTAGCTAATGTCGAAACGGCCAGCAATCAAACAACGACGCGGCTAGATTGGGTGCATTTAATGGCTGCCGATGCGCCATGGTTTATGAAGTCAATTCCGACGATTTTTGTTTCCACAGCTAATCCGTATCATCTCTTTGATATTCCAAATGTTTCCACATTTATTAATGCTTATACAGGTAATGATGAAACGCTCAATGCGGTGATGGACAAGTTAATGGGCAAGAGTCAATTTAAGGGGATTAATCCGGTGGATCCGTTCTGCGGCGATTTCACCACGAAGTTGTAAGTCAGAGGAGGACGCATTAATGCAAATCACAAAGATTTTGGTCAATCATATGCAACAACCGCTGGGATTTGAGCTCCAGGATTTGCGAGTGGAATTTCAGTTACAAGCAACAGGCACTTTGCCGCACACGCTCAAAAAACATTTACAGATCTATCAACAGCCGCAACAGAAATTAGTGTATGAAAGTAATTGGTCCACTTTTCCGACCAATTATTTTGTGCCAGATTGTTCTTTGCAACCACGCACTCGTTATATGGTCAAAATTCAAGTTCATGCCGATCAAGACTTGGTGACGGGAGAATCTTGGTTTGAAACGGGAAAAATGAATGAACCATTCCAAGCTGATTTTATTGGTCATCCCGATCAAGATGTAGCAAATACCCTTTTGCAAAAGCAACTGACAATTCAGAAGCCAGTTCGGCAAGCGCGTCTATATATCACCGGTTTAGGCTTGTATGAAACTTATATTGATCAGCAAAAAGTCGGTGATGAGTTTTTGACGCCAGGAGTGACCGCGTATGATCAATTTGTGCAAGTCCAGACCTATGATGTCACCCAAGCTTTGCAGGTTCAAGGCGACCATCAATTGTTGATTTCTTGTGGCGATGGTTGGTATAAAGGTAACTTCGGCTTCGATGGCGGGCAAGATTGTATCTACGGTAATCGCCAAATGGCGTTGGCAGAGTACCATTTGGATTATGAAGATGGCACTCACGAAGTGATTACTACAGACGCCGATTGGCAGACAACTGTTGGACAAATCACTAAATCAGCAATTTATTACGGCGAAGATTATGATGCTACTAAGCCGGTGACGGATTGGCAACCAGCGGTGGTGGTTGAGCAAACTAAAGCAGTTTTAGCTGATCGTTTGAGTTTGCCCATTACGATTAATCAACAATTAAGTCCTGAACTGCTACAAACGCCTGCTGGTGAGCAAGTGTTAGATTTTAAGCAAAATCAAGCTGGTTGGATAGAATTTTACAATCGTGAGCCCAAGGGAACCAAATTAAATTTTGAAATGGGCGAAATTTTGCAGGACGGGAATTTTTATCGGGATAACTTGCGAGAAGCGCGCGCTGCTTTCACCTATGTTTCAGATGGAAAAGAACAGTGGGTGCGTCCGCATTTTACGTATTTTGGTTATCGTTATGTGCGGGTACAGGGCAATACGCAACCTCTGCAAATGGCGGATTTTAAAGCTGATGTGCTGTATTCAAAGATGCAAGAGACGGGTGTTATTCAAACCAATAATGCATTAGTAAATCGTTTATTCCAAAATATTATTTGGGGACAACGCAGTAATTTTATGGATGTACCCACGGATTGCCCGCAACGTGATGAGCGTTTGGGCTGGAGTGGTGATGCCGAAATATTTTCCAATACGGCCACTTATAATATGAATGTTTTTGCTTTCTTTAAAAAATATGCGCACGATATGGCATTAGAACAGAAGCAAAATGATGGTATGTTGCCGATGTATGCGCCAGCAATGGGGCAAAGTGATGGTGGTTCGGCGGTTTGGGCAGATGCTGCTACCATTATTCCGTGGAATATGTATCAAGCCTATGGCGATCCAGCAATTTTGCATCAGAATTATCCACAGATGAAAGCTTGGGTAGACTGGATTAGTCTGCACACGACAACCCCTAATTTGTGGACTGGAACTTTTCAATTTGGTGATTGGTTGGCGCTAGATGGTGAAAATCCGGCTAAACCGACCGGCAAAACGGATGAAGATTTTATTGCTTCTGTTTATTATTATTATTCCACTAGTATCGTGGCGAAAACGGCGCAATTATTGCATGAAGACCAAGACGCTAAGGATTATTCCGTTTTGGCACAAAAAATTAAAATGGCTATTCGTCAAGAATATATTACGGAAACTGGTCGTGTAGCAATCAATGCACAAACGGCGTATGCTTTGACATTGTATTTTGATTTGGTGACGCCGGAGCAAAGAAAACATGTTGTAGCAGATTTGGTTCAGCGCTTGCAATTAGATGGTAATCATCTGCAAACCGGTTTTGTTGGTACGCCGTATTTGTGTCAAGTTTTGTCAGCTAATGGGCAGCATAAATTAGCGACCCAGATTTTTCTCAATGAAGATTTTCCAAGTTGGTTATATGCTGTGAAGTTAGGGGCGACGACGGTTTGGGAACGCTGGAATTCGGTGGAAGCGGATGGTTCGATGAATCCCGAAGGGATGAATTCGCTGAATCATTACAGTATCGGAACGATTATGGAATGGGCATATAAGTATTTGCTGGGAATCAAGGAGCATACAGCTGGTTTCGCGAGTTTCACTTTCGCGCCGCAATTTGATTATCGTTTGCCGCAAATTCAAGGACATTTTGATAGTCCCTACGGTGATATTCAAGTTCAAACGGCGATTGAAACGGACGCCCAGCATACGATTCAAATTCAGTTAAGCGTGCCAATTGGGACGAGTGCCCAGATTGAGTTGCCACGTTCGGCGAGCCAAACAATTCGGGTCAATGACCAAGAATATCAAAGTGACCAGTTGACATTAACAGCAGGTCGATATGAAATTAGTTATCAACCGACGCAAGATTATGTGGAGCGCTATCAAGCTGCTACGCCGTTACGCGAGATCATGGTGGATGAGCAATTGGTCGCCCAAATTGATGCGGTAGATCCAGTCTTAAACTTCTTCAAGCAAAATCCCCAAGAAGTCGCTGGTGGTATGGGCTCGATGAGTTTGACTGAAGCTAATATAACTTTCCCGTTTATCAATGTGAGCGAGGAACATTTGGCTAAAATCAATCAATTATTAATCAAAACACCAATTTTAAGCGAACGAAAGCAGGGAAAACAATGATTCAAGGAGCTTTATTTGATTTGGATGGTGTCATTGCCGACACTTCGGTTTATCATTTTCAAGCTTGGCGGGCATTAATTCAGACGAATTTTCACAAGAAATTGCCTGACGAATTGGAGCAACGGACTAAAGGCGTTAGCCGGGCTGATTCCTTGCAAGCAATTTTAGATTTTTTGCAGATTGATGTGCCACAAAAGCAATTTGAGCAGTTGATGATTGAAAAAAATCAATTGTATTTGCAATCTTTGGAGCAATTGCAACCTAAAGATACGTTACCAGGCATTGTCGCATTATTAGAAGCATTACAAGCTCAAAAAATTAAGATTGCGTTAGCTTCAGCTAGTCGCAATGCGCCAACAATCTTGGCTAAATTGCAATTAACGGACTATTTTGCAGCGATTGCTGATCCCGCCCAAGTTCAGGCCGGTAAACCAGCTCCCGATATCTTTTTGGCTGCGGCCCAAGGCATTGCTGTAGCACCTAAAGATTGTATTGGCATTGAAGATTCCATTGCCGGCATTCAGGCCATTAATGCTGCGCAAGCTTTTTCAGTTGGCGTGGGTTCTGCGCAAGAATTAGGCGCGGCGGATTTATTAGTTGACGATACTAGTCAGTTAAAGCTAGATATCATTCAGACACAATTTGCCAAGCACATTCAAAACTAAACATTTTGTTTGTTCCATTTAGCGTCAATGTGTTATATTAGTAATGAAAAAGGAGCTAGCGCGATACGCTAACTCCTTAGTGAAGTTGCTAAGACAGTGACTATTTTACAAATTTATTTATATATTAAAAACAGCCATCAGCCTTGCCCGGCTAGGACGGCTGTTTTTGTGTTATTTGCTGAATAATTTGATCAGCGCAATAACAAATTCTAGTACGGCTTTGATCACAATCATAGCCTTTAATACTAGAAACAGAATATCCATGAGGATATTGGCTAATCTTTTCTTCAGAATGTGCGTTTACAGTTTTTACACCATAAGCACCACTTCCTTTCGGGAATAGCCACCATCTTAGCTTTTACTTCACCAGTTTCTAATTTAACATAATTTCGAAGATATTTTCAAACCACTCCAGTAAATTTGGGAGTGGTTTTTGGTTGCTGTGAAAAAAAATTCAAAATAAATTTATAGTACAATTTTTAAAAATAAAAATTGAGTAATTAGTTTAAAAAGTAATTATCAGAATCATTCATCAAGAAAAATTCCATAAAATTATCGTTTATGCTGAAAATAATCACCACAATTCAATTATCTTTTCGTGATGTCATTTGCAAACGGCTCGCCAATCAACTAAACTGAAATTAATTTCACAAGCGTTAATACCAACAAAAATAGGAGCAGTATATTAAAATGTTGCATTTTTTATTAGCTAGAACTAATAGGAACCATAAGAAAATCCTAGGGGGGGGGGGGTCACTCCTACTAATTTTAGTTAGTTTGTTCTTTTTAGTTTCGATACATAATATACAAGCCAAAGTTTCCACGAAAACCGCGCCACCAGAAATTACACCCAATCTAATTGATGATGGTTTTAATTCGCCGGAATATACGCAAGAAGAACAAACGGTTTCTATTCCTGATGGGTACTCTCAAACAATTGCTAATCTACAACTGGCAAATAATCTCGTTTGTGATTGGGTATCGGCGTGGTTGGGAATGGATCATCACTCCGATAATCTGGCGTCTACGGATCCAACCTGGTTTGATGGCGAAATCCATTATTACTATAGTTCTTTAGACTTACATGATGCCAGTGCTGGAATTAGTGCAACCTATAATTTGTTCTCAGCGATTGATGATCAGAATGTTGATGAATATGAATCCTTGACTAATATTGCATATTTTGATAGTAACACGGGGGCATGGTCAGATCTGAACGGCAATGTGCCAAGAAAAAAATTTTATATGGTGAAAGATCAAACTGGCCACATTAAAGCTTTGAAATGGTTACATTATTCGGTGAAATCTCGCATTAATAAGGGTAATATCCCGAGTAATGCCCTTTTAATGGAAGAACTCATCACTCCGTCGAAAACTGCGTCCACGGGTGTTAATTATCAATTGCTTGTTAAAAATGTTTCGAATTCAACTTATACTTATGGTGTAGATTGTACAGAGGATATACACTATGACAGCATTAGCAGTGAAGCAAAAGCGTTAGGTGATAATCAAGGCTTTACCTCGCTAATGGGAACCAATAATCAGTTATCAGATTTGACTGTGCGAACCAAGGTGGATGACGGTCCGAATCGTTATTTTGCAGGTCATAGTGCTCCCACTTCCGCAGATTTTCCGTATCCCTTGCCCATGTTATTTCAGGGCACTAATTTTAGTAATTACGTTGGTCAAGAAGCGGGGAATTATCCAGCGGGCACGGCGTTAGATGCGGGTCGGCCAATGTCAAACTTTTACTTATTGTGGCCCTTGCAAAAGATTGCGCCGCAAGAAACACAGCGGCACAATGTGGAGTTCGAATTGGAAGTGGCAGGCAAAGCTAAGCCGGTATTGACGCAAAGTTACAGCAATCCACGATTGGCGCGTTTGAATTATCAAGGAGACAAGTTAAATTTACAGGTCAAATTAGTCAATAACGGTGATGGACAAGGCAAGTTATATCCATTTACTTTTAATGTGAATTTACCTAAGGGATTGACGGTGACGAAAGAGGATCTCAAGCAGATTACTTACTCTCTGGGATCCAAAGCTGGCAGTTTAACGGGCAGCTATAATGCTACCACAAGACAATTGAAAATTTCCGGTTCTGGTGGCAATTTGGTGACTTCAGCTGATCAATATGTGATTAATCTGCCGGTGACGATCTCTGATGATGCGCCAATCGGTGATACGGTGGTTAAAACTAGTTTTTCTGGTCAAAATCGAGATACTGCTGGTCGGCAAAACGTGACGGCTAATGCTACTGATTTAAAAATTCCCATCACATCTTCGTATGCGGCTAAATTAATATCTGGCGTCAAGAATGTCAAAAATTCCAGCGATTATGCCAGTTCGGCAACATATGTGCCAAGTGACACTTTGGCTTACCATGTGCAATATCAGTTAAATGGTGATAATGAATATGCTTTGAAATCGCCGGTAATGTTTAATAATAGTAATGCAGGGTTAGATTTTAGTGATAGTGCGCCAAGTGTAACGGTAAACGGTGATAATTCAGTGGCATCGGCGGCAATAGATCATACCACGGGCAAGATTACGGTCACGAAAGCCAATGGCAATTTTAGTCCCGGTGATTTGATTGATTTGACGTATAATGCCAAGGCTAAAGCAGATCCCGTAGCCGGTGAATCAGGGTGCTAAACATGAAAGTACGATTACCGCACCGTATAACACGGTGAGTGTCAGTGGGACACGGAGCGATGACAAGGCGATTCCAGCTGATTCCAGTTCGACGTCATTGCAACGTAAGGATTTGGATTACTTTGTGCGTGTGCCTGAGGTGATTGATTTTGGGCACAATCCACGCATGTTTGATAGTCCGTTTTACAATACGACGAGTGGTCGATTGAAGTTTAGTCATTATTCGGCGTCTAGCAGTAAGCAGTATTATCTGCAAGTTAAGTATAATCAGGATTTGCGTACGAGCGCAGGGGCTCGTTTGCTGCCCGATTCGGGGAATTCCTTGATTGAATATCGACCCAATGATGTTGGTTTATATCAATCAATTGACGGTACTTCCAGCAATTTAACGACGGACGGTCTCACCACTCAAGGGATTAGTGATTTGACAAGCTATGTTTCAGATAAGCATTTTCGCTTGAATTCTAACGATAAACCGCTGGGTAATTATAGTGGCACGATGACATGGACATATAGCAATTCGTTATAAGAGATAAATATGCAGGATTAGCTGATAGATTCAAGCAGCTAATCCTTTTTTGATGGAAATTTTATTTTTTTCTAAGCGTATTGTAAATGTTTTGATAACGGTTTAAGATGTGTCTTAAATAAAAGTGATAAATGGATTAGACCAATTTTGTTTTGATTTAATTTTTATCATCACTTAATTTTATTAAAGGAAGTAGCAATGTTTGCCAAAGACCAAATTCGACAGAGAATTCACGCACAACAAACAACTTTTTTAACTGATTTACGTCAGTTAATCCGAATTTCCAGTGTCAAATCACAACCACAAACGCATGCGCCTTTTGGTATCGGTCCGCGCCAAATTTTGGATAAAATTGTGACATTAGCGCATCAATACGGTTTTACTGCGCAAGTTGTCAATGATGCGGTGGCTTATGTACAGTGGGGTGCGGATCCGCGGAATTATCAAGCAATTGTAGGGCATTTGGATGTTGTGGCAGCAGGTGATCATTGGACTAGTGCACCATTTGAATTGACCCAGGTTCAGCAAATGCTATATGGGCGTGGGGTTTTGGATAATAAGGGTCCTAGTTTTGCCTGTTTATACGGGATGAAAATTTTAAAAGAGTTGGGCGTCCAGCCTAAACGGACAATTCGCTTGCTTTTTGGTTCGAACGAAGAAAGCGGCAGTCATGATATTGCTCGTTATCTAGCGCAAGAAGCCGCGCCAAGCTTTGGTTTTACGCCAGATTGCAAATTTCCAGTTGTTTATGGTGAACGGGGAATTGTAAATTATCAAATTACGACGGATTTTGCAGGCGCAGACTTGCAGCCACTGTCCACCATTAGCGGCAATCAAGCCAGTGATCATGTGCCTGATGAGCTTCAGGTGCAAGTCAATGGGCAGTTATTAACTATTCATGGGCAAAGGTCACCGAGTAATGCGCCGGAATTAGGTCAAAATGCCATTACTTATTTAGCCAAGCGGATCAATGATCAACAATTGGTGACGGGAGCTTTAGCAGACTATTTTCAGTGGCTGGAGCGGTCTTTTCATGAAAAACATTTTGGTCAAGGGCTGGGGTTGACATTAGAAGATGCAGCTAGTGGCAAATTAATTCAAACGCCGTATAGTTTGCAAAAACAATCGCAGAATTTGATTTTAAAAGTCGCGATGCGTTATCCAGTTTCTTACACGGAACAACAAGTGACAGCTGGCCTCAAAAAAGTTGTTCCACCGAATAGTCAAGTGCAAGTCATTCGTAGTTTGCCCAGTGTCTTGCATGACCCAACAGATCCACGCGTCAGTCAACTATCACAGATTTATCAACAAGTTACGGGATTAGATGCGACGCCAGTCACCACCACAGGTGCGACCTATGCGCGGGTGATGCCGAATATTGTCGCCTTTGGACCGTCTTTTCCAGGACAAAAAGGGATTGCGCATAGGCAAGATGAATGGATGAAGTTGTCTGATTTATTAACAATGATGGAAATTTATACCCAAGCAATTTATACAATGACACGTTGATGAGAGGAAAAATTGATGAATAAATGGGGAACGATCGCCACATGGCGGATGTCTTACGAAGGTTTAGTGGCTGCCAGCCAACTATTAACTGAGCAAAATTCAGCAGCGGACGCGGTAGAAACCTTGATTCAAAAAGTAGAAAGTTATCAATATTACAAATCGGTCGGGTATGGCGGCTTGCCTAATGAAGCTGGTGTGGTCCAAATGGATGCGGCATTTATGGACGGCGATACTTTTGCACAAGGAGCAGTTGCAGGGATTGAAGATGTTCAACATCCAATTAGTGTTGCTCGTGCTTTGAGCCGGAATCATTATAATAGCTTTTTAGTTGGGACGGGCGCAACCCAATATGCTAAGCTTCACGGTTTTACAACAACCAATATGTTAACTGCTCGTGCGAAAAAAATTTGGGAAAACAGACGTGCACAGTTGCGTCGGCAGTCTTTGAATCCTTATGACGGTCATGATACGGTGGGGGCGATTGCTTTGGATCAGCAAAATTCATTGGCAGTGGGTACGTCAACTTCGGGATTATTTATGAAAAAACCTGGACGTGTAGGGGATTCACCATTGTCCGGCTCAGGTTTTTATGCGGATAGTCAAGTGGGCGCTGCGGCAGCGACGGGTTTGGGTGAAGACATTATGAAGGGCTGTTTGTCTTATGAAATTGTGCGGCTCATGGCAGCTGGTTGTTCGCCACAACAGGCTTGTGATCAAGCTGTTTATCCGTTTATTCAAAAGTTGCAACAACGCTATGGTCAAGCAGGTGAATTTTCACTAATTGCGATGAATACAAAGGGTCAATGGGGCGTGGCAACCAATGTCGAATTCACCTTCAGCGTGGCCACGAGCCAAAGTCATCCTCAAATTTTGATTGCTTATCCAGCTGAGCAGCAATCAACCAAAATTCAACCAGTGACCCCAGAATGGTTAGCGGCTTATGAAAAGAGAATCAAAAAGCCGCTTGATTAAAATGTGAGGAGTAAGCAATGATTAAAGCGATTATTATTTTGGATCAGATTCAAGCCGGTTTAGGTGGCAAAGAGCAAGCTGACACACCTTATGGTGGTAAGAGATTGGCAATGGGTGCTGGGGAAGCTGTCGACCAGGAGTTGAAACGAACTGACGGTCAATTATTAGGAACCTTCTATTGTGGAACAGCTTATTATCAGAAACATCAAGCCGAAGTTCAAAAAAAATTTACGAAAATGGCTGAAAAAATGACCGCCAATCTGGTTATTCTGGGGCCAGCGTACGATTATTCGGATTTTTCACAAATGGCTTGTGAATTAAGTATGGCTTTTCAACAGAAAACACAGATTCCTACGATTGTGGCGCTGGCTGCTGAAAATAATGCACAGTTAATTGCACAATATCGTCAAGATTTATGTCTAGTCAAAATGCCTAAAAAAGGTGGTGGCGGCTTAAACCAAACGATTAAGAATTTGGTAGCCGGTGGCAACAAGTTGGTGAAACAAGAAGAGATGACGACATTTAAGGCAGATTATTGTTATTAACACTGATACAGGAGGTCAGACAATGCAAAAACAGATGGAAAAAATGTTGATGCCGATTGCCGTGAAATTGGGCAATAATGTGGTTTTAAGATCCTTACGTGATGGATTTTTAATTATTATGCCGTTAATTATTGTCACGTCGATTTTCCTATTAATTGGCAACTTTCCAATTCCGGGATGGAGTGCATTTTGGACGCATATTTTGGGTGCCAAATGGAATGATTGGTTTGCAGCGGTCTCTAATTCAGTGTTTAGTTTTACAGGTATCTTGTCTTGCATGGGTATTGCGTATGCTTATGGCAAAAATCGTGGTTTACAAGCGATTCATTCTAGTGTGATTGCGATTATTTCATTTTTAATTCTGACACCTACGACGGTGAAAGTGGGAAAAAGCACGGTTAGTGCTGTGCAAACGATATACTTAGGCCCTAATGGCGTTTTCTTAGGTATTTTCATTGCTTTATTGAGTGTGGAAATTTATCGTTTCGCGGTCAAACGTGATTGGCGCATTAAAATGCCTGAGGGCGTGCCGCCGGCTGTGGGACAAGCATTTGATGCATTGATTCCAAGCGCATTAGTGATTTTTGCCTTTTTCTTAGTGCGCATTCTGTTTAGCCTGACCAATTTTGACACGGCATATAATTTTATTTATACCCTCTTACAGCAACCGCTCAAAGGGGTCGGCAACTCCATGCCATCAGTTTTGTTATATAATTTTTTAGCCAGTTTACTATGGTGTTTTGGCATCAACGGACCCACGATTACGAACTCGGTGTGGCAACCTATCTTCTTTGTCTTGACCCAAGATAATTTGACTGCTTTTAAAAATCATGCGGCGTTGCCCCACATTTTTACGCAACCATTTATTGATATTTTTACAACTTATGGTGGCGGCGGGAGCACTTTATCCTTATTGATTATTATGTTATTCGTTTGTCGCTCCAAACGAATTAAAGAACTAGCCAAATTAGCGATTGTGCCGGGAATTTTTGGCATCAATGAACCAATTATTTTTGGTTTACCAGTTGTCTTAAATCCTATTATTGCGTTGCCATTTATTATTGTGCCTACCCTCAACACTTTGCTTTCAGGACTCGTTTTTATGGCGGGGTGGGTGCCACGAACCAATGGTGTGATGCTGCCTTGGACGACGCCGCCTATTATTTCTGGTTGGTTAGCGACTGGGAGTTGGACCGGTTCGGTGTTACAAATTGTCGAAATTATGCTGGGGGTGGCCATTTATTATCCGTTTATTAAGATGCTTGATAAGCAATATTTGACAGAAGAACGGCAGACGCAAGCTCAAGATAACGTGGAGATTGATTTTGGTGAAGTTTAATGTTGAAGTCAGAAGTGGTGATATATCTTTTTATGTATGAAAAGAGCGATTATTAAAAATAAATTCGCTCATTTTTTTAACAATTGTGTCAGTAACGGCTTGATTAAACTCATCAATAAGTCCCAACCTAATTCGTTTAAATTACGGCCATCAGCCTGTAAATAAGCTTTGGCAGCGTAATGACTGTGTTGCATTTTTTTTAAAAGATTAATAAAGGGCACGTTCAGTTGCTGGGCCACATATTCAGCAGCCAGAGTTAATTGTAATTGCCTCGGCCAGTTGTGATTAGGCTGTTTTTGAGCGTCCGTATAGGGTGGCGATAACAAAATTACTTTATATGGGCCAATCAATTGCATCAACTTGTGCAAATTACTTGTGAAAATCCCCGGCTTGATTTCATCATGCACTGAAACGTCATTGACACCAAAACCCAGCACCACGGCAGCGGGATTGAGTTTGACAACATCACGATTCACATGTGTAAGCGCGTCACTAGTTTTGTGGCCCGGAATGGAACGATTAATGACTTGCGTTTGGGGAAACGCAGTGGCGACGCGTTTCGTTATGGCATCGGTGACTTGATTATTGGCCACTCCGCCGAGCGTATCGTCACCAAATAAAACAATTCGTTGCATAAAAATTAACCTCAAGACTTAATTGATAACGCTTATAATTTTGTTATAATAAGCGACAGAACAAAGCAGCCTCAGATGAAACGGGCTGTTTTCTTATTTACTAAATTAATCATATCATGAGTGAGGCAAATAAATGCAAGACTTTATGAATTACAATGAATACTCTAGGCAGCAGTGGTCTCAGTTTCGTGGCGCTGATTTTCATGATATTGGCACCACTGATTTGGATCATGTGCGCTCCGTGGATGATCAGATTTCATTAAAAGATGTTCAAGAAATTTATTTGCCATTACGTCATTTACTGCATCTTTATTTTAAAAATTATCAAGCATTGTCCAAACAAAAAGCGCAATTCTTAGGCAAACAGCCGCAAAAAGTGCCCTTTATCATCGGGATTAGCGGCAGTGTCGCTGTTGGTAAAAGTACGACAGCGCGTTTGTTAAAAGTGATGTTAGAGCGCGCCTATCCTCAATATTGTATTGAACAGATGACGACCGATGGTTTTTTGTATTCTACTAAAGAATTAGAGCAACGCCACATTTTGAACGATAAGGGTTTTCCATGGAGTTATGATAACGAAAAAATCCTGACTTTTTTGGAACAAGTCAAGGCCAATCAAGGACCAGTCAGTTATCCGATTTACTCGCACGAGAGTTACGATATTGTGCCGAACCAAGTTCAGTGGGTGGATCATCCAGATATTTTGATTTTGGAGGGTATCAATGTGTTACAGTCGCCGCAAAATCAAAAATTGTATGTGAGTGATTATTTTGATTTTTCTATTTATATTGATGCTGATCCCAAACTAATTGAAGAATGGTTCATTCACCGTTTCCAAGGCTTTTTGGCAGCTGAAAAGGACCAACCTAATCCGCAAAATTATTACTACCAATTTTTGAATCAACCTTACGAAGAAGTTATGCAGTTGGCGCATCAAGTTTGGCATGATGTTGATTATCGCAATTTAGTTGAATATATTGCACCAACGATGAATCGTGCGGATGTTATTTTGCATAAAACGCATCAACATATGATTGACAAAGTGTTGTTTAAGAAATATTAGGACTGTGCAAGTGTAAAAGTTGTTGGATCTAACTTCTGTAACAAAGTTGAGGGTTGGAGGGGAGCAATCAACGTTAATTGGTGCATCGCCCGCGTTGCTATGGTGTACAAGATGCCTTGGTCGCCAAGTGTTTGATAATTATCAGGGCTGACGTCGTAAGCAATGACGCTGTCAAATTCTAACCCTTTTGCTAAGTACACCGGCAAAATTATAATACCTTGCGGAATTTGGAGGGCTTTTTCAGTTAATAAATGATGTGTCAGTGTGAATTGGTCGTCCAATTTTTGGGCTTGGGCTTGCGTTTTAGTGATAATTGCGACCGTTATTTGATGAGCAAGGTTTATTTTAGCTTGTTGTTCAACTGTTTCTTGCAAATGTGGCGTCAAAATAATTTGCGGTTTTTGACCTTGCCGATTGAACGGTTGAATTTGGTCACCAGAAGCGATGAGTTGCTTGGCAAAATTAGTGATGGCCGCCGTCGAGCGATAGCTTTGGTTGAGCGTAATCACAGCAGTTTTGGCAGCACCTAAAAGCGTGGCAATTTCTTGAAAATGTTCTGTTGGTAAACCATCGGCTTGATAAACGTTTTGTTCAATATCTCCCACCAAAGTGAGTTGGGCTTGAGGAAATGCTTCATGGATATAGGCTAATTGTAAATCAGAATAATCCTGAATTTCATCAATAAATAAATGCTGAATCTGGTGATTTTGCCCGCGTCCAGTGACCAAATAACGCAGATATAAAATGGCCGTCGCATCATCAAGTTGTAAAGAATGCCGCTCCAGCTGTTCTTCAAATTGTTGAATCATTTCTTGCCAAACTATTTGGGAGATGTCCGCTGGCTTAAGTTTACGTAAAAATTGGGCGTAAGTTTGGGTTTCGTCAAACAGATAATCGTTGTAAATAGCATCATATAAAGGTAAATAATGCTGTTGCAAATAATAGTGATTCAAAGCTTGTTGTTGCTGATTAACCTCAGCATCCAACAGCTTTTTTTCTTGCAAAATTTGTTGATATTGGGCGTCACTGAATTGATTAACTGCCTCGACCACCCAGTCGGCGTTCTGTTGTGAGCTAATCAGTTGTTTAACTTGCTGAATCAATTGATTTTTGGTTTGCAAATATTTATCCGCCGGTAACAAATTCTTGGGCCAACTTTGATAGATTTGTTGAATTTGCTCCGCACTAAAAATAATCTCACCTTCAAAATATAGATTCCGAAAAGTTGGTGTTGTCAGCAACTGTTGATAATTTCGTAAGAGCTCAATGAAAGTCTTGCTGGTTTTAAATTGCCGAATTTTTTGATGAGAGCAGTGATTTTGCTGCTCATGTTCGAAGCGTTCAAAGAGTGTTTCAATATGAAAACCTTGCAAACGTTTGGTTAAGAATTCGCTCAAGGTGACTTGACGCATATTTTTTTCGCCTAAACTAGGTAAGACTTCGGCAATATAATTGGAAAAAAGTTTGTTCGGTGAAAACAAAATAATTTGATCGGAGTCCAAGTTTTGACGACTATGATACAGCAAATACGCGATGCGCTGCATAATGGTGGAAGTTTTACCGGAACCGGCAGCACCTTGAACGATGAGCACTTGTGATTTAGTATCTCGGATAATTTGGTTTTGCTTGCGTTGAATGGTAGCCACGATATTTTTCATTTGCGCGCTGCTAGCTTGTCCCAAGGCATTTTGTAAGATTTCATCGCCAATCGTTTCGTTGGTGTCAAACATGTTGGTGATTTGCCCAGCTTTAATCGAAAATTGGCGTTTACGTTGGAGGGCAACTTGTTTGGGACCCGCAGGCGTTTGATATTTGACTTGGCCTAAAGTGCCGTTGTAATAAATTGCCGCAATCGGTGCGCGCCAATCATAAACTAAAAAATTACCTGTTTGGGGATCGTCTAACGAGGCTGTGCCAATATATAAAGTATCAGCTTCTTGATCTTCAACGATATCAATCCGGCCAAAATAAGGAGTTGTTTGTAAATTCAGGAGATTTTTTTGTTTACGCTGCAATAATTCTTCGTCGCTGGTCGAACTGTTCAACAATTGCTTTTGTTGTTGCGTAGTGGCGTAAGTTTCCATGATGTCATCAGTTTCAATATAGTTAGCGCGCGTGTTTGCGCCATAATTAATTTCGACACGGTGACGCTCTTGTTGGACTTGCTCAAGTTTTTGTTCTGTTTGCTGTAATTGTTGGGCAATATTTTGTTCGACATGATTGAGATGGGCTTGTTCTTGTTGTTGCGTATTATTTAAAAAATTCATGGTTCAGTCCTTTCAGTGGCGCCAGAATTAGCTAAGCCAACTGCTGAAAATTATGTTATAATCACATTAACATTTTGTATAATTAAGTGCAAAGTATTGTCAAACTGGGAAAACAGAAACTAGCTGGTGCTGTGAAGCTAGCCCAAGTTGGATAAGAAGTGGAGCTTAATTCATAAACGGTTTTTAGTGCCTTAAGCTATGTGAGTGGTAATTTTTTACAAAACAGGTGGCACCACGGTCATGCGTCCTATTGTTCAATGAACAATAGGACTTTTTTATATTTAGGAGGAAAAATAATGCAACATACGATTTTAACAGCGGATCGCCCAACAGGCAAATTACACATTGGTCATTATATTGGCTCTTTAAAAAACCGGGTGCGGTTGCAAAATAGTGGCGAATATCGAACTTTTATTATGATTGCGGATATGCAGGCGCTTACCGATAATGCGCGCAATCCTGAAAAAATTCAAAACAGTTTGATTGAAGTCGCACTAGATTATTTGGCTGTGGGGATTGATCCTAGCAAATCGACCATTTTTGTACAATCGCAAATTCCAGCATTAAATGAATTGACAATGTACTATCTAGACTTGGTTTCGTTGGCACGGTTAAAGCGCAATCCTACGGTCAAAAGTGAAATTCAACAAAAGGGTTTTGGTGAGAGCGTGCCGGCGGGTTTTTTAGCTTATCCAATCAGTCAAGCCGCGGATATTACGGCTTTTAAAGCCGATACCGTCCCAGTTGGTGATGATCAAGAGCCAATGCTAGAACAGACACGCGAGATTGTGCGGTCATTTAATACAACTTATCAAAAAGACGTTTTGGTGGAGCCAGCTGGCTTGTTTCCACCGAAAGGTCAAGGCCGCTTGCCCGGATTAGATGGCAATGCTAAGATGAGTAAATCGTTAAACAACGCCATTTATTTGTCTGACAGTGCAGACGAACTTCATCAAAAGGTCATGAAAATGTATACGGATCCCAAGCACATTCATGTGGAAGATCCAGGGCAAATTGAAGGTAATATTGTGTTTGACTATCTAGATGTTTTTGCTACGGATCAAAAGCAAGTGGCGGCATTAAAGACGCAGTATCGACATGGTGGCCTTGGCGATGTAAAAGTGAAGTGTTATTTAGAAGAAGTTTTGAATGCTACTCTAGCGCCCATTCGCCAGCGTCGTGGCGAATATGCCAAAGATTTAGGAACGGTTTATCAAATTTTAAAAACAGGTAGTCAAAAAGCAAACGAAGTGGCTGCACAAACCTTGTCGGAAGTACGGGCAGCCATTGGGGTTAATTACTTTGATAAACACTAAATTCAAAAAGAATTAGTTAGAAAAAAGTGTATTTTATTAAAAATACACTTTTTTTATTTGGTAATTCTTGCTATTTGTTCATCGTTGGCATAACGTAATAATAGTTAAACTAATCTGGGGATCTGTGCACTAAATTTTTCCAGATTGGAGTTGCATCAAGCTTTCCAAAATAAATGAGGTGTAATTAATGAACGGCAATATTGACAATAATGGTAAAAAATTTAACCGTTTGGTCATGGTCATTACGCTTTTGTGCGGAACTTTTTGTACCGTGCTCAACGGGACCATTTTAGCGACCGCGTTTCCCACATTGATGCGAACGTTTAATATTTCAGCATCAACAGTTCAATGGTTAACGACTGGTTTTATGATGGTTAATGGGGTTATGATTCCAGTGAGTGCTTGGTTGAGTACACGCATTAATTCAAAAACGCTGTATATTTTTGCTATGAGCACTTTTCTGGTGGGGACGATAATTTGTTATTTTGCACATAGCTTTGGAGTTTTATTGTCAGGGCGCTTGATTCAAGGCGTTGCTGTCGGGATTACAATGCCTTTGATGCAAACAATTATGTTGAGTATTTTTCCCAAAGAAAAACGCGGCATGGCGATGGGGCTTGGCGGCTTGGTGATCGGATTAGCACCAGCGATTGGACCGACCTTATCTGGCTGGGTGATTGATAATTGGACTTGGCGAGATTTGTTCAGCATCATCATTCCAATTGTGGCTTTGGTGGTTGTCGCCAGTTTCTTTACGATGAAGTCAGTTTTAAAAACGTCCAAGAGTTCGATTGATATTTTGTCCATTGTTGAATCAACGGTTGGTTTTGGAACATTGCTGTTTGGTTTTTCATCAGTTGGTGATGATGGTTGGACGTCACCCAAAGTTTATGTCAGCATTATTGTTGGGGTCATCTTTATCGTGTTGTTTGGCTATCGTCAATTAAAATTAACGAAACCATTTTTGGAATTACGCGTCTTTAAATCTTCAGAATATGCTCTGTCAGTTGTTTTGTCTTCGGTAACGAATATGGCCATGATGGGCGTCGAAATGATTTTGCCATTGTATTTGCAAATGGTCAAAGGTTTATCAGCATTTCATTCAGGGTTAGCTTTATTATTGGGAGCTTTAG
The DNA here is from genome assembly GCF_023380265.1 of Bombilactobacillus folatiphilus. Taxonomy (NCBI): domain Bacteria; kingdom Bacillati; phylum Bacillota; class Bacilli; order Lactobacillales; family Lactobacillaceae; genus Bombilactobacillus; species Bombilactobacillus folatiphilus. The sequence goes on from NZ_CP093366.1 coordinate 224,082, forward strand.
TTACTGGAATAATGAGTCCTGTAACTGGGGTGGCTTTTGACAAATTTGGGGCCAAACGTTTGGCTACTACTGGCATGTTTTTTTTAACGTCAGGAACGATTCCTTTTATTTTTATCACGCAGCATACGTCAACTGTATTAATTATTGCATTGTACACATTCAGAATGTTTGGAATTTCCATGGTTAATATGCCAGTGACGACTTCAGGCATGAATTCTCTACCATTCGATTTAATCAGTCATGGGACAGCGGTGAACAATACGATTCGCCAGGTTTTTACTTCGATTGGGACGGCGATTTTGACGAGTGTGTTGACCAATGTGACGAATACGGTTAAACCAGCCCATAGGTTGTTGACGCAAGCACCGTTCGCATATAAAAATCAGATGATGAATGCCACGGTGATCGGCTATCGGGCTGCTTTTGCGGTGGCCGTACTTTTTTGTTTAGTGACCTTTACATTATCGTTTAAGTTAAAAGATAAGACGCCAACTTCTAAAATCGTTAAGGAGGCTGCTTAAAATGATTCTTTTTTTGTTAATTGTTTTAACGTTAATCACTTATTTAGGCAGTGTCTATTTAAAAAATCGGCGTGCCAGTTTGTGGATTCGCTGGGTAGGCAATTTGTGTTTGGTGGTCGTATTGGCATTGTTGGTGCTTAATGATTCTTTTCATTTGGGGATGAAGACTATCACGACCAAACAAACGACAGCCATTGAGTCAGTATCTTCCCAAGCTAATTTGTCAATGTTGATGTATAAACCGGTTGGAACTAAAGGAACCGAAAAAGTTTATCTGTATAAAACAAACCACTCACAAAAAGTACAGACGTTGACTCCTGAACAGGCAACCACAAAGGTTGTTCAAACTAAAGGTAAACCCAAATTGGTCCAAAAAAAGCAGCAGTGGGTTTACCAAAATGTGGCGATGAAACAGCTATTTGGGGTTCTAGGCAATGATCATCGTCGAATTAAAACGCAAAATACGTTGTATGTTAAAAATGATTGGTTAGTGCTATCGACCAAACAAGCTAAAATATTACAAAAGAAACTGGCTAATAAGCAAATACAGGCGAGGTTGCAACAACAAATCAAACAAAAAGTCACTGTCAAAATGGCGCAAATGTCAAAAGAACAATTAACGCCACAACAACAAGTGCGGCAGATCCATCGTCTGACCCAACAAGTTCAAAAACAAGCACTTGAGTCTTTATTGAAATAAAAGTAGTGAGGGTTTAAAATCAGATTTTGATTTTAAACTTTTTTTTTCGGCAAAAAACGTAATTTTAGATAGAAACGATTCAGGATAGGACAAAATATGAGTAAACGCGGTTATAAAAAGCAACGTTCAAAAGGTAATCTCTTCTTAGCGATAGTTATTCTCATTGCTATCATCTTTTTTGGTCAAAAGTTACCTAGTCATGATCAAACCAATCAACAAGGCAATGCTAGTGCTTTGTTGAATCTGAAATTTGATCTCACGAAATATCCGCAAAATTATGCTGTAGTAAATCAAAATAATCCGCAGTGGAGTACCGCAGTTGCTCAGGAGATTAAAGATGTCACGCAACAACGTCCACAGTATTTACAACAACTGGCACAACAACAAAAAACGCAATATTCAGCCTTTGATCATTTAGGTCGTACACAAATGGTCACAAGTTTTGTCCGTTATAAAGATGTTGTCAAACATTCATCGCAAGTGATGGCCCGACCTGCTTTTCCATCAACGACGAAAGTGTCGGGAGAATATCAAGATGGTCATTTTGATGCTCAACAAAATCGTTGGACTGGGACAGTTTCGAACAATCAAATTGTCCAGTTGTCCGGTTATCGGGGCTACCTTTATAATAAAAGTCATTTATTGGCTTGGTCGTTGGGTGGTTCGATGGATAGTGACAATATTATTTTGGGAACGCGTGCCCAAAATGTCGGGACCAATAATAGTCGAGATCCCGGTGGTATGGCGTACGCTGAAACTAAAGTCCGCAATTACTTGCGTCAAAATCAGGATGAAGTGGTCTTTTATCAGGCAACGCCTATCTATTCTGGTCAGGAATTGGTCCCACGAGGGGTGCAAGTGCAAGCCCAAGCGCTTAAAAATCCGCAAGCTCTCAAAATTAATATCTGGACATTTAATGCACAAGCTGGTGTAGCGTTGAATTATCAAACCGGACAAGCTAGTGTTAATTAAATTTGCTTAATTATTTTTTATGAGTTGGTTTTAATGGTCGAAATTTGGTCCTAAATTGTGTATTCTATTAATTGTGAACAGGAGGATCTTATGACCAAAATTGCCTTGATTGATGTCGGTTCTAATTCAATTAGAATGGCTATTTACCAGATCCAAAATCAACAAATTATTGCTGAAGGGCAACGTTATCGTGAGTTTGTGCAGTTGGCTAAGGGCATGACAAGTGATGGTTGCATTAATGACGCCAATTTTGATGCGGGCGTCCAAGCGTTAAAGCAATTTCGGCAAGTGATTGATCAAAATCAGGTTGATCAAGTGATTGCGACAGCCACAGAAGCTATTCGACGAGCCAACAATCAAAAAGCATTTTTGGCAGCTGTCCAAGCTCAAGCACAAATCAAAATTCAAGTTTTGAGTGGTTATCAAGAAGCTTATTTTGATTCATTAGCCATCCAAAAGGCGTTTCCCACAGATGATTTTTTATTTTTGGATATGGGTGGCGGTAGCTTTGAATTAGGTGCAGTTATTAATCAGCGTCTGGTCAAGGCAGACAGCTGGTCTTATGGTGCGGTGACTTTGTATGACTTGTTGCGCCAGCCAGATTGTTTGTCACGGCATCAGCAACAACAGCTTCAAAAATTATTACAACCTTGCTGGTCTGAGTTTAAGGGTTTGACTGCCTCCAAATTGGTGGTCATTGGTGGTGTTCATCAAGTTTTGTTTGAAGTCATGCAGCTCAAAGCTAACTGTTGGCAACCGGCTCAAACGATTACACGTTGGGTTGAGCGAGTTCAGCATAATAATTTGGCTGCTAATTCAGCACTGGCGAATATGGAATTTGTGCGGGCACCTTTTATGCCGGCAGGTTTGATGCCCTTGCGAGAAATATTGACGCAGTTTGCTATTCAACAGGTCAGTTTTTGTTCTTATGCGTTACGCGATGGTATTTTGGCAGATTTATTAAAAAATAAAATGTGAGTTAATTGGTAATTCTTACATATCAGGACAATTAGATTGGGAATAATTATGTAAAACTCAGTAGTTTAAATACTGAATTAGGGAGATCAGCCACGATAAGGTAAAACGATTTTTTGATGTGTTAAGATACGTCCGGCCATTTCGTGGATCAATTCATTCAACCAAAATCCGGGTTGCAGATCTAACATTTGATCTAATGCATATACGCGTAGTTCGTATTGGTGAGTGCCACTTGGTGGTGTTGGTCCGTGGTAAGTTTGATTCAACAGAGGATCACTTTGATTGAGCATCGATCCAGCAAATGAGTTCTTACCCTGAAGCATTGTAAACGGCGGCTTTTGGCTGGCATTTTCAGGAATTTGGTGAATGTCGGGCGCAATATTGGCTACTGTCCAATGAATCCATTCAAAACCACAGACCGGGATAGAATCTGGATCTAAGAAGGTCAACGCTAACGATTTGGTTAATGCAGGTACGTCTGCAATCTCAATCGGAAAAGATGTCGCAGGATATTTATTTTGATATAAATCATTACCCGTCGCAAATTTGCCATATTTTTTGGGCAGTAATTCACCGATTAGAGGCACATTAATTTTCATATACAATCTTCCTTTGCTTAAATGTTATACTGAAAACAGTTTCTGCACTAAATTTTAACAATTTGAAAAGATAATGCAAACGATGAGATAGGCGGTGTGTCAAATGGATGAGTTACAACAATTGATTGATCAAGCGCAACAGGTGACTTTTTTGACAGGAGCTGGTGTGTCGACAGCTTCGGGAATTCCAGATTATCGATCGAAAACAGGTTTATATGCGGGAAGGCAGCGGCCTGAGGAACTGCTGAGTCATGACTACTTTGTCGCTCATCCTGACAAATTTTGGCAATTTGTCAAACAAAGTTTGTACTTTCCGGAGGCTCAACCAAATATTATCCATCAAAAAATGGCGCAAATTGCAGCCACTAAGGGACAGGTTATTACGCAAAATATTGATGGTTTGGATCACAAGGCAGGCAATCAACAAGTCATTGAGTTTCACGGTAATTTATATCAAACATACTGTACTCAATGTCAAAAAGATGTGCCATGGCAGGAATATTTGGCTGATTATCGTCATCCAGATTGTGGTGGTTTCTTGCGTCCACGCATTGTTTTGTATGGGGAAGGTATTAATGAACAGGTCGTCCAAAAGTCAGTACGTGCCATTCAACAAGCGGATGTCATTATTGTTGTGGGCACTAGTTTTCAAGTTTATCCATTTGCGGGTTTGTTGCAGTATCGACAACCTCAAGCTAAATTAGTGGCTGTGAACAAAACGCCGTTAGATGTTGGTCAACATGGATTGATGTTGACGGGTGATGCTGCACATATTTTTGCTCAACTTCATTAAATTCCAGTTTTTGGTAAAGATTTGCGCGATAGTAAGGCAATGCTATAATTGACAACAATACGAAAGAATTGAGGCAAGTAAATGTCTAAAAAACCAACATTTTATATTACGACACCGATCTACTATCCTTCGGGAAAATTAACGATTGGTAATTCTTATACAACAGTTGCTGCGGATACTTTGGCTCGTTACAAACGTTCGCGCGGTTTTGACGTCTTCTTTTTGACAGGAACTGATGAGCATGGTTTGAAAATTGAGGAAAAAGCTGAAGCTAATGGCATGGATCCCCAAAGTTATGTTGACAAAATGGCTGCGGGCATTAAGGAACTCTGGCAGCTTTTAGAAATTTCGAATGATAAATTTATTCGCACGACAGACCAAGAACATGTTGATGCTGTTCAAAAAATTGTCCAAAAATTAATTGATAGTGGCGATGTGTATTTGGGTGAATATCTGGGCTGGTATTCCGTTGAGGATGAGGAATATTTTACTGAATCACAATTGGCAGAAGTCTATCGAGATGATCAAGGACAAGTCATTGGTGGCAAAGCTCCTAGTGGTCATGAGGTGAAATTAGTTAAGGAACCATCATATTTCTTCAAAATGAGTAAATATGCGGATCGTTTGTTGCAATACTATGAAGATCATCCTGATTTCATTCAACCGGAAAGTCGCAAGAATGAAATGATTAATAATTTTATCAAGCCGGGCTTAGAAGATTTGGCGATGTCTAGAACTAGTTTTAATTGGGGCGTGCCGATTCCTAGTGATCCAAAGCATGTGGTTTATGTGTGGGTTGATGCTTTGTTGAACTATATTACTGCACTAGGTTATGGTAGCGACAATCAAGCTTTATTTGATCGTTACTGGCCAGCCAATGTTCATTTTGTCGGCAAAGAAATTGTGCGTTTTCATACCATTTATTGGCCAATTATTTTGATGGCGCTTGGTTTGCCTTTGCCAAAGCAAATTTTTGGTCATGGGTGGCTCTTGATGAAAGATGGCAAGATGTCCAAGTCGAAGGGCAATGTCGTTTATCCAGAAATGTTGGTGGAACGCTATGGTTTAGATCCATTGCGTTATTATTTGATGCGTGCGATTCCATTTGGCAGTGATGGAGTTTTTACGCCTGAAGATTTTGTGCAGCGAATTAATTATGATTTGGCAAACGATTTGGGTAACTTGTTGAATCGGACAGTATCCATGATTAATAAGTATTTTGATGGTCAGATTCCAGCACTAGTGTTGGGTCAGACTGCAGTAGATCAAGACTTGGAAAACTGTGCTGCCCAAACAATTGCGGATTACAATCAAGCAATGGATCAATTTGAGTTTTCCACAGCCTTAGATGATACTTGGAAATTTATTTCGCGAACCAATAAATATATTGATCAAACTCAGCCATGGATGTTGGCTAAAGATCCTGATAAAAATGAGGAACTTGGCAATGTGATGGCGCATTTAGCGGAAGCTTTGCGGATCATTGCCATTTTGATTAGCCCAGTGATGACGCATGCGCCGCAAAAGATTTTTGAGCAGTTAGGCTTTACGGCTGAACAATTCCAGCCGATTAGTTATGGTCATTTACCACAGCCTAAAGTAGTGGCACAACCGACACCGATTTTTCCGCGGTTAGATTACGATGAAGAAGTCGCTTATATCAAGGACAAAATGCGTCAGGAGCAACAAAAAGCGCAAGCTAATGGGACGCTCAAAGTTACTAAATCGGCGGCCGCAAAGCAAAAGCAAATTAGCCAAAAAGCTGAAATTAATATTGACGATTTTGATAAAGTACAAATTCAAGTCGTAGAAATTTTGGCGGTTCAAAAGGTTCCAAAGGCTGATCGGTTATTGCAATTTAAGTTGGATGATGGTAGTGGTCAAGAACGGCAAATTATTTCGGGAATTGCAGAATTTTATCCCAATCCACAAGAATTAGTTCATCAAAAAGTCTTAGCGATCACGAATCTGAAACCTCGAAAAATGCGTGGTGTAATTAGTTCAGGGATGTTATTATCCGCTGAACACAACGGGCAAGTGCAATTGGTCACGGTACCACAAGAATTAGTCAATGGCTCAGGTGTAGAATAGATGCAAATATTCGATACGCATACGCACTTGAATGATGATCCCTTGTGGGATCAAACACCTCAATATCTCCAACAAGCCCAGCAATTAGGCGTTATTCAGATGGCTATCGTGGGTTCAAATGCCAAATTTAATCAGCGAGCGTTGCAGTTAGCAAGACATTATGAACCTTTATTTGCGGTTCTAGGTTGGCATCCAGAAGATAGTGCGCATTATGACAAACAGGAACAAGAACGACTCATTACTCAGTTGCAAGATCCTAAAGCAGTAGCAATTGGTGAAATTGGTTTGGATTATCATTGGTCCCAAAATCCGGAACCCAAAATTCAACAGGCTGTTTTGATTCAGCAATTAGAATTGGCACAACAGTTCCATTTGCCAGTTAATATTCATACGCGAGAAGCTATGGCTGATACGTATGCCATTTTAAAGGATCATTTGCCGGATAAGGGCGTTATTATGCACAGTTTTAATGGTAGTGAAGCTTGGTTGGCTAAATTTTTGGAGCTGGGCTGTTATATTTCGTATAGTGGCGTGGTTTCCTTTAAAAATGCGCCTGAAGTTCGTCAAGCAGCGATCAAAACACCATTAAATCGGTTGCTAGTTGAAACGGATGCACCATATTTAACGCCAGAACCCCATCGTGGCGAATTGAATCAACCAGCGTTTAGTCGGTTTGTTTTGGAAGCAATTGCTAACTGTCGCGATGAGTCTTTAGAACACTTAGCACAAGTCACTTATCAAAATGCACATGAGGTTTATGGTTTAAATGAAAAAAATTAAAGAGGTAATTGTCGTAGAAGGGCGCGATGATACTGCACGTTTGCAGCAGGTTTTAGGGGATGTTGATACGATTGAAACTAATGGTTCAGCTATTAATGAGCAAACGATTCAATTAATTCAACAAGCTCAAGCCAAACGGGGCGTAATTGTTATTACAGATCCTGATTTTAATGGTGAGCGTATTCGTCGGAAAATTTTAGAGCAAGTACCAGATGTCAAGCAGGCTTTTTTGCGGCGTCAGGATAGCGTACCGGCTAATCATCATGGCAGTTTAGGTCTGGAACATGCTAGTGGTGCTGTGATTAAGCGTGCTTTGCAGGCCGTTTGGACGACGGATCAAGGTGGCGAGCAACTGATTTCACAGCAAGATTTATTAGATTTAAATTTAATTGGTGCAGCGGAATCACGGCATTTACGCGAACGAGTGGGCGATTTATTACACATTGGTTATGGTAATGCCAAGCAATTTTTGCGGCGTTTGGCCATGTTTCAGATTACATTGGTACAATTACAACAAGCAGTGCAGCAAGCAAAAGAGGAATTACATGGCAGTTGGGAAATTTGAGATTGCAGATCCTTTACGGACCCAAGCAATTTTGGCAGAGCATCAAATTCAAGCTAAAAAAAGTTTAGGACAAAATTTTTTAAAAGAACCAGCGGTTATTGATCAGATTGTTGCAGATGCTCAGTTGACTGCCAACGATATTGTTTTAGAGATCGGTCCAGGCATTGGCAGTTTAACGGAGCAATTAGCGAAGGTTGCAAAACAAGTTTATGCATTTGAATTAGATCAAAGTTTGATTGCGCTATTAGAGGAAAATTTGGCACCTTATGACAATATTCAAATTATCCAGGGCGATTTTTTGGAAGTAGATTTGGCGGCTTTTTTTGAGCAAAAGCAACTAACGGGGCAATCAGTGAAAGTTGTTGCTAATTTGCCGTACTACATTACCACGCCAATTTTGTTGAAGTTGTTGAATGCACCTGTTGCACTAGACAAATTAATTTTGATGATGCAAAAAGAAGTCGCCTTGCGCTTAACAGCTCAGCCAGGACATCGTGAGTATGGCTCTTTGAGTGTGGTTGTCCAAACCAAGTCGCAAGTTAAAATTGAACAAACTGTTTCGCATGCTAGTTTTGTGCCACAGCCTCAAGTAGATTCAGCCGTGGTTAGTTTTGATTTAGCACAGTTGCCTGATTTTGCAATTACAGATCGGTCATGGTTTGATCAAGTTGTAAAGGCGATTTTTAAGCAAAAGCGAAAGAATCTTTGGAATAATTTATTATCTTTTGTTGGTAAAAATCCTGAAAATAAAGCGAAATTAGAAACTGTTTTTCAGAAATTACGGTGGCAACATCAAGTGCGTGCAGAGCAGTTGAGTATTGAACAAATCAATACTTTAGCGCAACAATTGGCGTTGATCTTCCCAAAATAAATAAGAAAATTGAAAAAAAGATTGTTTAATGTTACAATTTATGCTAAAGGGGTTGAGTTTATGCCAACAACATTTGATTCAATTAAACATAAGTTGGATGATCATCTAGGTGAAAGTATCACGGTTATTGCTCAGGTAGGACGTAAAAAAGTTACTCGTCGTCATGGCAAATTAGCGGAAACTTTTCATTCAGTGTTTGTCGTAGATTTAGATCCTACTGAAAATTCTTTTGAACGTGTTTCATATAGTTATGCTGATTTATTAACTAAATCTATTGAGTTGTCTTTTGATTAATAGGTTGCCTTTTATGAAAGGGCAATCTTTTTTTGTGCCATTTCGAACAGTCTAAACGCCGATGATTTAAAAATGTTCGGTTTTTCTGTATAATTGAAATGTTAATAATCTCAAAAAAGTAGGTATGCTTTATGAAAGTTCGACGTAGCGAACGCTTAGTGGCTATTACTCATTATTTAGAACAACGACCTTACCAATTGGTTCCACTGACTTTTTTTGCGCAAAAATATAATTCAGCTAAATCGTCGATTAGTGAAGATATTACGATTATTAAGCGAGCGTTTTTGAATAGTCATTTGGGTGTTGTCGAAACGCTACCGGGGGCTGGTGGCGGCGTCTTGTTTACTCCCGGCATCGACCATCAAACTGCGGAAAGTTATCTGTTTGATCTGAAAGCTTTGTTGGCTGATCCGAAGCGAATTTTGCCCGGAGGATATTTATATTTGTCTGATATGTTGGGCAACCCCGCCACTCTCAAAAAGATTGGTCAGTTGATTGCCACTCAGTATGCTGGTCAAAAAATTGACGCCATTATGACGATGGCAACAAAGGGAATCCCGATTGCACACAGTGTTGCGTACTATCTGAATGTTCCGTTTGTGATTGTGCGACGGGAATCTAAAGTAACAGAAGGCCCTACTTTAAGTGTTAATTATGCTTCTGATTCTTCTAATTATGTCGAAAAAATGGAGTTATCTAAACGTAGTTTGAGCCTAGGCTCACGTGTTTTGGCAGTGGATGACTTTATGAAGGGTGGTGGCACGGTCAGTGGAATGCAAAATCTGGTGCAAGAATTTGAAGGTCAGTTAATCGGGGTTACCGTTTTGGTGGAAGCTAAAAGCCCCAATGATGATCTGACTAAAAAGATGACGACCTCGTTATTAAATGTTCAAGATTTGACGACTAGTTCGCAAGTAATTAACGTGTCCATGGGCAATTATTTGCAGCGCACAGATTTTGCTCGCTTTGAAACAAAAGATTGAGTGGTTTTCGACATTCATGTATGATAATAATGACAAGATTGATAAATTTGAAATGGAGCGAAGGAGTTTAAATGGCTGAGCGTTTGACAGTGATTTTAGCTGCGGGTAAAGGTACCCGTATGAAATCCAAATTATATAAAGTTTTGCACCCGGTTTGTGGTCGAGCAATGGTTGATCATGTGTTGACCCAAGTGGAACAAACGCATCCTAGTGAAATTGTGACGGTTGTGGGCTTTGGTTCGGATCAAGTTCAAAAATTGTTGCATACCAGAACTGCTTATGCTTTACAAAAAGAACAATTAGGGACCGCACATGCGGTTTTACAAGCAGAGTCGTTGCTAGCCGATAAAAGTGGGACAACATTAGTCATTAGCGGTGACACGCCATTGTTTACGGCAGAAACATTGAATCAGTTATTTGCTTATCATGAACAAAATCAAGCAATGGCAACGGTATTAACGGCTAAGGCACCAGATCCTTTTGGTTATGGTCGGGTGATCCGCGATGAAAATGGTCAAGTGTTGCGGATTGTGGAGCAAAAAGATGCTACTCCAGAAGAACAGCAAATTCAAGAAATCAATACTGGTGTTTATTGTTTTGATAATCAACAGCTATTTACTTATCTGCACATGGTCAACAATGATAATGTACAAAGTGAATATTATTTGCCTGATGTGATTGGTTTGATGCAAGCGCAACAGCAAAAAGTTTTGGCTTATCAAATGGCTGATTTTACAGAATCACTAGGGGTTAATGATCGAATTGCCTTGGCGCAGGCTAACCAAATTATGCAACAACGGATTAATCGACGGTTGATGGCGCAAGGTGTCAGCATGTTAGCTCCTGAACAAACAGCGATTGATATTGATGTTCAAATTGGTGTGGATACGGTCGTTGAAGGTGGAGTAACCATCAAAGGTCAAACCCAAATTGGCGCAGATTGCTATATTACTAGTGGTTCGCGAATTGTGGATTCGACGATTGGTGACGGAGTTACGATTACGAGTTCAACATTGGAACAATCAGTGATGGATAATCAGAGTAATATCGGTCCCAATTCACATTTGCGTCCGAAAAGTCATATTGGTGTTCAAGCTCATGTCGGTAATTTTTGTGAGGTCAAAAATGCCACTTTAGGTGCGCGGACCAAAATGGGGCATTTAAGTTATGTCGGTGATGCTCAAATTGGAAGTGATGTTAATATTGGTTGTGGTGTAGTGTTAGTCAATTATGATGGTGTAAAAAAGTGGTCGACCACTGTGGGCGACCATGCTTTTATTGGTAGTAATTCTAATTTGGTGGCGCCATTGACAATTGCCGATCATTCTTTTGTCGCTGCTGGTTCCACAATTACTCAAGATGTTGCACGACATGATTTGGCTTTGGGTCGTGCACGGCAAATTAATAAAGCTGATTATTGGGACAAGTTGCCCGTTTCAGATGATCCAAATTGGAATAAATAGTTAAGATATTGGTTAAAAGAAAGTTGAGAGAATAATGTCTACACAGAGATCAAATAGTCCGATGAAAATTTTTGCGCTAAACTCCAATAAACCATTGGCAGAAAAGATTGCCCAAGAAGTCGGAGTTCCGTTAGGGAAGTCATCTGTCAAACGTTTTAGCGATGGAGAGATTCAGATTAATATTGAGGAAAGTATTCGCGGTTCCGAAATTTTTATCATTCAATCCACATCGGCGCCTGTTAATGATAATTTGATGGAGTTGTTAATCATGATTGATGCGCTGCGTCGGGCCTCGGCAGCCATGATTAATGTGGTTATTCCGTATTACGGTTATGCGCGTCAAGATCGTAAGGCACGTGCACGTGAACCGATCACTTCCAAGTTAGTAGCTAACATGTTGCAGACAGCAGGGGCTGACCGCGTTTTGGCGTTAGATTTGCATGCTGTTCAGATTCAAGGCTTCTTTGATATTCCTGTTGATCATTTGATGGGTGCGCCGTTATTGGCCGATTATTTTTTGGAAAATGGTTTAGAAAAAGATGCTGTGGTTGTTTCACCTGATCATGGTGGTGTGGTGCGGGCACGTAAATTGGCTGAATTTTTGAAGGCACCAATTGCTATTATTGATAAACGTCGTCCACGTCCGAATGTTTCAGAAGTGATGAATATTATTGGCGATGTGAAAGATAAGCGTTGTATCATTATTGATGATATGATTGACACCGCTGGCACGATTTCCTTAGCAGCACAAGCACTCAAAGAAGCTGGCTCTAAAGAAGTTTATGCTTCTTGTACGCACGCCGTTTTATCTGGACCGGCTATTCAACGTTTGGAGGATTCTCCGATTGAAAAAGTTGTAGTGACAGATTCAATTCAGTTACCACCAGAAAAAATTATTGATAAGATGGTTTCTATTTCCGTCGCACCGTTAATTGGTGAAGCAATCAAGCGGATTTATGACAATGAACCAGTTAGTCCCTTATTCAAAACAAGATTTAAACGTCACTAAATTAAACACTAAAAAAGCTCCCATAGGGAGCTTTTTTAGTGTTTAATTTGTTTTTGCAACAAATCTTTGATGTCTGCTAAATATTGCACTGATAATTCTTCATTGCTGGGTGTTGGTGTATCTTCTACTTGAGGCTTTTTTATCACATTTAAAGCTTTGACAATAAAAAAGACGACCACAGCAATAATCAAAAATTCAATAATTGAATTGAGAAAATCGCCAATCCGAAACATGCCTAATTTAATTTGTGAAAGATCAATACGCCCTAAGAATAATCCAATAAAAGGATTAAGAATATATTTAGTTAAAGCACCGACAATATTTTGAAATGCGCCCCCAATAATCACCCCAATGGCTAGGTCAACTACGTTACCGTGCGAAATAAAATCTTTGAATTCTTGCCACATTATTGCAATTCCTCCTTTTAGCTCATAGTTTTAGCATAACTAATCTTGCAGAGAATTGTTGTTAATATGACTTTGAAATTGACGTAAAACATCGGGAAAAGTGGAAGTGTGTGAATCAGCCAGCATTTCTTTTGGAAAATAAAAACGCTGATCACCACTCAGGCGACCATTTAAGGCACTTACCAAAGGACTAACTTTTGATAGCTCACGTAAAGTGCCATCAGGCTGCATCAACTCAATGGGGGTCTGTGGTTTTTTCGATGTGGGATCATAAACATCGTATGGTAAGTCAAAACTGTTATTGACATCAGTATAAAATTGGGGATCAAAGCCAGCATCTTGGACTAATTGTTTCATATGAGACAATGAGGTGTGTTGTTGAGGATTGAAAGTAATGGATTTCAAGGGAATCCGATCCAAAAAATGGTGGACTAAGTTGCGCAAAATGGGATCATGATGGTCGCGCCATAAATTAAAATAAGTGTTTAATGCATCATCATCAAGGCGTAAATAATCTTGAACCTGAATATGATTTTCAAAAAAAGGAACTAATAAACTAGGCATTTGCGCATCGGTAAATTGCTGCTGTTCGTATAAATATTGTGCACGCTGTAAAGTTTTGCGCAGCACAATCTCTAATCCTCTAGACACTGGATGAAAATAAACTTGTTGATACATCTGAAACCGCGACACAATATAGTCTTCTACGGCGTGCATACCACCAATTTCAAATGCTAAACCATCTTGGTAAGGCCGAATCACCCGCATAATCCGCTTAAGATCAAAGGTGCCGTATTGTGTACCGGTAAAGTAAGCATCGCGCAGTAAATAATCCATCCGATCGGCGTCAATTTGACTAGAAATCATCTGTACCACTTGTTTATTGGGATAAGTTTTAGCAATCACGCTAGCTACCTGATTAGGAAAAGCTGGACTCACGCGTTGGAGAATTTGATTGACTTGGGTATCCGGTGAAGTAATAATGTGTTGAGTCCACTGTTCATGATTGGTATGAAAAATATGTTCAAAGGTATGCGAATAAGGACCATGACCAATATCATGCAGTAATGCTGCACATAGTGCCACCAAGCGCTCGTCATCGTCCCAAAGACCATCACCCGGTTTTTGCGTGGGATAATTGCGACTAAAATAATCACATAATTGGCGCGTAATCTCATAAACGCCAACACAATGCCCAAAACGTGAATGTTCTGCGCCATGGAAGGTAAATGAGGTGGTGCCTAACTGTTTAATCCGCCGTAAACGTTGGAATTCGGGCGTGTTGATTAAATCCAAAATAATTTGTTGATCAACATGAATGTAACTATGAACAGGATCACGTAAAACTTTTTCGCGTGGTAATAAACCGGTTGGCTTCATTTTGAATCCTCCATAATTGCTTGATTAAGATGCTGTTGCTGAATTAATTTTTGTTGCAAAAAACTGGTGTAATCCATTTGATGAGTTAGTTGGCGCTCAGTCAGTAATTGGCAGTTGGCGTGCTGTTTAATGACTTTAAGTATATGTTGCTTGAATTGAGCGATCGTGAGCTCATGTGAATCAAAAGCTGCCAGATTGGCCATGGAAGTCGGATCGACTGCCGGATAACGCGGATTTTTTTGATGATTGGCCAGTTGATAAAAATGTTGAAGCACTTCGCCACGTTGCTGTTGATTGCCTTGAATAGACAAATACGCCATAATTGCCACAGCATTTTGATTACGCCGTTGAGCAATTCCCGCAATTTTTTGATGATTGACCACTAAATCAAAGCTGCCGGGGCAATAAGAAGTTTTGACTTCATAATGATCTATCTTTAAATTCGTAAAACTGGCTTGAATTAATTTGAACATCAAAAAATAGGCTTGGTCAATACTCAAATTTGTAGCATCGGGTAATAATAAACTCAAGTTCATCACACCAGGATCACTGACCACCGCTAAGCCACCAGCGTTTCGAAGTAAGACTTGATAATTTTGAGCTTTCAGATATTGGATACCCTCACTCAAATGATCTAAGTGTTTATCACGCAGGCCTAAAATAACCGTCGGCGTAGTTTGCCAGAAGTGAATTAAAGGTTGGTTGTGACTTTGGCAATAATGTAATAAATAATCGATTTGAGGAAAAATCGTTAACAGTTGGTTCGAAGTCTGATATTTGACATCATAGAGTAAACAGTTTTTTTCTATCATAATATTCCTCACTTCTTCTGAAATGGATTATAATAAGTTTATTATAGAACATGTGAAAGGAGATTGGCATGGAACGTATGGCTCAAGATGTTCAAGTTCATTTAAAAACACAAGTTGTTCAAGCTGGTCAGGTGCATAATTATAAGGTGGATCAGGTTGGTCAAGCCGTGATTATGGGTGATAAAATTTATGTTCGATACATGGAGTCTCCCGAAAAGCAGGATAATGTTAAGGTGATCGTGAAAATTGCTTCCAATAATCAAATCACGATTAAACGTAAGACGCAAAATCAAATGACGACCAATATGATGTTTGATCAGGTGCATGATCAGGCTTTTGATTATATGACGGATTACGGGATGATTCCGCTCGTTTCGCATACGAATAATTTGCAAGTCTTAGTGGCGCAAGCCCCGATTTCTGGTCAAATTAAGCTGGATTATTCGCTCCATTCGGGTCGACAATTAGTTGGTAATTACAAGTTACAATTGCTTTTTAGTTGAGAAATCGTTAAAATTAAAAGTAGACTGTTGAAAGGACGTGTACGTCGTTGGCTTTAGAACTCAAACAATTCGATGGTGAAGACAAAAAAGATTTGTCCATGATCGAAGTAGCACACGCAATTTTAGAAGAAAAGGGTGATGTGTTGCCCTTTGCAGACATTGTAAACGAAATTCAACAATTCACAGAAAAAAGTGATCGTGAAATTCGGGAACGTTTGCCACAATTTTATACCGATCTGAACGATGATGGTAGTTTTATTTCATTAGGTGAAAATGTTTGGGGACTGCGTACTTGGTATCCTTACGATTCGATTGATGAAGAAGTTAATCATCCAGAAGATGCTGATAATGTCAAAGCTCCAACTTTAAAACGAGTTAATGCTTTCTTAGACGATGATGACGACGATGTTGTTGAATATGACGATGATACTGTTGATACCACTGAGGAAGAAGAAGACGCAGATACGCAAAGTACACCAGATTTATCACAATTTTCGCATCAAGATTTGAGTTTTGATGATGATGACGATGAATTGGTCGGTGACCCTGATGATGATTTGGAAGGCGGTATTGAAGGCAATTTGAGTGAATTTTCGGCCGATGATGACGAAGATGATGATGCTGAATAAACGCATCATGATTATTTGACATTGATACTAATTAAGATATAATAAGCTTTGGGCGCTTTATAGTGCGACGAAAGCTCTCTGTTCAGCTAATGAATAGGGAGCTTTTTTAATGTTACGATGTTTGTTCTCAATAAATTTGAAGGAGTAAAGTGAATGACCAAATATATCTTTGTAACGGGTGGCGTAGTTTCTTCGCTTGGAAAAGGAATTGTAGCTTCCTCTTTGGGGAGATTGTTGAAAAATCGGGGATTGAAAGTAACATTACAAAAATTTGACCCGTATATCAATATCGATCCCGGAACCATGAGTCCTTATCAACATGGTGAGGTCTTTGTCACAGATGATGGTGCTGAAACAGATTTAGACTTGGGTCATTACGAGCGTTTTATCGATAACGATTTAAACCAATATTCTAATGTTACAACGGGTAAAATTTATTCTGAAATTTTGCGTAAAGAGCGCAAGGGTGAATATAATGGGGCCACAGTGCAGGTAATTCCGCATATCACGGATATGATCAAAGAAAAAATTATGCGAGCAGCCACCACGACTGATTCTGATGTCATTATCACCGAAGTTGGCGGTACAGTTGGCGATATTGAATCGTTACCTTATTTGGAAGCTTTGCGCCAGATGAAGTCTGAGGTTGGTGCTGAGAATGTTGTTTATATTCATACTACTTTAGTTCCTTATTTGAAGGCAGCTGGAGAAATGAAAACTAAACCAACTCAACACAGCGTTAAAGAATTGCGGGGGTTAGGAATTCAGCCTAATATTTTAGTGGTGCGCACGGAAAAGCCAATTTCACAAGGAATGCGGGACAAGATTGCGTCATTTTGTGATGTGGCTCCGGAAGCTGTGGTTGAATCGTTAGATGTGCCGACTTTGTATTCAATTCCCTTGAATTTGCAAAAACAAAATATGGATCAGATTGTTTGCGATTATCTCCATTTGGATTTACCGCAGGCCGATATGCAGGTTTGGAAACGCCTAGAGCAACGCGTTTTAAATTTGCAGTATCAAACTAAAATTGCTTTGGTTGGTAAATATGTAGATCTGCAGGACGCTTATATTTCTGTGAACGAAGCTTTGCGCCACGCGGGTTATCAATATGATACCGAAATTGTGATTGAACGGATCAGTGCTGAAGAAATTAATGAAGATAATGTTGCTGACAAATTGGGCGATGTCGATGGTTTAATTGTCCCAGGCGGTTTTGGTTCCCGTGGTTTAGAAGGAATGATTGCGGCAATTAAATATGCGCGTGAAAATGATTTGCCATTTTTAGGCATTTGTCTAGGAATGCAGATGGCTAGTATCGAATATGCACGGAATGTTGCAGGCATTAGTGACGCAATTAGTGGTGAAGTAGATGCCGATGCACCACATAAGATTATTGATTTGATGGCTGATCAAAAAGATGTCGAAATTCGTGGCGGAACTTTGCGTCTAGGCTTATATCCATGCAAATTGACTCCGAATACTTTGGTTGCCAAGGCTTATGCGGGACAAAGTGTGATTCAAGAACGTCATCGTCATCGTTACGAATTTAATAATGAGTATCGTCAAACTTTGCAAGATCAAGGTTTAGTTTTGTCAGGAATTTCACCGGATAATCATTTAGTTGAAATTATTGAAGTACCGCAAAATAAATTCTTTGTGGGTGTGCAATATCACCCGGAATTTTTGTCACGACCTAATCGTCCGGAACCAATTTTTAAAGAATTTATCGGCGCAGCTAGTGGCTTGCCATCGCTTGATATTTAACAATATGGGTGTACTTTGCTTAAAGTTTATATTATTATTTTAAAATGGGTTTTATTTTAAATTATTTTCTAATTTGTTCGTTGAATTAAGCAGAAAAAACCCTTCATTTAGTAATAACTAACGAAGAAGGATTGAAAATTATGGCAAAAATGGTGATTCATGGGGGCAAAAGACTTTCCGGATCAGTGACAATTGGCGGCTCTAAGAACAGTACAGTAGCAATTATTCCCGCGACCATTTTGTCTGATACACCGGTCGTTTTAGATTCGGTTCCGCAAATTAAAGATGTCTATAATTTAATGGCCTTAATGGATGAGATGGGCGTTAAATCCGATTTTCAAGGTGAGATTCTGAAAATTGATCCGACGCAAATTTTTCCTATTTCATTATCACACAATAAAGTTACAAGTTTGCGGGCGTCTTACTATTTTATTGGTTCACTATTAGGTCGATTTGGTAAAGCTGTCGTTGGTTTTCCTGGTGGTGATGATATTGGTCCGCGACCGATTGATCAGCATATTAAGGGCTTTAAGGCTTTAGGCGCGACAATTACGGAAAAAGATAACTATATTGTGGTGGAAGCTCGCAATGGTTTGCACGGTGCGCGGATTTTTTTGGATATGGCGTCAGTCGGAGCAACCATCAATATTATTTTGGCAGCCGTCAAGGCTCAGGGCACAACGATCATTGAAAATGCTGCTAAAGAGCCGGAGATAATTGATTTGGCAACCTTTTTGAACAATATGGGGGCCAATATTCGTGGCGTCGGCACGCAGACAATTCGCATTACGGGTGTTGATTGTTTAAAGGCGACTAATTCTCATACGATTATTCCGGATCGTATTGAAGCGGGAACTTATTTATCTATTGCAGCTTCCAGTGGTAATGGTATTCTGATCAAAAATATTATTGCGGAACACTTGGATGCTTTCTTGGCAAAAGTTCAAGAATTGGGTGTGAATCTAGATGTGCGCGAGGATAGTATTTTTGTGTATCCCAACAGCCAATTGACGGGCGTTGAAATTAAGACTAGTCCTTATCCGGGATTCGCGACCGATTTGCAACAACCCTTAACGCCGTTGTTGTTGTTGGCAGATAGTCAAAGTACCATTATTGATACCCTTTATCCGAAGCGAACACGCCATATTCCCGAGTTAATTAAAATGGGAGCCAAAATTAAAGTTGTTGATAGCAAAATTGTGATTGAACACACTGATCATTTTAACGCAGCAGAAGTGACGGCTGAAGAGATTCGCGGTGGCGCCAGTTTAATGGTGACCGGTTTGATGGCTCCGGGCACCACAGTGATTAATCAAGCCGAAAATATTATGCGAGGTTATGATCGCGTCATTGACAAACTACGCTCTTTACAAGCTGATGTTTCTTATAGTGGTAGTGAGAAGTTTTAGTAAAGCAAGTTGCGTCACTGTTTAATTCGTGTTAACATATAGAATTGTTAACAATTTAATCTCTAGATCAGCAAATGATTTAGGGCAAGGAGTGTCCATTTATGAAGAAAAATATCCATCCAGATTATCATGAAGTAGTATTTATGGATTCTGCTACAGGTAAGAAATTCTTGGCAGGTTCAACTGTTAATTCTAATGAAACAACGGATTATGAAGGTAAAGAATATCCTTTGATTCGTGTTGAAATCACTTCCGATTCGCATCCTTTCTATACTGGTAAGCAAAAATTTACCCAAGCCGATGGTCGGATCGATCGTTTCAACAAGAAATATGGTTTATCAGAAAAATAATATTGGCAATTTTCGAAAAGACATCTCGCAAGAGATGTCTTTTTATTATGCAATTAAAAAAACCGTTATCTTCAGGATAACGGTTCAGTAATGATGGACTTATTGATTTTTGTGGGTCACGCGTTGCACAAAAACTAAATTGAATAATTCCAAAAAAGCAGTGGATAAGAAGACCATGCTGTAACCTAATAGTCCGGAAACTAATGATCCGAGCAACGGACCTAAGAAATTCCCCACATACATAAAACTTTGATTATAGCCAAAAATCCTGCCAGAAATCTCGTGTGGACTTTCTTTCGCCAAAATTGTTTGGACTTGGGGCAAGAGGGCGGCGTTAGAAATACCTACTAAGAAGCGTAAGATCATTAACTGCCAGACATTGGTGACAAAAGCTTGGGGAATATAAACAATTGTGGCAAAAATTAAGCCGGCAATTAAGACTTTTTTGGTCCCAATGCGATCACCTAAGGCGCCCAAACGAGAAGCCAACAAGGCCGATGGAATTCCTGGCATAGCCGTGACAAGCCCACTAATAAAAGCTACTTTACCTTGCCCATGCATCAATTGATGCACATATAAGCTAATAATGGGGTTAATCGAATTATTGGCTGTTTGGATGACCAAAGTGGTTATGCACATGCCAATAATGATTTTTGGTTCCGAAAGCTTATGATAAAGTTGTCCAAATGAAAGTTCCTTGCCTTTTTTGACCGGAACAAAATCTTCTTTGACAAAGAAGAGACATAAGAAAAAGGCACTTAATAATAAAATCCCCGTAATCAAAAACGGTAAGCGGTAACCAAACATCTGTGCAATAGCGCCACCCAGTAAGGGACCGAGTAAGTTCCCTGTGACTGTCCCAGTGGTTAGCGTTCCTAAAGCTTTACCAACTTGATGCGAGGGTGCCGTAGTGGCAATTAAGGTATTAGAATTACTGATATAACCAGAAAAAATTCCTTGTAAAGCCCTTAGAACCAGTAATTCATAGACATTCGTGACGATGGACATGCAGCCGATGACAATTGCCATGCCTAAAGATGCTCTCAAAATAATGAGTTTGCGTCCTTTACGATCCGCTAATTTACCCCACATGGGGGAGACTGCTGCCGAAACCAAAAAGGTGATGGAGTATGTAATTCCAGACCAAAAAGAAAGTTGCGTCGTGTTAAAATGGTGTAACGTGTTAATATATAAAGATAAAAACGGTACAACCATACTGAACCCGACTCCGGCAATAAAATTACCGAACGTCAGAATATACATGTTGCGTTGCCAATATTTATTTTCTACCATTATTTCACTTCCATTTACATGGAGATATTATAGCACTTCAAAAATTATTATTTAAAAATTATTTTCATTCGACAATGATAAGGAGTAGATTTATGCAAATGAATCTTAGTACAATTGCTCAAATTCTGCATCTCCAACAAACTTTTGTGACAGACGCAGTCGTTCAAGACGTGGTGTTTGATAGTCGCAAAGTCACGCCCAATTCTTTATTTGTACCATTAGTTGCTCAACGTGATGGTCATGATTTCGTACCTCAAGCCTTGGCTGCAGGGGCAGTGGCAACTTTGTGGCAAAGTGATCATCCCTTACCGGCAGGTCATCACGAGAATTATTTGGTGGTGGATGATCCGTTGAGTGCAATCCAAACTTTGAGTCAAGCTTATTTACACGAAGTTGCGCCTAAGGTGGTTGCCATCACAGGCAGCAATGGTAAAACGACCACCAAAGATATGATTGCCGCAGTTTTGTCCCAAAAATATCAAGTAGCTAAAACACCCACCAATTTTAATAATGAAATTGGCGTTCCGCTCACTATTCTCCAAATGGCACCAGATACGCAAATTTTGGTAGTTGAATTAGGCATGGATCGTCCCGGGCAGCTCACAAAGTTGTCAGCACTCGTGCAACCAGACATTGCCGTGATCACCATGATTGGGGAAGCTCATATTGAATTCTTCGGGACACGAGCCAAAATTGCGGATGCTAAAATGGAAATTGTTTCCTCATTAAAACCAAGTGGTTTATTCATTTATAACGGCTCAGAACCACTTTTGGTTCAACGAGCTGCTGCGGTGACACAAAAACAGGCTACTTTTGGACGGGCGTCAACCTTAGATATTTATCCATCAACTATTCAAACTTACCAAACATATACCACCTTTAGAATAAATCTGGTACCGGAGTTTGAGTTTCGGTTGCCATTGATGGGTGATTATAATGTAGATAATGCATTAGCTGCCATTTTGGTAGGAAAACAATTTCAAGTGGATTTCCAGAAAATTCAAGAAGCATTGGCACATTTCCAACCCACGAAAAATCGGACGCAATGGTTACAAGCTCAAAATGGTGCGCAAATTTTGAGTGATGTGTATAATGCTAATCCAACAGCAATGATTGATGTAATTCAGAATTTTCAAAAAATTCTAACGACAGGGCGCCGGATTCTGGTTTTAGGTGATATGTTGGAATTAGGTGAGCAGGCTCCTCAATTACATGCTGAAGTAGCTCAAGCGATTGATTTACAGGCAATTGCTCAAGTTTATTTATACGGCTCTGAAATGCGAGCTTTGCGGGATGCTTTGCCGAGTCAGTTGTCAGTACAATGGTACTCACGAGATCAAAAAGTAAAATTGATCCAAGATTTGCAAGAAATATTACAACCACAGGATTTGATTTTGTTAAAAGCCAGCAACGGTTTGCACTTAGATGAAGTTGTGCAAGCTTTACAAAAAAGCAATTGATGAACAATTAAAAATGCGACTCGTGCTAAAATAAAAGTTTAAAGATCTTTATCTTCCATACAAAACGTGGTAAACTGGTTAGCTAGTGAAAGTTTCTGAAAAATATAATCTGAATTACAAGACAGTTCAATTTTTAATTTTAGCCCCTGTTTTGTGATCGACTTTCACAATTCTAGGAGGACAATTTTTGAAATTTAGTGAACTTAATTTAGATCAAGATATATTGGCAGCAGTCACCGAGGCAGGCTTTGAAGAAGCGACACCGATTCAAGCACAGACGATTCCGTTAGTTTTGTCGGGTGTTGATGTCATTGGTCAAGCGCAAACAGGAACAGGTAAGACTGCGTCCTTTGGTTTGCCATTGTTACAAACGGTAGATACTCATGATTCACATGTGCAAGCCTTGGTTATTTCACCAACTAGAGAATTAGCTGTGCAAACGCAAGAAGAATTGCATCGCTTGGGTCGGCATCGTCATGTCGCTGTGCAAGCTGTGTATGGTGGTTCTGATATTCGGCGGCAAATTCAATCTTTGCGTAATCATCCCCAAATTGTGGTAGGAACGCCTGGTCGGGTTTTGGACCATATTAAACGACACACGTTGAAGTTAGATCAAGTCCAGACCGTGGTGTTAGACGAAGCTGACGAAATGTTGGACATGGGCTTTGTCGAAGATATTGAAAGCATCTTGAAAAATGTGCAAGCTGAACATCAAACTTTATTGTATTCAGCTACGATGCCGCGGCCAATTATGAATATTGCCGAGAAATTCATGAAAGATCCGAAGATTGTTCAGATTAAGTCTAAGGAATTAACCGCTGATAATATTGAACAATACGTTGTGCGGTCCAAAGAATTTGAAAAATTCAATACAATGACGCGGTTGTTTGATGTTCAAAAACCTGAATTAGCAGTCATTTTTGGTCGAACCAAGCGGCGCGTTGATGAAATTACGCGTGGACTAAAAGCACGTGGATATAACGCTGAAGGCATTCACGGAGATTTATCGCAACAAAAACGGATGAGTGTTTTGAAGCAGTTTAAAGCGGGCAAACTTGAATATTTGGTGGCAACTGATGTGGCAGCGCGTGGCTTAGATATTTCTGGTGTCAGTCACGTTTATAATTATGATATTCCTCAAGATCCAGATAGTTATGTGCATCGAATTGGCCGGACAGGTCGTGCAGGACATTCTGGGGTATCAGTGACATTTGTTTCGCCAAACGAAATGAGTTATTTACGCGGGATTGAGCAATTAACTAAAGTGCGGATGATGCCTTTGAAGCCACCGACCAATGAACAAGCATTGGCGGGTCAATTAGAAGATGCCAGTGCACAAATTGCCCATGATTTGAAGAGTCAACATTTGACTAAATTTGAAGTGGCAGCGCAAGAATTGATTGAACAATATGATGCCACAGAATTGGTCGAATTATTATTGAAAAGTTTGACAAAAGATCCTGAAGCTATTCCTGTGAAAATTACTCCGGAACGCCCATTACCAAATCGGCGCGGTCGTAATAATTCACGTGGTGGTGATCGGCGTTCGCATGGTCGTTATCGTGGCGGAAATAGTAATGATCGCCGCCGTGGCAACAACGATCATCGTTCCCGTCGTAACAACAATGGTCATCATGATTCTAATAATCATGGCGGTGGTAATCGCAAACGGAATTTTACGGTGCGGACTAACAAATAAACGATAAAATTTCTTGATCGTAAAGGAGTTGCTGATGATTCAGGGTTTGGGCGTTGACTTAGCGGAAATAGAACGGATTTGGGCTACTTATCAAAAACGCCCTCGTTTTTTAACGAAAGTTTTAACGCCTAGTGAACAAGCGGTTTTCCAATCTTATCAAGGACAAAGACAAAAAGAATTCTTAGCGGGACGTTTTTCGGCAAAAGAGGCTTTTAGTAAAGCCTTGGGCACTGGGATCGGCCCGATTAGTTTTCAAGATGTGTCGATTCTGAATCTTGACCATGGCAAACCTTATGTTCAACAGCAAGTTTATGCAGGAAATGTGTTGATTTCTATTTCGCATACCCAGTTGTATGTCATGACGGAAGTTATTTTGGAAGGGGGAAGCCCTAGTGCAGCCTTCAATTCATCGTCCAACAGTCATTCAAATTGATCGTGACGCTTTGCGGAATAATTATTTGCAGGCCCGTCAACTGGCGGGTTCTGAAAAAAGAATATTTGCGGTAGTCAAAGCTGATGCGTACCATCACGGTGCCGTCGTTGTTGCGCAAATCTTGCATGAACTGCAGGTGGATGGCTTTTGTGTGGCCACTATTGATGAAGCTTTAGAATTGCGGACGGCGGGAATCACCGAGCAGATTTTGGTGTTAGGCTTGATTCCGGTGCAACAAGCACCGTTAGCAGCACAAAATGATATTTCAGTGGCTGTTGGTGATTTAACTTGGTTGCAAACTGCGGCTTTTACCGTGCGGTCACCGTTGAAAGTGCATTTAGCATTAGATACGGGCATGGGACGTATTGGTTTTCGCGAGAAATCCGCCTTGGTTGAAGCTTGTCAGTTTTTAAAAACACAGCCACAATTAATTCCTGAAGGAATCTTTACGCATTTTGCAACGGCGGATGAACTTAGTGATGATTATTTCCAACAGCAATTAGCGCAGTTTGAGTTTTTAATTCAAGATTTACCGATTACATTTGAAAATGTGCATTGTGCTAATTCGGCAACTTCCTTATGGCATCGGCAAGCACCGGGAAATTTAATTCGGCTGGGAATTGGGTTGTATGGTTTGAATCCAGCGGGGTCGCATTCAAAGCAGTTACCGTATTCGTTACAACCAGCGCTTAGTCTCACCAGTCAAATTGTGGCAATTAAACAATTACCGGCAGGACAAAGTATCAGTTACGGTGCAACGTATACAACTGAGCAACCAGAAATTATTGCGACGGTGCCACTGGGTTATGCAGATGGTTGGCAAAGACGAATGACTGGTAGTAAGGTGTTAGTAGACGGTCATTTATGTCCAATTGTAGGACGGATTTGTATGGATCAGCTCATGATTAAAGTACCGAAATTTTATCCGTTAGGAACGCTTGTGACATTTATTGGTCAGCAAAATCAGCAAACTTTGAGTGCAGATGTTGCTGCTGATTATGGTCAAACCATTAATTACGAAATTTTGTGTAATTTATCTGACCGAATCCCGCGAAAATATATTAATTAATTGATGACTTTGTGTTATATTTAATTAAAATTATCCGAGGGGGAGATTGGATATGGCTGGCTTTTCAAAAAACTTTTCTTTACAATTGGACTCAGATCTTATTGATCGTTTGATGCAATACAGTAATGAAAATGCTTGTGACACTAGTTATGTAGTGGATGAAGCACTTTTTAGCTTCTTTCAACGTGAGGATAGGATGGTAAGTCAATTGATGGATGGTTATGTGAATATGGCAGATATTAATGAAGAAATCAGCAATGCTTTTTCAGTTTGTGAGCAGGAAGTAGATAGGCAAGTTTAGTGGGAATTACAATTAAACGGGGCGATGTATTCTTTGCGGATCTCTCTCCGGTTGTTGGTTCAGAACAAGGTGGCATGCGACCCGTTTTAGTGGTCCAAAATAACGTTGGTAATAAATACAGTCCGACAATCATTATCGTGGCCATCACGGGACGAATTGATAAGCCAAAGATGCCAACGCATGTCGGCATTACCCGTAAAGATGGTTTTAGTAAAGATTCGGTTATTTTAACTGAGCAAATCAGAACAATTGATAAACAACGTTTGAAAGAAAAAGTTACAACTTTATCCGCACAAAAAATGCTACTAGTGGATAAAGCGTTACGTGTGAGCGTTCATGTGTAAGCAAAAAGCATCCAGATTCTGATGGGATGCTTTTTTGGTGTTTTTAAATAAGGTTAAATTCGGTATAATACAACCATGGAAAATAATCGTCGAACTATTCGCAAGAAGCATCAACGACAATTTAAAATTGGTGTTACAATTTTAGTTTTATTAGTAACTGTCTGGGGCTTGTGGTTTTATTTTGTGAAGTCAGACGACGGCTTACGCAATCCCTTGACTTATCATCGGCAAGTGGAGTTGACCGTTCCCTATGAGAATCAATTAAAGGATCAGCCAGCCCTCAAAAATGGTTGTGAAGTCACTTCATTGGCGATGTTGTTGCGCTATTATGGTTATAATGTGAATAAAAATGTGTTAGCGAAAAAAATTGATTGTGTGCCGTTTAATGTTGATCGGCATCATCATGGTGATCCGCATGATGGTTTTGTAGGCAATATGACGTCGGGTTATGCGGCAATGGGCGCTTATGTGGAACCCGTCAGCAAGTTGTGTAAGCAGATCGTTGGTTCAGATTATACAGTTCATAGTGGTGAGAAGTTGGAATTAAAAGATTTAGAACGTTTGATTCATCATGGACATCCAGTTTGGATTTTAGCCACGCTAGACTTTCAACCAGTGACGAAAAAAGACTTAATCAATTGGAAGACGCCTAATGGGATAATTACGGTGACGCCATTAATTCATTCAGTCGTGGTGACGGGGATTAATCAAAAGGATTTTTACGTGAATGATCCCTTGAAGAAGGCTAATCGCAAGGTACCGATTGCCAAACTAGCGAAGTCGTTTGCGGGCTTGCGGTCACAATATCTGTATTTAATGCCAAAATAAAGGGGCTATTGTCGAACGAAATCGACGACAGTCCTTTTTTGGTACAGTGGATGTTAATTCTTAGTATAGTAAAGATCAATTGTGGAGACGTTTGGGGTAGCACTTGTCACCGGAACACTGTCCACTAATGGTTGACTAGCTGTATAACCAGTAATAGTCGGTGTTACATATTCGTCAAAATTGCCCGTGCTCCAAGTATTATAAACCGTCTCATTGGTGACTTGATCAACATACAAATTCCGCTTGAGAACGGCAACTTGCTTAATTGACTTCACGGCGCTACTGGGATAATGAACGTTAATAACCCTTAATTTGGTCTGTTTTTGAGAAGTTGGATCAATTTGATGTGCCACATGGGCCTGAACAACTTGTTGACCCGAAGCGTCAATCGTAATCGTGGCTTGCGGTTGATCAATCAATTCATAGCCCTGAGGTGCTTAGTAATTAAGCGCTAAAGTTTGTCCCGTGTAACCCCGTTAGTTGTTGCGTACCGACTTCCTTACCCGCTTCATCTAGATATTGAATCGTGACTGTTTGTTCAATCGGTGTGTAGTAAATGTCAATTGTTTGATCTTGATTAAAATCACTAATGACGGCTGCTGGAACTTGCGTTTGGGAAGCTGTGTATCCCGCAAATTTAGGAATTTGATAACTGGCAAACTGATCATCTGACCAATCCCCAAAAGTGGCATTGCCATTATTATCGTAATGTACTGTGCGTTCTACTTTGCCGGTTTGGGTTTCGGTGTGCACTTGTCCGTCAGGTTGATGTACGTTAATGGTTCGGGTGATAGCTTTAACTTCTTGGTCATCTAATAATTGACCGGTGTCCCATTCATAAACGGTAACTTGGTCGCGTCCGGTTAAATTTTCCAGTTCATCAAGTGAATAATGTCCGCCTTTTTGATAGCCACTGACGGCGACCAAGTCATTTGAAATAGCTTTTTTATTGGTGCCGAGAATGGTTCTACCGATATGTCCATTGTGGAGCTGATCTAGACCGCCCAAGTTAACATCGTTTTTTAGTATTAGACGATTTAAGTTGAAAGTTCCGTTTAACTCTACTCCCTTACCAATCAAGTTACTTAAATTAAGACTGGTTAAACCACAACCATCCAATATCGCGAATGGATCTTCTTGTAAACCAGAAAGATTGAAATTGTTAAGATCTAATTCTTTTAGACTGATACAGTCCATAAACATTGCTGTAACATCAGCCACGTTAGCTGTATTAAAGCTACTAACATTAACATTTTGTAGATTTTTACACCCCTGAAACATGAATAACATGTCAGTGACATTAGACGTATCCAAACTACTTAAATCTAAACTGGTTAATGTAGACCCGTCAAACATTTCTGACATGTCGGTTACTTTGGATGTATCTAAATTTTCTAATCCTATAATCTGTTTTAAATTATACAAATTTGCAAATAATAATGATGAATCTTCATTAGCAACAACACCTTGATCTAAGACAATTTTAGTAATCTTTGTAACGTGATAGTCGTTTGTTATACCCTTAAATTCGTTTCCGTCAATTCCCCCACTCCCCAACGTTCCTGCATGGAAAGTCAGTACATAATCATCACCATCTTGAGTGTAATCCCACTTGCTGGTGCCCCAAGTGCCTTGTGCCAAGGGGACTTCGTAGCTGATGCATCATTAGCATCAGACACTGTGGTGGTATCGGTGGTATTAATATCGTTATTAATGTTAACGTTATCATTAGAAGCTACATTATCAGTCGTGTTACTACTTTCGTTAACAATATTAGTTTGAGATGTCGTTGTATCATTGTTTGGCGCCACAGCAGGCACAGTCTGATCATTCATATCATGATTGTTAACCGCTTCCAAATTGGTATCAACTATTGGATTCGTGACTGGCGTAGCTGAAGTAGGGTCCGGCGTTTGCACCTGTGTAGTAGCCACGTCATTCGCCTCATTATTATTATCAGCATTCACAGCTTGTTGGCTCAACACGATGCCACAGACTAACCCTAAAAAGTACCCATAGTGCGAATTGTCAATTTTTTGTGATTCATTGTCATCTTTACTCCTTATCCCTTATCTTGTGTAAACAATAACGATCATTTACAAATTTGATTGTAAAGTTTTAATTAATAATACACAAGCCTAATTTTTAAGGAATAATATTTAACGATAGGATGGGATAATAATCTGCTTTTAGATTTAACCAAAATAAATTCTAATGACCAAATCTATGGATTAATATTTAATAATAGAGATTATTTTATGTGAATATAACAAAAAAATATTTAGGCAATTCTTTCTATTTCATTAATATAGCCTAATAATTATAAATTTTACTAAATAAAAATCAAAATGCAATAAAATATTTTTTTAATTATACTTGAAATTTGCTTTGGAAATAGTGATTTAGGATGCATATAACATATGGTATAAAAAATTATAGATATTTAACATTGTTTGATAACTTTGATTCCAGATGATATAATTAGCATCGTGCTTAATTTAATTTGCAATCTGATACTGTTGTTTTTATTAAAATAATTCGAAGGTCTCGAGAGATATTGAATAATTATAAATACTTACTTAAAATTTTAAAATTGTTTCTATTGTTTGTGACAGCCTATTTGTTGTTAATTTCGCATTGTCAGTTGGTGCGGGCAGCACATAGTAAAAATCTGAATTTGACGACTAATAACCTCATAGTTGACTCTGCCTTGCATTCACCGCAAACGCAAACTCAAGATAATACCAAAAATTTTGATTATTTGACGCAACCATCGCCCATGGTCGACAATATTGCAAGAGAGGCTACTGCTCATCCAGGATTGTATATGTATGATAATTATGCAAATCTGAATGGACAATTTTACTGGGCCGATTCTGACGCTCAAGCTAGTGTTGCTGACGGTAAAAATTATTTCACTGTTGATAATGATCCTGACGCTAAAGATAATCAAGATGATTTCAACTATTTAATCAAGAATGGTGAAAATTTGGGATCTAGTGCTACATATACGGCCTACGTTAGTACGGCTCAAGGATTCTTGGAAGCTGTTTATGATGAAGATAGTCCTGATGCTAAAAATGACAATGTTTCGCATATCAGTAAAATAGTAATTAAAAATGATTTAGATTTATCAAAGGATTACTGTGACTATACTGGTTATCGTGGCTTAACTTTTGAATGGAACTATACTAGACATTTTAAAATGGATATTGAGGGGAATAATCATTCAATAGAGTTTGCAGATTGTAGTATTGCTTTAATTTCTAATGGAAGCAGTACTAACAAAGATTCTACTTTTTCAGTAAGTGACGCCGGTGCAATATGTAGCACCCTCTATAAGGAAGATTGGACTTTGAAGGATTTACACGCCTATGATCAAAGTTACTGGGGACCAATCGCTGCTAATAATGGAGTAGCTGATAATGCGCAAAAAGCTGATGAAGGTAAAGATAATAATTATATCCAACGCCACGGAGGGTTTACTCGAATTACCTATGATAACTTTACTGATGTAGGTGCGCAAACACATAATGGTTATAGTTCTAAAGCTAATAGTGATATTGTTATAAAAGATAGAGTCGATTTATCTTCAGTTAAAAGTTATAAATATAATGGCAAAGTATATGAGAGTCAAGATAAAAATCAACAGATTTTTGAAGCCTCCAATATCACTTTTTCTAAGGGGTGTCTTTTCACTGGTTATACGTATGATGCTAGTGGGATTACACTAAGTGGTTCTACAACACATTCTGAGGATCCTAGTCGTGCTCATGAACACAATGTCGTCAAACTAGAAGATGGAGCAAAAGTTTATCTCTTTCCACACGGAGATGCCAGTGCAGAAAATAGTGGTGATTCTCCAAATATTAATATGCCATATGCAATTACATCTATTGGTAATAATTCTAAGATTGAGCTGCACGGTAATTCGGAATTATACATGATCTCTAATGATGCTCCCCCCAAAGGTCAGTACTATACTAGTAGTGATCCACTACGCAATAATCATTCATTGGCTGGTGGATTGTATGTTGGTGGAAAGTGTGATGTTGAATATCACAAAGATAGCACTGGTTCACCCATTCTACGTGTTCAAAGTAACGATGATAGTACAATGGATTATAATAATCCACAAAATAATGTTATGGACGATGATGGCAACTTTCCGGCGGGTCGTGAGACGAATAGTAATGCTGCAGGTGATGCTAATGTTCAAGAAAGCTCTTATAGTAATGCTATGGGTGATGCTCACAGTAACTATGGTCAATATATTTCACCTGATACTAATTCGACAGGCGCAACTTTAGCCAGTAAACCGCTTGTTTATTTAGGTGGTGCTGGTAGTAGCGCTAATTTAGATAACGGGACTTTTAGTGTTCAAACACACAATCTCCATGACTTTGGAACTGGTAATAGTTCAAATAGTATAGGATTATCGGCTGGTCGCGGTCAGGTAATGGATATTGCTTCAGGGATGAAAGTTACCATCAATAAAGATGGAATATTCAATTTAAAGAATACTGGTGCTTCGAATACTGGTGGTGCGATTATTCTGTTATATGCGGATAATGGTATGGATTTGAATATTTATAATCCTGAAAAAATTAACTTGGATTTGGGAACGAATAACAATCCTAATAGTGATATTGTTTATGTTAATGGTGGTTCAGCAACTAGTCCAGGTGGGAGTGTTAACGTGTTTAATAGTACCTTTAGTGCTAGTGGTAATTCTAGCGCAATTAGTGGACCTAGTGGTTCTTTAGGAACTGGTAATAATGACGATGTTACATTGGATAATGTGCCGATTCAAAAATTAGAAGTTCCCTTTGCCTACTGGGCAATTATGGGTAATCTGCTTCAAGATGGTACGAAAGATGTTTATGCTTCCAAAGATAATTTAGCAAAATTGAATATAGGTTTAGCCGCAATGAACGGTAAGGAATTCCATCAAATTACTTTCGGTAAATTGGATAGTCCTTTGATTAATAACGCAACTGATGATGTGATTCCTGCTCACAGTATGGATATTAAGGGCACGATTAGTCACTACGATAATGATACAGCCTTTACGCCGGCCACTCCATTGTTGCATTTGAGTTTGGTGCGGCAAGATGGCTCCACTTATGATTTGGGCACTGTTAACAATTCTCAACAATCTTACTGGGGTTACACAGATAGTAGTAATAATGCAATCACTAAACCCGTTTCTCCCGGTATTTTAGGTGTGGGTGAAGATGGTAAGCAAAATGGTTTAGTTAGTTCGGACCGTACTGGTGATGTTGTTTTAACTGCACCGCTCTACTTGAATGATGGTGTCGATGATGCAGATCATCCTGATGATCAAGATGTTAAAATTACACAGACTGCTTCTGATCCTAAAAGTTCTGTTTTTGATTATACGATTGACTTTGCCAATGCTTTGAAGAAATATAATGAGTTTGCCGAGAAGCCTGACAGTGGTAAGACGCCGATTAATGATTTGAAATCGAGTGATAAGTTGATGGTTAGTGCTGTTACTAATTATCAAGAGACGCCATTGCAAACAGTCAATGTGACCAATCTGTTTTTGAGCACAGGGGACAGCAAGGATGTTCTCTTAGGTGATGAGGTGGCCGTACCGCTGAGTTATTACGATGGTGATCCTAATGCTAAGAAGCTACACTTGAATGGGACTGTTATTGGTGATGGTACTTCTAAGACGGTTACTACTGGTGATGATCCATTGAATATTACACATCCAGCTGATAAAAAGGATGTGCCAACAACTTGGAATATTGCTGATGTTACGGATAAGGTGGGGCAACATACTTTGAGCTTTGATGGTAAAGATGATATTGATCCCGCCAATCCGTATCCGACTAGTGGTCAATTGACTTATGATTATAATGTTTTGCCATTTCCTAAGTATCAGGGAACCAAAAAATTAAGTCATTTAAATGAGCAAACTTATACTGATGGTGATCAGACCATTCATACTGCTAGTGCTGGTAATAATAAGTTGGTCACCACGTTTAAGCCTGTTGGACACCATGATTTAGCCGAAGTTAAATTGTCGTTACATCAACCAACATCAGGGGCAATTACTACGAGTTCCGCATATCAAATTACTGCTAGTTATCCTGATACAACAGATTCCACGAAGACGGTTACCAAAACGATAACTGAACCGATGGCGACTAATGACGGTGTATATACATTAACTGCCAATGATTTTGGTTTTGGCGTGGCTGATTTTCCAGTAGATACTACTTTTACGATTCAACAAGATGTCAATGTTACGGGCGATATTCAAAGTTTATTTAGTAGTGCGGCGGATACCTTGTCGACGATAGATAGTGATGGAGCTGAACATGTATTGGCGACGACGAACGCTCCTAAGAACTGGATTACGAATCATGATGTAGAATTGTTTGTGCCTCAAAAATTGAACTATACAGCCAAATTATTTGATAAAAAGAAAGATTTTTATCCCGATGATAGCGAGGATAAACCTGAAGTAGAGTTGAAAAATAATTTTACAGGTGACGAGAATATTACTTTAATTGCTAAATATGAAGGTGAATCAACGGATGATAAAGTGGGACCTTTATTGATGTATGGTAGTTGTGATAATGCACAATCCTTAGAGGATGATGTTACAATTGATAAATGTTCTTTAGCTGGTAGTACAAGCAAAAAAATCAATCTCAAACCAAGCTCGCCAACTGAGACGACAGGATTATTTATTCAAGTACCTGATGATGGAAGTCATAAGTTAAATAATAAGACGACTTATAAGGGCAAGGTGACTTGGTCTCTGAGTAATTCTATAAGTTAAAAAGCTTGTCTTATCACTATAATAACAATAAAAAATCTCCAAGATTAATTGAAATCTTGGAGATTTTATTTGTGAACATAGATTGCTCAATTGGTAAATAAGTTGTTTTATCTGGAAAATGAAAAAAAAACTAGGTAATCGGTTTTGAGGTGCGCTAACGTGTCTTGGGCCGCTTTGGTAGCGATTAAGATTTTTGAGTGATCATAGATCATAATCTTGCAGAACATCGCCAATAACTTCTTCTGAGCGACCATTGCTATAGACAGAAGCCGTGTCTAATAACTTGATGTCATCATCTATAGCTTGTCGAACAGATTGTGACCTCCGACTTTGTTGCTTCCCAATCCTATAGTGACTGCAGGCACTTTAGGATTGGACATAAAAAGACCTCCTCTTATGTATTAATTTTTGCCATAAGAGAAGGTTGCGACAAGTAGTTTAAATTTTAGGTAATTCGTCTAAAATACTGCCTTTTTGGAGATCATCAATTTCGGCAACGCGATAGTTGTTCGCTTCTAAATTGTCAACGATATGTTGTAATTTGGCTGGACTAATGCCCGCTTTTAAGGTGAAGAGATTCCGCCGAACGAGTGCGGTTTTACGGGCATCTAAAGTTAAGCAACCGGCGATATTGGCTTCTCGACTGATAATACCAGCCATTTCGGCTAATTCACCACTTTGGCCTGAGGAAATCACGGTCAGGACATAACTGCCGGTGTTGATATTCCAAGCTTCTGATAACATATTAAGCAACTTGGTATGCGTTAAAATGCCATAAAAACGGTGTTCTTCATCTAAAACGGCGATATAAGGCAAGTCCTTAATATTAAAGAAAACTTTAAAAAAGGGTGAATTAATCGGAATTGTCTTTGTCGCATTTTTAAGCAGATAAGTGACTGGCAAACTCATGTCACCACCACGCGATTTATGGCGATAAATGTGCATTTTATAGATATTACCACGAAAAATGGTACCTGTTTCGTCTAAAATGGGCACACAACGAAAGCCAGTATCTTCCAGAATTTGTAAAGCTTCTTCTAAATTGACTGATTCTTGAACGGTAGTAAGGAATTGCTTTTTTAAAACAAGTGATTTTATTAACATTTCCAGTCTCCCTGACTAATCTTGGGCAGCAAAGTAGGCTGTCGGCACTAAAGCAACAAAAAGTGGGATAATGCCGAACCATAAACTTTCTAGTAAAATGCCTAAACCGACGCTTGCCAAACACAAAATCATAATTATAATCATTAAATTTTTCAATTTCTTCCTCCAGCTATTCAATTGTTAATAAGTCAATTGTAAAGCCATTTGTAAAGTTTGACAAATAAACTTGATTAAATTAAGAAAAATATTAAAAAATTGCAATAAAAAAGGCCAAGCTTTTGCTTGGCCTTTTTAGAAGATGCTTGCTTATTTAATGCCTGTAGCTTTAAAGCCATCCGTAGCTACTTTTCTCAATTGTGCAGCAGAGGATTGCATCTTTTCTTTTTCACTGGCAGATAATGGAATTTCCAGAACTGAGACCACACCGTTGCGGTTGACCACTGTCGGTGAACTAATATATAGATCATTGACACCGTATTGACCGTCCATGTGAACGGATAATGGTAAGACCGTATTTTCGTCGCGCAACAAAGCTTGGCAAATACGAGCTAAAGCAGTCCCCACACCGTAGAAAGTAGCACCTTTGGTATTAATAATGTCATAAGCCGCGTTGACAACGGTGTCGTTTAATTCCGCCAACCGTTGATCTGTTAATTCTGGGTGGGTAGCGTTCAATTCTGCAATGCTCAAGCCACCAACGGTTGTATGAGACCAAGCAGCGAATTCGCTGTCGCCGTGTTCGCCTAAAATATAACCATGCACGGAACGTGGATCGACATTCAATTCTTGACCCACAAATTTACGTAAGCGTGC
This sequence comes from Bombilactobacillus folatiphilus, assembly GCF_023380265.1. Taxonomy (NCBI): domain Bacteria; kingdom Bacillati; phylum Bacillota; class Bacilli; order Lactobacillales; family Lactobacillaceae; genus Bombilactobacillus; species Bombilactobacillus folatiphilus. The sequence continues at coordinate 260,122 of NZ_CP093366.1, forward strand.
AGTATCTAAGGAAGTACCGGAACCAATTACACGTTCTTTAGGGAAACCGGATAATTTCCATGTACCATAAGTTAAAATATCAACTGGATTAGCAGCAACTAAGAAAATACCATTGAATCCTGAGTCAACAATTGGATTCACGATGGTCTTTAAAATATTCAAATTTTTGTTAACTAAATCTAAACGTGTTTCACCGGGCTTTTGAGGAGCGCCGGCTGTAATTACAACAATATCTGCATCTTTAGCATCACTATATTCTGCTGAATAGAGCTTTGTTGGCGAACTATACGGTGTGGCATCAGCAATATCTAAAGCGTCACCCTTTGTTTTGTCTTTAGCAATATCGGTGATCCCAATTTCGTTGGCAATACCATTCAAAACCATGGCGTAAGCAAAAGTGGACCCAACTGCGCCGTCACCGACTAACAATACTTTGGTATGATTCTTGTTTGTAATACTTGTCATTATACTAGCCTCTCCATTTGTTAAATTAATTACATCACTAAGTTTACCACTTCATTCTTAGAACTGAAAGAGGAATTGTGTATTTTCACACAATTAATGAAAATTAAATCGAACTAATTTACAAAAACATTAACCAATAATAAGGAAACATTCTATCTCATGCACGGTAAGTAATGTTATAATCAAACAGCACGTTTAAGAATCAAAGCTTTGCGTAATTTGGAGTAAAGCTTCCAACTGAGAAACACGATATTTGTTGATTTGCAGTGATGAAAGGCTTTTAAAAAGACGATTTAAGGTGAAAAAATGAAAGCAATTTTTGGTTTAGGCAATCCGGGACGTGAATACGATCAGACTAAGCATAATATGGGGTTTATGACGATTGATGCCCTAGCAGATACTTATCAAGTTGAATTGAACAAGAGTGAATTTTCGGCAATTGATACTCATTTTAAATTAGCAGGTGAAACGATTTATTTAGTCAAACCGCTAACTTTTATGAATAGTTCAGGCAACGCGGTGAAGCAATTGATGAGTTATTATCAAATTCGTCCCGAAGAAATTTTGGTCATTCAAGATGATTTGGACTTGCCGATTGGTAAGATTCGGTTGCGAGAAAAGGGTTCCGCCGGCGGTCATAATGGGATCAAGAGTATTATTGCGGCAACGGGAACCCAAGACTTTAAACGTGTCAAAATTGGCATTGGCCATCCAGATCGTGCACAAGTGGTGAATTGGGTGTTAACTCCTTTTCAAAAAGCAGAACAGGCCAACGCTCAAGCTGGCATTGGTTTAGCCGCCCAAGCAATCCAAAAATGGTTAGAAACTGATAATTTCAGCCAAGTGATGAATGATTTTAACTAAAGGAGCGAGAATCGTTGCAGTTAATTGATTTTTTGGAGCAAAATCAAACTTTACATGATTTTGTCGCTAATTTGCTTCCGCAGACCCACCAAGTGGTTACGGGCTTGAATGGTTCGGCGAAGGCGTTATTTTTGGCAACGGTGGCTCAGCAGACTCAGCAACCGTTGTTAGTGGTCGTCGACGATAATTATCATGCTAATTTGTTGATGGATGATTTGCAGCAACTTTTGCCAACTGAACAGTTATATCATTTTGACGTGGAAGCTCCGATTGCGATGCAAATGGCTACAAGTTCACCTGAAGCGTTGAGTCAAAGATTATTAGCGTTGGAATTCTTGGGTTCTCAGCAAGCGGGGGTTGTGGTTACTTCCGTGGCTGGTTTGGAGTTTTTGCTGCCGACACCGCAACAATTTGCAGCGGCGCAAATTAAAATTGCACAAAATCAAGAAATTGTCGTAGCAAATCTAGGGCAACAATTAGTTGATCTAGGTTATCGACGCCAAAATTTGGTGATGAGTCCTGGTGAATTTGCGATTCGAGGCGATATTGTTGATTTTTACCCATTGACAATGGATAAACCCATTCGTGTTGAGTTCTTTGGTGATGAAGTCGACGCTATTCACACATTTGATCCCGAGACGCAGCGCAGTCAAGATGAACTGACGGAAACGCTCGTATTGCCAGCGAGTGATTATTTGGTTGATGATAAGCGCTTACAAATTGTAGGGGAATTATTAGAGCAGCAATTAACGACTGAAATTGGGACGATCAAAGATCCAGAACTTATTCAAAATTTAAAACATAATTTTCAAAGTGATATTGAACAACTACAACACGGTGTCCATTTGGAACAATTAGGACAATATGTATCGTTGTTATATCCCAAGCCGGCAACGTTAGTGGATTACTTAAGTTCCTCGGGGATTATTATTTATGATGATTTGGCGCGTCTTAACGAGCAAGAGCGGACTAATTTGGAAGAAAATTCCGCTTGGGTGAGTGGTCGGATCGAAACGGGGAAACTTTTAGGCCAACAGCGTTTTCGCTGGTCATTAGCTGAAGTAATTGATGAAGTTTTACAGGCAAAATTAGATTTAACCTTGTTTCAAAAAACAAGCTATCCTGTGCGATTAAATCAATTATTGAATTTGAATACGCGTACTGTACAGCAATTTTTTAGTAATCTACCATTGCTCAAAACGGAAATTCAACATTGGCAAGTTCAAGGCTACACGATTGTCCTTTTGCTGAGTGTCAAAAGTAATTTGCAGAAAATACAACGAACACTAGCGGATTTTGAGATTTCCAGTACGCAAAGTACGTTAACGCGAATTGAAAAGCAGCAGACCCAGTTGATTGCCGGTGGTTTACACACCGGAATTGATTTTCTAGATGAAAAATTAGTCATTATTACTGAAAAGGAATTGTTCAATAAGCAACCGCAACGTCGGCGCCAACGTTCGACGATTAGTAATGCTGAACGATTAAAAAGTTATACGGATTTGAAGCCCGGCGATTATGTTGTACACGTTAATCATGGGATTGGAAAATTTTTGGGGACGCAAACTTTAGAAGTTGATGGCAAGCATCAAGATTATATGACAATTGAGTACCGAGATGATGGCAAGCTTTTCATTCCCGTGACCCAATTGAATATGGTGCAAAAGTATGTGTCAGCCAAAGGCAAAGCTCCCCGCATGAACAAATTGGGGGGGACAGAATGGCATAAAACCAAGCAAAAAGTTCAAAAAAATATTGAAGATATTGCTGACGATTTGGTGAAATTATATGCCCAACGTGAGTCTGAACCGGGATTTGCTTTTGCGCCGGATGATGATTTGCAACATCAATTTGATGAACAATTTGCCTATGTCGAAACGCCTGATCAATTGCGTAGTATTGAAGAAGTGAAGGCGGATATGGAAAAGCCGCATCCAATGGAACGCTTGTTAGTGGGAGATGTCGGCTTTGGCAAAACTGAAGTTGCGCTCAGAGCAGCGTTTAAGGCTGTTAATAATGGTAAACAGGTCGCTTTTTTGGTACCGACAACTATTTTAGCTCAACAACACTATCAAACAATGCTGGAGCGTTTTGAGGGCTTTCCTGTCAAAATTGCGATTATGTCGCGGTTCCAAACCGCAACTCAACAACGAAAGACGAAAGCCGGTTTGGCAGATGGTTCGGTAGATATTGTGGTTGGCACGCACCGCCTGTTGTCTAAAGATATTGAATTTTTAGATTTAGGTTTATTAATCATTGATGAGGAACAACGTTTTGGCGTCAAACATAAGGAACGTCTGAAACAATTAAAGTCACAAATTGATGTTTTATCAATGACGGCAACTCCGATTCCGCGGACTTTAAATATGTCGATGATGGGGGTCCGGGATTTGTCGGTTATTGAAACAGCGCCACCCAATCGGTACCCAATTCAAACTTTTGTGATGGAACAAAATTATGATGTCATTCGGAGTGCGATTTTGCGGGAAATGGAACGTGGCGGTCAAGTGTTTTACTTGCATAATCGTGTGGAAGATATGGAACAAGTAGTTAGTATTTTGGAGGGTTTGATTCCAGATGTCCGCGTCGGTATTGCCAATGGGCAGATGACAGAAAATCAATTGGAAGCAGTGATTACGAATTTTTTAAATGGTGAATACGATGTGTTAGTCACCACGACAATCATTGAAACGGGGGTTGATATTGCGAATGCTAATACGTTAATTGTTGAGAATGCTGATCATTACGGCTTATCACAGCTTTATCAATTGCGGGGGCGCGTAGGACGTTCGAGTCGGGTGGCGTACGCGTATCTCATGTATCGGCCGGACAAGACTTTGACAGAAGTTGGCGAAAAGCGCTTAGAGGCTGTCAAAAACTTTACAGAGTTAGGTTCCGGTTTTAAAATTGCCATGCAGGATTTGGCTATTCGTGGTTCGGGGAATCTATTAGGTCAGCAACAGCATGGCTTCATTGATTCGGTCGGGTATGATTTGTATACGCAAATGTTGAATGAAGCGGTAGCTAAAAAGCGACGTCAACAAAGTTGGCAAGCTAAGACTAATGCAGCAATTCGTTTGGATGTGGAAGCTTATTTGCCCAGTGCTTATATTAGTGATGAGCGGCAGAAAATCGAAATGTATAAGCGCTTACGGGAAGCTAAAGATTTGGCGCAGGTGCAGCAATTGCGTCAAGAATTGCTAGATCGTTTTGGCAAATTTCCTAAAGAAGTGGCTAATTTATTAGCAATGACGCAAATTAAAGTACTAGCAGATCAAGCTTTGATCAACAAAATTACACAGGTTCAATCCCAAGTGCAAATTGTGTTTGATCCCATGGCTAACCGTTATTTGGTCGGTGAACAAATTTTTGCTAATTTGGCAACCACCCAACTTAAAGCGCAAGTGGCGAACGAACACGGTTACTTTATTATCTCGCTAAAAATGCAACCGCAAGTGCCGTTGTTAACGGAATTGGAAGCTTTTTTGCAACCTTTTGCCGAACAAGCACAGCAAATTTCAGAAAAGTAGTCTTGGTATGAATAATAAACAGCATTTTTGGACCGGTGCTTGGATCTTATCAGTTTCCTCATTAATTACTAAGATTTTAAGTGCTTTATATCGAGTACCACTCCAAAATTTGGTAGGCGATCGCGGCTTTTTTGTCTATCAGCAAGTTTATCCGATATACGGTTTGTGCAGTGCCATCATGTTGACTGGAGTGCCGATGTTTATTTCCCAAGTTGTGGCCGAAAATCCAGCGCAAGCTTTAGATAATTGGCGCCAACTTCGACGTAATTTGATTGGTGTAGCCCTTTTAGGTTCCATCAGCTTGTTTGTGATAGCACCATATCTGGCAAAATGGATGGGCGATCGGCGATTAACGCCCCTGATTCAAATTCTAGTGGTTTTTTATTTTTTGGCGCCATTTTCGGCATTATTGCGTGGCTATTTTCAAGGAGAGCTGTGGATGTTACCGACCGCTTTGTCGCAAGTTTTGGAGCAAAGTGTGCGCGTCATCGTCATCATCATTGTGGCGTTATGTTATTTGACAAAGCATTGGTCAGTTTATCGAATGGGCATGTGGGCACATGCAGGTTCGGTGATGGGATCATTGGTGTCTTTAGGTTTATTACTATTTTTTTGGTACCATTTTCGACAACATGAGACAGTAAAGAGCAGGATTGAAAAATCGTTTGACGGATCTTTAACGAAACGTTTTCTAAAAGAAGGCTTATCTTTAAGCTTGTTTGGTAGTATTTTGGTGCTGTTGCAGTTGATTGATTCGCTCACCGTTTTCAAATTGTTATATCAAAATCAGGTTGCACATGCTCAAATTATTAAGGGCATTTACGATCGAGGGCAGCCTTTAGCACAGTTAGGAATCGTGGTGGCGGTTTCATTTGCCACCACTTTATTGCCACAGATTAGTGCAAATAAAACAGCACAAGATCAAGCATTAATTGGCTCTACTTTGCGTGTTTGTCTGGTTTTGGCGGCTGCCTGTGCGGTTGGTTTGGCCGCTTTGATGCCGCAAATTAATACATTGTTGTTTACGAATTCGGCTCAAAGCTTGGCGTTAGCGATTTATGTTTTAAGCATTGCACTAATTTCTTACGTCACGATTGTTAATACTGTCATGCATGCTCAACATCAACAACATAATAATTGGCAAGCGTTATGCATAGGTTTATTAGTGAAATATTTGGGCAATCTTTGGTTGGTTCCTAAGTTTCAGGTAGTGGGAGCCAGTTTGGCGACTATTTTGGCGACGTTTGTGATGGCTTTGATCATTTATTATTATTCGGGCATTAAATTGCAGCGAGTAATTTGGCAACAGGGCTTTTTGTTGCGATTGATGTTAGTCATTGGCACGATGGGCATTGCAGTGTTCTTTACTAGTTGGATATGGCAGTTAATTTGGCCTTTGACACGGATGCATGCGGTGTTTGAAGTTATCGTCGAAAGTGGTCTTGGTTTGCTTTGGACTTTAGTTGGTTGTTATTATGGCCGCGTTTTTTCGAAAGCAGATTGGGTTTTGTTGTTTGGTCAAAAATAAATGAAAGAATAGGTAAAAAAATGCGATTAGATAAATATTTGAAGCTTTCCAGATTAGTGAAACGGCGTACGATTGCAAAAGAATTGGCTGATAAAGGGCGAATTGAACTCAATGGACGCGTAGCAAAATCAGCAAGTGATGTGACGATCGGCGATCAATTAATTTTGCATTATGGAGATCGGCAAATTAAAGTAGAGATTTTGGCAACGCCAGAAATTGTCAAAAAAGAGGATGCTTCATCCATGTATCAAAGACTAGATTAAGTTATGCTAGACAAGTACTTGAGAGAGTTGGTATACTCAACTCATGGCAATGGATAAACGGAGGGATTTTTTTGCCTAATCAGACTAATCTAGCTAATGTTAGCCAAATTAATATTGATAATAATGATTTGTCGGCTGAGCGGCGTTTTAAACACCGAGTTCGCGTTGTTCATCGGCGCCGAACTGCGATTCTAATCGTTTTTTTAGTGATTTTTAGCATAATTTTGGGCTGGCATATTTATCAAGCAAATCATTCAAAAGCATTAGCTCAAGAGGCAATGACTAGTCAAGAACGTAAATTAGCTAAAGCTAAGGATAAGCGTGCGGATTTAAAAACAGAAGTTAAGCAGTTGCATGATCCAGAGTATTTAGATAATTTAATTCGTTATCGGTTTAACTATTCCAAGGATGGGGAGATTATTTATAATATTCCTAATGAAGCAAACAAAAATTTAAACTTTTAAGGAGTAAGAAGAGAAAAATGGCCGTTTCAGTAGGAACCAAAGTAACGGGTAAAGTCGTCGGTATCAAGAATTTTGGAGCTTTTGTTGATATTGGTAATGGTCAAAGCGGACTGGTACATATCAGTCAGATTTCCAATGACTATGTTAAAGATATTCATGACAAACTTAGTCTTGGCGATCAAGTTACGGCAGTAGTGGTGGGCATAGAGAATGGTAAGATTTCTTTGTCGATGAAAAAAGCACAAGCGCCTGCTCAAAAACATCGCAGTTCTTCTCATGCACATATGCGTACTAATTCACATAAATCTGGTGAAGATTTTGATGACTTGCTGGCTGATTTTATGAAGGAAAGTCAAGATCGCCAGGCAACATTAAAAAAGAATACTGAAGGAAAACGCGGTGGCCGTGGGGGACGCCGTGGTTAAGTGCGGGTTTTTATAACTCGGACTTTTTTAATTTATATGGATATTGTAGAAAAAAAATTTATTCATCAGGTCAAAACGAGGCAAACTTGGATGCCGCAAACAAAAGTTTTGGTGGCGGTTTCGGGTGGTAGTGATTCGTTAGCATTGTTGATGTTATTAATCAATTTGCCCGCAAATTTACGTCCGCTTATTCATGTGGCGACCGTGGATTTTGCCTTGAGAAAACAAAGCGTAACCGAAGTGGCTGCTGTTCGCCAGCTTTGTCAGCAATACCAGCTACCTTTTTACACAACCACTTGGCAACATTCTGATCAACTTAGTGGGTTGGAACAACAGGCACGCAAGTTTAGGTATCAGTATTTTGCGACATTGATGCACCAAAATCATTTGCCGCAGTTGTTAGTCGCACATCAGTCAGATGACCAAGCGGAAACAGTTTTGATGAAATTAATTCGTAGTGGTAGCTTATGGGAATTAGCCGCGATGCGACCTTGTCGGCCATTTGCTGGTGGACAATTAGTGCGACCGTTACTGAACTTTTCCAAAGCGGAATTACGTAATTATCTGAAACGGCAGCATATCCGATTTTTTGTAGATCAAACTAATTTTGAAAATATTACTTGGCGTAATCAATTACGAAATCAAGTGTTGCCGCAATTACAGCAATTTAATCCACAAGTCAATCAACATCTAACCAGTTTTGCTCAGCAATTGCAGGCGGTCACTAGTTTATTGCAGGAAAATTTTCAACAATTGGCGCAAATCAGTGTGCAACAAGTTGGTCAACAATTAACGGTTAATTTAAGTCAGCTGGCTCAATTCGATGACCAACAAATTAGTTTGTTCGTACAATATATTTGTCATCAACGATTAGCATTAGATCTGACGAATCGGCAATTAACGGCGGTAGCGCAACTCTTGTCTAAATCCAACGCACGATTGGCTTTGGGGCATCAATGGTCGTTGGTGAAAAGTTATCAATTTTTACACATTAAAATGTCTCAAATTCAACCCTTACCCAGTAAATGGGACTTGAGTTTGAATCAGCCAACAACAATCGGCCAAGGACAACAAGTCCTGGTTCAGCGAGCTCAACAGCCAAATACGCGAACCTTTTATTTTGATCATTTGCCCCAAACAATTCAATGGCGCTCACGCCAAGTGGGCGATCGGTTGCGATTGTTAAATGGACACCATCAAAAGCTCAAGAATCGTTTAATTAATTTAAAAATTCCATACGAACAAAGACAAGATCTGATGGTCTTAACGTTCGACGAAAAGATTGTGTGGATTCCCAATATTTATCGTTATCAAATTGCACCAACACCATATTTATTTGAATTGAAGATAGGAGATTGATTATGACTATGATGAATCAAGATATGCAAAAAGTATTATTTTCCGAGGAGGAAATCGCGCAAGCAAATCACAATTTAGCACAACAATTAATGACAGATTATGCTGGTAAAAATCCCCTATTTGTTTGTATTTTGAAGGGAGCCATCGTCTTTTTAACTGATTTGATGCGCCAGCTGCCTCAAAGTGCTGAAATTGATTTTATGGATGTTTCCAGTTACAATGGGCAAACTTCGTCATCTGGACAGGTCCGTATTCTTAAGGATTTGGATGTTTCTGTGAAAGGCCGCGATGTTGTTTTCGTTGAAGATATTATTGATACTGGCATTACTTTGAAAGAATTGACCCAACTGTTCAAATCACGGCAGGCCAAGTCTATTAAAATTGTGGCTTTACTGGATAAAGAAGCCAATCGCCAACAAAATGTTCACGTTGATTATGTTGGGTTATCATGTCCGGATGAATTTGTTGTTGGCTATGGTATGGACTATCAAGAATGTTATCGTAATCTTCCTTATATCGGGGTTTTGAAGCCCGAGGTTTATTCAAAAGCAGAATATTAGTCCATGTTAAATTGTTTGCAACGGTTATGATATACTAAGCATAATTGTTAAATAATCTCATTTTTAATCAGCTAGCGACTCATGTTTTGTTGTGTTAGTATGAGAAACAAGCTAAATTTTGTGGAGGACAGTCATTTTGAAAAATAATCGAAATGGACTACGTAATAATAGTCTATTTTATATCATTATTTTTATTTTATTAATTTTAGCAACCAGTTGGTTCGTCGGTGGACAAGGTTCTTCTCAAGTGGAAAATTTGTCTTCAAGTGAATTTGTTGCCAAATTAAAAGCCAAAAAAATTAAGAATTTTTCGCTCCAACCGTCTAACGGTGTTTATAAAGTTTCTGGTGACTTTAAAAAGGCTGAATCGTCTAAAAGTCATTCTAATGGTGTGAATTTATTTGCGCATTCGGCGGCTACAGTGAATCGTTCTAAAAGTTTTTCGGCAACGGTTTTGCCGAATAATTCAACTTTAAAAGAAATTAATCAAGCAGCTCAAAAAACGAAAACCAAAGTCAATACGCATGAAGAATCGCAGAACGGTATGTGGTTGAATATTGCGCTGACAGTTATTCCGTTCTTATTCTTTGCTTTCTTATTGTATTCAATGATGGGGCAAGCTGGTCAAGGCGGCGGTGGCGCTGGCAAAATCATGAGTTTTGGTAAATCGCAGACTAAGCCGGTTGACCCGAAGAAAAATAAAGTGCGTTTTTCTGATGTGGCTGGTGCGGAAGAAGAAAAGCAAGAATTAGTTGAAGTTGTAGATTTCTTAAAAGATCCGCGTAAGTATCTAGCATTGGGCGCACGAATACCGTCAGGGGTTTTACTTGAAGGACCTCCTGGAACTGGTAAAACATTGTTAGCGCGAGCAGTTGCGGGTGAAGCGGGCGTGCCATTCTATTCTATTTCTGGTTCTGATTTTGTGGAAATGTTTGTGGGTGTCGGCGCTTCACGAGTTCGTGATTTATTTAATAGCGCTAAGAAAAGCGCTCCAGCGATCATTTTTATTGATGAAATTGATGCTATTGGTCGTCAACGTGGTAATGGCAAAACTGGTGGTGGCAATGATGAACGTGAGCAAACTTTAAATCAATTGCTGGTGGAGATGGATGGTTTCACTGGTAAAGAAGGTTTGATTGTGATTGCTGCTACCAACCGTTCCGATGTTTTGGATCCAGCTTTGCTACGTCCCGGTCGTTTTGATCGTAAAATTTTGGTGGGTCGTCCAGATGTTAAGGGGCGTGAGGCCATTTTAAAGGTTCATGCCAAAAATAAGCCTTTAGCAGATGATGTTGATTTGAAAGTTATTGCTCAACAAACACCAGGTTTTGTTGGTGCTGATTTAGAGAATGTCTTAAATGAAGCAGCTCTGGTCGCTGCGGAACGTAACAAGACAAAAATTGATGCTACTGATATTGATGAAGCCGAAGATCGGGTGATTGCTGGACCGGCGAAAAAGGACCGCGTAATTTCCGCTAAAGAACGTGAGACTGTCGCTTATCATGAGGCAGGTCATGCGATTATCGGGGTTGTTTTAAGCGATTCACGGGTCGTCCGCAAAGTTACAATTATTCCGCGAGGGCGTGCTGGCGGTTATGCAATTATGCTCCCGAAAGAAGATCAGAATTTGTTGACCAAAAAAGATTTAATGGAACAAGTTGCTGGTTTGATGGGTGGTCGAACTGCTGAAGAAATTATTTTTGGCGTACAGTCTTCAGGTGCTTCCAATGACTTTGAACAAGCAACTCAAATTGCGCGTTCGATGGTTACTGAATATGGAATGACCAAGCGTTTAGGCATGGTGCAGTTAGAAAAAGGTGGTGCGCCTGTTGGTGCGTATGGCCAGGCTAATTATTCACAGGAAACCGCGACAGCTATTGATGAAGAGATTCGGAAGATTTTAGATGAAGGGCATCAAACAGCGATTGATGTTATTCAAAGTCACCGTGAACAGCATAAAGCAATTGCCCAAGCTTTATTGAAATACGAAACTTTGGATGAAAAACAAATTTTGAGTTTGTACAACACGGGGAAAATGCCTGCTTCGGCGCAAGATGAATTTCCATCAGAGAAGGCTTCAACTTTTGAAGAGGCTAAGCAAGCCGCTCAAAAGCGAGATGAAGCTAAACAAGCAGAAGAATTAAGTAAGAAAAATGATAGTGATCAACAAATGACGACGGATCCTACTGATTCTAATGATGATCAAACTGAAGAATAAAATTCAATCAAGTAGCACAGACTTTCAAGGTCTGTGCTATCTTGTTATTTAAGGAGTTTTTATGGATTATTTAGTCAAGTCTTTAAATTATAACAGTCATTTTCGCATTTACGTGGTGAATGCAACCCAACTGGTAGCAACTGCACAAAGTAATCATGATACGTGGAGTGCGTCCAGTGCAGCTCTGGGGCGTAGTTTAATTGGGACATTGTTGTTGAGTACGTCTATGCTAAAAAATGACGAACTGATGACCACTAGAATTAATGGTGGTGGCCCAGTCGGCTTGATTTTAGCGGATGGCAATGCCCAAGGTCAGGTAAAAGGATATATCCAAAATCCGCATATCAGTTTGCCTTTAAATGCTAAGGGTAAAATTGATGTCGCCAAGGCGGTTGGTCAAGATGGTGTTTTAGCAGTCACAAAAGATCAAAAGATGGCGCAACCTTTTACGGGCAAAGTTCCTTTGATTTCTGGTGAGTTGGCGGAGGATTATGCATATTATTTGGTGCAATCTGAGCAAATTCCAGCGGCCGTCGGCTTATCGGTTTTTGTTGAAAGTGATAATCATGTGAGTTGTGCAGGTGGCTTTATGGTGCAAGCTTTGCCAAACGCCCAAGATGGTGAAATTGATACGTTGACCAAAACGATTCAACAATTACCACCGTTACATGAATTGTTTCAGCAGTATACTCCTGAAGAGATCGTTAATCTCCTGTTTACGCAACCAGCTAAGATTTTGGAGCGAATGCCTGTTGAGTTTCAATGTGATTGCTCCCAGGAACATTTTGCGCAAACTTTAAGAGCTTTACCCAAAAGTGAACTGCAAGAATTGGCCCAGCTGAAACAAGATACAGAAATTGTTTGCAAATTTTGTGGTCAAAAATATCAATTTACACCGCAACAATTTCAACAAATGATTTTGGAGAAATGATTGCCAGTCTGAGGCTAATTTTGCTATGATATAAATGATTGACAAAAAGAAGTAGTTATTTTCAACAAATAAGTAGTGGATTTGCTAAGATTCAATTTTGCGCACGTATGGGTTTAATAGTACGCGTCACAAGATAATATGTAGAAATAGGGGTAAATTGGATGGCAGAAAATGAAATGAATGATCAGTTAAAAGTTCGGCGTCAGAAGATGCAAGAATTGCGTGACGAAGGCATTGATCCCTTTGGACATCGCTATCAGCCGACAAAAAACGCTCAAGAATTGCATGACCAGTACGACTCTATAGATAAAGACGATATAAAAGGAGCATCCGTCAAAATTGCTGGTCGTATGATGACCAAACGTGGCAAAGGGAAAGTTGGTTTTGCGGATATTAAAGATCGTACAGGCAAAATTCAGATTTATGTGCGTAAAGATGTTGTCGGTGAGGACAATTATCATATTTTCAAGCGGTCTGATTTAGGTGATTTATTCGGTATTGAAGGTACCGTGATGAAAACCGATATGGGTGAACTGACCGTCAAGGCCGAACATGTAACGCTGTTGTCCAAAGCTTTGCGCCCCTTGCCGGACAAATATCATGGTTTAACTAATGTTGAACAAATTTATCGGCAACGTTATTTAGATTTGATTACGAATCCTGAAAGTTTTGAGCGTTTTGTGAAACGGACCAAAATTATTTCGGCCGTTCGTGAATATTTAGATAATAATGGTTTTTTGGAGGTCGAAACGCCAGTCTTGCATTCACAAGCTGGTGGTGCGTCAGCACGACCATTTTTGACACATCACAATGCGTTAGACATTGATTTATACATGCGGATTGCTTTGGAATTGCCCTTGAAACGACTAATTGTTGGTGGCATGGAACGAGTTTATGAAATTGGACGGGTATTTCGGAATGAAGGTATTGATACTAAGCATAATCCAGAATTTACCGAGTTAGAAAGTTATGCTGCCTACTTCAATTTTGAAGATGTCATGGACGAAACTGAGGGCATTTTCAAGTATGCTGCCCAAAAGGCGTTGGGAACTACAAAAGTCACTTATCAAGGTCATGATGTAGATTTAGGCAAAGCCTTTAAGCGTCAGCACATGGTTGATGCGATTAAAGAGCGTACTGGCGTGGATTTCTGGTCGCAAATGAATCTCGATCAAGCGCGCAAACTTGCAGATGAGCATCATGTGCATTATGAAGATTACTGGCAAGTTGGTCATATTATCAATGCGTTCTTTGAGGAATTCGTTGAAGAAACAATCACAGAACCAACTTTCATTTATGGTCATCCCATTGAAATTTCACCGTTAGCCAAAAAGAATGAAGACGATCCGCGCTTTGTTGATCGTTTTGAATTGTTTATTTTGGGTAATGAATACGCTAATGCCTTTACAGAATTAAACGATCCGATTGATCAACGCCAACGTTTTGAAGCTCAGGTGAAAGAGCGTGAAGCTGGTAATGATGAAGCCGAACCAATTGATGAAGATTTTGTAGAAGCTTTGGAATATGGGATGCCACCAACTGGCGGTTTGGGTATCGGCATGGATCGGTTGGTCATGTTATTAACTGATGCGCCATCGATTCGCGATGTGATTTTATTCCCAACGATGCGTCCTGATGATCGAAAATAATTTCTTACAATGTTTAGTTGAAATTTAAATGTTAACTTGCTATAATAAGACAGTCATTGGTTGAACAATGATTGTGTTGAGTCGCTAGCTCAGCTGGTAGAGCAACGGCCTTTTAAGCCGTGGGTCGTGGGTTCGGGTCCCACGCGACTCATTTATGCGGAAGTAGTTCAGTGGTAGAACATCACCTTGCCATGGTGGGGGTCGCGGGTTCGAATCCCGTCTTCCGCTTTACATTATAATAACGCCGGGGTGGCGGAACTGGCAGACGCACAGGACTTAAAATCCTGCGGTAAGTGATTACCGTACCGGTTCGATTCCGGTCCTCGGCATTATAATGTTGCACCCATAGCGCAATTGGATAGAGTGTCTGACTACGAATCAGAAGGTTGTAGGTTCGACTCCTACTGGGTGCATAGTTTCATTTTTAATATTTTTGCGGAAGTAGTTCAGTGGTAGAACATCACCTTGCCATGGTGGGGGTCGCGGGTTCGAATCCCGTCTTCCGCTTTTTGTTTATCGGGAAATAGCTCAGCTTGGTAGAGCGCTACGTTCGGGACGTAGAGGTCGCAAGTTCGAATCTTGTTTTCCCGATTGATTGGCGGGAAATAGCTCAGCTTGGTAGAGCACTACGTTAGGGACGTAGGGGTCGCAAGTTCGAATCTTGTTTTCCCGATGAGTTGTTTGATGATCAGAAGTGATGCCTGGCAGGTATCACTTTTTTAGTCTAAGCATTTTAGCAAAGATAAGTGTACAATTACTTTCAAGGGAAATTATGAATTAAAAAGTTGCACATCAAATAATCTGATGTAAAATGTTTAAACACTGACCATAACTATACGTCTGAACTGGATTTATTGGAAAAGAGGCTATTATGGGTAAACTATTCACGACAAGTGCGAAAGAGGCTTTGCAAATTGCACAAAAAATGGCAATTAATTTTCGACATAATGCTGTTAGTACGGAGCATATTCTTTATGGTTTGGTTAAAGAGGGCTCGGGAGTGGCCGCAAAAACGATTAATGGATTGACAGTGACTGCTGATGACATTAAAGATGAAATTGAGTTATTAACGGGTTATGGTGACAATACTTTTGAACAGCAGGATCAATTATATTTGCCATATTCACCACGTGCTGGGCAAATCTTAGAAACAGCCACCAAGCAGGCTAGTGAGTTGAAAGCTCCACAGGTGGGGACAGGACATTTGTTATTAGCGTTATTGCGTGATCAAACGATCTTGTCATCACGAATTTTGACTAATTTGGGTCTTAGTATCGTCAAAACAAGGAAAATTTTGCTGGGCAAAATGGGAATTTCTGAGCGTTCAGAGCATCATACTCGTAACAAAAATACGCAAGTAGACGATACGACCAGTCAGACACCGACGTTGGATGCTTTAGCGCGCGATTTGACCGCGACAGTTAGTCAAAAGCAGTTAGACCCGGTTATTGGACGTACACCAGAAATTGCACGTGTGATTCAAATTTTAAGTCGTCGTACGAAAAACAATCCAGTATTAATTGGTGAACCGGGCGTTGGTAAAACGGCTATTGTGGAAGGTTTGGCGCAAAAAGTTGCACAAAATTTGGTGCCCGAAAACCTAGCCAATAAACGAGTTATGATGTTGGATGTTGGTTCGCTAGTTGCAGGTACTAAATATCGTGGTGAATTTGAAGATCGTCTGAAAAAAATTGTCAATGAAATCTACCAAAGCCGTGATGTGATTTTGTTTGTTGATGAATTGCATACGTTAATTGGCGCTGGTGGGGCTGAAGGTGCCATTGATGCGTCTAATATTTTAAAACCAGCTTTGTCACGTGGCGAATTACAGATGATCGGAGCCACGACATTGGATGAGTATCAAAAATATATTGAAAAAGATGCAGCTTTTGCTAGAAGATTTGCGAAAGTTTTGGTGGAAGAGCCTTCAACTGAGGAAACATATCAAATTTTGCAAGGCTTAAAACCGCAATATGAGCAACATCATCATTTGACAATTACTTCCGATGCTTTGCGTTCAGCAGTCGATCTGTCCAAACGTTATTTGACTAATCGGTTTTTGCCGGATAAGGCTATTGATTTGGTGGATGAAGCTTCAGCGATGGTCCACATCAAGCACTCACAACAAAATCAAATGGATTCGGTGGAGCAATTAGAACAACAACTTCAACAATTGGACTTGCAAAAAGATGAGGCTATTGAACAACAAGATTTTGAAACCGCAGCTCAAGTACGGCAACTGGAGTTGCAATTACAGGCTAAATTAGAAGTCGAAAGTCAAAAATCTATATCTCAACCTAATTTACCCACCGTCATGGCTGAAGATATTGCACAAATTGTCTCTCAGTGGACCAATATTCCTACCACTAAAATTAGCCAGCAAGAGTCCAAAAAATTGTTGCATTTGGAACAAGAATTGCATCAGCAAGTCGTAGGCCAAGATGGGGCGGTTAGTGCCGTGGCAAAGGCCATTCGACGCTCACGTAGTGGGTTAAAAGATCCGCAGCACCCCATTGGTTCGTTTCTCTTTTTGGGTCCAACAGGTGTTGGTAAAACTGAATTAGCTAAAGCGTTATCGCGCACAGTGTTTGGCAGTGAAGAAGATTTAATTCGAATTGATATGTCTGAATATATGGAAAAATTTAGCACTTCACGCTTAGTTGGGGCTGCACCAGGATATGTGGGCTATGAAGAAGGCGGTCAATTAACGGAGCAGGTGCGCAATCATCCATATGCGGTCATTTTGTTAGATGAAGTTGAAAAGGCACACCGAGATGTATTTAATCTGTTGTTACAGGTGTTGGATGATGGCTTCTTAACTGATTCTAAGGGTCGCAAAGTTGATTTTCGGAACACGATTATCATTATGACTTCTAATCTAGGCGTACAAAGCCTGCAAGATGAGCATAATGTTGGTTTTAACCAAAGTAATCCTAATAATTACCAAGCGATCAAGAGTCATATTTTGGCAGAAACGAAACAATTTTTCCGTCCAGAATTTCTCAATCGAATTGATGATATTTTGGTGTTCCATGAATTAACGAAAGTTGATTTGGAACAAATCGTGAAGATTTTATCGAAAAATTTGGTGGTACGGTTAAAACAACGCCAAATTCAATTAAAATTAACACCACGAGCATTAACGTGGTTGGTTGATAAGGGTTATACTCCACAGTTAGGTGCCCGTCCCTTGCGTCGAACCATTCAAACAGAAGTCGAAGATCGAATTAGTGATTTATTATTGGCACATGAATTAATTGCTGGTGATCGCTTGTCAGTTGGTGTTGCCAAAGATCAGCTAACATTTAATATCAAACATTTAGAAAAAATACATGCTAAAAGTTGACAATTGATTGAGTTTGTTATATCATGTACTTTACTATTAGCGTGGATTGGTGGGCGTATTCCCTCGAAATATTGTCCGAGCCGGAATTATAAAAAGCAAAAGTAGCAGTGAAATAGCTATTTTTGGTTTTTTTTTTGCCTTTTTCTATTGATCCGCTAAATTGTAACTTAATTGTAATATTTATGGGAGTTTAATCGAAAGGGTGAATCGCTTGACGCAAAAAACAGTTCATTATCATAATGTCAACTATGGCAAACATCGAACACGCCGTAGTTATGCGAGAATTAAGGAAGTTTTGCCTTTACCAAATTTAATTGATATTCAAACGAATTCGTATAATTGGTTTCTTGATGAAGGTCTTAAGGAAATGTTTCAAGATATCATGCCAATTAATGATTTTGCCGGCACTTTGTCATTGGATTACGTTGGTTATAAATTATTAAAGCCAAAGTATACTGTGGATGAGGCCCGTGATCATGATGCTAATTATTCGGCACCTTTACATGTTACTTTACGTTTGACTAATCATGAGACTGGTGAAATCAAAACGCAAGATGTTTTCTTCGGTGATTTCCCATTAATGACTGAACAAGGTACTTTTATTATTAATGGTGCAGAACGGGTTATTGTTTCGCAATTGGTACGTTCGCCAGGAGTTTATTACACGGCAGAACCTGATAAAAATGGTCGAATGATTTATGGCACTACGGTGATCCCTAACCGTGGTGCATGGTTAGAATTCGATAACGATGCCAAGAATATTAGTTATGTGCGTATTGACCGGACACGGAAATTACCGATTACGGAATTAGTGCGGGCGCTTGGTTTTGGCTCAGATAGTGAAATTACTGATATTTTAGGCGGCAATAGTAACACTCTTAACTTGACTTTAGAAAAAGATGTTCACAAAGATACAAGTGATTCACGAGTAACTGAATCCTTAAAAGATATTTATGAACGTTTACGTCCAGGTGAACCCAAAACTGCTGAAAGTTCGCGTTCTTTGTTGTATGCGCGTTTCTTTGATCCCAAGCGTTATGACACGGCGCCCGTTGGTCGATATAAAGTTAATAAAAAATTAAATTTAAAAACACGTTTGGCTGGTTTGACTTTGGCTGAAACGTTAGCAGATCCGGATACCGGTGAAGTTATTTTAGCTAAGGATACGTTGCTGGATCGTGAAGCAATGAGTAAATTGGCACCTTATTTAAAGAATGCTGATTTTAAGGCTGTGACTTTCCAACCTTCAGATGAAGGAATTTTGGGTGATCCGGTTAAATTACAGGTCATCAAGGTCTATTCACAAAATGATGAAGATCGGATCGTCAATGTTATCGGTAATGGTAATATTGATGAAAAAGTTAAGCACATTACACCAGCTGATATTTTGGCTGAAATTAATTACTTCTTGAATTTGCAAGAAGGTATTGGCACGACTGATGATATTGATCACTTAGGTAATCGGCGGATTCGTTCCGTGGGTGAATTATTGCAAAATCAATTTCGGTTAGGCTTGTCAAGAATGGAGCGGGTTGTCCGCGAACGGATGTCTATTCAAGATACCGCCACAGTGACACCGCAACAATTGATTAATATTCGTCCTGTTGTCGCAGCAATTAAAGAATTCTTTGGTTCATCTCAATTGTCACAGTTTATGGATCAAAACAATCCTTTAGGTGAATTGACGCATAAAAGACGTTTATCTGCTTTAGGACCTGGCGGTTTGACACGAGATCGTGCAGGTTATGCAGTCCGGGATGTTCACTATACCCATTACGGTCGGATGTGTCCTATTGAAACACCCGAAGGACCTAACATTGGCTTGATTAACAACTTGGCTAGTTACGGAGTTGTTAACAAATATGGTTTTATTGAAACACCTTATCGTCGGGTATCATGGGATACGCATAAAGTCACCGATAAAATTGATTATTTAACAGCTGATGAAGAAGATAACTATGTTGTAGCACAGGCCAACACACCATTAAACGATGATGGTTCGTTTGCTGAAGAACGCATTTTGGCACGTCATCAAGAAGATAATATTGAAACAACTGTTGATAAAGTCGATTATATGGACGTTTCGCCACGGCAAGTTGTTTCAGTTGCGACTTCATGTATTCCATTCTTAGAAAATGATGACTCTAATCGGGCTTTGATGGGTGCGAACATGCAGCGTCAGGCGGTACCGTTGGTTAAACCACATTCTCCATTAGTTGGAACCAGTATGGAATATGTTGCAGCACACGATTCCGGAACGGCAATGTTGGCTAAATATGATGGAATTGTTGAATATGTTGATGCTAAAATTATCCAAATTAAACGTGATGAAGACGAGACAGTTGACACTTATCATTTGATGAAATATCGGCGTTCTAACGCGGGTAAATGTTACAATCAACGTCCGATTGTGGAAAAGGGCAATCATGTAGAACACAGCGAGATTATTGCTGATGGTCCTGCGATGCAAGAGGGTGAGTTAGCTTTAGGCCAAAATCCTTTGATTGCCTTTATGACTTGGAACATGTACAACTATGAAGATGCGATTGTTTTGTCAGAACGTTTGGTTAAAGATGACGTTTATACCTCTATTCATATTGAAGAGTATGAATCAGAATCTCGTGATACCAAATTAGGACCTGAGGAAATCACCCGTGAAATTCCGAATGTCGGCGAAGAAGCTCTGAAGGACTTAGACGAAGAGGGAATTGTCCGCATTGGTGCAGAAGTTCGTGATGGTGACATTTTAGTAGGTAAGGTTACCCCGAAGGGAATGACTGAATTATCCGCTGAAGAACGTTTATTGCATGCTATTTTTGGTGAAAAAGCTCGTGAAGTTCGTGATACTTCCTTGCGTGTTCCTCATGGTGGCGGCGGAATCGTCCAAGATGTACGCGTCTTTACACGTGAAGCTGGCGATGAATTAAGTCCTGGTGTCAACACAATGGTTCGAGTCTATATTGCTCAGAAACGGAAAATTCAAGTGGGCGATAAGATGGCTGGTCGTCACGGTAATAAAGGTACGGTTTCAATCGTGGTGCCAGAAGAAGATATGCCTTATATGCCAGATGGTACGCCAATTGATATTCTCTTGAATCCAATGGGTGTGCCTTCACGTATGAATATTGGACAGGTTTTGGAACTGCATTTAGGAATGGCCGCTCGTAATTTGGGCATTCATGTAGCCACACCAGTTTTTGATGGTGCACGTGATGAAGATTTGTGGGAAGCTGTCAAAGAAGCTAATATGGCCTCAGATGCGAAGACAATTTTGTATGATGGTCGAACTGGTGAACCATTCCATAACCGGGTTGCTGTTGGGGTTATGTACTATATGAAATTAGCCCATATGGTTGATGACAAGATCCATGCACGTTCCATCGGACCTTACTCTTTAGTAACGCAACAGCCTTTAGGTGGTAAAGCACAATTTGGTGGTCAGCGGTTTGGCGAAATGGAAGTCTGGGCATTAGAGGCTTACGGTGCTGCTTATACGCTGCAGGAAATTCTAACTTATAAATCTGATGATGTTGCTGGTCGGGTCAACACTTATGAGGCAATTGTCAAGGGTGAAACGATTCCAAAGCCTGGTGTTCCGGAATCCTTTAGAGTTTTAATTAAGGAATTAGAATCTTTGGGATTAGACATGAAGATTTTGGATCATGAACATCGTGAGATTGGGTTGCGTGATATGGACGAAGACACCACAGAAAAGAGTGTTGATGCGTTATCTAAATTGGCTAAAGAGCAAGAACAGAAAAAAATGGATGAATACGCAGCCAAAAAGAAGCAAAAAGAAGCGCAAATGCAACCTAATTTAGATAATTTAATGGATAGAATTAATAATTTGAGCTCTGATCCGACTGATAAATAAGAGGAGGTTGCCAGTTGATAGACGTTAACAAATTTGAAAGTATGCAAATTGGTTTGGCATCGCCTGATAAGATTCGTAGTTGGTCTTACGGTGAAGTTAAAAAGCCGGAAACAATCAATTATCGGACGTTAAAACCAGAACGTGATGGATTGTTTGATGAACGCATTTTTGGGCCAACGAAAGATTGGGAATGTGCCTGCGGTAAATACAAACGAATTCGCTATAAGGGAATTGTTTGTGATCGTTGTGGTGTGGAAGTCACACGTTCCAAAGTTCGGCGTGAACGAATGGGGCATATCGAATTAGCGGCTCCAGTAACGCATATTTGGTACTTTAAAGGTATTCCAAGTCGTATGGGTTTGGTCTTAGACATGAGTCCACGTGCTTTGGAAGAGATTATTTATTTTGCAGCCTATGTTGTGATCAAATCTGGTGATACTGATTTAGAAGATAAGCAATTATTGACAGAAACGGAATATCGCAAAAAACGTGAACAATACGGTGATGCTTTTGTTGCCAAAATGGGTGCCGAAGGTGTCAAAGAACTACTGGCAGCTGTGGATTTGGATAAAGAAGTTGCTGGTTTAAAAGAATTGTTGAAGAGTGCGACTGGTCAAAAAAGAACTCGTGCCATTCGCCGGTTAGACATTTTAAATGCGTTTAAGAATTCTGGTAATCGTCCTGAATGGATGATTATGGATTGTGTTCCAGTTATCCCACCAGATTTGCGCCCGATGGTGCAATTAGAAGGTGGACGTTTTGCCACCTCTGATTTGAATGATTTATATCGGCGAGTTATTAACCGAAATAATCGTTTGAAACGGTTGTTAGACTTAAATGCGCCTAACATTATTGTGCAAAACGAGAAGCGGATGCTTCAAGAAGCTGTCGATGCTTTAATTGATAATGGTCGTCGTGGTCGTCCAGTTACAGGTCCAGGTAATCGTCCATTGAAGTCTCTATCACACATGTTGAAAGGGAAGCAAGGCCGTTTCCGTCAGAACTTGTTAGGTAAGCGTGTTGATTATTCTGGTCGTTCGGTTATTGATGTTGGCCCAACTTTAAAATTTTATCAATGTGGTTTGCCTCGAGAAATGGCGTTGGAATTATTTAAACCATTTGTGATGCATGAATTAGTTAAGCGTGAGTTGGCTTCTAATATCAAAAATGCAAAACGGAAAATTGAGCGTCAAGATGATGCTGTTTGGGATGTTTTGGAAGATGTGATTAAAGAACGTCCTGTTTTGTTAAACCGGGCACCAACATTGCATCGCTTGGGTATTCAAGCTTTTGAACCGGTTTTGGTAGATGGTAAATCAATTCGGTTGCACCCGTTAGCATGTGAAGCTTACAATGCCGATTTTGATGGTGACCAGATGGCCGTTCACGTGCCGTTATCTGATGAAGCGCAGGCTGAAGCACGAATGTTAATGTTAGCTGCGCATCATATTTTGGCACCTAAAGATGGGAAGCCTATTGTTACACCTTCACAGGATGTTGTGTTAGGTAATTATTATTTAACCTTGGAAGAACGGGGTCGTGAAGGCGAAGGCATGATCTTTAAAGACATGGATGAAGTTGAGATGGCCTTTCAAGATGGTGTTGTTCATTGGCACACACGGATTGGTCTTTCAACGAAAGACATGAATGATTTTTCTTTTAATGAAGGTCAGAAAAATCGGATTATGTTGACAAGTGTTGGTAAAGTCATTTTTAATCGGATTTTGCCAAAGGGTATGCCGTATTTAAATGAGCCAACCGAAGAAAATCTAACCAATGGTATTCCTGATAAGTATTTCTTAAAAGAGGGCGAAGATATTAAACAGCGCCTGCAAGATGCACCGCTAATTGATCCCTTTAAAGAAAGTTATTTGAGTGATATTATTGCGCAAATCTTTAAGATTTACCGAGTACAGCGGACTTCAGAACTGTTGGACGATATGAAAGAATTGGGTTATACAATTTGTACTTTGTCTGGTTTGACAGTTGGGGTTTCTGATGTGCCACAATTAGATGATAAACAACCGATTGTTGACGCTGCTCATAAGCAAGTTGCAACAGTTTCCAAGCAATTTAGACGCGGTTTGATTACCGATGAAGAACGTCATAATCGGGTGATTAGTATTTGGAATGATGCCAAAGATGAAATTCAACAACAACTAGTTGATAGTTTTGATCCTAAGAACCCAATTTCAATGATGTCGGATTCTGGTGCTCGTGGTAACATTTCGAACTTTACGCAGTTGGCTGGAATGCGTGGTTTAATGGCTGCTCCTAACGGTGGAATGATGGAAGTACCTGTTACGTCTAACTTCCGTGAGGGTTTATCTGTCTTAGAAATGTTCATGTCCACGCATGGTGCCCGTAAAGGAATGACGGATACAGCTTTGAAGACTGCTAACTCTGGTTATTTGACTAGACGTTTAGTGGATGTGGCTCAAGATGTGATTGTGCGTGAAGAAGATTGTGGTACGGATCGTGGTTTAGAAGTTAGTGCCATTATGGATGGTAATGAAGTGATTGAGCCCTTATATGATCGCTTGGTTGGCCGTTATACGCAAAAAGAAATCTTAGATCCACAAACCGGTGAAGAATTAGTCGGACGTAATATTTTGTTAGATGAAGATTTAGCTAAGCAAGTGTTAGACGCTGGTGTGACGAAGGTAACTATTCGTTCATCATTCACCTGCAATACTGAACACGGAATTTGTCAAAAATGTTACGGTCGGAACTTAGCTACTGGCGAGGAAGTTGAAGTAGGTGAAGCTGTTGGTGTTGTGGCTGCTCAATCCATCGGTGAACCTGGTACGCAGTTAACAATGAGAAACTTCCATACCGGTGGTGTTGCTGGTGGTGAGGATATTACGCAGGGACTTCCTCGTGTCGAAGAAATTTTTGAAGCACGTAATCCTAAAGGTTTAGCTTATATTTCTGAAGTTGATGGTACTGTGACGGCAATTGATGAAAATCCGGCTGAGCATACGCGGGAAATTACCGTGGAAGGTAAGATTGATACAAGAACTTATAGTGTTCCTTATACAGCCAGTGTGGCAGTAGCTGAAGGCGATGTTTTGCATCGTGGTGATAAATTAACTGCTGGTTCTATTGATCCAAAACAGTTGATTAAAGTTACTAACGTGTTAACTACTGAAAATTATCTTCTTTCTGAAGTCCAAAAGGTTTACCGGATGCAGGGTGTTGATATCAGTGATAAGCATATTGAAGTTATGGTTCGCAAGATGTTGCGCAAGATCCGGGTCTTAGATCCAGGTGATACTGAAGTGTTGCCAGGCTCCTTATTAGATATTGGTCAATTTACGGAAAATAATAAGGAATCTTTGATCCAGGGTAAATTGCCTGCGACAGGTTCGCCAGTCTTATTGGGTATTACCAAGGCATCTTTGGAAACGAATAGCTTCTTGTCGGCCGCTTCCTTCCAGGAAACAACACGGGTCTTGACGGATGCTTCTATTCGTGGCAAGAGTGATCCATTAGTTGGGTTAAAAGAAAATGTGATGATTGGTAAAATTATCCCTGCTGGAACTGGAATGGCTAAATATCGGCATATGCAGCCAGAAAAAGTTAGTGACAGAGATCTTGATGATGAACCAACAGAAAATTTAGCAACAATTCAAGCGGAAATGCAGCAAGATTAATTTTAATACCATGCAGCTATTAGTTGCGTGGTATTTTTTTACATAAAAATATATGTACAAAAAAAGAGTGAAACTTCACTCTTTTCGTGATTCAGTGTAAATTATATAAAACGGCAGACAACAAGTATAAAAGAATAATGTGTGTGGGATAAAAAATGTAGAAGAAAGATTTCATCCCACGTCCTTTATTACCGTTATAAAACCAAATCGGAATAATTGCCAAAATCATCAACCATTGGTTGGTGCGTACAACACCGTAGGCTAGCGCAAAAATCGCAATGATAAGACACTGCCATTTGCGGTTGTCTTTAAATAAATACAGTAATGGAATCATTAAGGTCATGACATTATTTTCCGCTAATGCAATTGCCGGCAATAAACTAGATAGAGTTATCATAACTGGAATAGGGGCTTTAGTTAACGGTAAAACTAGTAATGATGCGATGAAGGGGATTGCTAAAAGAATAATGCCAAAAATAAGATTTCGAGTACGATGTTGAGGATGACGTGCTTTTTGGAAAAAATTAATCCCTAGCATAAAGAGCGTACCAACAAATAAATCACGAAAGATATTATTTGATAAGACCACTTTGTCATATTTAACTATGTTTTGCGTGATAAAAGTTAATAACGACATGAAAAACATGCTGAGATATAAGCGCAACATATATTTGGATTTGCTATGTGTGTGAGAAAACCCAATAACACTGGTGAAGAAAAAAATAGTGGCTACAGGTCGTCCAAACCAATCTAACCAATTGGGGGCACCAAATGGTAAAAACATTTGGTGGACGTGGTCAATCACCATGAGAATGATTCCTAAAATCTTAAGATCAAAAGTCGTTAAACCTTGTTTAAGTTTTTGTATACCAGCGTTCATTGTAATAAAATCCTCCTAGAATTGAGTGCGGAATAAGATTATATCTAGTTGTATATTTTATTGCAAGCATAATAAACATTTCAGACGACTTAAGTATTGGTTCATGATACTATAAAACTCAAGGAGGAGATTTATATGGAAGAAAAAGCAATTTTTGCAGGTGGTTGTTTTTGGTGCATGGTCAAGCCATTTGACACGATGCCTGGAATTAAGCGCGTCATTTCTGGCTATACAGGTGGTCATGTACCAAATCCGACGTATGAACAAGTTGCTAGTCACCAGACGGGACACACAGAAGCTGTAGAAATTATTTTTGATCCACAAGTTATTTCATATCAAGAATTAGTCAATATTTATTGGCAACAGACTGATCCTACAGATGCGATGGGACAATTTCAGGATCGTGGTGACAGTTATCGTCCGGTCATTTTTGTTCAAAATGAAGAGCAACAAAAAATTGCGGAACAATCCAAAAAAGAACTAGAACAAAGTGGTCGATTTGATCAACCGATTGTAACACAAATTGAACCTGCCCAACCATTTTATCCTGCCGAAGATTATCATCAGAATTTTTACCAAAAGAATCCGTTACGATATGAAATGGAAGAAGCTGGTGGACGGACGGCCTTCTTAAAAGATCATTGGTCAAAATAAAAATCGAATAAAAATACCGGCAAGAATGAAGGGCACAAAAGGCAAAATAATTCGGTGTCGGTATTTTTGATATAAAACTAAAAAGCCAAGACAAGCAAAGAAAGTTGCCAAGAGAATAATCTGCAAGACTGTTTGTAAATCAAAGGCTAAAATCAAAAGTAATAAAATTTCACAATCACCGAGACCAAAATGCCCTTTAAAAAGAAAATAAAGGCTTGCTAATGTCAAACTAAAAAGAATAATTGTCAGAAATTTGGACCAATTGGGGAAATTGAGGATGAGGCAGCTAATGACAGCAGGTATTAAAGTTAGCGGCCAAATATTTAAATAATAATAATCGGTAAACGCTCCTAAAGTTAGGGTAACGGCAACAATAATGAATAAAAAAGGATTAATCATTGTCTGGTTAATGGCTTCAATGCCAAAACAGAGTCCTAATAATTCAATGATAAAAATCCCCCGATGAATCCGATGGTGACAATAGGCACATTGACCGCGTAAACAGATATAACTAATCAGGGGAATTTCTTGATACCATTTGAGTTGGTGTTTACAGATGTCACAGCGTGAACGACCTTGGACGATGGAATAGCCTAGGGGGAGCCTAATAGCTGTGACACCAGCAAAAGATGCTAGACAAATACTAAAAAGTAATTCAAAAATAATCATATTTTCACCTCGTGTATAATTACGTTAACTAATCTCAATTTTGTTTTTAAAACTAATAAAATTTGGGCAAAGCCGAATTTGACAGTAGGGACGATTAATGATAACATATGATTTGTGTTTTTAGAGGTATTAGTGTGTCATAAACAGTTTGGAAAACCACATTAGGTGGTATTTTTATTTGTTAGAAAAAGAACCACCTGGATGTGTGTGCTTAAAAATAAGGAGGAACTTTTAATGCCAACAATTAATCAATTGGTACGTAAAGGTCGTAAATCAAGAACTTCAAAGTCAGATTCACCTGCTTTGAACTTCGGCTACAATAGTATGAAAAAAATCAGTACTGACAATCCTGCACCGCAAAAACGTGGTGTGGCTACGCGTGTCGGAACAATGACACCAAAGAAACCTAACTCTGCTTTGCGGAAATATGCTCGTGTGCGTTTGTCTAATTTGATTGAAGTAACAGCTTATATTCCTGGAATTGGTCATAACTTACAAGAACATAGTGTTGTGTTAATTCGTGGTGGACGTGTTAAGGATTTACCTGGTGTGCGTTATCATATTGTCCGTGGTGCTTTAGATACTGCTGGTGTAGATGGTCGGATGCAAGGTCGTTCTAAGTATGGCACAAAGAAGCCTAAATAGGTAACTAATTAAAATTTAGAGATAAGATGTGGGAGGATTTACAATGCCAAGAAAGGGTAGTGTCTCAAAACGTGATGTTTTGCCAGACCCAATTTATAATTCAAAGCTTGTCACTCGTTTGATTAATCATTTGATGGTTGATGGTAAAAGAGGTAAAGCTTCAACTATTCTTTATGATGCTTTTGATATTATTAAAGATAAAACTGGTAATGATCCAGTGGAAGTATTTGATGAAGCAATGAAAAATGTCATGCCAGTCTTAGAAGTTAAGGCTCGTCGAATCGGTGGTTCCAATTATCAAGTGCCAATTGAAGTGCGTCCTGAACGTCGGACTACTTTGGGCTTACGTTGGATTGTTAGCTATGCACGTTTACGCGGTGAACATACGATGGATGAACGTTTAGCTTCTGAAATCATGGATGCTGCTAATAATACTGGTGCAGCTGTGAAAAAACGTGAAGATACACATAAGATGGCTGATGCTAACCGCGCTTTTGCACATTATCGTTGGTAATTTGAAACCAATTTATTGAGAGGAGTACTAGTCTTATGGCTAATAAGCGTGAATTTCCTTTAGCAAAGACACGTAATATCGGTATCATGGCTCATATTGATGCTGGTAAAACAACAACAACGGAACGGATTCTGTATTATACAGGTAAAATTCACAAAATTGGTGAAACTCATGATGGAGCTTCCCAAATGGACTGGATGGAACAAGAACAAGAACGTGGAATTACTATCACATCTGCTGCCACGACAGCTGAATGGAAAGACAACCGAATCAACATTATTGATACCCCGGGACACGTGGACTTCACAATTGAAGTTGAACGTTCTTTGCGGGTATTAGATGGTGCCATTACTGTTTTAGATGGTCAATCAGGTGTAGAACCACAAACAGAAAACGTTTGGCGTCAGGCAACAACTTATAGTGTTCCTAGAATTGTTTTTGTGAACAAGATGGATAAATTGGGTGCAGATTTCGATTATTCTGTACAAACGATCAAAGATCGCTTGGATGCTAAACCTTTAGCAATTCAAATGCCAATTGGTGCCGAAGATGCTTTTGAAGGTGTCATTGATTTAATTGAAATGAAAGCTGATCTTTACGATGAAGATGAGTTAGGTTCCAAGTGGGATACGGTTGATGTACCTGAAGAATATTTAGAAGAAGCTCAAAAGCGTCGCGCTCAAATGATCGAAGGCTTAGCTGATGTTGATGACGCGATCATGGAAAAATATCTTGATGGTGCTGAAATCAGCAATGATGAAATTCGCAAGGCTATTCGTAAGGCAACAATTAACTTAGAGTTATTCCCTGTTTTAGCTGGTTCTGCCTTTAAGAATAAGGGTGTGCAAATGTTGATGGATGCTGTTGTTGATTATTTGCCATCACCATTGGATGTACGTCCATATAATGCAACGGATCCAGCTACTGGTGAAGAAATTGAATTAGTAGCTGATGATGATAAACCATTTGCTGGTTTAGCTTTCAAGATTGCTGCTGATCCATTTGTTGGCCGTTTGACTTATTTACGGGTTTATACTGGAACTTTGGAATCAGGTTCTTATGTCTTGAATGCTACAAAAGATAAACGTGAACGTGTTGGTCGTTTATTACAAATGCATTCTAATCACCGTAGCGAAATTCCTGAAGTTTTCTCAGGTGATATTGCAGCAGCTATTGGCTTGAAGAATACGACAACTGGTGATTCATTGACTGATCCAGATCATCCATTAATTTTAGAATCGATGGAAATTCCAGACCCTGTGATTCAAGTTTCAATTGAGCCTAAATCTAAAGAAGATCGTGACAAATTAGATATTGCTATTCAAAAATTAGCTGAAGAGGATCCTACTTTCAGAGCTGAAACCAATCCTGAAACTGGTGAGACATTGATTTCTGGAATGGGTGAATTACATTTAGATATCATGGTTGATCGGATGCGTCGGGAATTTAAAGTTGATGCTCAAGTTGGTGAACCGCAAGTTGCCTACCGTGAAACCTTTACAAAGCAAGCTTCCGCTGAAGGTAAATTTGTCCGTCAGTCTGGTGGTAAAGGTCAATATGGTGATGTTTGGGTTGAATTTACACCAAATGAAGAAGGCAAAGGCTTTGAATTTGAAGATGCAATTGTCGGTGGTGTTGTTCCACGTGAGTATATTCCGTCCGTTGAAGATGGTTTGAAAGATGCCATGGCTAACGGTGTGTTAGCAGGATATCCATTAATTGATATCAAAGCTAAATTGTATGATGGTTCTTATCATGAAGTCGATTCTTCAGAGGCTGCCTTTAAAGTGGCTGCATCTATGGCATTGCATAATGCTGTGAAGTCGGCTGGTGCTGTGATTTTGGAACCAATCATGAAAGTCGAAATCGTTACTCCTGAAGATTACCTTGGCGATGTTATGGGACAGGTTACGGCTCGTCGTGGCCGCATTGAAGGAATGGAAGAACGTGGTAATGCCCAATTAATTAATGCGTTTGTGCCATTGTCTGAAATGTTTGGATATGCCACTACTTTACGTTCTGCTACGCAAGGACGTGGTACTTTCACAATGACCTTTGATCATTATGAGAAGACTCCTAAGAGTATTCAAGAAGAAATTATTAAGAAAAACGGTGGTAACGCTGGTTAATTAATCAGAAAGATCTCAAGTTTAGATTGAGGTCTTTTTTTGTGCTTGACGAAGTCAAATCAAACTAATACAATGAAAATTAATTAATTTTGATATTGAGATGAGTAAGAAAGTAGACTTTTCAGAAAAGCATTGGTGGCTGTGAAATGCTAAGGAAAACTTTTGGAAGATGGTCTCAATTGTTTTTGATTAGCCGATGAGTTTAAAAGACAAATTGGTTATGGTTGGTTACCATTACAAAACTGAAGTATATTTGTACTTTTTAAGAACTGGCTACGTGAGTAACTAGTTGAAAACAGGTGGTAACACGATTGTTGATCGTCCTGCAGGCTGATTTTTGAGCTTGCAGGATTTTTTGTTTGTGAGGGGGAATTTATGATGAAAAGCGTCACAAAAATTAGGTCGTTAACTTTGTTGTCAATTGCAGCATTAGCCTTATTTAATAGACCAAATGCACTTCAGGCTAAAGCAAAACAAGTTTTGAATTGGACGGAAAGTACAGAATTAGCCACTTCTGATATTTCACAAGCAACAGATACTTTGAGTTTCAATGTGTTATTGAATACGCAAGAAGGTTTGTATCGCTTGGATAAAAAAGGTGTACCGCAACCAGCCTTAGCAAAGAAAACACATGTGTCTGCAGATGGGTTAGTTTATACTTTTTGGTTGCGTCCACATACTAAGTGGTCCAATGGTCAGACTGTGAAAGCGCAAGATTTTGTATATTCATGGCAGCGAACGGTAAATCCCAAGACGGGTTCGCAAGATGCTTTTTATTTGAATCAAATCAAAAATGCTAAAGAGATTAATGAAGGTCAAAAGTCGGTTGGGGATTTAGGTATTCAAGCGTTGGGGAATAACAAATTGAAAGTTACGTTGACAAAACCAGTACCATACTTCAAAAAATTGCTAGCGTG
The DNA here is from genome assembly GCF_023380265.1 of Bombilactobacillus folatiphilus. Taxonomy (NCBI): domain Bacteria; kingdom Bacillati; phylum Bacillota; class Bacilli; order Lactobacillales; family Lactobacillaceae; genus Bombilactobacillus; species Bombilactobacillus folatiphilus. The sequence goes on from NZ_CP093366.1 coordinate 291,662, forward strand.
GCCTTTATTCTTTCCGCAAAATCCGACGGCAGTTCGAAAATATGGCAAAGCATACGGAACGACATCACAGAAGGTTGTGTCTAACGGACCTTACAAGTTAACGGATTGGGATGCCAGTCGTTCCAGCTGGAAATTGGTTAAAAATAAGACTTACTGGGATCAAAAGAAAGTCCATTTACAAAGGATTAATGAAACTGTAGTCAAGGATCCACAAACAGGTTTGAATTTGTATCAGGATCATAAAGTGGATCAAACTCTTTTAACAGGAGCACAAGTACCGAACTTAAAGAGTGAACCAGACTTTGTGGTTCAAAAATCATCTAACATGAATTTTCTAAATTTGAATCAAAATAAAATTGCAGCTTTTAAAAATCAGGATGTCCGCCAAGCTTTTTCTTTAGCTATTAATCGGCAGCAATTAGTGAAAAATGTTTTGCAAGATGGTTCCTTGGCGCCAAGGGGTTTTGTACCAGTCGGTTTGAGTTCTTATCAAGGCAAAGATTTTGCGAAAAGTACTAGAGTCAAAAATTCAGTAATGCCAAATCTACCTAAAGCAAAAAAACTTTTGGCAAAGGGCTTCCAAGCAACACACACTAAGCAATTAAAATTAAGCTTAATGATAGATGATACGCAAACGTCCAAGTATGCCGGAGAATTCGTACAATCCGAATTAGAAAAATTGGATCATGTAAAAGTTAGTTTAAAAACTTTACCCAAAACACAGCGTTTAACGGAAGAGCGGCAGGGTAATTACGACATGGTGATTAGTTCTTGGCAATCTGTTTTTGCTGATCCGATTAACTTTCTAGATATTTGGGAAGCTAACTCGTCTTATAATACTTCTGGATTTAAGGATGCCAAGTTTGATCATTATTTGGATTTATCTGAAAATGAATACGCACAAAACGCTACCAAACGTTGGCAAGCACAACAAAAAGCTGAAAAGCGGTTGATGGATTTGCAAGCTACTTTACCATTGTATCAAGCAACAAAAGCCCAATTAATGAATCCCAAGGTTAAGGGAGTTGTCTATAACGGCTCAGGTGTACCTTATGATTGGAAGACGACTTACATCAAGTGAAGGAGAATAAGTCATGGTAGAAATTGATTGTAAAGCGTTGTTAGCAGATTTTTTGCAATATGTACAAATCAATACGCGCTCTGATGAACATGTTCCGTTGACTAAAGTACCAACAACCGCAGGTCAAACCGAATTGGCGCAGGTATTGATGCAGCAACTACAAGATTTAGGATTAAGTGAAATTAAATTGAATCCTCAAAATTCATTTTTGACAGCCTTATTACCAAGTAATGATCCTCAAGCAAGTGGCACGGTTGGCTTTATTGCCCATCTAGATACCGCAGATTATCTAGCGGAGCCAGTTTGTCCGCAGGTACACTATGATTATGATGGTCAGGATATTCGATGGGAAAATGGGTTAGTTTTGTCTACCAAACAATTCCCACATTTGAAAAACTATTTGCATCAAACTCTAATTACCGCTGACGGAACAACTTTGCTAGGAGTTGATGATAAAGGTGGCATTGCTGGTTTGATGGCAGCAGTACGTTATTTAGTTTATCACCCAGAAGTCAAGCATTGTAGTGTTAAAGTAGCTTTTGGTCCCGATGAAGAAATTGGTCGTGGTGCTGACCGCTTTGATGTGCCAGATTTTGCAGCAGATTTTGCGTATACATTAGATAATGGTCTGGTTGGTGAAATTGAGTATGAGACATTTAATGCAGCGCAAGCGGTGATTGAGATCACAGGTACGAGTGTGCATCCTGGTGAAGCTAAAGGTAAATTGGTTAATGCAGTTACGTTGGGAGAACAAATTGATCAGCAATTACCAGTGCAACAACGTCCAGAATTAGTTGATGGTCAGGAAGGTTTCTATTTATTAACCGAATTTCAAGGAAATGTTAGCCATGCACAACTGGTTTATATTATTCGTGATTTTGATCATGATCAATTTATTCAGCGGAAAGCAAAATTGCACAAAATTATTGAGCAAATGAATCAAAGGTTAGATCAAACTCGAATCAAGATTCAAATGCAAGATCAGTATTATAATATGGCAGATATTATTAATCTGGATCGTTATCCGCTAGATTTAGCACGACAAGCGTTGGATGAATTAAATATTAAGTCGTTTTTTAGACCATTTCGTGGTGGTACAGATGGATCTAAGATTACTTATTTAGGTTTACCTACCCCTAATTTATTTAATGGGGGCGAAAATTTTCATGGTCCGTATGAATTTGTAACCTTGGAATCTTTAGCTAAATTGGCACAAACTATTGTAATGATTAGTCATTTATATCAAAAACACTAAATGATTCTATCAAAAAAGACTTTAACTTCACTGTTCTGAAGTTAAAGTCTTTTTTTACTTGATGGTCGCACCGAGGCTATTTTTAAAATGATCTAAAGCCCAAGTTTGACCTTGCGGATTAAAAGTAGCCACTCCGTCTTGATGAATGACTAAGTTATAATCACGATTATACGCATCTATAGCAGTATGCAGAACACAAATATCAGTGCATACACCAGTTAAATGTAATGTTTCAATTTTGCGTTCGCGTAAAAAATTATCTAAGTTGGTATTAGCAAATGCTGAATAACGATTCTTAGCTAAGTTATAAAGAGCAGGGTTGTCCCGATTTTGTTCATACCAAGTTTGCAATTGCCCGTAAAATTCCCGCCCCCATGTATTCGCTAGATTATGTGGAGGAAACAATTTGGTTTCTGGATGATAAAGGTCATCTTTTTGATGCAAATCGGTCGGAAGAATAACCCACTTTTCATCTTTCAAAAATTGCTCAGCTAATTGAACAATATAACTTTCCAATTTTTGAGCTGGTGCTCCAGCTGTCAAGGTACCCTTGTCGGCAACAAAATCGTTTGTATAATCAATGATTAATAAGGCTTCGTTTTTCACAGAAAATCATCCCTTTTTTGATTATTCTACCATAAATAAGGCAAGATAAATTGATGAACCATTGATCAAGAATATAGTTAGCAGTATTAAAAAAATGATTTTTAAACATTGGGAATTTATGGTAGAAAAATTTGGATCTTTAACACTTGAAATAACTGGTTAAACAGTATATTATAGTAAGAGTGCAATTTAGATTGAGGGTGAGTTATGCTCTCGATTCTGATTTGTGGCTACGGCATTGATGTGAGAGGTTGCGACACGCCCGGACGCTTTGCCACGGCAGGGCTATCGGTAATTTTCACAGAGCCGGTGTCTTGAAAGATACAAAAAGGAGGGAAATCCATGGCAAGTCAAAAGATTCGTATTCGTCTTAAAGCTTATGAACATCGGATTATCGATCAATCAGCTGATAAGATTGTAGAAACTGCAAGGAGAACTGGTGCACAAATTTCTGGACCAATTCCTTTACCTACTGAACGGACAGTATATACGGTTATTCGTTCACCACATAAGTTTAAAGACTCACGGGAACAATTTGAGATGCGGACGCATAAGCGTTTGATTGATATTGTGAACCCGTCACCGAAGACCGTTGATTCATTAATGAAACTTGATCTTCCGAGTGGTGTTTATATCGAAATCAAATTATAATTAATTATTTAAAAATCAATTAATGGAGGTGTAATCATGACCAGAAAAGGTATTCTTGGTAAAAAAGTTGGGATGACACAGCTTTTTACAGATAAAGGCGAGTTGATTCCTGTAACAGTTATTCAAGCAACTCCGAATATTGTTATGCAACTTAAGACCAATGAAAATGATGGTTATGAAGCTGTACAATTAGGCTTTGAAGATCGTCGTGAAGTTTTGGCTAATAAGCCACAACAAGGTCATGCAAAAAAAGCCAACACAACTCCCAAACATTTTGTTCGCGAATTTCGTGACGTTAATTTGGATGATTATAAAGTTGGCGATGAAGTTAAAGTTGATACATTTGCTAGTGGCGATGTGATTGACGTAACCGGAATTACTAAGGGACATGGTTTCCAAGGTAATATCAAACGTTTTGGTCAATCAAGAGGACCTGAAACACACGGTTCACGTTATCATCGTATTCCTGGTTCAATGGGATCGATTATTAATCGGGTTTTCAAGGGCAAGATGTTACCTGGACGCATGGGTGGTAATCAAGTAACAACTCAAAACTTAGTTGTTGCAAAAGTTGATATTGAAAATAATCTATTAATGATTCGTGGTAATGTTCCTGGTGCTAATAAATCTTTGATTAAGATTCAATCAACAATTAAGGGAATTAAGGGTCAAAAAAATATTGGCGCCGTAATTTCTGACGAAACTTCAGAAGCTATTGAAGAAGCAAAATAGGAAAGGAGGAGACTAATTAATGACACAAATTGATATTTTAAAGCAGTCTGGTTCAAAAAACGGTTCAATGGACTTGAAGGATGAAGTCTTTGGCATTGAACCCAATAATCATGTTCTTGCTGATGCAGTGATTATGCAACAAGCATCTTTACGTCAAGGAACCCATGCAGTTAAAAATCGTTCTGCAGTTCGTGGTGGTGGTCGTAAACCGTGGCGTCAAAAAGGTACAGGTCGTGCTCGTCAAGGTTCCATTCGTTCACCACAATGGCGTGGTGGTGGTGTGGTTTTTGGACCTACTCCAAGATCATATGCTTATAAATTACCGCGCAAAGTTGCACGTTTAGCGATTAAATCTGCATTATCACAAAAGGTAGCAGATCAAGAATTAATTGTGGTTGATGCATTAGATTTTACAAAGCCAAGCACAAAAGAATTTAAGCAAACTTTAGATCGATTAAATGCTAAGGGTCGTACTTTAGTAATTGTTGAAGCTGATAATGAGAATGCAATTTTATCTGCTCGCAATATTGACGAAGTCAAAATTATTAAAGCTGATGGTGTCAATGTTTTGGATGTGTTAAATAACAACCAAATCGTTGCTACACAAGCAGCACTATCAACAATTGAGGAGGCACTTGGATAATGGCAGCACAAGATATCATTTTACGTCCTGTAATTACTGAATCTTCCATGGCTGATATGGATGACAAAAAGTACGTTTTTGACGTTGCAGTTACTGCTAACAAAATTCAAGTACGCCAAGCCATTGAAGAAATTTTTGGTGTTAAAGTTGCACGAGTTAACATCATGAATGTGAAACCAAAGAAAAAGCGTGTTGGTCGTTACATTGGTAAGACGAATCGTCGTCGTAAAGCTATTGTGCAATTAACAGCTGATTCTAAAGAAATTAAAATTTTTGAAAACAAGTAAAATAGGAGGTAATGAGCATGGGTATTATTAAATACAACCCGACTACAAACGGTCGTCGTAACATGACTGGCTCTGATTTTGCTGAAATTACAAAAACTAAGCCAGAAAAGACTTTATTAGAATCACAAAGTCATACAGCTGGCCGTAATTCGTATGGTCAAATCACCGTGCGTCATCGTGGCGGCGGTCATAAACAAAAGTACCGTATTATTGATTTTAAGCGGACTAAAGATGACGTTACAGCAACTGTAAAAGCTATTGAATATGATCCTAATCGTTCTGCTAACATTGCTTTGCTTCACTATGATGATGGTGTTAAGGCCTATATCTTGGCTCCAAAGGGCTTAGAAGTTGGTCAAAAATTACAGTCAGGTTCACAAGCTGATATTAAAGTTGGTAACTCTTTACCATTGGTTAATATTCCTATTGGTACTGTGATCCATAACATTGAATTAAAACCAGGCAAAGGTGGCCAATTAGTACGTTCTGCAGGAACTTCTGCACAAGTTTTAGGACGTGATGGTAAATATAGCTTGATTCGTTTGGCATCTGGTGAAGTACGGATGATTTTATCAGCTTGTCGAGCAACAATTGGTGCTGTTGGTAACGAGCAACATGAATTGATTAACATTGGTAAAGCTGGTCGTAAGCGTTGGATGGGTATTCGCCCAACAGTTCGTGGTTCTGTTATGAACCCTAACGATCACCCTCATGGTGGTGGTGAAGGTAAGGCTCCAGTTGGACATCCATCTCCTCTTTCTCCTTGGGGTAAGAAGACACTTGGTAAGAAGACACGTTCTAGTCGTGCTCAATCTGAGAAATTTATTGTCCGTCACCGTAAGAATAAGAGAAAATAATCTTAGCTTTCATAAGATAATATTAAGGGAGGTTGTCTAATGAGTCGTAGTTTGAAAAAGGGACCATTTGCAGATGCTCACTTGTTAAAAAAAGTTGAAGCACAAGCAGATCATGAAAAAAAATCAGTCATCAAGACTTGGTCACGTCGTTCAACTATTTTTCCAAGTTTTGTAGGCTATACGATTGCTGTTTATAACGGAAGAAAGCACGTTCCAGTTTATATTCAAGAAGATATGGTTGGTCATAAGCTTGGCGAATTTGTGCCAACGCGGACGTTCCATGGTCATAGTAAAGATGACAAAAAAACTGGCGCATAGAAAGGAGAAATCATACGATGGCAGAAGAACAAATTACTACTGCACAAGCAACTGCTAAGACTGTTCGCATTGCTCCAAGAAAAGTGCGTCTAGTTGTTGACTTAATTAAGGGTAAAAGTGCTGCTGAAGCTTTGGCAATTTTGCAATTTACTCCACGTGCAGGTTCACCCATTGTGGCTAAAGTATTGAAGTCTGCGATTGCGAATGCTGAACATAACTATGATTTAGATACGCAAAATCTTGTAGTTACTGAAGCTTACGTTAATGAAGGACCAACTTTGAAACGTTTCCGGCCTCGGGCTAAAGGCTCTGCTTCTCCGATTAACAAGCGGACAAGTCATATAACAGTTGTTGTTTCCGAAGTCGAATAATAATCCAATAAGGAGGAAAAAACGTGGGTCAAAAGATTAATCCAATTGGATTCCGTGTTGGTGTTATCCGGGATTGGGATTCCAAATGGTATGCTGATAAAAAAGACTTTTCAAATTACTTGCTTGAAGATTTAAAAATTCGTAAGTTTATCGAAAAGAAATTAGCTAGTGCTTCAGTTTCACGTATTGAAATTGAACGTGCAGCTAAAAAAATTAATGTTTCTATTCACACTGCTAAACCTGGTATGGTTATTGGTAAGGGTGGTTCTGAAGTTGAAAAGCTTCGTAAGGAATTGAATGCATTAACAGGTAAAAATATTCACATTAATATTGTGGAAATTAAGAAACCTGATTTGGATGCTAAATTAGTTGGTGAAAGTATTGCTCGCCAACTTGAAGCACGTATTGCTTTTCGTCGTGCACAGCGTCAAGCTACGCAACGGACACGGCGTGCCGGTGCTAAGGGTATTAAAACTCAAATTTCTGGTCGTTTGAATGGTGCAGATATGTCTCGGACTGAATGGCATACAGAAGGTACCGTGCCATTGCATACATTACGAGCTGATATTGATTATGCTTGGGTTGAAGCAACGACAACTTATGGTAATTTAGGTGTCAAAACATGGATTTATCGTGGTGAAATTTTACCTGATAAACCAAGATCAAACAATCAAACAAATAATCGTAAGAATAACGGAGCGAAAGGGGGAAACTAATCGATGTTAGTACCTAAGCGTGTAAAACACCGTCGTGAATTTCGTGGTAAGATGCGTGGTGTTGCTAAGGGTGGTCGTGAAGTGACTTTTGGTGAATATGGCTTACAAGCTGTTGAATCCCATTGGATTACGAACCGTCAAATTGAAGCAGCCCGTGTTGCTATGACTCGTTATATGAAGCGTGGCGGTCGAGTTTGGATTAAGATTTTTCCGCACAAGTCCTACACCGCTAAGGGTGTTGGTGTCCGGATGGGATCTGGTAAAGGTGCACCTGCTGGTTGGGTAGCTGTTGTTAAGCGTGAAAAAGTCATGTTTGAAATCGGTGGTGTTCCCGAAGAAGTTGCTCGCGAAGCTTTACGGCTTGCATCTAACAAACTCCCAATCAAAACTAAGTTTGTTAAGCGTGAGGAAGTAGGTGGCGAATCTGATGAAAACTAGTGAAATTAGACAATTAACCACTGCACAAATGCATGATAAAGAAAAGCAATATAAAGAAGAATTATTCAATTTGCATTTTCAACAGGCAACTGGTCAATTAGAAAATACCGCTCGCTTAAAGCAAGTGCGTAAGAATATTGCACGAATTAAAACAGTTTTACGGCAACAAGAGTTAGAAGACAAGTAGGAAGGAGAGAATTTAATTGAGCGAAACAGAAAACAATCGTAACCATCGTAAGGTTTATCAAGGACGTGTCGTTTCTGATAAGATGGATAAGACAATCACTGTTGTTGTTGAAACTTACAAAACACACCCTGTATATGGTAAACGTTACAGATATTCAAAGAAATATTATGCCCAAGATGATAATAACGAAGCAAAAATTGGCGATATTGTTCGTATCATGGAAACTCGTCCCTTGTCACGGCTCAAACGTTTCCGTTTACTAAATGTTGTTGAAAAAGCTGTTAAAATTTAATCATTGCAATAAAGTTCGTGAGAGGAGGATCCTAATTTGATTCAACAAGAAACGCGTTTACGAGTTGCTGATAATTCCGGCGCTCGTGAATTGCTAACAATTAAAGTATTAGGTGGCTCAGGTCGCAAAGTTGCCAGCGTTGGTGATGTCGTTGTTGCTACTGTTAAACAAGCAACACCAGGTGGCGTTGTCAAAAAAGGAGAAGTCGTAAAGGCTGTTATTGTGCGGACTGTTTCTGGTTCACATCGTTCTGACGGCTCCTACATTAGTTTTGATGAAAATGCCGCAGTTATTATTAATGCTGATAAGACACCTAAGGGAACTCGTATTTTTGGACCGGTTGCACGTGAATTACGTGATAACAACTTCATGAAAATCGTGTCATTAGCTCCCGAAGTTTTGTAAAATCTGGAATTCATAAGGAGGTGCTTGTCCAGTGTTTGTAAAGACCGGCGATAATGTCAAGATCATTGCAGGAAAAGATAAGGGTAAAACTGGTACAGTTATTAAAGCTTTCCCTAAGGCCAATAAAGTGACTGTTAAGGAAATTAACATGATTAAAAAGCATCAAAAACCGTCCCAAACAGAGCCTAATGGTGGTATCAAGGACGTCGAAGCTCCGCTTGATGCGTCAAATGTTAAAGTTGTAGCTGCAGAGGAAAAACCTGCTGAAAAGAAATCTAAATAATTAAGGAAGGAGGATTTTGTCTAAAATGGAAAATGCTTTGCATAAAAAATATGTTGAAGAAATTGTTCCAAGTTTAGTTGAAAAATTTAACTACACTTCTGTTATGCAAGTACCAAAGATTGAAAAAATTGTGTTAAACATGGGTGTTGGTGATGCTGTTGCTAACTCTAAGAACTTGGATAATGCCGTTGAAGAATTAAGTTTGATTTCAGGACAAAAACCTTTAATTACTAAAGCTAAAAAGTCAATTGCTGGCTTCCGTTTACGTGAAGGTATGGCGATTGGTGCAAAAGTTACTTTGCGCGGTGAAAGAATGTATGATTTTTTGGATAAATTAATTAACATTTCGTTGCCACGTGTGCGTGATTTTCATGGTACAAATGGTCGTTCATTTGATGGTCGTGGTAATTATACTTTGGGGATTAAAGAACAATTGATTTTCCCAGAAATTGACTATGATAAGGTCAGCAAAGTGCGTGGTTTAGACGTTGTTATTGTTACAACTGCACAATCTGATGAAGAATCCAAAGAGTTATTAACACAAATCGGAATGCCATTTGCAAAGTAAAATAGGAGGTTCAACTCTTGGCTAAGAAGTCACAAATTGTTCGGAATCATCGTCCAGCAAAACATTCAACACAAGCTTATACACGTTGTGAACGCTGTGGTCGTCCACATTCTGTATATCGTAAATTTAAACTTTGCCGTATTTGCCTTCGTGAATTAGCTCATGATGGTCAAATTCCAGGTATGCGTAAGGCTAGTTGGTAAAAATAAAACTTAGGAGGTCAGCACATGTCTATGACAGATCCAATTGCGGATTATTTAACACGAATTCGTAATGCAAATATGGTTCGTCATTCTTCAGTCGAAGTACCTGCTTCAAATATGAAGAAAAGTATTTCTGAAATTCTTAAGCGTGAAGGATTTATTCGCGATTATGAAGTGATTGATGATCATAAACAAGGTATAATCAAAATTTATTTGAAATATAGTAAAGATAACGAACGTGTCATTACTGGTTTAAAGAAAATTTCAAAACCAGGTTTACGTAGCTACGTTAAGGCTGACGCCGTTCCCAAGGTTCTTAATGGTTTAGGCATCGCGATTCTTTCAACTTCTCAAGGAGTTATTACGGATCGTGAAGCAAGAACTAAAGAAGTTGGCGGCGAAGTTATTGCTTACGTTTGGTAAAAATCAATAATGAGGAGGTGCCTATCTCGTGAGTCGTATTGGAAATAAAGTAATTGATCTGCCTGAAGGGGTTAGCGTTAGTATCAAAGATGATACTGTGACGGTTAAGGGTCCTAAGGGTGAATTAACCCGTTTAGTTAGTCCTAAGATCAAAATCGTTCAAGAAGACAATCAATTAAAATTTGAACGCAGTAGTGAAAATGATAAAGCTATTCATGGTACTACCAGAGCCAATGTTAATAACATGGTTGTGGGCGTTACTGAGGGTTTCCAAAAAAGTTTGGAGCTTGTCGGCGTTGGTTACCGTGCACAAAAAAAGGGAAATAACTTAATTTTAAATGTTGGTTATTCTAACCCTGTTGAAATGGATACACCTGAAGGTTTGTCAGTTGATGTTCCTTCAAATACTCAAATCAACATTAGTGGTATTAGTAAACAAAAGGTTGGCCAATTTGCTGCGGAAATTCGTGATGTACGTCCACCAGAACCTTATAAGGGTAAAGGTATTAAGTATGTTGACGAACATATTCGTCGTAAAGAGGGTAAGACTGGTAAATAGATCAGTTAATTAGTAAAATTTGATGAGGTGAAAATTGTGATTACTAAACCAGATAAAAACAAAACTCGTGCTAAGCGCCATCGCCGGGTTCGTGCAAAAATCTCTGGTACTGCTGAGCGCCCACGCTTAAACGTTTTTCGTTCCAATAAAAACATCTACGCTCAATTAATTGATGACGTAGCGGGTGTAACGCTAGCAAGTGCCTCAACTTTGGATTCAGAAGTTAGTACTGCTAACAAAACTGAACAAGCTGGTGCAGTTGGCAAATTGATTGCACAACGCGCTGTAAAAGCTGGTAAAGAAGAAGTTGTCTTTGATCGTGGCGGTTATTTGTATCAAGGCCGGGTTCAAGCCTTGGCAGAAGCTGCTCGTGAAAATGGTTTGAAATTCTAGAAAGGAGGAAGAAATCTATGGCTTTTGTTGATCCATCTCAATTAGAATTAGAAGATCGTTTAGTTTCAATTAATCGGATTACTAAGGTTGTTAAGGGTGGTCGTCGTCTACGTTTTGCTGCAATTGTGATTGTTGGTGATAAAGATGGTCATGTTGGTTTAGGTACGGGTAAAGCGCAAGAAGTTCCTGAAGCTATTCGCAAGGCTGTTGACGATGCTCGTAAAAACTTAGTTGAAGTTCCTAAAGTTGGCACAACAATTCCTCATGAAATTATTGGTGAATTCGGTGCTGGTCGTGTGCTTTTAAAACCTGCTGTTGCTGGTTCTGGAATTGCTGCTGGTGGTTCGGTTCGTGCAGTTATGGAATTAGCTGGTATTGATGATATTACCAGTAAATCACTTGGTCGGAATACGCCAATCAATATGATTCGTGCAACGATGGATGCTTTAAGAAAATTAAAAACTTCACAAGAAGTTGCTAATTTACGTGGTATTTCGACTGAAGAATTACAAGGATAGGAGAACACACAATGGCTAATCAATTAAAAATTACTTTAAAGCGTAGTGTGGCACACCGAATCCCAGAACAACGTAAAGTTGTGAAAGAATTGGGGCTTGGTCGGATTAACAGTTCAGTTGTCAAGCCTGATAATGCCGCAATTCGTGGTGCAGTTATAAAAATTGCTCATTTAGTTGAAGTTGAAGAAGCTTAAACATTAAATTTTAAGGAGGTGCCTGAATCGTGAAGTTACATGAAATTCAAACGAGTGCTGGTTCCCGTCAGACGCGTAAACGTGTTGGTCGTGGAACTTCTTCTGGTTTTGGAAAGACTTCTGGGCGTGGCCAAAAGGGTCAATTAGCTCGTAGTGGTGGTAAAACTCGTCAAGGTTTTGAAGGTGGACAAATGCCTTTATTCCGCCGGATGCCAAAACGCGGTTTTAACAATATTAACCGTAAAGAATATGCCGTTGTTAACTTAGATCAATTAAATCAATTCCGTGCGGGTAGTGTGGTGGATGCCAAATCTTTATTAGAAGCTGGTATCATTAAAAAAGAATTATCTGGCGTGAAATTGTTAGCTAATGGTGAATTAACTAAGAAATTAACTATTAAAGTTAATAAAGCATCAAAAGCTGCTCAAACGGCAGTCGAAGCAGCGGGTGGTTCAATCGAGGTGATCTAATGCTAGGAACATTAAGGAATGCTCTCAAAGTCAAGGAAATACGTAAGAAAATTTTCTTTACGTTGTTCATTTTGGCAGTTTATCGTTTAGGAGCACAAATCACAGTTCCAGGTATTAATGCACTAGCTATGGAAAAGGTTGGTTCTTCAGGTCTGATTCCTCTGTTAGATACTGTTAGTGGTGGTGGATTAGCCAACTATTCAATTTTTTCTTTGGGTGTTTCACCATTTATTACCGCACAAATTGTTATCCAATTACTACAGATGGATATTGTTCCAAAGTTTGTAGAGTGGAGTAAACAAGGTGAAGTTGGTCGGCGTAAATTAAATCAAGTAACTCGTTATTTAACAATTGTGTTAGCTTTCATACAATCAGTAGGAATTACTGCCGGTTTCAATGCTTTAAGTTCTATGAAGGGCTTAAAGTTAGTTCCTAAGCCAAGTATTCAAACTTTTGTGGTTTTGGGAATTGCAATGACCGGTGGTTCCATGTTGTTGACCTGGATGGGCGAACAGATTACAGATAAGGGGATTGGAAATGGCGTTTCTATGATTATCTTTGCTGGTATTGTGGCACGTCTTCCTCGTGGAGCATATCAATTAGTTAAAGAAAAAATTGTTAGTTCCACAGGTTCTGATCTTTGGTTAAATATTTTGTTCTTAGTTTTAATTTTAGTGGCTGTTTTACTTGTAACGCAGTTTACAACTTATGTTCAACAAGCTAATCGTAAGGTTCCGATTCAATATACGCGCCGTGCTAATAGTGGTGGTGCTGAGAGTTATTTACCGTTAAAGGTGAATGTGGCTGGTGTGATTCCTGTTATTTTTGCCAGTTCGTTGATTGTAACGCCGTCAACCATTTTAATGGCGTTTCAAACTTCGCACGGTGGTGATACTTGGTATCAGATATTGCAGAATATTTTCAGTTTGCAAACAACAACAGGTTCAATCGTTTATACTGTTTTAATTGTTTTATTCACATTTTTCTATGCCTTTGTTCAGGTTAATCCTGAAAAATTAGCTGAAAATCTTCAAAAACAAGGTGCTTATATTCCAGGTATTTGGCCGGGTAAAGAAACAATTAAGTATGTTTCAGGCTTGTTGATGCGCTTATCCACAGTTGGTGCTGTTTTCTTAGGTTTAATTGCTTTAATTCCACAATTAGCAAGTAATATTTTTGGATTGCCACAGTCAATTGGCTTAGGCGGAACAAGTTTATTAATTGTTGTGGGTGTAGCGATCGAAGCTAATCGCCAATTAGAAGGTTTGTTGATGAAACGCAAATATGTTGGTTTTATTCGCTGAGAAGGATTGGTGGCAGATAAATGAATTTGATGCTCATGGGCTTGCCTGGTGCTGGTAAAGGCACGCAAGCTGAAAAAATTGTTGATAAGTATCATGTAATTCACATTTCAACAGGTGACATGTTTCGGGAAGCAATGGCTCAAGAAACACCGGTTGGTTTAAAAGCTAAGGGTTTTATCGACCAAGGGAATCTTGTTCCGGATAGTGTTACGAATGAAATTGTGAAAGAACGTCTAGCCCAAAGTGATGTTTTTCAAGCAGGTTATATGTTGGATGGTTTTCCACGCAATTTAGATCAAGCCAAGGCTTTGGATCAAATTAATCAAGATTTGAACTTGAATTTAGATGCAGTTATTGATATTCAAGTTGATAAGAATTTATTAATTGATCGTTTGTCAGGGCGTTTCATTTGTCGTGATTGCGGGGCAACTTATCATAAGTTGAATAACCCCACTAAAGTTGCTGGAATTTGTGATCGCTGTGGCGGGACTGATTTTTATCAACGTGATGATGATAAGCCAGAAACGGTGAAAAATCGTCTGGATGTCAACATCAAAATGAATACACCTTTGATTGATTATTATCAAAAAGCGGGTGTTCTGCATCAAGTCAATGGTGCACAGGAAATTGATCAAGTTTTTGTAGAAATTGATAAGATTTTAAATGCGATTAATTAATTGGTGGCAACCACTTCATTTATATGATACACTAACCGGTGTATCGTCTAGTGAGTGCCGAGCTCTCACTATTTTTGTGTTTAATGAGAAACGAGGAGGATACTTTTTTGGCTAAAGATGATGTAATCGAAGTTGAAGGAACTGTTTCTGATACTTTGCCAAATGCAATGTTCAAAGTTAAATTAGAGAATGGGGCTACAGTTTTGGCCCATGTTTCTGGTAAAATTCGGATGCACTATATTCGTATTTTACCGGGTGATAAAGTTACGGTTGAACTTTCACCTTATGATTTAACTAAGGGACGTATTACCTATCGTTTCCGATAATAGTGTTAGTCAAAGTTGTCCGTCATTTCAGATGGGAGGATTTATTTTATGAAAGTTAGACCATCAGTGAAACCAATGTGTGAACATTGTAAAGTTATTAAGCGTAAGGGTCGCGTGATGATTATTTGTTCAGCTGATCCTAAGCATAAACAAAGACAAGGTTAAAAAGGAGGTTAACAGCATATGGCACGTATTGCAGGTATTGATTTACCGCGAGATAAGCGAATTGTAATTGCATTAACCTACATCTACGGGATTGGTGATACAACTGCCCGAAAGGTGTTGGCGGATGCAGGTGTTTCTGAAGATATCAGAACACGTGATTTGACTCCTGATCAAGAGGAAAAAATTCGTGCACAAGTAGACGGTATCAAAGTCGAAGGTGACTTACGTCGTGAAATTAGTATGAATATTAAACGCCTTCAAGAAATTGGTTCTTATCGTGGTATGCGTCATCGTCGTGGTTTACCAGTTCGCGGTCAGAACACGAAGAATAATGCTCGGACTCGTAAGGGCAAGAAGATGGCAATTGCTGGCAATAGAAAATAAGTAAAAGGAGGTAAATAACTAATGGCAAACAAGAAAGTTAAAACATCACGTAAGCGTCGTGTGAAGAAAAATATTGAATCTGGTGTTGCACATATTCACTCCACTTTTAATAATACAATTGTGATGATTACTGATGTTCATGGTAATGCGGTTTCTTGGTCTTCTGCGGGTGCTTTAGGCTTTAAGGGTAGTCGTAAGTCAACACCATTTGCTGCACAAATGGCTGGCGAAGCTGCTGCCAAGGAATCTATGGAGCATGGTATGAAGTCTGTTGAAGTCGCTGTTAAAGGACCAGGTTCTGGTCGTGAAGCTGCTATTCGTTCTTTACAGACAACAGGATTAGAAGTAACAGCCATTCGTGACGTTACTCCAGTTCCGCATAATGGTTCTCGCCCACCTAAGCGTCGTCGTGTCTAGTTTTGACCCAAGCATTAGTGTATAACTTTTGTTGTAAAACAGTGTTGTGAAAGGGGCAAAACATAATAATGATTGAATTTGAAAAACCTGTTATCACAAAAATTGATGAAACAGATAATTATGGTAAATATGTAATTGAGCCATTAGAACGTGGTTACGGAACAACTTTAGGCAATTCTTTGCGTCGAGTTCTCTTAGCTTCTTTACCGGGTACAGCTGTTTCGGATATTCAAATTGATGGTGTCTTACATGAATTTTCGACAATTGATGGTGTTTTAGAAGATGTAACCGAAATTGTGTTAAATATTAAAAAGCTTTCTTTAAAATTGTATACTGACGAAAAGAAAGTGGAGATTAATATTACTGGACCTAAGCAGGTGACGGCAGCAGATATTGAAACCGATGATGATTTAGAAATTTTAGATCCTGATCAATATATTTGTTCCGTAGCTGAGGGTGGACAGTTGCATATGCAATTGACAGTTAAAACCGGTCGTGGTTATATCCCAGCAGAGCAAAACAAGACTGATGAAACGCCAATCGGTGTTTTACCTGTTGATTCAATTTTTACCCCTGTTTCTCGTGTGAATTATCAAGTTGAGCATACCCGTGTAGGTAAACGCAATGATTTCGATAAACTAACATTGGATGTTTGGACGAATGGATCAATCGGACCGCGTGAATCAATTAGTTTAGCTGCTAAAGTTTTAACAGAACATTTATCAGTTTTTGTTGAATTAACCGAGGAAGCTAAAGGCGCTGAAATGATGGTTGAGAAGGAAGAAACTCGTAAAGAGAAGAAACTGGAAATGACCATTGAGGAATTGGACTTGTCGGTTCGATCTTATAATTGTTTGAAACGAGCTGGAATTAATACGGTTCAGGAATTAACAGATAAATCTGAATCGGATATGATGAAAGTTCGTAATTTAGGACGTAAGTCACTTGAAGAAGTGAAGGAAAAATTAGCTAACTTAGGTTTATCACTTCGACAAGACGATTAAGGTAAAAAGGAGGTAAAGAATATGAGTTATCGTAAATTAGGTCGTGCATCAGATAAACGTAAAGCTTTATTACGTGATTTGACGACTGATTTGTTTATTAATGAGCATATTGTAACGACGGAAGCGCGCGCTAAAGAAGTTCGTAAAACAGCAGAAAAGATGATTACTTTGGCTAAACGTGACGACTTACATTCTCGTCGCTTAGCTGCAAAGTATCTACGCAATGAAGTTGCTAATATTACTGAAGAAGAAGATTCTGTAGTAATCCAATCAACTTTGCAAAAATTGTTTAGTGATATTGCACCTCGTTATCAAGATCGCCAAGGTGGATATACCAGAATTTTAAAAACTGCACCGCGTCGTGGTGATGCAGCACCAATGGCAATTATTGAATTAGTTTAATTCTTGATTTTTTTAAATAGCTATTTAAATTATCATTCTTTCGATTAGTAGTGAGCGTCATGATGTTGGCGAAAGCTAAGTCTAGCTCTAATGCTTTGGCGCTACTTTTCGGGAATGATTTTTTTGTGTTTTGGCATCGTTTGACACTATGATATGATATGGTTAATAATGCGAAAGGAAAATATGTAATGGAAAATATTATCCAATTAGATGATGTTACTTATTCTTACGAAGAAGCGTCTACTCCCACATTAAATCATATAAGTTTTGCCGTGCAGGCAAATCAATGGGTCGCAATTATTGGTCAAAATGGTAGTGGTAAAAGTACTTTGGCGCGCGTTTTAAACGGCCTTTTGGAACCAAATTCAGGACAAGTAAAAATTGGTGGAATGTTACTAACAGAAGATACTGTTTGGCAGATTCGGCAGCAATTAGGGATTATTTTTCAAAATCCCGATCATCAGTTTGTTGGAGCAACGGTTGAAGACGATGTAGCCTTTGGTTTAGAAAATCAAGGTATGAAACGTTCGCAAATGATTGAGCGAGTTCAATGGGCGTTGGAACTGGTCAATATGACTGATTTTGCTAAACGTTCACCTCAAGTTTTGTCTGGGGGACAAAAGCAACGTGTGGCAATCGCGGGGATTATTGCGTTAAAACCGCAAATTGTTATTATGGATGAAGCAACTAGTATGCTGGATCCACAAGGTCGCCATGATATTTTGTTGCTAATCAAACGATTACAACGCGAATTAGGAATGACAGTTCTGTCAATTACACACGATCTTAATGAAATTACGCAGGCAGATCAGGTAATTGTTCTGCAAAAAGGGAATGTTTTAAAAATAGGAAATGTAGAACAGATTTTTGCGGATCCTACGAAACTCTTGTCCTTTGGTTTACAGGCACCGTTTACGCAAAGATTACAATTAGATTTACAGCAACATGATGTTGCGATTGATTCGAATTATGTCACAAAACAGGAATTGGTCCAAAAGTTATGGCAATTACATTTAAACACGTAACACATACTTATCAAGCTGATGGTCCCTTGGCTTATACGGGATTGTCAGATATTAGTTTTCAGATTAAAGATGGTAGTTTCACATCAATTATCGGTCAAACGGGGAGTGGCAAGTCGACTCTAGTGCAGCATATGAATGCGCTATTAAAACCAACTGCAGGTGCGATTCAGGTTGGTTCTCAGCAAATAACCCCCGAAACAAAGAATAAGCATCTAAAAAAGCTGCGCCAAGAAGTCGGCATGGTCTTTCAATTACCTGAGCAACAACTTTTTGCGGAAACCGTTGTGAAAGATATTAGTTTTGGACCACAAAATTTTGGTATAGAAAAAGAGGAAGCGGAACAATTGGCCCGGCAAATGTTAGAGGTTGTTGGATTGCCTACCGAAGTTGCCGAACAATCCCCATTTGATTTGTCAGGTGGACAAATGCGCCGTGTAGCTATTGCAGGGGTTTTGGCATCAAAACCTAAAATTTTAATTTTGGATGAACCGACAGCAGGATTGGATCCTAAGGGTCATGTAGAACTCATGAAATTGTTCGCCAAATTACATCAAAATGGTACAACGATTGTCTTGATTTCACATCAAATGGAAGACGTTGCTCAGTATAGTGATCAAATATTGGTAATGGATCAAGCACATTTGATTGCAGATGATACGCCACAGGAAATTTTTAGTGACTTGGAATTTTTGCAGCAACATCATCTGGATCAACCTGAAAGTGCACAATTTGCACAAAAATTGATGCGGCAAGGCTTTAATTTTACTTCATTGCCGATTACGGAAGCAGAATTAGTCAAGCAATTATTACCGCAGTTACAAAGGAGAAATTGATGGGAAAAATTATTATTGGTCGTTATTTACCGGGCAATTCTTTGATTCATCAATTAGATCCCCGAGCCAAATTTATTGCGACTTTTTTATTTGTGATCATTGTCTTTCTAGCCAATAATTGGCAGTCTTATGTTGCTTTGTTGGCCTTTGTACTACTAGCTGTCCATCTATCTAAAATTTCCTTGCGATTTTTTTTACGTGGTATTAGGCCAATGATTATTTTAATTTTGTTTACTGTCATTTTACAGATCTTTTTTACAACTGGTGGTGATCCCTTTTGGCAATGGGGGATTTTGTCTCTATCGACTTTGAGTTTAACTAATGGTGCTTATATTTTTATTCGGTTTTTGCTGATTATTTTTATTTCCACACTGCTGACGATAACTACCACGCCGTTACAAATGTCGGATGCGATTGAAGCAATTTTGAAGCCCTTACGTTACGTTCATTTTCCAGTGGATGAAGTAGCGTTAATGTTATCCATTGCTCTACAATTCATTCCCTTGTTGTCTGATGAAACAACCAAAATTATGAATGCTCAACGAGCTCGGGGCGTTGATTTTGGTGAGGGTGGACTCATTAAGCAAGTTAAGGCAATTGTGCCAATTTTAATTCCGCTCTTCATTAGTAGTTTTAATATTGCGTATGATTTATCGATTGCGATGGAATCCAGAGGTTATCAAACTAGTGAAGGTCGCAGTAAATATCGTCAATTATCTTGGCAGTCTAAAGACACTTGGGTGTTAATTTCATTTGGTTTGTTGGCGATTATCTTATTAGTTTTACGGAGTTATTGAAATGACAACTTATAAAATTACGATGGCTTATGATGGAACAAATTATCATGGTTTTGCGCGGCAACCACATTTAGCGACAATTCAAGGAACTGTCGAGCGAGCTTTGTTGAAAATGAGTAAGGGGTTACCCGTTGAAGTGGTTGGATCAGGGCGCACGGATGCAGGAGTCCATGCTTTGGGACAGGTAATATCATTTAATTACCCGGGAAATATTTCTGCTGACAAAATGGTCAAAGCATTAAACAGCTTGATGCCGTTAGATATTTTATTTAAGCAAGCAACTATTGTTCCAGCTGATTTTAACGCTCGATTTGATACAGTTAGCAAGATTTATGAATATCGCGTATCTTTAGATTATTATACAGATCCGTTTGACCGGTTATATACAGGTCATTATTCTTATTCTATTGATTTGGACTTAATCAAAATAGCTTTACAAGATGTTGTCGGCGTTCATGATTTCACCAGTTTTGAAGCGAGTGGTGGTGTGATTAAAGATAAAGTGCGGGAAATATATCAGGCCGAAGTAGTTCCTTTGTCTGATAAGCACCAGATTATATTTTTATTTCATGGCAATGGTTTTTTATATAATATGGTCCGTATTATGGTGGCTGTTCTCTTGGAAATTGGTTCAGGTCGGCGGGCTGTTCATGATTTTAGACGGTTATACCAAGTGAAAGATCGCCAACAAGCACGTTGGACGGCGCCAGCTAGTGGTTTGTATTTAAAGCAGGTTTTTTATGATAATTAAGGGGAGTTCATTGACTTCACCATGATTAGACGATATACTGATAAATGGTATTGTTTACCCCACAATGGGCCCCGGAAACTTATTGAGTGTGTGAACAAACACAGATATTGGAGGAAAACAAATGCGTACAACACCATTAGCTAAACCAAGCGAAGTTGAACGTAAATGGTATCTGATTGATGCAACTGATGTCGTTTTAGGACGTTTATCATCAGCTGTCGCTACGATTTTACGTGGCAAGAACAAACCAACATTTACCCCGAACGTTGATACTGGTGACAATGTAATTATTATTAATGCTGATAAGATCAAATTAACTGGTAGAAAAGCTACCCAAAAGATGTATTACCATCATAGTAATCATCCGGGTGGTTTGAAAGCTACTTCGGCCGGTAAAATGTTAGCTGAAAAGCCTGAACGGTTGGTTGAGACTTCTATTCGCGGTATGTTGCCAAAGAATTCCCTTGGTCGTCAACAATTTAAAAAGCTTTATGTTTATGCTGGTTCTGAACATAAGCATGCTGCTCAACAGCCAGAAGTTTTAGATATTAATAAGTTGATTTAAGGAGGAGAAGGATTTGGCACAAGTATCTTATGCTGGAACGGGTCGTCGTAAAGACTCAGTTGCTCGTGTACGCTTAGTCCCTGGTAAGGGTCAAGTAACGATTAATAAACGTGCTGCGGAAGATTATATTCCATCCGCAAGCTTAATTAAAGATTTGAAACAACCACTAGATTTAACGGAAACTGCTGAAAGCTATGACGTTTTGGTTAATGTTCGTGGTGGTGGTTTTGCTGGTCAAGCTGGTGCTATTCGTCATGGAATTGCACGTGCTTTACTAGAAGTTGATCCAGATTTTCGGGCACCTTTAAAGCGGGCAGGAATGTTAACCCGTGATCCACGAATGAAGGAACGGAAGAAACCTGGTTTGAAGAAAGCTCGTAAGGCTTCACAATTTTCCAAACGTTAATTTTATACAAGACACTTCGATTATCGAAGTGTTTTTTTGTACATTAATTATGCGAAGTATATGATTCCAAGATTGAGGTGGAAAAGATTGGTCTAGAGATTGCAAAAATATTTTTAAAGACCTGATACATTAAAGTCTAAAAAAATACTCCCGAAATCATTTTGATTTTAGGAGTATTTTTTAGTTACTTATAATTTAAACGGTTGCGTTGTAGCAATTGGTTGTTTCGTTTTTAAATTCATGAAGAACATTGAAATCTGGTCTTTAGTATTATTGACCGAATATAGCATCGCAACTTGCGCTTGTTGACCAGCTGCAACACTTTGCTGGGCAGCATCCAATTTGGCTTTGACATTATTGTCGTCACCAGGATTCGTATTGGCATTTAAAACTTGATTGTCTTGTTTCAATTGCAAATCTTGATTAACTATGTCTGCTGGCTTGAGATCTTGCTTTGTATGGTTGGTAAAAGTATATTCGACATATAGTGCCGGTTTGTTATCAGCATCTGAGATGAGTTTCACGCCGTCACTGGAATTATTTAATTCGATGGTGAAGTCATCAGTGTCATATTTCATATTGTCATAGGACCCAGGATTCTTCCACTGACGATCGCCACTAGTAGTTTCTGATTTAACTTGGCGTTCATTTTCATCTTTTTTAAGATCAGAATTAGCCTTTTTAGCAGGATCTTTCTTCTTCAATTTGGGAACTTTCGTGCTAACTTTTTCGGTTTTGGGATGAGTGGGAGCTTTAGAAGCATTATCTTTAGACGGATGCAACAGTAAAAAAACGCCCAAGACAATGATTACTAGAACCACCAAACCAACGATAATCCAAACTAATGGTTGCTTATACCAAGGCCGTTTAGACTTTTGAGGGGGATTTTGTGGAGGAATAAGACCTCTGTTGTCAGGCTGATTACTTGATTCCATCGTTTCGGTCTTGGGATTGAGGGGAGGAACCTGATAATCAGGATATTGATTAGTTGGATAAGGTGGCTTTTGATCATGCGGCTGCTGTGAATTAGAATTGGCATGCGGTTGAACAAGTGGCTGTTCCGATTGATTCAAATTAGCCTGTGGATTTTGTTGATTTAAATTGTTTTGTTTATTTGTTTGAAATTGGCGTCGCTTATTTCTTTCAGGCATGATAAAAAAACCTCCTATCTGTAATATTACACGATAAAACTTAATAATTACACTATTCTGATAAAAACTCAATTAAAATTTAAAATTTGAAGATATTGGCTACCCAGACCGATTGACATTAAATAAAAAGCATCGTCTAAGTCTTGAATTCAAGTAAAAAAAATGATATAACATTCTGGTTGATAAAGAGAAGTAAGGTTTCTCATGGAGGAATTGTGATGCTATTTTTTGATCGTCAGGTGTGTGATTACGAAGTTATTGGTAAATTCAATAAAATTGGTGGCGAACAAGTGGTGACTAAGCGAGTTTGTCATAATGTTTCACGCCGTGAAGCTATTCAACGAATGAGATTATGGGTTCAAGCCCAATATTCAGATAGTTTAGACGTACATCATCCTATCAAAATTAATGCTAAATCAATGCAAAATAACCTGCGGAATTAATTTCTGACAGGTTTTTTCTTATTTTTGACTAAAAGCAATGGAGGAATTTTTATGAGTCATGATCACGGGGAAATGTCCACACCCGAATTTGCTTTAGTGACAGTCTTGAATGCAGTTATTACGGTGGCAGAAATTGTCAGTGGTCTATTTTCGGGAAGCTTAGGCCTAGTTTCGGACGGTTTTCATAATATGGAAGATACACTTTCAGTTGTGTTATCATTTGCAGCGCATGTCATTAGCCAAAAAGATAGTAACGAGCGTCAAACTTTTGGTTATCGACGGGCAGAAATTTTAGCAGCGTTCATTAACTCTGTGATTTTAATTGCAATTACGATTGTTTTAGCATTGGAAGGACTACAACGTTTATTCCATCCTCAAAAAGTCAATGGAAACATTATGTTTTGGGTCGCTGTTGTTAGTTTTGTTGCAAATCTGACGTCAACATTAATCATGTTACAAGGTTCCAAGCACAATTTAAATATTAAAGCGACCTTTTTGCATATGGCAGCCGATGCGGTGACTTCCTTGAGCGTGATTGTAGCTGCATTGTTAGTGAAAGTTTGGCATTGGTACTGGGCTGATCCGGTGATTACATTATTGACGTCGGTGTGGATTATGAAAGAATCATGGTCAGTTGTGAAACAAGCGGTAGCGATTTTGATGGAGGCTAGCCCCAAGTTAGATTTAAAACAAATTTGTCAGAGAATTCAGTCTTTACCGGAAGTCATCAGTGTTCATCATGTCCATTTATGGCGCATTGATGAGCAATTAATCGCCTTTGATGCCCACATTAATGTTGCTGAAGACGAGTCGTTATCGCAATTAGAGTTGTTATATCAAAAAATTTCCCAAATTTTGCAAATAGAATTTGGGATTGAGCATGTTACATTACAACCAGAGTATAAGCATGGTTTAAAGGAAACTTTGGTCCATCAAAAAGTTAATAAAAAGTAATCCGGTTTAACGGCCAATAACGGACTTTAACGACGCCGATTATGCGGCTTTTTTTTACAGGACCAAAATAACGGCTATCTGCTGATTGGCGCCGATTGTCGCCCATAACAAAATAACTTTGCGCAGGAACTTTTTTTAAGCCAAATAGTTTTTTGAGTGTAAAATTCTTGGTTAATAGTTGATTTGGGGGCAATTTAGTTTTATATGGATCCAGATATGGTTCGCTGATGGGATGATTGTTGATATAAGTGGTGTCGTCATTTGAACGAATTTGATCATGCGGACCGGCGATGACCCGCTTAACGAACAGTTTGTTGCCACTAGACCCAGGCGGATCCAACAAGACGATATCACCACGATGAATGGGAGCATTAGGCGAAACGAGGACACGATCGTGAGCATAAAAGTTCGGTTGCATGGATCGACCATGAACGGTGCCGTTAATCCAAACGACATTAAAAAGGAGATAAGTAAACAAAGCCACTACGACAATCACGCCTAAAAAGAGAGTGAAGCCGAAATGGTTTTTTTGAAAAAAATGTTTCAAATTGGACCAGATTTGCATGAACTGTTGCCACCTTTAAATTAGGAGAATTACTCAAGTAACACCAATCTTTTCTGAAAAAACAGTCAAATCATGCTAACATATAATTTAGTAATTTGAGATGGTGAGATGAATTTATGTTTTTACGTAGTATTAGTGGTGTTTTGATTATTTTAATTTTAATTTCAGTTGGCTACGTGTTAACGCAGCGCGGTTGGTTCGATGAGAATTT
The DNA here is from genome assembly GCF_023380265.1 of Bombilactobacillus folatiphilus. Lineage (NCBI taxonomy): Bacteria > Bacillati > Bacillota > Bacilli > Lactobacillales > Lactobacillaceae > Bombilactobacillus > Bombilactobacillus folatiphilus. Next base: position 316,492 of record NZ_CP093366.1, read on the forward strand.
TAGCCATGTTGTTTCTAAAATTGTAACGCAAATTGCCTTACCATGTTACATGATTAATACTATCACGTCCAAGTTTTCCAGAGGAGAACTTTTTCAAATTTTTCCAGATTTAAAGTTTCCGATCTTGTCTATGACAATCTTATTTTTCGTGGCGTGGCTGATGCAATATGTATTTCGGATTGATGCCAAACATCGTGGTTTGTTTAAATCAATGTTTTCTAATTCTAATACGGTTTTTGTCGGTTTACCAGTCAATATGGCTTTATTTGGTAAAGCTAGTTTGCCGTATGTCTTAATTTATTATATGGCAAATACGACGTTTTTTTGGACATTGGGTGTTTATTTAATTCGCTTGGACGGCGATGCCGAAACTAAAATGACATTGAAAGAAGTAGTACAAAAAATTTTTTCACCTCCGCTATTAGGCTTTTTGCTGGGTGTGGCTTTAGTTCTGATGAATATTTCATTGCCTAGTTTTTTAAATTCTGATTTAAAATACATTGGTAACTTGACGGTGCCGCTATCGATGTTTTTTATTGGAATGAAATTGGCTCAAGTGGGCCTAACTAACATTCACTGGAGTAAGGATATGGGCGGTATTTTTCTGGGCCGTTTTGTGTTGGCACCGTTATTAATGATGGTATTAGTCGCATTTGCACATGTACCGGTATTGATGAAACAAGTTTTTGTCATTCAAGCAGCCATGCCGGTGATGACGAATGCGCCTGTGGTAGCCAAACTTTATGGTGCAGATTCCGATTATGCAGCGGTAATGGTGACAGCAACAACGGCGTTCAGTCTGATTATGGTACCAATTTTGATGCTGATTGTCGTTAATCAATTTTAGATAGTTTGGAAAAATTATGGTTAAACTAATTTTACTTCGACATGGACAAAGCACTGCTAATGCTAAGAATGAATATACAGGTTGGTCGGATGTCGATTTGACCTCCCAAGGAATGATGCAAGCCCGATGGGCGGGAAAAATGTTACGGCAACATCATTTGACATTTGAGCGAGTGCACACTTCTGTTTTGAAGCGGGCAATTGTCACCGCTTATCTTGTGCAAGAGCAATGTCTGGCTTTGGCAGTGCCCATTCAAAAAACTTGGCGTCTTAATGAACGGCACTATGGCGCGTTGCGGGGGTTGAACAAAGAGACGACCCGACAACAATATGGTTCACAGCAAGTAGCGTTATGGCGCCGAAGTTTTGACAGCGTCCCTCCAAAATTAGCACAAAAAGATGTTAGTCAACGGATTTACCAGAGTTATTCGTCGGATATTTTGCCTCGTGCTGAAAGCTTAAAAATGGCTCTTCAGCGTACGATTCCTTATTTTCAAGATCAGATCGGTCCGCGATTATATCGCGGTCATAACCAATTAATTGTTGCACATGGCAGTACCTTACGGGCTATGATTAAATATTTAGAACATATTTCGGATGATAGAATTGATGGTGTTGAGGTTGGGAATTGCGAGCCAATTATTTATCAATTAGATGATCAATTACGGATTCAAGATAAGCAAATTTTATCTATTTCCAAAATGGATATCAAAAAAGAGCAACTTTGAGTTGACCTTTTTTGGTTAATCATCGTCGTCCAAATCATCATCACTATTTAACTTATCTGCGTCGATATTGACTTTGGGTTCGCGTTGAATTAATTGGAGACGATCGGAACGAATTTGTCCTAAAATTAATGGTACATATTCGACCACGACATCAGAGTATGATAGGCCATACCAAGTTGTGGGGGTGACCGTGTATTTTTGTAACCACAAGCGGCTTTGAATCAAGTTCTTTTTCCAACTGTTCAGCTGGGTATCCGGTGATAAAACTTCTTTAATCAAAACGAAAGAGAAGTCCCCAACACTGCGGTCAGGAATCGTGGTATAACGTTGTGGTTGACGAGGTAATTCTTTTTGGATCATCATTTCATTCACGATTTGTCGTAAGAAGAAATTAACTTTTTGCTCCATTCGAAAACCTAGATATAATTGAACGTTAACCATATAATCGGTACCGTAAGTTTCGACACTGTAAGAAGTTGTGTAAGGTTTGTCGGTTACATTGACAGTCACAAACCAGTAAACTTGGGCACGCTTGGGGCGCTTATCCAAGATTGAATACAGAATATCTTTTTTAATTTTATAGCCATCCTTGACTTTAGTTAAATAGACTAAATTCGTGGTATAAATCGGCAGACTCTCATCCTGACTTAATTCTCGCAATTGATTTTTGTAAGCTAATAGAGAAACATAGTCACGATGGAACGTGTTATCATTTTTCAATAAGGCACCGTAACGCCAAATAATCATAACGACGATTAACAACAAGGCAATGCCTAATGTGATATAACCGCCATGCACGAATTTAACACTGTTGGTAATTAGAAAAATGGATTCTAGCGCAAGGAAAAAGGCGATAATTAAGCGGGAAAGCCAGCGATTCAGATGCGTCGTGGACAACCAAGCATTTAATAAGAGTGTGGTCATGAGCATGGTAATTGTGATTTCTAAGCCATATGCTGCAGACATCTTAGCGGATGTTTGAAAGTAAAGAACAATGAAAGAACAGATAATCCAAATAATGTTATTAATGGTGGGAATGTAGAGCTGACCTTTAAAATTAGTTGGATAATTCGTCCGGAGGCGCGGAAGAATCTTTAATTTGGTGGCTTCTGAAACTAGCGTGAAAGAACCTGAAATTAAAGCTTGTGAAGCAATAATAGCGGCTAAAGTTGCTAAAAAAGTCATTGCCAATCGGTATTGCTCAGGAACCATGGCAAAAAACGGATTCATATTAGCCATTTTTTGGTAGCCGGCTTGATCTTTAATTTGATTGATCCAAACGCCTTGTCCCAAATAATTAATCAGTAAACAAATTTTGACATAAGGCCAACTACCATAAATATTATTGCGACCAACATGTCCCATATCAGAATACAGAGCTTCAGCGCCGGTTGTTGCTAGAAAAATACTTCCTAAAATAAATAATCCATTTTTATTTTCAGGGCTGATCAGTATTTTGACGGCATAGTAAGGATTTAAAGCGCGTAAAAAGCTCCAATCACCTGCCAGTCGGTAAAGTCCCGTTAAAGCTAGACAAGTAAACCAAACCAGCATAATCGGACCGAAGGCCTTACCAATAGCTTCAGTCCCAAAACGTTGAATGAAAAATAAGCAAGACAAGATGATAATTGTCGTCAAAATGACCGTTTGTTGGTTGGTAATGGGGGTGTGATGGAAAATCTGCACACCCTTTAATCCTTCAATGGAGGTTGTAACCGTAACTGCAGGAGTCATCATACCATCCGCCAAAAAAGTGGCCCCGCCAATCATAGCCGGAATAATTAACCACTTGGCTTTGCGACGAACTAATGTGTATAACGCAAAGATCCCACCTTCACCGTTGTTATCCGCACGCAGCGCGATTAAAACATATTTGATGGTGGTGACGAGCGTCAATGTCCAAAAAATTAATGAAATTGAGCCCAATAAAAAATCGGTTGAAATATGCTGCAGACCGTTGTTGCCTCGAATTAGAGATGACATGGTGTACATCGGTGAAGTTCCGATGTCCCCATAAACAACACCTAAAGCAATAAGAATGCTGCCTAAGGACAATTTGTTCTGCAAGCTTTTTTTGCGTTGAATTGTATTCTGAAATTTCATAAATCATCGCTTATCCTTCATTTAGTCAAGACCGATTATAACAGAAAAAACCTTTTCTGAACTGACTTTTACAACTAAATTGTAAATGGTAAGATAAAACGAATAAACGTTAAAGGGATAAGGTCATGAAGAAAGATTTTGGGTGGATTGGCGTCCTGTTTTTGATGCTGGTGGCTGGGAGTTATTGTTTCAAAACTCCTGTGCAGGCAACATCTCGGATGCAAGAACAAAAGACGATTTCAAATATTTTAAAACAAAATGAATTTAGTGGCACAGCGTTAATCATAAAGCATGGCCAACCGTTTTATCAAGCGACACAAGGCTACGCTGATTATCAAAAGCGCCAAGCGTTGTCGATGGATTCAACCTATCAATTAGCTTCATTGGAAAAAGCCGTGACTGCAACATTGCTGATGAAAGCCCAAGAACAAGGACGATTGCATTTGTCGGATAGTTTGCATGCTTATTTACCACAGATTCCGTATTCTGCTAATTTGAATTTATGGCACTTACTCAAAATGGAATCAGGTTTAGTTTTGCCACCTGCATCTGTCAAAACGGCATTGACGACACGCAAATTACCACATTATTTAAATAAACACACTAAATTTGTACCAGAATATCGTAATCGTTGGCATTATAGCGATGTTAATTATATTTTATTGGCGCAAATTTTGACGCAAGTGTACCATCGTTCTTATGCACAGCTGTTTCAACAATATATTGTGCAACCGCTGCATCTGCAAAATACGGGCGTAACGGCTAATTATTTACACAATCAACATGCAGTGTTGGCTTATGCTGTGAATGGTCAGCCGGCGAATTATGATACGCCATTGCGTTGGTCTTGGAATCCGATTGCTGATGAATTGGGAGCAGGCCAACTGTACGCTGATGCACACGAGTTGTATCGGTTGGAAAAAGCAATTGTCCAAGGCGAAATTATCAAGTTAAAAGATGTGCAAAAATTGCGAAAACCTGGAGCGACTAATATTTATAATGGTGGTGTTTATCATGAGGTTTCAAAACATTATTTTTATGCACACGGTGTGCAACAAGGCTTTGACACGGTTGTTTTAATGTCAGACGATGGTCAAAATGCGGTGATTTTATTGAGTAATCGGCATAATAATCGTCAACAAAATTTTATTCAATTAGCGAAACAATTTTATGGATTGATGCATCCAAATTAATTATGAAAAAATGAGGTTAACAATGTTTACGTATTTAACGGCTGGGGAATCACATGGTCCCCAATTAACAGGTATTATTGAAGGTTTTCCTGCGGGAATGACGGTGGATATCCAGCAAATTAATTCCGCGTTAACGAAGCGGCAAGGCGGTTATGGACGCGGTAATCGTCAAAAGATTGAACACGATCAAATTCAGATTACGGGCGGCATTCGCCATCAAACCACGTTGGGTTCACCAATTTCGTTAACGATCCAGAATCAAGATTTTAGTCATTGGCAAGATATTATGGATCCTTTGGCAAGTGGCTCACAACGCTCTAATTTGCGCCAAGTCAAGCGTCCCAGACCAGGACACGCTGACTTAGTTGGCGGAATGAAGTATCGTCATCAAGATTTACGCAATGTTTTAGAACGTTCATCGGCACGTGAAACTGCCATGCGGGTAGCAATTGGCAATTTGTGTGAGCAATTATTGCAACAATTAGATATTCATTTAGTTGGTTATGTTTATCAAGTTGGACCGCAGGTGGTGGGCAATCCTGAACATTTGGGGGTTGCGGCAATTCAACAACAGATCCAAACAAATGAATTACGGATTGTCGATTCTCAGCAGGAAGCCAAAATTAAAGAACTGATTGACCAAGCTAAATTGACCGGAGATACCCTAGGTGGTGTACTGCAAGTTATTGTGGAAAATGTTCCGGCAGGTTTAGGTAGCTATACCAGTTGGGATACAAAATTTGATGCACAAATTGCAGCTAGTGTTATGGGCATTAACGCAATGAAAGGAGTCAGTTTTGGTGATGGTTTTTTGAATAGTAAAAAGTTAGGCAGTCAAGCCATGGATCCAATTGCGCATCAACCTGGTGAATGGTATCGCTTGAGTAATCATTTGGGTGGTTTTGAAGGTGGAATGACCAATGGGATGCCCTTAATTGTTAATGCCGCTATGAAGCCATTGCCGACGCTTTATCATGCTTTACAATCAGTGAATATTGATACCAAAGAGGTTCAAAAAGCTAATGTAGAGCGTTCAGATACTACGGCAATTGTACCAGCTGCTTTAGTTGTTCAAAGTGTGGTTACTATTGAGTTAGTGAAACAGTTGACGACAACTTTTGATGGTTCGAATTTGGGACGGTTACAAGAACAAGTCGCTGCCTATCGGCAAGAATTAGCTCATTATTAAGAATAAGGATCAGATTAAATGAAAATTTTACCACATGCACCTCATGGTGTTCGGGGAACCTTAGTATTACCGGGTGATAAAAGTGTTACTCATCGGGCGCTGATTTTTGGTGCTTTGGCAACTGGGACAACAGTTTTAACTGGAATTAGTTTGGGAGAAGATTGTTTAACCACCTTAGCTATTTTGGATAACTTTCAAATTCAGCTGCAACGTTCTTTGGATACGGTTCGGATTATTGGTCGTCCACTTCAGGCTTGGCGACCACGAAAAACAGTTTTAAATTTTAATAATTCTGGTACTGCCGTTCGTTTGTTTATGGGACTTTTGGCAAGTGGTGCTTGGACGTTAAAATTGTTGGGCGACGCTTCGCTAACCCAACGTCCGATGCAACGAGTAGCAGAACCGTTGAGGCAATTAGGCGCCAAGATCATGACAACTGAGCAGCATTTACCCGTTGTCATGACGGGCCAGAATTTAACCGGCACGAAAGTTGTTTTGCCGATTGCGAGTGCACAAGTCAAAAGTGCAGTCATTTTGGCAGCATTACACGCGCAAGGGGCGACAACCATTGTGGAAAAATGGCCTACCAGAAATCATACCGAATTACTTTTGGAACAATTTGGCGGACGCATAAAAACGGCTAGTGATCAAAAAACAATCACCATCTGGCCAAAAACAGTATTGCAGGCTCAAGAATTAGTCATTCCCGGTGATTTATCTGCAGCAGCGTTTTGGTTAACTGCCGCGGTAATTGTGCCTCATTCACAATTAAAATTAAAACATGTCGGTTTGAATCCAACACGGAGTGGTTTTTTGCGTGTATTACAACAAATGGGAGCTAATTTGACCGTTCAACGGCAAACACGGACAGGAGAAATTGTTGGTGATTTGCTGATTCAAAGTAGTCAGTTGACTGCCATTCAGCTGACAGCATCCCAAATTCCCAGTATTATTGATGAATTGCCATTGGTGGCGTTATTAGCCGCCTATGCTGAGGGAACGAGCACGATTACGGGAGCACAAGAATTGCATTATAAGGAGACGGATCGTATCCAAACCGTAGCACAGGAACTTCAGAAATTAGGTGTCAAAATTCAAACTCAGCCCGACGGATGGCTGATTCAAGGTTCAACTGATTGGCAGTGGAATCATGAGCCTTTAGATAGTCATGGTGACCATCGTTTAGCCATGATGCTTTCAATTGCAGTACTTAATTTACCAACGGGGATTCCATTGGCTAACGAGCGAAGTGTAGCTATTTCGTATCCACAGTTTTGGCAAGATTTAAATACAATTATTGGAGTTTGAATGATGGATATTGTTTTGACAGGCTTTATGGGTAGTGGCAAAACGACGATTGGGCCTTTGTTGGCGCAAGAGTTACGATTGCCATTTTTTGATTTAGATGTCCAAATTGTGCAGTTGACGGGGTGTTCGATAGTCGAATTGTTTGAAGATGGCGAAAATTATTTTCGACAAAAGGAACAAGAGGTTTTGCAAAAGGTGATTAAACAACCAGGGGTGTTGGCTTTGGGTGGAGGCACACCGACAAGGCCATCTAATCGAGAACTTTTAAGACATTCGGGTGCTCAAATTATTCTATTAGAAGCCCAAATACAGACTATTTGGCAACGTTTGCAACAGACACAGGTACAGCGACCATTAGTTCAAACTAAAGATCAATTGGTGGCATTAAAGAAACAGCGTCAAAAAAATTATCAGCAAGTAGCAAATTTATGTGTGCAAACGGATAATTACACACCCCAGCAAGTTGTCAAACAAATTGCTGAACAAGTTCTAATTTTGAGAGGTAGCGAGAATTACAGAAACTAATTTGTTATGAATTTAGTATATAAAGACTAAAGTTGGATGCACGGTTCAAATCATCAACATATAATATCCCAAGTAATTCCTTTTTTCTGTGAAAGCTTATAGACAATAATCATTAACAGTCTCAATGATTTTTATAAATATAAATCCAAAGAAAAACCCAGTACTTATGTTAAAAAAATTTTCATGATCTGAAAAATCCTAAGAATTATGATGAAGTATATCATTTTTGGTCTAAACACACTCAAGACTTAGTTACTGCAATAAAAACGTATGCTCGTAAAACGACTACCAAAAATGAAGAAACTTTGGCAGATATTTTAAAAGCTAACTGAATATTTATTATCGTAAAAAACGAGCTTGGGATGAAATTGAGTCTAAAAAATAAGAAAGTTGAAATTAATTTCAACTTTCTTATTTTGTTCTTTTAGGCTATCAAGTATTTTGTTGTAGTCTCTTTAACTTATAAACTATGCGAAACTTTAAGCTAACGCCCCCATGGGATCCCAAGGAGCCAAAACTTTCGGTGTGTTCACTTCTTGTTCGTAAACAGCTTGTGCACGTTCGGGAAGATACTTTTTGTTGATGACTAATTGATAAACAAATTCGTCAAACCAGCTGTCACTCATTACAAAGTAACCCTTATTACCGGCTTTTTCACCCCAAGAATTTTCAATTTTCCACTTGGTTGGTTGTCCGTTGTCATCAAGATCTACGCCCGTAATTACCATGGCGTGATCCATCAAACTTTCGGCGTAATCGAGACGTTGTGCTTTGGTCATCTTAAAGTCGATATTAAATAAACCATTCAAATCATAAATTTCGGTGTCCAAAATACCCTTTTTACGATCAGACATAGCCCCAACATCGCTGCCAAACCAGATAGCTTCGCCGTTTTGTAGTTGCTTGACCGCGCTGGCTTTGAAATCGGCTAGATCTAAGTTTAAATGACGGACGCCACGACCATCAACCACATTACCTAACATTTCGACTGTATAAACGTGATTGTAAGGTTTATCTGCAGTCGGCGCGTTAATTGTGGAAAGATAATCAGGCAAATTAAGGTTGATATATTTCTTGTAAAAAGCTTGTGGTGTTATTTGCCTTTCAGCATGAAATTGATTATCATCATCACGATATGACCAATCAAATTGTACGGGTGGCTCACCTAAGGCATAAACTAGCATTCGATAAACTTCTGATAACATTTGGTCTTTGCGTTCTTCCACAGTGTCCACAGGTACGCCATCATCCAGCCATTGGCGCAAAGAAACGGCATCTTTACGTAATTTAGTATTTAACACCTTATTGAGTTCTGAAGAATTCGTGCGGCTGGCGGTGTCTGGCATGACACTTTTGGGCACGACGCCATATTTTTCGAATAAAGCACAAACCATATCCCATTGGCCACCATCTTGTTGTGGCGTCGTCATTAAGAAATCGACTTTGCGATCGCCAATTGGTAGACTGGCAGTGTCAATAACATTTTCATAGAAATAGTTAGATTTTTCTAACTTGTCCCAGAAGAACACATAACCTTGGGACAACTCAAAATCTTTAATCTTGAATTTTGCTTGCATAGGATGGCGCAAAGTATTTAAAGCCGCAAATACCCAGCATAAACCGGATTGTTTTTGATCGGCAACTTTGCCCGTATTTAAATCAATGGAAAAAGTAGGATCCATTGCCACGCGGGCTTTTAAGTTTTCACTTGCTTGATAAATTCCGTTGTTAGCGACACTATTTTGTAAAATATTTGTGGCGGGAATTTGTTGTAAATCTTGCGTAAATTGCTGTAAATCTTGTTGTTCGATTGCTTTTGTCATAAATAGCCTCCAGTTAAATTAAAAAAGCCTAACCTAAATAATAACGTAAGTTAGCCTTTTATGCTAGTTATTTAACGAATCTCTGCGATAACTTTAGGACCACTGGCTTGACCAACGACAACTTCATTGACTAAATCTAAAAACAGACCGTGTTCAATAATTCCCGATTGATGATCTAACCAATCAGCCAAGAGATGAGGATGCTTGATTTGCTCAAGATGTAAATCAACAATGTAATTATTCATGTCTGTTTTTACCAATTTTTTTTGTTGAGTATAGCGTAATTTGGGATGTAAGCCTTCTTGAGTCAAACGGTCAATTAATTGCTGACAACCAAACGGATTCACTTCCAGTGGCAATGGGAAAGCCCCTAATTGGGAAACTAATTTTGTTTGGTCGACGATCCACAAATTGTGCTTAGAATTGAGGGCCACAATTTTTTCATAAGTTAAAGCAGCGCCACCCCCCTTGATTCCTTGAAAATGAGCGTCAATTTCGTCAGCTCCGTCAATTGTCAAATCCAAAGTTTGCATTTCAGATAGGGGATGCATGCGAATACCTAATTGTTGCGCTTGCTCAAAAGTACGCTTAGAAGTAGAAGCACAATCAATTTGTAACTTGTCTTCTTGAACGCGTCGGCCTAATTCCTCGACGAGATAGTAAACAGTGGAGCCGGTACCTAGGCCAATTGTCATATCATTGTGGACGGCATCCGCGGCTTTGATGGCGGCTGTTTGTTTTAATTCAGATTGAGTCATTAGGATTCTCCTTAGTTGATTGGTCAGCTAATAAGTTAGTTAAATGAGGTTCTGTTTGAAAAACTTGGCGAGCGTACGGACAAATTGGAATAATTTTCAAGTTTTGCGAGTCAGCCCAATCTAGCGCTACTTGCAAAATTTGGCGTGCATGTCCTTGGTTACGAAAAGCTGGTGGTACAAAGACTTGATCAATGCTTAACGCTTGTCGCTCTGGAATTAAAGTATAATGTAGCGTCGCCGTGATTTGTCCTTGCGTGTTCTGTTGGTAAAATTCATCATTATTTTGCTTAAACATTCGTTGAGCCACTTACTTTCTTCAAATCAATGTTAACTTTATCATACCGCAATTTGGTGGAAACTAAAAAGTTAATCACCGGCAAATAGCGAACTTGTTGTATGATAATAGGAACAAAAAAATAAATTAAGGGAGCTGATTTGGTGCCAGAACGCAGATTTGAAATTGTTACAAGTTACCAAAATCAAGGTCTCACTTTGCCAAAAAGACAAACAATCGCTGCAGCTGGTTATGATTTGGCAGCGGCCCAAGATTTTGTGGTACCTTCAATTTGGAAACAACCATTAGCGCAATTTATTTTGCACAAAAGTAAGTCACAGGCGCGCGATCTTTGGCAAAAATGGGTGCAAAAAGCTCTAAAACCAGTTTTAGTACCCACGGGAATTAAGGTTAGTTTGCCGGAAGATGAGGTTTTGTTGCTAGTTAATCGCTCCAGTGGCCCGCTCAATCGCGGGTTAGTGTTACCCAATTCTGTGGGCGTGATTGATGCTGATTACTACAATAATCCGCAAAACGAAGGCGAAATTTTTGTACAATTATTGAATTATTATCCACGTGATTATTTAATTAAAAAGGGTGAACGGATTTGCCAAGGTATTTTTACGAAATATTTGACGACTGTTGACGATCAAATCAGCCAGCAACAACGTCAAGGCGGCTTTGGTTCATCTGGAAAGTAGGTTATTGTGGCAAAAGCAAAAACGCGTTATATTTGTCAGACTTGTGGTTATGTATCGCCGCAAATGTTGGGGCGTTGTCCTAATTGTGGTGCTTGGAATCAAATGGTGGAAGAAATTGAACGTCCGGTCAACACCAAGGCGACGCCGAGTCGGACGTCCGTGTCACATAGTCAACCTATGAAGTTAAACGCAGTGCAATTTGATGAGCAGCAAAGGCATCAAACCGGCATTTCTGAGTTGGATCGAGTGTTAGGCGGTGGTGTGGTACCTGGTTCGTTGGTCCTGATTGGTGGCGATCCGGGGATTGGCAAGTCGACTTTGTTATTGCAAGTGTCGGGGCAATTGGCACAAACGGGTGGCAAAGTTTTGTACGTTTCTGGTGAAGAAAGTGCTTCCCAAATTAAATTGCGCGCCAATCGGTTGCAAATCACGGCAGATAATTTGTATTTATATCCTGAAACAGATATGAGTGCCATTCGCGATGCGATTGCTGAGCAAAAACCTAATTATTTGGTCATTGATTCAGTGCAAACGATGAATGAGCCTGAATTGGCGTCGGCAATCGGCAGCGTGGCCCAAATTCGCGAAGTGACGGCTGAATTAATGAATATTGCTAAGCAACAAGGCGTCAGTGTTTTTGTCGTGGGTCATGTCACGAAAGGCGGGGCCATTGCGGGACCGAAAATTTTGGAACATATGGTTGATACGGTTTTGTATTTTGAAGGCGATTTGCATCATAATTATCGAATTTTGCGTTCTGTCAAAAATCGTTTTGGTTCCACGAATGAAATCGGCATGTTTGAGATGAATAACGATGGTTTAAGAGAGGTGACGAATCCGTCCGAAATCTTTTTAGAGGAGCGTTTGGCGCAAGCAACGGGTTCGGCAGTGGTCGTTTCAATGGAGGGCACGCGTCCAATTTTAGTGGAAATTCAATCTTTGATTAGTCCAACTCTGTATGGTAACGCGAAACGAACAACGACTGGTTTGGACCATAATCGGGTTTCGGTAATTATGGCGGTGTTGGAAAAGCGGGCCAATATTTTATTGCAAAATCAAGATGCTTATCTGAAAGCAACTGGTGGTGTGCGGCTGAATGAACCAGCGATTGATTTAGCCATGGCCATGGCGATTGTGTCCAGTTATAAAGATCAAGGTTTGGCTCCCGATGAATGTTTTGTGGGGGAAATCGGCTTAACCGGCGAAATTCGGCGTGTGAATTTAATCGAACAGCGGATTAAAGAGGCGGCCAAATTAGGCTTCCAAAAAATTTATGTACCGGCTAATAATGATATTGACGTACATGATTTTCCAGAAATTCAAATTGTGGGTGTGAAGACCATTGGCAAGACAATTAAGCAGGTCTTTGGAACGCGAATTTAATAGGGGAAGATTTGGCTTTTTGAGTTAAAGCAGTTAAGCTATATAATGATGGTAATCTTGTCAAGAAAGAGGAGTTTATTTTGACTGATAATAAAATTCGAGTTCGTTATGCGCCTAGTCCAACCGGACATTTACACATTGGCAATGCGCGAACAGCGTTATTTAACTATTTATTTGCACGACATAATAAAGGTACCTTCGTGATTCGGATTGAGGATACGGATACCAAACGAAACGTGACTGGCGGTGAACAAAGTCAGTTAGAGAATTTGAAATGGTTAGGTATGGATTGGGATGAGGGCCCTGATGTTGGTGGGGATTATGGTCCTTATCGCCAGTCAGAACGTCAGGAAATTTATCAAAAATATATTCAGCAATTATTAGATGCTGGTGTGGCTTATGAATCTTATAAGACAGAAGAAGAGTTAGCGACGGCACGCGAATTGCAAAAAGCAGCCAAAATTATGCCGCATTATGAATATGAATTTGCCGGTATGACTGACGCTCAAAAAGCTGACACGATCGCCAAAGCCAAGGCCAAGGGGATTAAACCAGTCATTCGGATCAAGGTTCCTGATGATAAGATTTATGAATGGGACGATATGGTGAAGGGCAAAGTCCAGTTCGAGTCCAATACAATTGGCGGCGATTGGGTGATCCAAAAGCGTGATGGAATGCCAACATATAATTTTGCGGTGGTGATTGACGATCACTTGATGCAAATTAGTCATGTGTTACGTGGCGATGACCATGTAGCTAACACGCCTAAGCAATTGATGATTTATGATTATTTAGGCTGGCAACCCCCGAAGTTTGGCCATATGTCTTTGATTATTAACACGGCCACTGGTAAGAAGCTTAGCAAGCGAGACGAAAGTGTTTTGCAGTTTATTGAACAATATAAAGAACGTGGTTATTTGCCGGAAGCAATGTTTAATTTCATTACCTTGTTAGGTTGGTCACCAGTTGGTGAGGATGAAATCTTTACGCGCAAGCAATTTATTAAACAATTTGATCCCAAACGCTTAAGCAAGTCACCAGCTGCTTTTGATCAGAAAAAATTAGAGTGGGTCAATAATCAGTATGTGAAAGCTGCTGATTTGAGCAAAATTACCGATTTATCTATTCAGAGCTTGCTGCAAGCTGGCGTAATTCAGTCTAACGATTTAGATTTTAAGACGATCGAATGGTTGCGGGCGTTGGTAGCGTTATTTAAAGATCAGATGAGTTATACCAGTCAAATTGTCGAATTGTCCGATATTTTCTTCCATGATCCTGCCAAACTAGATGAAGAAGCGATTGCAGAGTTAAATAATGATGACGCTTTGGTAACTTTACAAGCTTTTGGACGGCAAATTGAACAGTTACCACGCTTTACCGCAACCCAAATTATGCAGGCGATTTTTGCAGTTCGCGATGAAGTAGGTGTTAAAGGTCGCAAATTGTATATGCCAATTCGGATTGCTACGACGCGTTCCATGCATGGTCCGGGGATTGGTGAATCCATTGAATTATTGGGTTATCAACGTACGCAACAGCATTTAACAGAAACACTCAACCAGTTAACAGACTAAATTTATAAAACAGCGTATGATATGCTTAAAGACATTCATAAGCTGTTTTTTTATGAGAGGTGAATTCATGATTCGCGTTTTTAATACTTTAACGAACCAAAAGGAAAAGTTTGTGCCACAAAATCCCCAGAAAGTGCTGATGTATGTCTGTGGTCCGACTGTTTATAATTACATTCATATTGGCAATGCCCGTTCTTTAGTGGCGTTTGATACGATTCGCCGTTATTTAGAATATCGAGGCTATCAAGTCGATTATGTGTCTAATTTTACTGATGTTGACGACAAAATTATTCGTGCAGCCAAGGAACAAAAAATTACGCCCCATGAATTGACGACCAAGTATATTGAAGCTTTTCATGAAGATCGACTGGCGTTAAATGTCTTACCAGCAACACTTAATCCCAAAGCTACTGACAATATGAATGAAATTATTAGCTTTATTCAGGATTTGTTGGCCAAGGGTTACGCTTATGAGAGTGCTGGCGACGTTTATTATCGGACGCGCAAATTTGCACACTATGGTCAATTGTCGAATCAGTCGGTTGATGATTTAGAACAGGGAGCTAGTCAACGAATTACAGCTCGAGAAACGGCAAAAAAAGAAGATCCTTTGGATTTTGCGTTGTGGAAACAATCCCCCGCAGATGAATTATCTTGGCCTTCACCTTTTGGATATGGTCGACCGGGTTGGCATATTGAATGTTCGGTGATGGCGGGCAAATATTTAGGTGCGACGATTGATATTCATGCGGGTGGCGAAGATTTGATTTTTCCTCATCATGAAAATGAAATTGCGCAAAGTGAAGTGCATACAGAGCAACAATTTGCCAAATATTGGTTGCATAATGGCTTTGTAACCGTTGGTGAAGCTAATGAAAAAATGAGTAAATCGTTAGGCAATTTTGTCACGGTGCATGAATTGTTGCAACAGGTAGATCCTCAAGTTGTCCGTTTATTCATGGCAAGTACGCAGTATCGGCGACCGATTCAGTATTCAAAAGCCAATCTGCAGGCTTCACAAAATAATTTGCAGCATCTAACGGCGACATGGCAAAACTTGAATTTTCGCCTCGAGCAATTAAACGCTCAATCCCCTTTAGATGAAACGGTTCAACGGCAATTGGCGCAGTTGGAACATCAGTTTCAAACGCATATGGACGATGACTTTAATGTGCAAAACGGGTTGAGTGATTTGTTTGAGATCCAACGTTTGATTAATACGTACTTGAAACGTGCGCAAGTTAATCAACAGAATTTACAACAATTACAGCAAGTTTTTGCTCAGTTGGCAGGTATTTTTGGAATTCAATTTCAAAGTGAACAGCAGTTGGCTGCGCAAGTGCAAGACTTGATTGAGCAGCGTCAATTGGCACGCCAACAAAAAGACTTTGCCCAAAGTGATGCAATTCGTGACCAATTAAAAGCACAGGGTATTATTTTAGAAGACACTCCTCAAGGAACGCGGTGGCATAAAGGATGATTGATTATCAACAACTAAACGGCGTGACTTTGGCTTATCTCGGCGATGCTGTCTGGGAAGCCTATGTCCGTGAACATTTATTAAATCAGGGCTTGACAAAAGTGAATCGCTTACAAAAACGAGCAACACATTTTGTGTCGGCTAAATCCCAAGCGGCACTGATTGCTTTGATGCAACAATATGATTATTTAACAGACGATGAACTGGCAATTTTTAAGCGTGGGCGGAATGCCAAAAGTTATACACACGCCAAAAATACGTCCGTCCAAACGTATAATATTTCGACGGGTTTTGAGGCAATTTTTGGCTATCTCAAGGCAAGTGGACAAGATCAACGATTAGAAGAATTAGCTCAATGGTGTATTGAGCAAGTAGAGGCAGGTCATAGTGATGAATTCGATTTCCGATGATTCAACTGAAATTATTTTTGGTCATCATGCGGCGTTGGCGGTTTTAGAAGCGGATGATGCACCCCAAAAAGTTAATAAAATTTTTTTGCAGCGTGGTTTGCATAATAGTGGGATTAAAGAGGCGGTTAAGCTAGCGCGCGCCAAAAAATTGGTGATTCAAGATGCGCCGAAGCAAAAATTAGACGAGTTGTCGAATAATGGCAATCATCAAGGCATCGTTTTGACGGTCACTCCATTTGCTTATACACAATTACCGGACTTGTTGCAGCGACTGAAAGATCAGCAGCAAACACCTTTTTTTGTGATTTTAGATAATTTAAACGATCCGCATAATTTTGGTTCCATTTTGCGAACTGCCGACGCAGTGGGTGTCAATGGCGTGATTATTCCTAAACGGCGGTCGGTTGGGGTGACTTCAGTGGTGGCGAAAACGTCCACGGGTGCCATTGAACATATGCCGATTGTGCGCGTGACGAATTTGGTGCGAACGATTCAGGACTTGAAGGAGCAAGGAATTTGGATTTTTGGGACCGATATGCAAGGCAGTGATTATCGGACCTGGAATGCTCAAGGTCCGATTGCGTTGGTGATTGGCAACGAAGGCAGCGGTCTGTCAACTTTGGTCAAAAAACAAGTCGATCAGATGCTGACAATTCCCATGGTAGGTCATGTTCAAAGTTTAAACGCGAGCGTAGCCACCGGTGTGCTGTTATATCAAGCTTTCAGCAGTCGTGAAAGTGCTAATCGATGAAAAACAGAATTTTAATTGTGGATGGCTATAATGTCATTGGCAGCTGGCCAAAGTTAACGCAGTTAAAGCAACAAGATCACTTGGCAGATGCCCGCGATCAATTGCTGTCGATTTTGGCAGATTATCGAAAATTTTTTGGTGGGCAGATTATTGTCGTCTTTGATGCTATGTATGTGCCCGGATTGAAAGAGCAGTTTACTAAATGGCAGTTGGACGTCATTTTTACCCCTGAAGCGGTGACAGCGGACACCTATATTCAAAATCTCACGAATGAATTAAATAAGGTTTCCAATCAAATCACGGTGGTGACATCTGATCAAGCTGTGCAGTGGACTGTTTTTTCCAGAGGTGCCAGTCGAATTTCGTCGACTGATTTTTATAAACGGATCAAAGAGATGCGTCGACAGTTGCAGCAAGAAAGTCGGCAGCATTTTGATCGACAAGTCCAACGTAATAATCCTTGGAGGGAAGATCAATTAGAACAACTCGAAAAATTGCGCGATCACTTGTCCTCCAACTCCTAATTTGTTGTTGTTGTTTGGTAAGTGGTTGCAGCGTTCATTGGCAAGTAGCACTGGCAAAACATGAAATTGGTGAAGGAAATTTTGCAAAAGCAACCCAACTTTTAAAGCAAAGTGATGCCAGACAGGCCCAAAAATATTTGCAGCAAATTGTGTTATTGAAACAATGTCAACAGCAATTTAATTCGCAACAATGGTCGCAATTACAACAGACCAATTATCAATTACAGCAACAACAAGCCCTACCGGCCATTAAACAACGAGCACAGCGCTTGGTCAAAATTAGCCAACAAATCACGCCTGTGAAATCCAGATCACAACAAGCAACTGGTGTTTTGAGTAATCAACAATTTGGGACCGCCATTACCGCAGGTATTTTGATTGATCAGCAAACCGGTCAGATTTTATGGCAAAAATCAGCGCAAGTTGCGCGGCCAGTGGCGTCAATGTCGAAGCTGTTAGCCGTTTTGACAATTGAACAAGCGATTAAAAAACGGCATCTGAATTTGCAAACGCCGATCGTGGCCTCAGACGTTATTGTTGGTTTAGATCAAAAAACCGGTCTGACGAATGCGGGCTTAAAAATTGGTCAAACGTACACCATGCAGCAATTGTTAGAAGCCACGATGGTCGCTAGTGCTAACGATGCAGTCATGGTTTTGGGGCAATATTTGTATGGTAGTCAAGATCGTTTTGTGACCAAAATGTTAGCGCAGGCACGCCAATTAAAATTATCGGATTGTCAAATTGTGAATGCGAATGGTTTGCCTAAAACTTTGGATCCGATGTTGAATGATAATCCACAAGCGACTGTCAATGAAAATCAACTTAGTGCCCAGGATCTGGCTAAGATTACGCAAAAATTGTTAGCATTAAACCCTAACTTACTGCAAATTACGCAGCAAAAACAAGTACAAATTGATAATCGTAGTTTACCGAATACGAACAAGATGCTACCCGGTACTAAATTTGGCTCGACAGTGGTTTCCGTTGATGGTTTTAAAACCGGAACGAGTACGCAAGCGGGGGCGTGTGTAACGGTTACGGGCAAGATTTACGGTCGACGGGTTATTTTCGTTTTATTGCATGCGCCCAGTGATTCCGCTCGTTTTTTGCAGGCGCGGGAACTCTTAGAAAAAGCGGCGCAGTCTTTGACCTTGAAGCAAGTCTCGGTTATTCATTGGCAAAAAGCCAAAACACAAGCAATCTGGTTAACCACGTCGCAGGCTGCTTCGCTGCAAATGTGTTATCAAGCGCAAGTTTTGACGTCCAAACCACGTTTAACAGTTCAATTTCAAAGTCAGCATCAACGGCTACAATTTTTAGCTTAGTCTGTAAACGCTTGTTCGCTTATCAAATAGGGAAGAGTTTGCTATATTTGTGATTCATTCATCCCTTTTGAGTGTGAAGTTTTATGCAAACTAAGGATTTGGTCAAGCAAGAATTGACATGGGTTAAAGCGGTGCGTGAACAAAATGATTCGGCAGCTTTGGAAAAATTGTTTTATAAGTATTTGCCATTAATTGAAAATACTCGGCGCAGATATCAATTACGTTTGTTTGATCAAGATGATTGGCGTCAAGAAGCGCGGATCGTTTGTGTTGAAACTTGTCGCCGCTTTAATGAACAACAAGGTTCAAAATTTGGTAGCTTTTACAAATTACGTTTGCAGAATCATTGGACGAATTTACTACGCCAGCAATTGGCTGTGAAGCGTCAAACTAATACTCAAGCCGTTTCGATGGAGGCTTTGAAGCAAGCTAATCCTGACTTGGAGAATGATTTGCAGGCAGATTATAATGTCAATGCATCTAAAAATGAGATTGAGTTTTTGTTTCAGGATTTTCGCAAGCTGCTGGAACACTTATCATTAGTTGAATTACAGGGCTTACAAATGTTGTTGGGGACCAAAATGACGTATCTGGTGCAGACGTCACCTTATTCGGCCAAACAAATTAGCCAAGCTAGCCAACGCAGTCGCAGCAAATTTATGGCTTTTTACCATGGTGTCCTGCTTGACATTTAATGACAGAATCGTTATATTTATGATCTAGTGATGGATGAGAAAATGAAACGTGTAAAAATTGTGTTAGAATGTCAGATTTGCGGTGCGCATAACTATCGCACATCAGTTGCAAGTCAACATCAAGAAACGAGATAGAGGGTTAAATAATGAAATTTTTAAAAAGTGTTAAACAAGAAATGAAATTGGTTCAATGGCCGACAGCTAAAGAAAATCGGCATGATACGATGACGGTTATTTTAACTTCTCTGTTCTTTGCAGTTTTCTTGGGTGCTTGTGATTGGCTGTTTGAATTGTTAGTGACAATGTTAGTCTCACATTAGTCTTAACGTTTGTAGTTTCGGAAAGAATTTGCTAGAATAAATTTAGATTAACAGCAAAAACTTCGTATTCGCGAGGTTTTTTTTATTTGATTAAAGAAGGTATTAATAATGGCAGAACAAAGCGATAAGATGTGGTATGTCTTGCATACTTATTCTGGTTACGAAAATCGTGTCAAGGAAAACTTGCAATCACGGGCGCAATCGATGGGGATGGAAGATTATATTTTTCAAGCAGTAGTTCCTGAAGAAGAAGAAACGGAACGCAAAAACGGCAAAGTTAAGACTGAAATGAAGAAAACTTTCCCCGGCTATGTGCTAGTCGAAATGGTGATGTCTGATGAATCTTGGTTTGTCGTCAGAAATACTCCGGGTGTGACGGGCTTTGTCGGCAGTCATGGGGCTGGAAGTAAGCCCGCACCGCTTTTACCTGAAGAAGTTGCTAGTATTTTGAGTTCAATTCAAGAAGATAAGCCTAATTATGATATTGAATTTGAAATTGGCGATAATGTCAAAATTGTCACGGGTGCGTTTGCTGGTTTGGAAGGTCCGGTCACCGAAATTGATGCTGAACATGGCAAATTAAAAGTCGAAGTAGATATGTTTGGGCGCTTGACAGAAACTGAACTTGATTACAGTGACGCTAAACGCATCTAAGTCATTTGTGTTGATAAGTTAATTATGATATCATCAATAAGAATGTCTTAGACATTTCTGTGGGAGGGAAAATTTTAATTCCCATTTTTTACCACATCACGGACTTAAGGAGGTATGTACCGTGGCTAAAAAAGTTGCAAATGTTGTTAAATTGCAAATTCCAGGTGGAGCAGCAACACCAGCTCCTCCAGTTGGTCCTGCTTTAGGTCAAGCAGGTATCAATATTGTTGAATTCACAAAAGATTTTAATGCTCGGACCGCTGATCAAAAGGGAATGGTTATTCCGGTTGTTATTACCGTTTATGAAGACCGTTCATTTGATTTTGTGACCAAAACACCACCAGCAGCTGTCTTGTTAATGCAAGCAGCCGGTGTGAAAAAAGGTTCCGGTAATCCTCGCGATGAAAAAGTGGCGAAAGTTACGAAAGATCAAGTGCGTGAAATTGCGGAAACAAAGCTCAAGGACTTAAATGCTAACGATGTTGAAGCAGCAATGCGGATGATCGAAGGTACAGCACGGAGCATGGGCTTCACGGTTGAAGGCTAAGTTTTATTTGATCAAAAAGTAATGAAAGCTAAAAGCTTGTCAAAGTGGGAGGGGTAAAACCCCACTTGACCACAATCACAAGGAGGAACAAAACGTGGCTAAACATGGAAAGAAGTATTTAGAAGCTGCTAAGCAAGTTGATAAAAACCAAGCTTATGATCCTAAAGCAGCAATGGAATTATTGAAAAAGGTTAATTACGCAAATTTTGATGCAACCATCGAAGTTGCTTTTAATTTGAACTTAGATACCAAACAAGCTGATCAACAAATTCGTGGCGCAATGGTTTTACCTAATGGTACTGGTAAAACTCAACGTGTGGTAGTTTTTGCTGACGGCCAACAAGCTAAAGATGCGCAAGCAGCTGGTGCTGATTTTGTTGGTGATGACGATTTAGTTGATAAGATTACTGACGGCTGGTTAGATTTTGATGTTGTTGTGGCAACACCCAAAATGATGGCTAAAGTTGGTCGTTTAGGTCGGATCTTAGGACCGAAAGGTTTAATGCCTAACCCGAAGACGGGTACCGTCACGATGGATGTCACGAAAGCTGTTAATGATATCAAATCTGGTCAAGTAACTTACCGTGCTGATGCGCAAGGTTTGATTCACGCACCATTAGGCAAGGTTTCCTTTGATGTTGATCAATTAGTTGAAAACTTCAACGCTTTAAATGATGTTGTTGTGAAAGCTCGTCCGGCAACAGTTAAGGGTCAATATGTGAACTCAGTTTATTTGACTTCAACCTTTGGTCCCGGGATCAAGGTAGCAGTTGACTAATTAGTTAAATGATGTTAGATTTTTAAAAAGAAACTACCTAAGACTCAGGTGACTATGTCTTAATATCCTGCCGAGGCTGATGCTATTCGTTAGGGCATCGTGACTTGGTCGCGGTGCCCTTTAATTTTAGGTAGAAATAATTATGGAGGTGAAACCACGTGAAAGATGCTGTTTTAAAAGCTAAACAAGATTTAGTTGATGAAGTTGCTGACAAAATCAAGCGTTCTGAATCAGTTATTGTTGTTGATTATTTGGGCTTAGATGTTGCGCAAGTGACTGAATTGCGGAGTCAATTAACGGCTGAAGATGTTGAAATGCGCGTTATCAAGAACTCTGTTTTACGGCGTGCTGCTGATAAAGTTGGCTTTGAAGGTTTAGATGAAGCCTTTACTGGTCCTACAGCGGTAGCATTTTCTTATGAAGATCCAATCGTTGCAGCGAAGACTATCTCTAAATTTGCTGAAACTGCTGATGTCTTGGAAATCAAGGGTGGTATTATCGAAGGTGAAGTTCAAAGCTTAGCCAAGATTGATGAATACGCTCATATGCCAAGTCATGATGAATTGTTGGCAACTCTTGCTTCAATGTTGCAAGATCCTGTCCGCAAAGTTGCTTATGCTGTTAAAGCTGTTGCTGATAAAAAATCTGAAGACGGCGACGCTGCTTAATTAATTTATAATCCATTGGAGGAATAAAAATGGCTTTCGATAAAGACTCAATTATCGCTTCTTTGAAAGAAGCAAGTATTTCCGATTTAAACGACTTAGTAAAGGCAATTGAAGAAGAATTTGATGTATCTGCTGCTGCTCCTGTTGCCGTAGCTGGTGCTGCTGGTGGCGATGCCGCTGCTGCTAAAGATGAATTTGACGTTGAATTGACTGAAGCTGGTCAAGAAAAAGTTAAAGTTATCAAGGCTGTTCGTGAAATCACAGGCTTAGGCTTGAAGGATTCCAAGGACTTAGTTGACAAGGCTCCTTCCGTTGTTAAAGAAGGCGTAGCTCAAGCTGATGCTGACGAAATGAAAGCTAAACTTGAAGAAGTTGGCGCTACTGTAACTTTGAAATAATTACAGTTTTGAAAATGAAAGGCTATCGACTTAGTTCGATGGCTTTTTTATTTGGACAAATTAGGAGAACATTTTGAGTATTGTGCGCGTGGAACATTTAAGTCAGCAATTTTTGGATAAAACGTTGTATGATGATGCCAATTTTCAAGTGAACGATCACGACCATTTAGGCATTATCGGTCAAAACGGTGTGGGCAAAAGTACGCTGATTAATATTTTGACTGGGCAATTGGTGCCAGATAGCGGCAAAGTGTTGTGGAAGAAAAAAGTCAAAGTTGGTTATTTGGATCAATACGCCAATTTGAAACCGGGGCAAACCATCAAAGAATTTTTGCAAACAGCCTTTCAAGAATTGCTCGATCAAGCTCAGCAACTGGAAGAGATTTATACAACATTGGCGCAGGACACGTCGGAAGACTTGTTGGAGAAAGCAGGTGAGTTGCAGGGCAGTCTAGAGACGCGAGGCTATTATGAAATTGATGCGAAAGTTGCCGAAGTGGCGCAGGGCTTAGGTTTGGATGTGCTGGGTTATGAGCATGATGTGGCGCAATTAAGCGGGGGCCAGCGTTCCAAGTTGATTTTAGCGAAGTTGTTGTTAGAGCAGCCGGATATTTTGCTGCTGGATGAGCCGACGAATTATTTGGATCAGCGACATATTGCGTGGTTGGCGGATTATTTGCAGCATTTTGAGGGCGCCTTTGTGGTCGTTTCGCATGATTATCAATTTTTGAATCAAGTTGTAAATGTGGTTTGTGATATTGAATTAGGTAAGTTAACGCTGTATACGGGCAATTTGCAGCAAGCTTTGCGTCAAAAGCAGGCCGATCAACGCACGTATTTGAAGGCTTACGCGAGTCAACAAAAAAAGATTGCCAAGACGCAGGCTTATATTCAAAAGAATAAGGCAGGTTCACGTTCCAAAAGTGCGCGGAGTCGGGAGAAACAGTTGGCGCGCATGGATCAGTTAACACCGCCAGCGCAAAAGCACTTAGCTCATTTTAACTTTCCATATGTTGACAACAAGAATCATATCATTCTGGAAGCTAATGATTTGTTGATCGGTTATCAAGCTCCCCTCTTGTCTCAAAAAATGAACTTTTCGCTGGCAATGGGTGAAAAAGTGGTGATTAAAGGTTTTAACGGCATTGGCAAGACCACTTTATTGAAGACGATTCAAGGCTTGCTTCCACCGATTGCGGGGGAAGTCAGCTGCGTGCCCACGATTCAAATGGCGTATTATGAACAGAATCTGAATTGGTCGTCACCTATGGCGGAACCATTGACGATTTTGCAACAACAATTCAGCGCGCAAGCACCCAAAGATTTGCGCCGGACCTTAGCTCAAACAGGACTGACACAACAACAAGTCACGTCACCGATCAAAACGTTATCCGGGGGCGAACAAGTGAAGGTCAAATTAGCGCAATTAATGCTCCAACCGGCGAATGTGTTATTCTTAGATGAGCCGACCAATCATTTGGATGACGATACCAAGTTGGCATTGCGGCAAGCGTTAGTTGATTATCCCGGCACCGTAGTGTTAATTACGCACGAAACGGACTTTTATGACAGTTCATGGATTGATAAAGTGCTGGATATCGAAGATAATCTGCATTGATAATAAGTAAACCAAACAACGAGGTGTTTTGGATGACGGAGCAATATTTCACGAGCAATCCCACAGCGGCGCATCATTATCAAGAATTTCCCTTTACACTGCGCCAGCAGTCACTCAACTTTGTGACCGATAGTGGGGTCTTCTCCAAGCAGACCATTGATTATGGCACGCGAGCGTTGTTGGCGGCGATTGATGTTGCGGGACTAGTTGCGGGACCATTATTAGATCTGGGGTGTGGCTATGGACCGATTGGCTTAACGTTGGCGAAAGAAACGGGGCGGCAAGTCGATATGACGGATCTCAATGAACGGGCGTTGGCGTTAGCTCGCCAGAATGCGACCAACAATCAGTTAATGAATGTGCATATTTTCACATCTGATGTTTATGAACAGATTGCGGCCACCAATTACGCGGCGATTTATACGAATCCGCCGTTTCGCGCAGGGAAAAAAGTGGTGAGCGCAATGATTCAACAAGCGTCTGCACATCTGAGTCCTAAGGGGCAATTCTGGTTAGTGGCACAAAAAAAGCAAGGCGCGAAAAGCTATCAACAACTGATGCAAGCTAGCTTCGGGAACGCAGAAATCAAACAACGAGATAAAGGATATTATATTATTAACAGTGTTAAGACAAACAATTAGCGAATTATATACGCCCGCACAATTAACCGATCATATGCGACAAGCCATGGTGGCGGCGCAACAGGCCCGTTCCTTAGCTGAAGTCCCGATCGGTGCAGTCATCGTTGATGAGCAGACCAACCAAGTCATTGCGCAAGGCTTCAATCAACGCGAAACTAAACAAGCCAGCTTGGCTCATGCGGAGTTAATCGCCATTGAGCAAGCCAGCCAACGGTTAAACAGTTGGCGCTTGGAATATTGCTCCTTATTTGTGACTTTGGAGCCGTGTGCCATGTGTGCTGGGGCGATTATTAATAGCCGCATCAATAACGTCGTCTTTGGCGCTTGGGATCCCAAAGCCGGTTCGGTCGGTTCCTTAACGAATCTCTTCGAACTGCCGTATAATCACCGTCCTGATTATCAAGGTGGAATCTTAGAGTCTGAATGTGCCCAGCTCTTAACGGATTTTTTTCATGAGATTCGGCAAAAGCACCAACAGTAACAACCTGATGAATGGGAATTGGGTTGTTTTTTTGTGCGCCAAAAAAATATTTTTCAAAAATTTTTATTGGCAATTGTTGAATTAAAATCTTCTTAATATTAATCAAACTTCGATCGAACAAAATATTTTTACGGAATCAAATACATTAATTGCCATTTTGGCGAAAAATAATTCGCATGATTTACATTTTGACTTGTGTAGGCATTTGCAAGCACCGATTAAATCGACTAAACTGAAATTAATTTCACAAGCACAAATGTCAGCTCACAGAGGAGAAGTATGTTAAAATATTTTCTCATTTATTTCGTTTAGATAAAACTAATAGTAACTATAAGAAAATTCTAGGGGGGGGGGGGTACTCCTACTAACTTGGCTTGGTTTGGTGATGATCAGCCAGCCGGTTCGAGCTAAAGTTGAGACGAAGATTGCACCCCCGGACATTACGCCGACGATGATTGATGATGGCTTTAATGCTGATCAAGATACATATGAGGAAGTTGGTTATTCAGGATTAGGTGGGATCGTTGATAGGAATAATGGTCTGTATGCTTTTGCCGGCAGTAAAAATTTAGGGATTACAACTGATACTAATGGCGTTACTAGTACAGCTAACCTTGCACAATATGCTATAGGAACTAACAGTGAACTTTATTATCAAAAACCCAATTCAACTGATTGGACTGGAATCACTAATAGTCTCGGTGTGGGGGCTGGTTGTGATTTATACGATAATGGTTATTCATTGATAGACAATCCCAATACGACTTCGTTCAAAAATCACGGAATTTTTGCGAGTTTAACGGGTGGCAATACGAATACGCAAAAGAAGTTTTATAGGATTAAAGATAAAACCACAGGAAAAGTGTTGGGCATTAAACAAATGGCCTATGCGCCGAGTGTGGCAGGTCTGTTAGCAAACACGCCTTTAAATTCGTTATTGTGTGAAGAGTTAGTAACGCCTAATTCGGACGGTAGTTTTGATACGCAACTTTTTGTCAAGAATGTCTCTGACGCACGGCGTTCGTTTGGGATCTTGAATTATCGGACGTGGAGTCTTGATTTTGATGATTGGCCTCGGGCTATATCTTTAGGTAGTCAGCAAGGATTTAGAATTGAACGACAAAGCAGTAGATGTTTATTCGTTAATTTTGATGTGCATGATGGTCCTACACGTTATATGTTAGTGAAGGGTAAGAATTATTATATGGATTCCAGTCATCATTCTTTTATTGATGCGGTGGGTTTAGAAGCTCAGAATTATCAACTTGGTGATACAATTTCTTGGTTTAATAAACCGCTAGGTGGTTGGGATGGCAGTTGGAATTATCAATTATTATGGCCATGGCAAACGGTAGCACCGAATCAAACGGTTCATTATGATGTGAATTTAAAGCTTGTAGCGCTGGGATATCCTAATCTACAATTTAAACAAAGCTACACAAATACGCGTGGGAGTGGGTCAAATTATCCGGGGGATAAGTTGAACGTTACAATGAATGCTTGGGATGCGGGGACTGGTGGTAACAAATTATGGGGGCATGACTTTACGATCACTTTACCGAAGGGGTTAAAGCTGACGACTAGTGATTTGCAACAGGTGCAGGCCAAATTTGCTTACAGTATTAATGACCCCAATTCTCCCGATGGCCATTCTATTGTCAAGTACGGTTGGACTCTGTGTGATGGTCAAACTAACCACCCTAGTTTATCTTATGATGCGAATAGTCGACAATTGAAAATTTCGCCTCCATCGGATGAATCTTTTGCATTTGATTATAACGATTTTACTCTCAAATATCCCGTGACCGTGGCAAATGATGCATTAAATGGCAATTTGCTTATTTCCACAACTTATAATGGTTACGATTCCAACAAGGGTAAGTCATTTACAGCCTCTTCTCCCGCTCTCCAAATTCCGATTGCTAAAACGACCTATGAACCGAAATTAACAACCAAAGTGAAGAATTTGACGCGCAATCAGGTGGGCAGTTATGCTACATCAGCAATGTATGTGCCCGGTGATCAGCTTGGTTACGAAGCCAAATACACGGTGGATCCTGACACCTCGTTTAGTGTGAATTCGTTGACTTTTCAGAATAGTCCGAACGCGAATTTACGTTTTCCAGCGCAAACCTCAACGGTGACAGTCAAGCATCGTGATGGGAGCCCGGTGGACGCCTCGGCCACGCTGAATCCTAGCACGGGGGCGATTACCGTCACGCGCAATGGTGGTTTTCAAGCGGGCGATGTTATTGATTTGACGTACAAGGCGAAGACGAATGCTGATGCGGTGGCCGGTCAAGCCGGGGCTAAGTATGAAAGTGTTAAGGATTCGTTAGCGAACACGGTCAAGGTGCAGGCCAGCTTAAGTGGCGACATTCGCCCACCGGCGGTGTCCTCACCACTGGCGATATCGTCATCAACCAATGTTTATCGACAGACTTTTGATTATTTTGTGAGTGTGCCAACGTTGATTGATTTTGGCAAGCAAGCCAATGTGGCGGCAGGACCTTTTAGCAATCAGACCACGGGTCAGCTCAAGGTTAGTCATTATGTCGCCGCGACTGACAGCAATATGCCCTATCATGTTGATGTGCAATATACCGGAGCGTTGCACGATAGTGGCTTGCATTTCTTGCAACCTGATATCACCAAGGCTTTGATTTATTATCGTTCAGGTGGTGCTGGTGCTTTTGCGCCGATTAGTTCCAGTCCCGCGCCGTTGAATGCGGCTGGTTTTACTACCAAGGGGATTTCGGATTTGACAGATGCTGTCGGGAATGGTCATTTTCAGTTGCATCACGATTATTCAGGTCAGCCACTGGGGCAGTTCTCAGGGACGGTCACGTGGACGTTGAATAATTCGCTTTAAGTTTAATTCTGAATTCAAAAAATAACCCGCAAGATTTTTGGTCTTGCGGGTTATTTAGATCGAACACACTAATGACGAGGGGGAGTTTTGATTAGTGTGTTTGTTTCTTGTAAACCATGGTTCCAAGGACTGCCAAAACGGCGATTAAGCCTAAAACAATTAAGCTAGCATCAGCTTGACCATCATTTAATTGTGGTAAGAAGCCTTGGCTCTTTGGATCGTTCGTATTGTTTTGACTATTGTTGGCACTCTTAGCACTAATTCCAGCCGCAGAACCGGGAGTTGTCACGGTATTATTCGTAGGCAAAGTTCCGAGTTGAGAATTGGCGGGTTTGCTAGGATCAACTGGGGTGACATCATTATCGAGATCGGTGGTGTCATCAGTTGGTTGACAAACATTATTAGCCGTCAAGACGGTTTGAATCTTATCCAAACCAGTCTGGGTTGCGGCATTCATTGTTTCCAATGATTGGGCGGTGTTAACTTGATCAACGGCATCTTGGTGTAATTGGTCAATTTGAGCTAATAACGTTTGTTTGAGACCAGCATCTAGGTCACAAGCTTGAATTTGTGCTTTAGCTTGAGTCTGGGCATCATCTAATTCTTGCAAATTCAAGGCTCTCAATGAATTATGGTCGATATAAGCAGCATAACTGCTGATGTCTCGGTGACCAAGGCTATGATTTGGATTGGCTTCATCGAGGGTGGTACTTTGATTGACACTATCAATCGCTTTGGTTAACGCTTGATCAACTTGCCCTTTTAAGTGATCTTTTTGCTTGTCAGTATAGCTAGAATTCTCATCAATCTGGTCTTTGCTCCGTAAAGCTAAAGAATTCAATTGATCAATGGAATTAACTTTGAAAACTGATAGTTGCACACTATTGTCTGGCAAAGTAGGGTTGGAAGGTTGGGTCGGCGTCGAAATAGGATCATAAACATCGTTATCTGTTAAGATTTTATTGATGGCGTCTTGGCCGGCTTGATAAGCGTCATTAGCTTCACAGACAGTTTGGGCATTTTGAATACTTTGCAAAGCGGAATTATATTGACTGTCAACTTGTGCAAGCAATTCTGTTCGTTGTGAACTGATGAGCTGATCGCAATTGTTAATCGCATCTTCGGCTTCATTTTTCACAATGGCTAAATCTGTTTCGGCTTCACTCTGTGTTTCTTCCAAAGCCACATCGTCAGCTAAAGCGTTGATATTGATTTCACCCGTATTTTTTTGTTGTTCAATATCAGCCGATGTCGTACTTTGATTGATAGCGGTGGTTGTAGCACTCACGGCTTGATCAATTCGGTTTTTAAGATCGGTCATTTGCTCGGTGGAATAGCATGGGTTTTGATCCACACGCTCTTTAGCCACATCAGCCACATCTTGAATGACGTTAATCGCTGCTGTTTTACTGTTATTTAACGTAGCATCAGCGTATAAAGCGTTGATTTGGTCAATCGCACTATCTTTGGCCGCAATGGCATCATTGACCGTGTTGGTATTATTAATCGCCTGCGTTTGGGCAGCAACAATCTGATTAATTTACTCAGTTAAGTCTTGTTTTTGTGCAGCTGTCAAACTATTGTCAGCATTAATATTATCAATTGTCGAATTAGCGGTTGAAGTCATATCGTCAATCGCTTCGGTTTTGGCCTGAGTGACATCCGCTTCACTTTCACCACCAGAATTAGCAATATTTGTAACCGTTCCTGTATCATTAATTGTTTGCGGATCACTAGGATCACCATATGCCATGGTAAAGTCATTGCGCAAATCATTGAATTGCATCTCTGTTTCGTTAATTCGTGTTTGATAATTAATCGTCGCGTAAACGTGGTCAACAAGTGCTGGTTGTAAGACAAGATTAAATGCATTAGCACCTATCTGGGTGAAAGTTGCGGTACCATTATTTTCAAATTGACTGATTGGTAAGCCGTCAATTGTGAAGGTGTCCCACAAAATATCATGTCCGGGTTGTAAGTTATCAACAATTGTGATCGGTCCGTTAGCTTCTTCACTGTTACCATTAGCCACGAGATACCAACTTAAGAGGGTGGGATCGGTTAAATCGGCGACCCGCCTTTGTATCCAAAAGGATACACATCTGGGGCAGGAATTTTGTTGATTGTGATATTGTTGGGTGGCAGGTTATTCAATCCTAAATTACCATCGACGACTTGGCTATCGTTAGGATTATTATCCATGTTGGCGCGAAGATTCAAATGAAAATCGCCACGAACATTGGTATGACTAGCCACGTTACTATTGAAAGCGATGACGATTTGCCCGCTAGTGATGGTAGCGGTTGCATATTCGCTCAAAGTAATCGTCGCGTTGACTCCCGTTAATTCTGGCGGTAAATTCAACGTAATCGTATCACCACTTTGGATAGAATTAGCCGTCTTTTCACTGAAAGTGACATCTAATTGGGTAGTGCCACCATCATAGAGTTCACTATCACCGTACTGAAGACTGTCGATATATTCATTTGGATCTAACGCCGCCGCTTGAATATTATTCATCGACATATGAATCAGTGATAGGAAAAAAACTAATAGTGCTGTAATCAAAAGATTCCTTTTTTTGATTCTCAACATAAGTACTCACTCCTTTATTATCTAATCAATTTAGATTACGCTTTCAACATAAGCTTTATTCCTTGAAAAAACGAATGAAAAGACCTGCTGAAATTTAAAAATTCGGATTTTAGAAGAGTGGAGAGAATTATTTGTGGTTGGTTGAACAATTCTTGGATAATTCGAACTTTTTATTGCAAAAAAAAATCAAATCAATTATAATGTTCATTGCCGTAAGGCCTGAGGCAATGGTTGGCTTATGAATCGTGTCAGGTTCGAGAGAAAGCAGCACTAAGTAGGTTCAATCATGTGCCTTTTGATATAAATTTAACGCTCCTAGCTTTTTAGCTAGGAGTTTTTTAGTATAATGAAATCAAACAAACCATGAAGGAGGAGTTAAATGGCTTATCAGGCATTGTACCGTGAATGGCGTCCGCAAAATTTTGGCGATGTGGTTGGGCAAGAAGTGATCACAACGACATTGAAGAATGCCGTGATGGAACAGCAAGTCAGTCACGCTTATTTATTTACAGGTCCACGCGGCACTGGTAAAACTTCGTGTGCCAAGATTTTAGCCAAGGCAATTAATTGTCCTCACCAAACCGATGGTGAGCCCTGCAATCAATGCAGTATTTGTCAAGATATCACCGATGGTAGTTTGAATGATGTGCTGGAAATTGACGCTGCCTCCAATAATGGTGTCGAACAAATTCGTGATATTCGCGATAAAGTGAAATATGCGCCCACGCAAGCGGAATATAAAGTTTATATTATTGATGAAGTGCATATGCTCTCAACAGGGGCGTTCAATGCTTTGCTTAAAACATTGGAAGAACCGCCAGCCAAAGTGGTTTTTATTTTGGCAACGACCGAACCGCAAAAAGTCCCAGCGACGATTATTTCGCGGACGCAACGCTTTGATTTTCGTCGGATTGAAGCGGCAGATTTGTTAACGCGAATGCAATTTATTTTGCAAGAGAAACAGTTAACTTATGATGATCAAGCCTTAGACACGATTGCCCAAGCTGCTGAAGGCGGCATGCGCGATGCGTTGAGTATTTTGGATCAAGCGTTATCGTTAGGTCAAGGTCAACTAACGTTAGACGGTGCATTGCAAGTGACGGGCGCACTCAATCAACAGCAATTGGCGCAGTATCTTACAGCTGTTGGTCACCAAGATGCAGTGGTAGCTTTGCAGTCTTTGCATGAGATTATGGCTAGCGGGCGTTCGGCAAATCGCTTCACGGATGCGTTGATGGAAACCGGGCGCGATTTATTATTGGCAAAAAGTGATCCCAAATTATTGTCACAGTTGGATCAAGAATTAATTGCGCCAGATGTGTTGGAATTACGAACACAGTGGAATTTTAAACAATTATACGAGTTGATTAATCAAGCTTCGACGACACAACAAGAATTAAAAAATACCGATCGCCCCTTAATTGCTTTGGAAGTTTTGACGGTTAGATTAGTCGATCTTTTGGCTCCTCAGTCAGCTGGTTCCAATGCAGCCGTTGATGACCAACAATTAGCACAGTTGCAACAACAAATTCAGCAATTACAACAACAAGTTGCGCAGTTGCAGACGCAAGTTCAACAAAATCAGACAACGTCAGCACCAACCATGCCGGCAGCGGGTGCAACGCCAGCTCCTAGTGAGCCAAAAAATACGAGTCACACCACTGCTAAACCCAAAGTCCATGTCGATCAAGTTAAAGTTAATCAAATTTTACAAGCGGCGACACGTGAGGCTTTGAATACGGTCAAAGAAGTTTGGCCGGATTTGATGAGTATGCTGAGTGTCACGCAACGGGCAGTTATGAAGGTTTCCAAGCCTGTAGCCGCTAGTAGTCAAGGCGTGATTGTGGCGTTTGACTATGCAATGTGGTTTGAACGGGTGATGAGTAATCAAGAAATGTTATCCATGTTAAAAAATAACTTGGATCAACTTTTGAAAAATGACGCAGAAGTGGTGTTGGTTTCAGCACAAGATTGGCCGAAAATTCGCCAACAATTTTTGCAAGGCCATCAAGTTCACGCTGCCACAAAAACGCCTCAAGTTGATGAGGGCGAAAAATTAGTTCAACAAGCTCAAGATTTGTTTGGCAAAGATTTAGTCGAGGTCAAAAAAGATTAAGAATAAAGGAGACCACAGATGCAATATCCCAAGTCGGTCAATAGATTGATTGATTCGTATATGAAATTGCCGGGCATTGGCGAAAAAACCGCCACGCGCCTAGCATTTTTTACCATTGATATGGATAATGAAGATGTGCAGGAATTTGCCGCTAGTTTGCAAGCTATTAAACAGGAACTGCATTATTGTCATATTTGTGGCAATATCACTGATGTTGAACCGTGTGATATTTGTCAAAGTGCCAGTCGAAATCAACAGCAAATTTTGGTGGTGGAGCAACCTAAAGACGTTATGGCGATGGAAAAAATGCAAAGCTATAATGGCTTATATCAGGTGCTAGGGGGCGTCTTATCACCAGTGAACGGCGTCGGTCCTGACGAATTACAGATCAAGCATTTATTAGAGCGGTTGAAGCAAAATACTGATTTAAAAGAAGTTATTGTAGCCACGAATGCGACCCCTGAAGGAGAAGCCACGGCAATGTATTTGGCCAAATTGATTAAGCCATCAGGAATTAAAGTGACGCGCTTGGCGCATGGTTTGGCCGTCGGTGCGGATATTGAGTACGCTGATCAGATGACTTTGCAACGTGCCGTCGAAGGGCGGCAACCAATTTAATTTTATTTATACAATTAAGAAAAAATGGAGAAAGTGGGCAAATTAGTGGCAGGATTATTTATTTCGTTGGAGGGTCCCGATGGTTCCGGCAAGTCAACAGCTGCCCAAACAATCGTTGCCAATTTAACCGAACTTACAACAAAACCGATCCTTTTAACCCGAGAACCGGGGGGCAGTGTTATTTCGGAACAAATCCGCCAAGTCATTTTGGATGTGGATAACACGCAAATGGATGCACGAACCGAAGCTTTGTTGTATGCGGCTCAACGGCGCCAGCATTTAGTAGATGTGATTTTACCAGCGCTCAAAGAAGGTCAGATTGTGATTAGTGACCGCTATGTGGATAGTTCGATTGCTTATCAAGGTGCGGGTCGACAGTTAGGCACGCAAGCGATTGCGCAAATTAATCAATTTGCGACTAGGGGCTTCTTGCCGCAACTAACACTCTATTTTGATATACCGGTGGAAGTAGGTTTGGCGCGCATTAAGCAACACCGAGTGGAGCCTGAGGATCGCTTAGAACAAGAAAAATTAGCGTTTCATCAACGGGTGCAACAGCAATATCAACAATTATTACTGGAAAATCCCCAGCGCATGAAACGGATTGATGCTCAGCAATCCCCTGCACAAGTCGCTGCTGAAGGTTTAACGCAAATTAAGCATTGTTTAAAAGAAGAAGGATGAAATCATGAAGTTATTGATTGTTATTGTACAAGATAAGGATCATTCCAAATTGAGCAAGGCCTTGAATCAAGCGCAAATTCGTTCCACACGGTTATCCACAACGGGTAATTTTTTACGGAACGGGAACTCAACTTTTTTGATGGGAATTCAAGATGAGCAGTTAGACAACGTTTTAGACATCATCAAGGCTAATTCGCAGATGCGGCAAGAATATGTTTCTACTGCAATCGCCACCAATATGCTAGGGGAGATTCCCGAACAACCCATCCAAGTCACGGTAGGCGGGGCAACTGTCTTTATCTTGCCAATGGAACAGCTGGTTCACTTCTAATGGAGAAAACAATTACAACGGAGCAACCGCAGGCAACTAAACAAGTGGCTAATCAAATTGGCGAACAGCGTATTTCGCACGCGTATTTGATTGTCGGAGCCAATCCTGAACAACTAAATGCGTTTGGTGAGTGGTTTTTGCAGGCATTATTTTGTCCACAGGTTCACGATGGTTATCCTTGTCTTGCATGTAATTATTGCCAGCGGATTAGCCAACAAGATTTTCCGGATATAACGTGGCTAGCGACAGCCAAAAAAAGTTTTGGTGTAGATGAAATGCGCGCGGTCAAGCATGCTATGGAGCAGACACCACTAGAAGGCAGTCGGCGGGTTTTGGTGATTGAAGCAGCACAAAAGTTGACGACTGCCGCAGCCAATAGTTTACTTAAATTTTTGGAAGATCCCAGTGGTCAAGTGACGACAATCTTATTAGCCAACAATGCGGCCGCTATTTTGCCGACAATTTTGTCACGTGTGCAGTTACTTAGTTTGCAAGATCAAGCGGATCAAAATTTTAACTTGCAATTGCAGCAGCGAGAATTTGCTCAAAGTGATATTCAACTCATTACGGATGCACACTTGGAAAATTGGGTAGCGGATTTATCACCTGCACAATTTGATACAATCAAAAAGACAGCGACTGATTGGTTCAAAATTTTGCAAGTTCGCCCGGGACAGGCTTTTATTAATGTAAGTGCAAAAGTTTTGCCGAATCTTGATAATCAAGTCCAGCAACAACTCTTCTTTAATTTATTAGCCAATGTGTTGTCACAACAATTGATGGCTGTGGCGGACGATAGCAGCCAACGCAATGTTTTAGAGCGGATGATGACGTTATTCTTACACGCACAAAAATTATGGCGAGCCAATGTCAGTTTTGAAAATTGCTTGGAACAATGGGCACTGCAATTAACAACTGCTAGTTAAGGGAGGCTGATCATGGAACAACAAACGGATTATTATGCGAAATTTGCGGAATTGCAACATGTGGCCCAAGATTTGACGCAAGTTTTGGCGGAAATGAAAGATAATATTTCGCAAGTTTTGGAAGAAAACGCGGAATTAAAAATTGAAAATGAGCATTTGCGCAGTCGTTTGAGCGAAATGGATAATAAAAAAGAGCTCGAACTGCCACATGCGCGCAAAACTTTGGAAAAATTATATGAAGACGGCTTTCACGTTTGTACCGTGATGTATGGTGCACATCGTGATGGACATGAAGAATGTGCTTTTTGCCTAGATGTCATTTATGGTGAGCGAGGTTCTAAATGATTCAAGAAACGGCTAGTTTTCAACCACAGGCCACTGGGGTTTTATATTTGGTGCCAACGCCGATCGGTAATCTGCAAGACTTGAGCGCGCGGGCTGTCCAAACATTAAAAGATGTGGACTTAATTGCTGCGGAAGATACCCGCAATACGCAAAAATTGTTAAATCACTTTGAAATTACAACGCCTAAAATTAGTTTTCATGAGCATAATACGCAACAGCGGATTCCTGAATTGCTCCAAAAATTGCAGCATGGGCTTTCCATTGCTCAAGTCAGTGATGCTGGGATGCCTTCAATTAGCGATCCCGGTAAGGAGCTGGTGAATGCTTGTATTACTGCCGGGATTCAAGTCGTGCCGTTGCCCGGACCGAATGCTGCCTTAACAGCGTTAATTGCTTCAGGTTTAGCACCCCAACCGTTTTATTTTTATGGTTTTTTACCCCGTAAAGCGACGCAAATGCATCAAGAATTGGCACAATTGGCACAATTAAGTGTCACCTTTATTTTGTATGAATCACCTTATCGCGTTCAAAAAACGATTCAGTCTTTAATTCAGGCAGTCGGAGAGGAGCGCCAAGTCGTCTTGGCTCGGGAGTTAACCAAGGTGCATGAAGCGTTTTTGCGCGGAACATTGGCGCAGGTCCAGACTTATTTTCAAGAGCACGAACCACGCGGCGAGTATGTTATTTTAGTGGCTGGAAAAACGCCGACCGCTGTGGCAAAACACTTAGATGATGCACAGTTAAAGCAATTAGTTCAAACTCAAGTTGATGCTGGGATAAAACCGAATGCTGCCATTAAAAAAGTGGCGCATGAGTACCAAGAAAATCGTCAAGACGTTTACAATATTTATCATGGATTGGAGTCAGACTAATGTCCAAGAGACAATATACAGAATCATTAACCGTTCCTTATTTTGATATTGATATGACCAAAAATATGAAATTATCGGCTTTATTTAATGAGATTTTGTGGGTTTCCGAATCACAATTAAAAGAAGTCGGCATTGATTCGCAACATATGGTTGCGCAAGGAATTGGTTGGGTGGTCACGAAATATCATTTAGAAATTACGCGGATGCCACACTTGAATGAAGCAATCAGCATCACCACAGAAGCCAATAGTTATAATAAGTTCTTTTGTTACCGTACTTTCACGGTTCAGGATGCTTCGGGGCAAGAAATTGTGAAATTGACCAGCAATTGGGTGATGTTGGATATCCAAAGTCGTAAAATGATGGTCATTAAGTCTGAAATTATGGAACAATTAAACTGTCCTTATTCCACAGAAATTTGGCGGTTTCCACGTATTGATCTTGTGGAACATACCGACCAGCCAATCGCGTATCCAACACGTTTTTTTGATATTGATATTAATGGTCATGTGAATAATGCTGTTTATTTGGATTGGATGCTTGATTCGTTGGGGCGCGACTTTTTGATGGCACATCAATTGCAGCAGTTGGATATTAAGTACGAACAAGAAGTGCAGTATGGTGACACCGTGGAAAGTTTCGTGCAACAAGAGGGCTTGACCACTCATCATTTAATTAAAACATCTGCTGGAATTAATGCCCAAGCGCAAGCCGTTTGGCAGCAGAATTAACGAGATTCTTTTCTGAAAGAATCTTTTTTTATACAGTAATTTTTAGAAAAAACTGCTACAATTATTAGTAATTATTATAGTTAAAGGATTGATGTCATGAAAAAACAACAGACCTCATCTTGGGGTCGTCGCGTTAGTCTAGGATTGATGATAGTTGTCTTGTTTATTTTGCTAGCGATTTTATCTTGGCGTTCCACTCAGCCGCTTACGACGAATCAATCTGAAAGTGTTCCCACGCTTTATCTGCACGGTTATGGTGCGGGTGCGAAGTCCACTGATTATTGGATTAATTACGCCAAAAAGCATGATCAGGCGCAAAAGGTATTGACGGCTGTCGTATCACCTCAAGGCAAAGTCAAATTGCAGGGCGAATGGGGGACACGTGTGAAACATCCGTTGGTGCAAGTTGTCTTCCAAGATAATAAAAATACGGATTATCAACAAACCAGTCGGTGGTTTGCAAAGGTTTTGCAAGCCTTGCAACAACGTTATCAAATTAAACAATACAATACGGTGACACATTCAATGGGCAACTTAACGACAATGTATTATCAAATGTCGCCCAAACTCAAAAAAGGCTTGCCTAAGTTGCATCAGCAAGTCAATGTTGCGGGCCATTTTGATGGTATTGTGGGCAAGGATGATCAGCCTAATCAGAATCATTTGCAACAAAATGGTGAACCACAGCAGCAAGATGCTACTTATCGGTATTTGAAACGCAATCGTCAACAGTTTCCAAAGAATGTTTCGGTCTTGAATATTTATGGCAATCTTGATGATGGTACCAATTCTGATGGTGATGTGACGGTCGTATCTGCTAAATCACTGGGCTTTTTGGTGAAAAAGCAGACTCATTATCAAGAATTAGAAATTAAGGGTGCTAAGGCCCAGCACAGTCAGTTGCATGAAAATCCGCAAGTTGCGCGAGCGATTGACCACTTTTTGTGGGCAAAATAATCAAATTTGACCTTGCCATTCTTTTGAAAATTGTTGTACAAAGTTGCGCATGTAAGTGGTTCGTTGGTGCGCTAACTGTTGCCCGGCTGTTGTGTTCATCAGTTGTTCTAAGTGAAATAATTTTTCATAAAAATGATTAATCGTCGTTGTTTGATGTTGACGATAGTTAGTTTTGGAGGTTAGTTCAATAGGCTTGAGCTGTGGATCATAAAGCAACTGCTTGTGGCTGGCACCGTATGCAAAGGCTCGCGCAATCCCAATTGCTCCTAAAGCATCTAAGCGATCGGCATCTTGAACATACTGCCCCCAGGTTGGTAAAACTTGTTTGTGTTGCAGATTTTGGGCAAAGGACATTTTGGTAATAGTTTGCATGATTTCTTGTTGTTGCGACTCGTCAAATCCTGCTTCAGTTAATAATTGCATAAGTTGTTGCTTTCGGCTTAAAATATCATCTGTAAGCTTATCGTCAATCGTATCGTGCAATAAGCTGGCTGCTTGCAACAAAGCGGTGATGTCAGGCGTTAACGGCTGGTCTGTTTGGTATAAATTGACCGCTAAGCTCGCGACACGGCAAACGTGATTGTAGTCATGTCCGCTGACGTCGTTACCTAGAGTTTTTTGGGCAAACGATTGGATTTGCATAAGATTCATATAAAAGCGCCTCTTTTTAATTCAACATAACATAAAGAAGATTTGAAATGCAAAATCAAAGGAGGTGATGTGTGCTGGAAACACTGGTAACTTGATATTAAGTTTTTGGGCAATGGGTCGTCGCGTAATTTAGGGCGCTAATAAATCTACACAGATTTTAGTTGGGAAATGGAGTGTTAGCGATTGTTTCGACATTAGTGTGGGTCAAAAAATGAGCTCAATAATATTAATGTTATTTTTGGGCCTATACACAATGTCACAACGGATATTAAGGAGAGTGTACAGTGTCATACTTAGTTATCAATGCAGTTGGATTAATAGTCTTTTTGACCATTGCGTTTTTGTTTTCAAAGAATAAAAAAGCAATTAATTGGCGTTCAATTATTGTCATGGTAGTCTTAAATTTGGTCATTGCTTGGTTCTTAACCAGCTTTGCAGTTGGGCGTCAAATTGTTTCAGGGGCGGCCGACGGCTTCAACGCGTTAATTCAGGTGGCTTATTCAGGAATTGCGTTTGCTTTGCCAAGCATGGTTCATGTTAAAAACATGGATTTTGTGATTAGTTCATTGATGCCGATTTTATTAATTGTTCCACTGTTTGATATTTTGACCTATATTGGTTTTTTACCATGGGTAATCAAATGGATTGGCAAGATTTTAGCCAAAGTGACCGGTCAACCTCGATTTGAATCATTTTTTTCCGTTGAAATGATGTTTTTGGGAAATACAGAAGCTTTGGCGGTTTCAGGATTACAGTTACGTCAAATGAGTAAAGAGCGCAATTTGACGATTGCAATGATGTCCATGAGTTGTGTCACTGCATCCATTTTGGGAGCTTATACCAAGATGGTACCTGCGCAATTTGTTTTAACGGCAGTGCCTGTGAATATCATTAATGCGATTATTGTGGCTAGTATTATGAATCCTGTGAGTGTGACGCCTAGTGAAGATACGATTGCCACTGTTTCGGGACAAACAGATGATTCAGAAACTAGTGGACGTGAACCGTTCTTCTCCTTTTTAGGTGATTCAATTCTTGCCGCAGGAAAATTAATTTTAATTATTACTGCTAATGTGATTGCTTTTGTTGCTTTAGCAAACTTAATTGATAAATGTTTGGGTTTGATCAATCCTTGGTTGAGTTTGGAACATTTATTGGGAATCGTTATGTTTCCTTTTGCTTGGCTCTTGGGCTTAAATGTCCAAGATGCCTTTCAGTTTGCCCAGTATATGGGTACCAAATTAGTCACCAATGAGTTTGTGGTGATGGGGAAAGTTTCCTCAATTATTAAACACTTTAGCCCGCATTATCAGGCTATTTTGACAGTCTTCTTAACATCGTTTGCCAACTTTTCAACTGTCGGTATGATTATCGGAGCGTTTAAAGATTTGGTTGACCGTGAAAAAAATAATTATATCGCTAAAAATATTAGTTATCTCTTAGTTTCAGGAATTTTGGTTTCACTTTTATCCGCGGCTACTGTCGGTTTGTTTGTGTGGTAGCTGGATTTCAAAAGCAGGTCATCAATTGGTGATCTGCTTTTTTGATCCATAAAATTAAAAAATAATTGACACTAAAATAGCTTACAGTTAAGATTAATTAATCTTATTAAGAAAAGAGGAGATAAGTATGGAAGTTATTGGATCATTTCTGTTAGTTATGTGCTGTATGTTTTTGGGGGAATGGGTGTCTACCAAAACCCATGCTTATCTCCCGTCTATTTTTGTTACAGCGGTTTTATTTATGATTGGTTACTGGACTTTTTTTCCAAAGAACATGGTCGCCAAAGCGTCATTTACGGATACAGCCGTTAATATGTTTTTATCATTTACCTTAGTGCATTTAGGAACAATGATGAGCTTGAAAAAATTGTTACAGCAATGGCGCGCAGTCTGTATTGCCTAAAGCTTATCAAACGTCAGCTTTTTTGTTGGCTAATTTGACGCATGGCGCCGTTAATTCAAGCATTATCTGTTTAATTTTAGGCGTAATTTTCCATCAGATTGGTTTTTTAGATGATGAAATTGTACAAAAAAGCGGGAATTTATAATTGGTTAATGTACGGCATCATGGCTTACGGTTTTTCGCAGTTACGCTTGGTTTCGGTATCACAATTATTGCCATTAATTATCCAAATTGTCACTTTGATTGTATTGGGCTTAATCTGCATGTTGCTGGTGGCGCTAGTCTTAGCGAAGCCATTTAAAATGTCGTGGCAAATGGCTTACGCTTGTTCGTTAACGGCGTTGTTTGGCTTTCCAATGGATTATGTTTTGACGAACGAAGTAATTGATAGCTTGACGACAGATACTAAACAAAAAGCTTACCTCACAGACCAAATGCTGCCCAAGATGTTGGTGGGAGGCTTTGCCACAGTTTCAATTGCCTCGGTTGTGATTGCTTCCGTTTTTTTAAGACTATTATAAAAGGAATCAAAAAACCATGCCGTCTCAAACGTCATGGTTTTGTTAGTTAATGATTAATATAATGGACAAATTGCGAACCAGTTAACCCAGCACTCAAACCTACTAGCAATTTAATCCGCGCTTTTTGACCATTGAGTCCGCGACAAAAGACAATGCCCATTTTTTGTAGATGCGCCCCGCCACCTTCATAAGCATATACCGGTTCAGCAATGCCGTTGAAACACCGTGAAACGAGAATAATGGGAATGTTATGGTCTAATAATTTTTGCACGGCGGGTAAGGCTTGGGGGGGCAAATTGCCGGCACCGAGCGCCTCAATCACCAGTCCATGAGTTGTTGGTTGATCAAGCACTTCAAATAATTCAGAAGTCATGCCGGCGTAAGCCTTGACTAGGAAAACACCGTCAATCACTTGTTCAATTGGTAAATGTTTTTGGGGCACAATTTCTTGAATATAGTCCACGTGACCGTCAGACAAAATGCCGATGGGACCAAAAGTTGGCGTCCGAAAGGTGGCCACATTAGTTGTATGCGTTTTGGTCACGTAACGTGCGGAATGAATTTCGTCATTCATCACTACAACTACACCTTGACCCACCGATTCATCAGCTCTGGCAACTTGGATTGCCGATTTAAAATTATATAATCCGTCGCTGCCGATTTCGTTGGACGAACGCATAGCGCCTGTGACCACCACAGGCATGTGACCTTGTAAAGTCAAATCTAGAAAGAAAGCTGTTTCTTCTAAGGTGTCTGTTCCGTGGGTCACCACCGCGCCAAAAAAACCTTCTTGTTCAGCTTGGCGAATTCGTTTGGTTAGTTGCAGCATGTGTTGCGGTGTCATATGCGGTGAAGGCACGTTAAAAATTTCTTCAGTCACGAGTTCCAAATGATGCGCATTAGTCAGATCTAAAGTAGCTAAGGGATTTTGTTGATTGGGTTTAATTTTACCATCAGTGCTGGACATTGAAATAGTCCCACCCGTATGTAAAATTAGAATTTTTTTCGTCAATGTTTAAACATCCTTTTATAATTATTCTTATCAATTCTAACACGTTTGGCTTTAGATATGATATCGTTAAGATGATACAAATCTTGGAGTAGGAAATAAAGCGTAAAGTGCTGGTGGAACGGAATGTGAACACCGGACGAAAAGTCGAAATGCGGCTTGCGGTTTTATTTTCGCATTCGCCACGATGCTGGTGGCAGCTCCTTAAGGGGATGCTGAAATTGGATAAACTACAACTCAGTAAAAAAGTGTTTGGTTTAACTTGGTTGGCGATGTTAATCGCCTTACAAGTAATTGTTGGTCGTTTTCATGTGGGACCGAGTTTTTTAAAAATAGGTTTTGGTTTCATTGTCACAGCCTTGATTGGTTATTATTTTGGTCCCATCAAATCAATTGGGGCAGGGTTTATTAGTGACATTTTAGCCAATGTTTTGTTTCCGCCACAAGGTGGGTTCTTTTGGGGTTTTACTTTGTCAGCGATGGTGACTGGCTTCATCTATGGTCAGTTGCTATACCAAAAGCAAATTACCTGGCAACGTTTGTTGGTGGTGAACATTGTTGTAATTTTGGTTGTTAATTTATTATTGAATACGATTTGGGTATGCGTGTTAGGCAAATTACCCTTTCTACAGATGCTCTTACTGCGGGGTGTGAAAGAACTGATTTTCA
The DNA here is from genome assembly GCF_023380265.1 of Bombilactobacillus folatiphilus. Taxonomy (NCBI): domain Bacteria; kingdom Bacillati; phylum Bacillota; class Bacilli; order Lactobacillales; family Lactobacillaceae; genus Bombilactobacillus; species Bombilactobacillus folatiphilus. The sequence continues at coordinate 359,992 of NZ_CP093366.1, forward strand.
TTCCGATCCAGACGATCATGCTCTGGTTAGTCTTTAGATGGTTGAAACAACATAGTTTTTTGGAATAAAATCAAGCTGCGGCTTGATTTATTTTTGAGTAAAAAAGATTAGAGGTTAAAAACAAATGAAGCTTTTAACAATTGATACTTCTAGTGGTCCGCTAGTGGTTGCGAGCGTTCAAGATCATCAGGTGTTGGCTCAAGTCAGTGAAACTCAGTTGAAGTCACATAGTATTCAATTATTGCCCGCCATTGACCAAGTTGTCCAACAAGCGGGCTGGCAACCGCAAGATTTGGAGCGGATTGTGGTGGCACAAGGTCCGGGTTCGTTTACTGGTTTGCGTATTGGTGTCACTACCGCCAAAGTGCTGGCATGGACACTGGAAAAAGAGCTAGTTGGAGTCTCCAGCTTGGCCGTGTTAGCAGGTAATGTGCCCAATTTTGCCGGCCTAATTGTGCCTGTTATTGATGCGCGCAATCAAAATGTCTTTGCGGGTGTGTATCAAGTTGTTCGAGGTGAATTGCAGGCGGTGGTGGCTGATTGTCATACTAGTTTGGCGCAATTGTTATTACAGTTGCAAGCAATGGCACTACCCGTGCAGTTTGTCGGTGATTTGCCCGCCGAAGATTTAGCCCTCATCAAGGCACAATTGCCGGATGCCAAATTTTATGCAAATAATCAACCACAAGGTCATGTTTTGGCACATCTAGGCCAAAAGCAAACACCCGTGGTAAATTTGGATACCTTTATTCCAAAATATTTGCGACAAACGCAAGCTGAAGTAGTTTGGGCGCACAAGAATCCAACATTGGATTCACAAAATCAGCATTATGTTGAAGATGTTTAGGCGTGAAAATTTAAAAAATAGGAGTTTGACATGCAACAAGATGTTTTGATTTTAGCGTTTGAAAGTAGTTGTGATGAAACCAGTGTCGCAGTCGTCAAAAACGGCAAGGAAGTTCTAGCCAATATTATTGCCACTCAGATTAAAAGTCATCAACGTTTTGGTGGCGTCGTGCCAGAAGTAGCAAGTCGTCATCATGTGGAACAAATTGTACATTGCAGCCAGTTGGCGATGGAACAAGCGGGTGTTAGCTATCAGGATTTGTCTGCAGTGGCGGTGACTTATGGTCCGGGGCTGGTCGGTTCACTCTTAGTTGGTTTGATGGCAGCCAAGACGATTAGTTGGGCACATTCGTTGCCATTGATTGGCGTTAATCATTTGGCTGGTCATATTTATGCGGCTAATTTGGTAGCGACGATCGAATATCCGGCCATGGCTTTAGTGGTATCTGGTGGTCACACGGAATTGGTGCATTTGACTGCTCCCGGTCATTTTGAAATTTTGGGTGATACCCGTGATGACGCCGTGGGTGAAGCTTATGATAAAGTTGGGCGGATGTTGGGCGTGAATTACCCCGCTGGCAAAACGATTGATCAGTGGGCGCATGAAGGTCAAGATAATTATCAATTTCCGCGGGCAATGTTGGAAGAAGATAATTTAGATTTTAGTTTCAGTGGCATCAAAAGTGCTGTCATTAATATGTTGCATCACGCTGAGCAAGTGGGTGATGCTGTGAACAAAAAAGATGTGGCCGCTAGCTTTCAGGCAGACGTTTTGGATATTTTGGTAACGAAAACTAAACGGGCGTTAAAAAAATATCCAACGCAACAATTGATTGTGGCTGGAGGTGTGGCAGCTAATTCCGGTTTACGCGAACGATTGCAGCAAGAATTAGGTGACCGAGTGACGTTGATTTTCCCGCCGTTACGTTTATGCGGGGATAACGCTGCGATGATTGGGGCGTTTGCTTACATTAAGTATCAACAGCACGATTTTGCGGATTTAACGTTGAATGCAGATCCGAGTTTAGATTTTGAATATGCAGAGTAAAATGCTTTGGATTAACTAAAGGCTATGCTAAACTACTTGAGTTAGGCATAGTTTTTGTTTTATGCAAACGATTTCGAATAAAAAGTAAAGGAGGATCTACAAATGGTGGGAATAGTGATTGCCAGTCATGGCGGTTTTGCGAAAGGTATTTTGCAATCCGGTAATATGATTTTTGGTCAACAAGAAAATGTGCAAGCAGTGACATTTATGCCCAACGAAGGTCCTGACGATTTGCATCAACATCTACAAGATGCAGTTACCCAATTGGAGAATGAGACCGAAGTGTTATTTTTGGTTGATTTATGGGGAGGTTCGCCGTTCAACCAAGCTAATACTTTGTTTGAAGAGCATAAGGATCATTGGGCCATTGTCACGGGTTTGAATTTGCCCATGTTGATTGAAGCGTATGCCTCACGTATGTCGATGGATTCGGCACAAGAAATTGCGGCGCATGTTTTAAAGGAAGCTCAAGCCGGTATCAAGTTGCGTCCAGAATCATTGGCACAACAAGCTGCCAAGAATTCGAATGCCACGGTATCGGCAACTGTCAAAGAAGGCAAACCGGGTAAAATGGAATATGTCTTGGCGCGTATAGATTCGCGTTTGTTGCATGGACAAGTGGCGACTTCTTGGAGTAAATCCGTGAAGCCGAATCGGATTATTGTTGTGTCGGACGCGGTCGCCAAAGATGAATTGCGCAAAAAATTATTGGTGCAAGCTGCTCCTGTGGGAATTAAAGTGCATGTCATTCCCGTTAAGCAAATGATTAAGATTGCTCAAGATGATCAACATTTTGGTGGTCAACGCGCATTATTATTATTTGAAACACCGCAAGATGCTTTGCGAGCTATTGAAGGCGGTGTGCCGTTAACGACGTTAAATATCGGTTCGATGGCGCATTCCGCGGGCAAGGTGCAACCTAATAAAGTGTTAGCCTTTAATCAAGATGATATTGATACTTTTCAGAAGCTGGCGCAATTAGATGTTCAATTTGACGTACGGAAAGTGCCCAATGATTCACCTGATAATATGCAGTCCATTTTGAATAAGGCACAAGCAGAATTGGATAAACAAAAATAAAAAGAACGGAGGAGTAGAAACATGCATTTAAATGCGATTCAGATCATTTTAATTTTAATTGTTTCTTTCTTGGCGGGAATGGAAGGAATTTTAGATCAATTTCACTTTCATCAACCAGTCATTGCCTGTACTTTAATTGGCTTAGTGAGTGGTGATTTGACGCCATGTTTAATTTTAGGCGGTTCTTTAGAAATGATGGCCCTAGGTTGGGCGAATATTGGTGCAGCAGTTGCTCCTGATGCAGCGTTGGCGTCAGTAGCTTCAGCAATTATTTTGGTTTTAAGTGGCGGTCAAAGTCAATCCAGTATTTCATCGGCGATTGCGATTGCCGTCCCACTAGCCGTTGCGGGCTTATTGTTGACAATTTTAGTGCGGACTTTAGCAACAGGGATTGTACATATTATGGACTCTGCTGCTAAAGAAGGTAATTTGCGTAAAATTGATTTTTGGCAGGCGATTGCGACTTGCATGCAAGGTTTAAGGATTGCGATTCCAGCCGGTTTAATCCTTATGATCGGTGCGAGTCCAGTCAAAATTTTGTTAGCGATGATGCCAGCTTGGTTGACCGATGGTTTGTCCATTGGCGGAGGCTTAGTCGTGGCTGTTGGCTATGCGATGGTCATCAATATGATGGCTAGTCGCGAAGTTTGGCCGTTTTTTGCGATTGGCTTTGTGCTAGCCACCATTAAAGATTTGACCTTGATTGGCTTAGGGGCGATTGGGCTCGCGTTAGCGCTCTTATATTTGGCATTGTCGAACAATCATGGCGGTTCCGATTCGAACTCGGGTGGTAACGCCAATGTTGGCGATCCCGTGGGCAATTTGATTGATGACTATTAAAGGAGGACCAAGATCATGAATGAAAAAAAGCTTACATTAACGAAAAAAGATCGATTGGCTGTCTGGTGGCGGTCGACTTTTCTGCAAGGTTCGTGGAATTATGAGCGAATGCAAAATGGTGGTTTTGCTTATTCTTTAGTACCGGCGTTAAAAAAGTTGTATCATACTAAAGAAGATCGGGGAGCCGCTTTAAAACGGCATCTGGAATTTTTTAATACGCATCCTTATTTGGCTTCACCCGTGTTGGGAGTAACCTTAGCTTTAGAAGAAGACAAAGCTAACGGCGCGCCAATTGATGAAGTGACGATTCAAGGTGTCAAAGTGGGTATGATGGGGCCGTTTGCAGGAATTGGTGATCCAGTCTTTTGGTTCACGGTTAAACCGATTGTCGGTGGTTTGGCCGCTTCCTTAGCCATGGCCGGCAATATCATGGGGCCGATTATCTATTTCGTGGTTTGGAATGCGATTCGGATGGCCTTTACATGGTATACGCAGGAATTGGGTTATCGAGCTGGTTCGAAGATTACAGAAGATTTATCAGGTAATTTGTTGCAGAATATTACCAAAGGTGCTTCGATTATGGGGATGTTTATCCTTGGGTCGCTGGTTAACCGTTGGGTCACGGTTAAGTTCACGCCTGTGGTTTCGAATGTTAAATTAGACGGTAAAGCGTATATTCATTGGGATCAATTAGGTCATGGTCCGCAAGCCATTCAACAGGCGCTTTTGCAGCAACAACAAGGTTTATCGTTAACGGCGCATAAGCTGACCACTTTGCAAGATAATTTAGATTTGCTGATTCCCGGTTTGGCGGGCTTATTGCTCACTTTGTTTTGTATGTGGCTGCTCAAGAAGAAAGTTTCACCGATCATTATTATCTTGGGCTTGTTCGCCGCAGGTGTCATTTTCCACGTTTTGCATATTATGTAAAAATTAGATTGTGATTGGCATTTTGGTTTGAATGCCGATGACATGGACGTACAATAATTCATTGTAAATAAAAAGGAGGTTTATTTATTATCAGCCTCCTTTTTGCATTTTGATGACTAATTATCTACTCCGAAAATTGATTAAATTTGCCACTATGACCGCCACGGTGATGATAGCAACAATAATACTAATGTTGGTTAAAAAAGAAAAATCATTTTGAAAAGTTGTGCAAATAATGTTGAGAATCATTAACACGATCATGACGTTATTTAAAGTCCTTTGATTGCCACTTTTGTCTTTGGTAAACTGCATGTACGTGGCGACTAAGGCGGCGATGAAAGAGACAATTGCTTCTGCGATAGCCAGTTTTTGCTTTAAAGTGCCGGAATTGACTAAACTGGGATTGACAATGGATACGACAAAACTTAACAATAACAGAATCCAAACTATTAACGATAATTTGTTTTTGCACTTGACCATAATCTCTTCGCTTCTTTCTGATGAATGTTTTGGAAATGAACTCACTTTTATTATAATGATATTTCAAATTGTGCCAAGTTAATATGTGAATTATTAATTGAATTTAAATAATAGTAAATCATTTTTAGCAATTCAATGTACCGTTTATTGATGTGGAGTAGCCATTTATTGAATAACTTTATCAAATTGTTATATTTTCTTTATCATATATCATACGAAAGGACAGTTTGTAGTTAGATTTACTAGTTAATATTTGGAGAACAAATAGGTTTTAAACTTGGATATATCAATATATTTTACTATTACTAAATCTTTAAGGGTACAAAAACATTTGGTAAATAGTAATTTTTTTTTCATAAATTTTACTATTACTAAATCTTTAAGGGTACAAAAACTAGACCCGGTGATAACACCACCGCCAGTGTATTTTACTATTACTAAATCTTTAAGGGTACAAAAACGTAGGGGCAGTCTCATCTGTAGTTTTTTCAATTTTACTATTACTAAATCTTTAAGGGTACAAAAACTGCAGTTGGTTAACCTTGGCGTCGATTTCGATTTTACTATTACTAAATCTTTAAGGGTACAAAAACATGCTCGAACGGCTCCCAAATATGCAGCTGATTTTACTATTACTAAATCTTTAAGGGTACAAAAACTAACCAAACTGTTAGGAACTCTCTTCCTTGATTTTACTATTACTAAATCTTTAAGGGTACAAAAACAGATGTCGAATACATTAACATTATCGGCTAATTTTACTATTACTAAATCTTTAAGGGTACAAAAACCCTAACCCGGGTATACTATGGCTGCCAGCAATTTTACTATTACTAAATCTTTAAGGGTACAAAAACCTTTGCTCTTCAATTCGCGAAGCAGTCTTGATTTTACTATTACTAAATCTTTAAGGGTACAAAAACCTCAAATTTAAAAATTAATCTCTTTTTAAGTTTGAAACTTCTGTGCTCATTAATGAAAAATCATCAGAATTAAATGACGTCTCACATCCCGACGATACATTCATTACCCCTAACAATATCAAATTTTGCGGCATTAAGTCAATTTTTTCAGAATATCATTTAAAGCCAAAAGATCAACAATTATAAAACACTTTATCCAAGAAAGCCTATTGACAAAAAATGTTTTTAAGTTTAATCTAATTTAAATTTAATAAATAATCAATAGGAGTCGAAAATGACAAAAAATCGCAATCAAGATTTGTTGCAACAAGAAGCTAAAGTTGTAGCACCAGCTTCACGAATTAAGTATTTTGATCTGGTGATTAAAAGTGGACAAGGAGCGGAGTTGACTGATGAAAACGGACGTACATATTTGGATTTATTGGCTAGTGCTTCCGCAACGAATACCGGACATTGTCACCCTCATGTTGTAGCGGGGATTCAGCAACAAGCGCAACAATTAATTGAGTATACGCCGGCTTATTTTGCTAATCGGACTACAGCAGAACTGGCAGCACGCTTGGCCAAATTAGCACCGATGAGCGGTCCCGTCCAAGTAGCGTGGGGGAATTCAGGGTCTGATGCCAATGATGCGATTATCAAATTTGCTCGTGCTTATACCAAACGTCCCTATGTGGTCAGTTTTACCGGAGCTTATCATGGCTCGACTTATGGATCAATGAGCGTTTCGAGTGTGAGTTTGAATATGTCCCGCAAAATGGGACCATTACTGCCTGGTGTTGTCCGCGTGCCGTATCCTGATGTTCATGATCGGCTTCAAGGTGAAAGTGAATCAGCTTTTGTCCAACGATTGTTCAAAGCATTTCAACAACCGTTTGAAACTTATTTGCCTGCTGAAGAAGTCGCGGTGATTTTGATTGAACCGATTCAAGGTGATGGCGGCATTGTGAAGGCACCGCAAAAATATCTGGAATTAGTTGCCAATTTTGCCCATCAGCACGGCATTTTATTCGCTGTTGATGAAGTGAATCAAGGTATGGGGCGCACCGGTAAATGGTGGTCTATTCAACATTTTGGCATTGAGCCGGATTTGATGTCAATTGGCAAATCTTTAGCATCAGGCCTACCATTGAGTGCCGTTATTGGTCGGCAAGAAATCATGGCTGCGCTAGATGCTCCTGCTAATGTATACACGACAGCTGGTAATCCAGTCGCGACGGCGGCAGCTAATGCGACATTGGATGTAATCGAAACTGAAAATTTATTGGAACGTTCACAAGTTTTGGGAGTCAAGGCGGAACAATTCTTTGTGCAAACACAAGCTAAATATGATTTTGTGGGTGATGTGCGAATGTATGGTTTAAATGGAGGAATTGATATTGTTGATCCAAAAACCAAGCAACCTGACACTGAGCGCACTACAAAGTTGATTACACGGATCTTTGAATTGGGGGCGGTCATGATTAGCTTGCGGGGCAATATTTTACGCTTCCAGCCACCGTTAGTGATTACTGAGGAACAATTGAACCAAGCTTTCGCTATTATTGATCAAGCAATGTTCGATCTCGCGAATGATCAAATCCAATTACCACAAAATGCAGCAGAAATCGGCTGGTAGTTTTGGCACTTTATGTTAAAGTAGAATTAATTTTAGCTAAAGAGGTTCAAGATGGTTCAGTCGATTAATACCAAGGTAGATCTGGTAATGAAAGCAACGTCACATTTGGGTATGGAAACTTACGGGCAAATTATGATTGGCGATCGCGGCTTTGAGTTTTTTGATGATCGGAATGTGCAAAATTATATTCAAATTCCGTGGGTGGAAGTCGAGTATGTGATTGTTTCAATTATGTTTGGTGGTAAATGGATTCCGCGGTTTGCGTTGCAAACTAAAACTAATGGAACATATACCTTTTCTGCACGTCGGCCCAAGCCTTTGTTAAGAGCGATTCGCGAATATCTTGATACTCAACGAATTGTTCGTTCATTGACTTTTTTGCAAGTGGTCAAACGCGGTGTTAAAAATATTTTTCATCACTAAAAAAACTTCAGCAAACGTGTGCTGAAGTTTTTTAATCGATTAAGTCTTCCCATTGTTCTTCGACTTGTTTCTTTTGTTGTTGCAGGGAATCCAATTGTTCTTGTAATTCTTGCAGCTTTGAATAACTGCTTAAATTTTCTGGAGCCAGCATTTCCTGATTAATAGAAGCAATTTGTTGGTCGAACTCATCAATTTGTTGTTCCAAAGCAGCCAATTTCCGCTCTTTTTTCCGCTGGGCACTTTGTTGTTTTTTAGCTTCTTGGTAATTCTGTTGCCCTTGGTTAGTTTGGGGCAAATCGGTTTCAGAAGAGGGCGTTTGTTCGGCTTTTAAAGCGTTTGTTTCCGCCTTTTTAGCCAAGTAATAATCGTAATTGCCAAGATAAATTTCACTAGTAGTAGTCTGTAATTCCAAAATTTTCGTAGAAATTTCATTTAACAAATAACGATCATGTGAAACAAAAAGAACAGTGCCAGCAAATTGTTTTAATGCTTCTTCCAAAATTTCTTTACTTTGAATATCCAAATGGTTCGTTGGCTCATCCATAATTAAAAGATTGTTGTGTTCTAAAGCCAACTTACATAAAGTCAAACGGGCCTTTTCACCACCGGATAAATCGTGGACGATACTAAAGACGCTATCATCTTGGAATAAAAAGGAGCCCAAAATATTGCGGATATCTTTTTCATCCATTGTGGGATTGGCGTCCCAAATTTCATGCAAAACATCTTTACTAGAATCTAACTGATTTAAAGTTTGGTCGTAATAGCCGATTTGCACATTGGTTCCCCAATCAACGGTTCCCGCCAAAGGTTTGAGTTGGTCAATTAAAGTTTTAATTAAAGTGGATTTGCCAACACCGTTAGGGCCAATAACGCCTAAGCGTTCGCCCTTGGTCAAAGTAAAGGAAATTTTTTGGTCTAGAGTTTTGTCAGGATAGCCCGTTTTAAGATCCTGAACTTTCAAAACATCGTTTCCGCTATTTTTCTGAATCGTAAATTGAAAATGAACGTTATTTTCATTGCCTTGTGGGCGCGGTAAACGTTGCAATTTCTCCAGTTGCTTACGACGACTCTGGGCACGCTTGGTTGTCGAAGCACGGACAATGTTTTTCTGAACAAAATCTTCCATTTTTTTGATTTCATCTTGTTGCTTATTGTAAGCTTTCCAAGCTAGCTCCAAGTTTGTGGCCCGTTCCTTTAGATAACGCGAATAATTCCCCGTGTAATGTCGCAGCGACCCGTGTTCTAAAGCGTAAACTTCTTTAATTGTATGGTCTAAAAAATATTGGTCGTGTGACACAATCAATAATGCGCCGCGATATCCTTGAAGATATTTTTCCAACCAGTTGAGTGTGTCAATGTCTAAATGGTTCGTCGGCTCATCCAAAATTAAAAGGTCATGCTGCTCCAACAACATTTTGGCAAAGGCTAGACGTGATTGCTCTCCTCCAGATAAATTGAGAGCTTGATCAGCAAAGCGCTTTTCTGGAAAACCAAATCCTGCCAAAACTGATCGAATTTCTGAGCGAAAACCGTAACCATTTTCGTCTTTAAATTTGATTTGTAATTGATCATATTGCTGGAGCAATTTTTGATAACTGGTGGAATCAGAAGTAGCGCCTGGTTGTGCCATTTGTTGCTCTAATTGGTGTAAACGTTGTTCATCTTGGATGACCTTATCAAAAATGCGTTCCATTTCTTCATAAATAGTATTTCCGGACTGAAAAGTTGGATTCTGAGCCAGATACCCGATACTTAATTGATTCTGGTAAATCATTGTTCCAGCATCAGGTTCATGTTCTTGATTGATGATTTTTAATAGGGTGGACTTGCCCGCGCCGTTAGGGCCAACAAGTCCAATTCGAGCTTGGTCAGCGATTTGAAAATTCAGATGACTGAATAAAACGTCGCTGCCAAATCGTCGTTCAATGTTTTGTCCTTGTACAATTAACAATTTCAGACTCCTAAAAAATAAATTCTTGTTCATTCCTATTCTAACACGGGGAACAATTGGACTATATAAAAGTTAATTTAATTGGATAATAAGTTGTTCGAAAGTTATTTTGTAATTGTTATTTAATTGTAACTTTAACTCGAAGTAATGATTGTTTGATTTTTTAATAAATAATCTGTTATGTACGTTAAGAATCTGACGGTTATTGACTATTGGTTAAGCTGAAATTACAAAATGTTGAAATTATTTTCTTGCTTTTTGTTAAAAAATTCTACTAATTTTAAGCAATAAATGCCTAATTAGCTTGCATTGTGATTTTAGTTACTTGACATTATCGCACTGATTAGTAGATACTGTTAATAATATCTCTATATTATTTCACAAGGAATGTTTATTATGACAAAATACCAAATACCAAATGCAACAATCAAGCGATTACCACTTTACTATCGTTATTTCCAGTTTTTAAATGACTCTAAGAGAGACAAAATTTCTTCAAGCGAATTGGCCAAAGCTGTCCAAGTAGATAGTGCCACTATTCGGCGTGACTTCTCTTATTTTGGTTCATTAGGCAAACGTGGTTATGGCTATGAAATTGCCCCGATGCTCGAATTTTTTAAGGAATTATTGAATCAAAGTCAAACAACGAAAGTCGCTTTAGTTGGGGTCGGTAACTTAGGTAGTGCGCTACTCAATTATAATTTCTCGCAAACGAATAATATTCAAATTACGGCGGCGTTCGACAATAATCCATCATTAATTAATACCGTGGTTAATGGTGTTCGCGTTTATAATGTTGATGATTTAGCGACAGAACTGACGACGCAAGAAATTGATGTTGTGATTTTGTCCGTGCCTGTTGCTAGCGCTCAAAAAGTGGCCGATCAATTAGTTGAGGCGGGCGTAAAGGGCATTTTGAATTTTACGCCCATCAGAGTGGCCACACCAGACACAGTGCGCGTGCATAATGTTGATTTAGCAAATGAATTGCAGACGTTAATTTACTTTTTAAATAATTATAGCTAATGGAGGCCTTTACTTGGAACCATTATTCTTGCGGCCAGTTTTTCAAGAAAAAATTTGGGGTGGAACGCAGTTAGCCAAGCGTTTTGGTTACTCGTTACCACCACGGCCAAAAATTGGTGAGTGTTGGGCCATTTCAGCACATCCGCACGGTTTGTCTTATGTTCAAAATGGTTTCTTCCAAGGTCAATCGTTAGCCCAACTGTGGCAACAAGCTCCGGAATTCTTTGGCTATCCAACAGCTAAAGTCTTTCCGTTGTTAACCAAAATTTTGGATGCTGAAGATAGTTTATCTGTCCAAGTCCATCCTGATAATGCGTATGCAATGCAACATGAAGGCGAATTGGGTAAGACGGAGTGTTGGTATATTATTGATGCGCAGCCGAATTCTTATTTAATTTATGGTCATAGTGCACAGACGCTCCAACAATTAAATGACCTGATTGACAGTGGTGATTGGCAGCATTTATTAACGAAAAAGCCTGTCAAGACCGGGGATTTTATCTTCGTACCTAGTGGCAGTGTTCACGCCTTGAATCGTGGAATCATTGCACTTGAAACACAACAAAGTAGTGATACTACGTATCGCTTGTACGATTACGATCGAGTAGATGCAAAAACGGGGCAGAAACGGGCTCTGCATTTACAACAAGCTAAAGAAACTATTACGGTACCCTTCGTGGCACCACAGTTGACTTTTGACACACAACAAATTGGCCATAGTCGTATCATAAATTATGTCAAACCGCCTATTTCACCATATTTTGCAGTTTGGGGTTTAGAAATTCACGGTGACCAGCTGGCATTGACGCACCAAATCGGCGCGTATACTTTGTATTCAGTAATTGAAGGTTCTGGTCAGCTTCGAATTGGTGATCAAACTTATCCTCTCCGTTTAGGTGACCATTTTATTATTCCTGCGACTATCAAAAATTGGCAAATTCAGGCTTCTTCGTTACATCTAATTGCTTCAGAGGCAACAGGTGAATAAAATTTTTCAATAGATTGTGGTATAATTAAAAACTGAAATTATCAAAACTGATTAAACGAGGTTTTATTGTGCAAAATCTAAATGTTAAACGGATCCTGTATCATTTAGTCCAAGTTTTCTTAGTGTTAGCGGTGGCAGGCTTTTTTTATATTGAATGCCAACTAGCTTTAACGGGCAGTTTAACGCATGGTTACCAAGCGTTATTTAGAGATATGAGTTTAAGTCCGTTGACAGTTCGACTTAATTTGCTTTTTTTAGTTGTCTTGATCACTACTTTAATTGCCATTATTGGTGATTATTGGTGGGGTTTGGCGACATCAATTAGTTTATTAACTATTTTTTTGTATGTTAATTTTCAAAAAATTGTTTCACGTTCAGAGCCGTTGGTGCCTAGTGATTTACAAATGGTTGGTCAAACTAAAGGCTTGACACATATGGTCAGTTGGCAGTCGATTTTAGTTTTGGTGGGCTTCATCGTTGTTTTGATGATTTTAGCTTTTTTCTTACGTAAGTGGACCAAAACTTTTTGGTGTCAGCGCCATGTCATTGTTTGGTCTACGCGGATCGTTGTGGTTTTAGTAGGTGTTGTCACCTTTGGTTTGCTATCGCAAGCTGGTGATGCAGATTCTTTTGTGGGACGACAGTTAACAGTTCGGGGAATCTTAAATAATGAAAACCATCAGTTGGCTAATTATTATAATCACGGAACTATCATTGGCTTTGCCTTTGAAATTCGTTCCACGCCGATGACTAAGCCGGCTCATTATAATCAGCAAACGATGAAAGCTGTAGCTAGTCGGTATCGACGACATTTGGCAACAACGAATCACGGCAAAAAAACTCAAAAAGTTAATATCGTTTATATTTTGAATGAATCGTTAACCAATCCTCAGCGGACGCAGTCGATGTATCCAATTGCCGGTAATAAAAATCCAATGCCGTATATTTCGGGAATTTTGAATCATCCGAACCACACAGAAGCTAGTGGTTACATGGTTTCACCGGGGTTTGGTGGTGGGACGGCCAATATTGAATTTGAAGCCAATACCGGCTTTTCGAATTATTTCTTGCGGTCAACGCCATATCAAGATATTTTGCCCCATAAATTATATTTTCCCAGTGTGTTTCATTATTTAAAAGGCGAAGGTTATACTTCTAAGGCTTATCACCCGTATACGGGAATTATGTATCGGCGCACGCAGGCATATCCAGCGTTAGGAATTAAAACGTTTAAAGATCAAGACAAATTAAAGGGTTTGAAGACAACACAATTTGGTCAATATGCGACGGATGAATCTGCTTATACGAATTTTAACCAACAACAAAAATCTACGAAGCAAATGAGTTTGATGATTACAATGCAAAATCATATGCCGTACGATGCAAAAGTTGGTGTGAAAAGTGCTTATAAATTGCAACATTCGATTAAGGGTGATGTAACCAAAACGCAAAAGTTGCAAACTTATTTCCAAGAAGTGAATGAGTCTGATCAAGCTTTTAAAAAATTAGTGCAGCATTTTCAGGATTCTAAGCAAAAAACACTTATTGTGATGTATGGTGATCATTACCCGGGTGATGGGATTTATGATGATTTGTTAGCTAAGAATACTTTGTATTCGCACACCACACCGTTTGTGATGGCGGCTAATTTTCCATTAAAAACGCACCATTATGATTATTTTTCACCAAATTATATGTCGTGGCATTTGTTGGAGCAATTGAATTATCCGCAAACTCCGTTTTATCAATTATTAGGTCAACTTTATCAACAAGTACCAGTGCTCACGCAATCTTTGCAAATGGATACTTCAGATTTACAGAAATTAAAGCAGCAAGGGCATGATAATCTTAATTATCGAGTTTCGAGTTCCGAGTCTAAACAATGGACGCATTCCAAAGCCTATAAGGATTATCGGTTAGTTGAATATGATATGACTTATGGTAAGAGTTATGCCAAAAAGTACGGCATGTTTGACGTTAAATAAAAATCGCAAAATCTCCTGGCTCAAGAGTCTAGGGGATTTTTTTGTAATAATTTGCCTCCTTGTAATGAAATTTTACCTGTAGCTGGGTTATCGTTTTTTTAACTAATGCAATTTTTTAAAATGAATTGCTTGCATCTATGATAAAACATGTTATTATAGAAATTGTATTAGCACTGTTACTAAATGAGTGCTAAGAGTGCTAAAATCGTTTTTTATTTTGGAGGGATTACTTTGTTAAAGCCATTAGGTGATCGTATTCTGGTACAAGTTGAAGAAGAAAAAGAACAAACAGTTGGTGGGATTGTTTTAGCCAATAATGCTAAAGAAAAGCCCCAAGTTGCTGAAGTTGTTGCTGTCGGCGAAGGTGAAAAGACGCCTGAAGGCAAGATTGTGGCTTTAAGCGTTAAAAAGGGCGACCAAGTTCTTTTTGACAAATACGCCGGTTCAGAAGTTAAGTATGAAGGCCAAAAATATCTTGTTATGCATGAAAAAGATGTCATGGCAATTGTTGAATAATTAAACTATTAATCTTAATTATAATCTAGATAAATAATGAGGTGGCTAAATAATGACTAAGGAAATTAAGTTTTCAGAAGATGCTCGAGCTAAAATGCTTGATGGTGTCAATAAATTAGCAGATACAGTAAAGACAACCATTGGTCCTAAGGGACGTAATGTTGTGTTGGAACAATCTTATGGTTCACCTAACATCACTAATGATGGTGTGACGATTGCCAAAGATATTGAATTAGAAGATCATTTTGAAAATATGGGTGCTAAATTAGTTTCCGAAGTTGCTTCCAAAACTAATGATATTGCTGGTGACGGAACAACAACGGCTACAGTTTTAGCTCAATCCATTATTCAAGAAGGTATGAAGAATGTAACCGCTGGTGCTAATCCGGTTGGTATTCGCAATGGTATTGAAAAAGCTACACAAACTGCTGTTGACGAATTACGGAAAATTTCTCACGAAGTTAGTGGTCGTGACCAAATTGCCCAAGTAGCTGCTGTTTCTTCTGCTAACACTAAAGTCGGTGAATTGATCGCTGATGCCATGGAAAAAGTTGGTCATGATGGTGTTATTACGATCGAAGAATCCAAGGGAATTGAAACAACTTCTGATGTTGTTGAAGGTATGCAATTTGATCGTGGTTACTTGTCACAATATATGGTAACTGACAATGACAAGATGGAAGCTGATTTAGAAAATCCTTATATCTTGATCACGGACAAGAAGATTTCGAATATTCAAGATATTTTACCTTTATTGCAATCCATTGTACAACAAGGAAAATCATTGTTGATTATTGCTGATGACGTTGATGGTGAAGCTTTACCAACTTTAGTGTTGAATAAAGTTCGTGGTACATTCAATGTTGTTGCTGTCAAGGCACCTGGTTTTGGTGATCGTCGTAAAGAACAATTGGAAGATATTGCCATTTTAACTGGTGGGACTGTGATTACGTCTGACTTAGGCTTAGAATTAAAAGACACGACAATTGATCAATTAGGTCAGGCTGGTCGAGTTACAGTAACTAAGGATAATACGACAATTGTACAAGGTTCTGGTGCTAAAGATGCGATTGACGATCGTGTTGATTTCATTAAGAAGCAAATTGATGATACAACATCTGATTTTGATCGTGAAAAATTACAAGAACGCTTGGCTAAATTAGCTGGTGGTGTTGGTGTGATTAAAGTTGGTGCGGCTACCGAAACCGAATTAAAGGAACGTAAATACCGCATTGAAGATGCTTTGAATGCGACGCGCGCTGCCGTTGAAGAAGGCTATGTTGCTGGTGGTGGTACAGCTTTGATGAATGTCATTCCGGCGGTTGCTAAATTAGCTGATAGTGAAACTGGCGACGTTAAAACTGGTATTAACATTGTAAAACGTGCTTTAGAAGCACCGGTTCGGCAAATTGCAGAAAATGCTGGTAAAGAAGGTTCTGTGATTGTTGAGCATATGAAAGATCAAGATGTTGAAATTGGCTATAATGCAGACACTGATAAATGGGTCAACATGATCGAAGTTGGTATTATTGATCCAACCAAAGTTACTCGTTCAGCTTTACAGAACGCTGCTAGTGTTTCCGCTTTGATTTTGACAACCGAAGCAGTTGTTGCTGATAAACCAGAACCTGCTGCTCCAGCGCCAGCTGCTGATCCTAATGCTGGTATGGGCGGTATGATGTAAAAGTTTTACCAATATTTTATTAATAACAAGCAAAATATACCTGAATATATCTGTATAAAAAAGAATACCTGTGGAAAATGTGGACATTTTTCATGGGTATTTTTTTAGTTAAGCACAGTAAATATCTGTGGATAAATATTGGATACATGATTATGTTAGAATGGGTTTTGCTAGGGAAGATGCTGAATTTTAGTGGTATGATAAACACTAATACTGAAGATAAAGAGATAAGGAAAGGGATTTATGAGACTGATTTTTGTTGGGGATGTCATGGGACAATTGGGCATTCAAACATTACAAACATATTTGCCACAAATCAAAGCTAAATGGCGACCGCAAGTAACCATTGTGAATGGGGAGAATGCGGCTAATGGGCGTGGAATTAAAGAAAAACAATTTAAGGAAATTTTAAAAGCAGGCGCTGACGTAATTACATTAGGGAATCATGCTTTTGACCAAAGTGAAGTGCAGGATTTGTTGCAGAAAAATGATAATTTGATTCGGCCTGCTAATTATCCGGGGAATGCCGTGCCAGGCAGTGGCGTTACTGTGAAACAAGTTAATCAAGAACATTTAGCTGTCATTAATTTGCAAGGTCGAGCCATGATGAATCCGCTGGATGATCCTTTTCAAAAAGCACAAGAAATTATTGGTGCGCTGCCAAAAGAGACCAAAATTTTTGTGGACTTTCATGCTGAAGCCACTAGTGAAAAAGCTGCTTTGGCTTATTATTTAGATGGCAGGATAGATGCCTTAGTAGGTACGCACACGCATGTCCAGACTAACGACGCGCGGACGTTATCGAATGGAACGGTCTTTTTAACTGATGTGGGAATGACCGGTGATTATGATGGCATTATTGGCGTTAAGAGTGCTAGCAGTGTGCGGCGGTTTTTGACACAACGACCGACACGCTATGAATTGGCGGAGCATAGCCGGATGCAAATTAATTATTGTGTTGTGGATTTATCGCAAACAAACAAGATTCAAGCATGTCAAATTAATCCAGATCAACCATTTATTTAAGAAATACCAGAGACAAGGGAGTTTGAAGATGCCACAAACCACTAAAGAGACACCGATGATGCAACAATATTTAAAAATTAAAAAAGATTATCCGGATGCGTTTTTGTTTTACCGGATTGGTGATTTTTACGAAATGTTCTACGATGATGCTGTCAAAGGTGCCCAACTTTTGGAGTTGACCCTAACGGCACGTAATAAAAATGCTGCGGATCCTATTCCCATGTGTGGTGTGCCCCACCATGCGGCACAAAGCTATATTGATGTTTTAGTTGATAAAGGCTATAAAGTAGCTGTTTGTGAGCAATTAGAGGATCCTAAAGACGCCAGGGGCATGGTTAAAAGGGGCATTATTAAATTAGTAACGCCGGGGACCAGTTTAGAGGATAAACCTAATCAAAGTCATGAAAATAATTATTTGGCAGCAATTGTTGTTAAAAAGCAAACTTATGGTTTTGCATATACAGATTTATCCACAGGCGAAGTAAAGGTCACCAAGTTACAGAGTTGGGAACAGGTTCAAAATGAATTACTTAATTTACGCTCTAAAGAAGTCGTCGTAGCGTCGGATTTACCTACGGAGCGTCAACAACAATTACAAAAATTAGGGTTATTAGTATCCACGGAAGACCCCCAGCAAAGTTTTGCGGAGGTTCAATTTGTGACGCAATCAGTACAGGATGACACCCAAAAGCAGGCTATTACTTATTTGATTTCGTACTTGGTGGAAACACAAAAACGTTCACTAGCTCATTTGCAGATTGCGCAAGTTTATCAAAATAGTAAATATTTACAGATGGATCACAATGTGCAAAGTAATCTGGAATTATTTCGGTCGTTACGCACTGGGGAAAAAACAGGTACTTTGGCTTGGTTGTTAGATGCGACTAAAACGGCGATGGGCAGTCGGTTGTTGAAGCAGTGGTTACAACGTCCATTATTAGATGTGGAACAATTAAAGCAGCGCCAAAGTATCGTGCAAATTTTCTTAGATAATTTTTTTCAACGAGGAAATTTGCAGGACAATTTGACCAAGGTCTATGATTTGGAACGCTTAGCGGGTCGCGTTTCCTTTGGCAATGTGAACGGTCGTGATTTAATCCAGTTAGTCACATCCTTGGAACAAGTGCCGCAAATCAAGGCTACATTATTAGATTTGCATGAACCATTGATAGACGATTTATTAAGTCAAATGCCCGAATGCCAAGATGTGGTGGACCTAATTGAAGCGGCGATTGTCGATGATCCGCCCATTTCTATCACGGAAGGTAATTTGATTCGCGACGGCTATAATCAGCAATTGGACGATTACCGTGATGCGATGAAAAATGGCAAATCTTGGTTAGTCAAATTACAGGCCGACGAGCAAGCAGCCACAGGGATTAAAAATTTAAAAATTGGTTTCAATCGTGTTTTTGGTTATTATATTGAAGTTACCAATGCTAATAAGGATCAGGTACCGCTAGATCGGTATCAACGCAAACAGACTTTAACGAATGCAGAACGATATATTACACCGGAACTCAAGGAAAAAGAGCATCTGATTTTGGAATCAGAGGAAAAATCTACTTTGCTGGAACACCATTTATTTACGGAAGTGCGTCAGCAAGTCAAAACACAAATTGAACGAATTCAAAAGTTAGCGCAAATTTTAGCACAATTAGATGTTTTACAAGGTTTTGCAGTGGTTAGTGAAGCTCAACATTATGTTCGTCCGCAGTTTACCGAGCAACACGAAGTTCAGATTGTTAATGGACGACACCCAGTTGTGGAAAAGGTCTTAGGGAAACAGCACTATATTCCTAATGATGTACAAATGCGCGATCAAACGGATATTTTGTTGATCACGGGACCGAATATGTCCGGGAAAAGTACGTATATGCGCCAAATGGCACTCATTGTCATTATGGCTCAAATTGGATGCTTTGTGCCGGCAGATGAAGCTACTTTACCAATCTTTGACCAAATTTTTACGCGGATTGGGGCAGCAGATGATTTAATTGCTGGGAACTCTACTTTTATGGTGGAAATGATGGAAGCTAATGATGCTTTGCAGCATGCTACCCAAAATTCGCTAATCATCTTTGATGAAATTGGGCGTGGAACGGCGACTTATGATGGCATGGCGTTGGCTCAAGCAATTATTGAGTATCTGGATAAAGTTGTCCATGCTAAAACGTTTTTTTCCACACATTATCATGAATTAACAGCGTTGGAAGCGGATTTAACCACAGTTCAAAATGTCCACGTCGATGCGACTGAAGAAAATGGACAATTAGTCTTTTTGCACAAGGTTTTGGCAGGTCCAGCGGACAAATCTTACGGAATTCACGTAGCCAAATTAGCAAGTTTGCCGACAAAACTATTAAAACGTGCACAAACTATTTTGGATAAATTGGAACAAAAAAATACAACAACTTTGCCGGCGCAATCCGTCTCAGAACCACAGCCAACCCCAACTTCAGAAGTGGACCAATTGGCGTTGTTTGATGCCCCTAGTTTAGACATTAATCAGGATTTGTTAGAAGAACTGAAAAAGGCTAACTTGTTAAAAATGACGCCGTTAGAAGCATTGAACTTTTTAGATAAGTTGCAGACGGAATTACAAGCGTAAGAAGGAGTGGTTCAATGGCACAAATTCAAAAATTAACACCAACGCTCAGTAATCAAATTGCCGCGGGCGAAGTCATTGAACGTCCTGCTTCGGTTGTGAAGGAATTAGTTGAAAACGCGCTGGATGCCAATGCATCACAGATTGATATTCAAATTAAAGATGCTGGTGTGACGCAGATTACCGTAGCCGACAATGGTACTGGTATTGCGAGTGACCAAGTGGAATTGGCTTTTTTGCCACATGCCACAAGTAAAATTAATTCCACACAGGATTTGTTTAATGTTAAAACTTTGGGATTTCGTGGTGAGGCATTAGCCAGCATTGCCGCGGTGGCTAAAGTTCGTATAATTACAAGTATTGATGCTAAAAGTGGCACTCAATTAGAGATTATTGGTGGGGAATTTCAAGCGCCAATGACTGTTGCAGCCACTAAGGGAACTATAATTACGGTTGAAGATTTATTTTATAATACGCCCGTGCGCTTAAAATATATTAAGACGTTAAATACGGAATTAAAACAAGTCGTGGATATTGTGAATCGGCTTGCTTTGGGGCATGCAAAGGTAGCTTTTACATTGACTAATGAAAAGAAAACCTTAATCAGAACATCGGGCAATGGGGATGTTCAGCAGGCAATGGCTGGTATTTATGGTCGCAAAACAGCTGCTGATTTGGTGGCTTGTCAGGCGCAAGATGCAGATTTTACGATTAAGGGTTACACCTCTTTGCCCAAGCAAACACGGGCTAATCGTAATTATCTTTCGTTGTTAGTCAATGGACGCTATATTAATAATTATCAGTTGAGTCAAGCTTGGTTAGCTGGTTATGGTTCTAAATTAATGGTGGGACGCTATCCGTTAGGTGTTTTGCAGATTACAGCTGCTCCGCTTTTAGTTGATGTAAATGTGCATCCTACCAAACGTGAGGTGCGGTTAAGTAAAGAACAGCAATTAGCTGCTTTAGTTGAGCAGGCGGTTTCCCAAGCGTTAGAATCTTTAAATTTGATTCCTGATGTACCTGTGGATCTCACGCACAAGAAGCAACCTGTATTGACTCCACTGACATTGCATCAGATTGCAGAGCCGGCAGGCCCACCGCAAGTGACAGAGCAATCGTTAATTGCACCCGATGCGTTACATTGGACGAGCATTTTTGACGATCCTAAACATTTAAAAGAATGGGATGAACGTTTGCAACAAGCAACGCCTGTTTGCCCAAGTTCACCGCAAGTGCCCGATTTTGCGGCACAGCTGGAAACAAATGCTGGACAACCTACTTTTCCACAGTTACAATTTTTGGCCCAAATTCATGAAACTTATTTGGTAGCGCAAAGTAGTGACGGCTTTTATTTAGTTGATCAACACGCTGCTCAAGAGCGGGTTAAATATGAGCAATATCGTGTACAAATGGGACAAGTTAGTGCATATCAACAAAAATTATTAGTCCCGTTAATTTTGGATTATTCTAATGCCGATACAGTTACTTTGAGCGATCACTTAGATTTGTTGAAACAAGTCGGTGTAGAAATTGCGCCATTTGGGCAGAATAGTTTTGTGGTCACGGCACATCCTGCTTGGATTCCTGCCGATCAAGAAGAAGCAACAATTCGAGAAATGATTGATTATATTTTGCAAGACGGTAAAATTGATATTGCTAAGTTTCGGGAACAAACAGCTATCACGATGAGTTGTAAGTTGTCGATTAAAGCAAATCATCATTTGGATCAATCACAGGCGCAGGCAATTTTGGATCAATTAGCGCAAACTAAGAATCCTTATAATTGTTCACACGGACGGCCAACATTGATCCATTTTAGTGATCAAGATGTGCAAAAAATGTTTAAGCGAATTCAAGATCCGCATCAGTCAAGATGGAAAAAGCGAGGTTAAAACGTGTTTGAATATTTTCAGGGTATTGTTACTTTTGTGCATCCAACTTATGTGGTGATTGAAGTGGGGCATGTGGGTTACCGCGTTTTGGTGGCCAATCCTTATCGCTATCAAGTCCAGCAGAAAACAACCCTTTATATTGAGCAAGTTGTGCGCGATAATGCGCAGTTGCTTTACGGTTTTTATGACTTGGCAGAAAAAGAATTATTTTTGCAATTAACTTCGGTTTCCGGAATTGGTCCTAAAAGTGCATTGGCAATTTTGGCGGATGATGATCATTCAGGTCTGATTCAAGCGATTGTGGATAACGATTCGCAATTTTTGGTGAAGTTTCCTGGTGTGGGCAAAAAAACCGCACAACAAATTATTTTAGATTTAAAAGATAAACTGCCGTTTAAAAATTATGCACCGCAGCAAGCACCAGATTTGTTTACGTCAGTTGTTGAGACTACGACAACTCCAGCATTGGCGGATGGTTTGGCTGCCTTAGCAGCTTTAGGTTATAAAGATAAAGAAATTCAAAAAATTCAACCGCAATTAAAATCAATGTCGCTCAAAAATGCCGGCGAATATGTGCGCGAAGGTTTAAAATTATTACGTTAGTGAGGTATGGTGATGACGCAAGACAAGTTAACTGATGATCAGTTTTTGAATGACCAAGAAGCAGCAGTCGAAAAAAGTCTGCGGCCCCAAACTTTACAACAATATATTGGGCAAGATCGTGTTAAAAATGAATTAAGGGTTTATATCAAAGCTGCTTTGGATCGCCAAGAAGCGTTGGATCATGTTTTATTATATGGACCACCGGGGTTAGGAAAAACGACGTTGGCGTTAGTGATTGCCCATGAATTGAATGTTAATTTACGCTCCACGACAGGACCATCTATTGAAAAAGCTGGCGATCTCGTGGCTATTTTGAGTGAATTGCAGGCTGGTGATGTCTTATTTATTGATGAAATTCATCGTCTGCCTAAGAGTATTGAAGAAATTTTGTATTCAGCGATGGAAGATTTTTATATTGATATTATCGTGGGGCAAGGTTCAGATGCGCATGCGGTTCATTATCCTTTGCCACCTTTTACTTTGATTGGGGCCACAACACGAGCCGGACAATTATCGGCTCCGTTACGCAGTCGTTTTGGGATTGTGGAACATATGAACTTTTATACAGAAGCTGAATTGACCACGATTATTCAACGTTCGGCGCAAGTTTTGGCAGTTGTTGTGTCTGATGAAGGTGCCCATGAATTAGCCCGACGTTCGCGTGGGACGCCGCGTGTGGCTAATCGTTTATTGAAACGGGTACGCGATTTTGCACAAGTTGAGAACCAAGAACAAATTGACCAAAAATTGGCAGCTTCGTCGTTAGATCAACTGCAAGTTGATGATCATGGTTTGGATCAAACAGATCGTAAATTGTTAACGATGATGATTGAGTTATACCAAGGTGGACCGTTGGGTTTGAAAACCATGGCGGTCAATTTAGGTGAAGAACAAGAAACAATTGAAGCTGTGAACGAACCTTATTTGTTGCAGCAAGGTTTTTTAAAGCGCACGCCGCGTGGACGGGTGGTTACACCCAAAGCTTACGAACATCTAGGAATTCCATTTCCTAAAGGAGAATAAAAATTGTTAACATTAGAAGATTTTGACTATGATTTACCGCAAGAATTAATTGCACAGACACCAATTAAAAATCGCGATCAGTCCCGCATGTTGGTGTTAGACCATCAAACTGGTGCTTACCAAGATCGCCATTTTTATGACATTTTAGATTATTTAAATCCGGGTGACGCTTTGGTGATGAATGATACCAAAGTGTTGCCAGCACGGTTGTATGGCGTCAAATCAGATACCAAAGCACATTTAGAGGTATTATTACTGAATAATACCGAAGGTGATAACTGGGAAGTATTGGTCAAACCGGCTCGGCGTGCGCCAGTTGGTACGATTATTGCATTTGGTGACGGTTTACTGACTTGTGAAGTGACCGAAGAGCTGGATCATGGCGGTCGGATGGTGCATTTTAATTATGATGGTATTTTTATGGAAATTTTGGAACAGTTAGGCGAGATGCCTTTACCACCGTATATTAAAGAAAAATTAGACGATCCTGATTGCTATCAAACTGTTTACGCTAAAGAAAAGGGTTCTGCAGCAGCCCCAACGGCAGGTTTGCATTGGACGAAAGAATTGTTACAACAAGTCGAACAAAAAGGTGTTAAATTAGTGTATTTGACTTTACATGTTGGTTTGGGGACTTTTCGGCCAGTTTCTGAGGAAAATATTGAAGATCATAAGATGCACAGTGAGTTTTATCGTTTAAGTGATCAAGCCGCAAAAACACTGAATGAAGTCCGTCAAAACGGCGGCAAGATTGTGGCAACGGGGACGACCTCTATTCGGACTTTAGAAACAATTGGGACTAAATTTGATGGTGTGTTGCGAGCTGATAGTGGTTGGACCGATATTTTTATTAAGCCGGGTTATCAGTGGAAAGTGGTGGATGAATTTATTACGAATTTTCATTTACCGAAGTCGACATTAGTCATGTTGGTTGCTTCCTTTACTGGGCGTGATCATATTTTGCAGGCTTATCAACATGCTGTTCAAGAGCAATATCGTTTCTTTAGTTTCGGCGATGCGATGTTTATTAAGTAGCATCAGCATAATTAAAAATTTGGAGTTAATATGGAACAACCAATTAAATATCGATTAATCAAAAAAGAAAAGCACACGGGCGCACGTTTGGGAGAGTTAGTTACACCGCATGGGACTTTTGAAACGCCAATTTTTATGCCGGTGGGTACGCAAGCTAGCGTCAAAACGATGGCGCCAGAAGAATTAAAAACGATGGGTTCTTCCGTAATTTTAGCGAATACCTATCATTTGTGGTTGCGGCCGGGTTCTAAATTAGTTCGTGAAGCTGGCGGTTTACATCAGTTTATGAATTGGGACCAAGGAATTTTGACGGACTCAGGCGGTTTTCAAGTCTTTTCCCTTACTAAACGTCGTGGGATCAGTGAAGAAGGTGTGACATTTAAGAGCCACTTAGATGGACAAAAGATGTTTTTGTCACCGGAAAAAGCCATTCATATTGAAAATGATCTAGGTCCGGATATCATGATGAGTTTGGACGAATGTCCGCCTTTTTATGAATCATATGATTATCTCAAAAAATCAGTGGCGCGGACGACTCGTTGGGCAGAGCGTGGTTTAAAGGCGCATCGTAATCCTCGGACACAGGGTATTTTTGGGATTGTCCAAGGTGGTGGTCACCAAGATTTGCGCACACAAAGTGCCAAGGATTTAGTTTCGTTGGATTTTGCAGGCTACTCAATTGGTGGATTATCAGTTGGTGAATCGAAAACTGAAATGAATGATGTTTTGGATTATACGACGCCATTATTGCCAGAAAATAAGCCTCGTTATCTGATGGGAGTTGGCACCGCTGATTCCTTAATTGATGGTGTCATTCGCGGCATTGATATGTTTGATTGTGTCTTACCGACGCGAATTGCGCGCAATGGGACTTGTATGACGTCTAATGGTCGCTTAGTGGTTAAAAACGCGAAGTATGCTCATGATTTTGGTCCATTAGATCCCAATTGTGATTGTTATGCTTGCAAGAATTATACGCGGGCTTATATTCGGCATTTATTGCAAGTTGATGAAACTTTTGGCATTCATTTAACTAGTTATCACAATTTGTATTATTTATTGCGCTTGATGGAACAAGTGCGCCAAGCTATTCGTGAGGATTCACTTTTGGATTTGCGAGCACAAGTCTTTGAACAATACGGCTTTAATCAAAAAAATGCCAAGAATTTTTAATGACAGCTACTGTGTTTTAATTTATAGTTTGTTAAAATAGAACTTAAAGAAGAAATTGAGGTGGATTAATTGAATTTATTAGCAGCTAAAGGCAGCAGTGGAAATATGATGATATTAGTGTTTTTCGTGATTATGATTGTTTTGATGTATTTCACAATGTGGCGTCCACAAAAAAAGCAGCAAGAACAACGTCAAAAAATGTTAAGTGAATTAAAAGTTGGTGATCCTATCGTGACAATTGGTGGTTTACACGGCGTGATTGATACGATTAATGATGAAGACAAGACCATGGTGCTAGATTGTGATGGCATTTATTTAACATTTAGTCGTTCTGCTATTCGGGCCGCTAATCCTAAAACAGTTGCACCAGTTGCTTCAACCAAACCAACTACTGAAAAGTCACAGTCAGATGTAACATCTGAAGCAAAAGCAAGTGAAGTTGAAAAAGACCAAACTTCTGATACAGAGACCTCACAAAGCAACTGAAAAAGATTAGAGCATTATATAAAAAGACTTTTTCTAGTGAAAGGGTCTTTTTTATTACAAAAAGCAGTCCGTACTCAAAGCAGATCGCTGTTTTAAGCAAAAAGCTAGTGTAAAATAGTTATAAAGAGACCAGTAACCAATGGGGGAATTAATAATGCAAGAACAACGTGCCGTTTTTATTATTTTTGGTGGTTCAGGCGATTTAGCGCATCGAAAATTATACCCAGCATTATTTCAGTTATATATGAAAGGTTATTTACAGGAGCACTTTGCAGTGATCGGAACGGCTCGCCGGACTTGGAGTCACGATTATTTTCGCCAGATTGTCGCACAATCGATTGAATCAGAAAATATTGATTCTGATCAAATTAATAAGTTTGCTGAACATTTTTATTATCAATCTCATGATGTTAATGACGCGGATCATTATGTTGCATTAAAGCAATTAGCGCAGCAATTGGATCAAAAGTATCAGACGCAAGAAAATCGGATTTTTTATATGGCAATTGCGCCCAAGTTTTTTGGAACAGTGGCCGAACATATTAATTCGGAACAATTATTGACTGATAAGGGCTTTAATCGGTTGGTGATTGAAAAACCCTTTGGCCGTGATTTGACCAGTGCTCAGGAACTAAATAATAGTATTACGCAAACTTTTCATGAGAATCAAATTTATCGAATTGATCATTATTTGGGCAAAGAAATGGTTCAAGCTTTACCTATTATTCGTTTTACGAATCCCATTTTAGAAGCGGTTTGGAATCGTCATTATATTAGTAATGTGCAGATTACTTTGGCAGAAACTTTGGGCGTGGGTGAGCGAGCAGGCTATTATGAGACCGCTGGCGCTTTGCGGGATATGATTCAAAACCACGCGCTGCAGATTCTGGGTTTGTTGGCTATGGAACGTCCGGCTGAATTTACGTCACAGGCGGTTCATGAACAAAAAGCTAAGTTGTTTTCTGAATTACAATGCTATACGCCGGAGCAAGTTGATCAGAATTTTGTCCGCGGTCAATATGATAGTGATAAAAAAGAATATAAGCGTTCTTATCGTGAAGCTGATCACGTGGCAGATGATTCAGTTACGGAAACGTTTGTGGCTGGTAAAATTCAAATTAAAAATGATACTTGGCAAGGGGTGCCTTTTTATGTCCGTTCTGGTAAAAGATTACGGCAAAAAACAACTCGTATAGATATTGTTTTTAAAGAGGAAACACAAAATATTTTTGCAGAATCTTTGCATGGGGATGTGCGTCCCTGTCGGCCTATTTTGACGATTTTGATTGAGCCTACACAAGGTTTAAAATTGAGTTTGAATGCCACGACTCCCGGTGAAGGCTTGCGTAATTCTTTAAAGACGCTATCGTTTTTGCAGACGCCCGAAACGATGAATCATTCGCAAGAAGCCTATGAAAAATTGTTGATTGATATTTTATATGGAAATCGGACGAACTTTACTAATTGGCAGGAACAATACTATACTTGGCGTTTTATTGATTGTATTAGTCAGCGTTTTGCACAAAAAAAAACCGCAGTTTCCAAACTATAAAAGTAACACTTGGGGACCCAAAGCCAGTGAGCAATTAGTTCAGCGTGATGGCAATGAATGGATTTGGGGCCTTGATGAGTTAGATTAATGAGTTTTTTAGACTTGCCAATCGTGGTGAATGATCAGCGGCAGATTATTCACGTTGATATGGACGCTTTTTATGCATCTGTGGAAGAACGTGAACATCCAGCGTTCCGCCAAAAAGCGTTGGTGATTGCCCCCGATCCGCGTCAACATAATGGTCACGGTGTGATTACGACGGCGAATTATAAAGCACGTCAGTATGGGATTGGGTCGGCAATGCCGGCAATCAAGGCTTTGGAACAAATCCCTACGGAATATTTGCAGTTTACAGACCCGCATTTTGATTTGTACAAACAAGTTTCAGCCCAAATTCATCAAATTTTTGCTCAAGTAACTGCACAATGGGAACCAGTAGCTTTTGATGAGGCATATTTAGATGTGACGCATAATAATTTGGGCATGTGTAATCCTATTCAAGTGGCGCAGTGGATCCAACGCCGGATTAAGCAAGATTTGCATTTGACTTGTTCGGTGGGGATTTCATATAACAAATTTTTGGCTAAAATGGCATCCGATTATGCTAAACCTTTTGGACGGACGGTAATTACTAGTGTTCAAGCGATGAATTTTTTAGCAGAATTACCGATTGCCAAATTTCATGGAATCGGGCAGGCGATGCAAAAAAAATTAGCAGCTCTGGGATTAGAAACTGGCCGACAATTGCAACAAGTACCGGTAGAACAGTTAACGCAAAAATTAGGAAAAATGGGTTTTGTATTGTATCAGCGCGCCCATGGGATGGATGATGAGCCTGTGCACACGAAGCGTCAGCACAAATCGATTAGTAGTGAGCGTTCATTTAATCGACCAGTTTTTAACGATCAAGAGTTAACGCAAATTTTGGAGCAACAAGCTCAACAAGTGGCCACAGTTTTACAGCAGAAGCAATTACGCGGACAGACCGTGGTGCTGAAAGTTAGAACATTAGAGTTTGTAACATATACAAGGCGTAAAACGTTAGCTCATTTAACTAATGATGCGCAGTTAATTTATCAAACTAGTCAGCAATTATTTGCACAATTAGCGCTAACTAATCAACCTTTGCGTTTGTTGGGAATTGGTGTTACCAATTTAACAACGCAAAAATTTGAGGAAATGACACTTTTTTAGGAGGATGAGAGATGAACACTTTTGGGGAGATTCTTGACCAAATTCAAAAATATGATCGCATTATTATTCACCGACACGAAAATCCAGATCCAGATGCTTTGGGCTCACAGTTAGGTTTGGCAACCAGCATTCGAGCTGCTTATCCGGATAAAACTGTTTTGCTGGCAGGTGATAGTGTTGGCGATTTAGATTGGTTAAGTACAATGGATCAAATTGAAGACCAACAATATCCGGGTGCACTGGTGATTGTGGTTGACACGGCCAATCGACCACGAATCAGTGATCAGCGTTATGATCAAGGTGCTTGCCTGATTAAAATTGATCATCATCCAGATGTTGATCCATATGGTTACTTGCGCTACGTGAATACGAGTGCTTCAAGTTGTTCAGAAATTATTGGCGATTTGATCAATAGTGCTGGTCATCGATTATGTTTAACTGACCAAGGTGCTAGAGCATTGTATGCTGGAATTGTAGGCGATACCGGTCGGTTTATGTATGATGCGACGACTTCGCATACACTAGCTTTAGCTGCGCAATTGATCGGTTATCGTTTTGATGCGCCCGCTTTGAATCGTCATATGGGACAAATTACGTTAAATCAAGCGAAGCTGCAAGGTTATGTCTTTGAACATTTGGAACTAGCACCAAACGGAGCTGCTTTAACAGTGATTCCAGCTGAGATTTTAGCCAAATTGGAGTTGACGCAAGCTGATGCACATGCAGTTGTTACGACACCTGGGAGATTGCAAGGAGTTTTGGCGTGGGTGATTGCGGTTGCAAAACCAGAAGGTGGTTATCGGATTCACTTACGTTCAAAAGCCGTCGTGATTAACGATTTAGCGGCTTTACATGATGGCGGTGGTCATCCATTAGCTAGTGGTGCCAATGCCCAAGATTTGGTCGAAGTTCAACAAATTTTTACCCAGTTGCAAGAAAAATTATTGTCCTAATTTTAAATAAAAATTGAGGTTTAAACCTAAATGACCACTTTTACAGACTATCACTTTGTGAACTATATTAACCAAGCATTAGAAGAAATCGGTTTTCAAGAGCCTACGGAAGTCCAACAACAAGTTATCCCTGTGATTCAAAGTGGACGTGACGTCATTGTTCAGGCACAAACTGGTAGCGGCAAAACGCACGCTTATTTGTTACCGTTGTTAGATCAAATAACCGATAAGCAGCAAGTGCAGCTTTTAATTACGGCACCTAGTCGTGAGTTAGCTTATCAGATTCGCGGTGATGCCGAACAAATTATTGCACATATTCCTAGCCACTTGAAAATTGGTTTATACGTGGGTGGTACTGACAAGAATAAGCAATTACAAAATTTAGCCAAACATCAGCCACAGATTGTGATTGGGACCCCCGGGCGGATTTTGGATTTGATTCGGCGCCAAGCTTTATTGGTTTATACTACTAAATATTTTGTGATTGACGAAGCAGATATGACGTTGGATTTGGGCTTCTTAAAAGAAGTTGATCAAATTGCTGGCAACTTGCCGGCCAGATTACAAACGATGGTTTTTTCGGCAACCATTCCTGCCAAATTGCAACCTTTTTTGAAAAAATATCTGCATAATCCCAAGTTGGAGAAATTAGCAGTTCCAACAGTTATTGCGCCTAATATCAATAATTTAGCAATTTTTACGCGTGGGCGAAATCGTGAGGAAATTCTTTATCAAGTGTTGACACTTGGCCAACCTTATTTAGCATTAATTTTTGCGAATACTAAAAAGACGGTTAATCAAGTTTTTGATTTTCTGAGAGCTAAGGGTTTGAATGTTGCGCGGATTCATGGTGATTTAACGCCACGTGAACGCAAGCGCACGATGAAAGCCATTGAAAATATGGAATATCAGTACGTAGTAGCCTCGGATTTGGCAGCGCGTGGGATTGATATTCCTGGTGTTTCGCATGTTGTCAATTATGAAATCCCAAGTGATGATGAGTTCTTTATTCATCGAGTAGGGCGGACAGGTCGCAATCAGATGTCTGGGACGGCGATTACCTTATACGATCCTGATGAAGAAAGCCAGTTGGCACATTTAGAACAATTAGGCATCAAATTTACCGCCAAAGAATTGAAACATGGTGAATTGGTGCCGACTCATCAGCATGATCGTCGGAACCAACGCACAGCTACGCAACATCAATTGGATCCCACTTTGCGTGGTTTGGTGAAAAAGCAGAAGCAAAAGAAAAAACCTGGCTATCGCAAGAAAATTAAACAGGCGGTAGCGCAAGATCAGCATCAAAAACGTAAATTGGCCCAGCGCGAACAACGTAATCAGCGCAAGAAGATGCGCAAGCAGCAAAATCAGTAATTGACTTTCGGCGCATTAAAAATTATGATTACAGTAATTGGATATGTTGTTAGTGGAAAACTCTTCCAGAGAGGACAGGTTTGGTGTAACTGTCCGGGTTTGGCTGGCAATGCTCCCAATGATTCAGATGAAATTAATTAATGAAGTGGCAAACGACAAATCGTTGCAATCGAGGTGGTACCGCGCTTTCGCGTCCTTGGATCGCAACGGTTTTTTTATTTGAGGAGAGATAGATAATGAAGCAAATGACTAGTGCCCAAATTCGTCAGATGTTTTTAGATTTTTTTGCGGACAAGGGACATACGATTGAACCAAGTTCGTCATTAGTGCCTAAGGATGATCCAACTTTGTTATGGATTAATTCTGGTGTGGCAACGATGAAGAAATATTTTGACGGTGAAAAAATCCCGAAAAATCCCCGCTTAGTTTCTGCACAAAAGAGTATTCGGACCAATGATATTGAAAATGTGGGCCATACTGCGCGGCACCAAACCTTTTTTGAAATGTTGGGTAATTTTTCTGTGGGTGACTATTTTAAACCCCAAGCAGTAGCCTGGGCTTGGGAATTGTTAACAAGTCCAAAATGGTTTGATTTTGATCCACAAAAATTGTATGTAACTGTTTATCCAAAGGATCAAGCCGCTTATGATTGTTGGCTTGAACAGGGTGTTAGTCCCGAGCATATTTATAAGGTGGAAGATAATTTTTGGGATATTGGCGTCGGTCCGTGTGGTCCCGATTCTGAAATTTTTTATGATCGTGGTCAAGAAAACAATGATGTGGCAGAGAATGACCCCGAAAATTATCCGGGTGGTGAGAATGCTCGTTATCTAGAAATTTGGAATATCGTCTTTTCTGAATTGAATCATTTGCCTGACGGACAATATGTGGATCAACCTCATAAAAATATTGATACCGGCATGGGGTTAGAGCGGATGGTGTCGGTCATTCAAAATGCACCGACCAATTTTGAAACAGATTTATTTTTGCCGATTATTCATGCCACGGAACAAGTTAGTGCGAATAAAAAATACGGAGTTAATCCTGAAGATGATATTGCCTTTAAAATTATTGCTGATCATGTGCGAGCTGTCAGTTTCGCAATTGGTGATGGGGCTTTGCCATCCAATGAAGGCCGTGGCTATGTTTTGCGTCGGTTAATTCGGCGGGCCGTTTTAAATGGTCATAAATTAGGGATTAAGGGTTCATTTTTACGTGATTTGGTGCCTGTTGTTGGTCAAATCATGCAAAGTTATTATCCAGAAATTGTCGATCAGCAAGAATTTATTCAAACAACAATCGAAAATGAAGAGACACGGTTTGCTGCCACTTTAAATGATGGTTTGTCCTTATTAAAAGAAACAATTGCTAAAACCAAGGCTACTGGTAGTCAACAAATCAGTGGAGAAGCTGCCTTTAAGCTCTTTGACACCTATGGTTTCCCGTATGAATTAACTGAAGAATCAGCTCAAGAACAAGGCTTGAGTGTTGACCGTACCGGTTTTGATAATCAAATGGAACAGCAAAAACAGCGGGCGCGGAATGCTCGAGGCAATAAGCAATCTATGGGGAATCAAGATCAAGTCTTAATGAGTCTCAAAACGCCAAGTATTTTTGTCGGTTATGACCAAAATGTTGTTGAACAGGCACAATTGAATGCGATTATTGTTCGAGACCAGGAAGTTAGCCAAGTGACTGAAGGCCAAGCACAATTAATTTTTGATCAAACGCCGTTTTATGCAGAAATGGGTGGTCAGGTTGCCGATATTGGTGAAATCCGAGATCAGGCTGGTAATGCGGTGGCGGAAGTAGTTGATGTACAGCATGCCCCTAATGGTCAAAATTTACATTTAGTGAATGTTAAAGCACCGTTAGTGAAAAATGAACGTTATCAACTAGCCATTGATGAAACGTTCCGAATGAAGGTTCGGCGTAATCACACGGCCACACATTTGTTGGACCAAGCTTTGCGTAATGTCTTAGGTGGTCAAACGCGTCAGGCTGGTTCGTTAGTTGAACCGGATTATTTGCGGTTTGATTTTACTAGTTCGCAACGTTTGACAGAAGCTCAATTGCAACAAATTGAACAAATTGTGAATGAAAAAATTTGGCAAGAGATTCCTGTCGAAACGATTGAAACGGATTTGGAATCGGCGAAAAAATTAGGTGCGATTTCCTTATTTGATGATAAGTATGGCGAACAGGTGCGTGTGGTCAAAGTAGCCGACTTTTCGATGGAATTTTGTGGCGGCACGCATGTCAAAAATACGTCTGAAATTGGCATTTTCAAAATTGTTTCTGAAACTGCGATTGGTTCAGGTGTGCGGCGTGTGACGGCAGTTACTAGTCAAGAGGCTTATCGAGTTGATCAAGAGCAATTATCTTATTTAAAGCAAATGCAACAAGATTTGAAGACACCGCAATTAAAAGCTTTACCATCTAAAGTCGCGCAATTAACCGCGCAATTGAAGACCACGCAACAACAATTGCAAAGTTTGCAAGTTAAATTAGCACAACAAGAAGCTGGTGATTTATTAACTAATGTGCAACAATTAGGTTCCTTAAAAGCAATTATTGCATTGGTACCTGACACTGGCATGAATGAATTACGGCAAATTGCGGATAATTGGAAACAAAACCAACCTTCAGATATTTTGGTCTTGGGCACCAAGAATCAGGATAAAGCTAATTTATTGGTATCCGCTAATTCAGTGGCGATTGATCACAATTTGGCAGCAGGCGATTTAATTAAGCAAATTGCCCCGCAAATTGATGGTGGCGGTGGCGGCCGTGCACAAATGGCTCAGGCTGGTGGTAAAAATCCGTCTGGTTTGGATGCAGCATTACAATTAGCTAAAGATTTGATTACGAAAGCTTAATCCGCTACAAATCACCTCAATTTAGAGTATGCTATAATGATTACTTGAAAAATATATTTGTGATTGAAACGTTTTTTGAGTATGATAAGTTTTATAAAAAGAGGTGTAGCTTGTGAGTTCTTTAGATAATACAATGAACTTCGATTTTAATGAAAATCGAAGTCAAGACGTTCGTGACACTTTACGCAATGTTTATACTGCATTGGAAGATAAGGGATATAATCCAATTAATCAAATTGTTGGTTATTTGTTGTCTGGTGATCCGGCTTATATTCCTCGTTATAACGATGCACGAAATCTGATTTTGAAGCATGAGCGTGATGAGATTATTGAAGAATTAGTGCGCTATTATTTGGAAAATGGTGATCATCATTGAGGATTATGGGTTTAGATGTAGGCTCCAAAACGGTTGGTGTCGCTGTCAGTGATCTTTTGGGCTGGACGGCGCAAGGCATTGAGATTATTCGCATTGATGAAGCCAAAGAGGAGTTTGGTTTGGAACGCTTGAGTGAGTTAGTAGCTCAATATCGAGTGGAAAAGTTCGTGGTAGGTTTGCCTAAAAATATGGATAATTCACTAGGAGAACGGGTGGAAAAATCGCAAGCTTATGGTCAATTGATTGCAGAAAAATTTAATTTACCTGTTGCTTATATGGATGAGCGCCTCACGACGGTTCAAGCTGAGCGGATGCTGATTGAAGAAGCGGATGTTTCACGCAAAAAACGCCATCAGGTCATTGATGAAGTCGCCGCGATGATGATTTTACAAACTTATTTAGACAAATTGGCTTATCAAAAAGCTAATCCACAATAGAGAGGTTAATTAATGAACGGTAACCCAGAAAATATTGATCGAGAAATTGTTTTAAGTGACGATCAAGGCAACGAAGAAGTTTACAAAATTTTGTTTACATTTGATTCTGATGATTATAATAAATCGTATGTATTGATGTATCGGGCTTCCCAAAAAGACAATGACGAAATTGAAATTCAGGCCTTTAGTTTTATGCCAGATGAAAATGGTGATGTATCTTCGGGTGATTTGATGCCAATTACAGATGATGACGAATGGGAAATGGTCCAAGAAGTTTTGAATACTTTTTCGGCAGACGATTCTCAAGAATAAATTTTATAATGATCAGGGTGTTGGAATGTTAAGCATATTAATAATTTTAACTTTGGCTTATGGAGTTTATGCTGGAATTAGAAGAGGATTAGCACTGCAAATCGTTTATAGTGTTGGGTATACAATAAGTGTTATTGTTGCGATCTTAAGTTATCATTGGCTAGGGCCTAAATTGGATTTGATTATTCCGTATCCTTCAGCTTCTCCGCAAAGTTATTTTGCTTTTTTTAGTTCACGAGTAAGCTTGAGTTTGGATAATGCATTTTATTTAGGTGTTGCATTCTTATTTGTTGTGTTTTTAGGCTGGTGTATAACAAGGATTTTAGGAGCTTATTGCAATGATTTAACTTATGTTTCACTAGGAGGAGAGTTTAATTATCCTTTTAGTGCCTTGTTGGCATTAATTTGTAATTATGTCGGTTTATTTATGATACTGTACGTCTTGGCATTAATTCCGATTACCGGCTTACAAAAAATGTTAGATCATTCATTGCTAGCTTCAACAATGATTCGATATTCCACCGGTTTAACACATTTGTTTACTAATCTATTAATGAGTACTTTATAGAAAGGTTGCTTAAATAAGCAGCCTTTTCTTGTGGATTTTTTAAGAAAACATTGGAGAAATAAAGTGATGAATCAACGAATTTTACAGACGTTAGAATATGACAAAGTGCGACAAAGTTTAACTGAATTCTTGATTACTGACCCAGGTTTGGACCAATTAAAACAGTTACAGCCGCAAACACAAATTGCACAGGTAAAACATTTGTTGGCGCAAACTGCTGACGCGGTGGAGTTATGCCGTTTGGCACAAGAATTACCAATTGAGCCACTGCAGCGCATTGATAATGAATTAAAACGGCTACAAATTGATGCTTTATTAAATGGTAGTGAATTATATCGCATCAGTATGGTATTACGGGTCACTAATAATATCAAAACTGCGTTTGAGCAATTACGTTTAGATGGTGTTGATTTGCAAGAATTATATGACTATGGTGCCCAATTAGTTGCCTTGCCGAATCTTAATTTGACTTTGCAGCAATCTGTAGATAGTCAAGGTAAGTTATTAGACACTGCTGATCCACAATTAAAACGCGTTCGACGGAGTATTTTACAGTCACAACAGCAAGTTCACGAGCAAATGGATCATTATTTGCAAGGTAAGCAGAATAAGTATTTAAGTGAGAAGTTGATTACGGTTCGCGATGGCCGGCTAGTATTACCAGTTAAGCAAGAGTCGCGCAATCATTTTGGTGGTGTAATTCATGACCAAAGTGCTAGTGGACAGACGGTTTATGTAGAGCCGCAAACAGTGATTGCTTTAAATAATAAAATTCAAGAACAGCAAGCACGAGAAAAGCAAATTATCCATCAAATTTTACAAAAGTTAAGTGATACGTTGCGGCCTTACGTTCAAGAATTAGCCCAAAATACCCAGATTATTGGGCAATTGGATTTGATTCAAGCTAAGGCTCAATATGCTGCGCGCTTGCAGGCGGTGGAACCGACGGTCAATGCTAATTATGTCATTGACCTCAAGCAGGCACGGCATCCGCTCATTGATCCAGCCAAAGTAGTTGCGAATACGATTATTTTAGGTAAAGATTATCGAAATATTATTATTACTGGTCCCAATACTGGGGGTAAAACGATCACCTTGAAAACGACGGGGTTGCTGCAGTTGATGGCCCAATCTGGCTTATTTATTCCAGCGCAAGCAGACAGTCAAGTGACAGTTTTAACTGAAATTTTTGCAGATATTGGCGATGAACAATCAATTGAACAAAATTTAAGTACATTTTCTTCGCATATGGATAATATTATTCAGATGTTACCGCATTTAAGTGAATCTAGTTTAGTTTTGTTAGACGAATTAGGTGCGGGCACGGATCCTAAACAGGGTGCAGCTTTAGCAATGGCGTTAATTGAAGCAATGAGTTGCAGTCGTTGCCTCATGTTAGTAACGACGCATTATCCCGAATTAAAATTATTTGCCTATGATTATCCACAGACAACCAATGCTTCGATGGAATTTGATGAACAGACTTTGCAACCGACGTATCGGCTGCTAATTGGTGTGCCAGGTAGCAGTAATGCGTTTGATATTGCTCAGCATTTAGGGATGGACGCTCAAATTGTGCAGCAAGCACGCCAGATTCAAAGCGATGATGAACAAGATTTGAACAAAATGATTCAAGATTTAGAGCGTCAGCGCAAAGAATTCGAACAAAAAACGACACAGTATCAAACGCAATTAGCGCAAGTTCAGCAACAACAAGAAGCGTTGGCTGCTCAGCAACAAACTTTGACCCAGCAACAAAATCAAATATTACAGCAGGCTCAAACCAAGGCTAATCAGTTAGTTGCCCAAGCTCAAGAACGTTCAGAAAAAATTATTGCGGATTTGCATCATTTACAACAACAAGCTCCTGATTTAATTAAGGAAGATCAGATTATTTCGGCCCGCACGAACCTCAAGAAACTTCATCATGATGAAGTTCTGAAGAAAAATAAAGTTTTGCAGCGCCAAAAGCGCAAGCAACAGTTAAAAATCGGTGACGATGTGCATGTCGACGAATATGGTCAAGATGGTGTAATTGTTGGTCAAGATAAAAAAGGCAATTTTGAAGTGCAACTAGGTATTATTAAGATGAAATTAGCGTCCGATCAAATCACGAAGGTGAAAAATCAGCCTGAACAACAGTCACATTTTACGCAAAAACGTTCACATAGTCGAGTACCTCTAAAATTAGATTTGCGGGGTGAACGTTATGAAGAGGCGATGGGCGATTTAGAACAGTATTTAGACGCCGCATTGGTGGCTGGTTACGGTCAAGTGACAATTGTGCATGGTTTTGGAACGGGCGCGATTCGCAAAGGTGTTCAAAAAGCGTTACGGCAAAATCCGCGGGTTAAATCTTTTGAATATGCCCCAGCAAGTTCCGGCGGTCAAGGGGCGACGATTGTTAAATTTGGCTAAGGGACACTAAAGTTGAGTATTTGAAATTAATTGTTATAATTTAGTTATGATTTTGGAATAAGGAGGCTGATCTTAATGGTAGATAGTGTAACCGATCAAGATTTTGAGCAGGAAACGAAAAATGGCTTAGTGTTAACCGATTTTTGGGCTGCATGGTGTGGTCCTTGCAAGATGCAGTCACCAGTGATTGATAAATTGTCGCAGGATTATGACGATGTCAAATTCACTAAAATGGATGTTGATGCGAATCCTAAGGTGCCAGAACAATTTGGGATTCGGGCAATTCCAACCTTAATTTTGAAAAAAGATGGTCAAGTTGTGGAAACTTTAGTTGGTTATCAAAGCGAAGATCAACTGAAAAAAGTTATTGCTAAACATTCTTAATTTAGGTCCAGATTGTTTAAAATGTGAAAGCGGGAATATTTTTATTCACGCTTTTTTTGAATAAACTTTTAGTCTTTTCTGTGAATTATATCTGTTTATAAAATAAAAATTGTATAATAAAACTTGTTTATTATCTGAATATGTTAGGAGTCTGTTCATGTTCAAAAAATTTTGGCAGCATCCGGCAGTGAAGTTTATTGCACTAACTTTGCTGTACTTTCTAATCATTATGGCCTTGGTTTACTTGTATAGTTATTCAGGCATTAATAATAGTAAATTTATCTATAATGAGTTTTAGGAGGCATTAATTTTGCGTTATCAATTAACTAATTTACTGGAGACACTTGATCAAGTAGCACAGAACAATGCAGATATTTGTTATCAGGATCAAGACGGTTCACACTCATATCAAGAGTTGTATCAAAGTACGCAACATTTGGCTGCTTATTTGCAAAGTTTAGAGCTGCCTAGTGGTCAACCATTGATGGTTTACGGTGATCAGAGCTTTTTCACAGTTGTGGCGATGTTAGCTTGTGTGAAGGCGGGACACGCGTACATCCCAGTGGATGCCCATTCGCCGAATGAGCGTTTATTACAAATTAATGAAATTGCACAACCCGCGGCGATTTTAGCAGTGGTTGATTTGCCTGTAGAAGTCGGTGTCGTGACGATTACGTTGCAACAAATTCAAACGGCTTTGGACAGTGAACAACCACCGTTGGATCGTGACCAAATGGTTCACGGCGATGATAATTTTTATATTATTTTTACCTCGGGAACAACAGGTGTGCCTAAAGGGGTACAAATCAGTCATAATAATTTATTAAGCTACGTCAATTGGATGGTGAATGATTTTTACCTGCCGCAAAAGGTACGTTGTTTATCACAGCCACCATATTCGTTTGACTTATCAGTAATGGATTTGTATCCAACTTTAGTTTTAGGTGGCACTTTAAAAGCAGTGTCACA
This sequence comes from Bombilactobacillus folatiphilus, assembly GCF_023380265.1. Taxonomy (NCBI): domain Bacteria; kingdom Bacillati; phylum Bacillota; class Bacilli; order Lactobacillales; family Lactobacillaceae; genus Bombilactobacillus; species Bombilactobacillus folatiphilus. Next base: position 399,598 of record NZ_CP093366.1, read on the forward strand.
AGAAGTAACCGAAAATTTTCAAAAGTTATTTCAAGTTTTGCCAACTTTAGACTTGCAAGAATGGGTTTCAACACCATCATTTGTGGAACTATGTTTGTTGGATAAGAACTTTGAGCAAGAGCATTATCCAGCTTTAAAGCATTTTTTGTTTTGTGGTGAAGAATTAACGAATAGCACTGCCCAAACGTTGTTAAAACGGTTCCCCCAAGCCCAAATTTTTAATACCTATGGTCCTACCGAAGCTTGTGTGGCGGTGACGGCCATCCAAATTACCCCTCAAATTGTGGAAAAATACGCTCGCTTGCCAATTGGCTATCCCAAAGCAGATACGAAGATTCAATTGGTTGATGCACAGGGCAAGATTAGTCGTGATGGTGAATTGTTGATTAGTGGTCCCAGCGTCTCCAAGGGTTATTTGAATAATCCGGATAAGACAGCGCAAGCTTTTGTGCAACAAGCAGGAGCGTTGGCGTATCGTTCAGGCGATTTGGCGACGATGGCAAGTGACGGTAAGCTGTTTTATCGTGGGCGCAGTGATTTTCAGGTGAAGTTGCACGGTTATCGAATCGAATTGGAAGATATTGATCAAAATTTGGCAGCTTTGCCGCAAGTCGATCAGGCTATCACGGTGCCACGTTATGATGCCCATCAAAAAGTTAGTCAATTGATTGCGTTTGTTGTTTTGAACCAGGCTGTGGATAATCCGAGTGCGAAGCTCAAAGAAGAGTTAGCACAAAATGTGATGTCGTACATGATTCCCCAGCGAATTGAGGTTCGTGACAATCTACCCAAAACAGCGAATGGCAAGATTGATCGTAAAGCTTTAACGGCCGAGGTAAATCATCATGCCTAATGTGCAACCGTATCAAAATCCACAGTATTTTATTTGGCTGTTATTTGCGTTATTGCCGTTGATGGTGGGATTGTACCATGGCAAACGTTGGCGTTGGTATGAAACATTAGTTTCGTTAGTTTTTTTAATTTTGATTTTTGATCAAGACAAACTATCACAAGGAATTGCGCTAATCTGTTATACGATCATTCAAGTGGTGATTGTGGCGGGATATTTTCATTATCGCACTAAAAAAGATTCGCCCAATCAATTCTGGGTCTTTGCATTGGCTGTCTTTTTATCCATTATTCAAGTCATTGTTGTGAAATTTACGCCGCTATTTTGTGCGGGACGTGATTCGATTGTGGCCTTTTTAGGAATTAGTTATCTAACTTTTAAAACCGTCGGCATGTTGATGGAAATTCGCGATGGCGCTATTAAAGAGTTTAGCTTGAGTAAGTTTTTGCATTTTTTGTTGTTCTTTCCCACCTTGTCCTCAGGACCGATCGATCGTTATCGGCGTTTTACTAAGGATTACGAGCAAGTTCCTGATCAAAGCAAATATGTTGAATTAATCGGTAAGGGTCTGCACAATATCTTTTTAGGATTTTTGTATAAGTTTTTGTTAGGCTACCTTTTTGGTACTTTATGGTTGCCACGTCTGGAACGTTTGGCCTTGATGCAACGCAATGGGCACTTTTTAGGATTGTCCATTTATGTCATAGGTGTGATGTATTGTTATAGCATGTATTTATTCTTTGATTTTGCGGGTTATAGTTTGTTTGCTGTTGGGACGAGTTATTTGATGGGAATTGAAACCCCAATTAACTTTAACAAGCCGTTTTTGGCACCCAATATTAAGGAATTTTGGAATCGTTGGCACATGAGTTTGTCCTTTTGGTTCCGCGATTATATTTACATGCGCTTTGTCTTTTGGGCGATGAAGCATAAAGTCCTCAAAAGTCGCGTAGCTATGGCCAATATTGGTTATCTATTGCTGTTTGGTTTGATGGGTATTTGGCATGGTGAAACTTGGTATTATATTGTGTATGGATTATTCCATGCATGTTTGATTATTGGGACAGATGCGTGGTTACGCTTCAAAAAAAAGTACCGTCAAAGCATTCCCAGTAATCGGTGGACAAAAGCGTTAGGCATCTTTTTAACATTTAATGTCGTTTGTTTTAGTTTCTTAATTTTCTCAGGCTTTTTAGATCAATTATGGTTTAGTTAATTTAGGAGGATTTATCATTATGGACGTAAAAACAACAGTTTTGGATATTTTGGCAGATTTAACAGGTACAGATTCTGTGAAAGATAATTTAGATGAATCATTATTTGACAACGGTTTGTTAGATTCTATGGCAACGGTACAATTATTGTTAGAATTACAGCAACAATTGGGCATTGACGTACCAGTGTCTGAATTGGAACGCAGTGAATGGGATACACCGAATAAGGTGATTGCTAAAGTTGAAAGCTTAATCAATGAGTAATTTTAAAAAATTAATCTCAATCATTGCTCCGATGATCATAGCACTGTTATTGGCAGTGTTGGTTTTGTATGGTCCGTTTTGCTTGCCTAAATCAGAGCCGGCAACAGTAGAAAAAGCCGCCACTTCTTTGTCAGCCAATGTTTTAAGAGGCGAACAGCTTAAGGATCAAGCGCTGGATTCGGGCTATTTAATGATTATGGGTTCGTCAGAATTATTGCGTTTTGATTCGTTTCATCCGTCAGTGTTAACGCATAAATATCAACGTGGTTATCAACCGTTTTTGCTGGGATCGGCAGGAACACAATCGTTAACACATTTTTTCTCGGCACAGGCGATGGGCAAACATTTGAATCACAAACGGGTAGTGGTCATCATTTCACCGCAGTGGTTTGTCAAAAAAGGTGTGGATAAGAATATGTTTGACTATTATTATTCCAAACAGCAGGCTACGCATTTTATTCGGCATGCCAATCCCCATAGTGAAGCGGATCGTTATGCGGCACAGCGTTTGTTGTCCATGCCTTCTGGGCGGGGTGATGAAGTGATTGAGAGTTCTTTGAAGAACATTGCTTCAGGTCAAAAAATTAGTGCTAATCAAAAATTTTTGGTTAACGATTTGAAGAGTCCTAATCTTAGTCATCAAGATCAATTATTTACGCGGTTCTTTATTAAAGATCGCCGGTCGAAGATTGACGAACAATCGCGGGTTTTGCCAAATAAATATAATCAACAGCAATTAAATTGGATTGCGGGCAACTTAGGGAAAGAGCATTCAACGAATAATTCGTTTCAGATTGATAATAGGTTTTATGATCGCCAATTGAAGCATGCTTTGCCGGGATTGATGAATAGTCAGCAAAATTATACCTACGAATATGGTCCAGAATTCTCCGATTTTCAGTTGTTGTTGAATCAATTTAAAAAGCATAATGTCACGCCGTTGTTTGTGATTCCGCCCATTAATTCTAAATGGATGGTGTACACCGGATTACGGCAATCAATGTTAAACGATTTTGATAAGAAGATTACTTATCAATTGAAGACCCAAGGCTTTGATAAAATTGTTGATTTGCACACTGATGGTGATGTACCGTATTTCATGCAAGATACGATTCATTTAGGTTGGCGTGGTTGGGTGAAAGTTGATCAAGAACTGAATCGGTTTGTGAAGCAAAAGCAACCGCAACGTGTTCATTATCATTTACGAGATTATTTTTATACAAAAGATTGGCAGCAACGGGTGCCAGCAACAATCAAAAAATATTGAGTAGTTTGTCGGCTCAATATTTTTTATTGGTCTGAATGAAGCCTAGAATATACATTCTAGGATTTTTGTAGTACACTGGAATTTCGAGAAAAAATCAGAAAAGGGGTGCAGCTGATGGATAATCGCCCGATTGGCTTTTTGGATTCAGGTGTCGGCGGTTTAACAGCGGTTAAGGCTGCGTTACAACTATTGCCTCAGGAAAGTACCGTGTTTATTGGTGATCAAGCGCGATTACCATATGGTCCACGCCCTATACAGCAAGTGCAGACATTTACCAAACAATTAGTCCAATTTTTAGTTAAACGAGATGTGAAAGTAATTGTCATTGCCTGCAATACAGCAACTGCGGCCGCTTTGACATGGGTGCGCCAGCAGTTTACGCTGCCTATTTTTGGCGTGATTGCGGCGGGTAGTCGACAGGCAGTGGCGTTAACTAAACAGCAACAGATTGGTTTAATTGCCACGCAAGGGACGATTGCTTCCAAAGCCTATGAACGTGAAATCCAGCAATTGGCTCCACAAGTGACGGTTCAGGGGCTGGCGACACCAGAATTTGTCACCTTGGTTGAGCAAGGACAGTATCATGATGCTCAAATTTTGCAGCAAGTACAAAAAATTTTATCTCCATTAACGAAGCTAGATTTAGATACCTTGATTTTGGGCTGTACGCATTTCCCACTCTTACAACCAACGATTCAGCAAGTGATGGGAGCAAGTGTTCAATTGGTGGATGCGGGTGCGCAAACCGTCCAAGAATTACAACGTTTTTTGGTGCAAGAACAGTTGCAAGCAGATCCAGACAGTCCAGTCAGTCATCATTATTATACGACGGGGCAGCCGGATTCTTTGCAAGGGATCGCCCAAGAGTGGTTGGAAGAGACCAATTTGGTCGTGAAAGAAGTCGATTTAGGAGCAAATTAAATGCAAACTTTATTAGTAGCAACCAAAAATCAAAATAAAGCTCAAGAACTTACCACATTGTTGGCGGATCAGCAGGTTACTGTTCAAACTTTGTTAGATTATCCTGAATTTGTTGATGTGGACGAAACGGCAACGACCTTTGAAGGCAACGCTCGTTTAAAAGCACAAGCGGCAGTCAAAGCCTTTCAAGTACCGACTTTGGCTGATGATTCTGGATTGATGGTCGATGCCTTATATGGGCAACCCGGTGTGCGTTCGGCGCGTTATGCGGGCGATCACAATGATGCGGCCAATAATGCTAAATTGTTGGCGGAATTAGGTGGTGTGCCACAAAAAGGGCGCACAGCCCACTTTGTGGCAACTTTGGTCTATCAAGATCCCATTTATCATCAAGAACTCGTCGTGAAAGGGCAACTAGATGGTTTAATCTTAACGGTTCCTCGCGGTCAAGATGGTTTTGGCTATGATCCGTTATTCTTGGTGCCAGAGCTCCACAAAACGCTGGCGGAGTTGACGCCGCAAGAAAAGAATCAAGTGAGTCACCGAGGGCGCGCTTTACGGCAATTTGTACAGAAATGGCAACACTTGAATTAAGGAACACTTCCGTTAATGGAAGTGTTCCTTTAGTTCTTAAGAAAAATTTTATTAAAAATTATGTACTCATTTTTAAGACTAAAAAAATAATTAATTTGCGTATAAGATGATTTTTGCAATCATTCTTCCAAAAAAATTCTATTAATTCGCCACTATAGCTGAAAATAATTCGCATAATTTACAAATACATTTGTGCGGACATTTGCCAGCGTCGACCAAATCGACTAAATTGAAACTAATTTTACAAGCTCGAATATCAGTCAAATTAGGGGAAGTATGTTAAAACGTTGCACTTATTATTATCTATAACTAATGGTAACCATAAGAAAAAACTATTTACAATACGACGACCGGTCGATTGAAGTTTAGTCATTATTCAGTGTATAGCAGTCAGAAGTATAATTTACAGGTCAAGTATAATCAAGATTTGTGTACGAGCGCAGGTTCCCGTTTGCTTCCTGTTTCGGGGGAACGCGTTGATTGAATATCGACCTGATGATGGTGCTTATCGGTCAATTGATGGGACTGCAAGCAATTTAACGACGGCCGGTTTGACTACTTTTACTACTCAAGGGATTAACGATTTGACGAGTTATGTTTCAGATAAACATTTTCTTTTGAACTCCAACTAAGCCGTTAGGCAATTCTAGTGGTGGACATATAGTAATTCGTTGTAAGCATAAAAATAGCGTACGGATCATCAAAATCCTGTACGCTATTTGTTTGGAACTATTGGGTTAAGTCTAACTTGTTTTCGGGCAACGCAATTTGTGCAGCTTGCAGGGCAGTCAGATAAGCTTCCAAGAATTTGCGTTTGACGATTAATTGCGCACCATTGCGGGTGTCAATTTGAATTTGGTAGATTAACAAACCATTTTGCACATCAGTGGGTCCTAAAAGATGCGGAGCACTGACTAAATCTGGATCTTCGGGCGTTAATTTTTGATTGACTTGGCTCAAAACTTTGGTGACCGCTTTGACATCCGTATGTGGAAATAATTGTAAATTGATAAAAGTTGTCATATTGCCACGCGATAAATTTTTAACAATCGTAATATTGCGATTAGGAACGTAATTCAAAGTTCCGTCACCACTGCGAATTTGCGTCGTCCGCAGACCAATATAAGTTACCGTTCCCGAAATATCGCCAACAGTCACCGAATCGCCAACATCAAACTGCTGTTCCACCAAGATAAAGAATCCGGTGACCACATCACTGACAAAGCCTTGAGCACCAAGACCTAGAGCTAAACTGAAGATTCCAGCTCCCGTAATCAAAGTGCCAACGGGCGCTCCTAAAATGGATAAAGCCATATAAATATAGATAAAAGCTAAGAAGTAAAAATAAATGTTCTGCGTTAACGTAGCGATTGTCCGTGTTCGATTAGAACTGGTTTCGTTATGTTGTAAATTTTGTGAAATCCGTGAGACAAAGCGTTTGCCCAGTTTATATAACAACCAAAAAACAATTGATAACAAAATCAATTTGATAATATTGCTGACGACCGTGTTTAACAGGTTGATCCAATATTGAGGATTGTTGATTTGCTCCCAAAATAGTTGGGTCTGACCATTGTTAGTGTGTTGCTGATTAGGCTGTGAATTTTTATTAAGATTATATTTACCGAGAATATTGTTCAAGCGATCACTCCTTAATTACTCTTTTTAGTATAACGATTAAGTTTGTCCTTGTCATGAATTAATGATGAATTTTCGGACCGAGTAAGCGGCAATAATTGCTGTTATGAACAATTAATGATAAACTTTATTTGACAATATGAAGTTGGGGGTAGTGTGAATGACACTCGGACAAATAGCTGGTTTAATCGCAGCGTTAGCATTTTTAGTTTTGGTAATTTTTTTGGCATTGATGTTGGTACAATTAGCTAAGGTTTTGAAGAATTTGCAAGCAACCGTTGAAGAAACAACCAAAACAGTGAAAGTTTTGACTCAAGATATGGACAAAATTGCTACACAAGGTAACGATTTGACTGAAAAAGTTAACGATTTGATGTCAGATGTTAATGGCAAAGTTGCGCAATTAGATCCCTTCTTTGGTACTTTAGAAAATGTTGGTACCAGTTTGGAAAAACTAACAGATCACTCCGAAGATTCCAAGCATTTCGCATTTAAGGGTAATCCACGGATGTATGGCAAATTAGCTAAAATGGCGTGGAAAATTTTTCTGAAACGTAAATAAGGAGTTTATTGCATGTCTAAATTTAAATTTTTGGTAGGGACTGCCGCGGGCGCTGGCTTGACTTACTGGGCTTTGGAACAGTGGCAGGCGCACAAGGATGATATAATTGAATTGTTGGCGGACAAGTTTTCCAAGTTATCGCAGATTGATTTTAATTTACATCAGAAGAATTTTCAAACGGAAACACAGCAGTTGCAAGCAGCGTTACAGACTGAAAATGATACCACTACGGATTTTGATGATATCCATTTGGATGAAAGTCAAATTGTGGATACTGCTAAAAAATAGTTTTATTTAGTTGGCTCGGCAACGAAGGTTGCTGGGCTTTTTTGATATAAAAAAATCGGTTGGAAGTGTTAAAATAATTGTTAATTACTGATCAATTATGGAGTTGCTATATGCAAATTATTGATTTATATCATTATTACACCCCTAAACAGCGCACCCAACAATGTGTTGAGCAGCAGCAATTGGCTAGTTCTGGTTTTTATGATGCAATATTTCATCAAAAATTGGCACAATTGCAGAAAAGACTATTTATTTTGACGCAGGACCAACGACCGATTGCATTACTTAATTCCTTAGTTCCCACCCAGTACTTGCCAGAAAATGACCAGTCGGTGGCAGATTTGGAAGCAATCGTTGATGCTCAAGAGCAAGTTGTGCAAATAGGGCATGATATTATGTTAACTTGGGCGAATGATGACGAAAAAAAGTGGTTACAGTTTTCCCCAGCGCAAGCGCAGATTTTGTTGCGGCAGTCAACCTTTTTAAATGCTCAAAAACAAGTGATTCGTTACGAAGAAGAAGCAATGTTGCCTGCAGAGTTTATGTTTCAGAAAGGGACTAGATGAGTCGATACTTATATCAATCTGCTAAAAAGGATCTACTTAATTTAATTGCGGACGGCACTTTTCTACCCAATTCTAAAATTTGGAACGAGCGTAAATTAGCGACTACTTTGGGATATACGCGATCCACGATTAAAAATGCGATTGATGCTTTGGTTGAAGATAATATTTTACAAAAATATCCCGGCGATGGTACTTATTTAGTGCAACTCAGTGCGGAGGATCCTTTAAGAATTGGGGATAATGCACCGAATTCGTTTACGCAACTGATGCGCGTTAATAAAAAGTCGTTAACTAGTCATGTTGAATCGTTTCAAGCACTTTATCGGAATACTGAATTGGCGGATCTATTTCATAATGGTGCGCAAGATTTTTACGAGTTGGTGCGGACGCGTTTTGTGGCCCAGAATCCATTGGCTTTACAAAAAGCCTATATTCCTTTTAAAAAATTTCCCGATGCGCATCGTTACGATTTTAGTCAGTTGTCTTTATATGATTATATGGATTTTAAAAATAAAAAGCCGATACAGTTCAAAACTAAGATTAGGGCGTTCAAATTAGTAGACGCTCAAGTACAATTAAGTCAGTTATTTTCGCCAACGGATTATGCATATTTGCTCTATTTTGAATATTGGGGTTATACGAATAAACACGAATTAGTTGAGTATACGCAATCTTGGTATAATCCGGAGTTTGTGAATTATAAAATTACGACCAAACGGTGATTGGTTGTCCAATTGGTTGCGAAAAAGAGGCCATTTTTGAAAATGGTCTTTTTTTTATTGCCTCTAAAAGAGGTCTGCTCTAAACTGGCAAATGTAAAACGTTTTCGCTATGTAGAAGGAGGTGAAAGAAAAAGGAAATTATTCTAGCTAGTCACTCTACTTTAGCTAAGGGGATGTTCCAAGCGATTTCATTAATTATGGGGTCCCAAAAACATTTACATTATTTAACCGCTTACGTAGATGATCAATTGAATTTTAGTGACCAATTAGCACAAAAAGTCCAACCAATTTTGCAGCAGCAATTAATCTTTGTGTCGGACGTGGTTGGCGGTTCAGTTAATAATGAATTAATGACTTTTACTCAAGGACGCTCTAATTGTCTGCTGATTTCTGGCATGAATTTACCCTTTTTATTGGAATTAGTTAATTATGTGAACACCACGAATTGTCAAACAGTTGCGCAAAGCGTGACCAACGTGCAGAAATTGATCAAATTGGGACAGCAGGGTTTGCAATTAGTTCAATTGGATTCTACTGCCACACCAGCTGAGGAAGATTTTTAAAAATAAAGGAGGACCAAAAAATGATTGTTATGACTAGAATTGATTATCGCCTGATTCATGGACAAGTGGCCTTTACTTGGACGAATAATTTGTCCGCAAATGCCTTACTGATTGCTAATGACAGTGTAGCTCAAGATAATTTTCGCAAAAAAACACTGCAATTGGCGAAACCAGATAGTGCCAAATTAATTTTTAAATCGATTGCAGATTCTGCCAAGGCTATTGCTAGCGGTGTAACGGACAAGTATCGTGTCTTTATTATTGTAGAAAATATTGGTGATGCTTACCGTTTAGCTAAATTAGTTCCACAAATTAAAGTAATTGACCTCGGTCTGGCTAATAAGAAAGCTGGTGCTCAAAATATTGCTAAGTCGGTTTATGTGACACCTGAAGAAACAGCACAATTGCAAGAATTAGAGCAACGAGGAATTCAAGTTTTGGTAAAACAAGCACCGACAGATCCTGATACAACATTTTCATCATTAATTAAATAAGAAGGGCAAAATTATGGTCTTACAAGTAATAGGCGTCTTTTTGGTGGCGTTGGTTGCGAACATGCAGGATTTTTTTGGTTCGTCGTTTATTGGTCGTCCGATTGTGACGGGATTATTGATTGGGATGGTCTTCGGTGATGTGAAACAAGGATTGATGATTGGCGCTACCTTGGAATTGGCCTTTTTGGGGCTAATGGGAGTTGGTGCAACGGTACCTCCTGACGAAATTATCGGTGGAATTTTGGCCACTGCGTTAGCTTTGAAAAATGGTTATGGTGTTAGTGTGGCTTTAACACTGGTTTTGCCGATTGCGACTTTAGGTTTATTAGTTAAGAATTTATTATATGTGGTTATTTTTCCGGCAATGGCTCATCAAGCGGATCGTTTAGCGGACGCGGGACAAATTACGCAGGCTGCTAATATGCACATTTGGGCATCTTTCACGCGAATTATTTTGATGACTTTGGTGACAACAGCTTCTTTTGCGTTGGGGAGCGGCTTAGTAAGTCAATTTGTCAAAATTATTCCCAAGGCCTTGATTGATGGCATTACGATTACCACAGAAGTTTTGCCAGCAGTAGGCTTTGCAATGCTATTGAATATGACTTTTTCCAAAAAGGTAGCACCATTTTTCTTTATAGGTTTTGTTTGTGCCGCCTACTTGAAATTAGATATGATTGCTGCTTCCATTATTGGCGCTATTTTTGCAGGTATCATGTACTTAATTATGACAGAAATTCATCAAAATCAGTCTACATCAACCACAAAACAGTCTACGACGGAGGTACAAGAAGATGACTTCTAAGTCTCAAGTATCCAAAAAATTAACGAAAAAGGATTTACGCGGTGTTTTTTGGCGCAGTATGCCCATGGAAGCTTCATTTAATTATGAACGAATGATGAGTTTAGGTTTTGCTTATACGATGAAAGGCATCGTTACCAAATTATATGACAAAAAAGCAGACCAAATAGCCGCTTTGAAACGACATCTGGAATTTTTTAATTGTACTTCGGCAACGTCCCCGTTTATTGCGGGAGTATTGGCTTCCATGGAAGAGAAAAATGCAGCTGATGATGATTTTGATCCCAGTGCGATTAACTCTATGAAAACAGGTTTGATGGGTCCTTTGTCAGGAATTGGTGATTCTGTGTTTTGGGGTAGTTTGCGGATCATTGCAAGTGGCATCGGAGTTTCTTTGGCTCAAAAAGGCAGTATTTTAGGACCGATCTTGTTTATTTTAATTTATAACATCCCCAATTTGTTGGTTCGTTATTATGGAACGATGTGGGGCTATCAATTAGGCAGTGCCTTTGTTGATAAGATGGCTGATGGCTTAATGAACACAATTACGTATGCCATTAATATTTTGGGCAACACGGTCATTGGCGCGATGGTTGCTTCGATGGTGGTGATTAAGCTCCCAGTCAAAATTAGTGGTGGCAAAAATCCTGAAACAATTCAGACTTTATTAAATTCAATTATGCCCGATTTATTGCCGTTAGCGGTCACTTTTTTCATTGCTTGGTTGCTGAAAAAGAAGCATGTCAAAATGATTTGGATTTTACTCAGTATTTTAGTAATTAGTGTTGTTGGGGCGTTTTTAGGAATCTTGAAGCCTTAGAAGGGAAAGTAAATTTTATGTATTTTAATCAAGAAATTTTTTCGAAAAATTATCAGGCCTCAGTAAATGAGTTAGACCATGTTACAGAAATCGTGGATTCGCTCAAGGGTCGTCAATACCAGAAAATCTTTTTTGTGGGCTGTGGCGGCACATTTACGAAATTTGTGAATTTAAAAGCGTTAATGTTTGCCAAATTAAAGGTACCATTCATGATTGTAACTCCGGCCGAACTGTTAGAAACTTATCAATCGCAAGTTACAGCGCGGACATTAGTTGTGGTAGGAACTAAAACGGGCGAAACAAGTGAAATTTTGCATTTAGTCGAAGTTTTAAAGCAAAAAATACCGAATTGCAGTTTGATAGCCTTTATTGGTGACGATCATAGTACTTTAGAGCAAAGTCAATTAATTGATGCACGGATTCATTCGATTGATACGGATGCTAATTTACTGGCGGTTGGTTGGTTTTTGTTAAATCTAGCTGGAAGCGATGCTGCGCAATTAGTCCGTCAAAAACAGCAAATTATTGGTGCCAAAGCGCCGATTATTGCAGGCATTAAACAATTATTGCCATACTCGTTGAAGCAGGTTAACCAAACCGATTTGTCAGCAATGCAAATGTGGGTTGGTTCTGGCAATTTATGGGGGGAAGTTTGTTGTTTCACCAATTATATGTTAGAAGAAATTCAACGCATTAAAGCGCAGGCGATCAATGCTGGCGAATTTTTTCATGGTCCCTTTGAAATTGTTGATCAGAATCAAAATGTTAATGTCGTGATTAATAGTGGTGCTAACCGGCAAGAGGATTTACGGGTCTTAAATTTTGTGAAAAATTTGGTTGCAGAGCCATTAGTAATCGACTTACAAAATTTTGCACTTCAGGATTTGGATCCTGATATCCGAGCTTTCGTCGAACCATATGCGTTAAATCATTACTTTGACACTTTGTATAATATGTATTCTGTGAAAACTGGTCGGACAGCCCAAACACGACGCTACTATCGTTTATTAGATTATTAAAGTTGCATTTTTAATAAAAAACTCTCAACATTTTATCGTTGAGAGTTTTTGTCTGCAAAAGATGCTTATTTAACAGGAATCATTTGTAGATCTTTGGAGGTATGTGTGAAAGCTTCACAACCAGTTTCCGTCAAATAGACACAATCTTCAATACGGACACCTGCGACGCCTGGAATATAAATTCCCGGTTCGATGGAGAAGCACATGCCAGGCTTTAAAATCATTTGATTGCCTTCCATAATGGATGGAAATTCATGTGTCGAAGTACCGATACCATGTCCTAAACGATGAATAAAGTATTCGCCAAAACCGGCATCTGTAATAATTTGGCGAGCAATATTGTCCAAACTTTCGGCAGTAATACCCGGTTTGGCAGCGTCCATAGCCGCTAATTGCGCTTGTAAGCAAACGTCATAAATTTCTTTTTCCTTAGCTGACGGAGTCCCGAAAGCCACTGTCCGACTTGCGTCACTCATGTAGCCTTGATTGTTAGTTCCGAGGTCAAATAAAGCGAGCGTATTGGCCTTAATAGCGCGTTTTTCGGGTACACCGTGCGGATTAGCAGCATTGTTACCAGATTGAACAATCGTATCAAAACTAGTGTGCATTACGCCTTGTTTCATCAAACCATATTCGATTTCGGCAACAACTTGCTGTTCAGTACGTTGGGTACAGAGAGCTTCAAAACCTAATTTAAAGGCATAATCAGCTTGTTTGCCGGCTTCTTTCATCAGTTCAATTTCGTCAGGAGTTTTGATGAGTTTTAATTGATCCAAAAATTCAGAGGCATTGCCCGGAAATTGAGCATCCGGAAATTGCATTTTGATTTGTTCATAACGAAAATAAGATAGATCGGCCTTTTCAATCGCCCAATTTTGTGCTCTATGTGTTCGTTCCTTAATATGATCAGCAATTAGTGCAAAGGGATCTTGATGATCTAAGTAACCGAACACATCATAGTTCCAGCCTGCTTTTTTAGCAGCTTCTACTTCTAGTTGTGGTGTAAACAAGAACGGCTCTGCTTCGGCAAAGACAAAGAGCGCCAGTACCCGTTCTTCGGGATCACTGTGAAAACCTGTGAAATACAAGATATCCGTGGGATTACTGATATAAGTCACATCGTAACCTTGATCAGCAGTCCACTTTTGTAAACTCTGTAAATGATTCATTGTTATCCTCCTAATTTATGTTAAACAAATTATAGCACTTTTCATGAAAATGAGGTTTTCAGATATAAGCGCTTGCAAATTGAACGATTTTTTGCTAAATTGAGTATGAAAACTAATGAAAAAACTTGAAAATGAGGTATCAAAATGGATAAACCAGAGAAAGAAATTACAATTACTGATGTTGCGCGGCAGGCTGGCGTATCCATGGCAACGGTATCACGGGTTGTGAATGGCAATAACAATGTCAAAGAGACTACCCGCAAGAAAGTTATGGCTGTCGTTGATAAATTGCATTATCGGCCTAATGCTGTGGCTCGTGGTTTAGCTAGCAAAAAGAGTACAACGATTGGTGTTATTATTCCCAGCATGACTGACTTATTGTATGCTAATTTGGCTAAGGGGATTGATGATGTTGCTTCAATGTACAAATATAATATTATTTTGACCAGCAATAATAAAGGCATCATTAGTGAGCAGCAAATGTTCAGTGATTTATTAGCAAAGCAAGTTGATGGCATTATTTATATGGGAGAAAAAGTTTCTGCTGATTTGTATAAGGAAATTAATAATTCACGGGTACCCGTAGTCTTTGCTGGTGCAATCGATGATAGCGGTAAAATTCCTAGTGTCAATATTGATTATAAGACGGCTGTGCGTGATGTGGTGCAACTGTTGATTAATAATGGCAATCGGCAAGTGGCGTTGGTTGCAGATGATTTGAGTAATTCAATCAATGGCAAGTACCGGTTGACCGGTTATCGTGAGGCTTTGGAGCAAGCAGGTTTGACATATTCATCTAATAATGTGTTTGAAACCATGTACAATTTGCAAGCCGGCGCAGCAGTTTGGGATGTTATTCATGAAAGTGGCGCAACGGCTGTGTATGTGGCTAACGATCTCTTAGCCGCGGGGATTTTGAACGCAGCAACGGCTTCTGGTGTGAAAATTCCGGAAGATTTTGAAGTTATTACCAGTAACAATACTATTTTGTGTGAAGTAACGGCGCCTAGGATGACATCTATTGCGTTGCCCTTATATGATATTGGTGCTGTTGCAATGCGGATGTTGACGAAATTGATGAACAATGAAGAAGTTGAAAATATTGATATTAAATTACCATATAGCTTGATTAAACGAGGAACAACAAAGTAAATTAGTTACTTAGATGAACCGAATTCTGCGGAATTCGGTTTTTTTGATGTCATAAAATGTACACAATAAAACAGCCATACAATGAAATTATTCATTATATGGCTGTCCATTTTGAAAAATTTAATTGCTAGCGTCGCTTAATGAATCGCTAACTTTCGAAGAATTGCTGTCTTCTGCTGGTGGCGTAGTCGTTGCCGGAGTTGCTGGAGATTCAGTAGTCTCATTGGCGGGCAGAGACGGCTCAGAATTATCAGTGCCAGTTCCGCCGGTTCCACTGACCATAGAATTAGTAAATGAATTCTCACTTTCACTATTAGATAGACTGCTATTATTACTTGATTCAGGAACATAATTACCAATGATGGAATCAGGTAAGCCATTGGTATGCCGTTTGCTAGGTGATTTAGCCTTTTTTTCGTCCAAATATTGAGTAATTCCATAGCCATTATCGGCGCCGAAGTAATTATTCCAGAAGAGGCGATAATTTTTATCTTTACCACCAATGCCAAAATGTTTCGAAAGTGGTTTGGCATGGGTCTTAAAGAAGAGGCTTGTAGTTGTCGGAGTATTGATTTGGCTTTGATAACCTTCATAATTAATGCTGCCGGGTAAGGTTCCAGTTCGACGCAAAACTTTTTCGGCATTAACAGTATCAGGACGTTTCATTGTAGTGTGTTCCTTAAGTAACTCGGGTTTAGTTTGATAGACACTATTCATTAAGTTAGCCCATGTTGTCTGATTAGTCTCGGTAGAATCAGGATCTAAGTCATAATTGTGCCTGTACAAATTATCATAACCCATCCATGTAGCCATCGTTACGCCTGCAGTACTACCAACAAACCAGTTGTCTCTAAAGTCGTTGGAAGTTCCGGTTTTACCAAAGGCGTTCTTATAATCAAAGTCTAATTGATAAGTTAATGAAGAAGCTGTTCCTTGTTCAATAACGCCATGCATCATCTGTTGCATGATATATGAGGTTCCTGGCTGGAAGACGCGCTGTTTTTTGGTGTGATGCTGATAAATAACATGATTATTAACATCTGTAATCTTGGCAATATAGTACGGATTAACGTGAACACCTTGATTAGCAAAGGTTGAAAAGGCACTGGCTTCCTGAAGAACGCTGAAACCGTTGCGAGTTCCCCCTAAAGAAATTCCTAATTCACGGTATTCTTTGTTACTGAGTTTCAAGCCCATTTTATCCATATATTTGCGTGGATTAACTTTTTTAAGGACTTGATCATATAGATGCACGGCTGGAATATTTAAAGATTGCTCTAAAGCTTTATCCGCGGGAACGAATTTATTCCCAACAGTATCGTCAAAATCGGTCGGCTTATACTTGCCAAATTTAGCCTTGAAATCGGCTAACATCGTTTTGCTACCAATAATGCCTCGTTCAACTGCTGGTGCATAAACAAGCATTGGTTTAATTGACGAACCTGGTGAACGCAAGGTATCAAAAGCATGGTTCAATTGATTTTGCTTAAAGTCTTGTCCACCGACAAAGCCCAAGACAGCACCGGTTTTGTTGTCTAATAATACACTACCGTTTTGAACCGGTTCCGTGACTTTGACCGTAGCGCCAGTATTAGGATCTTGGGTAGTAGTATGGTGCGTGGTCCCTAATAAATCAGCATTTTTGGCGAAAGCAGTTTGCATATTATCGTAAAGATTTTTATCAATCGTTGAATGGATTTGATAATCATGTTCACTCATCATCCGGTTCGCTTTTTGGGAGAAAACTTGATATAGGTCTTTATTGTGCTGAACTTCGGAATACTTAATGTTATTCTCACGTGCTAATTGATGCATCAATTTGGTACGCAATTTAGCAGTTAACATGTTATAGAGATAACCATATTTAATATGCGCTTTAGGTGCCGGTGCTTGGTTTTTAAATTGAGAACGCAAATCAACTTTTTTAGCCGCTAAATATTGTTTTTTAGAAATATCGCCGTGACGATACATTCTAAATAGAACGGTATTTTTACGTTCTAAACCTAATTTGAGATTACTCTTTAAATTACCATGTTGGTCAAACGGTGTGTAAACAGACGGACTTTGCGGCAAGCCAGCGATAAAAGCAGCTTGTGCCAAAGTTAAATCTTTTGCATTCGTATTAAAAATACCTTGCGCAGCTGCCTGAACACCAGCAATATTTTGACCTTGGTTGTTCAATCCTAGTGGAACTACATTTAAATAAGATTCTAAAATTTGATCCTTAGAAAAATGTTTTTCCAAACGCGTAGCCAACAAAATTTCGGTAGCTTTACGTTTCCAAGTCGTTTCCGATGATAAAATCTGCATTTTAACTAATTGTTGAGTTAAAGTAGAACCACCAGTTTGGGTACCGTAGCCGGTAATTTCGGAGATAATAGCCCGAATCACCGATTTGGGGACCACCCCGTGATGTTCGTAAAAGTTTTCATCTTCAGTGGCCACAATCGCCTTTTTCATATAAGGCGAGATTTGGTCAAAATTAACGCGTATCCGTTTGGTATCCGAAAGAACACGATCCATAGGGACATTATTGTCAAAGTATAATGTTGTAGATTGATCTGTTTTTTCGATTTGATTTTTTAAACTTGTATAAGTGGGAATGGGTTCCTTACTGATTAAAGTAACCAAATAGCCGCTACCGATACCGGCACCTAAGCCAATAATAAGTAAAAAAGTTACAAAACCAATCAGAACAAGTTTACGAATAATACTGACGAATAATGTTAACTTGCCTCCAACTGTTCGGGGAAGATCTTGTGGGTTGACGACATATTTTGCAGATGGATCCTGAACCGGCGTATTAGTCGCTTGCGGTACAGGTTGGGAACGAAAGTGGTTTTGGAAATGGACACCCACAGGCTGATCGTCCGTTAGAAAATGTTGACGAATGTGATTAAAGAGGCGATCCCACCATGAATTTTGATTTCTCACAAAAAAACCTACCTTTTATTTTTGATTCATTACTCAATAAAATTTTGATGATAAAGCCAACACTCTATCTATTTTAACTATTATACAACAAGATAAACGCTCTGGTGAGACTCCATTGAAATTAGAACTGTGTAAAAAGTTACGATATGTTATGATTAATCTCAATAAATGGATTAATTACTTTTGCTTGATAATTGTGTTTAGGTTATAGTCAATTATTGGGCTTTTTATATAGGAGCAATTATGATGGATAAAACAACCAAACGGGCTATATATATTCTTATTATCGGGAACTTTTTAGTATGCTTAGGTATTAGTTTAGTCATTCCTGTTGAACCATATATCAAAAAATCTTATGGTCTTTCAACGACAGATATCGGGATTATGACAGCTTTGAATGCGTTTACACAATTTATTATTTCTCCCATTATGGGACGAGTTTCCGATCGTATTGGTCGAAAGAAAATTATTGCTTGGGGCATGTTAATGTATGTTATAGCCGAGGCAATCTTTGCTTTGTCTAATCATTTTTGGTTATTTAATATTTCACGGGTGATTGGTGGTTTTTCATCAGCGATGTGTTTACCAGCTTCGATGGCGATGGCTTCAGATATGACTAGTGACCAGGAACGTGCAAAAGTGATTGGCTGGTTATCGGCAGCTTTTAGTGGTGGTTTAATTTTGGGCCCGGGTTTGGGTGGTTTATTAGCCCATATCACTTACAAAACACCATTCTGGGCGGCAGCTCTGTTAGGCTTAGTTAGTTTTGTTTTTACGATTCTGTTTTTACCTAACGAAACGACTGAACAGACAGTGAAAGTTCCTAAAATGCGTATCAAAGAATTTTTAACGCCTGTGCTAACAGTTTTATTTGCAATGATTTTCATTTCATCTTTTGGACTTCAGGGTTTTGAAAGCATTTATAGCATTTACGTGAATCAGGTGTTTAATTTTGGAATGGGCTTGATTGCGTTAGTTCTAACATTGAACGGCTTAATTTCCTTATTCTTTCAGGTGGTTTTATTTGACTGGCTAACGCAATTTTTTGGTGAGCTCAAACTCATTGCAATTTGCTTCTTGAGCGGTTCATTGGCGACTTTGTGGATTACGCAAACGCATCAGACTGTGTCAGTAATCGTGGCTACGTTAATTGTCTTTACGGCTTTTGACTTGTTGAGACCGTCAATTACTACTTTACTTACTAAAACTAGTCATGCTAATCAGGGCTTAATTAATGGTTTGAATACGTCTTTGACCAGTGTTGGTAATGTGATCGGTCCGATTATTGCGGGTTATTTAATGGATCAAAATCCCAATAGTCCCTATTTGTTGGTAGTGGTGATCTTATTTGTTTCCTTCTTAATTACGATTTTAGTGCATTTTGTAATGTTTAAAAGTCAACATGCAGCCAAATGAAAAAGCTTGCTGGTTACGGCAAGCTTTTCTTTACTTGTTTTTAGTTAAGCGCCATAAGGCATCGGCATAAATTGCAGTTGCTTGCAGTAAATTGTCAATTGTAATGTATTCGTTAGCTTGGTGCATCACATTAGGTCCGTCTGGCATTAACGCACCAAAGGCCACTCCACGATTTAATAGTCGGCCGTAAGTACCTCCGCCGACAGTCATGGGTTGACTGGTTAAGTCGTTAGTTTGGGTTCGATATGCTTTTAATAATTCACTCACTAGTGGATCTGAATCACTAACGTAGTGGGGTTCTTGGGCATGTTCTGCAGCAGTCACATTTCCGTTAATAGGTAAAGATTGTTGGTATTGTTCCTGTAATTCGCCGGCAGTGTGCCCTTTAGGGTAGCGTACGTTAATAACGATGTTGCCACTGTTTGTTTGATCATACTGAAAAATATCAGGACTCTGGCTCAAAGCTCCCATTGTTTCATCTTGATAAGCTAAACCTAATTTGGTTCCAGTAAAGTCTAAATGTAATTTTGTTTGAATAAATTGCAGATAAGCCTGAGCTTGATCATCGAAGCGTTGGTCAGCTAAGAAATCAGCCAAAAAGGTAGCAGCGTTATAGCCATTTTCAGGTTCCATCGCATGACACCCTTGACCAACTAGCGTTAAAGTGACTGCTTGATCTTGAATTAGTGCGTTTCCTTGAATTTGAGGATGTTGTTTTAAATAGTAGTTGTAGTGATTGACCAATTCAGAACTATCCAGAGTTTGAACGACACAAGTTGCACTTTGAGGTACCATATTGGGACGTAAACCAGCCTGAAAACTCATTAAGACTTGGTCGCCAGTAGTTGCAGCGATAGGAAATTGTAATTGATAAGAAACGATGCCTTTTTCACCGTTAATTACTGGGAATTCGCCATCTGGTGAGAAGCCTAAATCAGGTAGAGGTTCCACTTCTAAATAATGGTTGATGCCTCGCCATTGATTTTCTTCGTCAGTTCCAAAAATTAAGCGAATAGTTTTGCTGGGCTTGATATTCTGATCTTTCAAAATTCTTAAGGCATAATAGGCAGCTAGAGATGGACCCTTGTCATCTAAAGCTCCGCGCCCAAATAATTGACCATCAACATTTGTGAGCAAGAAAGGATCGCTGTTCCAACCTTCGCCCGCGGGCACAGTATCCATATGACCGAAAATCCCCAAAATTTCGTCACCAGTTCCATATTGAATGTGACCGCCTAACTGATCGACATTCTTAGTTATAAAGCCATCACGCTCACCAAAAGCTAGCATCTGTTGTAAAGCATGAGCTGGACCAGGACCTAAGGGGAATTCTGTAGTTTCTTGTTTGGGATCATTAGCGCTATTAATAGCAACTAAAGTAGTCAAATCTTGAATCATTTGCGCTTGATAATTATGAGCTAATTTTTTCCAATTCATTAGATTTTTCCTCCAATTATTGTTTGCTTAATTTAATATATCAGACTCTGAGGTATTTGTTTTACCAGGCTGCGTTATTTTTAAGCTGATTTAAATTACTGGCAATGCCACAGGTGTAAGTGATAGCCGGTAGCTGACTGACGTTGGTTTGGATTTGTAAACGGACAGGACTCGGTTTTAACGTAATTTGTTCGTTGATATCTACCAAATGATCAGCTTTTTTGTCGGTGTTGGCGGCGTAGTTATTATATTGTTCAAAATTATCATAATAATGGGCGCTACTATGACTAACCAAGAGATTTTGAAGTTGAATCCATCCACGGTAATTAATTTGAGCCCAATTTTGACCATTGACATTTTGCAAGGCTGTGATCCAATATACTTGATTAGGAACTAAGCTTCCTTGTTGACTAGCAAAATTATTAGGATCTAGGCGGAGGTTACGATTTGTTGGACCATTTTTAACGACCACTTGTTGATTTAAAAAGGGCGCTAGATTGGGTGTAAATAAACTTTGGACTAGACCATTAGCCGCTATGAATCGGTTGGTATCAATCTGAAAATAGGTTTGGTCTTCCCAGTCGATTTCTTTTTGAATGTGCACGGTGCTATTGGGCTCTAACTGTCCTCTTTGTGGAGAATTAGGATATGGATTTTCCCAAATTGGTTGTGATTGATTATTCAGCAAGGTAGCCATAAAATTCGTGTTAGATTGATTGGTGTTTTTTTTGAGTTGTTGATAATAGACTGCACGCTCTGGGAAGTTGGTTACAATGCCATCAATTGGTAAGTTGATTAACCAATTCCACTGTTTAGGGTTTTCAGTCATTTCATCCCAAACAAAAACTTTTTGACCAATTGCATGTAATTGGTCAATTAAACGTGGTGTTAGCAATGCAGAAGAAACATTGACTGCATTGCTAGTTTGAAAGACTTCGAAGGTTAATCGCTTCAAGCTGCCAGCAATAAAGATACGAGGAATTTGTGGTGCTAAAGCTTTCATATTTTCTAGACTATCTAGGGAAAAGGAATGGACCATCACGCGTGATTGCATATAGTACTTGTTAATAGCAGCGACCAGTAAAGCTTCCATGTTCTTAGGATTATTGTGTTTAGTCTTTTTAGTTTCAATCAAAAATTTGGTGTTCGGTTGATTTTGATATTGAGCAAATAGTTGATCAATCGTATAGATATTTTCACCGTTACTCTGCTTTAATTGAGTTAATTGACTGGCCGAATGTTGTGAGACAATCCAATTTTGACCAGTCACGCGGTCTAGATTACGATCATGTGAGATAATAAGCTGATTATCATTAGATTCGTGGATATCTAATTCCACCCATTGAGCACCGTCATCAAAGGCAGAATTAATGCTAGCAAAGGTTTCTTCAGGGACTTTCATCGGATTGCCTCGATGACCAATTACGGTAAAGCCACTATTAAATAATAAAATGATGCTGATTAAAGCTGTTAATGCAGATTTTTTGAACACAAATATAACCTCATATAGGATAGGAGTAAAATTTAAATTGGATAAATATCAAACTTTAGATTTAATTGAACAAATTACTCGCAACGATGGGAGTAAATATTATGAAATTTCTAATATGTTTATGAACGGTCGAGCCGAGTTAGCTGCTCAACGGGGAATGATTCAGGAAGTTCGCATTTTAGAGTTGAATATTCCTCACTCCACAGCTGTTCAGACTTATGAAGACTATGTCAATCAAACCTATACTTTTCCAGATGAAGATTTTGATCATTGGGACGAGTGGGACAAACCTGCTGGCAAAATTCAAACAGCATATGAACAAATTTTGCGAGCAAACAATGTCAATTAGTTTTTTGATATTATTAGTATCATAAATCATTTCCAAAAAACATTTAAGTGATTTAGTAGAATTTTTAGAAAAGGTGAATATAATGGACGAACAAATTCAGCTACTTCACACGAATGATTTACATTCGCATTTTGAAAACTTTCCGCGTATTGAACGCTTTATCAAACATCGCCGTCAAGTCAATCAGGAGGCAAATGTACAGACTTTTTTGTTTGATGTAGGCGATGCAACTGATCGTCAGCATCCGTTAACAGAAACGACGCAAGCACAGGCCAATATTCAATGGATGAATCGGCTGAATTATGATGCGGTAACAATTGGTAACAGCGAAGGTTTATACTATAGCCATAATGTTTTAGAGCATATGTACGATACGGCTAAATTTGATGTGATTGTGGGCAATTTGAAAGAAACTAATCAAATGTTGCCTCATTTTGCTAAAGAATATCGGATTATTACGACTGCTAAACAAACAAAAATTGGTCTGCTCGGTTTAACTGCTCCTTATACTTCCGCTTATCCGTTGGCCGATTGGCGTATTGAAGAGGTTGCTCAGGTATTACCAACGTTGATTGTCGAATTAGCACCGCAAGTGGATGTGTTGGTTTTGTTGTCTCATTTAGGTTTGAGTATGGATCGCATTTTGGCTAAAACTTATCCCCAGTTGGATATTATTATTGGCGCACACACCCATCATTTATTACCTCAAGGTGAGTTGGTTAATCAAACTTTACTAACTGCGGCTGGTAAATATGGTCAACATGTTGGTATGATTAATTTGCAGTTACAAGATCATCAGTTGATAACCAAATCTGCAAGGACTATTCAAACGGCTACTTTACCTGAGCATGCGGCAGATCAACGTGTTATTACTACTTATGAACGAGAAGGTCGTCAGTTGTTGCAACAGCAAAAGTTGGCATGGTTACCGACAACGTTGACTAAAAATCCATTTACATCCTGTGCAGCAATTAATATGGCCTTGCAAGCGCTCAAGGAAATTACGCATAGTTCAGCAGCAATGCTGAGCAGCGGTTTATTCTTGACTGATTTGCAAGCCGGTTTAGTCACTGCGGATACTTTGCATCAACAATTACCTCACGCGGTACACATAATGATTACGAAATTAAAAGGACAAGATTTTTGGCGCTTTGTAATGGAAGTTGAAAAAAATCGTGGTTTTTTACGTAATTTTCCGCAAAAGGGTATGGGGTTTCGCGGTAAAATTTTTGGTGAAATTGTCTTTTCTGGAGTTCAAGTTGACCACAAATTGCAGCAAGTTTTCTACAATGGACAATTAGTGCAGTCAGATCGGATTTATCAGATTGCACTTTTGGATCATTATTCGTTTATTCCCTTCTTCCCGACATTGCAAATTGTTGGTCAGAACCGGATTTTATATCCAGAATTTTTTCGCGAAACGTTAGGACGTTACTTGACCAAAAAATATCCATTAAAACAAGAAAGTGATTGAGAAAACTTTGATAACAGATAACCAGAACCAATCAATAGAAAAGAAGAAGTCGATTCTAAGTCGGAGTATTGAACATGCTATTGCGGCTAATAATGCAGATATTCCTGATGAGCAACCTGCAGCTGAAGTTTTGCAAGTTAATGATCAGTTGATCAAAATTAATCGAGAGCCATATAAAGTGGTTGTTAATCATCAACAAGCCTTTGATCCTGAGCGCTTGGCATTGCGCTACCACGCTATTTTGGATAAATATGATTATATTGTCGGTGATTGGGGATATGGTCAATTGCGCTTGCGAGGGTTTTACGAAATGAATCGGCCCCAAGCAAAAATTGATCAAAAAATTGATACTTTGCAGGATTATCTTTTAGAATATTGCAATTTCGGTTGTGCTTATTTTGTCTTAGAAAAAGAGCATGAAACTACTCAGCATCATGCAAATTTTGCGACAAATAAATCTCCCAAACAGCATCGTGCAACTAATAAAAAGTCTAATCGCAATAATAATAATGGTCGCAATCATTTTCGGCGGCGCCCATTACAGCAAAATTCTAAATTGGCCAAACTAACAAAAATAGCTATTAAAAAATAAAAAAGCGATTATTGTTGCCTCATTTTGGCTATGTTAAGATAGAAAAGTTGGTTTTTTATGGGTCAATAATCGAAATTTTAGAATTTGCTTAATATGACAAAAAAGGTGATTAGGTTGAAGTATCAGGGCTATTTGATTGATTTAGATGGAACTGTCTATCGTGGTAAGGATAAAATTCCAGCAGCGGCTCGGTTTATTCGGCGCTTGCAGCGCAAACACATTGCGTTTGCTTTTCTAACAAATA
Source organism: Bombilactobacillus folatiphilus (assembly GCF_023380265.1). Lineage (NCBI taxonomy): Bacteria > Bacillati > Bacillota > Bacilli > Lactobacillales > Lactobacillaceae > Bombilactobacillus > Bombilactobacillus folatiphilus. The sequence goes on from NZ_CP093366.1 coordinate 424,441, forward strand.
ATACAACTAAAACTCCAGAGCAAGTTGTCAAAAATCTAGCAACAAATCATGATATTCAGGTGCAATCTAGCCAAGTTATTACGCCAGCGAGTGCTACTGCAGATTATTTGGTGCGACATAATGATGGTTCTAAGCAACAGACTTGTTTTGTGATTGGTGAGTTTGGTTTGAAGCAAGCAATTTTTCAATTGGGAATTCAAGTTGAGGAAAAACATCCTGACTATGTAGTAGTAGGACTGGATACGGATGTGACATATCATAAATTTGAAACAGCAACACTGGCTATTAAGGCTGGTGCAAGTTTTATTGGCACTAACGCGGATACTAATTTACCCAATGAACGTGGTTTAGTTCCCGGTGCTGGCTCAATTATCTCCTTGGTAGAAACATCAACACAGCAAAAGGCAATTTACATCGGTAAACCTGAACGTTTAATTGCTGATTTTGCATTGCGCAAACTTGGTTGGCAGCGTCAAACAGTGGCAATTATTGGTGATAATTATAAGACAGATATTCAATGTGGTTTCAACGCTGATCTGGATACAATTTTAGTTTATACGGGTGTTAGTACCAAACAACAAATTGCTGATTGTCGGCAAAAACCGACAATTGAGATTGATAGTCTCGACGAGTTGGAAGTTTAAACGTTGATGAATCTTTTATTTTGCATAGTTAGTCTAATCTTTTTGTTGTCGGCAACGGTGCTGTTAACGATTGGTGGTAGCTATTTAATATTTTGGTGGGATTTGCACTATTTGCAGTTAGATTTGATAGTTCATTTAACATCTAAACAAATTTGGCATAGTTACCAACAAGTAATGCAATATTTATTGTTACCTATACAAACGAAGTTTCGAGTCAGTCATTTTATCAGTTCGCCATCAGGGATAGAACATTTTTATGAAGTTAAAGTTTTGTTTGGAATTGTGGTATTTTTATTTATACTTTCAGGGTGTTTCCTTTTGCTTTGGCTTAAAAAACATCAGCTTAGCCCTCTTATAATACTTAATATCGCGTTTTTTAAAATTCTATTGGTAGTTCCTTGGCTCTTAGGAATTATTGTCAGCATTGATTTTGATGGTTTTTTCGTCGCGTTTCATCAGCTATTATTTCGTAATCATGATTGGCTGTTTGATCCACTTAAAGATCCAATTATTAATATTTTGCCGGATACATTTTTTGCGCACTGTTTCTTTTTAGCTTTTATTATTTTTGAAGTTTTAGTATTTTTAATTCTCATCTGGAAACATCAAAAAAACAGGCTTTAGTTGCCTGCTTTTTTTGTCCGTAACATGCCGATTAAAGCCGGAATTACGGAAATAAAGATAATTGCAAGGACGATCATTGAGAAGTGATCTTGGACGAAAGGTAAATTGCCGAAGAAGTGTCCACAAATTAAACAGATTGATACCCAAACGAATGATCCGATGACATTGTAATGCAAAAATTTTGAATATTTTAAGGCACCTCCACCTGCAACAAACGGTACAAATGTACGAACAATAGGAATAAAACGTCCCATAGCAATTGCCTTACCACCGTGTCTATCAAAAAATTCTTGAGCTTGTGTTAGATATTGCGGTTTAACTAGTTTATGAAACCACTTCTTTTTTTGAAGCCAATGATTTAGATATTTACTAATAAAGTAATTGCAAGAATCACCACTAATTGCGGCAACTAAAAATAGAATTAACAAGGTCCAAATATTTAAGCCGCTAGTTTTATTGGCCGCTAAGGCTGCTGCAGCAAATAAAAGCGAGTCTCCCGGCAAAAAAGGTAAGATAACAGCGCCTGTTTCAATAAAAATAATTCCAAATAAAATTATATACGACCAATCACCGAATTGATTTACCAAACTGAAAAGGTGTTTATCAACATTCATGACAAAATCAATTAACTGCATAAATTCTCCTTCAAAGGTAAGTTATGTTTTTTATTTTACAGGTTCTCTATTTTAGTGCCAACTATAATTTCAATTAAATAAAGATGAGCTATGTGCCAAATGTCTTTTGTCAGGATAAAGTTCTTCGATCGCGGTATTGACAGCAATCGGTCCTTCAGCAAAACCTAGTGTGATTAGGCGTTCTTTGCCAGGATAACTAACTACATCGCCTGCGGCGTAAATATGCTTTCTATTAGTATGCATTTTTGAGTCAACTTGAATAAAGGGTCCCTGTAAATTTAAATGCCAAGTTTTTAGTAAGCGTGAATCATTAATCATTCCATAATTAACTAATAATTTATCCACCACAAGCTGATGTTCAGTACCTATTTTGATGGTTTTATAGGTAACATTTAATTTTTGCTGATGATTGAGGTAGATGCCCGTGATAATGTTAGGTGTCAGCAGATTAACTGTTGATTTGTTGAGTGACTTTATGCTAGATTCCAAGGCACGAAATTGATTGCGTCGATGCAGCAAATAGGTATTATTAGCCAATTTATTGATAGCAAGGGCCCAATCGACAGCGGTATCACCACCACCGGCGACTAAGACGTCTTGATTTTTAAAGTCATTAAGGTTTTGAACAAAATAAGTTAATTGTTTTCCTTCGATATTAGGATCGTAGTCAAAGTTTAATTTACGTGGTGTAAAAGGCCCATTTCCTGCTGTAATGATAACAGCTTTACTTAAAATTTTATTGTGATTAGTATTTAACTGATAATGAGAACAATCATGATGAATTTGTAAAACTGTAGTTTTTAAACAGACTTTATATTGAAATTGCTGATTGGTGTTTACTAACCGATTAATTAATTTTTCACCTGTAATACCAAATTGACCAGCAACGTCATAAATCTTTTTTTGAGAATAGAGGTTAGAGGGCTGTCCCCCTAATTTTGGCATACTCTCAATAAGAATAGTTTTTAAGTTACGCATAGCTGCATAGTAAGCAGTGAAAATTCCGATTGGTCCACCACCAATGATCGCTAAGTCGTAAATTATATTTTGCAAAGTGCACCCCCTAAGTTTATTTTCATAATTGTTATTATATGTTAGTCTAAACATAGGGGGAAAGTATAGATGGAATTATCAATAGGTGCGATAATTTCGGGTAAGATTTCCGGAATTAAGCCGTATGGAATTTTCGTTCAATTGAATCAAGCAAATCGGCAAGGTTTAATACATATTTCAGAATGTAAAAATGGGTATATAGCTGATATAAATCGGTTATATAGAATAGGTCAGAAAATTACTGTTCAGATTTTGGATATTGATGAATATACAAGGCAAATTAGTTTATCACTAAGAACTTTGCAAAAGTTGTCATATGATTCAAGACATTTCAATAAGAAAAAATACTGGACAGATAATAAAAAACATCTTGGATATCAAACAATTGCTGATTTAAAGGGTGTTTGGATGGCGGAAGCTAAATAAAAATCAAAAAAGATGCAAAAAGGGGTTGCAAAAGAAGAAAAAAGTTGATAATATATTTTCTGTTGTCAATGAGTCATGTTCGTCACTGCTAAATGATTTAAAAAAGCAGTTGACAAGCTCATGATAAGATGATAAACTAAACAAGCGGCATAATCAAGTGCTGTGAGCAAAAAAGTAGATCTTTGAAAACTGAACAAAGTTTCTTTTTAACCAAAGTGCTGGGTTCGCAAGAACCCGTCAATAAAAGCAATAAATAAAGAAGACAAAGAACGTTAGAGTTCAGAGTCTGAGTCACAAACTAAAAATGAGAGTTTGATCCTGGCTCAGGACGAACGCTGGCGGCGTGCCTAATACATGCAAGTCGAGCGAGCGGAACTAACAGAATACCTTCGGGTAGGAAGATAAGGAAGCGAGCGGCGGATGGGTGAGTAACACGTAGGTAACCTGCCCTTCAGTGGGGGATAACAATTGGAAACAGTTGCTAATACCGCATAAGCCTTCTAATCACATGATTGGGAGTTAAAAGACGGTTTCGGCTGTCACTGAAGGATGGACCTGCGGCGTATTAGCTAGTTGGTAAGGTAACGGCTTACCAAGGCAATGATACGTAGCCGACCTGAGAGGGTAAACGGCCACATTGGGACTGAGACACGGCCCAAACTCCTACGGGAGGCAGCAGTAGGGAATCTTCCACAATGGACGAAAGTCTGATGGAGCAACGCCGCGTGGATGAAGAAGGTTTTCGGATCGTAAAATCCTGTTGTTGAAGAAGAACGTATTTGAGAGTAACTGCTCAGATAGTGACGGTATTCAACCAGAAAGTCACGGCTAACTACGTGCCAGCAGCCGCGGTAATACGTAGGTGGCAAGCGTTGTCCGGATTTATTGGGCGTAAAGGGAGCGCAGGCGGTTTTTTAAGTCTGAATGTGAAAGCCCTCAGCTTAACTGAGGAATTGCATCGGAAACTGGAGAACTTGAGTGCAGAAGAGGAGAGTGGAACTCCATGTGTAGCGGTGAAATGCGTAGATATATGGAAGAACACCAGTGGCGAAGGCGGCTCTCTGGTCTGTAACTGACGCTGAGGCTCGAAAGCATGGGTAGCGAACAGGATTAGATACCCTGGTAGTCCATGCCGTAAACGATGAGTGCTAAGTGTTGGGAGGTTTCCGCCTCTCAGTGCTGTAGCTAACGCAATAAGCACTCCGCCTGGGGAGTACGACCGCAAGGTTGAAACTCAAAGGAATTGACGGGGGCCCGCACAAGCGGTGGAGCATGTGGTTTAATTCGAAGCAACGCGAAGAACCTTACCAGGTCTTGACATCTCCTGCAAGTTGTAGAGATACAAGGTTCCCTTCGGGGACAGGAAGACAGGTGGTGCATGGTTGTCGTCAGCTCGTGTCGTGAGATGTTGGGTTAAGTCCCGCAACGAGCGCAACCCTTGTTACTAGTTGCCAGCATTAAGTTGGGCACTCTAGTGAGACTGCCGGTGACAAACCGGAGGAAGGTGGGGACGACGTCAAATCATCATGCCCCTTATGACCTGGGCTACACACGTGCTACAATGGATGGTACAACGAGAAGCAAACTCGTGAGGGCAAGCAGAACTCTAAAAACCATTCTCAGTTCGGATTGCAGGCTGCAACTCGCCTGCATGAAGTTGGAATCGCTAGTAATCGTGAATCAGCATGCCACGGTGAATACGTTCTCGGGCCTTGTACACACCGCCCGTCACACCATGAGAGTTTGTAACACCCAAAGCCGGTGGGGTAACCTTTATAGGAGCTAACCGTCTAAGGTGGGACAAATGATTAGGGTGAAGTCGTAACAAGGTAGCCGTAGGAGAACCTGCGGCTGGATCACCTCCTTTCTAAGGAAAATAACGGAAAGCACTTTGTAGAAACTTTGTTTAGTTTTGAGAGGTCTACTCTCAAGGTTGTTGGGTGTAACGCAGTAACGGGCCTATAGCTCAGCTGGTTAGAGCGCACGCCTGATAAGCGTGAGGTCGATGGTTCAAGTCCATTTAGGCCCATGAAAAATAAAATAGTAGTACGGGGGTTTAGCTCAGCTGGGAGAGCACCTGCTTTGCAAGCAGGAGGTCATCGGTTCGATCCCGTTAACCTCCATTGACAGGGAACTGTCAAGGATCATTAGTACTTTGAAAACTGAATATTAAGAGAAAAGACACCGAGAAACGAAGAAGAATTAAGAAATAGGTTAAGATAATAAGGGCGCACGGTGGATGCCTAGGTACTAGGAGCCGAAGAAGGACGCAACGAACAGCGAAATGCTCCGGGGAGTTGTAAGTAAACGAAGATCCGGAGATATCCGAATGGGGGAACCCGGCTAAGATAAAGCTTAGTCACACTTGGTCGAAAGATGAAGTGGGGAAGACGTGGTGAACTGAAACATCTAAGTAGCCACAGGAAGAGAAAGAAAAATCGATTTCCGTAGTAGCGGCGAGCGAAGTGGAAAGAGCCCAAACCAAAGAGCATGCTTTTTGGGGTTGTAGGACTGCGAAGTGAGATAGTGGAAGATAGTCGAATCAGTTGGGAAACTGAGCTAGAGAGAGTGAAAGCCTCGTAGACGAAATCAGAAGCGCTCTAGCAGGATCCTGAGTACGGCGGGGCACGTGAAACCCCGTCGGAATCCGGGAGGACCATCTCCCAAGGCTAAATACTCCCTAGTGACCGATAGAGAACAAGTACCGTGAGGGAAAGGTGAAAAGCACCCCGGAAGGGGAGTGAAATAGATCCTGAAACCGTGTGCCTACAAGTAGTCAGAGCTCGTTAAAGAGTGATGGCGTGCCTTTTGTAGAATGAACCGGCGAGTTACGTTTGCGTGCGAGGTTAAGTTGAGAAGACGGAGCCGAAGCGAAAGCGAGTCTGAATAGGGCGAGTAAGTACGTAGATGTAGACCCGAAACCAAGTGACCTACCCATGTCCAGGTTGAAGGTGCGGTAAAACGCACTGGAGGACCGAACCCACGTAAGTTGAAAATTGCGGGGATGAGGTGTGGGTAGCGGTGAAATTCCAAACGAACTTGGAGATAGCTGGTTCTCTCCGAAATAGCTTTAGGGCTAGCCTCAGGGAGAGGATCTTGGAGGTAGAGCACTGTTTGAACTAGGGGCCCGTCATGGGTTACTGAATTCAGACAAACTCCGAATGCCAAAGATCTATACCTGGGAGTCAGACGGTGAGTGATAAGATCCATCGTCGAAAGGGGAACAGCCCAGATCACCAGTTAAGGTCCCAAAATCCATACTAAGTGGAAAAGGAAGTGGAACTGCTTAGACAACTAGGATGTTGGCTTAGAAGCAGCAACTCATTTAAAGAGTGCGTAATAGCTCACTAGTCGAGTGGTTCTGCGCCGAAAATGTACCGGGGCTAAGTATGGTACCAAAACTGTGGGTGTTCATGTAAAAATGAATGCGATAGGAGAGCGTTGTAAGCACGAAGAAGCCAGATCGAGAGGACTGGTGGAGAGCTTAGAAGTGAGAATGCCGGTATGAGTAGCGCGAGATCAGTGAGAATCTGATCCACCGGAAGACTAAGGTTTCCTGGGGAAGGCTCGTCCGCCCAGGGTTAGTCGGGACCTAAGATGAGGCCGAGAGGCGTAATCGATGGAAAACAGGTTGAGATTCCTGTACTGTTCTGTATTGTTTGAGCAATGGAGGGACGCAGGAGATGAATCGTGAGCATGCAGCTGGAAAAGCATGTCTAAACATTAAGTTTGGTTGTGAGTCAAATGCTTGTAACTAAGAATGAGATGTGATGGGGAGCGAAATTAAAGTAGCGAAGCACGATAGTCACACTGCCGAGAAAAGCTTCTAGTTAGATACAGAATACCCGTACCGCAAACCGACACAGGTAGTCAAGGAGAGAATCCTAAGGTGAGCGAGAGAACTATCGTTAAGGAACTCGGCAAAATAGCCCCGTAACTTCGGGAGAAGGGGTGCTGGTATAAGAGCCAGCCGCAGTGAAAAGGCCCAAACAACTGTTTATCAAAAACACAGGTCTCTGCAAAATCGTAAGATGACGTATAGGGGCTGACGCCTGCCCGGTGCTGGAAGGTTAAGAGGATGAGTTAGACTTCGGTCGAAGCCCAGAATTGAAGCCCCAGTAAACGGCGGCCGTAACTATAACGGTCCTAAGGTAGCGAAATTCCTTGTCGGGTAAGTTCCGACCCGCACGAAAGGCGTAATGATTTGGGCACTGTCTCAACGATAGACTCGGTGAAATTATAATACCCGTGAAGATGCAGGTTACCCGCGACAGGACGGAAAGACCCCATGGAGCTTTACTGTAGCTTGATATTGAGTTTTTGTGTAACATGTACAGGATAGGTAGGAGCCGAAGAGCTCGGTACGCTAGTATCGAAGGAGGCAATGGTGGGATACTACCCTTGTTATATGAGGACTCTAACCCGCGCCGTTGAAGCACGGCGGGAGACAGTGTCAGGTGGGCAGTTTGACTGGGGCGGTCGCCTCCTAAACAGTAACGGAGGCGCCCAAAGGTTCCCTCAGAATGGTTGGAAATCATTCGTAGAGTGTAAAGGTAGAAGGGAGCTTGACTGCGAGACAGACAAGTCGAGCAGGGACGAAAGTCGGGCTTAATGATCCGGTGGCACCGTATGGAAGGGCCATCGCTCAACGGACAAAAGCTACCCTGGGGATAACAGGCTTATCTCCCCCAAGAGTTCACATCGACGGGGAGGTTTGGCACCTCGATGTCGGCTCATCGCATCCTGGGGCTGTAGTCGGTCCCAAGGGTTGGGCTGTTCGCCCATTAAAGCGGTACGCGAGCTGGGTTCAGAACGTCGTGAGACAGTTCGGTCCCTATCCGTCGCGGGCGTAGGAAATTTGAGAGGATCTGTCCTTAGTACGAGAGGACCGGGATGGACATACCGCTGGTGTACCAGTTGTCTTGCCAAAGGCACAGCTGGGTAGCTATGTATGGAAGGGATAAACGCTGAAAGCATCTAAGTGTGAAACCCACCTCAAGATGAGATTTCCCATTCAGGAATGAAGTAAGACCCCTCAAAGAAGATGAGGTAGATAGGTTGCGAGTGGAAGTGTAGTGATATATGGAGCTGAGCAATACTAATCGGTCGAGGGCTTAACCAAAGGTGTAAGTAACTTAATATTCAGTTTTGAGAGGACTAAGGTTCTTTCAAGCGAAAAGGTAAGAAGAACGCAAGTGTGGTGGCGATAGCGGGGAGGAAACACCTGTAAACATGCCGAACACAGAAGTTAAGCTTCTCAGCGCCGAAAGTAGTTGGTGGGAAACTACCTGCGAGGATAGGTCGTTGCCACGCTGGTTTATTTATTAGCCTTTTCTGGAAGATTAGCTCAGTTGGGAGAGCGTCTGCCTTACAAGCAGAGGGTCACAGGTTCGAGCCCTGTATCTTCCATTGAGTCGCTAGCTCAGCTGGTAGAGCAACGGCCTTTTAAGCCGTGGGTCGTGGGTTCGGGTCCCACGCGACTCATTTGTTTGCGGGTGTGGCGGAATTGGCAGACGCGCTAGATTTAGGTTCTAGTGTCCTTTGGACGTATGGGTTCAAGTCCCTTTGCCCGCACTTGTACGATCTTTTATTATGCCGACTTAGCTCAGCTGGTAGAGCACCTGTCTTGTAAACAGGGGGTCGGAGGTTCGAATCCTCTAGTCGGCATTTGCGGAAGTAGTTCAGTGGTAGAACATCACCTTGCCATGGTGGGGGTCGCGGGTTCGAATCCCGTCTTCCGCTTTACATTATAATAACGCCGGGGTGGCGGAACTGGCAGACGCACAGGACTTAAAATCCTGCGGTAAGTGATTACCGTACCGGTTCGATTCCGGTCCTCGGCATTATAATGTTGCACCCATAGCGCAATTGGATAGAGTGTCTGACTACGAATCAGAAGGTTGTAGGTTCGACTCCTACTGGGTGCATTTCGGGAAGTGGCTCAGTTTGGTAGAGCACCTGGTTTGGGACCAGGGGGTCGCAGGTTCGAATCCTGTCTTCCCGATTAGCTTATTGTTTATTAGCTATAATGGCGGTGTAGCTCAGCTGGCTAGAGCGTCCGGTTCATACCCGGGAGGTCGGGGGTTCGATCCCCTTCGCCGCTATATCGGACCTTTAGCTCAGTTGGTTAGAGCAAACGGCTCATAACCGTTCGGTCGTAGGTTCGAGTCCTACAAGGTCCATGTTTTGGATTTTGTGGTAGTATATAATATTATCGCGGGATGGAGCAGTCTGGTAGCTCGTCGGGCTCATAACCCGAAGGTCGTAGGTTCAAACCCTACTCCCGCAATTTGGTCCTATGGTGTAGTTGGTTATCACGCCTGCCTGTCACGCAGGAGATCACCGGTTCAAGTCCGGTTAGGACCGTTAATGGCTCGGTAGCTCAGTCGGTAGAGCAATGGATTGAAGCTCCATGTGTCGGCAGTTCGATTCTGTCCCGCGCCATTGATTAAAGACATTGCGGGTGTAGTTTAGTGGTAAAATCACAGCCTTCCAAGCTGTTGTCGCGAGTTCGATTCTCGTCACCCGCTTATGGGCCTATAGCTCAGCTGGTTAGAGCGCACGCCTGATAAGCGTGAGGTCGATGGTTCAAGTCCATTTAGGCCCATTGGAGAAGTACTCAAGTGGCTGAAGAGGCGCCCCTGCTAAGGGTGTAGGTCGCGTAAGCGGCGCGAGGGTTCAAATCCCTCCTTCTCCGTTGTTTTATATGTTTTCGTGGAGGATTACCCAAGTGGCTTAAGGGAACGGTCTTGAAAACCGTCAGGCGTGTAATAGCGTGCGTGGGTTCAAATCCCACATCCTCCTTTTATGGATAATATTATCGCGGGATGGAGCAGTCTGGTAGCTCGTCGGGCTCATAACCCGAAGGTCGTAGGTTCAAACCCTACTCCCGCAATTTGGTCCTATGGTGTAGTTGGTTATCACGCCTGCCTGTCACGCAGGAGATCACCGGTTCAAGTCCGGTTAGGACCGTTAATGGCTCGGTAGCTCAGTCGGTAGAGCAATGGATTGAAGCTCCATGTGTCGGCAGTTCGATTCTGTCCCGCGCCATTGATGGAAGGGTAGCGAAGTCTGGCTAAACGCGGCGGACTGTAAATCCGCTCCTTCGGGTTCGGTGGTTCGAATCCACTCCCTTCCATTAGTAATAGGGATATAGTTCAATGGTAGAACAACGGTCTCCAAAACCGTCGATGTGGGTTCAACTCCTACTATCCCTGTTATATTACGGCGGTATTGGTGAAGTTGGTTAACACACCGGTTTGTGGCACCGGCATACATGAGTTCGAGTCTCATATACCGCCCTTTGATGGGTTATAGCCAAGTGGTAAGGCAATGGACTTTGACTCCATTATGCGCTGGTTCGAATCCAGCTAACCCAATTTATATGGCGGTATAGCCAAGTGGTAAGGCAGAGGTCTGCAAAACCTTTATCACCGGTTCAAATCCGGTTACCGCCTTTGGCTTTTGCCATATAATAATAGTTATATTGCCGGTGTGGCGGAATTGGCAGACGCGCTGGATTCAAAATCCAGTTCCTGTTAAAGGAGTATCGGTTCGACCCCGATCACCGGTATTAAAGTGTTAAATTAGTTGACTGACTTTTTTTGATTGTTGCTCTTAAATTCAATATAAACAATATTGAATTTAAGAGCTTTTTTTGTCTGTAAGTAGTAAAAAGTTGTTTTATTTTACACTACGATCTGTGACTGCTTAGGCGACTAATTGCTTAATTTCTTGGGAAAATGTTTTTAATAACTTTAGTAATTATTTTCTGGATTTTATTTTTTGCTTGTATAAAATTTAAAGGACTATTTAATATTTATAAATAAGTATAATGATGATAAATGGTGTTAGTTAAGAATAGAAAAATCCGTAATCTTAGCTATTTTTGTAAAAAATTTAAAAAACTAATTTATGTTTGTTTAAAATATTTTCTTTTGGTGCATAATTTATATTTAGAAACTAAAGGTGGTATTTATAATGAATGGTTTTTATGATTAAAAAAAGTTTCCAAATATAATATTAAAATATTTCTGTTAAATTTCCCCAAAATGATTAACCGTTGTTACAGGTGTGGCTGGTTCTGGTAAAAATACCTTAATTGATTTTTTTAAAGAAAAAAAAGAAAAATATGTTAGTATAGTTGTGCTTAATCTCTATATTGCAGAGGCAGTTAAATGTTAATCTTGGTTATATTAAATTAGTCCAAAGTCTTGATACTTTTTCTGGTGGCGAGTTACAAAACGTTAAATTAGCTAAAGTTTTATTGCAAGGTCACATGAATCTTTTAGTTTTAGACGAACCAACTAGTGGTTTACATGAGGCAAATATCTAAAATTTGATTGATTTGTTAAAGAGATTAATTAAAGAACAAAAATGAACTGTTATCGTGATTTAACATAATATTAGAGTTATGGATCAAGCAGATTGGATAGTTGATATGGGACCTTTGGCAGGAAAAAAAGGTGGTAAATTACTCCGTATACGTTAGTACAACAAAATAATACTTTAACCCCTAAAGCAATAAGTCATTACTTTAATGTCTAAAAGACTGTAAGGGTTGTTCTAATTGATGAGATCACTTTTTTAATATTTATTATCCGTTTGATTTGATGTTTCTTGCAGTTTATTAATTCTATAATTTTCAGCATCTGTCTGTGTTTTTGTTGCCTGAGCCTGAGTTTTGGATGTTTCAATCAGAGCTTTGTTTTTTAGCATCATTTGTCAGTCGAATAAATTCTGCTTTACCTTCGACTTTAGTAATTGCTACTACACGTTCTCAATTTACTTATTAATAGATCGTTGAATTTCAGCAGAAGGTACTAATTCATCAATATTTATTCGCTCAACGTTAATACCATAAATATTTGTTAAGTCACTAATGGCGATTGCTAGGTCAGCATTAATTTTGGCTGTGGAGACTAAAGCTTCGTTAAGATCTATGCGACCGATAATATCACGTAAATATCCACGTACCAATTGTGACATTGATTCTACAGAATCTGTATTGTTATAACAATATTTAACGCATCAGTAATATGAAAATTTAAGGTTACAGAAGTAGAAAATTCAGCATTGTCTCGGGTGATGATGGAATAGTGTGGTAACTCTAGTGGTTGCATGGCTAAATTGACAGAGATAATTTTCCTTATTTCTTAACAGTACAAGTTGTTAAAATATTTCCTGTTATATTAGTAATTGTCTTGGATGTAATAGTTTCATTATTTTCTACAAAATAACAATAATAAATTCCATTAACTATTGCTAAACCACTTGTCGGCAAAGTATTTTGTATAGAATAACTTTATTAATAATCAATCTATTTTCTAATGTGGGAATATTTGCTAAATCATTATTAATATTTTTTTACACACTTTGAATGACTAATTGATTTCGTTTTTATCATCTCTTTTGATATTAAGATGAATATAATCTATTTTTTGGAATATACCAATACTGATAAAAAGTTGACATACTTTTGATGGTTATTTATCATATCAACCGTCAACAAACTTTTTAAAAATTATTATGGGACTATACCAATTTTTTGGAGGATAAAATAGTATGTGTGGAATTGTGGGCGTTGCCGGTAATATTTGCGCAACGACAATCTTGTTAGATGGTTTGGAAAAGCTGGAATATCGTGGTTATGATTCTTCTGGTATTTATGTTACTAATGGCGAAAATGGTTTTTTATGTAAGCGACAGGGAAAAATTGCGAATTTACGTGAAGCTGTGGGAAAAAAGCAGCACGGAACAACAGGAATTGGACATACAAGGTGGGCCACGCACGGAGCACCGTCACAAGAGAACGCGCATCCGCAGGTTTCAGATAGTCAACGCTTTTATTTGGTTCATAATGGTGTGATTACTAATGCTGAAGATTTAAAAGAACGTTATTTAAAGCATATTACGTTTACAAGTCAGACTGATACGGAAGTAATTGTGCAACTGATTGCATATTTTGTAGAGCAGAAACAATTAACTACATTGCGGTCACTACAAGCAGTAATCTCACTATTAGAAGGTTCTTATGCAATAGCAATGATGGATCGCCGAATACCTGAGCAAATCTTTATTGCTAAAAACAAAAGTCCATTACTGATTGGGTTAGGTGATGATGCTAATTATTTATGTTCCGATGCTTTAGCTATGTTGCCACAAACACAGATATTTATGGAAATTAAGGATGGTGAAACTGGTATCATTTCATCGAATGAAGTAAAATTATTTGATGAAGAAAATAAAGCGATTAATAGGTCTACCTATCAGGTTAAGATTGATGCAAATGACTTATCTAAGGGTGCTTATGACAGTTATATGTTAAAAGAAATAGATGAGCAACCAGCAGTTTTACGACGGATTATTCAAACTTATACTAATATTAATGGTGATATTAATATGTCATCAGAATTAATAGAACGATTAATTCAAAGTGATCGACTCTATATTGTCGCAGCGGGGACCAGTTATCATGCTGGATTAATTGGCAAAAGTTTATTCGAGCAATTAACAGACATACCTGTTGAGGTCGTTTTAGCAAGTGAATTTGGTTATCATTTACCGAAGTTATCTGCGCATCCATTCTTTTTGTTTTTGAGTCAAAGTGGTGAAACGGCTGATAGTCGCCAAGTATTAGTTAAAATTAAAAAACAGAATTACCCATCTTTAACTATTACTAATGTTGCAGATTCCACGTTATCGCGTGAAGCTGATTATACATTATTATTACATGCTGGTCCTGAAATTGCTGTGGCCTCCACGAAAGCTTATACGGCGCAAATTGCTGTGGAATCACTTTTAGCTAAATTTTTGGGAACAGCTAAAAAAATAGAGGCGGCACGACAATTTGATGTACGTCAGGAATTGTCGTTAGCTGCCACTGGGATGCAAAGTATGATTGATGAAAAAGATTACATTTCAAAATTAGCTAAAAAATATTTTTACAATCAAAGGACAGCCTTTTTTATTGGTCGTGGGAACGGTTATTATTTATCACTAGAAGCGGCGCTGAAGTTAAAAGAAGTTTCATATTTACATGCCGAAGGATTTGCTGCTGGAGAGTTGAAGCATGGTACAATTGCCTTGATTGAACAAGATACACCTGTTGTGGCCTTTGTCACCGAAGCAAAAACAGCTGACCATACTAGAAGTAATGTTCAAGAAGTATTAAGTCGTGGTGCCAAAGTGTTAATTATTAGTCAGGAAAATCTAGTACATCCAAATGATCAATTAACTTTTCCAGTGATTAGCGAATTGTTAAATCCGTTAGTAGCTATCATACCGACACAACTATTTGCTTATTTTACGGCCAAGGCTCGAGGAAATAATGTTGATCAACCACGTAATTTAGCTAAAAGTGTTACCGTAGAATAATAAAGAATAGAAATGTGGGTGAAATAAAGATTGAAGTAGGCGTGTTTTTTGGTATAATTAAAAATAGTTTTGTCTACCAATACTAATCGGAAAGAAGGAGTAAGCATATGTCAGGACATTCTAAATGGCATAATATTCAGGGTCGTAAAAACGCTCAGGATGCAAAACGTGGTAAAATTTTTCAAAAGCTTTCACGTGAAATATACATGGCAGCAAAGGGTGGTGATCCTGACCCTGCGAACAACGCTTCTTTACGTTTGGTGATGGATAAGGCACGTGCTGCTAATATGCCAAAAGATAATATTAAACGGGCTATTGAAAAGGCATCTGGTGCTGGTGGGGCTAATTATGAGGAAATTACTTATGAAGGCTATGCACCAGGTGGTGTAGCAGTGTTAATCAATACACTAACTGATAATAAAAATCGGACCGCGACTTCTGTGAAAGTTGCTGTGACACGTAATGGCGGTAGCATGGGTTCTGCTGGCTCAGTAGCTTATTTATTTGATCGTAAAGGGTACATTGTAATTGATCGGTCCACTACGGATGCAGATGAAGATAAAATGCTGGAAGATCTGATGGAAGCTGGCGCTGATGATTTAGAAGTTAGTGATGAGTATTTTGAAATTTATACTGATGCTAAAAGTTTTACACAAGTACGTGATGCATTAGAAAAGATTGGTTATCAATTAACTAATGCGTCTTTAACAATGATTCCTCAAAATACAGTTCCTGTTCCTGAAGATAAAAAGGAGCAGTTTGAACACATGATTGAACAATTAGAAGACGATGATGATGTGTCTGAGGTCTTTACAGCTGCGGCAGAATAATACAATTGATAATGCTTAGATTATGTCTTTATATAATCTAAGCATTTTTATTTTAAATAAATAAAAAAACTTTTTCCTATTTGGAAAAAGTTTTTTGCTTTTTTCGGGTACTTTAATATAGAGGAGGGATTAAAAGCAATGCAACCAGAAACATATACTCAGCAATTATTGGAATTTGCATGTCAACGAGAAGTTTCGGATATCTTTTTTCTGCCACATGAACAAAATGTGACTATAAAAATGCGTGAAATTGATGGTTTACATGAGTATCAAACTTTAAATGTCGCTTTTGCGCAAGGAGTTATTAATTATTTAAAATTCACCTCGGATATGGATATTAGTGAGCATCGTCGTCCACAAATTGGTGCGCGCTCTTTTTCCTATCAACAGCAACGATTTAATTTGCGATTATCGTCTGTAGGTAATTTTTCTAACCAAGAATCTTTAGTAGTGCGACTGTTATATCCGTTGAAGA
This sequence comes from Bombilactobacillus folatiphilus, assembly GCF_023380265.1. Classification (NCBI taxonomy): domain Bacteria; kingdom Bacillati; phylum Bacillota; class Bacilli; order Lactobacillales; family Lactobacillaceae; genus Bombilactobacillus; species Bombilactobacillus folatiphilus. The sequence goes on from NZ_CP093366.1 coordinate 440,504, forward strand.
ATTTGACAGAAACTAACGATCCTAATGAAGATTGGCAACAAGTAATGAATCATCGGGGCTTAATTTTATTTAGTGGTCCAACAGGATCTGGAAAAACAACCTCAATGTATCAGTTAACTAAAAAATATGCTGCGGACAAAATCGTATTGACGATCGAAGATCCAATTGAAATTATTGAGCCGAATTTTTTGCAAATTCAAGTCAATAAGCAGGCGCAAATGAGTTATGCAGAGTTAATTCGTGCGTCACTGCGACATCGTCCGGATATTTTAATTTTAGGTGAAATTCGTGATGAAGATACAGCTCGAATGGCTTTAAGAGCGGCATTAAGCGGTCATTTGGTTTTGTCTACAGTTCATGCTAGAAATAAGTATGCTGTGATTGGCCGAATGATGGAATTAGGAATTAGTCAAAGTGAAATGCACTCTGTGTTAAATTGTGTGGTGTATCAACGATTAGTTCCGTTAGTTAACCATCAAGTTAAAGCTTATCAAGATGTTTTGATGCATGAAGATTTGACTAAAGCGATCCAAATTCCTCAAACAAACTTTGAGAATTGGCAACAAATGTTGAAGAATGACTGGAAAAAAGGACTCATTAATGAACAAACTTATCAAGAATTACAGACAGGATAAATTAACCACACAACAACAAGCTGATTTTTTATCTACTTTAGCTAAATTAGTTCGTAATGGTTTTTCTATTGAGGTAGCGCTAATCTCACTCAAATTAATTTATCCTCAACAAGAAGTAATACTAAATCAAGTTTTAGCACAGCTAAATTCAGGTCAGACATTAGCGCAAGCTTTGATTAAGACGGGATTATCGAAAACTATCATTAGTCAAATTACGATTGCTGATGTTCATGGAAATTTGGTTCGTTGCTTAGAAGAAAATGCGGCAACGTTAGTGTTACGTCAGAAAAACAAACAGAAAATCTTAAATTTATTGGCGTACCCTTGTTTTTTATTAATTAGTTTAATTACATTGCTTATTTTTTTAAAAGTAGAGTTGGCACAACAGCTCCCTAAAGTCAATTTTTCATTGTGGACTAAAATTGCGATAATTTTATTTGGTTTGTTTGTTTTTGTTTTTTTGTTAACAGAGGTCATTCGTTTAAGGCGATTAAGTGAACTACAACAGGTCATGAGAAAAATGAAATGGCCCTTTATCGGCGCTATTTATGGTAATTATTATCAATATTTAATTTTATCAGCTTTGTCTACATTTTTAAAAAGTGGTCTATCTTTAAAAGAAATTATAATTGCCGCCCAAAAATTAACGCCAGGATCGGTGCAATATGATTTGGCCCAGGTTATACAGCGACAGCTATTGGCAGGTTACTCGTTAGGCGATATCGTTAGAGCAAATAAATTATTGTCACCAGAGGTTGAAGTGGCAGTTAATTTGGGACATGAACCATTGCAATTGGCTATCGAATTACAAACAATAGCTGAATTAAAGCACCAACAGGTTCAACAGAAAATTCAACGATTAATTAATCAAATTCAACCGATCTTCTTTATTATTGTGGCGGTTATGATTTTAGGAACTTATTTAAGTATATTATTGCCGATTTATTCAATGATGAAAGGATTATAAATTATGTCAAAATTAAAACTGAAAAATCACGGGGCCTTTACTTTGATCGAAATGGTGATAGTGTTATTCATCATTTCGCTGTTATTATTAATTATTATACCTAATATTAATACTCAAAAACATTCAGCTCAAAGCAAAACGGACGCTGCTTTTCAATCGACTTTACAAACACAAGTTGATATGTACGATAATGATGATGCCGTAAGTTGGGACCAATTAGAAAAAGATAACTATTTGTCTGCATCGCAAACAAAAAAAGCCAAAAGTGAGGGGTACACTATTCACGATGGAACTGTTGTCGGTCCTAAGAAATAAGCATGCGGCATTTACTTTAATTGAGGCTGTTATTAGTTTGGGAATTATTTGTACGATTTTGTTATTACCAGCCAACGATTATCGAAAACAACAGATTAATCAACAAGAAAAATTGGCTTTAACACAGTTTGAATATTATTGGCGTGAATCTTTAAAAGTGGCTTTTTTGAATCAAAAGCCGTGTACGATTGTGATAAATAATACAGAACATAAAATTTATTATGAATCTGCTAGTTTTACCTCAGGGCGCATTGTCCAAAACTTGCCTAAGACAATGACTTCTGATTTTAATACTAATCAAGGGCGGAGTTTAGAATTCAAAATTTCAGGTAAAGGAACTGTTTCGCCAGCCTCTATTTATTTTTATACTACGAAAAAAAGATATAAATATACTATTCAAATGTTATGGGGGCAACTAATTGCACAAAAATCAACATAAAGCGTTTTTACTTTTAGATAGTATGTTAGGCTTTTTCTTAGTTTTACAGGCGATTAGTATTATTCCCTTGTGCATTTTGCCAACGCAAGACAAATTACATCATGAGGAGATACGGACAGGGTTAAAAATTGCTTTGTATCAAAAAATAAAACATCGTGATTTGACAAAGTGTACATTGGATAATCGGCTATATGATTTAACACAACGAGGTTCAACAATTGAAGCTAAGTATCAAAAGGAAAAACTTATCTATAATTTACAAACCAAAACATTCAGCTTTTTTACTCAGTGAAGCGTTAGTCTCCTTGTTGATTTTGGTATTAACATTATCTTGCATGTCCTATTTTGTTACGAATTATCATCAACAACAAAAATCACTTTTCCATTCTAATAGTGATTGGGTGGTAGCAATGTTGCGCTTAGAATCAATTAGTGAACATGCGACAATTACTGAAACTACGGACGATTGCGTTACGTTTTTAACGGATCCACAAGCACCCAAGCCCAATAAATTATATAAATTACAGATTTATAAGGATATGCTACGCTTGTCCAGTGACAAAGAAGGTCATATGCCGTTATTGCTTAATCAAAATTATTTGCGATTACAAGTTCAAGATCAAGTTTTAAGGATAACTTCTATTGACCAGTTTGGTCGAAAGTGGGAATATTATGTTGACTTCCAATCAGCGTCATCCAAAGCATCAAGCGATGATCTCCGTTAGTGCAATTTTTTTATTGAATATTGAATGTCTGTTTTTAGTAGTTTATTTAAATTTTTATCAAACAGAATTACACAGTCAAAAACAGTTGGGTCAAATTTATACTGAAAAAATTACAAATTTTGCTAAATGAGTGGACTTCGGCTAAGATATTAGGAGGAATTAGAGTAGGAGGAGATGACCTAATGAATGAAGTTCAAGCTCGAATTCAGCAGATTTATCAATTTGTAGATCAAACAACAACCGAATTAAAACAGGATTTGCGTGTTTCTTATCAAGATGCTTTGTCGGAAAATATTTTAAATATTTTAGGTCAAACAACTTTTGTTGAAGATGGTTTTCCTAATGAAGAACAAGCTGCGCATTTAAATCAACAATATCAAAATTTTGATCTGAAGAGTTTTACTAGACATGAAATTAAGAAAGCGCTTGAATTGAGTATTATCAAGGCGCAACGTTTGGATAAAGTAGATGTTAATCATTTAATGACGCCAGATATTATTGGAACCATATGTTCATTAGTAATTATAGAAATCTTTCAAGCATATCCTAAACCGAAGTTGCAGGTTGTAGATCCGGCTGTGGGAACGGGCAATTTTCTTTTTCAAATTGCACAAGATCTGAAGCAAGATATGAATTTAAGCTTACAATTGTATGGATTGGATAACGATGATCAAATGTTGATGTTGACTGATGCATTTAGTCAAGCAATTGGTATTGAGATTGATCTATATCATCAGGATGCTGTTGCGGATTGGTTATTGCAAGATTTTGATTTGATTTTGTCAGATTTACCGGTGGGATATTATCCATTAGATGAAAATACTACTAATTTTAAAACAAAGTCTGAAAAGGGTCATTCCTATGCTCATCATTTAATCATTGAACAAGCGATGAAATATGTACAGCCAGGTGGCTTAGGTGTTTTTGTGGTTCCGTCACAAATCTTTCAAACCGATCAAGCTAAATCATTGGCAGAATGGATGGTTAAAGATGTTTATTTACAAGCCGTGTTAAGTTTGTCGAATGATTTGTTTGCGAGTCTAGAAGCTGCCAAATCAATTGTTGTTTTACAGCGGCATGGACAAAATGCTAAACAAAGTCCACAAGTATTGATGGGGCAAATTCCTAGCTTGGATCGATCCGCTGAAATGGCACAATTTAAGCGTCAGTTGCAGATTTGGAGTCAAAATACTTTTAACTGGGGGTAAGTATGATGCAACAAATTTTAGTAGTGAATTCTGGGAGCTCTACATTGAAATTTAAGCTCTTTCAAATGCCTGACGAAGAAGTTATTGCTCAGGGCATGGTTGATCGGCTGGGTAGTGACAAATCAGTGTTTGAAATTAAGTTCCATGGCCAAAAGCAGACGAAAAACTTACCGATTAAGTCGCATGCGGCAGCAGTTGATTATTTGATGAAACAATTATTAGGATTAGGAATTATTAAGGATATTAAGGATATTTCAGGTATTGGTCATCGTGTAGTTTCTGGTGGACCGGTTTTTGATAATTCGATTGCGATGTCAGATGATAATTTATCAAAATTGGCTGAAGTAGACGAGTATGCGCCATTGCATAATCCTGCTGAAAGAAAAGGAATCGAAGCATTTAATGAAATGTTACCTGGAGTTCCACAAGTAGCTGTTTTTGATACCAGTTTTTACCGTGATTTACCTGAAATGAACAAAATTTATTCTATCCCACGTCATTTGGATCACAAATATGGTGCTCACAAATATGGTGCTCACGGTACAAGCCATCATTATGTATCGGATGAAGCGGCAAAATTACTTAATAAAAATTTATCGTCGTTAAAAATGATTACTTTACACATGGGTAGCGGGGTATCGGTGACTGCTGAAAAAGATGGTAAGGCATTTGATACTTCGATGGGTTTTACACCTATTTCAGGTGTAACAATGAGTTCGCGAGCTGGTGATGTTGATGTATCATTAGTAGCTTTTTTAATGGAAAAATTGCAAATTAATGATATGCAAAAAATGATTGACTTATTAAATAATGATTCTGGTTTAAAGGGTATTTCAGGAATTTCGCCTGATATGCGCGATTTAATTGCAGCACGAAAAACTAATCCTGATGCCCAGTTGGCGATTGATGTGTTCATTAATCGTATTGTTAAATATGTTGGTAGTTATATCGCAGAGATGCATGGACTAGATGTTATGGTCTTTACAGCAGGTATGGGCGAAAATAATCCGCACATTCGAGCGAAAGTAATGCAGAATTTTGAGTTTTTAGGTATGCAAGTTGATCATGAGAGCAATGATAATGGACAAGGAGCACGGATTATTACTACGCCAAATTCAAAAATTAAGGGACTGGTTGTACCTACTGATGAAGAGTTGATGATTGCACGGGAATTTGAGCGATTGGTTCAATCTAATTAATGGATATTTGAATTTCTATCGAATTCGTGATAACATCTTCTTATGTATGAAGGGGATGTTATGGATTCGACATATGTAGTTGAGCATTGGTTGCATCTCGTAGGTTACGGCTACGTAAAAACGTTACAGTTAAATTATAACTGCAAAAAATAACAATAATTCTTACGCTTTAGCTGCTTAATCTCAGTTTAAAGTGTGATCTATTCAATCTTGCTCAAGGGTTGTTTTTGGGTCTCAAAATATTGGGCTACGATTAATTGTGCTACCTGAGCAATTAATAAGAGATTAGTAGGTTAGTCGTTAAGGTTAGCCTAGTTGCACGGCGCGCTTGACGGTGAAATTTAAATGGTGTAGCTATGGATGTAGATGCTAATGTGGCAGTACGTGTGGACAGGAGTTCGATTCTCCTCATCTCCATTTGAGGTTTATCAAATAGATTCAAGTAACATCATTTTACAACAGAAACACCTTTAAACTAACCGTTTAAAGGTGTTTCTTGGATTTTGATTATTAGTTTAAATTCAAATAATTCCATCTTAAAACGGTTTTTTGTTACCACATGTGTTACCACGAAATTTACTCTTCCTTTTGTTGGTTTAATAGATTAAGTGCATCAATTATCTTTTAATTTGAGTTACTAGTTTCATGTTCGTAAATATTCATAGGTAGTATCGACCAAGTTGCTTTTGAACATCTTTGGCTGAATGGTAGGGGTTCTCGTTGAATACGTGTGGTGACATCATTTTAATATTATTCATGTTATTCTTCACTGTTCAATAAGTGCTTTAAGTTTTATTGAATCTGCAGAATTATAAAAAAATACATCTCCAAGCTTATTCTAAAGTTGGGAGATGTATTTTAAATTATTCTAAACTAGAAGTAAGTGTCCACTTGATAGTACCCTTATAATTACCCGCTTGAGGATTATTAACCATTAGACGCCACTTATTATTAATATAAGGCGTTAAATCCGTTACACCCAATTTATTGAATCCAGTAGAATTTAAAGGGAGACCGTCAGATGTTAGTGGTGCGTAGCTACCGTCACTTTGTTTTAATTGCAGTGCGTTAACATCATTTATTTTTTGACCGCTGGTACTAGTTAATTGTTGATTAGCGTCGGTACTATCGTAAGCAACCTTCACTTGATAGTTACTGCTTGTAGATGGTGAATAATGGGTAACTTTTAAAGAACTAGCTGTACTACTGTCACCATAAATTCCAGTTGCATTCTTAATTAAAGAACCGAAATCAATACGGTCAGGAACAGACGTAAAGTATGTTGTGTCCATGAGATAGGCTGTAACTTTATTAGAATCTGCAGAAATTACTTGGTTGGTTATGATAGGCTTGGCATAAGCAGTAACTTGACTCGCCACCGAATTTGGAGGAGTATCGGTCTTCGAAATTGTTTTTGAAAAAGTGATTTCAATCGTACTATTGGCAAGCAAAGGTTTTGATGCAGGATCTTTAATAGTGAAATTACCGGGACTATTGTTTGTAGCCGTCAGATCAGTACCAGGTTCATCAGCCGATTTTTTGAGCTTGGCATGAATATCACTTGCATCCACATTTTGAACTTTAAATTGAGAGACATCAGTATTTATTGTGTAATCTAATTTGAAATTGAGCGTATCGCCCGGAAGGTATGTTGCTATATCCTGATAGCTACTACCTGACAGACTCATATTTTTTAACTTGTTGAGTTAGCGAAGCTTTCAAATCCAATTTTTTGACGGGAATAGTGAGTGATTTTTGGAGGTTTTTTGAAGTAACATCTGACATGTCCTTTCCGATGGCTTGACCCGTGGCGGTAATGGTTTGACCGGAGGCTGCATAATTGATTGTCGCATCGAATGTAATAGACGTTTCGTTACTATCAACAATATCTAAAAATTACTTGGCTGAAATTGTAATCCATCTGCATCATTGGTTATCTGGCTGTCATTAGACGGAATAGAGGTTTGTTTACCATTGCTATCCGTCAATTTAATTGAATTGGGGTCAATGGTTAAACCATTTTTGATACTGAAACTATTAATCAACTTGGAGATTCTCCAGTCACTACTAGAACCTTCATTAGAAACAGACAGTCTGAAATGTAGTTTATCACCAACTTGATTTGTACCGTCTGTTCGAGTGGTGTTTTCATAAGTTTGCTTCAGTATGGGTTGAACTTTGCCTTGAGTATTCATTCCGATGGAAACGCCATAATTATCAGTTTCACCTGATTGTAGTGTTTGATAAGGCCATAGCAAGGAGTACGAAGTATCACTACCGTCGGTACCGCCATAAAGAATATCGCCATTATTGTGATGTGTAGCTTCTTGCCCTTTTGCATCTTTAAAATTAGTACCAGTAAAAATAGGATAGGCTGGGTCCACGATATAGTTGTTAATCGGTAACCAATTTGAAGTATAATGGGCCAGATAACGATTTGGACCATTTGGTGTATCTAAATTAACGTTTAAACGATATTGAGTTCGATCCTCTCTAAAGTTGGGACTATTTGGGTTACTATATTTAGGATCGCTAAAATCATTTTCAATGTAAAAACCATGATTATTCCCTAATGACTTGACGGGCACATTATCTTGATTGTTCAAATCTGTATCTTCACCGTTCATGACACCAAAACTAACGGGATTGGAACTAACATTTTTAATAAATAATTGTTGGTCAAGATTACCATCAAAATCCTTGGAAGGTCCCAACACAATTTCAAATTCTAAAATATCGGAGGAATTTGTACTTGCAGTAGTATACCCCATACATTTCAAATAACTATTTGATCCATCCATTGCTGTATAAAATGTTAAATCATCAGCGTTGTTTAATAGACCTGCCATGGGAGAGGGCTAACAAGAGCAAAATCCATACTGGTTGCAGGATCATAGCTTGTGTTATACACCGTGGTAAATAGAGCTTGAATATACTGTTCTGAATGTTTTATGAAAAAATTGGACTTTATTGTGGAACTAGTATTGTCAGGTACAACACCGTGTGGCTCCCAAGATCCAAAGGTATAACCTAACTGAGTGTTACCACCTAAGTTAATGTAGGAAGGTGTGATATACATGAGCTGGGCCCAATTCTTTACTCCATCGTCAATATCTGCATTGGGATTGGTTCTGCTTAATATAGTTTGATTAAGTGTTGAATCTGCTTTGACTGGTGTATTAGTACTACTTAAAAAGAAGGACAAACCCAAGATTAAACTGGAAATAATGATTTGAAAGTAGGTTTTTTTGGTCAATTTTACTCCAAACTCCTTTTATATAAATCGAAAATAAATTATTTTGAAAGCATTAGTTTTGTCTTATATAAATTATTAGTTTATTGAGTAATGGTAAATTCTTATTTAAAATTACTAATAATTAGTTAATTAATTACCTAAAAATTATTATTAATTACTTTTTTAAAAATAATATTATAATAGGTGACAGTAGCAACCACGGTTTTAATTCTGCGGCAAGAATGGTTATAATTTCACAGAATTAACGATTTTTTTCACTATAATTTCCATAAGCAACTATGCCGGTTCTAGTAACAGCTAAAACGCTTTTATAATTTTTAGTTTCACTTGATAATTCATGGCTTGAGCTTGATTTTTCAATACATAATTTATGATTGACATCGATTTTAATTGGAATTAATTCTTCCATAATATTTAGTTTTAATTTTTTTGAGTGAAAGATTTGATAAATTGATTTTACGAAGGACAATTAGATGGTTCATGACAGTCATGCTTAGCAAAATTATGATTAGTGCTTAAAGTTTGTTGTTTCTCTTAATATATGAAAGAATGTTGACTAATTACAAATTCTTTCACTATTATTTGCGAATGTTAATATGCTATTTTATCTGTAATGTTCGGTTGACTATGAGTGAAAAATTCGTTATGGTTTAGTTAGTTTTATTAAGGGAGGATCATTCAATGCGCAATTTTTATTTCAATCATGATGGTAATGTTGATGATTTGGTGTCTTTAATCTTGTTGTTAAAGATGCCTGATGTTAAGCTTTTAGGGGTTGGTGTTACGGATGCTGATTGTTATGTTGAACCAGCGGCCTCTGCTTCACAGAAAATTATTGATTTATTTGGTCAAGATGGTCGCAAGCCTAGGGATGTTGCTAAATCTAATTCACGAGCCGCTCATCAATTTCCTAAAGAGTGGCGCTTAAGCTCTTTTTCGTTTGATGATTTTCCTATTTTAAATGAGCATGGTGAGCCCCAAACGCCGTTGGCGGTTAAACCAGCTCATTTAGATATGATTGATAAGATTAAAAAGGCTGATAGTAAGGTGACTTTAGTAATGACGGGGCCATTATCAGATTTAGCGCGTGCTTTAAAAATTGACCCGACAATTAGTAATCAAATTGAAAAACTTTATTGGATGGGTGGTGCACTCAACAGTAAAGGGAATGTTTTTGAACCAGGTGCCGATGATACGATGGAATGGAATGCGTATTGGGATGCTCCTGCTGTGAAAACCGTTTGGGATTCTGATTTAGATATTGTGATGGTTGGTTTAGATAGTACTGATCAAGTTCCACTCACTAAAGAGTTGCGTTTACGCTGGGCTAAGCAGCGTCGATATCCAGCTTTAGATTTGATTGGTCAAGGTTATTCCTTGGTGCATTCGTTTGAGGCCGGTTCAATATATTATTTGTGGGATGTTTTGACGACGCTTGTCAGCAACTACCCTGAATTGACTGATTCTAAACAAGTTAGAACTGATGTTATTACCAGTGGGCCTTCTGAGGGACGGACGTATCAAACGGATCAGGGACGGGAAATTACTTTTATTCAAAATGTTGATGCAAAAGCCTTTTATAACAAAATTGATGAATTAGCCCGTTTAAATTAAAAATTAGTTTATAAGCATTTGTCTGGTATTTGAGACAAATGCTGTTTTGATTTTTAGGTAGAAAATGCGGCTTGCTAAACGACGGTAGAAACTATAAAATGAAGAATAACTAATAAATTAATTTAGGGGTACAAATGAAGAAATTAATAATGAAACGACAATTGATTTTTGGTGGTTTGATTGTCGGACTCTTTTATTGGTTGATGACAATGTCTGTTCAGGCAGACTCAATTCAAGTTAAAAGCGTTCAGTCACCTCAAATTCAAGTGCAAAATAACTTAGCGCAGACACAGGCGGTACCAATGCCGGATATTCAAGTTAATGCCACTGGATTGCAGGCAGCGGATTCTCTTGTTGATCCTGATGCGGATGAAACTTTAACACTACCGGATATTGCTAAGAGTAATTTATTTATTCAAACTGCAAGTCAATATTTGGGTGTGCCATATGTTTGGGGTGGAACGACACCTGCTGGATTTGATTGTTCGGGATTAGTACAATATGTAGCACGTAAAAATGGTTTACTTTTACCGCGGACTTCACAAAGTCAAAGTTTGGTAGGGTCTTATGTGAAATTAGCTGATTTACAGCCGGGCGATTTAGTATTCTGGGGTCAACCAGGTGAAGCCGATCATGTTGGGATCTATGTAGGTGATGGTGAGTATATTCATGCACCACAACCTGGTGAACAAGTGAGAATTGGAAAGATCCAATGGTTTAAGCCCGACTTTGGTCGACGTTTGAGTGGTTTAGAGTAGTGGTGAATAAATTATGTTGCGGTTAGTAACAGGAATTGGTTTGATTGTAGTGAGCTTTTGGTTATGCTTGCTGATTTATGTGAATCATCATCAGTTTGCGGAAACTGAATTAAAGCGTGTAGTTTATTTTTCTCAAATATGTAATGGAATTGTTGCTGTTTTATTATTCATTTTTGGATTAATGTTAATCTTTTTTAAATAAAAAAAGACCGTCATGCGCTGATTGACAGCGATGGCGGCCTTTTTTGTTACTGAAAGTTACAGTGCTTGTGCTCGATGGGGCTGAAAGGAAATATTTGTAAAATCGAAAGTAGCTAGTTGGCTTAAGGTTATATAATGGTTCACACTTGGCAATAACATTAAGTTAATAGCTTCTTGACTATCATCGGGAATCACTGAAACGATTGGCTTATGATTTGCATAAGCATAGCCATATTCAAAGGCCATACCAGTATCTGGATTTTTAGGGAAATACATCCCACACAAGAGATCAGAACGATCAATTCCAGCGAGATCAGAACGAAAAGTTCCCATTTGCCAAAAAAGATCAGCCGTTATTTCTGGTTGTTTATCAACATCAATATGATTGAATTGATAATCTAAAGGGCGAAAACTGTTTTTCCAATCGATGGTAGGATTTTTGGCTAATTGCGCTTGACCTTGAGCCATGAATTCTTTTTCGGCTTCTGAAAACCATGAGCAAGCAAAGTAAACTGTTTTTTGTTGGGTCATACGAAACTCCGATCTGGTGAATTAATTTAATATATTTATTATAACGTAAAAAAGATTAATTCGGTTGATTGTCAATGAGATTGTTCGTCTTTTTGGCGTTCTTTATATCAGAAGCCAAGTTTATTTAATGGTAAGCTAAATAATAATATAACTAAGGGGGACTTCATGATGTTAAATCAGGTTATTGGTTCACAACAATTTTATCCGGCGACTGATTCTAGAAGTTTTGTCGATAGTCAGGTTACGATCGGCGAAGTGGGAGCTAACGATTTATTAGTTCAAGTTTTGGCTAGTGCGGTCAATCCAATTGATATCGCTGTTCGCAAAACGCTGATAAATGAACAAGAACCGCGGGTACTAGGTTTTGATGCGGTGGCGATTGTACAAAAAGTAGGTAAAGATGTGGACGATTTTCAACCAGGAGATCGGATTTTTTACGCGGGGGAATATTCACGGGCCGGAAGTAATGCCCAATATCAAATTGTTGACCAGCGTATCGTTGCTCTGGCACCACAGCAATTGACTGATGCGCAAGCTGCCGCGATGCCTTTAACGGCTCTGACGGCGTATGAACTATTGTTTGAAAAATTAAATTTGACAATGAATGTGGCAGTAAATCAACAGAAAACAATTTTAATCATCAATGGTGCTGGTGGTGTGGGGTCCAGCGCCATTCAATTGGCTAAATTATGCGGTTTACGGGTATTTGCGACCGCTTCACGACCAGAGTCAATTGCTTGGGTGAAAAAGATGGGTGCAGATGATGTCTTGAATCATCACCAGAATTTGGTTCAGCAGGCACGAGCGATTAGTCAATCAAAATTTGATTATTTATTAGTTTTGAGTAATGCGGATGATCATTGGGCAGAGATTTGTGAACTTATTCAACCAGCTACCGGCATAATTGGCACGATTACTAATTTAAGCGATCATCAAATTAATGATTTGAAACGGTTGAGTGTGACCTTTGCTTGGGAATGGATGTTTGCCAAAACTTATTTTCAGACTGCTAATTTGGAATCCCAGGGGCGTTATTTACGGCAAATTGCTTTATGGTTGGATCAAGGCTTGCTGCAATCAACGCTCACGCAAACTGTTACTCCGTTTAATGCTGCAGGGTTGAAAAAGGCGACACAAATTGTTGAAAGTCATCATGCAATTGGTAAAGTCGTCTTAACGCATGAATAGTTTGTATTATAATTAAAATTAAAGTCTTGATTTGGAGATAAGGTTATGAAGTTATTAATGATTGAAGACAGCAAGTCTGTTTCAGAAATGATGTCGATGTTTTTTCAAAAAGAAGATTGGGATGTAACTTTTGCTTATGATGGTAATGAAGCAATGGATTTGTTCAATCAGGATCCGGTATCTTGGGATTTGATTACGTTAGATTTGAATTTGCCGGGAAAAGATGGCATGGAGGTAGCCAAAGAAATCCGGCAAAAGTCAGCTTCGGTACCGATTATCATGCTGACAGCCAGAGATTCTGAAAGTGATCAAGTCTTGGGATTAGAGTTTGCGGATGAATATGTGACCAAACCGTTTAGTCCAATTACTTTGATTGCGCGGATTAAGGCTTTGCATCGACACTTTGAGTCAGGTGATCAAAAGCCTGCGGAGTTAGCCACGGATAAAAAGTTTGATGTTCAAACAAAACACTTTGGTCTAAATAGTGGTACGCGAGAAGCATATTTGTTTGATCAAGAAATTCCGAATTTGACGCCCAAGGAGTTCGATTTATTAAAAACTTTGGCGAATAAACCACGGCAAGTTTTTTCACGAGAGCAGTTATTGCAACAGGTTTGGGGTTATGACTATTTTGGCGATGAACGGACCGTGGATGCGCATATTAAAAAACTGCGTCAAAAAATTGAACAAGTTGGCCCACAAGTCATTCAAACCGTGTGGGGTGTGGGTTACAAGTTTGATGATTCGGATTTGGCAACATCATGAAGCTGATTTATCAATATATGTTGGGTTTTTTGGTGGTTGTGGGAACTTGTTTAGGTGTCATTTCCATTGCAATTTATAGTTACAGTGAGAGTATGGCTTATCGACAGACGTGGATGCAATTAGAGGGCTATTCAGATAATTTACAAAAAATGGCTCTCAGGGTAGATCCGCGTACCGGAACTATTGATAATATTACAACGGAAACTTTAGATGATATGCAGGATATTTTGGCAGATCAAAAAGTTAATTTTGTGCTGTTTGATAAAATTGGTCGGGAACTGTATCCTAATCGAACATCGCAACCGCTGATTGATGCTAAGACGTTAGCCCTATTGCGCAAGGGCAATACGATTCGCGAGCGTAATAGCACGGAAAGGTCGCGTCCACGAGTTTACCATAAGCGACCGATGACCTATATTATGAAACCTTGGTTTGACCAGGATAATAAAATGGTCGCAATTTTGTTGGCTGGTTCAGAAGTTTCGGCAGTGGAAACCAATATTAATACCATTAAACGTAATTTGCTAGTAGCGCTATTAGTTTCTGTCTTTATCGCGTTGGTTTTGAGTTGGTTTTTGGCTAATTGGCAGGTTAAACGGATTGATAAATTGCGACAGGCGACTAAGCAAGTGGCTGGTGGTGATTTTGATGTCAAGATTGCTACTGATGGTCAAGATGAATTAGATGATTTGGCGCACGATTTTAATGCGATGACGATTTCTTTGCAGGATTATGATCAAGAAATCAAGCGTCAAGAGCAACGTCGCAAGGATTTTATGGCCGATGCGTCGCACGAGATGAGGACACCATTGACGACAATCAATGGTTTGCTGGAAGGATTGGCTTATGATGCAATTCCTGCGGAAAATCGTGGTCAGAGTATTCAATTAATGCGCAATGAAACGAAGCGATTAATCCGTTTAGTCAATGAAAATTTAGATTATGAAAAAATTCGGACTAATCAGATTCCTTTACATCAACGTAGTTTTGATGTACAAGATTGTTTGCAAAATATTGTGTCGCAATTACAAGAAAAGGCGACGACGTCACAAGATCAATTGGTATTACAGGCTCCCGATGATTTACAAATCTATGCTGACTATGATCGATTTATTCAGATTGTGTTTAACATTACGCAAAATGCTATTCAATTTACGAATCAAGGCTTAATTACGATTAAAGCTTGGCACGATGACCAGCAACATGCAGTGTTAATTACGATCAGTGACAATGGTATTGGGATGAGTTCGGATCAAGTTAAAAATATTTGGGAACGATATTATAAAGCAGATCCATCTAGAAAAAATACTAAATATGGCGAATCTGGACTAGGTTTGGCAATTGTTCATCAATTAATGCAGCAACATCATGGCAAAATTCAAGTTCGTAGTCATTTGGAACAAGGCACAACTTTTACGTTAACTTTTTACGATCAAGAAGTTATTCGGGCAAACGATACTGACCAAAATTAGGCGTTGGTTGCAAGACCATCCTATATTATAATAAATTCACTTTAATGATTGGTGGGATAATTTAATGGCAGCAAGATTTTATGATAATTTTCATCCGGAGCATTACGACTTGTACTTGGATGTTAATCGGGCAACAAAGGATATTCAAGGTCAAACAACGATTACTGGTGAGGCTTTGAGTTCAGAAATTAAATTGCATCAAAAGTATTTACAAATTCAACAAGTGCAAGTTAATGGTCAAACAGCTGATTATCAACTTGATGAAAAGAATGAAGCGGTGATTGTTTCATCAATTGAGCCGGGGTCGGTGCAAATTAAAATACAATATCAAGCTCCATTGACGGATACGATGATGGGTATTTATCCGTCGTATTATCAAGTTGATGGCGTTGAAAAGCAGATTGTGGGGACGCAATTTGAAACAACCGCAGCTAGACAGGCGTTTCCGTGTGTTGATGAACCAGCGGCAAAGGCGACCTTTAGTTTGGCAATTAAATTTGATGAACATGATGGCGAAACTGTTATTAGTAATATGCCTGAAGATCATGTGGCACAAGGCATCCATTATTTTGCAACCACTGTCAAAATGTCCACTTATTTGGTCGCTTTTGCTTTTGGTGAGTTGCAGGGGCAATTTACGAAAACGGCTAGTGGCGTGCAGGTAGGAGTTTTTGCAACAAAAGCGCATTTGGCGAAAGAATTAACTTTTGCGGTGGATATTGCTAAGCGAGCCATTGAATTTTATGAAGACTTTTATCAGACACCATATCCCTTGCCACAATCTTTGCAGCTGGCTTTGCCAGATTTTTCCGCCGGTGCGATGGAAAATTGGGGCTTAGTCACCTATCGGGAAACTTGTTTGTTATTAGATCCAGATAATGCTTCCTTAGATACGAAAGAATATGTGGCCACGGTCATCGCGCACGAACTAGCCCATCAATGGTTTGGCGATCTAGTAACAATGCAGTGGTGGGATGATTTATGGTTGAACGAAAGTTTTGCTAATATGATGGAGTATGTTGCAATTGACGCGTTGGAGCCTGAGTGGCATGTTTGGGAATTGTTCCAGACGGCCGAAGTGCCTGCAGCCTTACAGCGTGATGCAACTGATGGTGTGCAACCAGTTCATGTTCAAGTGGAACATCCAGCTGAAATTGATTCAATTTTTGATAGTGCGATTGTCTATGCTAAAGGCGCTCGCATGTTAGTGATGGTTCGATCGTTGATTGGTGATCAAGCCCTGCGTCAGGGGCTGAAAAATTATTTTCAGGAACATCAATTTGGTAATGCAATTGGCCAAGATTTGTGGCAAGCATTGGGGCAAGCAGCACAAATTGATTTGGCAACGATTATGCAGACTTGGTTGGAGCAGCCTGGTTATCCAGTAGTCCATGCTCAAATTCAAGATGGACATTTAATTTTAAATCAGGAGCAATTTTTCATTGGTAACGGTCAGACTAACAATCGTCAATGGCAAATTCCGTTGCAAAGTAATTTTGCGCAGGTGCCTGCTTTGATGACAGAATCGCGATTAGATTTGGGTGATTATCAAACTTTACGAGCACAAGAGCAGCAGCCATTCCGCTTAAATATTGGCAATAAGTCGCATTTTATCGTGGATTATGATGCTACATTATTAGCAGAGATTTTAGCTGACGTGGACCGATTAGATGCGATTACGCAACGGCAATTACTGCATGATTTGGCCTTGTTGGCGGAAGCTCAACAAGTGGCTTATGCGGATGTGCTTGTATTGTTGCCTAAATTTGTCCAAAGTCATTCCAGTATCGTGAATGCCATGTTGTATCAAATTTTGGGTCAGTTGAAGAAATTTGTTCAGGATGATGCAAAAGCTACAACGCAATTACAACAATTGTATCAACAACTCAGCGCTCCTGCGGCCAAACGATTAACTTGGCAAGCTCAGGATTTAGAAAGTAACGATGATGAATTGACACGTCCTGACGTGCTACAAGCGGCTTTGTATGGCCAGAATGCAGATATCATTGAACAAGGACATCAAATTGTTCAGCAAAATATGGCCCACTTAGGAGCTTTGCCTGCAGCTACTCGGGCATTGTTGTTAGCCAATGAAGTTCAAAACTACAATTCGTCCGCGTTAATGGCGCGGTTACTGGACTTGTATCAAACAGCTAGTGACGGTAGTTTAAAACAAGATTTGGCTTATGCGGTGACTAAGACAACACAAAAGGTACAAATTGAACGCTTGATTCAGCTATTTCAAAATAGTAAAGTTATTAAGCCACAAGATTTGCGGACTTGGTACAATTACTTGCTCAAAAATTCAGATGGGCAACAATTAGCTTGGGATTGGTTGCGGACCAATTGGCTGTGGCTAGCAGAAAAATTAGGTGGTGATATGGAATTTACCACTTATATTACGGTCACAGCAAATGCTTTTGCGACTGATGCACGTTTGAAAGAATTTGAAGAATTCTTCACACCAAAAGTAGAAATTCCCGGTTTGGGACGTGAAATTAAGATGGATATCCAAGCCATTCAAGCACGCGTACAATTGGTGTCTGCTGAACAAACGGCGGTGCAAACAACTATTAAAAAATTAATTGGTTAATAAATGATAAAAAATAAGAGCTGCCTTTGATGGCAACTCTTATTTTTGTGGAACTTCATACAATGGACTATCGTCATCTTGTAATTCTGGTGCATCTGTTTTGTATAAATCAGTTGAAGATTTATTACCACGTTTAGAATATAAACTGGTTGAGTCAACACCTAACGAATCGCGGACCTTAATTAATTGCTGGAATTCGTTTTGATAATTGTAATCTTTAGGATTAACTGGGGTGAATCCCTTCGGGGTATAGAATCGCAGCAGATTCGTTTTATTGACACTGTCAGAGAGGTTTAGCTCGTTTGTTTTTTGTTTAGCAATCCGTTTCATTTTTTTGGTTAATGCCAGAGAGGGATCACTGATCAAATCACCAGTACTGTTTTTATAAATCGTTAATTTGTTGTTATTGTTCATGACTGTATACTTAGGAGTGACGAACGATCGATTGCGGAAAACGACATTTTGATCATGCTGTGGTGAAAGCAGGTCGTTACCCATTAACACATATGGTTTAGTACTGATGCCTAACAAATGCAGAAGTGTTGGCAAAACATCAATTTCACCGCCATATTGCTTTTGAACGCCACCTTTTAGATTGGGCATGTGAATCATAAATGGTACGCGTTGTAACTGTGTGTGATCGAATTGATTCCATGTTTTGGGGTCACGATTCAAGATGGGAGCTAAATCTTTTTCATCACCTTCATTCAGGCCAAAATGATCGCCATATAAAATGATAATGGAATTGTCATAAAGACCGCTAGCTTTCAAATAGTTGAAGAATTCGTGAACAGCTTCATCTAAATAATGAACGGTGCCAAAGTAATTATTGACCATCGTGTTAGATGTATCTGGTTTTTGAAAACCGTCTAGATCGCTATCAGACAATTCAAAGGGATTGTGATTGGAGACTGTTAAAAATTTAGCGTAAAAAGGCTGTTGTAATTGTTCTAAATATTTGGCACTTTCAGAAAATAATAATTTATCTTTGCTGCCCCAGTATGTGTTACTATCCGGCGTTTGTTGGAAATATTTTTGGTCAAAAAAGTAGTTATAACCCATATTTTTGTAAACAGTGTCACGACTCCAAAATGATCCAATATTACCGTGGAATACCGCACTTGTATAGCCTTTTTGCTGGCTTAAAATGGCAGGTGCTGCTTGAAAAGTGTTGTTAGAACCCAAGCTAGTAAAAAATGATCCTTCTGGTAAACCAAACAAGCCCGTTTCCAGCATCGTTTCGGCATCGCTAGTTTTACCCTGACCGACTTCGTGAAAAAAGTTCGAAAATGCCAACGTATTGTCAGAGTGATATAAACTATTTAAAAATGGTGTAACCTCTTGCCCTTTAACTTTGCTATCAATCAAAAATTGTTGAAAACTTTCCAAATGGATCACAATGACATTTTTACCCTTAGCCACGCCTTCATATTTAGGATTTGGTGCAGCATCATGTTGTTTGGTATAGGCTAATACAGGATCCATATTGGCACCTTGAGCGCCAGAGCGTAGATTATTACTTTGAGCAGTTTTAATGCTATCATAAGCTAAAAAAGAGTTTAAGCCTAAATATTTGACAATATAAGTTCGATCAAAAGTCCGCACTAATAATTGTGGACGACTTAATTCTGCTAAAAATATATTACCAGCCATTAATAAGATACCTAGACTGGTGACGCTAAAGGCCTGCAACTTGCTAGTTGGATGCGGATCCAGCTTGATTTTTTTGGCCAAAAGTAAAATCAGCAAGATGATAAGATCCACAAAATAGATCCAATCGTGGGGCTTAACCATGGCTAGAGCACTGTTGCCCAGCCCCTTGGCAACTTTGCCGACACTCATGATTGTGCTAATACTGATAAAATCACTGAATTCGCGGTAATACAAGATGTTACTATAAAGTAAAATAGTTTCGATCAGATAAATCACAAAAGCTACGCTGTACGAAACTTTGGGCTTTTTAAAATAAAGCGCTATGCTCAATAGTAAGATCGTCGAAGCAATCGGATTAATGATTAAAAGAAAATGTTGATAGATATCCGCTGCTCCCATGGTGAAGTCCCAGTAGTAGGCGATCACGGTTTTCACCCACAGCGCACCGGTTAAAATCATGATCCAACCGCTTTTTTTTGAACCAATATGTTTTAAAGTTGACATAAATAAATTTCACTCCGTAATTATAATCAATCATAATTTTAACATTTTACAATCCTGACGGTGAGGTTCTCGATGATTTTCTTAAATTCAATATATCAGCAGGTCTATAATCATTGGGCTGGGCGAATTAATCATTTTCCATTAATTCGCTTAATTTTCGTCAGTTTGGATAAAACAATTTTTTATATGCTGTTGTTTGTCGTTTTGCGGATCATTTGGCGCAAATTTCACCCATCAAAAACAACATGGCGCCATGAATTCAATCTGTTTATTTTTACAATTTACTTACTTTTATTATTTTGTTTAACAGTATTTCGACAGGGTTATTTTCCGTGGGATTTTCATTTATACTTACATCGTTCCTTAACGCAGATTAATCTGATACCGCTGGTGGAAACTTGGAAACTGCAACATGGCAAATCAATTGTGGACTTATTATATAATTTGGGCGGAAATATTTTGTGGTTTGTGCCGTTTGGATATTTACGTCCAAAAATTATTCAAAAACCGTATCGAGGTTGGCAAATTATTCTTCAAGGTTTTCTATTATCCGTTTTAATTGAAAGTTTACAATTTATTTTGTTCACAGGGGTCAGTGATATTGATGATGTGATTTTTAATACCTTGGGTACGACAATTGGGTATCTGATCTATTGTAAGCGACCCTTAAGATAGGATTAAGATTTTGATTGATGTGTCTTAGATTATGCTATAATTTGGGCGTGGTTACTTAATTATTAAAAATTTGGAGGTAATATAGTGGCACATATTCAATTTGATGATTCTAAATTAGGTACATTCGTTCACGATAATGAATTAGCGGAAATGCAACCTTTAGTAACAGCTGCAGATCAAGAATTACGGGCTGGAACCGGTGCGGGTAAAGATTTCCGCGGCTTTTTGGATTTGCCAGTTGCTTATGACAAAGATGAATTTGCTCGCATCAAGCAAGCTGCCCAAAAAATTCAAAAGGATTCTGAAGTCTTCGTGGGGATCGGCATTGGTGGTTCTTATTTGGGTGCGCGCGCCGCGATTGATTTTTTAAGTAGTAGTTTTTATAACATTCATAATGATCGTAAAGTTCCTGAAGTGTACTTCTGTGGGAATTCGATTAGTCCTAATTATTTATCAGATTTGTTAGAAGTGATTGGTGACCGTGATTTTAGTATTAATGTGATTTCTAAATCAGGAACTACTACGGAACCTTCGATTGCGTTTCGTGTGCTAAAAGCTAAGTTAATCCAAAAATACGGTGAAGCAGAAGCTAAAAAGCGGATTTATGCAACAACTGATCGTCAAAAAGGTGCTTTGAAGACCGAAGCTGATGCTGAAGGTTATGAAGAATTTGTTGTACCTGATGATATTGGCGGACGTTTTTCAGTTTTATCAGCGGTCGGTTTGTTGCCCATTGCCGTGGCAGGGATTGATATTGACCAGTTGATGCAAGGAGCAGCCGCTGCGCGCGAAGATTATCAAGATCCTGATGTCCAAAAAAATGACGCCTATAAATATGCTGCTTTACGTAATATCTTGTATCGCAAGGGTTATACGATTGAATTATTAGAAAATTATGAACCTAATTTACAATATTTTGGTGAATGGTGGAAGCAATTGGCTGGTGAATCCGAAGGTAAAGATCAAAAGGGTATTTTCCCAGCTTCTGCTAACTTTTCCACGGATTTGCATTCTTTGGGACAATATATTCAAGAAGGTTTGCGTAATTTAATGGAAACAGTAGTCATGATTGATCAACCACGGCATGATCTGGAAATTCCACAGGAAAATGATAATTTAGATGGTTTGCAGTATCTTGAAGGCAAGACGATGGATTATGTCAACAAAAAAGCCTATGAAGGTGTTGTTTTGGCGCATACTGATGGCGGAGTGCCGGTGATGAGTGTCAAAATTCCACAACAAGATGCCTTTACTTTGGGTTATTTAATTTATTTCTTCGAAATTGCGATTGGGATTTCAGGTTATTTGAATGGTATTAATCCGTTTAATCAGCCTGGTGTCGAAGCTTATAAGAAGAATATGTTTGCTTTATTAGGTAAACCGGGCTTTGAAAGTTTGGGTCAAGAATTAAATCAACGTTTATAAAATAAAAATCAAAAAAATAACAGCCGAGGGGGCTGTTATTTTTTTTCTTGAATAATATATAAGGGACGATGCTTAACTTCGAGAAAAATTTTGCCAATGTAATTGCCGATAATTCCTAAGAAGAAAAGCTGCATTCCACCTAAAAAGAGAATGAACGACAGTAGTGACGACCAGCCTTTGGTAGGATTGCCAAAAATAGCTGAACGAACAACAATAAATATTAGTGCGGCAAAAGAAATTGACATAACGAGTAAACCTAACCAAATAGCGATGGTCAGGGGTACTGTGGAAAAATCGGTAATACCTTCCATGGAGTATTTTAACAAGCTCCAAAAATTCCAGCTGGTTTTGCCGGCGACACGTTGTACATTTTGGTAAGGTAAGTATTTAGTTTTGAAACCAACCCATGAAAAAATTCCTTTGGAAAAACGATTGTACTCGGTCATTTCTAAAATGGCATCGACCATATTGCGTCGCATCAAGCGAAAATCGCGGGCACCGGGAATAATCTCAATGTCAGAAATTTTGTTGATAATTTTGTAAAATAAATTGGAGAAGAAGGAACGAATAACTGGTTCACCACTGCGGTCCTGACGCATCGTGCCAATACAATCATAATTGGTTGTTTCTAAAAGATGGATCATTTCGACCAACATTGATGGTGGATCTTGCAAATCAGCGTCCATAATTGTAACTAATTCGCCTTGGGACACCTTTAAACCAGCATACATGCCAGCTTCTTTGCCAAATTGCCGCGAAAATGATAAATAATGATTTTCGACAGCTTTATTGTGTTGTAATTGACGTAATTTTGGTAAAGTGTGATCTGTGGAGCCATCATTAATAAAAATGATGACCGGATGATAGTTGGGTAATTGTTCAAAAGTTTGTTGGATAGCTTGATAAAACAATTCGACTGTTTCTTCCTCATTGAAACAAGGTACAATGATGTTGATAGTGGTTTCCATACATTCGTCTCCTTACTCAATATGAATATTTTAACTGGAACAAATCATAATTACTAGTTTATTATGAGATAAAACTTAGGAGTTCAACAAAGAAGGTTAGGTCATGGCTAATGAACATTTAACTCTACAAAAAATGACTGAAAAACAATTCCAACAATTTTGTCAATCACAAAGTCAAGAATATGCTCGGCAGAAAGTAAGTGAAAAATTGTGGAAAGCTGATGAAGCCTTGTCGCGTGCACAAGATGAGTTTACGTTATTGTTGCCTGATGGTTTACAAACGTATCATAATTTTTTCTATACGATTCAAAACATAGCGCAAAAAATTATAGGTTACGTTTGGTTCGCGGAAGTTTATGATAGTGATCAACCGAGCAAACCGTATGCATTTATCTATGACTTTGTGATTTTGCCGGCATTCCAAGACCGTGGTTTGGGTCAGCAAGCTTTGCAATTAGTGTTGCAAAAAATGCAGCAATTAGGTTATCGACAGGTCGGTTTGCATGTTTTTGGGAACAATCAAAAAGCACGGCATCTTTATCAAAAGTTGGGTTTTGTTGAGACAGATGTGACCATGAAGCATTTCATGTAGAATGATAATGTCGTTGCTTGATGATAAAAAATTTAAGGGAGTGTTCAGTTTGGGACAACGAGCATTTTATCAGCAGTATTTTTATGATGAGAATGTCTATGATTTGCATGATGGTGGTTATAAGAAGTTGGCGATGCCAGCTGTGCCAGAAAAAGCTTTGGCAATGCCATCAGTGTTACAGCCGGATCGTGTCCAAGGTCATGAAGCTTGGTATACGATCGTAGCGCAAACTGGAGAAACTGCGATTTTACCTGGAAAATTGACCCAGACTTGGGGTTATAATGCGTCTTTATTGGGCCAAACGTTGATTTTAGAAGATGGTTGGCATTACCATGTGCATATTGAAAATCATTTGCCAGAAACGACAACATTACATTGGCACGGCTTAAATATTCCGGGTCCAATTACTGATGGTGGACCACATGCGCCTATTATGCCGGGAGAAGCACGCGAAATTGAGTTTACCTTGCATCAAGAAGGTGCGCAAACAGATTGGATGCATCCGCATCCTTGTCCGAACACTGCGCGTCAAGTGTGGCAAGGACTGGCTGCAATGGTGATTGTGACGGATGAACATGCTAAAAATTTGCCAATTCCTCAAGAATATGGCGTCGATGATTTGCCAATCATTTTGCAGGATCGGACGTATCATGATAATCAACTGGATTATGAAGCCGATTATGATGTTGATGGGACTTTGGGTACGGTACCGTTGGTTAATGGGACGGTCAATGGTGTGTTCAAAGTCACAACCGCACAGTTACGTTTGCGCTTATTAAATAGTGCTAATCGTCGAGAATTTCGTTTGCATTTTGATGATGGTCGTCGATTTACCCAAATTGCGGGTGATTGTGGCTTTTTAGAGCAGGCTATTGATCTGGACCGGTTGATGTTGACAGTTCCTGAACGTGCCGAAATTGTGGTGGATTTTAGTGATTGTCAACCGGGCGATCGGGTGCAATTAATGTCTGATGACGCGGTGTTATGCACATTTGAGATGGATGAATTTACGAAGAAGGCGCAAGCCATTCCTGATCATTTGTTCGATGTTCCCAAATGGCAAGTTGATCCCGACAGTCAATTGCAGACAACCGTGATGTCGGGCATGGATGATGAAGTTTTATTGGATGGCAAGCGTTTTGATATGACACGGATTGATCGTCAACAATTATTCAGGCAAACAGTGGATTGGGAAGTCAAAAATACTAATGACGCTTGTGGAGGCATGATTCACCCGTTTCATATGCACGGCTGTCATTTTCAGATTATCAGTCGTAATGGACAAGTGCCTTATCCGAATGAAACAGGATTTAAAGATACAGTTGGTGTCAATGCAGGCGAGACGGTGCGGATTCGCGTGTGCTTTGATGTACTAGGAATCTTTATGTATCATTGCCATATTTTGGAACATGAAGATACAGGGATGATGGCGCAAATTGAAGTGTATGATCCCAAACATCCTAAAACGTATGATTTAAAACCGATGCACGAGATGTAAATTAAATAAATTGCAAAATAGATTTGTCTAGCGGTTGACAAATCTATTTTTGTGTTAGAAAATATTCACCATATTCTAATTTGATTACTAATTTGGAGGCACGATTATGGCGAGTATTAAAGAACGAATATTTCGCAAAGAGGATCCGAGCGTTTATGAAACGAAGGATTCACATTTAGAGAAAACATTAACGACCAAGGATTTTTTGGCGTTAGGAGTTGGGACCATTGTTTCGACGGCAATCTTTACTTTACCGGGCGACGTGGCCGCGTTACATGCAGGGCCGGCAGTTGTTTTATCCTTTCTTGCAGCAGCTGTGGTAGCAGGGTTAGTGGCGTTCGCTTATTCAGAAATGGCATCCGCAATGCCCTTCGCCGGTTCGGCTTATTCTTGGATTAATGTGATTTTTGGTGAGGTGTTTGGCTGGGTTGCCGGTTGGGCATTACTGGCGGAATACTTTATTGCCGTGGCTTTTGTGGGTTCAGGTTTATCGGCCAATTTTCGAGGGTTGATTGCACCTTTAGGATTACGATTACCGAAAGTGTTGGCTAATCCTTTAGGAACTGACGGCGGAGGCATTGACTTAATTGCAGCGATTGTCATTATTTTGGTAGCTCTGTTACTATCTTTAGGTGTCTCCAAAGCTTCTAAGGTTGAAAATATTTTAGTGGTTGCCAAAGTTTTAGCAATTTTGTTATTTATTGTTGTTGGTTTAACGGCTATTCATCCGCACAATTATGTTCCATTCATTCCTAAATATCGTTTGAATCCTGATGGTAGTGCGTTTGGTGGTTGGCAAGGGATTTATGCGGGCGTTTCGATGATTTTCTTAGCATATATCGGTTTTGATTCAATTGCAGCTAATTCAGCGGAAGCCAAAAATCCCCAAAAGACGATGCCGCGAGGTATTCTGGGTTCATTGATTATTGCCGTGGCTCTGTTTATTGCTGTTTCATTGGTTTTGGTCGGGATGTTCAAATATACAGCTTATGCGAATAACGCAGAACCAGTTGGTTGGGCCTTACGACACAGTGGCTTTGGTATCGTTGCTGCGATTGTGCAAGCTATTGCGGTTGTGGGAATGTTCACCGCGTTAATCGGTATGATGATGGCGGGTTCGCGTCTAGTCTATTCCTTTGGTCGGGACGGTTTATTACCTAAATGGTTAGGTCAATTGGATCAGAAAAAGCGTCCGAATCATGCAGTGGTCTTAATTACGATTGTCGCAGTGTTAGTGGGAGCAATCTTCCCATTTGGCGTATTATCACAATTGATTTCAGCTGGAACGTTAATTGCCTTTATGTTTGTAACTTTGGGTATTTACGGCTTACGAAAGCGTGAGGGTAAAGATTTGCCAGATCCGAGCTTCAAGATGCCTCTGTATCCAGTGATGCCGCTGTTAGGTTTCTTAGGCTCGTTGGTGGTCTTCTTAGGGTTAAGCAAGGAAGCTAAAATCTATGCGGCCGGTTGGTTTGTCGTTGGTTTAATTATTTACTTCACGTACGGGATGAAGCATTCTTATTTAAGTCAAAAAAATAGTCAAGGGGAAGCTTAGGTAAACTAAGCTTCTTTTTTGTGTCTTTTGAAAGCGATTAATCAAAAAAAGATTTATAAAATTTAATAACACATTATTCAATTAAAAAAATAGACTTTTTTGGATAAAAAATAATTACTGCAATTATTCTTAATAAAATACTATATCAAATTGCCATTTTAGTGAACAATAATTCTCGTGATTTAATTCGACTCTTGTTCAGCCATTTGCAAACGTCACAGCAATCAACTAAACTGAAATTAATTTCACAAGTGTAAATACCAACAAAAACAGGAGCGGTATGTTAAAATGTCTCATCATTCATCACGATTAGCTGGAACTAATAGAAACCATAAGAAAATCCTGGGGGGGTTCACTCCTATTAATTTTTGCTAGTTTGATTTTTTTAGTTTCAATACATAATGTGCAAGCTAAAGTGGCCACGAAAACCGCGCCACCCGAAATTACACCTAATATGATTGATGATGGCTTTAATTCGTCAGAATATACGCAAGAAGAACAGGCAATGCCCACGGATAATAGTGATCATAATTTATCGTTTGATTTAGCCAATAATAGTTTGAGTGGGATGTTGTTGCGGTCGTATTCAACAATTCTTGACTCTTCAGAAAGAGAGGGGCTGGTGGGGAAAATTTCTGAATATGGGCATGAATTGTTTTTGCTGAATCGTTATTTAACTTTTGATGGAGATTATGGTTTGTGGCCCGCAGTCGATGCTCAAAATGTTAGTTTTAAGGAATCCTTGACGTTAACTCCATATCATGATACGCAAACAGTGATCAACAATCCCCATGCGCGAGGCAAATTTTATCTTATTAAAGACCAAGCGGGGCAAGTGCAGGGGGTGAAATGGTTAAATTACTCATCTAGAACGAGGGTTACGGGAGGAAATATTCCGCAGAATGCCTTTCTAATGGAGGAATTATTGACGCCGTCAAAGAGCTCAAGTTTTGGAATTGATGATCAATTATTTGTTAAAAATGTGACGAATGCGACTTATGCTTACGGTGTAGATTATTATGGTGACACATATGGATCGTTAGTGCCCACAGCCTTAGGGAATAATCAAGGTTTCACGGCATACACAAATGGTAATCAATCAAAGGTGACGGTGAGAACTAAGGTGGCCGATGGACCTAATCGTTATTTTCCAAAACATGATGTTTTTGTACCTTATGGTTATGACGGTTTATTAGACTATTTGATTAAGAGTCAGGGGACTAGTTTTAATAATTATGTTGGAGAAGAGGCCGGCAATTATCCGAAGGGCACAGCGTTAAATTCAGGTCAGACAATGAACTATTTTGAATTATTGTGGCCCTTACAACAAATTGCGCCCCAAGAAACCCAGCGCCATCGAGCTGAGCTAGAGCTGGAGCCCAGAGGAGCCGCCAACCGGTATTGGCCCAAAGATACAGTAATGCGACTTCTTCGCACCGGAATCATCCGGGGGATCAATTGAATTTGACAGTGCAATTAGAAAATAAGAGTGATGGTAAGGGTAGTTTGACGCCCAAGACCTTTTATGTGACTTTGCCGCAAGGACTGTCGATGACGGCAGACGATCTCAAGCAGATTACGCTTGGGTTTTCAGGGCTTCCTGTCGTATTGTCTGGTAGTTATAATGCCACGACTAGGCAAGTCAAGATGGTCGTACCAGCTGGTTCTAGTTCAGGGATAGTATTAAATGGTCCTGCCAATCGTGATATGGTCAAATTTCCCGTTACAATTGCCACCGATGCGCCAGTCGGTAATGCGGTGATTAAAACCAGCTTTTCTGGTGATAATCAAGATGCTACGGGCGATCATCAGACGGTCACGGCGGCTGCCCCGGATTTAACGATTCCCATTACCAAAGCTTTTGACGCTAAATTGACATTAGGCGTGAAGAACACGAAAGACACCGGTGATTATGCCAGTTCGGCGACGTATGTGCCGGGGGATACTCTCCAATATCATATGCAATATCAATTAAACGAAGCTAATATGTACAACTTAACATCGCCAGTAACTTTTAGTAGTCGTAATGCGGGGTTAGATTTTAGCAATAGTGCACCAAGTGTGACGGTAAATGGTGATCGTTCCGCGGCCTCGGCAACGGTCGATCCTAACACGGGCAAAATTACGGTCACCAAGGCCAGTGGCAATTTTAGTCCCGGGGATTTGCTTGATTTGACTTATAACGCGAAAGCTAAGGCTGATCCGGTGGCTGGTGAACCGGGAGCTAAACACGAAAGTACGATTAAGATACCGTATAATACGGTGGGCATCAATGTGACCATGAATGGTCAGACGCTTTCGAATACTTCCGCTTCAACATCGTTGCAACGCAAGGATTTAGATTATTTTGTCCGTGTGCCTGAGGTGATTGATTTTGGGCATAATCCGCGCGTGTTTGATAGTCCGTTTTACAACACTACAAACGGTCGGTTGAAGTTCAGTCATTATTCGGCGTCTAGCAGTAAGCAGTATTATCTGCAAGTAAAGTATAATCAAGATTTGCGTACGAGCGCTTACGCTTACTTGCGGCCGGATTCAGGGAACGCGCTGATTGAATACCGAACGGATTCCTCTGGAACGTATCAATCAATCGATGGCACTGCAAGCAATTTGACGACGAGCGGTTTGACCACGCAAGGAATTAGTGATTTGACAAGCTATGTGTCGGATAAGCATTTTCGGTTGAATTCCAATGATAAACCGCTGGGCAATTACAGCGGCACGATGACGTGGACGTATAGTAATTCATTGTAGGTTTGACGTAAAAAAGAGTTTGCATAATTGAATGCAAATTCTTTTTTTAGTTGCGATATTTGGTTGCCCGTTGTTCGTAAGTGGCGACTTCGGGTGATAAAGTTAACTTGATTTGCGTAAAATCAGCGTTGGAATCGTGTAAGGTTGCTTCAGACAGGGTTAAATGCCCCATGATAGTAGCATTACCGATAAGTTCCATCCAATAACGATTCTGTACTTGGTGAACTTTGACTTGTACCAGCCCGCCGGGATTATAGACGGTAATGGATTTATCCAATTGAGCTTGCTGTGGATAAGTCAGGACGAAAGCCAAACTCGTAGCTGACATGCCCGTGCCACAGGCGTTGGTTAAACCGACCCCTCGTTCAAACGTTTGGACAAATAATTGTTGATCCGCCAAAATTTGTGCAAAACTGAGATTGACACCGTCTGGAAAATACGGATTAGGAGCATTTAAGCGTTGACCTAAGGCGACTAACCGGTTTTCTTGGTCAGAAAGATCATCGACAAAGCTAATTAAATGTGGATTGGGCACGGCAATCGCGGTGAAAGTTAGTTGCGGATCAAGTTCAGGTAGCGGTTGGTTGATTAATTCGGTAGCGTTAACATTAGTCAAACCGATCTTGGGTAAAGCAAAACTAACCGGCGAAATTTCGACGCCAAAAGCAGGGACTTGCGGAGCTAAATCAGGATAACGTTTGACTTGTAATGTTTGTTGCGGTGTTTGTACCTGAAATTGGTCTAGATGGTTTTGGTCAGCTAAATAGCGCGCTACTGTGCGCAAACCATTGCCGCACATGGAAGCTTGGGAACCGTCCGCATTGAACACCCGCATTTGGGCTATTGCCTCAGGATCGCTAGGTTGATCAATGACTAATAAACCGTCAACTAAGCCGAAATTGGGCGCTTGGGCTAAGTTTTGAACCAGCTGTGCTAGTTGCGTGGATGTGAGTGGTTGCTGCAATTGTGTTTGGTCTAACAAGAAGAATTGGTTCAAGGAACCATGAACTTTTAATAATTGCATCTTCATTACTCCTCATGAAAAAAAGTATGATAAATAGCTTGGACAGCCTTAGGGGCATCAGCCTGTTTGGTGCCCAGCATAATGGAAATTCTCGATGCGCCTTGGTTAATCATGTGTAAGCCAATCTGATTTTGAGCCAAAGAATCAATAATTTTTTGGACAACCCCGACTTTATTGGCCATGCCTTCGCCAACCACCATCAAAATGGCGTAATCATCAATCCATTCTAACTGATCTGGTTGCAAAGTAGCTTGAATTTCTTGGCACATGGCTTGCTTAATAGCTGGTGTAAATTGTCGCCGATCAAAAATGACGGTCAAATCGTCAATTCCGGAGGGCATATGCTCATAAGAAATCTGATATTTATAAAAAATTTTTAATAATTGTAGTGTAAATCCAACTTGCTTATTTAACAAGTAGCGGTGCAAATATAAGGCTGCAAAATGATTGTCGCTGGCAACACCGGTAACAATTTGGTGAGGCTGCAACTGTTGTTGCGGCACAATCATGGTTCCTGGTAACTGCGGTTGATTGGTATTTTTGATATTAATCGGAATCTGACCTTGAATGGTCGGAATTAGCGCTTCGTCATGAAAAACTGAAAAACCAGCGTAAGATAATTCTCGTAATTCACGATAGGTCATTTTTTTGATCGGTTGCGGTTGTGCAACGATACGTGGATCAGCGGCGTAAACTGCGTTAACGTCAGTGAAATTTTCATAGAGTTGTGCGTTGAGCCCCTTGGCTAAAATAGCGCCAGTAATGTCCGAACCACCGCGTGAAAAAGTGGCGATGTGCTGGTGCGATGTCAGACCGTAAAAGCCAGGCACTATGTAAAAAGTGTGGGGCTGGACAGTTAGTTGCCGCAATTTAGCATAAGTTTCAGGCAAAATTTCCGCGTCGTTGGGTTGATCGGTCACGGTTAAGCCAATAGTTTGCGGATCCCAAAATTGGGCGGTGTAACCTAACTTTTGAAGCACGAATGTGAGTAATTGTGCGTTTAATTTTTCTCCATGAGCCTTAAATGCAGCCAAGAGATACGCGTCAGATGGGTAATTGGTCGTTGCTAAGGCGGTTAACTGCGTTAATAGCGGTTGCAAATCAGCAGCAGTTAAGGCAAAATTTTGACCAATTTCGGCGTAACGTTGCCAAATGGTCTGAATAATTGCGTTAGGATTTTGATGCGCTAAGATGGTCTGCGCGTATTGAATTAAGAGATCAGTCACCTTGGTGTCGTGAGTAAATCGCTTGCCCGGTGCCGAAGTCACAATGACCTGCCGTTTTGGATCATCTGTAATAATTTTAATAATTTTATCGAATTGTTCCCCGGTCGCTAGTGAACTGCCACCAAATTTTACCACTTTCATAATTCACCATTTCCTTTCGCAAAAATCAGCCAAGCACTAATTTTAGCAAAAATAAAATCAATTAATTTGCATTCTAACATTTATTTTTTAATCTGCAACTGTTTGATTTTTAATTCAAAATTGATTTAAATTAAAATACCTTGACAAGAAATAGAATTAATTATAAGATTTGGACTATCGAAGAGGTCGCAGCGGCCATGATTACCGATTGGAGTTTGTCAACTGAGAACGTCGGGAAAGGGAATGCTGCCGAAGTATTAATCTATTGACAAAAGATTAATGACTGGGACGTGATTGAATAAATCACGGACTGTCGTAGATCAATCTACGGAGCGCTTTCGACAAATTAAACTCAACTAATAAAGTGATGGGTTCTTTTGTTCGATTGCGGACGAAGGAACCTTTTTTAGTTGGAGGCTTAATTTTGCACATGAAAATTAACGTGAATGAACAAGGACATTTAACTATTGGTGGCTGTGATGCGCTTGAGTTGGCGCAAAATTATGAAACCCCCTTGGTTGTCTATGATGTAGCGCAAATTCGTCAACAATTACGCAGTTATCAGGAGGCTTTTAAGCAGCAACAAATTTCAGCAGTAGTGAGTTATGCCAGCAAGGCCTTTTGTGCCAAGGCGATTTACCAAGTCGTCCAACAAGAAGGTGCCCATGTAGATGTGGTTTCTGCTGGTGAGTTGGCCACGGCGTTAGCAGCGGGTTTTGATCCGCAAAATATTAGTTATCATGGCAATAATAAATCTTTGGCTGAGTTAGATTTTGCGATTGCCCAACAAGTTGGTGTGCTTGTGGTGGATAATTTTTATGAATTAACTTTGTTGCAAAGCTTATTGCATTACAAATATCCACGCCAAACGATTCAAGTGATGTTGCGCATTACACCGGGGATTTCGGCGCATACGCATGAGTACGATCAAACGGGTCAAATTGATAGTAAGTTTGGTTTTGATGTGAATTCAGGTCAAGCTGAAAAAGCACTGCAACAGGTTTTACAAAATCCACAGTTAGATTTAATCGGCATTCATGCGCATATTGGTTCGCAAATCATGGCAGTGGCGGGATTTGAATTATTAGTCGCTAAATTATGTCAGTTAGCGCATGCTTGGCAGCAAAAATATCACTTTGAAACGAAAATTTTGAATTTGGGTGGCGGTTTTGGTATTCGTTATACCGATTCGGACGAGCCGTTGACAGCACAACAATTTGTTGAAGCGATAGTTCAGACTTTGCGTAAAGAATGGGTTAACTCAGATTCCGAGTTGCCACAGGTTTGGATTGAACCGGGGCGTGCAATTGTCGGTAATGCAGGTGTTAGTTTGTATACGATTGGTTCGAAAAAAACAATTCCCCATGTGCGCACCTTTTTGACTGTGGATGGTGGCATGGGTGATAACATTCGTCCAGCTTTATATCAAGCACAATATGAGGCGGTGTTAGCACGAGCGCCGCTAGCTGCTGCTGAACAAACCGTTACAGTGGCGGGACGTTATTGTGAGTCAGGGGATGTGTTAATTTCACAACAGGCTTTGCCCGCAACACAACCTGGCGATATTTTGGCTGTATTGGCGACTGGAGCTTACGGCTATTCCATGGCATCAAATTATAATCGGATTGGCCGACCGGCTGTCGTTTTTGCAGAAGAAGGTCAGGGTCAAATAGTAGTTGCACGTGAAGAAATTGTAGACTTGATGCATTTGGATCAAGATTATGTCAAAGAAAACGAGTGAAAAATAATGAATACACAAGAAATTATTAAGTTTATTAGTGAAGCACCTAAGAAAACGCCTGTGAAAGTTTTTGTGAAAGGGCAGTTGGATCAACTTCAAGACACTGAGCCATTAGAAACTTATTTTGGCGATCAAGCAGGTGTGGCATTTGGTGATTGGGCAGATGTACAAACTTTTTTGCAAGCCAATCAGCAATTGATTAGTGATTATCATTTGGAAGTACAAGCGCGCAATTCTGCTGTTCCGTTATTAGATACGAAAGATGTATCTGCTCGAATTGAGCCGGGAGCGTTAATTCGTCAGGAAGTGACGATTGGTCAAAATGCGGTAGTCATGATGGGTGCCGTGATTAATATTGGCACACAAATTGGTTCAGATACGATGATTGATATGGGGGCTGTTATCGGTGGTCGAGCACAAATTGGTGCGCGGGTGCATGTGGGCGCGAATGCAGTGGTGGCTGGGGTGATTGAACCAGCTTCCGCGCAACCGGTGGTGATTGGTGATGACGTTTTGATTGGCGCGAATGCGGTCATTTTAGAAGGTGTCCAAGTGGGAGCAGGTGCCGTCGTTGCAGCAGGTGCGATTGTGACCGAAGATGTATCGCCCAAAAATGTTGTCGGAGGTGTCCCCGCCAAAGTTTTAAAACGTGTTGATGAGCAAACGACGCAAAAGATTGGTTTAGAACAAGATTTACGAAAGTTGTGATAGTCGATGTTTAATAAGAAAGAAGACTTAATTCAAGTACGCCGGCATCTTCATCAAATTCCTGAATTAGCGCTACAAGAGCAAGAAACGGCAAGCTATTTACGCCAATTGATTGCCCAGTTGCCACAAGACTATTTAATAGTAGAAACAGTTCCAAAATTACCTACAGCCATTTTAGTGCGGGTGCAAGGAATAAAGCCCAAACGCACAATTGGTTATCGGGCAGATATGGATGCTTTACCTGTACAAGAATCATCAAGTTGTCAGTATGGTTCACAACATGCAGGCGTGATGCATGCTTGCGGACATGATTTTCATTTAACGATTGCCTTAGCTGTGTTGGCATATTTTGCACAGCATCAACCGGTGGATAACTTAGTTTTCTTTTTTCAACCGGCTGAAGAAAGTCAAAGTGGCGCGAAAATTGCCTATCAAGAACAAGCTTTTACTGGGGCATTTCAAGTCGATGAATTTTATGCATTACATGTCAAAGATGACCTACCCGTAGGCAAGATTGGTTGTCGTGTCGGAACGTTGTTTGCGGGCACCACAGAAGTGAATGTAGATGTTTGCGGCGTAGGTGGACATGCGGCAGCACCTCAAAGAGCTCGGGATGTCATTGTTGCGGCGGCACAATTTGTGACACAAGTTCAGACGATTATAGCCCGGAGCATTGATCCGTTAGCGAGTGGCGTGATCACTTTTGGTAAATTGAATGCGGGTAGTATCCGCAACGTGATTGCTGATCATGCTCGGTTGGAGGGTACGATTCGGGGATTAGATCAGGCCATGATTGAGCAAATTAAACAGCGTTTGCAAGAAATTGCTAATGGGGTTGCAAATAGTTTTCAGGTCAAGGTGGATGTGAAGTTTAATCAAGGTGGTTATTTGCCAGTAGTGAACCAAGTGGAAATAACGACAAGTTTTATTGATTATTTGCAACAAAATCCACAAGTTTCATTTGTGCAAACAGCGCCAGCGATGACGGGCGAAGATTTCGGTTATTTGTTGAGCAAGATTCCCGGGATGATGTTTTGGTTGGGTGTTCAAAGTCCATCCGGTTTACATACGGCCGGCTTTGAGCCAAATGAAGCTGCGTTGACAGTCGGCGTAAAAACAGTGATTGGTTGGTTAAAGCAAAGAATGGAGGAAAAGTAAATGTTTGATAAAGTAGAATTGATGACGGCCATTGTGACGCCATTTACAGCAGATAATCAGATTGATTTTGCCGGTTTGGAGCGATTGATTGAGCATTTGTTAAAAACGGGCAGTCAAGGCTTTGTTGTAGGTGGGACGACTGGTGAGACGGCGACGATGACGCAAGAAGAAAAGTTGTTACTTTATCGCCGTTTTAGTGAAATTGTAGATGGACGGGTGCCGGTGATTGCTGGTACGGGATCCAATAATACCCAAGAAACGATTACTTTTACACAACAAGTGGGACAAATTCCCGGCATTGACGCTACTTTGGTCGTGGTGCCGTATTATAACAAGCCGGATCAGCGGGGAATGATGGAACATTTTCAAGCTGTGGCGGATAAAAGTCCAGTACCATTGATGATTTACAATATTCCGGGGCGTACCGGTGTCAAAATGGAACCCAAAACAGTGGTGCAATTGGCACAAAATCCGCAAATTATGGGGATTAAGCAGTGTTGTGACTTGACAGATTTGCAGACAATTATTGAGGCTGCTCCTGCTGATTTTCTAGTTTATACCGGTGAAGATGAACAAGCTTTGACAGCCAAAGTGTTAGGCGCAAAGGGTGTGATTTCGGTGGCTAGTCATTTATACGGACAACAAATGCAGGCTATGTATCAGGCCTTAGAACATGGTCAAATTGAAAAAGCTGGACAATTGCAGCGGCAATTAACGCCACGAATGCAGGCACTATTTCTTTATCCTTCGCCTTCCGGGGTCAAAGCCACACTCAATGCACAAGGTTTTCAGACTGGTGGTTGTCGTTTACCGATTGCAGATTTAAATGACGAACAACAATCCCTGTTAGCACAAGCTTTACAAGTCAATGATTTAGCACAGACGTTAGATTTTTAAGGAAGGTTGGATCAATATGTATCAAGTTTTAGTTGCTGGTGCAACTGGCAAGATGGGGCGCAAGGCGGTGGAACTCATTGAGCAAAAATCAAATTTTGCGTTAGCTGCGGTATTGGCACCATCAATTGCTGATTCAGATTTGACTTTGCCACAGACGACTCAATGTTTTAGTGATTTAAGTCAAATTAATCATTCCTACGATATTTGGCTGGATTTCACGACACCGCAGGCTGTTTATCAAAATACGGAATTTGCTTTGCAACACCAAATGCGGCCGATTATTGGGACGAGCGGTTTGACTGAGCAGCAAGTGGCAAGTCTACAACAATTAGCACAACAGCAGCAAATTGGTGGTTTGATTGCACCAAACTTTGGTTTATCGGCTGTCTTATTAATGAAGTTTGCTAAAATGGCCGCGCAATATTTGCCCGATGCAGAGATTATTGAATTGCACCATGCTGATAAAAAAGATGCTCCTTCAGGGACTGCCTTGGCGACTGCTCAACAAATTCAAGCTGGCAGAACGCAACCAGTTAAGAAAACGTGGTCTCAAAATTCGGCTCGTGGTTTGAACGTCGATGGTGTCCCGATTCATGCAGTCCGCTTGCCGGGCTATATTGCCCATGAAGAAGTTTTGTTTGGTGGAACGGGCGAAGCGTTGACCATTCGGCAAGATTCGTTTGATCGCGGCTCCTTTATGACCGGTGTTAACGTGGCTTTAGATAAAATTAGCGATTTGACACAATTAGTTTTTGGCTTGGAAAACTTATTATAGAAAGAAGGACCCAGTATGCCAGAATTAGCGAAAGAATTGCGTAATGTAACTAACCAAACTTTGGCAACAATTCAACCATCGGCAATTAGAAAATTCGATCAGGAAATTTCCCAAATTCCCGGAATTATTAAATTAACTCTGGGTGAACCAGACCTCAATACGCCTGAGCACGTGAAACAAGCAGCAATTGCTAGTATTGCTCAAGATGATTCGCATTATTCGGCACCAAAGGGGAAAATGTCACTGCGCCAAGCAATTAGCGCTTATTTAAGGCGAAAGCAGAATATAACTTATGATCCAGAAACAGAAATTATCGTAACTGTCGGCGCGACTGAAGCCTTGACCGCAACGATTTTTTCCTTGGTGAATCCCGGTGATGAAGTGATTATTCCAACTCCTTCATATGCATTATATTTTCCATTATTAAAATTAGCGGGAGCTAAGTTAATCGAAATTGACACTTCGACGACCCAATTTGTCTTAACACCGGAAACTTTAGCGCAAACATTGGTACAACATCCGCAAGCTAAATTTATTATTTTAAATTATCCCGGTAATCCGACGGGGCAAGAATATTCCAAAACTTTACTACAACAATTAGCCGCGGTGATTAGACAATATCCTTTAGGCGTGATTGCCGATGAAATTTATAGTGAGTTGGTTTATGAGCAACCGCATTATTCGATTGCGCGAATCTTGCCAGAGCGCACGGTTTTGGTCAACGGTTTATCCAAATCACATGCGATGACGGGCTATCGTTCGGGTTATGTGGTAGCTCCAGGACCTTGGATTCAGGCAATTGCTAAAATGCATGGTTTTCTAGTGACTTGTCCACCAGATACGGCGCAAGCTGCCGCACTTGAAGCTTTGAGTACTGGTGATGAAGATCCACAGGCAGCTGTGACCGTTTATCAACATCGTCGCGATGATTTGGAACAAGCTTTGGTCAACTTAGATTTTCAACCGTTGCATCCCCAAGGGGCGTTTTACTTGTTTGCTAAAATTCCGGCACAATATGGTGATGATGATTTAACTTTTGCACGGCAATTGGCGCAAAAAGCTAAAGTTGGTTGTACACCGGGACGTGCTTTTGGTCAAGGCGGTCAGGGTTATTTGCGGTTTTCATATGCGTCTAGTGATGAAATTTTGCAACAAGCAGTGCAACGGATTACGTATTTTTTAAATGGAGGAATTGATTGATGACCAGTTATAATGTAGCAATTTTGGGCGCAACGGGCGCAGTGGGAACACGCATGATCGAACAATTAGAAACTAGTTCGATTCCGGTCAAAACGGTTAAATTCTTGGCATCTAAACGTTCAGTTGGCAAAGTTTTGCGGTTTAAAGGACAGGATGTCAAAGTAGAAGAGGCAACTCCTGAAGTTTTTCGCGGTGTGGATTTGGTTTTGTCTTCAGCGGGCGGGTCAGTTTCTAAAAAATTGTTGCCTGCAGCTGTCAAAGCTGGTGCAGTATGTGTGGATAATACGAGTGCTTTTCGAATGGATCCTAACGTTCCGTTAGTAATCCCTGAAGTTAATCGGGCTGCCTTGGCGCAACATCAAGGTATTATTGCTAACCCTAATTGTTCGACAATTCAAATGTTGGTAGCTTTAGCGCCTATTTATCGGCAATATGGCTTAAAGCAAATTGTAGTTTCTACTTATCAAGCTGTTTCTGGTGCGGGACAATCGGCAATCAATGAATTATTGCAGCAAACGCAACAATACCTGAAACAAGAGCCGTTGACAGCGAATATTTTACCGACAAAAAATGATATTAAGCATTATCCGCAAGCTTTTAATTTGTTGCCGCAGATTGACGTATTTGAAGATTCTGGTTATACGCATGAAGAGTGGAAGATGATTCATGAAACCAAGAAAATTTTATTGGCTGATCCTGATGCAACTCAAATCAAAGTGACAGCTACTTGTGTCAGAGTTCCCGTGGTGATTGGTCATGGCGAATCAGTTTACTTTACAGTAACGGATCAAACAGCGACCACAACACAAATTCGCGACCTTTTGGCTAAATCCCCAGGAATTGTAGTACAAGATGATACACGACAACAATTTTATCCACAGCCTTTGAATGCTGAAGGAAAACGTGAGACTTTTGTTGGGCGTTTGCGACCTGATTTAGAAAATACAGGTGCTTTTAACTGTTGGGTTGTTTCAGACAACTTGTTGAAGGGCGCAGCTTGGAATACAGTACAGATTGCGGAATGCTTGATTGAAGATCATTTATTATAAAAAAACTGATTGAAATGAATTCAATCAGTTTTTTAGTTGGTGAACCAAGCCCAAACATCAAACAGTGAAACTCCTAAAATGAAAGTTAAGCAACAGATGTGAAAAATTTTGTGATTGGCTAACAAAGCTAGGTATTCACGTAGAAAAGCATTGGGAATAAAGAAGCGGCTGGTTTTCGCACCAATGCCAGAAATATTCAGCCCAACAAAGCGAGCATAACCGGCAGCACGAAAAGTATGGTAATCGCTGGTTGCAAAAATTCCACGGTGTGGATTGAGCTGATGTTGATATACAATTTGTTGAGAAAATTTCATGTTTTCATAAGTGTTGCGTGACTTTTCTTCACTAACAACCATTTTTGGAGCAATGCCCTGAGCTAACACATAATTTTTCATAGCTTGACCTTCAGGAATGGTCTCATCGTCCCCCTGTCCGCCAGAACAGATAATCAAGGGAAAGTGCCCGCCGCGTTCAACTTGTTTACGTGCAAAATTCAATGCAACATCAACTCTCGAAGCTAATAGGGGGGAGACTTGATCGCCATGAAATAGCCCCGCACCCAAAATAATAATGTAATCTTGATCAAATTTGGGATGGTATAGTCTTGTAATCAAAAATGAAGTGACGAATGCTAAGAACCAAAAGAGGATATAGATGACAATGGGCGCCACGACATGTTTATAAAGTATTAAAATTTGTTCAGATAAAAAATTATTAGTCCATAAACGAATGAGCGGCAGTAAAAGGAAGCCAATTCCTAAAATTAAAGTAAGATTATTGGTCAAAGAATGATTCTCTTTATGCCAAACAATGATAGCGTTCCATAATAATAAAAAACCTAAAGATAAATATAAAATTAAAATACAGCCATAGATGATAGTAATAATAATATAAGTTATGAGATATAGCCAGTGAATACGAAGCGTTTGTGCACTGACGACACTGGCCACGCCGAAAGTAAACAGAATAAGATTGGTTAGGGCACCATTCAGCAAACGAAACTTGTTTTGATGAAGACTCACAATAAGTGTGATACTAAACAACCCCGTTAGCGACCATAAAACTATCATTAAATTGTAAGCATTCATAAATTTATCCTTTAGATTGATTGGAGTTCATTATAGATGGGGAAGATTTAAAGTGCAATGATTTAGGTCCAAGTGATATTTTAAGTCTTGGTTTGGACGAATAGTCATTTCAAAATCGGTACCATAAATAATTAGCCCCAGTTGATGTCCAGGTGCTAATTGATAGTGAGTAGGTTGTAATTTGAAGGATAGATCATAATATTTCCCGGGAAATATTGGTTCAACTTGTGTCAATTTAGTACGGTTTTGTAAATTCAAGTGGGATAGTGAGATTAATTGATAAGGAGTAGTTTGTTGTGCTAGCTGGTATTCTTTGAGATCTTCTTTATGATAGTGATAACCTTGATCGTAGGCTTGGCTGTCCAGCATGCTAGGCATTTTAGCCAGGCGCTGAAAGTCACCATAATCGACCAAACGCGCACTGATCATTCCGATTGGTTGCGCGCAAGCAATTCTTAAGTTGAGTTGTGGTCGTCCGTCAATGACTAAGGGTTGAGCTTGTTTGGCTGCTAAAAAGGTTAAGCGTTGTTTTGTTAAATTAGTATTGTTTAAGTCCGTCAAATCGTGTTGCCAACTTGTAAGATCGTGGTTATAAGCTTGAAATTGTGTGGTAGGCAATTGATCGGTCAAAGAAATAGGAGCCTTAGTGGCGGTTTTGGCGGGTAATAATTGGTCACCAGCCAAATAAAATTTTGTTTGTGGATTTTTGGGATTATTCCAATCATTCAAAACCTGCCAAGTCTCAGCTTGTGTATTGTCTTGAATTAAAACATTGGGCAAAATTTGTGCCGCCTGGTTATCTAAATCATAAAGTTTGTATGATAACCATAGATTCATCATATCGTTAAAATCTAAGGAGCGATTATTGTTAATATAAATATGCGGGCCTTGATGCAAGATTAGTTTTTTAGTAATAGGTAAATTACGTAAACCGTCCCATAATTTTTGTACATTTTTGGGTTTTACATTCCAGTCATTTAAACCATGAACTAAAATAACATCAGCTTTAATTTGATGGAGTTGACGTCGATAATTGCGTTGATCCCAATAATTATTGTAATCTCCATTCAGACGGTCTTGTTGTTGCGTCAATGTTTGTAGTTGTTGGTGCCACTTATTTTTAATGGGTAGATAGTCACCAGCTTGTTTTTGGCGTGAAAAAGTTTCTTCAGCTAAAACATCACTATCTTCACCAGGGAAACCGCCAGGTGCAACGACTAAACCATGTTCGCGATAATAATCATACCAACTTGAAATGGCGGCTTCGGCGATAATTGTTTTTAAGCCTGCGACACCTGTGGTGGCAGCAGCGATGGCGAGCGTTCCCAAATATGAGCGTCCTGTCATAGCGATATGGTGATTGCACCACCAAGCTCTGGTTTGCTGGCAATCCGTTTTGTTTGTGAAAGCGGTACGTGAACCATTCAGCCACTCAATAATTGCAGTTGTAGAAATTGTTTCTTCAGGATCACCACAAGTCCGCAAACCGTCCGAATCCTTGGTACCAATGCCTGCAGCATAAACGACTGCAAAACCGCGCGCCAGGAAATAATCATTTAAACTGTATGAAAAATGGTTGCCAAAGGATTCTGTAGCAGTGTGCACCTCTCCTTGAATTGAGCTAGGGTTAGGCACCAAACGGTGTAAGGATGCAACTTGAACGGTGTTATCAGTTGGTTGTTTCACATGTAAAGCAGTTTGCACATTGTGCGTTAATTGCTCACCTGCAAAGTCGTTGGTTCCCTGATTATAGGGCGAAGAAGTATAAAGAGCAGGGACTTGAAGTCCTTGATTAGTTTCGACGGGGCGAATAATTTCAGCTTTGAGCAAATCTCGTTGTTGATCATGATCAGTATCTTGACTGGATTCCACATAAACAACTTCATGAATCAGCTTCGTCGTGTCAAAGACGGGTTGGGCTTTGCCGTTAAAAAAGAGCGGTTTCGGTAAAGTTTCAGTTTGCATGATTTTGACAAAATATCCGCGACTAGCTAACTCATCTAGATAAGTTTGACCATGAATCGTATGCGTAATCAAAAGTTGATACCAGCCGTGCACAAGGTCTTGCGCGTTCAAATATTCGTGCTCAAATTGAGGATAATGTAGCTGCACTTTAGTGGCTAATGGTGTTGCTAAATTAAAATCTTGTTCAATTTCGAGTCCCAGTAATTGAAAAGTTAAATTGTAAAAAGCGGTAGCGGACACTTGTTGACCAGTTAAATATTGGGCAGCGTTTTGGTCAGCGGTTGCCATTAAATTGTTCAATTGTTGATCGAGCGTATTGGTTTCTGGGAAGCACTTACATAACAAAATGCGCAACAATTGATTGGGAGCTTGGTCTAACGATTCTTCATCAATAAATTTAATTCGTTGTAACTCGTTAATTTCTTCGGTTAAA
Organism: Bombilactobacillus folatiphilus; assembly: GCF_023380265.1. NCBI lineage: Bacteria > Bacillati > Bacillota > Bacilli > Lactobacillales > Lactobacillaceae > Bombilactobacillus > Bombilactobacillus folatiphilus. Next base: position 483,399 of record NZ_CP093366.1, read on the forward strand.
GTTGTTGGTCGAATGCCGAATTGATTTAATTTCATAAACTGTTTCCTCTCATCTTATTAGTATCATCATTATAAGATGAAAGTTAGGTTAACAAAAGAGTTCCGAAAGTTTTTTTGTGCAAGCGAATTATTATGTAAATGCTATTTCATTTTATATACTAAATGCAAAAATAAAAGGAGATATGAAAATGCATTGGATCTGGGTTTTAATTGTAGGCGCACTTATTGGTTTATTAGCCGGTACGTTAACCAAGCAAAATGGTTCAATGGGATGTGTGACGAATATCATCGCCGGTTTATTGGGATCAGCTTTGGGTGAATGGTTGTTTGGTTTTTGGGGACCACAACTAGCCGGAATGGCATTAGTTCCATCCATTTTAGGAGCTGTCGTTTTGGTCTTGATTGTGTCATTTATTGTAGCCAAAATTAATTAATTGATAATAAAAAACCAGCCACATCAGGCTGGTATACTCTTTGAAAACTGATTGGGTATGTAGGGCTCGAACCTACAAATTACGGATTCAGAGTCCGTTGCCTTACCGGTTTGGCGAATACCCAATTAAATAACATAAATATACTAACTGAAATTTGGCATTCTGTCAATGGGTCAATTGACTTTAAGAAATTAATCACGAGTTGTAAGTCAGAATAATTATGAATATAATGAACTTACAGCATCGCAAAAGGGAAGAATTAAAGGAGTAAATAATGGATTTAGTTCAGAGGACAAGCGCTTGTACCAGTATTTTGGTTGGCAAGAAGGCTAGTATTGATGGTTCAATTATTATTGGACGCAATGAGGATGCCAGCGCGGCTTTGGCCAAACATTACGTAGTACATGAGCGTCGGGAATTTTCCAAAATACAGCATTTTGTTTCACAGGCGAATCACTTTCAAATGAAATTGCCTAAAGTCCGGTTTAAATATACAGCGACACCGGAATGTACTGCTCAAAAGGGCCTTTTTGAAGAAAATGGTTTTAATGAGTATGGGGTAGCGATGAGCGCGACGGAAAGTACTTATACTAACGCGACAGCATTGGGCGCTGATCCGTTAGTAACTAATGGTATTGGTGAAGAGGCAATGGTGACTTGTGTGTTGCCGTATGTCCAATCTGCACGGGCGGGCATTGAGCGCTTGGGTTCTATTGTTGAAAAGTATGGTACTTGTGAATCCAATGGTGTTTTGTTTGCCGATCGCCAAGAAGCTTGGTATATGGAAATTGTTTGCGGACATCAATGGGCAGCGCAACGGATTCCTGATGATAGTTATGCGGTGATTGCCAATCAAGTGGCCATCCAAGAAATTGATTTTGCAGATAACTACAATTTTATGTTTAAAGATGATTTGAAGGAGTTTGTCGTAGATAATCAGCTCAATCCCAATGCTACCGGCTTTAATTTTCGACAGATTTTTGGCACACAGACGGATTTTGATGAGCATTATAATACGCCACGAGTTTGGTATGGACAGTGGCAATTTTCAAAGGACGAGTCGATAGAACCGACTAGTGAGCAGTTGCCATTTACCCATCGGCCTGCGCATAAGTTGAGTATTGATGATGCAAAAAATTATTTAGCATCGCATTTTGAAAAAACACCGTATGATGTGTTAAATGAACAAGCACATCCTTATCGTCCGATCAGTTTAGCAAAAACGCAGGAATCACATCTCTTACAAATCCGTCCCCAATTAGCGCCAGCAATTGGTTGCGTCCAGTGGTTAGCGTTAGGTGTCACAGCCCAAAGTGTTTATGTGCCTTTTTATTTGGGTATGACACAAACACCTAATTTTTATCAAATTGGCGATGTACATTATGATCAAAAATCAGCTTATTGGCTGTATAAATTGGCGGGTGTGTTAGTTGATAGCCATTACCATGAATTTGGTCCGTTATTGAAAGAGTGTCAAGCCAAAGTGAATGCGCAATTGAATGCGCGGTTGCGCCAGAGTGATCGTGAAGCACAGGAATATAGTAATAAGACGATGTTAGCCAATTACTTAACGCAACAATCGGCGGCTAATGCGAAATATGCGGCACAGCAATATCGGCAGTTGATTGCCGAGTTGGTAACGCGAGCCACGGCGATGTCCCCCCTGAATTACCAAACAGATTTGAATTTATAATCGTGCATAATAATAAAAAAGAACTTTTAAATCGTTAGCTGATGATTTGAAAGTCCTTTTTAATTGGAATTAGTTTGGAATTGGATGCTCAGTAGTTAATTGTAAAACTTGTTGCGCTAAGGTATCTAGTTGTTGTTGATCTTGATAATGATGAATTGCTTTCAGAATAATTTGGGCAACTTGTCGCGCGTCGTTTGCTTGGAAGCCACGTGTCGTGATTGCCGGTGTTCCTAAACGTAGACCAGACGTTTTGGAAGGTGGCAGGGGATCATTAGGAATCGCTTCTTTATTTGTCGTAATATGAATCTGATCTAACAGATCTTGGAGCTGTGCGCCATTGAGCTTTGTTTGTGTTAAATCAAGTGTTAGGAGATGATTATCAGTTCCTCCAGTTAGGACATGTACCTGTTCATCTTGATTGAAGACTTCAGCCATTGCCTGGGCGTTCAGAAGAACTTGTTGTTGATAATCTTTAAATGTAGGTTGCATGGCTTCAAACAAAGCGAACGCTTTGGCCGCAATTACATGCTCCAATGGACCACCCTGCGTACCGGGAAAGACAGCACTGTTAATCTTTTTAGCATATTTAGCTGGAGCTAGAATCAAGCCACCACGCGGTCCACGTAAGGTTTTGTGTGTGGTTGTCGTGACGATATCTGCTAAGCCAATCGGACTTGGATGAAGCCCAACCGCGACTAAACCAGCAATATGTGCCATATCGACCATTAATTTGGCATGGACGCTATCGGCAATCTTGCGAAATTTTCGAAAATCGATTATCCGACTATATGCAGAAGCGCCTGCTACGATTAATTGCGGCTTGACTTGTTTAGCTTGTTGCCAAATTGCTTCATAATCTAAATAGCCTTGGTCATTGACGCCGTAAGAATAGAAATCATAGGTTTTCCCTGAAAAATTCACTTTGGAGCCGTGTGTCAAATGACCTCCAGCTTCTAAATCCATGCCCAGTACCCGATCGCCTGGTTGAATTAATGCTCGATATGCAGCCTCATTGGCCTGTGAACCAGAATGAGGTTGTACATTGGCGTATTCAGCATGAAATAAAGTTTTAGCACGGTCAATTGTCAATTGTTCCAGCTGGTCGATGTATTCATTGCCGCCATAGTAGCGCTTACTGGGATAGCCTTCAGCGTACTTGTTCGTCAACACGGAACCTTGGGCCACTCGCACTGCTTTAGAAACGATATTTTCTGAAGCAATTAATTCAATATTTTGAGCTTGACGTTGTTCTTCTTGGGCAATTAAGTTAAAAACAGCTGCATCTTTTGGTAAGTTAGTCAAACTTTCCACCTCTTTTTATTATGATAAAATTGATTATAATATATTTTTAATGAAAATTGGATTAGAATATTGCACAAGGAGTTCAGATGGCAACAGATTTTGATTATGAGCGAATGTTACAAGGAAAATTATATCGTTCTGCACAGATTCATCCTGAAAATAGTTCTACTGCAGGAAAACTAATTGCCCAGCAAATCAATCAAGTCCCGCTGGATCAAAGACAACGGATTGTTGAGCTAGAGCGACAATTATTCAACCAAGCTGGTGAGAATATTTATTTGAATCCTCCGCTATATGTCGATTATGGTCGTCATATTTCCATTGGAGAGAACTTTTATGCGAATCAAAATTGCACGCTCTTGGACGTGAATACGATTACAATCGGCGATGATGTTTTGATCGGTCCGAATACTAGTTTGTATACGGCAGGGCATCCACTGGAGCCAACGGTTCGTCGCGAGGGATTGGAGTTTGGTCTGCCGATTGTCATTGAAGACAACGTTTGGCTTGGTGGTAGTGTCACGGTGTTACCAGGAGTGACGATTGGTCAAAATACTGTCATTGGCGCGGGTTCGGTGGTCACACATGATATTGAGGCTAACGTGTTGGCAGTGGGGAATCCTGCACGGGTGATCAAACGCTTGGATACATCGGAAATGCAAATTTGGCAACAGCGCCGGTTAGAATATTTTCAAAATCAAAAATAGGAGTGAAAGATATGATTAAATTGGTGGCAATTGATGTTGATGATACTTTATTAACTAGTCAGGGGACGTTGTTAGAGTCAACGAAGCAGGCAGTGAAACAGGCTTGTCAAATGGGGATTAAGATTGTTTTATGTACCGGACGTCCATTAGTGGGCGTTCAAGGTTTTTTGCAGGAATTGCAGCTCCAACAGGCTGATCAATACGCAATTACTTTTAATGGAGCAGTGATTCAAGCCACCGCAGGACAAGTCTTGACACAACAGGGTCTGACTCGGAAAACTTATGAACAAGTTGATGCTTATGCCAAGCAAAATCAGCTAGCATATAATGTATTGGATGCTGATGGTGCTATTTATACGAGTAATCGTAATGTTAATTGGGTTACCGTGGTGCAAGCTTGGGAAAATCAGGCTGGGGTTTTAATACGAGAACCGCAAGAAGTGGACGTTCAGATTCCAATGATTAAGGCTGTTTTTGTGGGAGAAAAAGGAGAATTAGATCAACAAGAAGCCGCAGTCCAACAGCAATTTGGTCAAGCTAATTATGTTGTGCGAGCAGCGGATAATTTTTTGGAAATGATGCACGCAGATATCAATAAGGGGGTGGCTGTCCAAGCATTAGCTGAGCACTTGCGAATTGATTCGCAAGATATTTTGGTGTTAGGTGATGAACAAAATGATTTGCCGATGTTTGAGGTGGCAGGCACTTCAGTGGCAATGGGTAATGGAAGTTCAGTTGCCAAACAAGCGGCTGATTATACGACTGCTAGCAATGATGAAGATGGAATAATGGAAGCATTTCAAAAATTTATTTTTAGAAAATAATTAACAAACTTTTTTATAACAAAATAATTAAAATTAAATGATATTTTATGAGCAGATATTGGTTGCTAGTTGTTGAATGCTTAATGTATGATAGTGATATTGTTTAGAGTTAATGAAATGAATGTAGGCCATTTATTTTAATCATGTTCAATGGGGATTAAGTGATTAAAATTAATCGCTATTTGGACTACGATAGGGGATAATTCAATGAAATTTTCATACGAAGCGCGCTCACAAACGATTCAAAAACTTCAAGATGAAACGCTGGATTTGTTAATCGTTGGTGGTGTTATTGTTGGCGCTGGCGTGGCATTACAGGCAGCTGCAGCGGGGGCAAAAGTTGGCTTAATTGATATGCAGGATTTTGCTGGCGGGACTAGCTCGCGGTCAACAAAATTAGTTCATGGTGGAATTCGCTATTTAAAAACGTTTGATATTGGTTTGGTATCTGACGTTGTTTCGGAACGGAAAATCGTTCAAAATATTGCGCCGCATATTTTGCAGCATTTTTCGATGTTGATGCCAATTTATGATTCGATTCATTCAACTTTTGATATGCGTAATATTAAAGTAGGGATGAATTTGTATGACAGTTTAGGTGGCGTGACCGATGAACAATATCAAAATCGAGTGTTAAGCCGACAAGAAGTTTTGCAACATGATCCTAATTTAAAGACCAAGGGCTTAGTTGGTGGCGGATTGTATTTAGATTTTGGAAATAATGATTCTCGTTTAGTCATCGAAAATATTAAGGAAGCTGTCGATCTTGGGGCACTGGCAGTGAGCAATCTGAAAGTTCTAAAAGTAACTCACAATGGTGAGGTAGTTGACGGTGTGCTTGCCCGGGATGTTTTGACGGGTGAACAAGTGGCAATCCATGCCAAACTTGTGTTGAATGCAACTGGTCCATGGTCGTCAAAATTTTTGAATCGAGATGCTAATAGCGGTCAAGGACAAGTTATTCGTCCTACTAAGGGTGTTCATTTAGTTGTTGATCATGATCGTTTGCCTGTTAAGCAACCGATCTACTCGGATTCTGGTGAATGGGATGGGCGGATGTTGTTTGTCATTCCACGTGAAGGCAAGACTTATTTTGGAACGACAGACACGGATTATCAAGGCAATTATCAGCATCCTCGCGTGGAACAAGAGGATGTGGACTATCTATTGAAGGCAGTCAATAACCGTTTTCCTGGGCAGAACATTCGCTTGGAGGATGTCAAGGCTAGCTGGGTTGGTTTGCGACCGTTGTTAGATTCTAATCGAAGTTCTGATTATAATGGCGGAGCCTCGAATATTGGCAAAGTGACGGACGAAAGTTTTAATTTGCTGATTGAAACAGTGGAAGACTATCAGCATGGTTATGCCAGTCGCCATGATGTGGAAGAACTTCTGAGTAATCTCAAAATTAATAACAGTGAAAAATATGTTAGTAATTCGCAAATTGCGCGGGGAGCCTCTTTAGATATTGCTGATGATGGTTTAGTTAGTTTGTCTGGTGGTAAATTAACCGATTATCGCAAGATGGCTGCTGGCGCGTTGACGTTGACCACCAAAATTTTGGCGGAAGATTTTAATGTTCATTTGGATTCTGTTGATTCCACACGGTTGCAAGTTTCTGGCGGTCACTTTGACTCGCATAATGTGGCAGCAGCAATTAAAAAATATCAACAATTGTTTATTGATAAGGGTTTGTCGGCGGATGAGGCCGACATTTTAGCCCAAACGTACGGTTCGAACTCACCTAAGGTAGCAGCGTATATTGATCAGCTTTCTGCGGCGCCGGGTTTAACCTTGGCAGAAACGATTAGTTTGCATTATGCGATTGATTATGAAATGGTGTTAACTCCGGTCGACTATATGTTGCGCCGAACGAATTATGTTTTGTTCCATCCGGAACAGCTAGCTGTTAAAAAACAAGCTTTTATTGCGGAAATGGCCCGCGTTTTCCAGTGGTCAATTATCGAAACACAGCATCATGAATTAGTGCTTAATCAGTTGCTTTATGAAAGTCGTTTAGATTATTTAAAAAATAAATAAAAAACCCAAGTGGGATATGACTGTAAAAGTTCATATCGAAGCACTTGGCTTTTTAATTTTTGCTCAAATTACTTAACGTAAAGTTTGCGAAATTGTTCAGTATAATCATTGACTAAATGTAAACCTTGATGTAAATAATTGTCAAATGTGCCAAATTCTTGTTGGATCGTTTCTTTAGCACGCAATAAATATTCGGGCGCCACTTGTAAAGCCACCATCATTTCTTTGGCTTGTTGTTCAGTTATTTGGTCACGGTAAGTTTCGAGCATTTCTTGATTAGCTTGTTGACGTAATTTATTGGTTAATAAATAATCGTCCATGATAGTTTCATCACTAGCTCCTGCAACTTTTAAAATTAAGGCTGCTGCAAAGCCGGTTCGATCTTTACCAGCAAAACAGTGGAAAAGAATTGTTTTTGGTTCCTGAATGAGATCATTCATAAAAGTCTGATAACCCGTTTGAGCTGACGAACTAACGATCAATTGTTCATAGGTTTCGAGCATGTGTTGATGTGCGTTTCCAGAATTTTCAACCATTTTATTCATTGAAGCGTAGTTAGCCGTAGCATCAGCTAAAATATCCAAGTGCTTCCATTGAGTGTTCGGGACGGTGGTATCAGGCATTTCAGTTGTTTCTTTAGTGCTTCGAAAATCATAGATGGTTTGCAGTTGACAAGTGTCAGTTAAAAAATCAACAGTGGCATCATTTAAGTCGACCAATTGCCCACTCCGCAAAAAAATACCGGCTTTTAAAGTTCCATTGGCGACATTGATTCCGCCAATATCACGGAAATTTACAGGTTTATTGTCTATCATTTGTTAAATTCCTTTTCTAGTTATCAAAATCAATATCTTTTAATATAGTTCAATTTGCGTGATTGTCAATATTTGTAAAATTTGCTTTTTTTAACTATATTTTTTATACTAATTTTAGTGAGTAACTATTTACTCACCTATTTTTGAAAAGATAAAAGGAGCATCACAATGTCTCAAACGATTATTAATTTAAAGCAGATTCATAAAAAGTTTGGCCCACAAATAGTTTTGGACGATATTTCATTTCAAGTTTCATTAGGTGAAATTGTCGGTTTAATTGGACCTTCAGGTGCAGGTAAATCAACGATTATCAAGATCACTTTAGGCATGGAAAAGTCTGATCGTGGACAAGCAACTGTTTTCCAAACGATCATGCCTAATCGGAAGTTATTGCACCAAATCGGTTATATGGCGCAGTCGGATGCTTTATATGATTCGTTGACAGCTTATGAAAATCTGGTATTTTTTGCGCAAATGAAGGGTGTTGCCAAACAGCAACTAGTCTCAGAGATTCAGCGTGTGAGTGCGGTGGTGGACTTGTCCGAATATCTATCAAAAAGAGTTGGTGGCTATTCTGGTGGCATGAAACGGCGACTGTCTTTAGCGATTGCTTTATTAGGAAATCCGCCATTATTAGTTTTAGATGAGCCAACCGTGGGGATTGATCCAGCATTACGCCGCAAAATTTGGCACGAATTAACACGATTGAAAACAGCAGGGCATGCGATTTTAATTACAACGCATGTGATGGATGAAGCTGAATTAACAGATCGGGTTGCGCTGCTATTGGGAGGACATTTGATTGCTAATGCTGCACCCCAAGTTTTGGAAGCTCAATATCAAGTGCCAACGATTGAAGATGTCTTTTTGAAAGCGGAAGGAGATTTAGCATGAGAACTTGGGCAATTACAAAGCGTGTACTAAAGGAATTATTTCGTGATAAACGAACGTTAATGTTAATTTTTATTGCACCGTTAATTGTTTTAGCATTAATGAATTATATTTTTGGTGTAAATACAACAACTGATGTCACGATTGGGACGGTACATGTTTCTCAAACTGTCAATCAAAATTTAACTAAAGTTCAACACGTCCAAGTGCAAAAATACCATTCTCAAGCTGATGTGCAGCAAGCCTTAAAGTATGAAAAAATTGATTCTTCATTAATTAAGCATGGTGATCATTACCAACTAACGCATGCTAATGTTGATACGGGCAAAACTAAGTTGGCTAAATCAGCGGTGCAAGTAGCTTTAACCCAGAATAATATTCGGCATCTGACCACCAGTCTAACTAAAATGCAGATGCTTATGCCTCAAGGTCGTGCTCCCAAGTTGTCTACTAAAATCCCACAGATTCACAATCGTTATAATTATGGTGATGGTAATTCTACCTTCTTTGCCAAATTAATGCCAATTTTAATGGGCTTTTTCGTCTTTTTCTTTGTCTTTTTGATTTCAGGCATGGCATTATTAAATGAACGAACTTCTGGCACCTTAGATCGTTTGTTAGCAACGCCAGTCAAACGTTCAGATATTATTTTTGGTTATATGTTGAGTTATGGTCTCATTGCTATTTTACAAACATTGCTGATCGTTTGTTTTACGATCTATGGTTTAAAGGTGCAAGTTATTGGTTCTATTGGAATAGTAATTTTGGTGACAGTTTTACTAGCTTTGATTGCCTTATCATTAGGGATTTTTTTATCAACATTCGCCAAATCAGAATTTCAAATGGTTCAATTTATTCCAGTGGTGGTTGTGCCGCAAATCTTTTTCTCTGGCATTATTCCATTAACGTCTATGGCTGCTTGGGCGCAATGGTTGGCCAATATTTTGCCAATGAAATACGCAGCTGATGCTTTGACTAATGTTATTATGAAAGGCTCAACATTAATTGATGTCAGTGGCGATTTGCTAATTATGGTCCTATTCATTATTATTTTAACTATTAGTAATATTGTCGGCTTAAAGCGGTATAGGAAGGTTTAATGATGAGTTATACAAGTGTCCAACAATGGTTAGATAAAAGTCCAATGTCAGCTGGTAAAAGAAAAATTATCCAGTCGGCAGTTAAATTGTTTGCCCAGTTTGGTTATCAAGGTACGACCACGGCAATGATTGCCCAAGATGCTGGCTTGAGTAATGCGACGATGTTTAAGCACTTTAAGTCGAAAGAAGAGTTGTTGCAAAAAATTGTGACACCGTTAATTAGTGAATTAGTTCCTTTATTCAGTGAACAATTTTTGAAAGATGTCAAAAATCATTTAGTATCCATTTACGATTTGATGGACTACATGATTCGTGATCGCTATCAATTTATGAATCAAAATTGTCAAATTGTTCTCATTATCATCAATCAATTTTTGACTAATGAAGATGTTAAACAGACAATTGTTAAGTTGCTAGGTCCTAAAGAAGAGCAATTACAGCAAATTATTCAAGAATTATTAACTACTGACCAAACAACTGATTCTAATTTAACGGCGTCAGTAATCATCCAGTTGTTTGCCGGTCAAATGTTAATTAGTTTTTTGAAACGATACAAACTAAATGTTGTTGTAGATAATGAGCAAGAAGTGGCACAAATTATTGCTAATGTGCAAAAAGTAATTCGCAAAAATGCGTAATTATTGCTTGACATTCTTTTATACGAACGCTATACTAATTGAGTATTGAATCAAGCAGAAGCTCCCGCTTCTCACCTATGCCTTAAGCCTCTGGGTAAGTTAATTAAGATAATCGATGATTAATTGCGGGTGCTTTGGCACCCGCATTTTTTGTGAGTGATAATTTTCGGAGGTGGATACTCATAGCTAATAATGGCAAGAACAATATGATCGTGAACGATAAAATTCGAGCACGTGAATTGCGTGTGATTTCAGTTGATGGTGAACAGTTGGGGGTTATTTCTAAACAGGAAGCGATGCGCTTGGCAGAACAAGCAGATTTGGATCTTGTTTTAGTTTCACCTAATGCCAAACCACCCGTAGCTAGAATCATGGATTACGGAAAATATCGGTTTGAGTTACAGAAAAAAGACCGAGAATCACGTAAGAAGCAGAAGATTGTTAGTATCAAAGAAGTTCGGTTAAGTCCGACCATTGAGAAGAATGATTTTGATACTAAACTGAAGAATGCTCGGAAATTTTTGGAAAAGGGTTCTAAAGTTAAAGTCTCGATTCGCTTCCGTGGTCGTGCTATCACTCACAAAGAAATCGGTCGGGATGTTTTAGAAAAAATGGCTGAAGCCACCAAAGACGTTGCTTCAGTAATTACGCGACCTAAAATGGATGGCCGCAGCATGTTTTTAATGCTTGCTCCAATTAATGACAAAAAAAAGAAATAGTGCAGGAGGATCTTCGTAATGCCTAAGCAAAAAACACATCGTGCATCAGCTAAACGTTTCAAATTTACTGCTAATGGTGGATTAAAGCGTAGCCATGCATATACAAGTCACCGTTTCCATGGCAAGACCAAAAAGCAACGTCGTCAATTGTCGAAGTCAACAATGGTTAGTGCTAGTGATATGAAACGTATCAAGCAAATGTTGACGACTTACAAATAATCAGTCATTTTAAACAATAATTTTTAGGAGGAATCACTATGCCACGTGTTAAAGGTGGAACAGTAACTCGTAAGCGTCGTAAGAAAGTTTTAAAGTTAGCTAAGGGTTATCGCGGTTCTAAACATATTCAATTTAAGGCTGCATCAACACAATTATTTAATTCTTATCATTATGCTTTCAGAGATCGTAAGCAAGTTAAGAGAGATTATCGGAAATTATGGATCGCGCGGATTAATGCTGGCGCTCGGATGCAAGACATCAGTTATAGTAAGTTAATGCACGGTTTAAAGGTAGCGCAAGTTGATATTAATCGTAAGATGTTAGCTGATTTAGCAGTTAACGATCAACGTGCTTTTAAAAAGTTAGTTGATACTGCTAAAGATGCATTGAAATAAACACGTAACTAGCTTGATGCTAGTTGCGTGTTTTTACTAAAAAATAAATTGTCAAACTGTGACGTGAGGTGAACATTCTGGGACTGTTTAAGCCAAATATGATGCTTGAGCAAATTACGTGGGTCACACCGCAAGAATTTATTCAAGCAGGTGTGAAAGTGATTTTATCTGATCTTGATAATACGTTATTGCCTTGGAATCAAAAAGAACAACACAATCAAAATTTAGTAGATTGGATCCAAGCTTTGAAAGCTAACGGTATTACATTGGTGATTGCATCAAATAATAGTGAAGAACGTGTTAAAAAAGCTGTGGCGGATTTACCGGTGCAAATTTTGGCACGTGCCTTAAAACCTTTGCCGTTTGGTCTGCACAAATATTTGAGGCAGCATCATTATCGACGCCAAGAAACTGTCATGGTGGGCGATCAATTAATGACTGATGTTTTAGCCGGTAATTTAGCTGGCGTGCGGACCATTTTGGTGCAACCGTTAGTTCAGACCGATGCTAAGAAAACTCGGATTAATCGGTTGATTGAACGACCAATAATGAAGTTGAATCACTTTTTATATCCTCATTTACGGTGGAGGAGGAATTTAATTGAGTGAAAACGAACTATTTTGTGTCGGTTGTGGTGCACAATTACAAAGTCAAGATTCAAAATTAGCCGGTTTTGTGCCAGCTAGTCGCTTACAGCAAACTCAAGAAACTGATTTATATTGTCAACGCTGTTTTCGATTGCGTCATTATAATGAAGTCGCTGAAGTTCCCTTGGATAATGCCGCATTTCAAGATTTATTAACAAGTATTGGTCATCAGGATGCTTTAGTCGTTTATGTGATGGATATTTTTAATTTTTCTGGTAGCGTGATTGCTAATTTGCGTAAATTTATTCAGCATAATCCTGTCTTAGTTGTCGGCAATAAAATTGATTTAATTCCTAGTTCTTACCATGTTAATAAGTTGCAGAATTGGTTACAAAATCAAGTGAAACAAATTGGCCTCAAACCTGTTGCAACACAATTAGTTAGCGCTAAAAAGTTAGCCGGTATTGATGAGTTAATGACCAAAATTGAGAATTTACGACACGGACTTGATGTTTATGTGGTAGGTTCGACTAATGTTGGTAAATCAACATTAATTAATGCTATTTTGCAAGCAAATAGTGATCTCAAAGACCTTATTACAACTTCTAATTATCCTGGTACCACTTTAAATGAAATTCGGATTCCGTTAGCTGGCGGTGGTGATTTGGTTGATACGCCGGGAATTATTCATGCAGGACAAATTGCTAATTTATTGACACCACAAGAATTGAAGTATGTTGCGCCACAAACGCAATTACATCCGCGAATTTTTCAGTTAAATGCTCAACAAACGCTCTTTTTGGCCGGGTTAGGACGTTTAGATTTTGTAGAGGGAGAAGCTGGGTCATTTGTCGCTTACGTTGACAATCATTTATATATTCATCGCACCAAATTAAGCAATGCTGATCAATTTTATGCTGCTCATCGAAGTGATTTGTTGACGCCACCACAAAAGCAAACAGATTTTCCTGATTTAGTTGCGCATGATATTACAACAACTGTGAAAAGCGATATTGTTTTTTCTGGTTTGGGTTGGGTGACGGTGCCCAAACAAGTGCGGTTAAAAGCGTATTTACCAGCGGGGATTAAGTTAGATGTTCGGCCTGCTTTGATTAATTAATGAGGATAACAATGTTAACAAAAAAACAAATCAAATATTTAAAATCTCAAGCACAAACTTTGACGCCTAGTTTACAAATTGGTAAAAATGGGCTCAGTACTAATTTGTTTGCACAATTAGCTGAACAGTTAGAACATCAAGAGTTAATCAAGATTAGTTTGCTGCAAACAGCTCCTTTAACAACCAAGTCTTTTGCGATGGCTTTGGCAAAAGCTTTGCCGCAAGTGAATATGGTTAATCAAATTGGTCATACTGTTGTTGTGTATTCACAAGCTTCTGAAAGTAAACATCGAACAATTAGTTTAAAAGTAGACCAAATTAAGGGTTAGGTAATTAAAATGACACAGACAGTGACAACTAATAAACCAGTGACACAAGTCCAATCCCAGACGCAGACACAATCAAAAGGTCAGCGCATTGGAATTTTAGGTGGTACGTTTAATCCGCCCCATATTGGTCATTTAATGATTGCTGATCAGGTGTTTGAACAACTTGATCTGGATAAAATTTTGTTTATCCCAGACGCTAATCCCCCTCATGTCGATGAAAAAGGAGCAATTGCGGTGGAACATCGCATGGAGATGGTTCGGCGAGCTATCATTAATCATCGAGATTTCGATTTGTGCTTGATTGAAGCGCAACGTGGTGGAATTAGTTATACATTTGATACAATTCGGCAGTTGAAAAAATTGCATCCGGAAAACCAATATTATTTTATTATTGGTGGCGATATGGTGGAGTACTTGCCTAAATGGCATAAAATTGATGAATTAGTCCAAATGGTGCAATTTGTGGGCGTATGTCGTAAAGGTTATGAACAAAATTCGACTTATCCGATTATTTGGGTAAATATGCCTACGACTGAAGTTAGTTCAACTTGGATTCGTCAGACAATCCAGACGCACGGTTCTGTTCGTTATTTTGTACCCGATTTAGTACAGCAGTATATTGATGAAAAGGGGCTTTATTTAGATGATTGTAATGACTGACTATGATATGGCGGCTTTGGTGGCCCAAGTAAAAGCTAAATTATCTCCTTATCGATTTGAACACTGTGTGCGGACTAGTCAGCGTTCAGTAGAATTGGCTCAATTAAATCACGCTGATCTTCAAAAAGCACAAGTGGCGGGTTTGGTTCATGATTATGCCAAAGAACGTAGCGCTGAAGAGTTTATGAAAGTCATTAAGCAAGAACATTTAGACAGTGACTTATTAAATTACGGTAATGCCATCTGGCACGGTGTGGTGGGTGTCTATTTTATCAAGCGAGAATTAGGCATTTATGATGAAGAAATTTTAAACGCTGTGCGTAAGCATACGACTGCTGCTGAAGTGATGACTACTTTGGATAAAATCGTGTTTATGGCAGATTATACGGAATCAGGCCGTGATTTTGAGGGCGTGGAGCAAGCACGTCAGTTGACGGATCGTGATTTAGATGCCGGAGTTAGTTATCAATTAGCGCATACATTACAATTATTAGTTAACAAGCAACAACAAATTTATCCCAAGACTATTGATAGTTATAACAAATGGGTTGTTGCCCGTCAGGATGAAAAGTGAGGATGACGATTGAAAAGTCAACAAGTGATGGAACTGGCTGTCAAAGCTGCAGATGCTAAACATGCTAATGAAATTCAAGTTTTGGATATGCAACAAGTTAGTTTAATTGCAGATTATTTTGTGATTGCAGATGCGAATAGTCAGCGGCAAATTGCGGCGATTGTAGATCAAATTGTCGAAACAGCTGTTAAAAAAGGAATCCATGCGTCAGTTGAAGGTCAAAAAAATTCACAATGGATTTTAGTTGATTTGGGTGATGTAATTGTTCATGTCTTTACACGCGAAATGCGTGAATATTATCAATTGGAAAAATTATGGTCGGATGCCAAAGCTGTTGAAATTCAGTCTTTAGTGGCCGATTGATGAAAATTTGCGGAGTCATTGCTGAGTATAATCCTTTTCATAATGGTCACTTGTGGCAAATTCAACAGATTCGACAACGTCTTCATTCAGATGTGCTCATCGTGGTGATGGCGGGAAATTTTGTACAACGTGGCGAAATGGCAATTGTCAATAAATGGTCGCGAACCCAAATGGCCTTGGATGCTGGAGTTGACTTGGTTGTAGAATTACCGTTTGCTGGTGCTGTCCAACCTGCGGATTTATTTGCCCGAGAAGCGATGCTGATTTTACAACAACTGCAAGTCACGGATTTGGTCTTTGGCACAGAAAATTCAACCTTGGACTATCAGCAATTAGGCCAGCAAGTTGAACAGGCAATGCAGACGACGCATTTTTTGACTGATTATCATCAAACCTATGCCACGCAATTCAATCAAGTTTTGCAGGATCAATTAGGTTTGACTTTGACTGAACCTAATGAGTTATTGGGTGTTGCTTATGCACAAGCAGCTATTAAAATTAAATATCCGATCCGCTTGGTACCATTTGCACGGCATGGCAAGGCACAGCATGATCAATTGACACTAGGACGAAAGTTTTCGAGTGCGAGCGCAATTCGGCAGGCAATTTTGCAACAACGAGATTATGCTATGAGTTTACCGGATTTCGTATTATCTAATTTAGGCACGCAATTTTTAGATTGGAATCAAGTTTTTATTTTTTTAAAGTATCGAATTTTAACTAGCAGTTTGGCAGAGTTAACGCAAATTTATCAAATGAACGAAGGTTTGGAGTATAAATTTAAGCAAGAAATTATAAAGAGTTCGGACTTTGCAACTTTTTTATATCGAATTAAAAGCAAAAGATATACTTTTTCACGGTTGCGTCGTTTATGTTTATATGTATTGTTGAATGTGACAACTGAACAAATGCAGGAAATGTGGTCGCAACGTTATCTACAGATTTTAGGTTTTAATGCGATTGGCCAACAGCATTTACATGCTTTACGTAAGCAAGTTAGTTGGCCGCTTATTACGAAAGTAACTCAGAAATTAGGCAATGGTTCCGGAAGAATGGCTCATGCGGTTCAGATTGATCGCTTTTTAACTTTGTTTGGGCAACCTGAACAAAATTTTGGTCATCAGCCACTTAGAAAGTAGGTGATTATATTTTTTTTAAAACGTCAGAGTTGGAAAAGTATCGTCAACAGCCTTTAATTTTAGATCAAGAAATGGATGTTACTGCAGAATTGAAGCAACGCGACCCACAAATTATTGATATGAGTCCAATTAGGTTACAAGGAACGATTAGTTTAGAAGGTCAATTTATTTTTGGAGATTTTCGACTAACGGCGCAAATGGATTATCCATCGACGCGTAGTTTACAGGTGGTGCATTTGCCACTGGATCTTTCTGTTCATGAAACTTATACGACTTTGCCTGAAGATCAGTGGCAACCTGAGGATAAAGAACGCTATGGTTTAATTATTCCGTTAGAAGATCAGACTTTAGATTTGCAATCAGTCGTCGAAGACAATCTTTTGTTAGGTATTCCAACGCAAGTTTTGACACCACAAGAACAGTCAGAAGGGACAATGCCTGAGGGACAGGAATGGTCCGTGATCTCAGAAGAAGATTATGAAAAACAAAGTGCGACCAATTTAGAAGCTCAGTCTGAATTGGCCAAATTAAAGCAACTTTTTCCAGATGCCAATGCTAAAGATTAAAAGTGTGTGACAAAATAATGTTTGGTCTTGGTAAGATAATTTGCATATTGTATGATAAGTGAGAGTAGTAAATTGGCAGGGGGTAGCATTCATGAATAAACCAACCGTTGGTGTCATTGGCATGGCTGTAATGGGTAAAAACTTGGCTTTGAATATTGAAAGCCGCGGTTATACAGTTGCGATCTACAATCGAACTGGTTCCAAAACTCAGCAGGTGGTTGAAGATCATCCAGATAAAAAATTGGTTCCGAGTTTTAGTGTGGAAGATTTTGTTGATTCATTAGAAAAACCGCGGCGGATTGTGATGATGGTTAAGGCAGGCAAACCGACCGATGCGGTCATTGATGAATTATTACCATTATTAGATCAAGGTGACGTTTTGATTGATGGTGGTAACACTTTCTTTGAAGATACCATTGCTCGCAATGAGCGTTTGGATAAATCTGGGATTAATTTTATTGGTATGGGTGTATCTGGCGGTGAATTAGGTGCGTTAAAGGGTCCGTCTTTGATGCCTGGTGGTCAAAAAGAAGCTTATGATTTGGTGGAACCTGTATTACAGCAAATTGCAGCTAAAACTGATGACGATCAACCTTGTGTAACTTATATTGGTCCTAACGGAGCCGGTCATTATGTAAAAATGGTTCATAATGGGATTGAATATGGTGACATGCAACTCATCGCGGAAAGTTATAGTTTGATGAAAGACTTGGGTCATTTGTCAACGGATCAAATTGCTGTAACTTTTAAAGATTGGAATCAGGGCGAATTATCTAGTTATTTGATTGAAATTACGGCTGATATTTTGACGCGTAAGGATGATCTAGGTTCGAATCAGCCTATTGTGGATTTGATTTTGGATGCGGCGGGTAATAAGGGCACTGGTAAGTGGAGTTCTCAAAGTGCGCTGGAATTAGGTGTACCGCAGTCATTGATTACGGAAGCTGTTTATGCTCGTTATATTTCGACTTTTAAAGATGAACGGGTCAAAGCTAGTGAGCGGTTGCCTCAGAGTCAACTGAACGTGCAAATTCCTGCTGATTTTACAGAAAAAGTTCGCGAAGCTTTATACTTTAGTAAAGTTATGAGTTATGCGCAAGGTTTTGCACAATTAAAGGCTGCTTCTCAGCATTATGATTGGAATTTACAGTATGGTGAGATTGCTAATATTTGGCGCGAGGGCTGTATTATCCGGGCACAATTTTTACAAAAAATTACCGCAGCCTATCAAAAAAATGCTGATTTAAACAATCTTTTGTTAGACGATTACTTTAAAGAAATTTGTGCGAAATATCAAGATGCAACGCGGCAAGTGGTTGCTTGGGCTGTACAGTCTGGTATCCCGGTGCCAGCTTTTAGTGCTGCGTTAGCTTATTATGATTCTTATCGTTCCGCCGTTTTACCCGCTAATTTAATTCAAGCACAGCGTGATTATTTTGGAGCACATACTTATCAAAGAGTAGACCGCTCAGGAATTTATCATTATCCGTGGTATGAAGAACAATAAAAAAGTTATTTTAATTTAATTAGCATTATTTCTGAAAACTCGGTGATTTTTTACCGAGTTTTCTCAATGTTTAGTCCAGTTTAGGACAAATTATTACGTGCTTTATTAGTATGAAAACTATAAAACGTGATAAAATAGTGATGGACTTATTTAAGAAAGTTAATTTATATTCAGAATTGGAGCATATAATAATGGCAAAAATATTAATAATTGAAGATGAAAAGAATTTAGCGCGCTTTGTGGAGCTGGAATTACAGCATGAAAGCTATGAAACACGCGTGGAATTTGATGGTCGCAAAGGTTTAGATGCAGCTTTGGCTGAGGATTGGGATGCTGTATTGTTAGATTTGATGTTGCCAACCTTAAATGGTTTAGAAGTTTGTCGACGAATTCGCCAAGAAAAAAGTACGCCGATTATTATGATGACTGCTCGGGATTCGATTATTGATCGTGTATCTGGTTTGGACCATGGTGCTGATGATTATATTGTAAAGCCATTTGCGATTGAAGAACTTTTGGCTCGTTTACGTGCTTTATTACGGCGGATTGATATTGAAGATCAAAAAATGGCACCACATTCAACAAAAATTGAGTATCGTGACTTAATCATGGATAAAGAGGCTCATACTTTGAGTCGCAATGGTAAGGTAATTGAATTAACACGGCGGGAATATGATTTGTTCTTGACTTTGTTAAATAATATGGGCAAGGTTTTAAGCCGGGAACAATTATTGAAGAATGTTTGGGGCAGCGAATCAACCCAAAGTGAAACAAATATTGTGGATGTTTATGTTCGTTATTTACGTAATAAAATTGACTTGCCTGATAAGGAAAGTTATATCCAGACAGTACGTGGGACTGGATATGTTGTTCGCCCATGAAGCAAAAATTAGCGGATTGGAGAATTACGATTCAATTTAAATGGACTTGCTTTTTGAGTTTAGCTATTTTTATCGTGTTTGGCTTGTTCGCAACTTTGGTTTACACGTCGGTTAATCAAGCATTATTGCGTAGTGAAGAAAACAATGTCCGGGATACGATTGCGGCGGTTGACAGTCGCTTTAATGTTTATCGAGCACCCTTGACCAAAGAACAAGTACAACAACGTCTGGCACCGCGTTTTAATCAAAAAACTTTAGAGCAAAGTGGTCATGGTCAATTTGTGACCGGGGATCCAGAAAAATTTTATCATGATAGCTTGTCTAAACAATTAGCGCGTGGCGACTTGGCAATCGTTTTGTATGATGTTAAGGGTCATCCTTTATTTAAAGCTGGGCAGATTGATGCTAATTTTACTGATGTAACCAAAATTACGTTCAAAAAAGAATATGATGGTCGTCCTAGTTATTTAGAAACTACTGTACCAATCCATTCTAGTCGAACTAATAAGGTCATTGGTTATGTCAAAATCAATGATGGTTTACGTAGTTATCATCGTGCTTTTCAAGAATTAAATCGACGTATAATTTTAGTGATTGTTTTTGCTGTTTTATTGAGTTTGTTTTTGGGCTATATTTTAACGCAGCCACTGGTTAGACGTATTAATCAAGTGAATCGAACAATTGATGAGATTAATGAGGATCCAGATTCGCAAGCGAGAATTCCGAAGCAACGTTCTAATGATGAGATTACTGACTTAGTTGATCGTTTTAATAAAATGTTAGATCGTATGCAAGAATATACGAATCAGCAAAAAGAATTTGTGGAAGATGTGTCGCACGAATTAAGGACACCAGTAGCCGTTATTGAAGGTCACTTAAAGTTGTTGCAACGATGGGGCAAAGATGATCCTCAAGTTTTGGATGAATCAATTAATGCTTCTGTGAGTGAAGTTTCACGGATGAAAAAGTTAATTCAAGAAATGTTGGATTTAACTCGTGCTGAACAAATTGAGATAAATTATACTAAAGAAGTCACGGAAGCTAACGAAACTTTAGAACAAGCTTATAACGATTTTGTGATGCTGCATCCTGATTTTAAAATTAATTTTGATGATACTGTCCCACCACATACAATGGTTCAAATTTATCGAAATCATTTAATGCAGATTTTAGTGATTCTGATGGATAATGCGATTAAGTATTCTAAAGATCGTAAAGAGATGAATCTTTCGGCTTCAACTGCTGATGGCATGTTAATGATTGCTGTCCAAGATTTCGGGGTTGGTTTAAGTCAGAAAGATTTGCAAAGAATTTTCAATCGCTTTTATCGTGTTGATAAGGCACGTTCTCGTGAAAGTGGTGGCAATGGCTTAGGCTTGTCGATCGCAAAAAAAATTATTGAAATGTATAAGGGATCAATTACCGCTGAAAGCGCAGTAGGCTCGGGAACTATTTTTCGGGTAAATTTACCGTTAGTTAAAAAATAATTTTTGATTCAAAAGAGTGATGATCTCACTCTTTTTTTGTTCGTCTATATTCGATGGTAAATAAAAACGATCACCTCAATGAAGTGATCGAAATTGAATAGCTGAATTATTTATGCGGATGTTGCTGTCTGCCAGCATTGCGTTGTCGATTTTTTTGATGTTGCTGTTGCAAATGCTGGTTTTGAACCTGCTGCTCAGTGCTATCTGGACGAGAGTTTAAACTTTGAAAAGTGTCTTTGGTAACCACTTCGACAATTGGTGTTTCTTTTAACTCTTGATCAACCTGTTTACGGACGCGTGGTGTAATAATATAGTCACTAATTAATTGTTGAAGCACGACGATAATTCCACCAATTAAAAAGTACAAGGCTAATGCAGTCGATGAAGCTAAACTGATGAAAAAGGTCATTGCGGGACTCAAAATTAACATTGTCTTCATTTGTTGACGTTGTTCTGCGGGAACATTTTTTAACGATATCCAACTTTGGAGAAGATAAAAAGCAGTAGCGATAATGGTAATAATTAAGCTCGGCTTAGATAAGGGTGCACCCCAAAAATTAGCTTTAGAAATTTCTGGCGAATATTGCACAGCTTGATAAATTCCGATGAAGACAGGAAATTGCAACAATAATGGTAAGCAACCTAGACCACCAGTTAATTTGATATTATTTTTAGAATAGACTTGCATCATTAACTGGCTAACAGCAGCTTGTTCTTCCTGTGTTTTGGCTTTTTTTTGCTGCTCTTGAATCAGTTTTAATTGTGGCTGAATTCCCTTCATTTTTTCTTGTTGAATAATTGATTTTTTTTGTTGAATCAAGCTTAGTGGCAATAAAATTAGCCGCACTAAAAATGAGATGATAATAATGCCCCAAGCATAACCATTCTTGCCACCAATGGTATTAGACGCATATAACATCAAATTTTGAAAGGGAATACCTAGATAACGATAAACCCAGCCGTACGGACCACTGGTTGGTGGTTTGGGGGTGCCACTGATGCCTGATTTTGAACAAGCAGCTGTCAGTAAAAGAATTCCCAGCAAACTGCTTAGTAAAAGAACGCGCTTTGTTGTTTTTTTCATTGGTATCTCCATTTATAACATTAAGAATTCGGAAAAATTTGATAGCGGTTGTTCTTGCAATTGCATTTGTTTGACATGGGCAAATTTATTAGGACCATTTTGGATGATTTTGATGAAATGTTCCAATTGCAAAGCTTCACCTTGAGCTTCCAAATGTACACTGCCGTTTGTGCAATTTTTGACTGATCCCACAATCGCATACTTTTGAGCCCAAGAATAGGTTGCATACCGAAAGCCAACGCCTTGAACCAGTCCGTAAATGTCAGCTGAAAGATGTTTTTGCATGTAAACCGCTTCCTTTTTATTCCAATAATATAAATATTATAGCGAAAAAGTCGTCTTAACAAAAGGCTTGTGTAATTTTTTTCAAGTGTTAAAAATGATATGATTAATCTAGTTAATTTTGTGATAGGAGAATAGATTAATCTATGGTATATATTAGTTCAACGCAAAATACTAAAATTAAAGAATTAAAAAAATTACAAACGCATAAAGGACGTAAAAAACAACAGCGTTATTTGTTGGAGGGTGAACACCTTATTTTTGAAGCACTTCAACAACAAATTAGTTTGCAAGATGTTTATGTGACTACAGATTATCTCAATCGTGATCCGAAACATTTAGTGCGTGATCATTTTCCTAATGCTATTGAAATTAGTCGAGAAGTGGCGCAAGCATTGGGGGAGACAGTTACACCACAAGGTATTATTGCTGTGACACCATTAGTGGCCTTACAAGCACCAACTTTGACGCACGGTACATGGTTATTACTAGATCAGATTCAAGATCCTGGAAATGTGGGAACCATGATTCGTACAGCCGATGCAGCTGGCTTTACGGGCGTGATTTTGAGTCCTGATTCAGCTGATTTTTATTCAGCAAAAGTTCAACGTGCTATGCAGGGGAGCCAGTTTCACTTGCAGATTCAATCAATGGAGTTGACGCAAGCAATTGAACAATTGAAAGCAGCACAAATCCCGGTCTATGGGACTTTAGTTGATGAGACGGCCCAGCCTTATCAGACATTGACAGCACCGCAACAATTTGCTTTAATTATGGGCAACGAGGCGCACGGCTTAAATCCTGACTTAGCTAAATTAACAGATTTGAATTTGTATATTCCTATTTTGGGTCAAGCAGAATCATTGAATGTCGGTGTAGCAGCGGGAATTTTAATTTATAGACTTTCTGTCTAAAAAAGGGGCGTATGACTTTGAAGAAAGCGTTGAATTGGCAACAAGATACTGCTTATGTTGAACAAGTGGCTGATTTATTGGCAAAAACTGAAGTCCAAAAGTTACAACAGATTAAACATCATATTCACTCTAATCGCTTAGAACATTCGCTAAGTGTTTCTTATCATAGTTATTTAATCGGTCAAAAACATCATCTCAATACGCGGGCTTTAGCACGTGGAGGTTTGTTACATGATTTATTTTATTATGATTGGGATCCTAAGCAGCTTAGTTTTCGACAGCATGCTGATTTGCATAGTCAAGTTGCTTTAAATAATGCACAAAAATTAACGAATTTAACACCGATGGAAGCTGACATTATTGTCAAGCATATGTTTGGGGCAACTATGATACCACCGAAATATCGGGAAAGTTTAGTGGTTAACTTAGTAGATGATCAATTAGCCGTGCAAGAAGCTTGTGAGCCCAAGTTAATTGAATGGCGTAAGAAGTTTTTACATGTAGGCACTAATTAAAATTTGTTTGAAATTTAACTTCGAAAGATTTAAACTGTCTTTATCGACGATGAAAGAAAGTAGTACCACCAACAGCTCAATTTAACAGAGACAATTGATAAGTGAGAACAATTGAAATTGAGAGGTGGAAATTCGTTCTGGAGTCAAAACGTGATTAGTTGGCGTTATCCGACATGAAAGTGGTCAAGTTTACTTGGCAACTAGGGTGGTACCGCGAGACTTCGTCCCTTTTGAGGAGACGGAGTTTTTTTGTTGGTTAAAATAAGTAAATCGAAGGAGAAGAAATATGGATTTAAGAAATGTCTTAGAAGAGTTACATCGCCAAGGTTTACAGCAGATTAAAGAAGCACACGAAATGGAGAAATTGAATCAAATTCGGGTTCAATTTTTAGGGAAAAAAGGTCCTTTAAGTCAAGCATTGCGTGGCATGAAAGATTTGACGGCGGAACAACGTCCTAAGGTTGGTGCCTTGGCTAATACGGTTAGAGATGACTTGCAAGAAGCCATAGATCAAGCAAAGAAACAATTAGAGCAAAAAGCAACCGCTGCTAAGTTAGCAACAGAAAAAATTGATGTGACTTTACCCGGTAAAAAACGGCGTCTTGGTACAAAACATGTCATTTATCAAATTATGGACGATATTGAAGCTTTGTTTATCGGTTTGGGTTATGAAGTAGTTAATGGTCCCGAAGTCGAAGAAGATCATTATAATTTTGAAATGATGAATTTGCCTAAGGATCATCCGGCACGGGATATGCAAGATACATTTTATATTAGCGATGAAATTTTGATGCGGACCCAAACTTCACCGGTGCAAGCTAGAACCTTGGAGAAGCACGATTTTTCTGAAGGTCCATTAAAGATGATTAGTCCGGGCAAGGTTTATCGGCGCGATACGGACGATGCAACACATTCACATCAATTTAACCAAATCGAAGGTTTGGTGATTGATAAACATATCACGATGGCTGATTTGAAAGGAACACTAGAATTAACAGCCCGTCATATTTTTGGTTCTGAAAGAGAAATTCGGTTGCGTCCTAGTTATTTTCCGTTTACTGAACCATCCGTGGAAGTTGATGTATCTTGTTTTGCTTGTGGTGGTGAAGGCTGTAAAGTCTGTAAGTTCACCGGCTGGATTGAGGTTTTAGGTGCGGGCATGGTGCATCAGAATGTTTTAGAAAATGCAGGTGTGGATTCTAAAGTTTACGGTGGTTTTGCCTTTGGCTTAGGTCCTGATCGCTTTGCAATGCTGAAATATGGGATTAATGATATTCGTAATTTCTATTTAAACGATGTGCGCTTTTTAGAACAATTCAAAGGAGAATAAATCATGAAAATTTCTACGAAATGGCTTGCACAATATGTACAATTACCAGAATCACCTGAAAAATTAGCTGATCGCGAAACCGTTACTGGTATTGAAGTAGACGAAATTATCAAGCCAGATGCGGGCCTTAAAAAGTTGGTGACTGGTAAAATTGTATCTTTAAAAGCGCATCCAGATTCAGATCATTTGAACGTTTGCCAAGTTGATGTGAACCAAGATGAATTATTGCAGATTGTTTGTGGTGCACCTAATGTTGCGCAAGGGCAAACGGTGATTGTGGCGTTGCCAGGAGCTCGAATTGCTGACAATCAAAAAATTAAAAAGGGTAAGTTTCGTGGT
This sequence comes from Bombilactobacillus folatiphilus, assembly GCF_023380265.1. Taxonomy (NCBI): domain Bacteria; kingdom Bacillati; phylum Bacillota; class Bacilli; order Lactobacillales; family Lactobacillaceae; genus Bombilactobacillus; species Bombilactobacillus folatiphilus. The sequence continues at coordinate 508,852 of NZ_CP093366.1, forward strand.
GTTGAATCGAACGGGATGCTGTGTGCTTTACAGGAAATTGGTTTTGATGATGCCGTTGTTCCCAATGAATTTAAAAATGGTATTTATGTCTTTTCAGAAACAGAGGAGATTCCGTTAGGACAACCGGTTTATCCTTATTTAGGAATGGACGATACGATTTTAGATTTTGATTTAACCCCGAATCGGGCTGATGCTTTGGGAATGCGTGGAGCAGCTTGGGAAGTTGCAGCCATGTATGATGAAAAGCCTGAATTTGAGCACTCATTAGTTCAGGAAGGTTCGACCTCTGCTGCTGATAAATTGAGCGTGGAAGTACCTGATGTGAATTTGGCACCAACGTATCGTACACGAGTAATCAATAATGTACAGATCAAGCCGAGTCCGCTTTGGTTGCAGGTTCGTCTTTGGAACAATGGCATTAAGCCGATTAATAATATCGTTGATATTACCAATTATATTATGTTAGATTTTGGACAGCCATTACATGCATATGATTATGACAAATTAGGTTCTAAAAAATTAACAGTTCGCCTAGCTGCCAAGGGCGAACAATTTACTGCTTTGAATGAAAAAGTTTATGATTTGGATGATCAAGATATTGTCATTTCTAATGATGAACAGGCAGTTGGCTTAGCTGGTGTTATGGGCGGATTGGCAACATCAGTCACCGATCAAACTAAAAATATTATTCTAGAAGCCGGTGTCTTTAATCCTACAAAAATTCGAAAAACGGCACAACGGCATAATTTGCGAACAGATGCTTCGGCACGTTTTGAAAAGGGTGTTGATTTGTCAGCTGTTGCAGAGGCATTGGATACAGCGGCGCAATTAGTTACACAATTAGCTGATGGTGACGTTTTAGCTGAACAATTAGTTGGGAGTCAGTCCGCTTTAACGCCGACGGTTGTAAAAATTACAGTAGATCAGATTAATCATGCCTTGGGTACTGAAATTTCTGAAGCTGAAGTAATTGCTATTTTTGAGCGACTAGGCTTTCATGTTGAACAGCAGAATAACGAATTGGTTGTGACGGTGCCTTTACGTCGTTGGGATATTTTTATTGAGTCGGATTTAATTGAAGAAGTAGCTCGGATTTATGGTTTTGATAAAATTCCTAGTACTTTGCCAGTCGGAACCCAGACTATTGGTGGTTATACACCACGCCAAAAATTTTTACGGCAGTCACGTCGCGCTTTGCGTTCTTTAGGTTATGACGAAGTGATTAGTTATTCTTTGACCACTGAAGAAAAGGCTGCTGCATTTAGTTCACCGGATGTTGTTGTGACCAAAGTGGATTGGCCGATGACACAAGATCATGAATATTTGCGAACGAATTTAGTCAGTGGTTTATTAGATGATTTAGCTTATAATGCAGCGCGTAAACAGACTGATGTAGCTATATTTGAGCAAGGTCGGGTTTTTGTTAAGTCAGATAAATCGGTGGTTCGTCCTGCCGAAGTAGAAATGATTGCGGGAGCAATTAGTGGTAACGTAGTTACTTCGACTTGGAATCAAACGGCACAAACAGTTGATTTTTACAATGTTAAAGGAGATGTGGAACAATTAATCGCTAGTTTCAATAAGAAAGCAACCATTTTGTTTCAGGCAACTGGTTCGATTAAAAAATTGCATCCTGGTCAGACAGCGATTATTTTGATGAATGAACAACCTGTTGGTTTTGTGGGGACTGTGCATCCACAAGTACTTCAAAAATTGCGTTTAGCGCCGACGGTCGTTTTTCAATTAGATTTAGAGAAAATCATGGCTCTACCTGATCAATCACAAATTTATGTAGAAACTAGCAAGTATCCAGCCATTCAACGAGATATTGCTTTGATTTTACCGGATGTGGTTACAAATGAGTCAGTGGAACTGGCAATTCAAAAAGTTGCTGGTCCATATTTGACGGATATCCAATTATTTGACGTTTATGCAGGCAAAGGAATCACATCGCAGCATAAATCCTTAGCTTATCGTCTGACTTTCCAAAATTCTGAAGCGACTTTGACTGATGTTGAAGTGAATCATTACTTCGATGCTGTGAAGCAAACATTGCAAGATTTATTTAATGCACAAATTCGTTAAAAAGAACAACAATTGTCTAAAAATTGTGTATAATTAGTTGTTGAGATTAATTTGTGGAGGAACCTTTTTTGGCTAATTCAGATAAAAATGGTAATCAACCAACTAATAAGCGTCAAGCAATGCAGCAAAAGAAAATGGTTCGCGAATCAGAACAAAGAGTGGTTAATCATATTGTTTACTGGATTGTGGGAATTTTAGCAGTCTTAATTCTGACGGTAGGGGTACTGGGTTATAATTTTGTTCAAGAATCTTTGCAGCCGTACAATAGTAAGGATCATCAATCTGTTGAAGTTAAAATTCCGATTGGTTCATCTAATAAGCAAATTGCTTCCAAATTACAAAATAAACACGTAATTCGTAGTGCCACAGTTTTTAATTATTATGTTAAATCTCATAATTATACGGATTTTCAAGCTGGTTATTATACTTTTAAGCCTTCGATGACCTTAACTCAAATTGTTGCGCGTTTGCAAAAGGGTGGTAGTTTGGAACAAATTGGTCAACCCGGCGATAGTGTCTTGGTACGTGAAGGTGTTACGGTGGATCAGATTGGAAATGTGATTGCTAAGAAAACGCCCTTTTCCAAAAGGCAATTCTTAAACTTGATGAAGGATCAATCTTTCATGCGTGACTTGCAGAAAAAGTATCCTGATTTGTTGACTTCATCAATGGATTCTAAGCATGTGCGTTACCATTTGGAAGGTTATTTATTCCCTGCCACTTATCCGTATTATTCTGGAATGTCTTTGAAAAAATTAGTGACGGAAATGGTTGATAAAACTAATCAAGAATTATCTCCATATTATAATCAATTAAAAGAGAAGAATTTGACGGTTCAGCAGTTGCTAACTTTGGCTTCGTTAACTGAGCGTGAAGGTGTAAAAAATATTGATCGGCGCAAGATTGCGGGGGTTTTCTTTAACCGAATTGATGCTGATATGCCTTTACAATCTGATATTTCGGTTATGTATGCTTTGAATAAGCATAAACATAGTTTGACAAATAAGGATACAAGTGTAAAATCTCCTTATAATCTGTACAAGAATAAGGGTTTTGGACCAGGTCCCTTTAATTCACCAAGTTTAGGTTCGATTCAAGCGGTCTTGAATCCAGCAGAACGTGATAAGGGATATTTGTACTTTGTTGCTAATTTGAAGACTGGTAAAGTTTACTATTCAACAAATTATTCACAACATTTAGATACTAACTCTCGTATTGGTCAATAAAATTAGTGGACTGACAGATGTCAGTCCCTTTTGATGAGGAGAACAAAATGAGTACTGTGAACAAGCCTTTAATTATTGGTGTTAGTGGTGGATCAGGTAGTGGCAAAACAACGATTGCTCAACGCTTAATCAAAGAACTGCCTGATGAATCAATTGCTTTGTTGCAGATGGATTCTTATTATAAAAAATTAGATTTGCCGTATGAAGAGCGAAAATTACAAAATTTTGATCATCCTTTATCATTTGATACAGATTTATTAGTTGCTGATTTAAAAAAATTGCGTGCTTTTCAGAGTATTGAAGTTCCTATTTATGATTTTGTGGATAGTAATCGAACTAATAAAACCCGTCATCAAGAACCTGCAGAAGTGATTGTCTTAGAAGGTATTTTAACTTTGTACGAGAAGCAGCTTCGCGATTTGATGGATATTCGAGTTTTTGTTGATACAGATGATGACATTCGTTTAATTCGCCGGATTAAACGAGATGTCGAAGAACGTGGCTATACACTTAGTAAAGTGTTTGATCAATATTTGGATCATGTACGACCAATGTATCAGCAATTTATTGAGCCAACCAAACGGTTTGCAAATTTGATTATTCCTGAAGGCGGTTCTAATGATGTGGCAATTGATTTATTGACTTCTAAAATCAAATATTTGATACATCAAAAGTGGCAAGTTAAACAAAAACGTGATTAGTTAGGTAGGGTGTTAAAATGGCTGAACAAAGATATCCAATGACAGCGCAAGGTAAGCAAAAATTAGAGCAAGAATTAGAAGATTTAAAATTAAAGAAACGTCCTGAAATAATTGAACGAATCAAAATTGCCCGTGGTTTCGGTGATTTATCTGAAAATTCTGAGTATTCTTCAGCTAAAGATGAGCAAAGTATCGTTGAGTCACGGATTTCTGAAATTATGACCATGTTGCAATATGCTGATGTTGTGGATGTTAGTCAAGTTGATGAAAATGAAGTATCAGTTGGTAAGACGGTGACTTTTCAAGAAGATGGTGAAGAAGCTGAAACTTATCAAATTGTTGGGGCTGCGGAAGCTGATCCTCTTGAAGGCAAGATCAGCAATAATTCGCCAATTGCCAAGTCTTTGTTAGGCAAAAAGGTGGATGACTTGGTTGAAATTAGTACTCCAGGTGGTTCTTTTACTGTTAAAATTATTGACGTTCAAAATTAATTAGTGGAATTAATCGTTTTCATGCGTTATGATGATAATGGTGATGCAGATGAAATTTACGATTAGTCCACAGGCACAGACTTGGTACCGTGAAAACTTAGATTTACGGCCGGGTGATGGGTTACATTTTTATGGTAAAGTTTATGGCAAGACCAATGTTCATGATGGTTTTTCGCTAGCTTTTTTGATAGAGAAGCCGCGCAATCCATATTATGAATTGCAGATTGATGATATCAGCTATTTCTTTACTGATAATGATGTTTGGTTTTTTAAATATTATGATTTGCAGATTGATTATGATGCAAAAAGTGATAGTCCTATCTATACGTTTGTGCCAGAAGCCTAAAAAGCAGTTTACTAATAACTTGATGTTAAGTAGGCTGCTTTTTTGCTATAATTGGAGGGTAATCTTGAAATTGAGGAGTATTAAATTTTGAAATTTTTTCAAAGGTTGAATCGACCTAAAACGACCCAATCACTGTTACCTTTTCGGTTAAATGTTTTATTAGTTTTAGTTTTTTCCTTATTTGCATTACTCATTGGACAATTGGCATATCTGCAATTGCTCAACGGGCATAAATTTCAAGCAGAAGTGGAACGGTCTGATAAAACGATTATTAATGGTAATGTACCTCGCGGATTAATTTATGATTCTAAAGGTCGATTGATCGTTGACAATCAAGCTAGTAGTGCGATTACTTATACGCGTAGTGCGTCAGTTAAAACCACGGATATGTATCAAATCGCTAATCGTTTACAAAAATTTGTGACAATTGATGATGTTAAATTATCTAAGCGTGATCAAGCAGATTATTATTTGGCACCAACAAAGAATTATCAAAAAATTCTCAAACAAGTAAACCGTGGTTTGACGGATGAACAGGTTCAGGAAAAAAGTCAATCTGAGCAATATAGTCGAGCAGTTAAATATGTTTTAAAAAATGTTTCGTTGCATCTAACGCCAGCTCAGCAACAAGCGGCAGCTATCTTCCAACGAATGAGTTCAGCATCGCAATACTCAACCGTATTTATTAAAAATTATAATGCTACGGCTAAAGAGGTTGCCGAAGTCAGTGAACACCAAATTGAATTGCCTGGTGTGCAAGTGGGAATTGATTCTAAGCGTTCCTATCCCATGGGAGATTCGATGACCAGTATTATTGGTCAGGTATCGACTGAAAAACAAGGCTTGCCTGATAACAATGTGAATGAATTGTTAGCTCAAGGTTATTCACGCAATGACCGCGTGGGGACGAGTTATTTGGAACAGGAGTACGAGCCGATTTTAAAGGGTAGTAAATCGCAAACACAAATTTCGGTGAGCCCTAGTAATAAACTCACTGATTCGGTGCAAAAGTATGCTGGTTCTAAGGGTGATAATTTAAATTTAACAATTGACGCTGACTACCAGAAAAAATTAGATTCTGCTTTGCGTGACACTTTTGCTTCTGCACAAGCTAATGGGGTGACACAATATTCTGATGGTGCTTACGCGGTGGCAATGAATCCTAAAACAGGCGCTGTGTTGGCGATGTCGGGGGTTCACTATAATCCTAAAACTAATAAAGTTTCTGATGATGCTTTGGGCGTGATGAATCGAACTTTTGTGATGGGGTCGGCTGTTAAAGGAGCCACGGTCTTAGGTGGTTTAATGAATGGTGCGATTACGCCAGACAATAATGTTTTACCAGATGATCCGATTTATTTGCCTAGTACACCTGTGAAAAAGTCTGTCTATCCGGTGGGAACTTTTGGAGCTCTAGGGGCAGAACAAGCCTTAGAAGTGTCTTCAAACATTTATATGATGCGTTTAGCCATGCGTGAGGGTCATGCTAAATATGTTCCCAATAAATATATTCACATTGATCAGGATATTTTTAAAAAATTGCGCAGTAATTTTAATCAATTCGGTTTAGGGGTCAAAACAGGGATTGATTTACCCGGTGAAGCTAGCGGAATTAAAGGACCCACGATGTCTGATGGTTTAGTCAAAGTTGGTTCGGCTTTGGATGAATCGTATGGTAACTACGATGCTTATACTTTACTGCAAATGGGACAATATGTTTCAACCATTGCTAATGGCGGTTATCGCATGCGACCTTACGTTGTCCAATCAATTCAAAAAACTAAACGAGATGGTTCAAAAGGAGCGATTGTGCATACAACACAACCACAACCGCTTAATCGAGTTGATTTTACTTCAAGTCAATTAAATGTGGTGCAGACTGGTTTTTATAATGTGGTTCACGGATCCGGTGCTTGGACGACGGCGAAGCCTTTGGCAAATATCCAACCAGATATTGCAGCTAAGACTGGAACGGCGCAATCATTTTATTATGACCCTGAAAATCCTGATAATTCTAATCCACCTCAAACGATTACTTTAAGCATGGTGGGTTATGCTCCCGCTAAAGATCCTCAGATTGCTTTTGCGGTTGTTTTCCCCAATTTGAGCAGTGAAAAGGGTAATTATAATTTGAATTTAGTTCGGAGTATGGTCACAGCTTATTTTAATACTAGTAATAAAGATTCTCAGTAAAGGACTGGTCAAGAAACTTTGAAAGTGTTATTATGGTAAAGTCGTGTAGCAAAAGTTGTAAAGGAGTTCATTGATATGCGCGTAAATATTACACTTGAATGTACCGAATGTCACGAACGCAATTATTTAACTAGCAAAAATAAGCGGAATAATCCAGATCGCTTGGAATTAAAAAAATATTGCCCACGTGAACGTAAGACAACGTTACATCGAGAAACTAAATAAAAGACAGCAGGTTAAACCTGTTGTTTTTTTTAAAACAAATTATAATCGCTTACATGTTAAGCTAATATTTAGTATAGCTTATCTTGTGCTAAACTAAAGAAGTTGATGTAAGTAATTGAATACATGAGGTAACAATGAATGAATATAGATTACGCGAACTACCGATAATGACATATTTATTGCTGATAATTCAAATTCTTGTTTTTGCATGGGAATTGTTCAACGGCGGTAGCTATAATAGTGCTACCTTAATTGATGCGGGCGCTAAAGTGAATCAATTGGTGCAGATGGGTCAATGGTGGCGATTATTGACGCCTATTTTTGTCCATATTGGTTGGTCACATTTATTGATTAATTCATTGACACTGTATTTCGTCGGCATTTTGTTGGAACGTGTTTATGGTGCTTGGCGATTCTTGTTAATTTACTTATTAAGTGGTTTAGGCGGTAATTTGATGAGTTTTGCCTTTGGCAGCAATTTTAGTGTTGCAGCGGGAGCTAGTACTTCATTATTTGGTTTGTTTGGAGTGTTTGTCAGTTTAGGTTATTTCTTTCGGACTAATCCAGCCTTGCGTGCTTGGTCGCAACAATTTTTAATCCTTATTGTATTTAATTTAGTCGCTGATTTATTTATGGGCCAAATTGATATTTGGGGACATATTGGTGGAGTCTTGAGTGGTGCTTTATTAGCAGGAATTATTGCTGTACCTCATCAAAGTGCGAGTTTGACAAATAAAATTCGTTTGTTGTGTATCACAGGCGTACTTTTATTGTTTGGCGTGCTATATTACGTGGGAATGGGTCGATAATGAAAGAAACAAATATTAAAACTTTATATGATGTGCAGCAGGTGCTCAAACGCTTTGGAATCTATGTTTATGTAGGCAAACGTCTTTGGGATATTGAGTTAATGTCGATTGAATTAGATCGCTTGTACAAAGAACAAGTTATTGATCAACCCACTTTTCTAACATGTAAAATGGTATTAAAACGTGAACATCAGATTGAAGAAGGGCAAGCAAATGACAAATAAAAAAGTAATTGGAATTGATTTGGGCGGTACGACAATTAAATTTGCAATTTTAACTGCGGCTGGTGAAATTCAACAGCGATGGAGTATTCCGACCGATATTTTGAATGATGGGCAAAATATTATTCCCAGTACGATTGCAACAATTAATGAGCATTTACAGATGTATCAGTTAACGCCAGCTGATTTTTTGGGTATTGGAATTGGTACTCCCGGTAGTGTGGATTACGAACAGGGGACGGTTGATAGTGCTTTTAATTTGAATTGGGATCATCCAGTTGCCTTAAAAGCGCAGTTAGAAGCAGGAACCAATATTCCTGTCACACTTGAAAATGATGCTAATGTGGCAGCTTTAGGTGAAAAATGGCAAGGTGCGGGCAATAATGCAGCTAATGTGGCTTTTGTAACCTTAGGGACTGGTGTTGGCGGTGGGATTATTATCAATAATCAAATTGTCCATGGTGTTGGCGGTTCCGCTGGCGAAATTGGGCATATTACAGTTGATGCTCAAGGCTTTGCCTGTACATGCGGTAAAAAGGGTTGTTTAGAAACAGTGGCTTCTGCAACGGGCATTGTGCGTGTGGCTAATGCTTTATCGCAAGAATACGCAGGCCCAGCGCAGTTAAAAGCTTTGATTGATGATGGACAGCAAGTTTCATCTAAGGATGTGTTTGATTTGGCTCAGCAAGCTGATCCTTTGGCGCAAATGGTGGTCAAACAAATTTGTGATCAATTAGGCTTGGCATTAGCTAATGTTGCAATGACATTAAATCCAAAGTATATTATTATTGGTGGTGGTGTTTCTAACGCTGGTGAATATTTGCTAAATCAAGTGCAAACAGCATATTTAAAATATGTATTTCCAGCAGTCAAAAAAACCACAACTTTACGTTTGGCAACCTTAGGCAATGAAGCAGGTGTAATTGGTGCAGCATCATTGGTTATTCAGCCATAATTATAATGAGGTGTGAGGTGGAACTTTGTCATTTTTAAATGCGTTATTTATTGTTATTATCATTATTGCGTTATATTATGGGATTTCTTGGTTTTATTATTGGTTGCGGGCTAGGCAATTAGGTGGTGCTTTGGATGAAAAAGAATTTGAAACAACTATGCGTAAGGCACAGTTGATTGATTTACGTGAAAAAAAATATTTTGATGCAGGACATATTTTGGGTGCTCGGAATTTACCTTATACACAATTAAAAATGTTGATTTCTGAATTAAGACCTGATTTACCAGTTTATCTATATGAACAGGGAAGTACTTTGGCGGTACGCGCAGCACTTAAATTAAGGAAACAAGGCTTTCGAGAAATTAAGTGGTTGAAGCATGGTTTTAACGAATGGAATGGCAAAACTAAAAAAACGACTAAATTATAAAAATAGCCGAGGTCATAATTTCCTCGGCTATTTTTCTGATTCTTAATTAATATGTGAAAAATGGGCTTTACGATTGGCGCGACGACGATTTTGTTCAATGCGTTCGTCTTCTTGATCCAGTGGTTGAATTACTTTTTTATGGTAAGTTAAAGCGGAACCAGCAATTGCCCCTACAGTAGCTAAAGTACCAATGATAACACCTGAAAATAAACTTTTTTTATGCATAATGTACCTCCTTGTTTCTTTAATTATTAACAATATAACTGGTAATTTCAACTAAAACCCTTATAAATTTATTTCAAATAGAGGAGTTTTTCCATGACAGCTAAGGCAATTGTCATTGCAGGACCTACTGCAGTTGGTAAGTCAGACTTAGGTTTACAATTGGCACACCAATTTGATGGCGAAATCATTTCGGGAGATTCTATGCAAATTTATCGCCATTTGGATATTGGTACAGCCAAAATAATGCCTGCAGAGCAACAAGGAATACCGCATCATTTGTTAGATATTTGTGAAGTTGACCAACGTTATACGGTTTATGAATTCCAGCAGGAAGCACAAAAGTTGATTGGAGAAATTAATCGAAGACAACGTGTACCGATTGTTGTGGGAGGAACAGGCTTTTATCTAAATGCACTGATTAATAATTTGCAATTAGGTGGTGTTGCAAGTCGTGACCCAGAATTTGGCGTTCGGCAACATTTTGAGCAGTTGCTGCAAACTAGGGGTGCTCAATATTTGTGGCAATTGTTAAACCAAGTTGACCCGTTAGCAGCTCAACAAATTAATTCAGCCAATACGCGTCGGGTGATTCGGGCGTTGGAAGTGGTGCAGTTGACTGGTCAAAAATTCAGTCAGCAAAGTCAAACCCAACCAGCAATTGATTTTTTAGTGTTAACTTTGAATACCAAGCGGTCAGTCTTGTATCAGCGAATCAATCAGCGTGTAGACGTCATGTTACAACAAGGTTTACAAAAAGAAGCCGAAGACCTTTATCAACAGCGTGATCAAGTCCCTCAAGCTGCGCAAGGGATTGGCTATAAAGAGTGGTTTGCTTATTTTGAGCAGCAACAGTCATATGCAGATACAATTGCGTTAATTAAGCGTAACTCGCGACGTTTTGCTAAGCGTCAGTTAACTTATTTTAAAAATCAATTGACGAGTCAGTGGTATGATTTAATCGCAGAACCACAACAGCAATTATTAATTCAGCAAGTAATACATCATTTTTTGGAGGAAGATTATGAATTGGTTTGATGAATTACCTACAAAAATTCAAACTGCTGTGAAAATAGCAGAGCAAAAAATTCAACCTTATCTAGCAGTTATAGACCGGCAAACGGAAAATAATCAAGCTAAAGTGCTCAAGGCTTTTCACGATCAACAAGTAGCTGAAACGCACCTATTTGGTTCGACGGGTTACGGTAACAACGATGAGGGGCGAGAGGTTTTAGACGCAGTGTATGCACAAGTTTTTGGGGCACCGGCAGCATTAGTCCGACCACAATTTGTTTCGGGAACGCATACACTAGCGGTGGGTTTATACGGCTGCTTAAAACCTGGACAAAAGTTGTTATATTTAACAGGCAAACCATATGACACAATGCAGGAAGTGATCGGTTTGACCGGTGATGGAACTGGTAGCTTAAAGGAATATGGTGTTACTTTTGATTATGTAAGTTTGACCGATCAAGGACAAATTGATTATGAACAGGTTGCTCAAAAGTTGGCTACTTTTGCTCCAGATGTTGTCGCGATTCAGCGTTCACGAGGTTATGATCCACGTCCTAGTTTACGAATAAGTGAAATTCAGAAGTTAATTACTTTTGTCAAGCAACGTTGTCAAGCTTTGGTGTTTGTGGATAACTGTTATGGTGAATTTTCAGAAGAAATTGAACCAACGCAAGTTGGTGCTGACTTAATAGCAGGCTCGCTTTTTAAAAATGCGGGGGCTGGTCTGGCGACAACAGGTGGTTATCTAGCAGGTCGTGAGGATTTAATTGAGCGAAGTGCGATTTTCTTGACGGCACCAGGGATTGGTCGACATGAAGGTGCGACTGGAACTAATTTGCGGTGGATGATTGAAGGTTTCTTTTTGGCACCCCAAGCGACAGGAAATGCGATTAAAGGGGCAATTTTTGCGGCTGCATTGTTGGAAGAATTAGGCTTTGAAGTTACGCCCCGTTTTGATGAACCCAGAACTGATTTAATTCAGACTGTGATTTTAGGTAGTGCTGAAAAAATGATTCAGTTTGCTAAGGCAATTCAAAAATATTCACCAATCGATTCGTTTGTAGAACCAGTAGCGAGTGCAATGGATGGTTATGAAGATCAAATTGTGATGGCGGCAGGAACTTTTGTTCAAGGTTCGACAATCGAATTATCAGCAGATGGTCCGCTGCGTCCACCATATGCAATTTATTTGCAAGGTGGTTTGACTTACGCGCATGCCAAAATTGCCGTTGCACATGCTTGTGCTGATTTATTGAAAATTTAATTTTAGGCAAAACTAAAATTCATATGTTAGCTTTGCTGACGTGAATTGTTGACACTAAACTTTTTACTTGTTACAGTTTGCTTATGTTCGAGGTTTAGAAGATGAAAGAAAAAGTTATGCGGCGTAGTCTGGCTGTGTTAACGGTCGGGACTGTTACGAAACTAACAGGTTTAACTCCTCGCAAGTTACGATATTATGAGTATTTTGAGCTAATTCATCCGAAACGTAGCACTGGTAATCAGCGGCAGTATTCATTAAATGACGTTGATCGCTTGTTGGAGATTAAGGATTACTTGGCTTCAGGAATGACCATGCATGAAGTTGTGAGGGTATTAAATAAAAAAACGTCTACTGTGTCTTTAACTACATCCGATACTGAGACAATGAGTGATTCAACTGCCCGTAAGATCTTTCATGATGAGATGTTACAAATTGGTCGGTGGAATAACCAAGACTCGAATAATTCATTTTAATTAAGGAGACGATTGGTTTTATGGCTACAAAAAACTATACAGCACAAGATATTCGGCAAATGGCAAAAGAGGAACATGTTGAATTTTTACGGTTAATGTTTACTGATATTAACGGTATTATCAAAAATGTGGAGATGCCGATTGATCAATTAGACAAAGTGTTGGCTAATGAGGCTACACTGGACGGTTCTTCAATTGATGGTTTTGTACGAATTGAAGAAAGTGACATGTTGTTGTACCCCGATTTAAGTACGTGGTTAGTATTTCCATGGGGTTCTGAACATGGTAAAGTTGCGCGATTGATTTGTGATATCCATAAGGCTGACGGTTCAGAATTTGCGGGTGATCCGCGAAATAATTTACGACGGATTGTTGAAGAAATGCATCAGGCTGGTTTTACCAAATTTAATATTGGACCGGAACCGGAATTCTTTTTATTCAAAATGGATGAAAAAGGTGAGCCGACACTTAAATTAAACGATAATGGTGGTTATTTTGATTTTGAACCGATTGATTTGGGAGAAAATTGTCGCCGTGATATTGTCTTAGAATTAGAAAAAATGGGCTTTGAAGTAGAAGCTAGTCACCATGAAGTGGCTCCGGGACAGCATGAAATTGATTTTAAATATGCGGACGCACTAGAGGCTGCTGATAATATTCAAACTTTCAAATTGGTGGTACGGACGGTGGCACGGAAACATGGCTTGCATGCAACCTTTATGCCGAAGCCACTGGAAGGAATTAATGGTTCAGGCATGCATATTAATATGTCCTTGTTTAATCAACAAGGGAATGCTTTTTATGATGAAACGACACAAAATCAACTTTCCAAAACGGCGATGTATTTCTTAAATGGGTTATTGGAACATGCACGTGGGCTAACCGCCATTAATAATCCGACGGTCAATTCTTATAAGCGCTTGGTTCCAGGATTTGAAGCGCCAGTCTATGTAGCTTGGTCAGGAAAAAATCGTTCACCATTAATTCGGGTGCCTTTATCACGCGGAACGGGTACCAGATTAGAGATGCGTAGCGTGGATCCAACAGCTAATCCTTATTTAGCAATTGCGGCTATTTTACACTGTGGTTTGGCGGGCATTAAAGAGCGGAATACGCCTGTAGAACCAGTTAATCGCAATATTTACCAGATGAGCGAAGCTGAACGTCATGAAAATAAAATTTATGATTTGCCATCAACTTTGCATAACGCAATTAAGGAATTGAAAAAAGATTCAACTGTGACACAAGCGATGGGCGAACATTTGTATAAAAGTTTTGTTGATTCGCGAGAATTTGAATGGGATGCTTATCGGCAAACTGTTTCAAGTTGGGAAAGAGAGCAATATTTGAAACGCTTTTAAGAATTAACGACATCTTAACTCAGGTTAAGATGTTTTTTATTGACCTCTGGCTAACTTGAAGGTTTAAACTGAAAATATTAATTTAAAAGTGAGGTTAGCGAAGTGAAGAGTGCAGTTTTTGTAAAACCTGGTCAAATGATGGTAAAAGAAGTAGCACAACCAAAAATTCAAGAAGTAGACGATGTTGTTATTAAGGTAATTCGGGCTTGCGTCTGTGGTTCGGATTTATGGAAATATCGCGGCTTGGATGCAAAAGAAACTAATTCTGATAATACTGGTCACGAAGCACTGGGTGTTGTGACAGCGACTGGTCAAAACATTTCCACAGTTCAGCCAGGTGATTTTGTGATTGTGCCGTTTACGGATGGTTGCGGACATTGTGCAGCTTGCTTAGCAGGATTTGATGGAAGTTGTTCGGTTAATAAGGGTCGTTTGCATACAGGAACACAGGCTGAATATGTTTTGATGAAACATTGCGAGTGGAGTTTAATTAAAATTCCGGGTAAGCCTGCAGATTACAGCGATGGAATGCTCAATTCACTATTGACCTTAGCTGATGTGATGGCTACCGGCTATCATGCTGCGCGAGTGGCCGAGGTTCAACGCGGTGATAGTGTGGTGGTTGTCGGTGACGGTGCTGTGGGTTTGTGTGGTGTGTTAGCCGCTAAAATTCGTGGTGCTAAACAAATTATTGCATTGAGTCGCCATGAAGATCGGCAAAAATTGGCCTTAGAATTTGGAGCGACGGATATTGTGGCTGAACGAGGTGAAGAAGCTGTTCAAAAAGTTATGTCTTTGACACATAATGCTGGTATGGATGCGGTTTTAGAATGTGTCGGGACAGATTTGGCCGTTCAAACGGCCTTGCAAGTTGGGCGTCCGGGGGCAATTGTTGGCCGCGTAGGTTTGCCGCACGAACCACAAACTGATTTGAGTCAATATTTTTATAAGAATATTCGTATTGCTGGTGGTCCGGCTTCGGTGACAACTTATGATAAGCAATTTTTGCTGCAGGCTGTGTTGGATGGTAATATTCGTCCGGGAAAAGTTTTTACAAAGCAGTTTAACTTAGACCAAATTGATCAGGCCTATCAAGCAATGGATCAGCGTCAAGCCATCAAGTCGTTGGTTGTTATTGATTAGAATTGAAAAAGTTCTCTGAAAATTTTTCAGGGAACTTTTTTGATGCATATTAGGAAAAAAGATTATTGGGAAAGTAATTGATTGAGGCATTTAATTGCTTGTAAAATTTGATTTTGTTGCTCAATCGTCAAAGATCGTAATGCTTGGTTTAAGAGTTGAACACGAGAAGCGCTAAGCTGTTTATCTAAAGTGACACCCTTATCACTTAATTGAACAGTTCGACTTCTTAGATCGTTATTTTGAACAGCTGAAATTAAGTTTTGTTGTTCTAACCGATCTAACCGACGACTGATAGTTGAATGAGGAATTCCCATTAATTGGGCCAGTTGACCGACACTAATGGGTTGCTTGCGAGCAATGGTTGAAAATAGAGGAAATAAGCGTTGATCTAATTCAATTTTCACATGCTTTAGCAAAAGCAGATCGTTTTGTGGCTGATTAAAAAAGTCATTCAATTGAACCATCTGTTGGTATAAGTTGTTAGCAAAATTATCATTCATAATAATCTATATTAACAAAAATTAGTGCATTTTGCACGTATATGTTATACTGATTGGTGCAAAATGCACATAAAGGAGATTAAATTATGCAAGCAGCGATTATTACAGCACCTAACACACTTCCCGTAATAGACGAATTTCCAAATCCTAAAGTTCAAAATACGCAAGAGCAAATTGTGACGGTTAAAGCGAGTGCTTTGAGCAATTTTAGTAAGATGAAATCATTAGGTAAACATTATACAAAGCAAGATTATTTTCCACGTGTAGCAGGTATTGACGGCGTGGGAACTTTAGCTGACGGGCAGCTAGTTTATTTTTTCAAAACGATTGCGCCGTATGGATCTTTGGCTGCGCAGACTTTGGTCAAACAATCAGATTTGATTGAATTACCGGCAAATTTGGCACCAATTCTAGCAGCCACCTTAGCTAATCCGGCGATGAGTTCTTACGCTGCCTTAACTTATCGAGCTCATTTACAGCAAAATGAAGTCGTGCTAATCAATGGGGCTACTGGTTTGGCGGGACAATTAGCCGTTAAAATAGCTTATGCGTTGGGTGCTCGCAAAGTTGTTGTCACGGGGCGTAGTCCAATTAAGTTGGCACAAATTAAGGCAGATGCATTTGTCGCCAGTGAGAATTACGATTTGAAAACATCTACTGGTCGCAGCGGGTATGTTCAAGCTTTGGGTTCGCTGACCAGCGATGTGAGTGTTGTGCTGGATTATTTATGGGGACCAACCACGACAATGATTTTGCAAGCATTGCAACAGTTTACAAGAGTACAACAACAAATTCGATATGTAGAAATTGGTTCAATTGTGCAATCTGAATTAGTTTTACCAGCACAATTATTACGGTCACAAAACCTTAGTTTGTTGGGATCTGGTATAGGTTCAGTGACAGCCAGCGATATGAAAAAAGCAATCGCTCAATCATTTGAATTGGCTGTGAAATATAATTGGCAATTACCGCTACAAAAATATTCTTTGCAACAAGTGCCTAAAGCTTGGCAAGCAGCAGGAGTCCCCCGTGCAGTCATCACTTTTGATTAAATTTTGACTAAGTAAAAACCACAATGCAAAAAAGACATTGTGGTTTTGTTATATTATGTCGCAGGTGGGATTCGAACCCACGACCTACGGTTTAGAAGACCGTTGCTCTATCCAGCTGAGCCACTGCGACAAACAAACACTATTATATGAAATTGCGAATATTGTTGTCAATATAATTCTATGTATTTTCATAAAACAAATAAATTTTATCATTTAAAACTTGACTTCAAGTTGACTTCAAGTTGTATGTTTGAACCATTCAGATGGGAGGAATTTGATGCTTGAAAAGCAAACTGCAGGACGTGATAATTTAGGTGAATTTGCGCCTAAATTCGCACAATTAAATGATGACGTTTTGTTTGGTGAAGTTTGGTCGCGAGAAACAGAATTAGCACCACGTGATCGTAGTTTGATTACAATTGTGGCCTTGATTACGGGCGGTAATTTTGAACAATTAACTTATCACATGCGTTTAGGGAAAAAGAATGGCTTAGCAAAGGTCGAAATTAGTGAAGTGATTACGCAATTGGCGTTTTATGTAGGTTGGCCCAAAGCTTGGTCAGCGTTTGACGTCGCTAAAGAAGTATATGGAGAGGATGAAAAATAATGGTGAAGAATGAATCGGTCAAAGATGGTGTAATTTTTGACAGTGGTGACAAGAATACAGCTTTTGCACAATATTTTATTGGTCAAAGCTATTTGAACAATTTAGTGGCGGATCCTCAAGTTAATGTTGGTGTGGGTAATGTGACTTTTGAGCCCGGTTGTCGCAATAATTGGCATATTCATCATGATGGTTTTCAGATTTTGCTAGTAACTGGTGGTGAAGGTTGGTATCAAGAAGAAGGCAAGCCAGCTCAGAAATTACATCCTGGTGATGTTATTGTGACTCATGATGGCGTCAAGCATTGGCACGGTGCCACAGCAGATAGTTGGTTTGAACATTTGGCAATTACTGCGGGTACTCCAGAATGGTTGGAACCCGTCTCGGATGAGCAATATGACGCATTAGAAGATTGAGTTGTGATGTAGCTGCTAAATTTAAGACAAGTTTATTCAGGATTGATTGTCGATATTTCATCGGCGTCAATCCTTTTGTTCAATATGGTACGAGTAAACTACAAGATTACTTGTGGGGACAGAAGAGCAAGGCTGTAGAATGACAGCTGGTGGACCAATTTTTAAAGTTGGTTCGAGCTGGCAAACGGAAGATAATTTAAAAGTGTTGGCAATTGCTATAAAGCAGCAATTGATGAGTTTGTGCCGGTTAAATATCAGGTTGGTTCTGGATTTAAAGGAGAATTCAACGCCCCTTCAGCGAGGGGTTACATATATCTATCTGCACTTTGTTCTATTAAAACATACAAAAAAGTGTGTATTTTATATTTACAAATATGCATATTATATATATAATATAAACGTGAAAAGGAGGAAGATATGCCAATTCGTCCCAAACAGCTAGAAAAAGAAATACTGAAAGCTGGTTTTATTTTAAAAAGGGAAGAGGAAAAGGCGGCCATCGTCGGTATAAACATCCAGATGGTCGCACAACTGAAATTCCTTTTCATTCTAAAGAAATACGGAAAGGGACAGAACAAGCAATTAGAAAACAAGCAGGGCTAAAATAATAGCCTTGTTTGGCATATCTAAACGAAATTATGAAAAACTTAATCTATCCAGTCATTATTTCTGAGTTTGATGATGACGGTCATTATTATGTAGTAACTTCTCCTAATATCCCAGGTATGGTCACTCAGGGCGATACTTTCTCTGAAGCGGCTTACTGGGCTGAGGATGCTATCGCCACAATGTTGGATGATAGTACTAACTATCCAGAGCCACAAGATCCTAGTCAATGGCATTTAAACGCTAATGATAAGGTAGTCTATATTAGTGTTGACATGAACAAATGGTTGAAACAGAACTCCAAAACAATTAGACGCTCTATTACAGTACCTGAATATCTCAATAACTTAGCCAAGAAAAATAATATCAATGTATCACGCTTGGCAACTGAAGCTTTAAAAGCAGAGCTAAATGTAAATTAGTTTTTGTGCTCTTAGAGATCTGGTAGTAGTAAAAAACACCGATCAAATGATCAGTGTTTTTTTGTGTGGTTAATTTTAAATTAGTTGATTATCAGTTTACAGTCTTGAAATACGATTAAATCAACAATTGTTCAAATTTGCAAATCAGTTTGCTATCGGTTAGACTACAGTTAATATGCCGTTGACAGGCGTTTAAACACTAATCAAATACTTACATACACAAACAATATATTTATGAATGCCCGTATAATAGAATTTTTAATTCGATACATTCACAAACGCAAAGAAAAATTGGTGAACATTTCGGTGAACTTTTAATTTTGGTGAACAAATGGTGAACAAATTTTAAAGGCTGTCAAGAACCGAAAGAGTCTTTAAATCATCCTTTTGCCGTTTGTTTTGTAACAGGTGGGTATATATATTTAAAGTAGTCCTAGGTGTGGAATGACCAAGCCTCTCCGCAATATAATCAATACTAACTCCTTTAGAAATTAAAATGCTAGCATGAGTGTGTCTTAAACCATGGAAAGTAATTATATTTGTCGCATCAATAGATTTTAAAATTTTAGATAACAATTTGTTTACTCCAGTATCGGTTGGAACTTGAAAAAATTTGTTTCTAAAAACTAGATCTAAGGAATCACGATAACCATGTTTTAAATAGTATTGAATTTGTTCAGTTTTTAAATTAGTAAACATGACTACTAAATCAGAACTAATAGAAATAGTTCGTTTAGATGACTCTGTTTTTGTACTTGATAATTTATTTTCAAAATGGTAATCCCAAGAATGCTCAATTCTAATGGTTTTGTTTTTTAGGTCAACGCATTTCCAGGTTAAAGCTAACAACTCACCAATTCTACAACCAGTTAATAAGCCCGCTAATATCAAATAGTAATTAATTTTCAAGTAAGATCCATTATTAATACAAATTTGTTTTAGTTGTTCAGCTTCAGTGAGTTCTAAATATTTAAGACTGGAATCCTTAGATTTTTTACCACCAATATCTACATCATGGGTTACATCTCGGAATACAATACCATCATCAGCAGCATATTTAATGCATTTACGAATATAACTATTTAAACGACTAACACTATCCCTGTAATGATTTAATGCATACTTATTTAAAAATTGTTGGTATTCGGTACGAGTAATATTCTTAAGTGGCTTATCACCAAAAAAATCCTTGATTTCGATTGATGCTCGTTTATATTTTAGTTCTGTAGATTTATTCAATTTACCTAATTTATAAATCTTGATCCAATTTTCAAAAAAATCAGTTAAACTAATTTTTGCTTTGTCTGATATTCCAACCGTGTTTTTTTGATTTTCCAATTTAGTAGCTGCAGCATTTGCTTCCCGCTTGGTATTAAATCCTGATTTAGTTGTCCAATGGCGTTTTTTCTCATCGTCGTACCAAGATACTTTAAACGCCCATTTGGATCCTCTCTTGTAAATTTGACTCATAATTTTCCTCCATTTATGTTAAAATGGTACACGAAAAGCGCATACCATTAGTATGTTCTTTCGATAGTTAGTCATGTCTCAAACTTTGGTCGGTTGGGAGATATGGCTATTTTTGTGTTTTCAATTATTTCATTTGCGTTTGTGTTTTTCCTGAAACTTGTCCATTTTGTGTATTAATAATTAAATTAGCACCCATATCTCCATTAATACCAGAATCATAGGTTAAATCTTCACTTTCTTGACCATCAATATTAGTTTCTGAATAACCGTTGGGTTGACCAAATTTTTTAGTAATATCATCAATTGATTGCCCATTTTGAATTGAATTAAAGTCGTTCAGCGTAATTTTTTTGTCACGTTTAACTTTTAAACCAGTTATTGCCTTGGAAATGGCTTTACCGTTTGAAAATCCAACTGTGAAATTAGCACCTATATCACCGTTCTGCACTTTATTCCAGATTTTATCGGAAGCTTTGATGTTTTCAATTGTTTGCGTTGATGTGGTACTTGGTGATCCAAACTTATCTTCTAATTCTTGTTCAGTAGATCCATCACTAGTGCCTAGTTTAATAGCTTTAAAGTCAGTTAATGACGCACCATCTTTTTTAGGATTATTTGATTTTTGATTTGATGCTGTTTTTTCAGTTTTATTATGCGATTTGGCCGTTTTCGACGAACTGCCGCCAGACCCACCACTGACAATCGCAATTATTACAAGTACAATAAGTATTAACCAAAACCACCAGCGTTTATAAAAATGTTTTTTAGATTTTGGATTAATCGGCGATTGAGGCGGAACTTGTTGTTGAGGCTGATTTGAATAAGCCCCCTGATATTGACCTTGTTGATACTTAGGATTGAAATTGTTAGGCTGCTGGTAATTATTATTATGCTGTTGATAGTTGGGATTGGGCTGAGAATAACCATTTCGAGGCTGATTTGGATAATTAGGGTTATGGTTATTTGCTTGTTGATTTGTATTGTATCCATCGTTAGAGTTATTAGTTTGCTGATTGTTAAATCTTCTATTTCCCATCTTTAAAGTTCCCCCTTAAAATCAAGCTTTTAACGTCAATCAGATTTTTTGGACTTTTTATAACAGAATCTATAACAGAATCTGCACAAAAACTCCGATTTAAATCAATTTTGTTATATTAGTTCCATTTCTAACAATTAAAAATTCTGATTTTAAAAATAGTTTTTGAGATTCTGTTATGTTTTTGTGATAGATTTTGTGAACGAAAAATCCTATTATATCAACGTTCACAGAACCTCCATAACACAATCTCTATATTTTTCTTTATTCTTAAGAAATAATATATAGAGTATATATAAAGTTTATGTTATTAGGTATATACAGAAAATCAAAAAGTTTTTGAGTTTTTGTTAATCACCTCCTGATTTGATTGGTAATGGCGTAATAAATCTGATCATATTATCGGGTAAATGAAAATAATGCAACACAGTATATAGATTTATGGATTCGCTTTCAAAATCATAATCAAGGTCATACAATAATAAATTAAATGCAAATCGGTTGGCTTTAGCTTCAATCCCTGGAATGTTAAATCCAAAATATTTTTCTCTCAATATAGTGGTGGATTGGCTAACCCCACTAACAATGTGACCTAACTCATGAGCTGCTACATATGTTTTTAATTGTGACGGAATACATTCATTAATAATTACCGTATCCTCGTTTTCACTAATAACATTGATTCCTAGCGTTCCTTGCCTTAAATTTTCAAAAATCAGGTGACAATCTAAAAAATTGATGATTGCGAATGGATCAGTGGTTCCCCAAGTTTTAACTAGTTCCTCGACTTCGTCCAAAGTCTTCACCTCAATTATTTATTTTGGTTTAGTCGTTTCTTCTTAGCGTGTTCTTTATTAATTGCTACAGCAGTTTGAAGTGCAGCTTTAATAGCGGCTTTGTCTTCATCGTCCATTGGTTCGCCGAAAAAACTAACTTTATCATCAGTTTCAATACCATTTAAAATGTTTTCAACTCTAAAACCAACATCTGCTTTTTCTTTATCAGATAATGAATATCTGTCGTTAGATAATCCTAATAGATAATCAGTCGAAACTTCGAAAAAATTAGCCACTAATTTAACTTTATCAATAGATGGTGATGTTTTAGTCCATTTATATAAAGAACCATTCGATAGATCTAATTTTCTTTCTAGTTCAGCAATGCTAATATTTTTACTTGCAGCCAAATCTTTTATTTTTTGGTATATGTTCATAACTATCTCCATATTCCTCTCAAAAAATAGAATATTTTACTTGCCAAGGAAAATATTACGTGATACTATTTAGTTGTTCTTAATGGAGGGAACACTAAGCTTATATCAGTAATATACCTCATTGCAGGTCTTATTTTCTATGCATTCATAATAGAATATATTCCGTTATAAGTCAATGTGGTTTATGCAAAAAAGGAGGGCTAGATAAATTAATGAATGTTTATAACGCTATTAAAGAAATAGCGTATGGAAAAAAAATTACCATTTATCAAATCGAAAAAGATTTGAAATTTACACCTAGTTTGATTAGTAAATGGAATACTAGTATGCCTAGTGCGGATCGGTTACAGAATGTAGCTGATTATTTAGGAGTAACAATGCAATTTATACTAGATAAAGCTCGGAAGGGGGGCTAATACGTGAATTTAGTTGAATTGAAAAATAACGAACTGGTAACCACCAGCTATCTAATTGCGAGAGCGTTTAATAAACAGCATAAAAATGTATTACGCGATATTGATATTTTATTAACTCAAATTAACAGCTCAAATTTGGGCATTGCGTCAACGGCGCGGTTTGAAGAGTGTTATAAATCTAGTTCAAATACAATTGGAATTAATACGAACCGTAAATATCGAATGTTTTATTTGAATCGTGATGCCTTCACATTGGTTGCAATGAGTTACACCACTAAAGAAGCATTGCGATTTAAGATTGAATATCTAAATGAATTTAATCGAATGGAGCGGCAGTTAAAGAATCAAAAGATGTTGACCGCTAGTAAATACCAAGATTTGGAGCAGCGTTTAAAAGTTAGTGATTCTCTAGCTATTGATAGAGCGAAAAAGCAATATGGTCCCTATAATTATCAAACGCCCGAGCGTGCTAAATGGTCACAGATTATTAGTTCAACAATGGAGTCTAAGAATATTACGTTGATTGAGATCGGTGAGGCATTGAATTATTCACCAAATTACATTGGTTGCATAATTCACGGTGAAAGGAAAGGGATTAATCGCCGAAATAATTTGGTCAAGCTAATTACTGAATATGTATTGGGAGATGAATAAAATTGGAAGATATGATGTCTAAAAATATTAAGACTAAAAAACTAACCATATCACAACCAGAACATGTTGTTACTGAGACTGATGACGAATTATTTATTGATAATTTTCCGGTGCATTTTGTGTCTGATGTAGAAGTTGAACCATTTGGTGATTTGAAATTGATCAAGGTAGAATTTTTTGCAAAAAAATATATTGATCAAAGAAAAGAAAATCTAAAGAAATAGTTGAGCAATGGCGCGAGTAATATCTTTGAAATTTGTAGATATGCCTTGTTCTTTTAAAATAGTTTTTACTTTAGTTTTGAAATCAGGTTTTTGATTTTTTTCTAAAAATAAATATCCAAGTGATGTTAGGTGATTAAACAAAGCAACAGGTTTATCTTTAGTTGCTATAAATTGACCGTTAATGAATCCTTCATCAATCAAGTTTTCTGACAAATCTAAAAATTGACGGATTAACACTTGATTGTCTTGACCACTTTTAATAATTTTTTGAACTTCAAGATATTCTTGAGATTTATACAAAAGTTCTTGAAATTGAATATTAGGATTATCTTTAACAATTTCCAAAATAATAATCATGACATCTAAATAATGCATAATATTACCTCCAATTTATTTATTTCAGCATAGTACTATATCGTACTTTTTTACACGGAGTATACCATATGTTTTGAGCAGAGTTGGAAAAATATATAAATCGACAAAACACTTTAAGAAATTAGGGAAGGGTAATGAAATATAAATGGAACAACAAATTAAAGCTATGGTGGAATTCAAATGATTGCTATTGATGAAATTGACCAAACAGTTCAAGCAATTGATTTAAGTGGAGTCCAAATTGAGCTTTCGCCTGATCAAATTATCATTCCTAAGACTGAATACAAAGATTTGCGAGAAGCTGTTGACAATGAACCAGTGTTTTGGACGCTTAAACAAGCACAAGAATATTTGGGAGTCGGACGTCAAAGTCTACTGACCATTATTTACAATCCACAAATCAAAAAAGAATTAGATATCGAACACGGGGGCTGTGTTAAATACTGGTCTAAAGGTTCACAATATTATTTTTTGCGTGACGATTTTAAAAAATACGTCGATAAGAATAAAAAACGTTTATTAGGTTTGCTATGCAAATAAAGTTATATGAACACCAAAAGTTAGCATTAAGTTATTTACGTTTGAATGACCAGTTTGCATTGTTTATGGAACAGGGAACAGGTAAAACTATTCCCACATTAGTTAGATTACTGGAATTGATTACCGTTGGCAAAGCTAAGGAGTGTTTGATTGTCGCACCGAAATCGGCACTAGGTGCTTGGCAACGTGATATTGAATTATTTGACGTGGTTGAGCAGCACGTTTTGAATCGACACTTAACTTTGATTAATTACGACCGCGTTTGGCGACAGTCGCAAAAGTCTGAAATGGATAAGTACTGGGATGCAATTGTTCTGGATGAAAGTCACTTTATTAAGAATCGAACATCTAAGCGAGCTAAATTCTTGTTGCACTTGGCCACCAAAAGCATTTACCGCTATATCTTGACCGGAACCCCTATTTCGAATGGTCAATTGGAGAACATTTGGTCGCAATTGACTTTTCTGAAGCCAAAAGTAGTTAAAGGAAGAGTAAATTCAGAAATCTTTGGTAGTTACTATGATTGGTTAGATAAATATGCGTTATTGAATCAGTATTACCAGCCATATCGATATCACAATGTAACGGAGTTACAACAGATTATTAATGAACACTCCTATCGGGTGACGAAAGAAGAATGTTTGGATTTACCTGAGAAGTTGCCTGATGAAATCTTGCCGATTGAATTAGCTGAAAAGTCTTATTACAAAGAATTGTCTAAAGATTCAGTAATTAGTCAATTCGAAATATTGGCTGAGAACCCGTTGAGCCGAATGCTGAAGTTGAGGCAAATTTGTTCAGGATTCGTGATGAATGATTATGGAGATTTGGAATTTCTCAAGACGAATAAACTGCAAGCATTGAATGATTTTCTAGAGGGTTTTGAAAAGAAACTGGTTATCTTTGCCGAATTTAGCTACTCCATTGATTCTATTTGTCAATTGCTGGCTAAGCGCAAGATTAAATATGTTCGTCTTGACGGCAGTCAAAAAAATAAGCTGATTTGGCGGGACTTTCAAAGTGACCCCAGTATTCAAGTAATTGTTGTGCAATACCAAAGTGGTGCCACAGGGATTGACCTTTATGCAGCAGATACAACCATCTATTACGAACCGACTTTACGAAGCACGATTTTAGAGCAAAGTCGTGATCGAACACATCGAACTGGTCAATTAAATAAATGTTCCTATATTCATTTCATCACCACAGGTACCGTGGAGCGCCAAATCTATCAATCGTTAGCTAATTTTGAAGATTTCAGCGAAAAGCTATTTGAAGAATATATTGACCATTATCAGAAAGGTTTTTACAAACGAAAGAAGTGATGGAATTGGAGGATTTATATTTAAGATTTTGTTATTACTTTGGGCTGGAGCCGCATTCAAAGTTGACTAGTTTTTTAGGTTATTATTTTGAAATCATAATAGTGTTGGGATTGTTGGCGATGACAATATGATTAATTACATGATTTACGATATTGAAGTGTTTAAAGAAGACTGGTTAGTTGTAATTCATGATGTGACTAATAACTCAACGCGAGTTATCCATAACGACTTAAAGCAAGTCAAAGATATGTTTGATGCTAAGGATCATAAGTTATTCGTTGGATTTAATAACAAACATTATGATGACTACATCATATTGACCATGCTGGCCGGTGGTTCAAATAAGCTTGTAAAAGAGCATAATGATTGGATTATTGGTGGTAAGAATCCGTGGGAATTTAAATTCATTCAGTACCGTAAGAAGCCGTTTTATAGTTCAGATTTGCGAGATGACTTGTCGATTAATTTATCTTTAAAGGCAATTGAAGCTAACCTTGGTAAATCTATTGTGGAAACGGGCGTGCCATTTGGTATTGACCGTGCGTTAACTAAAGCAGAATTAGACTTAGAAATTAAATATTGCTCGTCAGATGTTCTTAATACCGTGCGACTGTTCAACGAACGGAAGAACTACTTAGACGCAAAGTTAACGGTTGGTAAATTGAAGGACTTTGAGCCTAGATATGCCCTCAGTTTAACGAATGCGAAATTAACAGCAGCATTCTTGGAAGCCAAAAAGAAGAACCATACGGATGAATTTGATTATCCAATCAATGAGAACTTGAAGATTGGTAAATATCAAGAAGTGCTGGATTTCTTTAAAGATCCAATTAGTTTTGAACAAAAACGATTAAAAGCTAAGCTAACTAAAGCCAAAAGTGAGAGATCTAAGCAGTCAATTAAACGACAGCTCAAAGAATTAACCAGTATGTATCAGACCAGTTTGGATGTGAAAGTGGCGGGTGTGCCACACACGTACGCTTGGGGTGGATTACATGGGGCTGTTAAGAATTATTTCGTGAAAGAAGATAGTGAACATACGATCTTAACCGCTGATGTGTCTAGCTATTATCCAAGTTTGATGATTCAATATCAATATCTTTCACGTAATGTGCCTAATCCTAAGGGCTTTGAAGATGTTTATCATCAGCGGATTAAAGCGAAAAATAGCGGTGATAAAGCTACGGCGGGAGCATTAAAATTGATTTTAAACACCACATATGGTGCATCCAAGAATCAATTTAATGAATTATTTGACCCACGGCAGGCGAATGCTATTTGTATCAACGGGCAACTATTATTAACTGATTTGATTGACAAACTGGAAGATATTGAGAGCTTCGAACTAATTCAAACGAATACGGATGGGATTATTTTTCGCTTTAAGAATGAAGTTGCTGATGAAATTGAGTCAACTTTAGAAGAATGGGAACACCGTACCAATATGAATATGGAACGCACGGCGATGAAAGTGATAGCCCAGAAAGATGTTAATAATTACGTCATGATGAAAGGCGAATCTTACATTTTTGAGAATGGTCAAAAAGTGGTGATTGATGAAGATCATGATGCACTGAAGACTAAAGGTGGTTATGTTTCGTTGTTCAAAGGTGGCAGTTTTGAAAATCGGTCACTAGTAGTGCTTAACAAAGCTTTGGTGGATTATTTCATGAATGGAATTGATCCCAAAGAAACGATTGAAAATGACCAGAATGTACTAGATTTTCAAATGGTCGCTAAAACTGGTTCTACCTATGATAGAACCGTGCAAGTGGTTAATGGTCAAGATGTTGAAGTCCAGAAAGTCAACCGAGTGTATGCGTCTAAGGATGAGAGCAATGGTTCACTGTTTAAGTTAAAGGGTAACGGTCGGCGAGATAAGATTTCTAACTTACCTGAACATTGTGAAATTGATAATACTAATACCATTACTTTAGAACAAATTGATAAAGAATTTTATATAGAACTAGCTAATAAGCGAATTGCCGATTATGTAGGCAAGAAAGGATACGAAGTGGCAGCGAGTAAAAAGACAGTAACGAAAGCAAAAGAATCAGATGTATCAGAACTAAATATTTACCAAAAAATTACGAATGTGCGTTTGGAGTTTCTGGACGAAGAAATTAAGAAGAGTGGTGTGAATCGGTTTTCGGAGTATAAATATTTCGAACTAGAAGATATTGTACCCATTGCTAATCGTCTGTTGGCTAAATATCATTTAACAGCCAACATCTCATTTAATCATGAGGTTGCAACGCTAAAGGTGGTTGATGCAGACAGCATTGTGCGCGATGAAAATCATGTGATTAAATCAGTGGACTTCGAAGAATTTAAGTCACCAATGGTGGAATTAACTGCTAAAGGCATGAACTCAATTCAAGCCATGGGCGCTGTTGAAACATACCAAAGGCGGTATCTATACTTTCTACTATTGGATGTAGTTGAACATGATGAGATTGATAGCGGAAATACGGCTGCTAAGGAAGAACCCCAAGCTGAAAAATCTAATAAAGTAGCTACTACCAAAGTTAACAAGAAATCCGCTAGTGCAACTGAACGCAAGAATGCCAAAGCCAAAATTACAAACGCCGACGGTGAAATGACTGACGTGCAGAAGCATTCAATTGTGAAAGGTCTGAAGAAGTTACGGGCAAAAGATGAAAAGTATGAGCCATTTATTGCCAAAGTAAAAACTAAGATTAAGGGTGGGTTGACACAAAAACAAGCTGATAAATTACTAGAAAAAGTCGGCGATACGGTGGCGGAATAGATGAGTAATCAATATCATTTTGAAAATAATCATATTGTTTTGGACACAATGCCTAAATCGTTTAAAAAAATTACGGCAACCAGATTTGCGGCAGTTATGGGTTTGAACCGGTGGACAACACCCTTTCAAATTTGGTGCGCATTGACTCGAACTTGGGAACAACCGTTTGAAGATAATATTTACACCAAAGCTGGGAAGATCATTGAACCCAAAATTCGCGAAGATTATTTACGAAACAAACTTTTTTGGGACGTTGACAATCCAGATGATGTCATTGGTGATGGCACAGCAGGTTCGGCGTTTAAGAAGACATGGGGTGACTTTTATCACAGCACCAAAGTATTAGGTGGTATGTGGGATGGCCTTGGTCATGATGATGAAACAGGTGAAGATTATATATTGGAGATTAAGACCACTAAACGAGCAGAAGACTGGCTGGATGGGGTTCCCGAATATTATAAGCTTCAAGCCGCACTTTACACCTATCTTTCAGGGTTAGATCGCTTTTATGTAACGGGTACTTTTCTTGAAAATAGTGATTACGATCATCCTGAAAATTTTGTGGCAAATAGCCAAAACACGAAAATATATTTATTTAGTTTGGGTGAAGAATATCCACATTTCAAACGAGATTACGTTGATAAAGTGCTTGCTTTCTGGAATCAATATGTAGTAAGTGGTATGAGTCCAGATTTTGACGAAAAGAAAGATACGGAAGCACTGAAAGCATTGCAAACTGTTGAGGTAACAGATGATGATTTGAATACACTGTTAGAAGAATATGATGCCAACCAGATGGAACTTAATTCAAAAATGGTTGAAGTTCAGCCTTTAATTGACCGGCAGAAAAAGTTGAAAGTTGCAATCAAAGGACTAGCCGTAGATAACTTTAAAGCCGATTCAAAATATGAAAGCTTTAGTAGCAAACATTTTGACTTTAATGTAACTAAGACTACTAGACAGACGGTAGATGGTAAGAAGCTAAAGGATGCAGGTTTGTTTGATCAGTATAGTAAAGAAACTGAAAGTTACACGTTGCGTGAAAAAGTTAAATCAGAAGATTAAATAGGAGAAATTAAAATGGCAAAAATTAAGACAGTTGAAGTTGGTCAAGGGCTTATTCCAGAAGGGCACTATGTATTTAAAGTTGACGATGTGGATGATTCGAAGTATGAAGATTTCGGCAAAATTACAATTAATTTAATTACCAAAGATGGTAAGAAATTTAGTGAAAGATTCACCTTGTTAAAAGCCGATGGCAAATTGAATGAAGGTGCGCAGAAAGCCTGGAGTTTCTGGGTTGGTATTATTCTCAATCAATGGGGCGCTGGTGAAAGTGACACCGATGATTTGATTGGCAAATATTTAGAAGCTGATGTGGTTCACAAAGAATCAGATCAAATTAACGAGAAAACAGGTAAAGCTTATGTTAATGCTAATTTGGAAAATATAAAAAGTGCTGATGGATTCGATGGTGCTGAAGATGAAAAACCAATGGTTGATAGTGATGAAGATGATGATTTAGATGACTTGGACGACCTTTAATTATGGGTCGTGAAGCACAACTTCAAACCAAATGCTTAAATTATTTGAAACAAAAGCGGATTTATTGTGTGAATGTTTATGGTTCGGGCAGAACTGGTAAAGGTACACCTGATATTCTGGCTTGTGTTAATGGTCAGTTTGTCGCATTTGAATTGAAGGTTGGTTCTAATCAAATGCAGTCTGATCAAGTGATTCATCGAAAACGAATTTGGGCAAGTGGTGGCAAACACTACACACCACGTTCAATTGAGGAATTTAAAGAAATCATTAATCAGTTAGGAGGGTAACTTTTGGAATTTATCATATTAAACGACAAAAAGAAACCCGCACATAAATGGAAAGACCCCAGCAATACGAAAACGGCAGCGGAAGTGAAAGACTTCGACAACTATGCCGTGGTCGTGCCCAAAGGTTTCATCGTTTTGGATTTCGATAGTACTGATGATGCGCAATTAATGCTGAATATTGTTGACGGTTTGGAACTTAAAACGCGTGTTTATCAAACAACTCGTGGATATCATTTCTGGTTCAAAGCAAATGAACCATTTAAAAATTTCGTAAAAGCTAGATTAGCCTGTGGTTTATTTTCGGATTGTCGCAGTGGCACCAATGGTAATAAACGTGCCTATGTTGTTCTCAAAAAAGACGGCAAGAAGCGTGAAGTATTACGAAAAGTAGCGCTGAAAGATCTTGATGAAGTTCCAGCTTTTCTTAAACCAGTGTCAGCGCCTAGTGATAAGTTTAACTTTAAATTTATGTCTGATGGTGACGGGAGAAATCAGCAACTTTATAACTATATTGTTTTCTTGCAAGGCCAGGGATTGAATAAAGATGCTATTAGGCAAACAATTGAAGTAATTAATGATTATGTCTTTGATGAACCATTACCAAATAGTGAGCTACAGGTGATTCTTCGTGATGAATCATTTAAGGCTGAGGATGAAGTTAAAAAAATTGAACCCAAAAAAGTGAGTGGCTTCAAGCACAATGAGTTTGGTAATGAATTAATTAAGCAATACCATATCGTGACGGTTAACAATCAACTTTATGTTTATGATGACAATTATTATCAACAGGATGATCGAATTATTGAGCGCAAAATGATTGATATGTTTCCAGCGATTAAACAACAGCAACGCAATGAAGTTCTGGCTTATATTCGAATCGAAACTCACCGCAACCAAGCGGATATCAAAATTAATCCTTATGTGATTAATTTGAACAACACGAGATTAGATGTCCGCACTGGTGAGTTGATGGACTTTGATTATCGGGCAATTGAATTTGACCGAATACCAGTCAAATTCAATCGTGATGCCTATGATGAGAACGTTGACCAGATGTTAAGTAATGTATTTCAAGGGGATGTAGAAATTAGAGCTTTATTTGAGGAAATTCTTGGGTACTGTTTAATTAAGAACAATCGGTATCGAGCTGGATTTATGTTTGTGGGCAGTGGACGTAACGGCAAGTCGACTGTAATGGACATGATTAAAAATTTCTTGGGTCGACGCAATTATTCAACAATTGGTTTAGATAAACTAACTGATCGATTTGCTACCGCAGAATTGGAACACAAATTGGCAAACATCGGGGATGATATTAATAATCTACCGCTGAAAGAAACCGGGACGATTAAGAAAATATTTACCGGTGATTCGATTATGGTTGAGCGCAAAGGTGAGCGACCTTTTGAATTAGAACCTTATGCCAAGATGATTTTTTCAGCAAATACAATCCCGCGGAGTTACGACAAGACAGATGGATTTTACAGTCGACTGATGTTCATACCCTTTAACGCCAAGTTTAGTGCTGATGATGCTGATTTCGATCCAAATATCGAAGATAAATTAACGACCGATAACGCGATGAGTTATTTATTAAACCTTGCTTTGAGCGGAGTCAAGCGATTGATTAACACTGGTGAGTTTGCACAACCGAATAGAGTAATTGACATGATGAATGACTACAAAACGGATAATTCAACAGTACTAAGTTGGGCTGATGATCAAGAAGTTAATTTGGAATATGTACTCAGCAAACCATCGGCGGATTTATATTCAGAATTCACCAGTTGGTGTAAAGAGTCTGGAATTAAATCAAATAATATTACGGGCAAGAAAATATTCAACAAAGAATTGATTGAGAAATTTGATTTAGATAGTAAGCAAAAACAAAGGTCGGATCGAAAACGATATTTTGTAGTGGCTTTATAGGAGGGTTTAACAATGAGAAAACATTATGATTGGAAAACGCAACGGGTCAAGATTGACCCCGTTAATTTAAAAGAAGATGCAATAACACGGACTTCAGAGTTATTTGATGAGTATTGGGATGGTCAAATAAGTATTGATGAGGCAATTGTAAATGGAATTCGAGAGTTACGGGAGGTGGCGGAGATTGATGAGCAGCCTAACGACAGTTCTACCATTGATTCAAGACCTTGAGTATGAATACGGATCAGTAGCCAAAGTTCCAGCTGATGACGAAAGATTAATTGTAATTCGGGATAATTTGGACACCGAAGAATCCACAAATCCAAGCTTAGCTGAAATTAATAGATATTTGATGGAAACTAATCAGACGCTTAAAGAGGCAGGTTTCCACTTCGATGTAGCAGGAAACACATTAGGTAATATTTATAGAGCTGCTGGAGTTGAAGTACCACACCTTTACACGCATGAATTAATCAAGGGTGAGAAAGTGTATTATGCAAGAACTTTATACGAAATTAGTGATTTCTTAAAAGCTTCAGTCTCACTGGTTAATTATATGAAACGTAGTGGCAAATTACTTCATGGTTGGCTGATTTGTCCTTGTCAGAAAATATCACTAAATATTCCTAAAGAATTGTTATTATCTGAAATTTTGAAAAAGGAGAAAGTAATTGTCTAAAGTTTTAGATATGTGTTGTGGTGGTCGAATGTTCTATTACCAACCAAATCATCCAGATGTTACTTTTTGCGACATTCGGCAAGGTACTTTTGATTTGGGCACTTATCCAACGAATTATGGCCAACGTGAGCGAACTATCAAAGTAGACCCTGACGTGATATGTGATTTCAGAGACTTACCTTTTGAAAACAATAGCTTTGATTTAGTAGTGTTTGATCCACCTCATTTAATCAGCGCTGGAAAAAACAGTTGGTTGGCCAAGAAATATGGAGTATTAAATAAAACATGGTCAAGTGATATAGTTCAAGGTTTCAACGAAGCTATGCGAGTATTAAGAGCTGGGGGAACATTGATATTTAAGTGGTCTGATGAGCAGATACCCGTGACTAAAGTACTGAAATCAATTGATTTCAAACCGCTATTTGGTGATAAACGTGGTAAGACCAGATGGTTAGTATTTTTTAAATCAAATTATCCCGATGTACAATTCTCAAATGATCAAATGAACGATTCGTAAACGATTAATTCCTAATTTAATAGGATTTAGAGCACATTCAAACGCAAGGTGCCGAATTAGCAAATGAATTGACAAATTTAAATTTGGTGGTAAGTGTAAATGAATTACGGTGACAGTACAGAAGAAGTTAGAGTGGCTATCAGACAATTTACTGAAGAAGTAATTATTAAATGGGGAATAAATTTATTTAAGGAGAAATAAACAATGGAACCCAAGTTAGTTAAATTAGAGAATGGCGATTACGTTAACATAAACTATATTAAGGCTTTGAGCGGTGGGACTGGAGCTGCCTATTTAGTTGGAGATGATCCAGCTAAGGGACAAGCAGTACATTTAACTGATAAAGACCGAAAGAAAGTAATAGAAACTATGGGTAGTGTTATTGAAGTTGAGGATTGATAATGAATATTTGTAGTGTAATGCTAATAGGAACACTTCTATTGTTTTTTGCTATTAGCAATTTTAAAATTCATTTCGTTAAGTTGTTTCATTTATAAAGTGAGTGCTTACTGTTTCGAAAAATATATTGATGCAATTATAACCGTAGTAGGGGTAATTATATTAATAAAACTGTTAATGATTGGATTTAAATAGGAGGTCGTGAGCAATGAGAAACACACAAATTTGTGCTGATAGATTCATATAAATACAAATTTCAATACAATTTAATACCATATTTTGATGTGATTATTCTGATATTGAAAGACATGTTTGGAAAGACTTCGAACCTCGGATGGCAGATTCAGAGGGGAGCGATTATGACGAAAATTATGTTCAAACAATTTAAATATAATTAAAACTACTGGATGGACTGATACTTTGTTGGAGGATTAGGAAGTGAATATCAGTGAATTAATGACGTTATACATTGGCATATTTCTATTAGTCATAGAACTTTCAACAATAGTTTTCTTTGGTATACAAGTTTATAAAACGGCAGGTTTCGTAGTGCTAGAAACCTACGTTATAGGAATTATGCTGGGGTTATGCGTTATTGTGCCCTTGATACTAATTATTAAATAGGTTTAAACAGGAGGATTTGGAATGATTGTGAATACGAAAGATCCCGTGGTTTGTTTCAAGGCAATGAGGACGCATGGAAAATTTATTTTTGACGAAGATAAAAAATTATATCTTAATTTGAAAGCAGCTAAAAAACGAGCTGCAGTTTTAAATAATCGAGATGAGACTGATCAGTGGAAAGTAGTCGGCGCTAGTGGATAGTTTGACGTGGAATATTGAGGTAATTTTTACGCCACTATTTAAATAGGAAGAAAGTAGAAAGTATTTAAAAATAACAGAATCTATAACAAAAACATAACAGAATCTATGTTTGACATTAGTTTTTGTTAAATCGGCGGTGATGCGTTATATAATTCACAAATAGTTTTTGTGATTTTGTGCAGATTCTGTGCAGATTTTGTTCACGGTAAACCCCTTGGGGCGCACGGAATCTCAAAATTTTATAACACAATCACACTATTATTCTTTACTTTTATAAGAAATAATATATAGAGTATATAGGGCATTATGTGATAGTAAATATTAGTATATATAGAACTTAAGAAAGTTTTTGTGATTCTGTTATTTTCAAGCAAATTGAACAAATAGGAGTTGAATTAGGTGAGCGACGAATTGTTTAAAATTAACAAACGATTTTTAAATCAATATCGAATTATTATGTCGAAAGTTGATCGACTTGAAACTAAATTAGCTCGACTTGATGAGAGAAAATTTGCGTTAGGTAATTCTAAAATTACGGGGATGCCTAAAGGTGGAATTGCTTTGAGCTTGGAAGATACTGTGGCGCAGATTGATGCAACTAATCGACGAATCAATGAGCATTTACAAGATGCCCGCAAATTGAGAGGTCAGTTAGAGAATATCTTTGATCAGTTAATCAATTCCAAACAGGCTGAAGTGCTGGATATGTATTTTATTGAACGGCTAGGATTATATGAAATATCACTTGAAACGAGTTACAGCTACCGCTATGTGACGCAACTTTACACTCGTGGCGTGAAATCTTGCCGAATAAATAATTAGTTCCCTATTTGTTCCCTAAGTGTTCCCTATTTGTTCATTGTTTGCCCGCTTGCACGGTGTTAAATTAGTAATATCAAAAATTAATCAAAGAGCTAGTCAATTGTGACTGGCTTTTTTATTTGGAGAAAATATGATTAGCATTTTTACTTATGATTATGATGAGGATTTAGATTTTATTGATAAAGATAGTGCTTTAAAAGCCTGGATTGATGTGACACAAGTGGCGCTGATTGATGAAATTTATCAGAATGATGACGAATATTATAACTTGGTATTAAATGGTGGACGATTGAGTTACGTAATTGATAAACAAAGTGCAATAGATATTCTGAAATTTAAGGATGTGAGTTGATGATTAATTGAAAAAGAAATTAACAGCTAAACAACAACGATTTGCTGATGAATATATTAAAACAGGTAATGCAACACAAGCTGCGCTTGAAGCTGGCTATAGCAAAAAAACAGCAGGAGTTATTGCTAATGAAAACTTAAATAAACCTTACATCAAAGAATATATTGATAAACAACTAAATTTAATTCATTCTGCCAAAATTGCAGATGCTAAAGAAATTCAAGAGTTCTTAACTTCAGTATTGCGCGGAGATGAAACGGAAACGGTGGCGACAGCCAAGGGGCTGTTCTCAAATGTTGAGTTAGGTGGTAAGGATCGGTTGAAAGCTGCTGAATTGTTAGGTAAAACGAAGTCAATGTTCACCGACCGCAAGCAAATTGATGGTGACTTGAATATTAGCATTGATAGTGATGGTGAATATGATGCCAACGATTAATATTAAGTTCCCGCACCCAAGTCACGTATTCAATCGACAAGTTTGGGAGAAACTGAATGATTATGAACACTTTACGGAGATTTGGTACGGTGGAGCGTCTAGTGGTAAAAGTCATGGTGTAGTGCAAAAAGTCGTAATCAAAGCACTTAAGAACTGGAAGTATCCACGCAAAATCTTGTTTACCAGAAAAGTAGGACGTTCTATTAAAGATTCCATCTTTACTGATGTATTGGATTGCCTCAAAACATTTAAATTACTGGATTTATGTAAAGTGAACAAAACTGACTTCACGATTACACTGCCAAACGGCGGTGTTTTTTTATTCAAGGGCATGGATGATCCTGAAAAAATCAAGTCTATTAAAGGCTTAAGTGATGTGGTTATGGAAGAAGCCACGGAATTTAATTTGGAGGATTACACGCAGCTGACCTTGCGGCTTAGGGAACCTAAACACAAGCAGCGGCAGATTTATTTGATGTTTAATCCGGTGTCTAAGTTGAATTGGGTGTATAAGCAATTCTTCGATGGGCAATTGAACGATCCTGATAAGATAGCTATTTATCAATCAACGTATACGGATAACCGCTTTTTGGACGCAGATAATCGTGAGATTATTGAAAATTTAAAAAATACGGATCCAGCGTATTACAAGATTTATGCCTTGGGTGACTTTGCCACGTTGGATAAACTGGTGTTTCCTAGTTTTGAAACTAAAAGATTGAATCCTAATTCAGATGAGTTAAAGGATTTGCCTTCCATGTTCGGTTTGGACTTTGGGTATGTCAATGACCCGAGTGCTTTTATTCATGTGAAAGTTGATGTACCGAATAAAGTTTTATACGCGATTGAAGAGTACACCCAGAAAGGTTTAATCAATAGTGAACTAGCTGAGGTTATTAAGGATTTAGGTTACGAAAAAGAAGTAATTACTGCCGATGCTGCTGAAAAGAAATCCATTGAAGAAATGCGCAGAGATGGAATCTATCGCATTCGACCAGCTAAAAAGGGTCCTGATTCCATTATTCAAGGTATTTCATTTTTACAGCAATTTAAATTAGTGATTGATGATCGTTGCGTGAAGATGATTGAAGAACTGGAAAATTACACTTATCAGAAAGATAAAAAATCAGGTGAATATATCAATAAGCCCATTGATAGTTATAACCACGTGATTGATGCCACGCGATATGCTGTGGAAGAAATCAATGGAAAAGGTTCACCAAAGATTAAATTAAGTAAAAATATTTTATTTTAAGGAGGTTGAGGATGTTAACTAAAGGGTCAATTGACTATAACGGGAATTATTTATTTCCAAGGGACCAAGATTTAACACAAGATGATATTAAAGAATTCATTGACTATCATCGTGCTAATGACGCACCTGTGTTTAAAGAAAAGCTGGATTACTATTTAGCACATCCCAAGAATAGCAATCGAATTGATGATTACCATAACCATTTAGTTGTCAACATGAGTAAATATCTTGTCGATACGCTGAATGGTTTTTTTGTAGGAATTCCGCCCACTATTAAGATTGATGATGACTCAATTAACCAGGCATTGCAGGATTGGTTGAATGAATCAGATTTTACAGACGAATTGAGTGAAGTATCCAAACAATCTTCGTTGTATGGCAAAACCTATTTATTGATTTATACAAATGAGAATTCAGAAACCAAAGTAACTGTGGTACCACCTTATTCGGG
This sequence comes from Bombilactobacillus folatiphilus, assembly GCF_023380265.1. Classification (NCBI taxonomy): domain Bacteria; kingdom Bacillati; phylum Bacillota; class Bacilli; order Lactobacillales; family Lactobacillaceae; genus Bombilactobacillus; species Bombilactobacillus folatiphilus. Next base: position 547,128 of record NZ_CP093366.1, read on the forward strand.
ATTTCTTATTTATGACGATTCGGTGGCTCATGAGCCTTTAGCATTTGTTCAATATGCTGTTGGTACGGATTTGAGTATTAACGGGACTGTTTATTTAGCAAATCAATTAGTTCAGTTTAGTAATGCAACAGTAGTTAATGAGCAATCATTATTATTTCAAGGGGTTCCAGCAATTGAGTTCTATGACAACGAAGAACGCACAGGAATTACGGACGGTGTTAAAACTTTAATTGATGCATTAAATAAAACTTTGAGCAATAAAGCGGATGATGTTGATTACTTTGCTGATGCATATTTATTTTTAAAGGGATTTCAACTTGATGATGGAGACCAACTGGCTATCAAAGATAGCAGGTTGATTCAAGCGATTGCTCAAGATTCTAGTGCTGATATTGATGCCAAATTCTTAGAAAAGCCCAATGCTGACGCAACCCAAGAACATTTAATTGACCGAATAACCAATTTGATATTTCAGATTTCAATGGTAGCAAATATTAATGATGAGGTGTTTGGCAATGCTACTAGTGGGCGATCATTGGAATATAAGTTATTGTCAATGCGCAATTTGACTTCGAATAAAGAACGTAAGTTTACTAAGCAGTTGCGAAAAGTGTTTAATTTAGTGGCTAAAACCGTTAGTTTTGGACTTAATGCTGATAACTTAGGCAACGATTTAGAGTTTCATTTTGTACGCAATCTTCCAAACAACAATTCTGAAGAAGCCGATACAGCTAACAAGTTGAATGGCATAGTTAGTCAAGAAACATTGTTATCTACGCTATCATTTGTACCTGATCCGAAAGCTGAACTTAAAAAGATTGCGGATGAGCAAGATGAAAAAGTGAAACGTGCTGTGGTCAATCAAAAGCAGTTTGCAGGGTCTGATTCTGAAAAATCTGACGATTCAGATGAAGATGGTGAACAATGACCAAGGACTATTGGGAGAAGCGTGAGAAAGACTGGATTAATTCCAATATTAAACAAGATCAGAAATTTGATAAAGAGTTAGAAAAATACTATAACCAAGCGCTCAAAGATATTCAAAATAAGATTAATCAATTCTATTTGAACTATTCTAAAGCCGAAAATCTTAGTTTGAATGAAGCCATGAAGCAGATTTCTAATGCTGATATTGAAAAGTTAGCTCAAGAAGCTGCGCAAATGGTACCTAACAAAGATTTCAGTGATTATGCTAATCAGCAAATGAAGCTTTATAACGCAACTATGCGAATTAATCGTTTGGAGATGATTAAATCTCAGATTGGGCAGATCTTAGTGGAAAATGGTGCTAAGGTTGAGAAATCACTTAAAAATAAGCTAACTGATTCATATTTAAAAGAAATTAAGCGCCAAACCGGTATCTTTGGTGATTACAAGAATTCAGATGCCAAACTTAAAGCTAATGCTGAATCTGTAGTTGATGCGTCATTCCAGAACGCACAATGGTCGGAACGGTTATGGAATTCTATAAGCGCATTGCAAGCCACCATTGGGATCGATTTGACTAATGCACTGACGCAAGGTTTGAATCCTGATAAATTACAGCATGATTTAATGCCGTTAATTAGTGATGATATTAAAAATAAAACATATGTCGCGCAACGGTTAGCACGAACTGAAATGGCACGCGTACAAGACCAAGCCCAGATGACTAGTTTTAATAAGTATGGTGTTCGCTATGTAAAATGGATTGCTGAGCCTAGTGCTTGTCGAACTTGTCGAGAGATAGCTGATGCAGATGAGGGTATTTATCCGATTCAAGATGTTCCAGATATTCCAATTCACCCAAATTGCCGATGTTCAAAGGCTGGTGATGCACGAAGTGAGTTTGAAAATTATCTAGCAAAGAAGAGACTCAATCCACAAGATTTAGCTGATGACGAATTATGGGCATTGCGCAGTTATAAGAGTTTTGATTCTTACGATTTGAACTATAATTTACGCAATGGTATCAAATTAACATCTCAACAAGAAAAAATAAAAAATGGTTTGGATAAAGCATTGGATAAGCTACCAGTCTTTGATGGTTCAAATAAAAAGTTGCAACGATCATTTACAAGATTTAATTCACACAAAGAATTGAATGATTTGTTGAACAAAATGTATGATAATAAAGGTTATACGGTTCCAGCTTATACATCTGCTGCTAAAACAATTTATGATGAAGATGATATGATGCGAATGATTATTTTACATTCACATTCAGGTCGTGACTTAGTAGGCTATGATTTAGAAAATGAGGTATTATTTAAACGTAATACTCATTTTAAACTTGTTGAAATGTATTTGGATGCCCATGGAAAGCCGATAATTGTTGTTGAGGAGGATTAGTTATTTAATGACTAACAAAAATAAAAAAAACTATGACGCTGACAGGTGGCAAGGATCACCTAAAGAATTTGTTTTTGATTCTGATTTTAAACCAACAATTGAACAGCAAAAAAAACATGATGAATTCATGAAAAAGTTTCAAAAAGCATATGGCCTGGATGAAAATGGTAACGAGTTACCAAAGAAACAGGAATAGGCATAGCGTTATGTTTGTGATAGACTACTTCAATTCTGTTAGTAGTTGTGACTAATTATATGTAATTTAATAAAACGCCTTAAATCGAAAATTAAGGCGTTTTTATTATGCCTAAAAATGACCAAGCATTGATGTCAAAAAAAGCTATGGAAAGTGCAAGCATTAATCACTTAAAAAGTTATGGAAAGGAGCTATTAATATGGCTGAAGAAAATCAAGAAGAACAACAAACAAAACGATACACCGACGAAGATGTTAACCAAATTGTGCAAAAACGTTTAGCACGGGCAAAGGAGGAAGCTGAAAAAGAACAAAATACAGCAATTGAAAAAGCCAAGGCTGACGTTATTGAGCAGGCGAAAAAAGAAGCCAAGATGACAGCAGATCAAAAGCGAGATGCTGAATTAGAGCAAGTCAAGGCTGATAAGGACAAGGCTGAAGCTCAATTGATGCATATTAACTTGTTAAGTCAAGCAAGGGCTGCATTAAAAGAATCAAACATTGATTTGACTGATGATGAATTAGAACTGGTTGTTGGCGCGGATGAAGATACCACTGGTACGAATATCAAAGTTGTGCAATCAATGTATGAACGACAGTCGAAATCAATCAAAGATGAATTGTTAAAAGGCAAGACACCTAAAGGAGCGGGTAACAACAAAGTTGATGTGACGGCAGAACAATTCAATCAAATGTCAAGTAGAGAACGTGCGGAGTTATTTAAAGACAATCCAGAGGCGTTCAATAATATTGTAGGAGGAATTTAAATATGGCAGATCAAACCATGTTACAAGATTTAATTAACCCAGAAGTTTTAGCACCAATTGTGTCTTATACGCTGAAAAAAGCATTGCGATTCACACCTTTAGCAACAATTGACAACACATTAACTGGAACACCGGGTGATACCTTAATCATGCCGGCTTTTGGGTATTTAGGTGATGCCCAAGATGTGCCTGAAGGTCAACCAATTCCTGTAGCCAAATTGGGCACGACAAAAAAAGCAGTGACGGTTAAAAAGGCTGGTTTAGGTACGTCAATCACTGATGAGGCTAGCATTAGTGGTTATGGCGACCCCGTCAAAGAGTCCACCAATCAATTAGGCTTAGCATTAGCCAACAAAGTTGATAATGATTTATTAGCCGCCGTCAAAGGTGGTACTCAAACTGTATCTATGGCATCCACTGTTGATGGAATTCAAACAGCACTGGATATTTTTAATGATGAAGATACGGCGCAAGTAGTTTTAATTGTGTCACCCAAGACCGCTAGTGCTTTGCGGATGGATGCCGTTAAGCAAAAAATTGGTTCTGATGTTGGTGCTAATGAATTAATTAATGGGACATATGCGGATATTTTAGGTGTGCAAATTATTCGTTCTCGCAAATTAGCTGACACTGATGCCTTATTTGTTAAGCCGGGTGCTTTGAAATTGGTGATGAAGAAAACGGCAACTGTTGAAACTCAACGGGTTGCAGGAACAGCGTCAACTGAGATTTATGCCACCGAGCATTATGCACCATATTTGTTTGATGATACCAAAGTGGTTGTGGGAACTATTGGTGGTAGCACCAAGAAATCCTAGTGAGGGTTTGAATGAGTGAGATTTTAAGTCGAATTAAGCGATTATTGTTTATTGATAATGATTCCAGTGATGAGCTATTAAGCGATATTGTGGATATGACGACTCAACGGCTTCAAACCTTAACAGGTTTAGCGGTTATTGATGTTAGTCTGAATTACATTATCGTGGAAGTGTCAATCAAAAGGTTTAATCGTTTGAAAAATGAGGGTATGAGTTCCTATTCCCAGGAAGGAGAGTCGATTACATTTAGCGATAATGACTTTGCCGAATTTAGCAAAGAGATTAATCAGATTGCTGATTCAAATAGTAAGCCAAGTGTAATCAAATTTGTAAATCCATATGCGCAAAACAAATGATGTGAAATTTTATATTGAAAATAGTGATAGCGGTGGCTATAACCCTATTACTGGAGAATATGATGATGGTGAAAACTTAGTTGCAACTTTACCAGCAAATGTAACGGATTTAAGTATTGATCGTGCAAAACAATTGTTCGGTGATATTTTGGATGTTAAAAAGGTTGTTCGAGCCTTTAAGCCTGTTGACTTTGATTGGTCATATTGTGTAATTAATGATATTAAATATCAATTGACTACTCAAACTAATACATTGAATGGTTCAAGTAGTCTGATTGTGGGGCGAATCAATGGTTAAAGTGAAATTTAGTATTTCGGGTGATAAGGAATTATCACGTAAATTAACGAAAATGCAGGATAAAGAAGGTGTGCGTTTAGCAATTAAAACCAACACTTTAGAATTACAGCAAAAAATCATGGAAGAAACCTCAACCGCCTACGTTAAAGGATACTCAACACAAACAACCAAGCGGACAACTACCTTTGATTTTCCAAACAAATTCATTGGTGAAGCTGGGATTGTGCAAAGTTATAATCCATATACTGAATATGGGACTAGATTCATGCAAGCTGAACCGGTTGTTAAACCTGCTTTCGAAAAACAACGCCCGATATTTATTAGTGATTTGCAGAAATTAGTAAAGTAGGTGGTTAAATGGTGCAAAAATCACCGGAACAAGATATTTTTGATTATTTTTATAGTTTTTCATTGAAAAATCAGTACAAAACGTATGATTACTTGCCTGCTAAGGAAAATAACGCACCATATCCATTTGTTTATGTGGGTAATGTACAAGGAGTAAGCGGTGGTAGTAAAACAGCGCTTAATGGTTCAGTAGTAATAGATATTGATGTTTGGGGGAATCAAAAACAGCGATTGACTGTGTCAACTATGGTCGACCGCTTTTTTCATGCCGCGATTGGTCGAATTGATGGCTTAAATTATGTATTTTATGGAAAAGTTCAAGATCAATCCAAGCAAATCAGAGTTGACACTAGTGTGCCCAACACTGTTTTAGTGCGAGGAATGTTAAATTTAAGATTACAAATTTTAGGAGTGATTTAGATGGCTAATAATCAAGTATTACAGATGCAAGGTGGAGACGTGGTTGCATATGCGCGCCTGTTAGAAAATGCGGCGACCGAATCTGCGTCATTAATTCCAGGACAAACGTCCTTTGAATTTGATCCACAACGAGATAGTGATTCAACTACTACCAAAGATGGTGCATTTCAAACTAGTTCCTCTTTGGAAACTGATGTGGAAGTTGACTTCATCAACAACACATCTGTGATTGCGGATCAAATGTATGACGCGTTATTAAATAATAAGGTGATGGAACTGTGGGCGGTTCACCGCAGCCGAACCAATGCTGAAGGAAAATTCTATGCGTGGTATATGCAAGGCACCGTTAGTGAAGACGATAATTCCAATGATGCGGACGATATTTCTGAACGTGATGTATCCTTTGCGATTAATGGAGTTCCGAAGCGTGGATGGTTAGCTTTGAGTGCTGACCAAAAGGAAGAAATTGATTATATTTTCCGTGGTTTAGATAAAGTCACAGATAACAATGGTATTGAGACTAATGGAGGTACTGATTGGGCAAAAACGGATGAAGGAATTTACATCCCATCTACTGCGCCGAAAAGTGTTGATAATCAGTCTTTAAATAATGTCGTTGAACCGTCCTAATTGGGCGGCTTTTTAATAGTTAAAATTTAAAGGAGAAAATAAATTATGAAACTAAAAATTAATAATCAAGAACAGGAATTAAACTTTGGTGTTCGTTTTGTGCGTGAATTGGATCAAGTGGCGGGCATGAATATGCAAAACTTTAGTTTCGGGATGGGCTTAACTCGTGCCATTCCAGCACTGAAAACCTATGATCCTGCAATTTTGTCTGACGTCATTTATTGTGCAACGTTTAAGAATAGTCCCCGGGTTAGTCATGAAGCAGTGGATGATTTTATTGATTCAATTACCAGTGGTAAAGAGCTAGGAAAATTATTTGATGATGTCAATGCCGAAATGAATGAAGCTAATGCTTTAAAAGTAGCCTTAAAAAACGCTCAACCCTAGATCCTACTGAATTCAAAAATAGTGAGGTAACATACCACGAGATTATTTTAAATTCATTAGCGTATCTAGGTTTTTCTAACTTGAAACAATCTGAAGAGATGACTTACGTGGAGTATCAAATCTACATGGAAGCCTATCAAATTAAGCAAATCAAGCAACAAGAGCAATTAGCCATGCAAGCTTGGCTTAATCAAGGAGTGCAAGCTACTACAGGTTCTTCTAAGAATCCTAAACCCAAATTTAAGAAATTTACGCAATTTTTTGATGCTCAAAAAGAAATTAAGAAAGTGCGGGCTGAATTTGAGGAGTGCAACGTTAGTTATCAAGAACCACAGCTATCGAGGAACCAAATAATTGCTAAGCGATATGAAGAATACCAAAAAATTAAGGAAAGGAGGAAACTAAATGCCCGAAACGTATAGCGTCAAAGCTGTGTTGAGCGCTGTTGATTCAGGATTCAATTCCACTGTTAATAGCGCCGTTGGTAGTTTGAATAAGTTATCCAAACAGTCAGGATTAAGTGCCAACGGAATTGGTAAATCTATGACGGTTGCTGGGGCAGCAATTACGGCAATGGCTGCTAGTTCAGTTAAAGGTTTTGGCGATTTTCAAAAGTCAATCAACCAAGCGGCTGTGATTGCTGGTGGTTCTTCGAAAGATATTAAAGCTTTAAGTGATGAAGCGAATAAATTAGGTCAAACCTTGCCAATTAGTGCACAGGAAGCAGCTGATGCCATGATTGAAATGGCTAAAAATGGGGCGTCGGTTAAGGATTTAAAAGACGACTTCCCGCCAATAGCTAAAGCTGCTGCTGCTACTGGTGAAGATTTAAGTAGTACGGCTAGCGTGGTTCAACAATCAATGAACCTTTGGGGTGGTGGTATGAAAAATGCCACTATGTATTCGGCTATTTTGGCAGAAACCGCCAATAAGTCCAATGCCACGATTGGCGACATGCAACAAGTTCTAGCCGATGTCGGCGGAACAGCGGTTAATATGGGTATGGACTTGAAGACGCTATCCACCGCAGTCGGGATATTAACCAACAGTGGTATTCCAGCAGCACAAGCGTCAATGGATTTGAACCATGCATTAACAGCAATGGAAGCACCAAGTAAAATTGCCAAAGGCGAAATGACTGCTTTAGGGCTATCATTTACTGATGCTCAAGGCAATATGAAACCATTCCCACAGATCTTGCAAGAAATAGCTAGTGCCACTGACGGTATGGGCGAATCTCAAAAAGCAGCAGCATTAAAAACAATGTTTGGGACAGCTGGAATGAATGCAATGTTGCCTTTGTTAAAATCAGTTAATGGTGAGGCCAAAAATGGTAATGTCGACTGGAATATTTTATCTTCGGCGCTAGATAATGCAGGTGGATCTTTTCAAACGGCAAGTGCTTATTTAGACAGTTCAACGCAGCAAATGCAACAAAACCTTGGGTCTCGAATTGACCAGATGAAAGATGCATTTACAGGGTTGCAAAATACGGCAATGGCTTCAACCAGTGGGATGGTTTCGGGTGTGGTAAATGCCTTAGATAATATGTTTACGCACATGCAAACTAGTAATGATGGAATTTCTCAATTAGCCCGTGGTTTCATTGGTTTGGCACCAGTAATTGGGCCGGCTGTGACTGCTGTGGGTGGCTTTTTGACCTCAGCCGATCGAATTAAGTCCACCTTAGTTGATGCAGCCAATTGGTTAGTGAGTCCTTGGGGTTTAGCTACTGTGGCAATCGGCTTGGTAGTTGGTGCGCTAGCTGGTTTGTATCAGAATTTTACTCCATTTAAAACGGCTGTTGATAATACCGTTGCAGCCTTCCAACAAGGTTTTGGACAAGCGATGCCTGTTGTATTACAAAGTTTTCAAGGGCTGATTAGCAATTTAAAAGGTGATTTAGAACAAATTGGTTCCGCAATTAGAGATCAATTAGGCGGCAGTTTACAATCCATTGATGCTCAAACGGCAGCAACTAACATTGAGAATGCTTTTAATGGAATCATTGGGGTAATTCAAAACGTTGTCGGTGCCATTACGAAAATGGTGACGGCATTTATCAATACAGGCGCTATTCAATCTGTTTGGGGCGCAATTAAATCAGTAATTGGTGCTGTTGTTGATGTGATTAAAAATGTAATAAATAACATTAACAATTTAATTAATATAAATGGCAGTATTGAAGCACTGAGTGGCGTTTGGTCGATATTTGGAACAGCAATAGGAGACATTGTAAAAGTAATTGGTAATGCAGTTAGTGGAATTACTGATTTTATAAAAAAAGTAAGTAGTATTCCTGAAGTTATGACACCTTTACTAGCAGGAGGTTCAGCAATTTTAGGCGTTACAGCATTGTCTAAAGGATTTGAGTTATTAAAAACAGGTGTTGATAAAGCTAAGCTTGCTATTGTTGGTGTTAAAAGTGCTATTGACACGATTAAAACAGCTTGGGTAGCATTCAATGCTATTCTAGAAGCGAATGTCTTAATGATTATAGTCACCGCAATTGCAGCCGTTGTGGCTGCTTTGGTTGCCTTTTTTACGAAAACCCAAACTGGACAAGAAATTTGGCAAAGTTTTACCACGTTTTTGTCCGGAATTTGGAATACTTTAGTACAAACTGCTCAAACGGTATTTGGAGCGCTAGGTTCTTTCTTTAGTGACCTGTGGAACGGGATAGTTTCGGTAGCTCAAACTATTTGGAATGGTTTAGCTCAATTTTTCCAAACTATTTGGAACGGTGATGTAGCGATTGCTACTACTATTTGGAATGGTTTGAGTAACTTTTTTAGTGGGTTATGGAATGGAATAGTTTCGGTAGCTACTAATGCTTGGAATACGTTTAGTGGTGGATTATCCCAAATTTGGAATGGGATTATTGATATTGCCAAAGGTATTTGGGGATTAATCAAAGATGCCGTGATGAGCCCAGTATTAATTGTTATTGATTTAGTAACCGGCAATTTTAAGCAATTGGGTTCGGATGTTCAGTTAATTTGGAACACTATCAAAGATTCCGCAAATACTATTTGGAATGGTATTAAATCAGTTATTACTGGTTTGGTTACAACCACGGTCAATATTATCAAAAGTGCTTGGACAGGTTTTAAAAGTTTTATCAATGCCATATGGACCGGCATTAAAACTATTGGAAGTAATATTTGGAATGGCATTAAATCTAGTTTGACTAGTATTCAAAAAGGTACAGTTAGTGCAAGTAAAAATATTTGGAACGGTCTTAAAAATTTCATTAATTCATTTTTAAATACAATTAAAACCCTTTGGAAAAATGGGTTTAATGCAATTAAATCGACAATTGTTAACATCGCGAATGCGATGACAAGTGGCGCCAAAAAAGCTTGGAATGGGCTGAAATCTGGTGCCACTTGGATTGTCGACCAAGTCAAAAATGCGTTTAATGCTATGAAGCATATCAATTTGTTTGACATTGGAAAATCAATTATTAAAGGTTTTTTGAATGGCTTAAAAAATGCATTTAATGATGTCAAAAACTTTATTGGTGGGATTGGCGACTGGATTCGGAAGCATAAAGGACCGATCCAATATGACCGTAAGTTATTGATTCCCGCTGGTAATGCGATTATGAATGGCTTGAATAATGGATTAGTAGACTCATTCAAGTCAGTTCAAACCAATGTTTCAGGCATGGCCAAGCAAATTGCTGAAGCAGCTAATACTGATTTTTCAAAAAATATTAATGATTTCAATACTAATTTAGCAGCTAATAATTCTATTGACCATTTCGTTAGTGGATCAATTGATATCAATCGACAACCGATGCAACTAAGTTTGAAGCTAGGGGATACGACATATGGTGCATTTGTTGATGATATTTCAAAACAACAAGATATTAATTTGTCGTTAAGTCGTTTTGGTGCATAAATGGAGGGCAGTTATGTATGAGTTTAGAGATTTAAGTTCAAATGATAGTTTGAATGATAATTTACCTGCTGAAGCGATGGCTTTTCAACGATATGGGCAGTTTGATTATTTAGAAGACTTGATACCAGGCTATAGAACACTACAAGTAACGGGGCGTGAGCTAACTGCTTATAAATTAACAGAAGAAACACCAAGCGGAATGGATGGCTCAATTGTTACTAACCAAGTTTGGCCAAGCCGAGATATCAAGATTAAATACTTGCTTAATAGCGATACACCATATGATTTTCGTCAAAAATATAATAAATTGATGTACTTTTTAAGTAATCAGACTTTAACTTTTAATTTCAAAGATGAAGCTGATTACTTTTTTTACGGTGGTTTGAGTGATGTTGATACCCCTGAGGGAGGGCAGTCGGAAGTGGTTTCTGATTTCACACTCCATTGCCCGTCTCCATGGAAGTTTAGTGACGTTAAGTCACTGACGGTAAGTGATGGGCAAACAATTAATGACCACTATCTGATTTATCCAGTCGTCCCTGAAAGTATTAGTTTTACTTCCACAAAAGCAAACTTTCAGTTTCAAAATGTAACTAGTGAACAAACATTTGGGTTAAACACGGCTCATACAAATGTGGTTCTAGCCCCGAATACTGGTGAAGTTAGTGCTAATGGTCAGTTAATATTGAATGATATCGTGCAATTTAGTGAATTGGAGCAATTGAAAATTAAGAATGGTGATCAGATTAAGATTACAAATGGTAGTTCGGCAGTTATTCAGTATCGGAGATGGCTACTTTAATGGGAACAACACTGTTACTTTTAAATAAAAATGAAGAAGTCACTAAGCGAATCCCGCCCAAAGACCTAATTGAGTTGTTTGAAACTCAAGAATTACGGTCTAATGATCAATTAGAAGGTACTTTATTAGCTAAAGATTATATGGCAGATTTCGATGACGCCAAATATGTTGGTGTGGAAATTAAAGATACCCGTGAGTATCACATTTATGCGCTGACCAGTTGGAAAGTCAATAACGACCACCAGATTACCTTTAGTGGGATTGACGAGGCTCATTTTGAATTAGATGCTGATGGTTTTATTCAAGACCGCCGGTTTGTGATGAACGACTTTGCTAAGGTGATTCACCCCATTTTTGAAGACAGTCGGTGGGAGATTCGGTCAATTCCCACTGAAATCCCCGTGGGTACGATTAATTTTTATTTTGTCAGTCGGTTAGCGGCGTTAAAAGATGTAATTGACACGTTTGACGTTGATGTGGGTTTTAGTTATGTGATTGAAAATAATCAAATCACGCATCGTTATGTCGATTTCTTTAATTCCATGGGCAAAGATAGTGGCAAGCGATTTGCCTATGGGTCAAATCTGTTGTCAGTGGTCAAAGAAACTTCTACCACTGATTTATATACCGCCGTCGTCCCCCGTGGTGACGGGATTGCCAAACAAGATGAAGACGGCAATGATACCGGGGGATATAGTCGTAAGATTAATATTGCCGATGAAGTCTGGTCGAAAGCCAAGGGAGATCCCGTGGATAAACCACAAGGTCAACTCTATTTGGAAATTCCCGAACGCACCGCTCAATTTGGTTATCCAACGGGGCGTCCGAAAGTGCTAATTAAGGACTATGACGGTATTAAGGATACAACTGATTTAATTAGGCAAGCGTATCTTGATTTGAAGGATATATCACGCCCCAAAGTGCAATTTACCAGTGATGTAATTAACCTTGGCACCGTTAGTTTGGGTGATGCAATCACCATTATCATGCCCCAATACCAGATTGAATACAAAACGCGAATTTTCAAACTCAAAATTGACTTAGTCACAAATACGCGTTCGGTAGCGGAATTTGGTGATTATGTGGTTAAAACGGCAGGTCAACGTGCTTATGATATGTGGCTGAAACAAAAGAAACAACAGGATAATCAAGATGATGTTAATCAAGGTTTGAGTAATACGATTGACCAAAATAAAGACGACCAGGACGAGATTAATCAGAATCAAGACCAAATTAATCAAGATACCACGGATAAAATTGATCAAAATCAGGAGATTCAAGACACAATTAATCAACAGCTGGAAGCGGCTGATCAAGAAGCTCAGAAATTAATTGAACAATGGCAGCAGCAATTAACCGACCAAATTAATCAAGCGCAACAAGATATTGGTGATTACATTCAAGGCCAAGATCAACTTGGTGAAATTATATTTACAGGTAAAAATATGCTACCCACTAGAGGCAATATTTACAATATTGTGGCCCGCACGTCACTTGATAGCGGTAAAGGTCAGTTAATTTTCAACTCCAATGGCCTCGGATATTACGACGGCAATCGTTTAGTCAAAACCGCAGTTACCAACGATGGACGAGTATACGCTGATGCCATTACGGGCAATCAAATCACTGGTTTAACCATTAATAGTGGCACGCTTAAAAGTGGTCAGATTAGTGCTGCCAAAATTGATGGTTCGTATATTACGGGTGGGACGATTTACGGTACCAATATCAGCGGTGGAACGGTTACTGGTGTCAAGATTCAAGGTGGCACGATTAGCGGCAATACTACGATTGCATTAGGTGGAACACGAATTACTAGTTACGGTATTTCTGTTCCAGAGTTAACGGTCACGGGTGAAATTAATGGAGTTCAAGCCATAGGCGTCAGTGATCATATGTACCTCGGCCAAAAACAATTAACTTGGGATGGTTATTATCTTTATTATGGCGACCACCAAATAGCATTTTCAGAAAATTAGGGAGGATAAATTTGCATGTTACGGAAACAAGAAAAAATTATTAATTTAACTGGACAATCTTTAGATGAAAATAAAAATCGATTAGCAACTTTTAGCGCTGTGATTTATTCCGATAGTAATCACTATTCAATAACGCAGTCCGTAGACGCCGTTATTGATGGACAGAAAAAACAGGTGGATACCGATTTTAAAGAATTTAAAGCGAGTGTTGAAGCTGTACTAGATGGAGGTCAATGATGGATTATCAAGCAGTTGCTACCAAATTAGCGATTAAGGTAGCTAATTTGGAATTAGCTAATTCAATCTTGGAATCAAACAACGACGCACAAGCCCAAGTTATTAATGATCTAAAGTTGAAACATCCTGGAGATTTTGACAGCGATGAGACGGGAGGTAATTAATGTCCAAAGTATTTAATTTGAAGTTAAGTGTTGGACAACAACACTTTGGCGAAAACAGTCCCGTGATTATTCGTCAAAACGATGTTGGTACCCAAATTAGTGCTCAAATTCTAACTGATGATAGCACTCCATATGATTTAACTGATTGCACGATTACTTTTAATATACGGATCTGTGGCGGAGAAGCGGTAACCATGGAGCCAGCTACAGTTGTTGATGCCGTCGATGGGAAGATCAATTATTCTTTAACAACCGATGATAGTAAGTACGCAGGGAATGCCGAAAATGCTTATTTTCGAATTGAAAATACCAAAACGAGTGTAATTGAAACCACTGGGCAAGTGGATTTGCGTGTGTTAGAAGCAGCGATGATTACTGATGATGATTACATTATCAAAGTTAGCGATTTCAAGCATAAAACCAAAGGGGATTTTGCTATCAATCCTAATTTGATTGGTATAAGTTGGTTTGTTTATGCTAATAAGGATGAGTTGTATTTACAATGGCCCTCAGATGAAATTTCACAAAAGTTATATGATAAATTCAATAATCCTAAGCCAGGGGTTAACATTTATGAGATTAATAATGAACGTAGTCGCTATATTATTTTTGCTTTTAAAATACCGTTAAATACAACCAAAATTTTGGTCAAAAATTTTGATCCAATTCTTCCATTTGGGAAAACTAGATCTATTGTTAAATTTACCAAAAAAGATAATTCAATTAATCCAGGTGGTTTCAATCTACATTACATTCAAATATACGATATAGATTCCGCTACTAAAATTCCAGGGATAAATATGCTTGAGAAGAATATAAATGGTGACGTGATGAATTTCTCAATAGATTTAACAATTAATCCAGATGTTTTAACTTTAGATAACTATTTTCTTTTGGCAACGAGTATTGGTACAAAAAATCGAAAATATGCCTCATATAATGAATCACAAGGTTTTAGACTAGACAATCCTTCTCAAAATTCAATAAGCGAAGGGCTAACTTGGTTACCGTCTCAAATAGAGGTGATTAGCTATGTTTTACCCAAATGAGGAGTGATAATATGGCGAAAATATTTAGTGTTAACTTTAACTTGTCACATAAGTACAGCGGTGAAAACAATCCTATAGTTATTCGCCAAAACGATGTTGGTACGCAGATTAGCGCTCAAATTCTAGTTGATGACGATACTCCATATGATTTGACAGACTGTAATATCACTTTCAATCTCAAACTTCAAGGTCACACAGCTGTTCTAAATGAAGAAGTTCAAATTACAAATGCTAAGCAAGGTTTAGTAAATTATCTTTTCACATCTAAAGTTACAAAATTTTCGGGTTATGCTAAGCATGCATATTTTCAAATTAGTGATTCAAAAACCAAAGTAGTTGAATCGACTGGTGATATTGATTTAAAAATTTTGCCTAGTTTTCCTATATTGCCAGATAAGGACGATAATTTTAAAACAGAGACATTTAAAATAATTAATGGTTCTGATGGTTTTGATAATAATATTAATTTGATTACTAATTGGGATACTTATAACTATTTGTTCCCAGTATTAAATTCTACTACCCCACAACCGTTAGTTACTAATTCTGACATCTATAAAACTTTTCGTGATAATCAGCAATCTGAAAACTTTTTTCAATTTATTAGTAATAATACCAGCCCTATCGTGGTATTTGCGTATGCTTTGAAAGTACATCCTAAAGCTTCCAAAATTCGGATTAGTAATATGGGAAATATTATAGGCAATGTTCTTTTCACAGGCAAATGCAATAGCTTTGGATTAACTGACAAATATGGAATTGTTTACTATGATTGGATGCGGCGTTACGCCAAAAAGATTGTCCCAATAAATGCTCTCTACTTTAATGGTCAAGATTCTTTAGATTATCCAGAGGTTACAACTTTATCAATTGATGAAAATGGGAATGCGGATTCAATTGAGGTTGATCTTACCAAAAATAGAAGATTATTAACCACTGATAATTATTTTATGCTTTATAGTAATGATGTGGAAAATACCAAAGATTATATTAAATATCAAAATTTAGATCCCAGGCTGGGCGATTTGGAATATGAAAATCCACATGATAAAAACCCTCATATTTTATATCACTATTTTTGTATTTATAATCCCCAATTAGAAATCACTAGCTATTACAAAGACTAACTCAACAATCAGTTGGGTTATTTTTTTACACAAAATTAAGGTGGTGATGTATATTGCATGTATTTTTAGGTCTAAGTTGGGATGAATGGGCTTCAATCTTAGCGATTCTAACCGGATTATGTGGCTTGATTATGTGGATCTTCCGCATGGCTTCTAAATCAATTGTTGCACCCTTGACAAGGTCACTGAATCAACTAAGTCAAACGATTCAAAATTTCAAGCAGGATTACAAAACAGATTATTCTAACGTCCAAAAGCAGATTAGTGATGTCCAAGCACAACTGAATGAACAACAAGAAGAAATTGACGAGTGTAAAGAATCAGAGGTTGATCAGGATAAGCGACTTACAATTATTGAATATGAAAGAGGCAAACATGGATTGGATAAATAGTTTAAATTTAGGTAGCAGTATGGAAATAGTTTTAATCGGAGCATTGTGTTTGATGCTGACACAAGCAATCAAGCAAACCAAATTAAATAATCATTGGCTACCGTGGGTAGCTATGGCATTAGGAGTTTTAATTGCCTTATTAGTGGGCGCAAGTCAAGGCGATACACATTATTGGTCACTAATTATTTTAGGCTTATTAATTGGTGGATTTAGTGCAGGTTTATTTGATGGCTTCAAGGCACCATTTCAAGCTTATCAAACTAATAAATCTACTAATAATGCTCCAGAAACACCAGTGCAATGGCAACCCAGTTCAGCCCAGCTAAACGAAAGTGCCAAAGATGAGGGGAGTGTGCCGAAAGATGCAAATCAATAAAGATTATGTATTAGGAGATAATGAAGGGGATGCTCGTACCGCGCAAAATTATTATGTTATTTTGCATGAATCGGGTAATGCCAACGATTGTAATGATCCAAATGCTATTTTGCATGAAGTGCAATATATGCGCAATAACTACAACAATGCTTACGTTACCCATTTTGTGGGTGGCGGCGGTCAAGTCTATCAGATTGGTGAGCCGGGATATGTATCGTGGGGAGCTTTGTCGGCTAATCCGTACGCCCCGGCACAGATTGAATTGGCAGAAACTAATGATCCAGAAACATTTAAAAAAGATTATGTAGCATATGTAACTTTAGCCCGTGATTTGGCTAATCAGTATGGCATTCCTTTGACCTTGGATGCGGGTGGTGCAGGAACACCTGGTATTAAATCCCACCAATGGGTGACAAATAATTATGATGGCGATCATGTTGATCCGTATCCTTATTTTAGTAAGCACGGTATCACTCAAGAACAGTTAGCTCATGATTTGGCGAATGGTATAGCTGAACAAACAGATACTATTAACAATGTGATTACTGTTGACGTGGGTTCGGATGGTGTTTCTACTGTTTTATTTAATAAAACTGATCCATTGGATACTACTTGGTGTTCGCACGGATCGTCATGGAAATCTTTTGGAATTATCGGTGATAAATTAAATCGTCCGATGTTCAAAGTTGCCGAAGATATTTATATTCCACAACGCTGTACCACTTTGAAAAACATTGTTCAGATAAATTATGCAGCTGGTTATGGTGTCAATGCAGTGGACAAGAAGGGCAAAGAACTTCCGGGTACTAATAGTAAATTTAAAGCCGGTACAAAATGGGCTACAGAAGATAAATTATATAATTTGCCTAAAGTTGGATTAGCTTATAAAGTTTCTACTAATGAATATATTGCTGTTAAATATCAGGTGGGTTCTGGATTTCAAGGATAGTAAAAAGCCTCCCAAGGGGAGGTATACATAGTTTTAGATAAAATGTTCATTTTGAACAAATTTATTCAGTATTAATAATTCTTGTGTTTAAATTTTTCTTCGGTACAATGAAATCAGTGGTCTTCAAATAAGTCATGGTGAACATTTGGTGAACAAATTGCTTTGAAAAGTTGATTTGTTAGGTATTAGAATGCCGTTGACAGGAGTCGAACCTGCACATGGAAACCCATACAGCGACCTGAACGCTGCGCGTCTGCCAATTCCGCCACAACGGCTTTACAAATAATTATTGTACCAAACTTAACGATAAAAGTAACTAGGAATTTGAAGAAAATGATAAAATTGACGACTGAAATATTAAAACAGGTGATTCAAGTTAGACCGAATAATTCTTACAAGGGGACTTTTGGCAAATGTTTGCTGATTGCCGGCAGTGCTCAATATGGCGGTGCGGCGTTGTTAGCTTCGTCAGCAGCGGTGTATTCAGGAGCGGGATTAGTGACGTTAGCCACGGATCCAATCAATTTTACTAGTTCTAAAACACGTTTGCCTGAAGTAATGAATTTAGATTTAAAGCAGTCAAAATTAATTTTAGAGCTGGCAAAGCAAGTACAAGTCGTAGCATTTGGTCCCGGACTGCTAATTAATGAAGTTAATAGTCGATTGTTGGAGAAAATAATTGAGCAGATGAAGCCAGAACAAACTTTAATTTTAGACGCTAGTGGGTTTGGAATTATCAAAACTTTCCAAGTCAACTTAAAATTATTGCAAGCGCAATTGATTTTGACACCACATGTTGGTGAATGGCAACATGTCAGTGAGTTGGCAGTTTCGCAACAAACGTCCAAGAATAATCAGCGGCAATTAGATTTATTAACGCCAGCTGGAGCGGCATTAGTTTTAAAGGGTGCGCCGTCACATATTTATTTTAGCCAAACAGAGACCATTTTTGAAAATACTTTGGGAACGCCGGCCATGGCAACTGGTGGGATGGGTGATGCTTTGACCGGTATTTTGGCAGGTTTTGTAGCTCAATTCGGTTGGCAACCAGAAGTTGTTTTAGCAGCCGTGTTTGCGCATAGTTATCTAGCCCAAGAGTTGGCGCAAAAGCAATATGTTGTATTACCAAGTCAGTTGGTTCAAGCGTTGCCAATATTTATGAAACAATGGGAATAAAAATAGCCATCCTCTGAACTAGAAGATGACTTACGAAGCGGATGACGAGAATCGAACTCGCGACGCCAGCTTGGGAAGCTGAAGTTTTACCATTAAACTACATCCGCAATATATTTAAACATTATACACCTTTTGGTGAAAAATGGTTAACTTTTTTTGATATTTAATGTTCTATCAGGCATAATAATATGATGATGATAAGTAAAAAGAAGTACTTCAAAAAATCACTCCGAATTTTAGGCGTTTTGATTGGCTTGGAATTAATTGCCGTGAGCGTTGCTATGTTTTTTGACCCACACAAAATTGCTGCTGGTGGGGCGACGGGTATTGCTATTTTAGTCAAAGAAGTTTGGCAGGTTCCTTTGTCCTCAACATTATTGGTGGTTAACGTTTTGATGTGGATTTTAACCATGATTTTTTTGGATAAAGTTGCAGCCGCCAAAATTACTTTTGGGAGCATTATTTTGCCACTTTTCTTAGCCTTGACACCCAATTTGATGATCATCAAAAATCCGCTATTGTCTGATATTATCGGTAGTATCGTGTTTGGCGTTGGTTTATCAATTATTTATCGTTCAGGTTATTCATCTGGCGGGACCACAGTGCCACCAATGATTTTGAATAAGTATTTTCGGATTCGTAACGCTAATAGTTTGTTTGTGATTGATGGGATCGTTTGTCTTGGAAATATCTTTGTGTCAGGATTTGAAAATTTCTTCTTATCGATACTATCAGTTGGTATTTCCACGATCGTGATGAATTATATTCAAACTGGTCTGGATAAGAAGTTGGTGGTTTACGTGATGAGCGAGGATCATCAAGAAGCAATTCAACAATCTTTGGAAGAAAAGTTGGCGGTTGGTAGCACTGTCTTTGATGTGCGGGGTGGTCATTCAAATAAGCAAAAAGAAATGTTGATGATCGTAACGGACACACAAAATTACGCCACTTTGCTGGATTTAATTTTTGACCTTGATCGAGAGGCTTTTGTGTTAGCAGATAGCGTGGCAGAAGTGCATAATGGTAGTTTTTAGCGAAAAATGTTTAAGTTGGATTAACAGTTTTATGTTAATTCAACTTTTTTAATTTTACTAAAATATTTCCAACCATCGGCTAACTTTTTTTGATAAAATAAGCGTAGTTTATTGAAAACGGGTGATTAGTATGGCACGAAGATTGAGCTTAGGGTTAGATATTGGTGTTTCATCGGTTGGTTTTAGTGTTTTAGATCACCAATCGGGCCAAGTTTTGGAATTGGGTTCGCGCTTATTTAATGCTAGCGTTTCTGCAGAAAATGAGACACGTCGAAGTCAACGTGGCAATCGTCGCTTATTGCGGCGTAAGCGTCAACGTCGGATTGATGTTGTCAAGTTATTTGCTGAATTTGGTTTGATTGATTTACCAGCAAATCAAAATTTGGAAGATATTTATTACTTACCATTTGATCAGAATGCTAATCCATATGAGCTACGCGTTCAGGGATTGACGGAACAATTGACCAAAACAGAGTTGGCCACGGCCTTATATCAGTTAGTTAAGCATCGGGGAATTAGTTTTGATCTGGAAGATTGGGAAAGTTCTAGTGATTATGCGCAAAGCTTAAAGGTTAACGAAAAAGATTTGACAGAGCAAACGCCCGCTCAAATTCAATTGAAACGTTTTCGAGATTTAGGCCAAGTTCGAGCACAAATTCATTATCATGAGGATGATCAAGAACAAGTTTTGCTCAATGTGTTTCCAACGGCAGATTTTTTAAGCGAGGCCCAAAAAATTATTGCAACGCAGCGTCAGTTTTATCCGGAAATTTTGACGGATGAATTTGAAGCAAAATATTGCGCGATTTTAAAGCGTAAACGTGAATATTTTAAGGGACCCGGGAGCGAAAAATCACGGACTGATTACGGTGTTTTCAAGGAAAACGGTGAGACGGTTGATAATTTATTTGAAGAATTAATTGGTCATGATGATGTTTATCCAGATGAGTTGCGAGCTTCGGCGGCTTCTTATACGGCACAAATTTATAATGTTTTAAATGACTTGAATAATTTAACAATTGTTTCATATGAAGATGGCAAGATGCCACAAGAAGGTAAGCAAGAAGTTATCGACCGTTTAAAGGCAGCAACTGGCAACATTGCGACTATAAAGGTAATTAAGCAGGTTGCTAAATGTGAGGATAGTGATATTCGTGGTTATCGGACGAATGAAAAGGACAAACCAGATTTACATTCCTTAGCAATTTATCGTAAGATGCACAAAGATTTTCTGAAAGATAATATTGATATTACGACTTGGCCAGCTGATTTTATTGATGATCTAAGCTTTATTATGACATTGAATACTGAAGATGGAGAAATCCGTCGGCAATTGCAACAACGCCTACAACCTAAGTATGATTTGTTAACGGATGATTTGATTCAAATTATTATTGACCATAAAGAAGCATTTAAGATTACGACGAATAATAAGTGGCATCGGTTTTCGCTCAAAACTATGCGGCAACTAATTCCTGATTTATTGGCACGCTCAGTGGAACAAATGACTTTATTACATGAAATGGGTTTAGTCAAAAAAGAGCAGCATCGTTTTCAAAATGATAAATATTTGCCTTATCAGCGTATTACGGAAGATATTTATAATCCAGTGGCGGCTAAAGCAGTTCGTGAGGCGCTCAAAATTACCAACGCTGTCCTCAAAAAATATGGTCATTTAGATTATATTGTGATAGAAATGCCGCGAGATGATAATGAAAAAGATAAAAAAAAGCAGATTGAAAAGTTTCAAAAGGAAAATAAAAAAACCAAAGACAAAGCTTTAGTAAGTTTTATAGAAGCAGTGGGTAGCAAAGCCTCGGTGGATCAAGCTTTCAGACGACAGGGTACTAAATTATATGATATGATTCGTTTTTGGTACGAACAGGATGGTCGTTGCTTTTATAGTGGCAAAAAAATTGATCCTGATGATTTACTCACGAAGCCTGGAGAGTTTGAAATTGATCATATTATTCCACAGTCGATTTCTTTTGACGATAGTTTGAACAACAAAACACTTTGTTTCAAGGATATGAATCAGGGCAAAGAAAAAAAGACACCGTACGAATTTTTGAATGAGGGCAAGGGTCAAGGCTGGGATACGTATAAAGCTCAAGTTATGGCCGATAAGAAAATTGGTAAGTTGAAACGAGCTAATTATTTATTTATGGGTGATGTTAGTGATGTTGAGGTTCGAAAACGCTTTATTAGTCGCAATCTGGTAGATACACGTTATGCATCGCGCGTTGTGTTGAATAGCTTACAAGAATTTTTCAATGAAAAAGCAATTAATAAAAATCAAAGTCAGACGCAAGTCACCGTGATTCGAGGAAAATTCACTTCTAATATGCGTAAACATTGGCATTTAACAAAATCTCGTGAGACGGATCATCACCATGCAATTGATGCTTCAATTATTGCTGCGACACCCTTTTTAAAATTATGGAAAAATGGAGGGAGTATTTTTCCAGTTAAGGTCAGTGAGAATCTGATTGATATTGAAACTGTGGAAGTTTTGACTAATACTGAATATAGTAAAAACTTGTTAGATTTACCGTATAGTCATTTTGTGACTGATTTATTCAAGATTGAAGATCGTGTGCAATTTTCTCGCCAAGTGGATAAAAAAATGAATCGGCGAATTAGTAATGATACGCTTTATTCGGTTCGTGATGGTCAATTAGTCAAAGATAAGCAAACAACTCCATATATAATCGCAAAAATTAAGGATATTTATTCGGTTGACGGATATCAAGCTTTGAAAAAAATATGTGAGAAAGATCCGACTAAGTTGTTGATAGCACAAAATGATCCGCAAAGTTTCAAAAAAATACAAGCTGTTATGGATGAATATTGTGACAAAATTGAAAAAACAGATCAATCTGGCCAAATCAAAATGGTTCCAATTAGTCCCTTTGAACTGTATCGGCGTGAGCACGGTTATTTGACTAAATATGCTAAGCATAATAATGGGCCGATAATTAAACAGTTAAAGTATTATGACAAAAAAGTTGGCATTCACATTGATGTCACACCAAGAAATGTTAAAAATAAACAAGTGATTTTACAATCACTCAATCCTTGGCGGACAGATGTTTATTACAATCAAGAAACTGATGAATACCAGATTATGGGAATTAAGCATTCTGATTTAGATGAAATTGCCGGTGAACGTGGTATTCGTAAAGGAAAATATTTACAAATTAAAGAGTACGAACAAATTAGTCCACAAACACAATTCGTATTTTCACTTTACAAGAATGACCGGATCAAAGTTCAAGATCCTGAAACAGGAGAGCAGATAGAATTATTGTTTAGATCGCGCAACAATTCCAATAGAAATTACGCTGAATTTAAGTTAATTGAATCTTTTGATGTTCTTGAAGATCGTAATTTGCCGATTTATGGCAATGTCAAAAAAGGTAAGCAAATTATCAAACGTTTCGCGCCAAAAGGATGTAAAGTTTGGAAAGTTAACACAGATATATTGGGGAATCCATATTATCTTTCGCGGGAAGGAGCTGCTCCCAAAAATATTCTTGATTAATTTTATTTAAGATGTTATATTAATTTTTGTAAGGGACGCCTTATATGTTTGAACGTTCAGGCATTAGTTTTACTATTGCTAAGTCTTTAAGGATCTACAGAAATAAGGGTTTATCCCGTATTTACCGCTTTCGGGCGGTTTTTTTGTGCCTTGAATTATGTGCTTGTCTTATTTTAGTAAACGTTTTATGATAATTATTGTAATCGCTTTATAAAGGAGGCTTAATATGGGGTGGCGCATTGTACATATTAAAGAAGGCGAACTATTACGACTTAAATTAGATAATGTAGAAATTGTTAAATTGTCTAAAAAAGTTTACGTTCCATTGTCAGATATTAATATGATTATTTTAGAGGGAAATCGTACTACAATTACAACGAAACTGTTGGTGGGCTTGAGTCATAATAATATTGGTTTAGTGATTTGTGATGATAAGTACTTGCCAGTCGGGATGTATCTGCCATATGGGCAATATCATCATGCTGCTAAAAGGGTGATTGAGCAAGCGCAGTGGACTACGGAACAAAAAGCGATCATGTGGCGGCAAGTGATTGGTCAAAAAATGAAAAATCAGGTGGCGTTTGCTAGATATAAGGGTATTGAACAGGAACGCTTAGAGATAATGGAACATTTAATTGTTGAACTGACTGACGGGGATTTGACTAATCGTGAAGGACATGTTGCCAAGGTTTATTTTGACTCATTATTTGGTAATTCTTTTACGCGGGATGATGAAGTTTTAGCCAATTATGCCATGAATTTTGGATATGCGATTGAACGTTCTTGCGTAGCACGTTGTGTGGTGGGTGATGGTTTGAATTCAATGCTAGGTATTTTTCATCACAATGAGTTCAACAGTTTTAATTTAGCAGATGATCTGATGGAACCTTTTCGACCGTTAATGGATTATTGGATTGATAAGCAAGTTTTAGCGCAAGATGATTATTTAAGTTATGAAGCTCGGATAAAACTTATTGACTTCATGAATCAAACGATGATCATTAATCGTCAGCAAATGTCGATGGATCATGTCATGCAATTATTTGTTCAGTCGTTTATTACTGCGATGACAACTAATGATCCGACTGCACTATTGGAAATTAAGTTGCAAGATTTTATATAGGAGAATCAGGTGAAATATCAAAATATGCGCTTATTATGTATGTTTGACTTACCCATGGAAACAAAGAATGACCAACGTCAATATCGGATTTTTCGCAAAGCTTTATTGAAAAATGGTTTTACAATGTTGCAATATTCAGTTTATTATCGGACACTGCCGAATCGCGCGGCTGGTAAAAAATATGAACACGCAATTCAAACTTTTTTACCGATGCATGGTGAAGTTCGCCTTGTGGCTGTTAGTGAAAAGCAATTTAACGATATGAAAATTTTGGTTGGTAGTCGGAGTCAACAAGAAGCTTTGGTAGGCAGTAAAAAGTTGGTGCAAATATGAATTTAAAATTAGAATACCATGATGGTAAGTATATTGATGTCGATTTGGATCAATTTTTGTACTTTACGGGTCCCAATAAAAAGTTGCTTTGGCAAGTTTTTCGGAGCTTTTATTATTATCAGCAAAAAGTGCGTGAAGATTTGGCTAACATTTATGGTGATAATGGCATTGAAATTTATTTGAATCAAGAAAAATTGGTGTCAGCTCATAATCATTTTTATTTTATCAATAGTCGAAATGCGATTTATCAACAATTAAAATATCAAAAAGCTTCTTTATTATTTAATTTTTTGAATCAACAAAGCAATGAACCAGATATTGTCCAACATATTGAACGATTAAATAATGAGTTATATCAACTAACATTTGTGCTGCAGGATTATGTTGATTCGTTTGCCAACAGTTTGCAAGTTGATTTGGAAGATTTGAATTATTTGCAGTTATTAAAGGATCATCTAACGCTGGGGTATCAAGAAGATCAGCAGATGACGCCTTTAGAATTGATGAGTACCGATGAATTAGTAGATGAATATGTTAATTTGTTGCGATTGTTTGCTCAAGACAATTCTGATAATTGTTGGTTAATTTTGTACAATTTGCCAAGTTATTTGTCGCAATCAAAAATTCACGAATTACTTCAGGGATTAAAAGAAATTACGCAAACAACGAATTTAAAAGTTATTTATATTGCTAACGATTTGAAAGCTGTTAATCTGACGCAAGAGGATATTGAAAATATTGTATTAGTACACGATCAGGCTGAGCAGCTGCCAAATTATGATACTTTGCATGAAACTTTGGCTCAGCATTATCCTAATGAAATGAAAATTACAGATTGTCGATTACTGTCAATTTTGCAAAATATTTTGCCATTAGTAGGTTATCCAAAAAAAGTTGACTTAGCTCCACAGGATTTGATATTGTTAAAAGTAATGAATGAATTATCGGGATATGAGACGTCATTTAATTCTGACGATTTTTCATTAACGAGTGCAGAAATTTCATTCTTAAAAAGAGATTAATTTTTAAATTTGAGGTTTTTGTACCCTTAAAGATTTAGTAATAGTAAAACCGACCCTACAGTTAGCGCTGAAGCCTTAGGGTTTTTGTACCCTTAAAGATTTAGTAATAGTAAAACATAAAAATGAATTGATAGGGTTGTACGGGTGTTTTTGTACCCTTAAAGATTTAGTAATAGTAAAACGTAATTTGGTTTGTCTGACATAGGCATCTCGTTTTTGTACCCTTAAAGATTTAGTAATAGTAAAACGTAATTTGGTTTGTCTGACATAGGCATCTCGTTTTTGTACCCTTAAAGATTTAGTAATAGTAAAACCTAAATAAATTAAGTATGCGGTCGCTAAAGGTTTTTGTACCCTTAAAGATTTAGTAATAGTAAAACACCAGTCCTAGCGTGGTATTTGCTTATGCTGTTTTTGTACCCTTAAAGATTTAGTAATAGTAAAACCCGGGGGAAGCAATAATAGCTACAAGGTTAGTTTTTGTACCCTTAAAGATTTAGTAATAGTAAAACTTTTGTGTCATCAGCGGTGAAGGTCTTTCTGTTTTTGTACCCTTAAAGATTTAGTAATAGTAAAACATTGAAAGAACATATGGTTAATAATTGTTATTTTTATCTTGACATTTTCTGGATAACCTAGTAAAATTCCTTTAATTATTCTTAAGGAGGTAATGAACATGAATAAATTACGTATTCAACTTGATACAGCTTCACAAACGTTCATTGCCGTTGATCCAAACAGAAATGTAAGTGGACAAGGCAAGACCATTCAAGAAGCAATTGTACAATTAAATAGTTGATGGAAGATAGAAGAAGGCTTTTTGGCTTTCTTCTTTTCTCTACTTCTTGAAATTATGTTTTAAATACCTTAGAATAAGCAGGTGCATAGAGTTAAAGCATGATTGATTATTTTAGTGAGGTTGTTGGTAGTGAAAGGCAACTATAATCAAATGCTGTCGTGTCTTTGCAACATAATAAATTAATTAAAAAGTGGATTACTAATCAATTAGAGTGGTACCGCGGGTTAACTCGTCTCTTTCATTTTCAATGGAAGGGACTTTTTTAATGTGGAGGATTTAATGGATATACAACAAGCAAAAGTTGCCGTACAAACAGCATTGCAACCAGTGTTAACGGATTTAGGTTTGACAGCTGAACAAATTTTGAGTTTGATTGAAGTGCCTAAGAATTCGCAAATGGGCGATTTTGCCTTTCCAACTTTTCAATTGGCGAAGCAATTGCATCAAGCACCAGTGCAAATTGCCCAAAATTTAGTTGAGCAATTGGATGCTAGTGCTTTTGCTAAGGTAGAGGCTCAGGGACCTTATATTAACTTCTTTTTGCAGCGTTTTGATGTAGCTCAAACAACAATCCAAACCATCTTAATGCAGCAACAGGATTACGGTTCGACGACGCAAGGGCAACGACGAACGATGGTTTTGGATATGTCATCACCTAATATTGCTAAGCCGATGTCGATGGGACATTTGCGTTCCACAGTGATTGGCAATTCTTTGGCAAATATTTTGGCCAAATTAGGTTATCAACCAGTTAAGATCAATCATTTGGGCGACTGGGGGACACAATTTGGTAAATTGATGGTTGCTTATAAAAAATGGGGTTCCGAAGCCGAAGTTAAAGCGGATCCGATCACAAATTTACAAAAATATTATGTTAAATTTCATCAATTAGATAAGGAACATCCAGAATTAGATGATGAAGCACGTGAATGGTTCAAAAAACTAGAAAATGGCGATTCCGAAGCAACACATTTGTGGGAATGGTTCCGAACTGAGTCACTGAAAGCTTTTACCAAAGTGTATGATGAGTTGGGGATTAATTTTGATTCTTATAAAGGTGAAGCTTTCTACAATGACAAAATGGACGCGGTGGTTCAAGAGTTAGCGGACAAAGGTTTGCTAGAAACTAGTCAAGGTGCGAAAATTGTGGATTTGGGGGAGCAATTGCCGCCAGCCATGATTAAAAAATCTGATGGTGCCACTTTGTATATTACCCGGGATTTGGCGGCGGCTATTTATCGTAAGCAAACATATGATTTTGACAAGGCTTTTTATGTTGTGGGGAGCGAACAAAGTGTGCATTTTGCGCAACTGAAGGCTGTGTTAACAAAGTTAGGTTATACTTGGGCGAATGATATCGAGCATATTCGTTTTGGTTTAATCACTTCGGGTGGTAAAAAATTATCCACACGTGCGGGTCGTGTGATTTTGTTGGAAGATGTTTTGCACGATTCAGTGGAATTGGCGCAGCAACAAATTGCTTTGAAAAATCCAAATTTGAAAAATAAAGAGCAAGTCGCTCACGATGTTGGCGTTGGAGCGGTGATTTTCCATGATTTAAAAAATAATCGGACAGATAATTTTGATTTTCAGTTAGAAGAAGTAGTGCGTTTTGAAGGAGAAACAGGTCCGTATGTTCAATACACGCATGCACGGGCGATGAGTATTTTGCGCAAAGCTAATTATCAAGGTCAGGTCGCGGCGTTTGATGCGGCAACTCTAGACGATAATGCTTGGAATATTGTGATGAATTTGGCACATTTTCCCGAAATTATTCAACAAGCTGCGCGGCAAAAAGAACCGTCATTGATTGCTAAATATGCTTTAAAATTGGCTAAATCGTTCAATCATTATTATGCACATACTAAGATTTTGGTGGAAGATGACCAATTAGCTAGTCGGTTGAATTTGGTGCAAGCTGTCGCAATTGTGTTGACAGAAGCATTAGCTTTATTAGGTGTCCAAGCACCTGACGAAATGTAAAAACGGATATAAAAAGAGCTGAAAGCTAGTATTTTTCAGCTCTTTTTAATTTTTTAACGTGTCAGTGCCAAGAAACTAGTCGGAATAGTCGTTTGGATAGTTTGCATTTGCCAAGTAAAAGGTTGTTGATAGGTTAATTGATATGCGTGTAAAAATAAACGTGGGGCTGTTTGGCAACTGTACAAGGGGTCACCTAAAATTGGTGTTCCTAAAGCTTTCAGATGAACACGTAATTGATGTGTGCGTCCCGTTTCTAATTGTAATTTGACTAAAGCCCAACTAGTGTTGTGTTGTATAATTTGATAATGTGTCATGGCACTTTTTCCGGCTGGATCAATTTGACGTTTGCGTTGATCTGTTGGATCTCGTCCGATGTTGAAATCAATTGTACCCTGGGGGTCCATTTGCTTTTGGTAGGGAATCACTGCTATATAAGTTCGCTGGAGTTGTTTTAAGGCTAATTGACGTTCGATAATAGGTACAATCAGCGGATTCTTACCAACCATGATTAAACCGCTGGTCATTTTATCTAAGCGATGCAACATAAGTGGTCCGCTTGGCAAAATCGCTGCTAAATGGTTAAATAAAGTTTGAGATTCATGCGGTTGGTTTGGGTGTGTTTTGATGCCGGCGGGCTTGTTGACGATGATTAAATCACGATTTTCAAAAATAATTGGACAATTTGGAAGGCGATGTGGTTGATAAGTTTGCGAATGAATTTGCGCCGCGAATGCCAAGTCAATTTGCTCCCCGTTATGGACTAGTTGATTGAATGATTGGTAATGACGGTTCACTAAAATTGAGCGATTAATGCGCAATTCGTGTTGCCATTTACGAGGTAAGTACCAGCTGGTTAATAATTGTCGTAAATTCATTACTTGGGGCATGTTTTGTAAAATTAAGTGTCGTTCAAGGATCAAATTAAACCCTCCACGGTGAAATTTAAATTTATTATTGAGGAACATATATGAAACATAATGAACAATTTGATTGGGCTGCCTGGTTCAAAAAACTTTGTCAAAAAAGTTGGCAAGCTATTCACTATTTTACCAAACGGTTTCACATCCTTCGTTGGCTATTATTAATTTTTTTGAGTTGTTTTCTCGTTTTTAGTGCTGTGTTAACGTTTAAGGCCAAAACAGCTAACGTAAATCATCTAAAGGCTTCATTGCAGACAACGACCACCATTATAGACAAGAATAATCAAAAAGCGGGTTCGTTGTACTCTCAAAAAGGCACATATGTTAGTTTAGACCGGATTTCCAAAAATATGCAAAATGCGGTAATTGCCACTGAAGATCGTACTTTTTGGACAAACCATGGCTTTAGCTTGAAAGGTTACGCACGCTCTTTCTTGAATTTGTTGCTTTATCATCAAATTATGGGTGGTGGGAGTACTTTAACACAGCAGTTGGCCAAGAATGCTTTGTTAACGCAAAAGCAAACTTTCACGCGCAAAGCGGAAGAATTCTTTTTAGCCGTGGAAATCAACCGTGTTTACAGTAAGCATGATATTTTGTCAATGTATCTGAATAATGCTTATTTTGGCAATGGTGTGTGGGGCGTTCAAGATGCAGCTAAAAAGTATTTTGCAGAAAATGCGGAAGATTTGACTCCCTCGCAGGCAGCCACGTTGGCGGCAATGTTACGGAATCCGAGTTTTTATGATCCTTATCGTCATCCTGATAATTCCAAATCACGGCGCAATCTTATTTTGAATTTAATGGTCCAGACACGTTCGTTAACGACGCCCCAAGCTAAAGCTGAACAAAAAACGGCGGTACGTTTGCAGGATGGCTATCAAAAGCAGAATGGTTACCGTTATCCGTCTTATTTTGATGCGGTAATTTCCGAAGCTGAAAGTCGTTATCATTTAAGTGAAGATCAAATTTTGAATAAGGGTTACAAGATTTATACTAGTTTAGATCCGACAATTCAACAAAAGATGCAAACTAGTTTTGATCGTGATTGGCTCTTTCCCCGCAGTAATAGTGATGCGACTTATGCCCAAGGTGCTTCTATTGCGATTGATCCGCAATCTGGTGGTGTGAGTGCGGTTGTCGGTGGCCGAGGGCAACACGTTTTTCGAGAGTTGAATCGGGCGACGCAGACCAAACGGCAGCCTGGATCAACGATGAAGCCGTTAGCGGTCTATACGCCAGCGATTGAAAATGGTTATCAGATTGATTCAATGCTGCCAAATCAAGTAACAAGTTTTGGGAAAAATCATTATACGCCGACCAATGCTGATGGTAGCTATACGCAAGAATTGCCTTTATATCAAGCTTTGAGTAAAAGCGAAAATGTCCCAGCAGTGGCGTTATTAGATAAAATTGGTGTCAAAAAAGGTGTGGCGTCCGTCGAAAACTTTGGGATTAAAGTGGCGAAGAGCGATCAAAATTTGGCGCTAGCACTGGGCGGTTTACAAACCGGTGTGACACCTTATCAAATGGCACGGGCGTATACGGCATTTGCGAATAACGGACGTTTGGCGAATACGCATTTTATTACGAAAATTGTGGATGCTACGGGCGCAGTTGTCGGTCAAAATGACCAAACTAATTCGCGACCAATTATGAGTAAAAAGACAGCACAAACCATGACTAGTTTGTTGTTAAATGTTTTTAATCAAGGTACGGGAGCAACCGCTAAGCCGACTGGATATCAAGTTGCGGGCAAGACTGGTTCGACAGAAGTTCCCCAAGATTATGGAAATGGGACCAAAGATCAGTGGATTGTCGGTTATACGCCAGATATTGTAGTCGCTACATGGGTCGGTTTTGACAAAACTGATCGCCAACATTTTATTCCCGGTAGTAATGAACAAGGTGTTGCGCCACTGTTTAAAAATGAAATGGCCAATATTTTACCAGAAACTAAACAGACTTCGTTTAAAGTTGATGATGCTTCGACCATTGTGCAGCGGAAAAAACAGACTTCGCCGGGTAAATGGACGCATAACTTTAGTGGCAATTTGCGGCAAAAAGTTGAAGATACCATAAATAACTTTAATAATGCCAAACAAAATGTCAGTCAATGGTATAATCAAATTAAAGGTCATTGGGGCCAATAACGAAGGAGAAAAACATGGTGAACGTTTACGATACAGCAAATCAATTAGAAAAAGATTTACGCCAATCTGAAGAAGTGATGGGTTTGCAAGCAGCCTTTAATCAAATGAAAGCTGATCCGATGGCTTATCAGATGTTTCAACAAATGCAAGAAATGCAGGAAAAATTACAACAAAAACAAATGGCTAATCAAGAAATTACGGATGATGAGTTTAAACAATTACAGACTTTGTCAGGTCAATTGTCTAAGTTTGATTCAGTTCAAAATTTGATGCAACAAGAACAAAAAATTAATGCTATGATGGAAGAATTAAATAAAATTATTTCGAAGCCGATTGCGGATATTTATAATAGTTAATTCTGATTCTGGCTTCAAGCAGTTAGCGGCGCTTTGAGGTGCCGTTTTTTTGTAAATTAAATTAAGGAGTTGAGCTCATGTCCAAACGATTAGCTGATTTACAAGCAGGTGATCATTTAGAAATGCCTGTATTGATTGAACAAATGGATGTCCGTAAAGCTAAAAATGGTAAACAATTTTTGGCGTTAACTTTTGCGGATGCTTCGGGGAAAATTGCTGGTAAGTATTGGCAGGCTAGCGATTTAGATGCAAAGACTTTTGTGGCGGGCCAGATTGTTTTGTTAAATGGCCAATGTGAAACTTATAATAACGCTTTGCAGGTTAAAATTGATCATTTAAAACTGGCTCCACCCAATACTTATACTTTGGATCAATTTGTTCAGCACGCTCCTTTGACTAAGCAGCAATTGCAGGATCAAATGAATGAATTAGTTTTGGAAATTACGCAACCGCACTGGAATCGAATCGTGCGTTATTTGATTAATCAACATCATGAAGGATTCTTTGAGTTTCCGGCTGCTAAAAAAAATCATCATGATTATACAGGCGGTTTGGCGTTTCATACGCTGAGTATTGCCAAATTAGCCAATGCAGTTTGTGATCAATATTCGCAGGTTAATCGAGCATTATTGATCGCGGGAACAATTCTGCACGATTTGGGGAAGACGACAGAATTGAGCGGACCGGTGAATACGCAATACACTGTTGAGGGCAATTTACTGGGACATTTGGTCATTATGGATGGGGAAATTGTCGCAGCTTGCCAACAGTTAAAATTAGATTCTAATGCTGAAGATGTAGTGCTATTGCGGCATATGATTATTGCGCACCATGGCTTGTTAGAGTATGGTTCAGCTAAGCGCCCGCAACTTTTAGAAGCTGAAATTTTGCATGATTTGGATGAACTAGATGCAACGATTACAATGATTACGAAAGCTCAAGCTAAGGCTCAACCCGGACAATTTAGTGAGCGAGTATTTGGTCTGGACAATCGGCGTTTTTATGTACCAGCCAATTTGGATTAAAATTAATTATCTGATGACAAAAAAGCGTAGAAATTATTTTTAGATTTCTACGCTTTTTTGCCTAACTAGAAGTTAAACGGTTCCGCGCTTAA
Organism: Bombilactobacillus folatiphilus; assembly: GCF_023380265.1. Taxonomy (NCBI): domain Bacteria; kingdom Bacillati; phylum Bacillota; class Bacilli; order Lactobacillales; family Lactobacillaceae; genus Bombilactobacillus; species Bombilactobacillus folatiphilus. Next base: position 580,219 of record NZ_CP093366.1, read on the forward strand.
CTAAGTGGACATTAATAATGGTATTGTTGGCTGCTGTTTGACGATTGTTTTGCATTGCATCAATTAGTTGTTGACTAGCTGCCAAAGCAATTTTTGAAGTGTCTTGATGAATAGTTGTCAATTCCGGATAACAATATTTAGCAATCGGTGCATCATCAAAACCAATAATTTTTAAATCACCCGGAATACTAAGATTAAGATCTCGGGCAGCAGTGATTAAATCTGCCGCTAAAGTGTCACTATATGCAAAAATACCCAGAGGAAGAGTCTGTTTTCCCATTAAATTACGTAATTGAGTCCTTAATTCTAAACGTCGTTCATTCGAACCAGCCTGATTGGTTGCACTAATATCAATGATGGAGTCAGTTGTTAAATTCTGTTGGAGCGTATCCTTAAAACCTTGAATTCGATCATTAATTGAAGAAGATTGACCGTGAACTTTGAACAAAACTGGTTGCGTTTTAGCTTCGAGCAATGCTTGAGTTGCAATCACTGCACCTTGATAATGGTTGGAGCTAATAAAGGCATCGGTTTTATTGCTTGGTTTCCGATCAATGCAAACGACAGGCACGGCTCGATTTAAAGTTGACGAATCAAACATTTTTTGACCAGAAATAACGATCAAACCGTCGACAGATTTAGCTTCAAGCATCTGAATATAGGCTATTTCTTTTGTAATGTTTCTCTTGGAATCACAAATAATTGTGGAATAATTTTTTGAAAAAAATTGATTTTCGATTTTTTCTACTAGAGCTGAAAAAAAAGTATTAGCCAAATCGGGTACAATAATGCCAATTGTATTCGATTTTTGCATCCGCAAACCTTTGGCCAGAGTATTAGTTTGATAATTGTATTTTTCAATAACTTTGGTGACTTTTTGACGAGTTTGCTCAGAAAAACGGCCATTATTATTAATGACGCGTGAAACAGTTGCCGGTGAAACACCACTAATTGCGGCAATATCTTTAATAGAAATTTTTTTAGTCATCAGTTCGTTTACTTCCTCATATCATGGTTACTTGGAAATAAATAATGGTTAATATAATCAAGATTTAATCATCATATTGACCACTATTATCTTTTACAATTCTATCAAATTTTGTTTCGTTGTGCTCATCTTCAGCAGTTAGTTCGTCAATTCTTCGTTGATGGCGTCCACCTTCAAACTGGGATTCTAACCAACTTTTGACAATCAATTTGGCCATTTCAGAACCAATAACTCTCGAACCTAGTGCCAGAATATTAGAATTATTATGTCTCCGTGATAAAGCAGCCGAGTAAGGTTCACTAACACTGGCAGCTCTGATGCCGGGAACCTTGTTAGCGGCCAAAGAAATTCCGACTCCAGTTCCACAGATAATAATGCCTAAATCGTAATCGCCACGCGCGACTACTTCACCAACCTTTTTGCCATAAATAGGGTAATCGGTTCTTTGCTTGGAATAAGTTCCGAAATCGTAGGTTTCATAGCCTAATTCTTGAACATACTTAATTAGAGTAGGTTTTAACTCGTAACCAACGTGGTCAGATCCAAATGCAATTTTCATTTTAATTTATCTCCTTTTAACTGTTTCATAATATTCGTATAAGCTTGCCAATGGACTGACAATAAATCCAGTTTTAGTCAAAATTGACTATTCCCTCTGATGAGCCGGCTCATGATATTCTTCAGATCAGTAACATTTAGTGTAAGCCAGACTAAATATGTGATGAGGACCACACTTATATTAAATATTTGAGAAAACGTTTGTTCAAAGAAGAAGTGTACCAGTCGTTTGATTAGAAGTCAAATACGACTTTTATTTACTAGAATACGCTTTTTTAAATGGTTTGACATGAAATATCAATTGTGATACGCTTTCTTTTGAGAAAACGTTTACTCAAAAAATAAGAAAGTAGGAAACACCGATGGATAAAGAATCGTTGGGTAAGAAAATTCTGAAATTAGTGGGCGGCGAAGAAAATATTACTGGTATTTCTCATTGTGCGACGCGCTTGCGTATGCTTTTAAAAAATGATCAAGTTGCACAGGATAACAAAGATAAAATTGAACAATTAGACGGTGTGATCAGTGTGGTAGAAAATGGCGGACAGTTTCAGGTTATTATTGGACCTGCTGTGGGAAAAGTTTATGATGAATTGCTGATTGACACGGATTTAAGTACAGAATCAGCTCAAACTACTGATAAAGATCATAAATCGAAAAAAGGCCTCGTATCTACATTTTTAGATGTGGTTTCAGGTATTTTTACACCACTATTACCCTTATTGGCAGGTTCCGGAGTTTTAAGAGGTTTAGTTTTGTTGTTGACACAATTCGGTTGGTTATCTAAAACATCGGGAACTTATCACATTTTGACGGTTTCTTCAACGGCTGTATTTTATTTTTTACCTATCCTATTGGCAATTACTTCCGCAGAAAAATTTAAAACCAATAAATATGTTGCTGCGGCGGTTATGGGTGCCTTAATTATGCCAGAATTTACCCAAATGATGGGAAATCATGGAAATGGTACTATCACTCATTTTCTTGGTTTGCCCATTGTGATGATGCAATATACTTCGACAGTTATTCCGGCAATTTTGGCCATCTGGTGTCTATCATATCTGGAACGGTATTTGAAAAAAATTATTCCTGAAAATGTACAATTGTTATTTGTACCGTTAATTTCACTATTTATCATGGTGCCTTTAACAGCTGGAATTTTTGGTCCCTTCGGTGTGTATGTTGGTGAGTGGATTTCTGACGCAATTAATTTTTTGATGAATACGAATGGCTGGATTGCAGGAGCTTTGGTAGGTGGCGCATGGAATGTATTTGTGATTTTTGGATTGCAGTGGGCTGTTAATCCGGTAATGATTCAAAATGTGAGTCGTTTTGGTTTTGACTATATCGTGCCGTTGACGTCTGCTGCTAATTTTGGAATGGCGGGAGCTACGTTAGGAACCTTTTTTAAAACTAAGAATCAAAAAATGAAAGCTTACACGATTTCATCACTTTTGTCGATCTTTTTTGCTGGAATTACAGAACCAGCCATTTACGGTGTTGGAGTTAAATATAAAAAACCGTTAATTGGTGCGATTGCTGGCGGTGCAGTAGGTGGTTCATTTATTGCGGGGATGCATGTTAAATCGTTTGCATTTGTTTTTGGTGGTTTAACTACTTTACCAGCTTTTATTGGTAAGACATTCGCTTACTATCTTATTGGTTTATTAGTCTGTTTTACTGTTGGAATGGCTGTGACACTAGTTTTAGGCATAGATGAAAAAAAATGATAACGCTGTTAAAGTGGATTCCTTAGGTAATGCTCAAAAAATAACTGATGAAACTATTTTACAACTACTAGATGGAACTGTGGCAGATTTAATTGAAGCTCCTGATCCAGCTTTTGCTTCTGGTTCAATGGGACAAGGAATGGTAATTTATCCAACAGCTGGTGAAGTTTTTGCACCAGTGAATGGTGTTGTTTCCATGTTGTTTAAGACTAAACATGCTATTGGTATTATTTCCAATCAAGGCTTGAATGTAATGATTCATATTGGAATTGATACGGTCAAACTAAATGGAAAATATTTTGTTGCGTGTGTTCAACAAGGTGATATTGTTCAAGCAGGTCAACTGTTAATTAAATTTGATTTACAATCTATTAAAAAAGCAGGTTTTGATCCAGCTACATTTGTTATTGTTACCAATAGTAATGATTATCAGGAGATTTCATTAATGAAAGCGGATAAAGGTTTAAGATGTTTATGATCTTAATTATTTGTAAATTATGGTTGACATTTCTTGATTATAGATTTACCATCTTCATTAAATTTAAATGATAGTAAATTAAAAATATGCGAAGAAGTTAGTAGACTAAAAATTGGTATACAGCGAACCTGGTTTGGTGTGAGCAGGAATATTGGTTTTAGTTGAAGATCACTTTGGAGTTTTAGTCTGAAAGTAAGTTTATCGGTGACTCCGTTATTGTCGTCTGCTTGTAAATTTAGTTTACAGTTGGAGTTAAAGACAAGGTGGTACCGTGTATTTTGCACCCTTTTCAAAGATTTAATCTTTGAAAAGGGGTTTTTTATTATCACAAATTAAAAATGGGAGGATCAATCATAATGAATGGTAGTAAGATTATAACGCTTAGGAATGGTTTTCATTTGTTTACACGAACAGTTGGTTCAGGACCGATTCGACTATTGTGTGTTCATGGTGGTCCAGGTTCCAATCATGAAGAATTTGAAAATTATGGGGAAAAATTGGCTGACGTGCAAGTCCAAGTTTCAATGTACGATCAATTGGGATCATTTTATTCAGATCAACCAGATTTTAATGATCCAGGTAATCGGAAGTATTTGACAATTGATTATTATTTATCCGAATTAGAGGAAGTCCGCCAGCAATTAGGTTTGGATCATTTTTATTTATTAGGTCATTCATGGGGCGGCGTTTTGGCGCAAGAATATGCTTTGAAGTATTCAAAATATCTTAAGGGATTAGTCTTAATGAGCATGATTGACAACATTCCTGAATATATCACTAATATTAATCATTTACGGGAGCAGATGTTTGCGCCAGCTATGGTGGATTACATGCGAGAAGTTGAACAGCAGCAACGTTTTGACGATCCAGAGTATAACGAATTGGTTCAGCGCTTGTATAAAAAATACGTCATGCGTCATCCTGAAAATAGTGGACGGCATACCGTAGCGACGAGTGCAACTAGTGTCTACAATTATTTCCAGGGAAATAATGAGTTTGTAATGACGGGCACATTGAAGAATTGGGATCGCAGAGGTGATTTAGCGCAAATTAAGGTACCAACATTATTGACTTTTGGCGAATATGATACGATGCCACTGGCTGCAGCTCACAGAATGCATCAAGTTTTACCTAATTCACGATTAGTGTTGACACCAGATGGGGGTCATTGTCATAGCGTGGATAATCCGCAGGCATTCTTTCAAACATTGGCTCAATTTTTGCAGGATGTGGAGCAGAATCCGCAAGTTAATTTGAAAGAAGGTACTACTCATGAAAACTAAATTGTGGTTTTTGTTGGGTACGCTTGCGTTATTATTAACAGGATGCCAATCAAAAAATAACAGCGGGTCAGCACAGCAGCTTAATTTGATGCAAACTAGTGATTTGCTATCGTTAGATACTTCACAACACGCCGATTTACCAACTTGGAATACGTTAGAAAATTCAATGGAAGGCTTATATCGGGCGGACAAACATAACCAACCACAGGCGGCTATGGCAACCAAAGTGGTTCAACCAACAAATCAAGGCAAAACGTATACTTTTTCTTTGCGAAAAAATGCTAAATGGAGTAATGGGGAACCGGTGGTGGCCCAAGATTTTGTTACCGCTTGGCGGCGTTCTGTTTCGTCTAAAGCTCAATCTGGCTATAATTACATTTTTTCAGGAATCCAAAATGCTGATGCTATTTCTAAGGGCCAAAAGGCTCCACGGAAATTGGGAGTTAAGGCATTGGACAAACACACTTTGCAAGTCCAATTAGAGCACCCGATGCCATATTTTAATAAAATGATGGTTATGCCAGCATTCTTTCCACAAAATCGCACAGCTTTGAAAAAATTTAAATCGCATTATGGCACACAATCCAAGTATTTGTATTACAATGGCCCGTTTAAGGTGACGAAATGGACGGGGGATAACGATAGTTGGGTTTTAATGCGAAATAAATATTATTATGATAAGAAACAGATTCATTTAAATAAAATTAAGTATTTAGTCGTCAAAGATGCGAATACAGCGCATGAATTATTTAGTCAAAATAAATTGGATGATGCAACGATTACAGGTGTAACGGCTAAAGAGCTGCAAGGATCTAAAAATTTAATCCATGAGAAAAAGGCTGGCAATTATTATTTACGTGTGAACGTTCGCAATAATCAACCATTGGCGAATGCCAAAATGCGTCAGGCAATCAATTTGGCCATTGATCGTCAAGCTTTAACCAAAAATATTTTGGCAGATGGTTCCTTGCCGGCTTCGACTTATACCGCCAAAGATCTGTCAATTGATCCAACTACAAAGAAAGATTTTGCGCAAGAAACGACACCACAACAGACTTATAATGTGAAACAGGCTCGAACATTGTGGGATGAAGGTCGGCAAGAAGCTAATTTACCGAAGAAATTAACATTAAAAGTATTGGGTGACGATCAGACAATTACAAAGAATGTCGCCGAATTTTTGCAAGATGAGTTACAGCATAATTTGCCAGGTGTTAAAGTCCAGATTCGTAATGTCCCTGATAAAACAGCATCCAGTGAAACGCGTAGTGGTCAATTCAATTTATCACAAACACTGTGGCTAGCTGACTTTGCTGATCCAATTAGTTTTATGGGAATTTTAAACAGTGATAATCCACAAAATTATGGCAAATATCATGATGATCAATTTGATCAGTTATACCAAAAGGCTATTCTGGATAGTAGTAATAATCAGCAAGCTTATTGGCAAACGCTTCGTCAAATGCAGGCACGGTTGAATGAATCAATGCCGGTGATCCCGCTATATCAAATGGTTGAAAGCCATTTGGTTAACCCCAAATTGCAGGGAGTGTTGCGACATCCTGTGGGGGAAGATGATTACACGCGTGCATACTTGAAATAAATCTTGATGAGTTTGAAGTCATAAAAAATCACCTACTAAAATTTAGAATTTAGTAGGTGATTTTTTTGAAACGATAATAATTATTTGCTAGAACTTGCAGCAGATTTAGCATTGTTATTTTTATTAGCTTTGTTTGAACCTAAGAATCCTGATAAAACATCTTTCAAATCATTATCTTTAATTGAAATGTCAGACTTCTTCAAAACCTTAGCAACAACTTTTTGCATTGTAACAGAATCGTTCATGCGTGAAGCATAAATTTGATTCTTCAAAGTTTGTTCATGAGACTTCATCGTACCCTTGGCAGGACGCTTGTCCATCTTGATGACGTGGTAACCGTATGAAGATTTAACAGGATCTTTAGTATATTGACCTTGCTTCAACTTCAAAGCAGCCTTTTTGAAGTTAGGATCTAATGAAGTATCGTCATTGTTAAAGGCTGGTAGTTTGCCACCCTTATTCTTTGTACCGCTATCGGTTGAATACTTTTTAGCTAACTTGTCAAAACTAGCACCGTTATCTAATTGCTTAATAACATCTTTTGCGGTGGATTCATCTTTAACCAAGATGTGTTGAGCAGTGATTTTAGGAGTGTACTTCTTCCACTGTTTCTTTAGTTGAGCATTGGTAATCTTAGTTTCCTTACGGATTGCAACTTTCGTTAACAATTGAGTCCGAATTGTATCCTTAAAATCAGCGGCATCCATACCATTTTGTTGTAATAAAGTTTTGAATTGGGAACCATACTTATTTTTGTATTGGTTGAATTCTTTGTTAACTTCTTTATCACTAACATCTTTGCCGTATTGTGATTTCAAAGCTTGAGCAATTACCATTTGTTGTAACTGTTGTTGACCGGCTTGAGATTTCTTCATCTTTTGATAAAGTTGTTCCTGAGTGATTTTGCCACCCTTCATAGTTACGACTGCTTTATTGCTTGAACATCCAGCTACCAAAGTAATGGATAAGAAAGCTGCTAACGTCAAGACAATTCTACTGAACTTTTTCGACATAATCCTTTAACACATCCAATCTAATTTTATCTCGAATAAGATAACACTTACCAAGATACCATATTTAGCAATATTTTCCTATATTAATAATTCTAAATTCATGAAAAAATCATATTTTAATCTGGCAAATCTTGTTTGAACTGATTTAATTGTTGCTTTAGTTCTTGTGCCTCATCCATTAGGGAACGGCTTTGTTGTTGAATCGTCTGGGACATATCTTTAATCCAAGGTACTACTTCGGTGGTGACTTCTTCTTTGAGCTGTTGCGTTTGAAAAAGCAGATTTTTGATATTGTTGATTCTAGGGGTCTGTTGTTTAATAAATTTACGGCCGCCTAAGATCAAGCCCGTACCCGTTAGTAAACCATAAGTAAAACTCTTCATAACTAATCTCCAATATTTGCTTTGATTTGATCGGCTAATTGCTGCAATTGTGCTGCCTCATATTGATCCGTGTTATCAGCGAATGTTAAGGCAAAGCCATCACTTTCAGTATACCGCGGAATTAAATGAATATGGGAATGAAACACTGATTGATACGCCAGTTCGCCATTATTAATGCAAATATTCATTCCTTGAATATTAGAATCGAATGCTTTGATTGCATTCGCAACTTTAGGTAGGCGACTAAATACTTCACCTGCTTGTTCACTCGTGTAAGCGAAAATATTTGGTAGATGTGTTTTGGGTACCATTAAGACGTGGCCCGGTGTCACTTGGGAGATATCTAAGAAAGCTTTCACAATATCATCTTCATAGACAGTGTAACTGGGAATCTCGCCAGCAATGATTTTACAAAAAACACAATCTGAGTTGTTTTGCTTCATCTTTTCCTCCTTAATAATAAAAAAACAATAACGACTAATTTCATGCTATCATAAATACAATGTAATAACAGAGAGTAGGTTAGATTTTTTATGACTTTAGTAGTAGATCATTTAACTGGAGGTTATGGACGCTTGCCAGTCATTAAAGATGAGAGTTTTACAGTCCAAAATGGCGAAACAGTCGGGCTTATCGGGCTGAATGGTGCTGGTAAATCCACCACGATTAAACATATTATTGGCTTACTGCAGCCTCAGCAAGGTCAAATTAAACTGGATGACATTGATTTAAAGCAAGATATTACCGCTTACCGCAGTCAGATTGCATACGTGCCCGAATTGCCAGTTTTATATCCGGAACTGACTTTGAAGGAACATTTAGAATTAACGATGATGGCTTATAATTTGGATGAACAAGCGACTTGGCAGCAAGCCCATCAATTATTGCAGACTTTTCGCTTGGATGATAAATTAAATTGGTTTCCGATTAATTTTTCTAAAGGGATGAAGCAAAAAGTTATGATTGTTTGCGCGTTTATCACGCAGGCTAAATTATTCATTGTAGATGAACCATTTACTGGATTAGATCCCTTAGCGGTGCAAGATTTGTTAGATTTGGTGCAAGCCAAAAAACAAGCAGGGGCGGCAGTATTGATGTCGACGCATATTTTGGCAAACGCTGAACAAAGTGCGGATCGGTTTATTTTGTTGAATCATGGGCAAGTGCGGGCGCAAGGAACGTTGCCACAAATTAAGGAACAATTTGGTGCGCAAGATGATAATTTAAATGACCTTTATTTGCGGATGTCCAAGGAGGCCTAGGATTGATGAAAGACTTATGGCAAAGCCGACTAGAGCGTCATTTAAAGGAACAAAGTAAATTTTTAAGGTTAGTATTTAATGAGTATTTTATTATTGCGATCATTTTTATGATTGGGGCGTTAGGTTTTTGGTATTCCAAAGCTTTGACGCATTTAGCACCACATACTTGGTGGACGCAACCTGTGGCGATTATTGTATTAATTATTTTGGCACTCTGGTTTCAAGTAGCGACTTTGATGCAACCAGCAGATACCACTTTTTTACTGCCGAAAGAACAAGAGCTCAAGCAGTATTTGCTTCATGCACGTAATTACAGTCTGATTTTGCCCTTGTTGGGTTTGTGTATCGGCAATTTTTTATTGACACCCTTTTGGGCACGAGGTGCTGGTTTTCAGGCTCTTGATGTATTAGCCGTGGCTGTAGTGACGTTAGTATTAGAAATTGGCGTGATCAATAATCGGTTAGCCAGTTTTTATGTGACACAACGGGGACAATTGTTAGGAGAAAGTTTAGTAAGTTTGCTGGTAACTTTGGGAATAACGGTTTATATCAATCGAATTCTAGGCATTGTCTTAGCGGTCATTTTATGTCTCGCCAGCTTTTATCAATTATCGACTTTAATGAACCAGCGATTATTAAATTGGAATTATCTGGTCCAACAAGAACAGCAACGGAGTTACCAAATTAAACGTTTCTACAATTTATTTACTGACGTGCCCGGGATGTCTAGTAAGGTGCGTCGTTATCGATTCTTAGATGTGTTCTTTAAGCCGATTTCAACTAAGCAAACACAAACAAGTTTGTATTTATTTGCGCGTGGTTTTGTTCGCAATACCGAGTACAGCAGTTTATTTTTACGGTTAACAGTTTTGAGTTTATTACTAATTGCCTTTTTGAAAAATGTTTGGCTTATTACTGTGATTGCGTCGTTATTTTTGTATTTAGTTGAATTTCAGTTGATACCATTGTATAAAAGTTATGATACGAACGTGCTATTTCAGATTTATCCATTAACATCTGTTCAAAAGCAGCATAGCTTTGTACAATTATTAACAGTTATTTTAGTCGTTCAATGGTTCTTAGACGTGTTAGTGTTAGTTTTAGTCTATCATTTGAGTTCGATTACCTTTATTAGTGGTGGTTTGAGTTTATTAGTAACCATCTGCTTGCTACTGTATTTACCGCACCAGTTACAAAAAATTGAGAGATAGGAATTTTAAATTATGCGATTACGGAATAAACCTTGGGCAAAAGATTTAATCCAAGCTCACCCAGAGGCTATTTTAGATCGTCCACTTAATATGGCCGGTCATTGGCAGCAGCGTTTTAACAAAGTTCAGCCATTAGAATTAGAATTGGGTTCTGGGAAAGGGCAGTTTATTATCGAAAAAGCCCACCAGAATCCTGATCATAATTTTATTGCGATGGAGTTGCAAACAGCTGCTGCAGCAATGATTCTCCACAAGCAAGTTGCGGCAAAATTACCCAACTTACAAATTTTGATTGATAATGGCCAAAAGTTAACGGAATTATTTAAACCAGGGGAAATTGCTAAAATCTATTTGAATTTTTCTGATCCTTGGCCAAAATCAAAACACACGAAAAGACGGTTAACTTCACCAAATTTTTTGAAATTATATCAACAGGTTTTGCCTCCCAAAGGTCAACTTGAATTTAAAACAGATAATCAAGGTTTATTTGAATATTCATTAGTAAGTTTAACTGATTTTGGAATGCAATTAGAACAAGTTAGCTTAGATTTACATGCCAGTGAGTTGCAAGCGACGAATATCTTGACGGAATATGAGGAAAAATTTGCGGGCAAGGGTCAACGAATTTATTATTTGGCAGCCCATTTTTCAGCTTAAAGCCATACAAAAAACTGATCTCCAAAAGTTAAACTTTCGAAAATCAGTTTTTTATTACGATTAAACTTGCTTAGACACGTTGAATGTCTAATAATTGACTTGTTAAAGCTGAAGCGATGAAGTGATATTGAGCTTCTTCGCCATCTTGTATAACGGTCACGCCGCCGACTAAGGCCCAAATGTCAGCACCATCAACGTTTACTTTTTGGAACATTGGTTCCACCCAAGTTGTGATAATGGTAGTATCGGAACCTAAATTTGTTTTAATGCGTTCAATTACTTGTTTACTGTCAATTTGATGCATTAAGTAAACTGCACCAGCGCCTGCAGCTGCTACAGCAGTTGAAGCAATAAGAGTTGACTTAACCAGTCCTTTAAAGCTCATAAAAACAACCTCCTATGTCTTTATACTTTATTTTATCATTATATTTGGATAAAGTGGGTAATTGACAACATTTTTTTAGTTTGTAAGATAGAAGATAGAGTAGAAAGGAATTGATGAAAGGTGCAAAAGCTTGAAGATCAAGCAACAACCAAGATTTCAGAATTAACGAAATCGGGTAAATATATTTTATTTTTTGAGGCAGATTGGTGCCCTGATTGTAAATTTATCGAACCAGAGATGCCAGCAATCGAACAGGATTACCCGGATTATCAGTTTATTCAAGTTGATCGGGATCAATTTTTGGATTTAGCAAAAGAGTTAGGTATTATGGGTATTCCTAGTTTTGTAGCATTTAAGGATGGACAAGAAATTGGTCGTTTGGTGAATAAAGATCGCAAGACTAAGGCACAAGTAGAAAGTTTTCTTGATTCATTACCAAAATAATTAAACGGAATAATTTTAGAAAGATATGGTGAAGAGTTTGCAGATAAGTGTTTACAATCCTTCGGTCTTAGGTAACGCATTATTAATCACATTGGGAGCAGATACAACGACCCAAACAGTAATTCAGAAGGAGCAGATTGTTCAAATTTTGGATGATCAAAATCAAGTGATTGGCTATAATTTTTTGGAAATCGTTCCCAATTTGCAGTTAGATCCCGAAGGTAGTGGGCAAGTTCATTTAACAGCGCCGCAAATTACCGTTTTAAATGATGCTTTACAAGCGGCTGGTTTTGACCAACAATTACAATTTGATCCAACACAGTATTTTGTCGCAGGCTTGGTTAAGAAAATGCAGCCTCATCCAGATTCCGATCATTTGCATATTTGTCAAATTGAATTAGATCAAGCGCAAACAGTGCAGATTGTCTGTGGGGCACCAAATATTGAAGTTGGGCAGATCGTGGCTGTGGCTAAAGTAGGTGCGATGATGCCCGATGGTAAAATTATTTATTCAGGTGTTTTACGTGGTGTGCCAAGTGAGGGCATGGTTTGCGCGCCAAGAGAATTACAATTAAAAAATGCTCCACAAAAACGCGGTATTTTGGTATTAGATGACCAAACAACTGTTGGTTCACCGTTAGATTTTGCTGCTTTAAACCAACTTTATTAATAATGTAAAAAGAGGGAAGCAAATGGAAAAAACGCAGTATCATTTTGTGGGTATTAAGGGTACAGGAATGAGCGCTTTAGCTTTAATTTTGCATGATCTGGGTTTTCCCGTGCAAGGCTCTGATATTACGAAACAGACATTTACCCAAACAGGTTTGGAACAAGCTGGCATCAAGATTACAGCTTTTGCCGCGGATAATATTCATGCTGGGTTAACGATTGTGGCAGGCAATGCTTTTGGTGATGATAATTCGGAAATTGCACAAGCTAAAAAGCTCAATTTGCCAATGCTGACTTATCCGCAATTAGTGGGGCAGTTGGTTCAAAAATATACTTCGATTGGTGTGGCTGGTGCGCATGGCAAAACTAGTACCACGGGCTTGTTGGCACATGTATTAGAAGGTATTGCACCTACTAGTTATTTAATTGGTGATGGTACCGGTAAGGGGATTGCCGAGAGTCAATTTTTCGTCTTTGAAGCAGATGAATATCGGCGCCATTTTTTGGATTATGCACCGGATTATTTAATCATGACCAATATTGACTTTGATCACCCTGATTATTTTACAGATATTGATGATGTTTTTGATGCGTTTCAAACCGAGGCTAATCAGGTTCAAAAAGCCATTTTTGCTTGGGGTGATGATCCGCTCTTGCAAAAAATTACGCCGCCACAAGGAACCAAATTGTATTACTACGGTTTGAATGATGGAGACGATTTTCAAGCGGTAGGAATCAAACGGACAACGACGGGTTCTAGTTTTGAAGTGTTGCACCATCAGCAAAGTTTGGGGCGGTTTGAGATTCCAATGTTTGGTCAACATAATATTTTGAATACGTTGGCGGTAATTGGGGTCAGTTATCTAGAGCAAATTGCGATGTCTGAAGTTCAACATGAATTGCAGACCTTTTCCGGTGTGAAGCGTCGTTATAGCGAAAAGCAGGTCGCAGATATGATTTTGATTGATGATTATGCGCATCATCCTTCAGAAATCAAGGCCACAATTGATGCTGCGCGCCAGCAGTATCCTGATAAAAAGATTCTTGTTGTCTTTCAGCCGCACACTTATAGTCGTTTGCAAGCATTGTTACCAGGCTTTATTACGAGTTTGAATTTAGCTGATCAAGTCTTCTTAACGGAGATTTTTGGTTCAATTCGCGAGCAGCAGGGTCAAATTTCGAGTGCTGATTTGGGCCAGCAACTAGCGCATGGTGGTGAAGTCATTACGCAAACGGATTTCGGCACTTTACTAGATTATCATGATGCTGTCGTGATTTTCATGGGTGCAGGTGATATTCAAAAATATGAAACAGCTTATGAACAACAATTGAAGCAACGTTAAATGGAAACTGATCTTTTGGCTGGATGCTGGAAGATCAGTTTTTTGGAGTTAGGGTTTGATTTTTTGTATGATTATTTTATTTCTGTGAGATTTTGTTAAAATTAAATTAGTTCAAAAACGAGGTATGATAATGACTACAAAAAGATTGGTATTAGTCGACGGAAATAGTATTGCGTTTCGGGCTTTTTTCGCGATGCACAATGTGTTAGACAAATTTAAAACGCCGGAAGGTTTGCACACCAATGCAATCTATGCTTTCAATAGCATGCTAAATTTAATTTTGAATAAAGCTAATCCGACGGATATGTTGGTGGCGTTTGATGCGGGGAAAGTCACTTTTCGCACGAAAATGTATCCCCAATATAAGGGGGATCGGCCGACCACGCCAGATGAGTTTCGCGAGCAATTGCCGTACATTAAGGAGTTATTGACGGCACGAGGAATTAAGTCTTACGAGTTAGCTAATTATGAAGCAGATGATATTATTGGCACGATGGCGACACAAGCTAAACAGCAAGGTTATGAAGTCGTTATTGTGACAGGCGATCATGATTTGACTCAATTGGCGGATGACCGAGTAACTGTTGCGTTAACTGTCAAAGGTGTTTCGGATTTGGAATTTTATACGCCAGAATCTTTTAAAGAAGAAATGGATATCACACCGCGTCAGTTAATTGACTTAAAAGGTTTGATGGGGGACACTTCGGACCATTATCCTGGAGTTTCTAAAGTTGGTAAAATCACCGCTTTAAAGTTGCTTCATCAATATGGCTCTATAGAAAATTTGTATGCCAATTTAGGTGAGATGAAGCCCAGTCGACTCAAAGATCATTTAATTGAAGATAAGGATATGGCGTTCTTATGTAAACAATTGGCGGAAATTAATTGTCAAGCGCCTGTAACCATTCAGCTCAATGAGTTACATTATGATGGCGATCAACGCGAGCAATTAATTGCGTTTTATCGAAAGCTGAATTTTCGTTCGTTTTTGAATCAAATGGATGTGCCGTTGGATCCCCATCCTGCAGAAGCCCGTGCAAAAGTGGATTATCAACCGCTAACGGTGACTGCTTTGAAAGAATTGGTTCAAAAACAACAGCCTTTGAGTGTGGTCATTGAGATGTTGGGCGCCGATTATCACACAGAACCGATTATTGGCGTGGCAGTTGGCAATGAGGAAACCATTCTAGTTGCGGATCATGATGATATTTTGTTGGATGATTTCACTAAGCAATGGTTAGCTGATGAACAGGCTGTCAAATATGTGTTTGACTTAAAATGTGATTTGGTGACCTTGAATCGTTATGGAATTTTATTCAAAGGGGCCACGTTTGATGCATTATTGGCTTCATATTTAGTTGATGTAAATGATAATACCAATGATCTGGGGCTGATTGCGCAATCGTATGGTTATAGCAATTTATTGCCGGATATGGAAGTCTATGGTAAGGGCGCGCATGTAGCAGTGCCGCCGACCGAGCGCTTGCAGGAGCATTTGGCCAACAAGGTTGCGGCTTTGAATTATTTGCAAAAAAGTTTACCAGAGGCTTTGAAAAAGCATGATCAAGATCAATTATTTGATGAAATCGAACTGCCGTTGTCGCATGTTTTGGCGCAGATGGAAATTGATGGGGTCAAAGTTGATACTAACGTATTACGGACGATGCAAAATGATTTGAGTGGCCGCTTGGCCGCTCTGGAAGCGGCTATTTATGAAAAGGCTGGTCAAAAATTCAATATCAATTCTTCTAAGCAATTAAGCGAGATTCTATTTGACAAAATGGGTCTGAAACCGTTGAAAAAGACGAAAACTGGTTATTCAACATCAATGGAAGTTTTGGAAAAATTGCGCGATCAAGCGCCCATTGTTGATGATATTTTGAATTATCGGCAAGTTGCTAAGATTCAATCAACTTATGTACTAGGCTTGCTCAAAGCGATTGCGCCCGATTGTCGGGTGCATACGCGCTATTTACAGACTTTAACTCAAACGGGTCGCTTGTCATCGGTAGATCCGAATTTACAGAATATCCCAGCTCGTGATGAAGGTCGCGATATTCGTAAGGCTTTTGTGCCGCAACAAGCTGGTTGGCAACTGTTTTCCAGTGATTATTCGCAGATTGAGTTACGAGTGTTAGCGCATTTGTCCGGTGATGATAATATGCAGCAGGCCTTTCGGGAAGATTATGATATTCACGCGCACACGGCGATGAAAATTTTTAACTTGCATAGTGTTGATGAAGTGACACCTAATATGCGTCGCAAAGCCAAGGCAACGAATTTTGGAATTGTCTACGGCATTAGTGATTACGGTTTAGCCAAAAATATTGGTATTTCACGCAAGGAAGCGGCCGAATTCATCAATTCTTACTTTGATCAATATCCTAAAGTGGAAGAGTATATGAACGAAATGGTTAAAAAAGCGCGTGAAGATGGTTATGTTGAAACAATTATGCATCGGCGGCGTTATTTGCCTGATATTCATGCACGGAGTTTTCCAGTGCGCTCCTTTGCGGAACGGACGGCGATGAATACGCCGATTCAAGGCAGTGCGGCGGATATTATCAAAATTGCGATGATTAATATGGAACAACAACTGAAAGAACAGCATTTACAGGCACGCATGTTACTACAAGTTCACGATGAGTTAATCTTTGAAGCACCTCAAGAAGAAATTGAGATTTTGGCACAATTAGTTCCCAAAGTGATGGATTCAGCAGTCACACTGGATGTCCCGTTGAAAGTCGAGTCAGCTGCTGGTCGGACTTGGTTTGAAGCTAAGGGATAAATTTAAAGATAATTTAAGTAAAAACACAGTTTATTATTATAATTTGGATTACATATTATAATAATGAATTGTGCTTTTTAATATCTTGGACGATATTTAATAATTTTATTATATAAAAATAATTAAATATCAATAACATGCAATATTCTTTTAAATTTATTATCTAAAATGTTGCTATCTTTAGCAATTATGAATACTGATAAATCAACATTTATGTTGAATATTCACAATTTTTTAATTGGTAGTAAAATGTAGAATGTATTAAGTAATATTTTGAACCTATCTAGTGAATAGGGAGCTTAATGATGTTAAGGAGATATTAAAAGTAATGTTTAGGGGTATCAGTGTTATTTTAAGAAATTTGGTGTTTGGTTTATTATTAATTGGATCAATTACATATGTGCAAGCGACTAGTATTCAGGTACCATAGGATACGCTGAATAATGGCATACTAACGAATGATCAAACTGATTCTAATACGGACCCGATACATAATCTGATGGATCCGCCATTGTTGAAGACGGGTGCGGATAGTCAAGCTATTTCTCCTAATGCTACGGAATATCCTAATTACCCGACATATGATGATATGAAACCGGGCAACGCCCAATCAATATCCCGGTAAAAGTGCCAAGGATAAGGATGTGATTTATAATTATCAAGTTTTGTCTTATCCCAAATATGATGGCATTAAAAAGTTAAAGAAGACTAATTATTCAGGCAATATTGCCTGTGGTAATAACAAATTGATTAGTACTTTTACACCAGTTGAACAACAAGCAATGTCTAAAGTGCAATTGAGTTTGGGTTCTGTAACGGGAAGTTTAGCCTTGGATTCTAAAATCACGATTAACGCTTCAGGTTCTGATACTAAAGTAGTTAAAGATGTCAGCCTAGATGGAAACTATCAATTGAGTGAGAGTGATTTTGGTTTTGCAAACGGACAGATTCCGGCTGGAACGACTTTCACGGTAATACAAAATGTGACGATTACGGGTCCAAATGGTAGTACGTTAGATTTGGCGCCAGATAGTTTGTCAGTAGTTTTAGACTACGGACAATTGCAAGAATTAGCCAAGACGCCAGAAAAGAGTTACACAATTGAAGATCCGGATTTGGCATTGAAAGTACCAAAGAGTTTGAGTTTTGAAACGCAATTGTTGCATAAAGAGCGCACAATTTATTCAGACTGTAAGGATTCTGTGGAATTAACCAATAATTATTCGTCTGCGCAACATGTGACATTGTCTGCTAGAGAAGATGGAGATGATTTAAAGAATTTGCTTTTCTATCAGAAGGGATCTGACAGTTTGCCGCTATCAAATGAAGAGTCTATATTTGATGGTGATTCTAAAGATGGACTAGTCTTGCATGTGCCAAAGGATGACATGGGCCTAAAGAGGAATATGACAGGAACTATCACTTGGACCGCAACTAATAGTCTATTTATGAGGGGGAGTAAGATAATGAATGGTAAGGAATTAACAGTGCGCACAATGGGGACTTTTATGGGGTTAGTTTGTGGCGTGGTCTTGAGCCAACAAGTCATTCATGCGGATACGACTGAACAAGAAAATGCAGATGCCAATACAGCGTTGGTTAAAACGGCTCCGGATACCGAACAATCTGCGGCAGAGAATAATTCCGACAATAATGTTAGTTCTGATCAACAAACAGCAACAACAGATTCGGTGAATAGTGATGTATCAAATACAACAACTGCACCTGCAGAAGCAAGTACGGATACGTCGGTGAATTCTGATGATAACGCGAATGTTGTTTCAAATGACGAAACAAATACTAATACTACCAATAGTGATATGACTGGTACAACGACTACCAATGTAGACAATACCGTTACCGATAGTGATGCAGCTCCAGCCACGAATGCACCGTTAGCGCAAGGAACTTGGGGCACTAGCAAGTGGGATTATACCCAAGATGGTGATGATTATGTACTGACTTTTCACGCGGGAACTTTAGGGTCTGGTGGTATTAGTGGGTCAGATGAATTTAAAGATATACCTGGTGGATCTTATAACAAAGAAATCACTAAAATTATTTTGGATCAAGATGTGGTTGCTAACGAAGATTCATCGTCTTTATTTGCGGATTTGGAAAATTTAAAAGAGATTGTTGGCTTACAGAATTTAGATACATCCAAAGTGACGAATATGGAAAGCATGTTTAGAGAGTGTTAATTTAACTAATTTTTGTGTTCGTGATAGTGGGGCCGATGTTAGATTTATGTTTTATGGTTGTGACAGCTTAACTAGTGTAGACCTTTCAAATCTTTATGTGTCTCTTGATCATGGATTAGGATTAGAAGATACATTTATTTATTGTCCAAATTTGTGTCGTGTTGTTGTTGGTCCTTTCGTGCAGTTAACATTAAGATCATTGGGGGATCATACTGGCAAAACAATGCCAGGAACTCATAATAAGACTTCTTCTAATAACTGGGTTGCAGTTAGCGGTTATCAAAGGGGACGTAGTTATACGATTGATGAACTTACAAATTTAACTGGTCGTGATCAAGTAACCACTTATGAATGGGATGTGGGACAATTAGTCGATGGTGATAGCGAAACTAAAGCTGTTACCCGCACCATCAATGTGCATCAGCCAAATGGGCAAGTCCAGACTGAAAATCAAACTGGTATGATTGAACGGACTGTTCATTATAATGATGATGGCACGCTCACTTATGGTGCTTGGTCCAAAGCTCAATGGGACAGCTATCCAGTGCCTGCCTTGGCTGGTTATCAAGCTTCTGTGGATAACGTGGTAGCGCAAGCGATTGATGGTGATACGCAGGATCAAACTGTTGATATTTATTACACACCGGTTGAACAAACGGTTACAATTCAATATTTAGATTCTGCTGGTAAAGAAGTTGGTACGCAAGCTTTGACAGGTTATGCTGGTGAAACTTATAACCTTTATTATCGCGTACCGAATGGTTATGAATTGATTTATCAGCCGCAAGCTACGATTACGATTGATGCTTCAGGCAAGCAGGTGATTCAGGCTTATGTGGAAGATCAAATGGAGCAGTCATCGGAATCCAAAACAATGTTGCGCGTGATTAATGTTCACTATCCAAGTGGAGCAATGAAACATGAGAATCAAGTTGCTGTTTTACATCGTAATTTGTACGTCGATCAAGTAACTCATGAGACGGTTTATGGGACTTGGAGTATCGGTAATTTTGATGAATATCAGGTGCCGGTTGTCAAGGGTTATACGGCTAGTCAACCGTTAGTGCAAGGTGTCACGGTGATGAGTGCTGATGCAAGTTTGTCAACAATTGATATGTTATTAAAAGGGCAGTGCTATTTAGCGCTGCTCTTTTTGTCATCATTTGAACCACTTATTTTGATAACCCTCCATGACTTTGCGCTGTTTTCAGAAGATAGTATAATGTCATTAGTGAATTCAACTTAATTATATAAAGGAAGTTATCATATGCCGGAATTGCCAGAAGTGGAAACAGTTCGTCGGGAATTGAATCAGATGATTAAGGGGCAGACAATTACTGCAATTGATGTCCGTTATCCCAAAATTGTAGTCAATCCAATTGCCCAATTTAAGCAATTGTTGATAGGTCAAGAGTTGGTTGACGTTGGTCGGCGAGCCAAATATTTATTATTTCATTTTGGCGATGACTTGACGATGATTAGTCATTTGCGCATGGAAGGTAAATATCAAGTGCGCGATAATTTGCAAGATTTTGACAAGCACGTGCATGTGATTTTTACTTTGAGTGATGGCCGTTATTTGGGGTATCGGGACGTTCGCAAGTTTGGCCGGATGGAAGTTGTCCCCCGAACAGCAGAATTAACCACCAAGGGTATCGCTAAGCTGGGACCAGAACCCTTAACTCCAGCTTACACTTACGAAACTTTGGCGGATGGTTTGCAGCGTAAAAAGAAAAATATAAAAACGGTTTTGTTGGATCAACAAGTTGTTTCTGGTTTAGGCAATATTTATGTCGATGAAGTTTTGTGGCAAGCGCAAATTAATCCGGAAGAACCCGCTAACAATTTGACGACCGCGCAACTCACAGCTTTATATTCAGCAATTAATGACACGATTCAAGCCGCAATTGCGGCTGGTGGGACGACAATTCGTAGTTATGTGGATGCTGCGGGGAATCAAGGACAATTTCAGCTGCAATTAAGGGCTTATAAGCAGGATGGCAAGCCGTGTCAACGTTGTGGTACTACAATTGAGAAAATCAAAGTTGGTGGTCGTGGAACACATTTCTGTCCTCATTGTCAGAAGTTGAACTAATGGGACAGGTTATTGGTATTACAGGTGGAATTGCTAGCGGGAAGACCACGGTTGGTGAATTAATTCGAGCAGCAGGTTTTTTGGTGATTGATGCCGACCAAGTTGCTCAAGAACTGATCGCTAGTCCATCAATCGTTCACGAATTGGCGGAGCGCTTTGGTTCACGCATTTTAAATCGTGATGGTAGTTTGAATCGTGCTCAACTTAGCCAAATTGTGTTTGGTCATGCATCCAAACTGCAAATTTTGAATGAGTTAACACAGCCAGTCATTCGTCAACAATTATTAGCACAAATGGACGCAGCACGTGCTGGTGAATCCAAGGTGTTTTTTGAAATCCCGTTACTGTTTGAACAACATTACGAGCGGTTGGTTGATCAAATTGTGGTGGTTTCTGTGCCCGAGCAACAACAATTAACGCGGCTAATGCAGCGCAATGGCTTCACAAAAGCGCAAGCACGCGTTAGAATAAACAGTCAATTACCGATCGCACAAAAATGTCAGCGCGCGGATTTTGTTTTGGATAATACCCAAGGTCCACACGAATTGGCGCAACAAGTTCAAGCGCTTTTGACGCAGATATAAGGGAGTAAGGAATATGATTTGTCCACATTGCCAACAAAATGCTTCACGCGTCACGGATAGTCGGCCGAGCGATGAGGGCAAGGTCATTCGGCGGCGGCGTGAATGTGAAAATTGCGGTTATCGTTTTACAACTTTTGAGCGTGTGGAACAGGTGCCAATTTTAGTTGTGAAAAAGGATGGTAGTCGTGAGGAATTTAATCGTGATAAATTGTTACGGGGCATTGTGCGAGCGGCTGAAAAACGACCGGTCACTTTAGAAAACATGAATAAATTAGTTAATAAAGTTGAGGCGCAGATTCAGGCGATGGGCGAAAATGAAGTTCCTTCACGCAAAATTGGGGAATTTGTGATGCAAGAATTAGTGGATATTGACGATATTACCTATATTCGTTTTGCGAGCGTCTATCGACAATTTACAGATATTAATGGTTTTATGCAAGAAGTTCAAGATATGATGACGACACGTCATCAATTAGATAAGGATACTGATCATGACAAGTAATTCGGCAATGGTGGATCCGTTATGGGGCTATTGGGTTGTCAGTGAGAGCACTTTAACGCAACTTGATTATCAAGTCTTAACCGATTTATATCAACCACTGATGGGGAGTCACGCGTTGAGTTTGTATCAATTATTGTGGCAACATCAAGAACCTTTGCTGTCACAACGCCAGCCACATGCCCAACTTTTAAATTTATTAGATCTGGATGCACATGCATTTTATGCTGCTCGCATCAAATTAGAAGCGTTGGCTTTGTTGCAAACATTTCAAAATCAAGATAGTTGGGGCCATTATTTAATTTACCAACTCAAACGTCCGCTAACCGGTGCGGAATTTATGCGTGATAATATTTTGACGACGTTTTTAATGGAAAAAATTGGGCAACCGGATTTTAAAAAATTACGGAAGAAATATGCTCCAATGCAACACAATCTACATCAAGCACAGGAAATTACGAAGAGTTTTTTAGATGTTTTTCGGCTTTCTAATGCTGTGGTGGATGCGCCTAGTGAAACTAGCGCCGTTTTGCCTAAGCAGGTGCAATATACAACACAACAGATGGCAGAATTTGATTGGGATTTATTGGCGCAACGTTTGGCACCACTGAAAGTATCTGCGGCTCAAATTCAAACTGCGCGCACAGATTTGTTTAATTTGCATACATTTTATGGTTTGGATGAGATGGAATTAGCGAATTTAATTGCCAAAACAATCAATTTGCAGACGAATCAAATTGATTTGCCACGGTTAACAAAGTTAGTGCAAAAAAAGTATGAAAAACGGTCCAATATGCAGGCACGGCTGTCTGGAGAAGAGCCCAAACAAAAGCCACAGGAAAACTTGCAGGATTTACCGCAGCAACAAGTTCAATTAGTGCGGTCAGCACAAAAATTGGCACCAGCTGAATTTTTAGCAGCTAAAAAGCGGCAAAAAGGTGTGGCAGTGTTCAGTTCGGATGTCCAAGTGTTACGTAAATTGCAGGCGCGACATATTCTGCCAGATGAAGTGATTAATATTTTGGTGAATTATGTGCTGGATAATTCGGCTACTTTGACGAATAGTTTTGTCGAAAAAATTGCGGGTGACTGGATGCAGCACCAATTGACTTCAGCAGCGGCAGCCGTCAAATATTTACAAAGTTTTCCACAGCAAAAGCGTGTGCGAAAAAGTAAGAAGTCGACTAAACAAGAAGCAGCCACAGATTGGTCACAAGCTTCCAGTCAAGAAGTTAGTCCCACTGAATTAGCGAAATTGCAGCAACAATTGCAAAAATTAAACAAGAAGCCCCAATGAGGTGCGTAAATGGAAAAGTTATCCCAGTCTTTGTCAAGAATTATTAAAGACCGCAAATGGCAAGATCAATATCAAGATTTGTTAGCGCAGGCGGTTAAAGATCCTGATGTGCAACAATTTTTGCAGGAACATCAAGCACAAGTTAATGAAGCAATCTTGCAGCAAGGTTTGGATGCAATTTACGAGTTTGTGCAGGCTAAAAAGCATATGAATGCGTTTGCGGCAGGTTATCAACCACGATTAATTTTTAAAAATCGGGCGATTCAAGTTAGTTATGAACCAGATCAAGAATTAATCGCACACAAAGAACAGCAACGTTTTGAGCAAAATTTTATGACAATTGATATGAGTAGTGATATTAAACAAGCCGATTTAACAGCTTTTGCGCAAGGTGCTAGTGGCCGGCAGAATGCCTTGGCAGCCGCTTATCGTTTTGTTATTGATTACACGACCAAGCCGCAATTTACGCCGGGCTTGTATTTGTCGGGCGATTTTGGCATTGGTAAGACGTATTTGTTGGCAGCTATTGCTAAAGAATTGGTCCAAAATCAGGTTGCAGTTTTGCTGATTCATTTTCCGACGTTCACGGTACAAATGAAAAATGCGATTCACGATAATTCAGTTTTGAGTCGGATTGATCAAATCAAGACTGTGCCGATTTTGATGTTGGATGATATTGGGGCGGATTCTTTGAGTTCGTGGATCCGTGATGAAGTGTTGGGCGTGATTTTGCAGTATCGGATGCAGGAACAATTGCCGACTTTTTTCTCTTCGAATTTTGCGATGAAAGATTTGGAAAAACATTTGACCATTAATCAACGTGGTGACCAAGAACCTATCAAAGCCGCGCGCATTATGGAACGGGTGCGGTATTTATCACATGAAGTTATCTTGTCAGGTCCTAATCGTCGTTTTGAAAAATAGTCAAGTTGACTTGCAAAAAATAAAAGTGCGTGTTTTAATGTGAACATAGCTTGAAAGTTTTCTTTGCAGGGAGAGTTGACCTTAGACTGAAAGTCGCTCATCAGAAAACTTAACTAAATAAAATTGATATTAGTGTTGGTTTGGTCACATTATCGACTGATGAAGATAAGTAATTCATTACTTAATGTGGGTGGAACCGCGTCAACGACGTCCCTTAGACTATTTAATAGTTTAAGGGGCGTTTTTTATTTTTAGGAGGAGAAAATGGCTCGAATTACCTTAGAATTTCCAGATGGCTCCAAGCGTGAGTTTGCACAAGATGTGACACCGCTATCAGTGGCTGAATCGATTAGTAATAGTTTAAAAAAGCAGGCGGTGGCTGCCAAAGTTAATGGCGTTTTGGTGGATATCAATCGGCCTATCGTTCAAGACGCACAAGTAGAAATTGTCACGAAGAAAGATGATGCAGCTCCAGAAGTTGCTCGGAATACTGCAGTATTCTTGTTGAGTGCAGCGTTAAAGCAAAAATATCCTGCAATTCATTTTGGCGAACAAGCTGTGAACAATGATGGTTTTTATTTAGATACCGATAAGGCTGAGAACCAAGTTAGTGTTGATGAATTATCTGCTTTGATGCAAGATGTTAATAAATTGATTAAGGATAATGCGCCAATTGAACGTCAATTAATGGCAAAAGAAGATTTGGTTGCTCGTTTTAGTGATGATCCTTACCAAACGGAAATTTTAAAATCCATTGATAGCGTGCAGATTCCTGTTTATCAAATGGGTGAGTTTATTAGTTTTGGTGAAAAAGCATTATTGCCCAAAGCCAGTGATTTGAAGTATTATCAATTGCTATCAGTGGCGGGAGCTTATTGGCAAGGTAAGTCCAGCAACCCCATGTTGCAACGGATTTATGGGACTGCCTTTATGAATGATGAAGATTTACAAGCTGATTTGAAGCGGCGGGCTGAAATTAAAGAGCGTGATCATCGGACGATTGGTCGCGATTTAGATTTATTCTTTGTGGATCCTAAAGTTGGTTCTGGTTTGGCTTACTGGATGCCTAAGGGTGCAACAATTCGACGGACGATTGAGCGTTACATCACTGATAAAGAAATTGCGGCCGGTTATGAGCATGTTTATACACCAGTGTTAATGAATTTGGACGCTTATAAGACTTCCGGTCACTGGGCGCATTATCGTGAAGATATGTTTCCACCAATGGATATGGGTGACGGCGAGATGTTGGAATTGCGCCCAATGAATTGTCCATCACATATTCAAATTTACAAGCATCATATTCGTTCTTATCGTGAATTACCGATTCGGATTGCGGAATTGGGCATGATGCACCGTTATGAAAAATCAGGTGCCTTGTCTGGTTTGCAACGGGTGCGGGAAATGACTTTGAATGATGGTCATACTTTTGTGGCTTTGGAACAAATTGAAGATGAGTTTAAGAAAGTTTTGCAGTTGATGATGGACGTTTACAAAGATTTCAATATTGATAACTATACTTTCCGTTTGAGTTATCGTGATCCAGCTAATACTGAAAAGTATTTTGATGATGATGAAATGTGGGATCGTTCCCAAGGTATGTTGAAGTCGGCGATGGATGATTTGGGCTTGGAATATTACGAAGCTGAAGGTGAAGCAGCCTTTTATGGTCCAAAATTGGATGTCCAAACTAAGACTGCTCTCGGCAACGAGGAAACTTTATCAACGATTCAATTAGATTTTATGCAACCCGAAAAATTCCAATTAACTTATGTGGGTGAAGATGGTCAAGAGCACCGTCCAGTGATGATCCACCGTGGTGTGATTTCGACAATGGAACGTTTTATTGCTTATTTGATTGAAATGTATAAGGGTGCCTTTCCAACTTGGTTATCGCCTGTCCAAGTTCAAATTATTCCCGTTAATAATGAATATCATTTGGATTATGCTCAAGAATTACAGACGCGGATGCGTAAATTAGGTTTGCGTGTAGAGATTGATGCGCGCAATGAAAAAATGAATTATAAGATTCGCGAAGCACAAACGCAAAAAGTACCATATACGGTCGTGATTGGTGATCAAGAAGTCCAAGATTCCACCGTTTCTGTTCGAAAATATGGCGAACAGGATAGTAGTACGGAAGATGTCAGTATGTTTGTTGATAGCGTGGTCGCTGACGTGAAGAACTATTCACGAAGCGAGAGATAAATAAAAATAGGAAAAAGCTATTCGATAATATATTTCGAAATTAATTCAATTTTGAAGTATATTGTGCGAATAGCTTTTTAATTTTTTAGATCATAATGAACAAATTAACTTTATTATTTTTTGGTGATTGTCGTGCAACCATTATTTATAGAACGTCTTAAAACATGAATAATTGCTGCAATTAAGGATAAAGTAAGGGATGTTTTAGTTGATCATGATGTAACTAATTCTGCTTTTGTACGAATGATGTTGGCAATTGTTGTGACTGATGGATTTAGAACTAAATTTTAAATTAGTACTCCGAAAAATAAGAGGCTTATTATCCCCAGAGCTAATATAACTAAAATGAGTTTAAAAATGAAAATGGTAGATATCCAAATAATACGTTTATGATTTTTTCTCAGTTTTATTACGGACTTATCATCTTTAGATGCAAGTAATTTATTTGGACAATTGATTAACATGGGAAAAATAGTGCAAATGTAAGTCATAATGATAAAATAACTCAAAGAGGCTGATAATGGAATGCTAACTCTTAGCTTGAGCAGAACATACATGATTAGTTCAGAAATAAAATTTACACATAAAGAACGGTTTACTAATTTATAAATATTTATAATTGTACGTGACTTATCGCTAAAATCTAATAGCTCTTTATTAGGTAATTTATTAGAGTATCACATAGAAATATCAAAAGCATCCATGCTGAAGTAAATTATGGCAATGGTAAACAATATAATTGAAATTATTCTATAGCCATAACCTTGCTTATTTAAAATTGGTGGATATGTAATAATGAGAAAAATGATCATGTTAAAACAAAGTCTTGTGATTTCTTTGCCAAGTGTTGTTAAATTCTCTAAGTCTTTCTTTTCCTTTTGTTCCGATGAATAAGGATATGTATATTTTCCTATTTTCGCCAAATGTTTATATTGTTTTTTCACATTTATTCCTCCTTTAAATCAAGATTATTATAAAACAAAAAAGTTCCCTCATAAGGGAACTTTTTTAACGTAAATTATAATTATCACCCGTACGGGAATCGGACCCGTAACTCCACCTTGAGAGGGTGGCGTCTTAACCATTTGACCAACGGGCAATCAAACAATAAGTATTCTACTGAAAAATCGTCTACTCGTCAAGTACCTAAATAAAAAATGCCGCCAAATTATTCAAAAGATGTAATAAAATATTACTTTTGATGTTGTGCGTTTTGAGATAAAGGAGACCTAGTAACCAACCAATCAAAAATTTTGACAGAAAATAAATTGGATCTTGCGAAACATGAATTAGGCCAAATAAAAGAGCACTGAAAAACGCTCCCCAAGCTAAATGCTTGGGAAAGAACCAGTTGATAATAAAGCCGCGAAATAAAATTTCTTCCGTAATCGGTGCGATAAAAACGGCATAAAGAAGAAAAAAGACGGGCGAACTACCAGCCAATTTCAGCAAACCGTTAACATTGGTGTTACCACTCGTTTTCATCAAGGGCAACAATAAATGATTAATTAAAATTGTAATGAAAAACGTAATTAAAAGGTAGCTATAACTTTTGAGATTTAATTTTTGGGTGGAAAAAATTTGCGTCTTCAATAAAGTCACCAACATCATGCTCAAAGCCAAAACAACACCTATTACAAAATAGATATTGCTTTGCATCGGTGAAAAGTGTAACTTATTAACTAATTGCAAAATTAGCAGTGGCAACTGTTGAATTAAATAAAAAATAATGAGACCAACTAGTTTTAGTATTGTGCTAAAATAATTCTTATTTTGTTCAAAAAATTTCATGAATCAACCTTTCTGCAAGGAGCTGGTAAAAAGAATGTTTCATATTATGCGAAAAAGGATTCCTATGCTTGCCGTGTGGGGTTCTATTTTATTTATGGTTTGCCAGGTGATGGGGACGTTGTATATTCCCAATATTACTTCGGATATTGTTAATAAAGGCATTACTAAGGGCGATACTCATTATATCATAGTAGCTGGTCTACACATGATCGGGGTGTCTTTGGCGGTAATTGTGGCCGCAGGTTTGAATGTCTTGTTATCATCACAAGCATCACAAAAGTTAGGTAAACGTTTGCGTAATGATATTTATCGTAAAGTTTTGTATTTATCCAATGATGAATTTGATCAAATCGGAACGTCATCGTTGATTACGCGGACCACGAATGATGTGGTACAGATGCAAAATGTGACGATGATGATGCTACGAATGATGATTATGGCGCCAATTATGATGATTGGTGCTAGTTTTATGGCTTATCAAAAAAATCCGCAATTAACTAAAATTTTTGTAATTGTTCTACCTATTTTAATTATTATTGTGGCAGTCATTTTGTATTTTGCTGATCCTTTATTTCGCAAGATGCAGGCAAAAACAGATCGTCTTAATTTAGTTTTTCGTGAAGGATTGACGGGAGTGCGTGTGATTCGGGCATTTCGTCAAGATGATTGGGAGCAAAAGCGGTTTGCCGCAGCCAATCAAGATTATACGCATAATGCACAAAAAGTATTTTCAATTATTGCAGTGATGTCGCCACTAACGACCTTGATTATGAGTGGGACAAATATTGCGATTACATGGTTGGGCGCCAAATATATTTCGATGCAAACTATGCAAATTGGAAATTTGCTGGCGTTCATGACTTATGCTTCACAAATTTTGATGAGTGTCATGATGTTGTCGATGATTTTTGTGGTAGTCCCACGGGCGCAGGCTTCAGGGGTACGGATTCGTGAAGTTTTGGATTTGAAGAAGCAGCTGTCTGAACCTCAGACTAGTAAAATGTTGGATGATGAAGCGTCATTGAGTTTTCATGATGTGTCATTTCGCTATCAAGATGCACCACAACTGTCTTTGCAGCAAGTGAATTTTCAAGCTCAAAGTGGACAAAGTGTGGGAATTATTGGTGGCACGGGCTCCGGTAAAACGACACTAATTAGTTTGATTAGTCGGTTATATGATCCAGAAACTGGCGTAATTAAAGTTGATGGTCAGGATATACGAGCCTTAACAATTAAAGATTTGCGGGAGCGGGTCTCAGTGGTGCCACAAAAATCAATTTTATTTAAGGGCAATGTGCGTGCTAATTTGCAATATGGTGACCAAACTGCGACCGATGATAAGTTATGGCACGCTTTAAAGATTGCGCAAGCTGATGAATTTATCGAAACGTTGGATCAGACTGTGGAACAAAATGGTGATAATTTTTCTGGTGGTCAAAAGCAGCGTTTAGCGATTGCCCGAGCATTGGTTAAAGATGCGGATATTTATGTGTTCGATGATTCGTTTTCAGCGTTAGACTTCAAAACGGATGCCAAATTGCGGCAGGCTCTCAAAGACGATCCGCAAATGCAGCAAAAGGTAATTGTCATTGTCGGACAACGGATTTCTACAATTGCGGACAGCGACGTGATTGTGGTTTTGGATCAAGGCAGGATGATTGGTTGTGGGACACATCAAGAACTGAAAGCTTCCAATGCAATGTATCAAGAAATTATCACATCTCAGTTAAAGGAGGGATCGGTAGATGCCTAGTAAACAGAATATAAATCGGCAAAAACCACAAAATTTTTGGAAAACAACGTGGCGTTTGGCTCGGTATTTATCGGATTATATTGTTTCTTTGATTGTGGTTTTGATTTTGGCAATTACCGCGACTATTTTTCAAATTAAAACACCGAAAATTTTGGGGGAAGCAACCACTGAAATTTTTAAGGGTGTGATGGCAGGAATAGCTAAGCAAAAAGCGGGAATTCATGTGACGCAATTTCCTGTTGATTTTCACAAAATTGCCCAAATCTTAATGATTGTTGGCTTAATGTATGTAGGATCGGCCATTTTTAACTTTTTACAACAAATTTTGATGACACGTGCCTCGCAACAAACCGTTTTCAAATTGCGACGTGATTTGAAGTACAAAATGAAGCTATTGCCGGTCAATTTTTATGATACACACGATAATGGTGATATCATGTCGCGGGCGATTAATGATATGGACAATATTGCGGGAACGCTGCAGCAAAGTATCACGCAATTGGTGACCAGCGTTGTGACTTTAGTAGGAACCTTGTGGATGATGTTTTCGATTAGTTGGCAGCTGACATTGATTGCACTAGTAACAGTTCCGGTTAGTATAGTGTTAATTGGATTAATAGCTCCTCAATCACAAAAAGCATTCGCGGCTCAACAGAAATCGTTAGGTCTGTTAAACAATCAAGTTGAAGAAAATTACGGGGCCCATTTAGTGGTCCAAACTTTCAATCATGAACCTGCAACTTTAGCCGAATTTGAAGAAGAAAATGATCGTTTGTATTCAGCTGCATGGAAAGCACAATTATGGTCGGGGTTAATGATGCCATTAATGACTTTTGTGAATAATTTAGGCTACGTTGGTGTGGCCATCTATGGTGGAATTCAAGTGGCACATGGACGTTTGCCGATTGGGGATATTCAAGCCTTTTTACAATATACTCAACAATTTTCCCAACCAATTAATCAATTGGCAAACTTGGCGAATACCATTCAGGCGACAGTTGCTTCAGCCGAGCGCATCTTTGAAATTATGGATGAGCCAGAAATGCAGAAAACACATGTGGATGTGCCAGATACGCAAACCGATAATTTGATCGAATTGGATCATGTGCAATTTGGCTATCAAAATCAGCCCATCCTTTTACAGGATTATTCTTTGGAGGTCAAACCGGGGCAGATGATCGCTATTGTTGGACCGACTGGTGCTGGGAAGACAACGATTATTAACCTATTAGAACGTTTTTATGATATTAATAGCGGTTCGATTAAATTGGCAGGTCGAGATACACGGAATTTGACACGAGAGCAGTTGCGTTCCCATTTTGCGATGGTCTTACAGGAAACATGGTTATTTACGGGTAGTATTTATGATAATTTAAAATACGGGCGTGAAGACGCGACGCATGAACAGATTATGGCGGCTGCACAAGCTGCTCACGTCGATGAATTTGTTCAACAATTGCCTCAAGGGTACGAAACCGTTTTAAATGAGGAAGCTTCCAATATCTCGCAAGGTCAAAGGCAGTTATTGACGATTGCCCGAGCCTTTGTGGCTGATCCCGAAATTTTAATTTTGGATGAAGCAACATCATCAGTGGATACCAGAACAGAAGTCAAGATTCAACACGCAATGACGCGCTTACTTGAAGGTCGCACGAGCTTTGTGGTAGCACATCGTTTGTCCACGATTCAAGATGCCGACCAGATTATCGTGATGAATCACGGTTCAATTATGGAGACAGGTACGCATGAGCAATTGTTGGCGCAAAACGGTTTTTATGCGGATTTGTATAATGCCCAATTTAGTGGCAATGTGAGTTTGTAATGGTCGTACGAGCAGAGTATTTATGTGCCAAAATTAAGCAATTGGTCAATGAGCAAGTCGTACCGGGAGTTAGTTTTGCATTTATAACGCCCGAATGTACTATTCAAGATTATTACGGTGCTAATAGTTGGCAACCAAGTGTTACACCATTGAAAGCCGATCAATTATACGATTTGGCGTCATTAACGAAAGTATTAGGAACAACTACACTTTTATTACATTTAATTGAGCAAGGTCAGCTGCAGTGGAAATCAAAAGTAGCGGACTTCTTGCCATATTTTCAAGATTCTCGAGTGACAATTACACATTTGATGACGCATACTTCAGGTATTCGTGGTTATATTCCGCATCGTGATCAATTATCGGCGCCCCAATTGTTGCGGGCGCTTCAACAATTGCCGGTGACTGATGAATTTGAACAGGTAGTGCGCTATACCGATACTGGACCCATTTTAGCAGGTTTGATCATTGAGCAGTTGTATCAAAAACCAGTACAAACTGTAATTGCACAGCAAATTTTGCAACCGTTAAAATTACCGATGGCTACTTTTAAGCCTGATCCGGATTTGTGTGTGGTAACTAATCGACGAGCTGGTTATTGGTTAAAGGGACAAGTTCATGATCCGAAAGCTTGGCAATTGGGACCACATTGTGGTTCCTCTGGACTTTTTGCGAGTGTGGCCGATCTTTTAGTCTTTACACAGTGGTTCTTGGGGCAAACGAAAACGATACATCCGCCAATTCAGCAAACAATGATTGATTATTTATTTCAAGATTTTACTAAAAAGCAGTTAGGGCGTTCCTTTGGTTGGGATTTAAGGCTTAATTGTGTTCGACAGGCTGTTTTATATCATACGGGTTTTACGGGTAATTTTTGGTTAATTGACAAACAGCGTCAGCGAGCATTGATCGTTTTAAGTAATCGGGTGCATCCTTTAGTACAGAATCAACGTTTTTTCTTAGAACGGGATGCCATTGTGGATTTGTTTTTACAGTGAATTAAATAAAAAGAAGTGTCTGCCAAAATCATTAGCATTTTGGTGGGCACTTTTTTAATGATGTTGATAATAAAAAATTGCTAATTGCGTCCGATCCCGCAATTCTAATTTTAACAATAATTGACTGATCAGATTACGTACGGTACCCACACTCAAAAATAGTGTTTGGGCAATTTCTTTGTTGTTTTGACCATGTGCCACGAGCTGTAAGATGTCTTGCTCACGATCTGTTAGGTTTGTTGTCGTGTGATATGGCGCTTGATTTGTTAATTGAGCCTGCATTTTATGGATAATCTCGTCGCCATACACATATTGTTGATTCAAAACAGCATGGATTGCTGGAACAATAGCCTGAAAGTTTTGCTTAATCAAATATCCTTGAATTCCGATTGCTAGAGCTTCATTAATGTATTCATCATCGCTAAAAGTTGTTAGTAATAAAATCTTCGCTTGTTCATTTTTTTTGAAGATGCTTTGAGCGGCTTGCAAACCTAAACCGTCAGGCATCCGAATATCTAATAATAAAACGTCTGGACAATATTGTTTAGATAAATTGATGGCGTCTTGAACAGTGTGTCCGCAAGCGGGGACTGTTAATGTGGAATCGGTTTGAATGATCGTGGTTAAAGCTTGCGTTACTAATTGATCATCGTCGACGATAATAATTTTAGCCATGTACTTGCTCCTTCATTAAGATAATTGTAATTAAAAATTGATGTTGATGAACGTGAAAATGAATCTGACCACCAATCTCAGTGATCCGCTCCATCATATCAGTTAGACCCATACCAATCTGATAATTATCGTTGGCGCCATCGTTTTTGATTTGTAAACGATAAAATCCGAGTAAATTTTGAAAATTTAACACGACTTGCTTGGCGTTTGTGTGTTTTATAATATTAGTCAGAGTTTCTTTAATAACTGCCAAAAGGGCTTGAGTCGACTGTTCATCTAATTGAAAAATAGTGCCTTGAATCTTTATAGGACAAAATTGAAAATTTTTACTTAATAATGTTAATCCATCGCTAAGTGTCATTGCCTTTTGTTGAAGTTGATGAACATTGGTACGGATACTGTTTAAAGCTTGATTCAAGGTTATTTGTAAATTGGTTAGGGACTCGTTAACGACGGGTTCTTGATTAAGGGCACTTAAGGCGCCCACTTGCAAGATACTACTGGATAATAAATGGCCCACATTATCGTGAATATCACGGGCAATTCGATTGCGTTCGTTGGCAATTTGCAGTTGTAGCTGCGTTTGGCTAGCTTTTGTTAACGCAAGATTTTGTTGTGTTAATTGCCTCTGTTGTTCAAAACTATCATCTTGTAATTGGAGGATTTGCCTTTTCAAATGTTTAATTTTGCCGTTTAAAGTAGTCATTTCCAAAACAAGCCAATTTAAGCCAACGATCAAAATAGTTTGCCATTGCCAATGGATCAGCGTTGGCATCAGTATCAAAATAAAGACTAATTTTCGTGAAATAGGCGGTTGCTTGAATAGGGTCATTGCTAGAATTAAAGGCGAGAAGTACCAAAATTTTAGGTGCCAACTACCCAAAATGCTCAAGATTCCGAGTGGTAAATAATATTGCCAGTTTTTCAGGGGTAGCATAATTAAACTTGAACAGAGTAGACTGATTAAAGGATACATGACTGCTGTTGGTTGAAGTGGTTGCTGAAAAAATAAGATAAAACATACGCCACCAATTATGAATACTTGATTGAACGCCCTTGATTTGTTCATTTTTAATTCTCCTATGACAAATGTCATCTTATTTTAGGCCAGATGTCACTATTAAATGAACACCATTTCCATTATATTAAATATAGCTCATGAATGATAGGAGACATCAAACTTGATAATCGAAGTGCAGAATTTAGTCAAACGATACAACCAAAATAAAGTTTTGAATCATCTTAATTTAACGGTGCCTAAGGGTCAAATTTTGGGGTTATTAGGGCCTAATGGTAGTGGTAAGTCGACTTTGATTAATTGCATTTTAGGATTGTTAAAGTTTGATCGCGGACAAATTAAGATTTTTGGGCAAACCATGACGCCCACGAATTATGCGATGAAAAAGCGGATTGGCTTGGTTCCGCAGGAATTGGCTTTATTTGACGAATTAACAGTGCTGGATAATTTAAATTACTTTTGTGGTCTGTATATTCAAAATAAAAAACGGCGTCAATTTTTGGTTCAACAAGCGATGGAATTAGTAGAATTGCAGGATTTTGCAAAATACTACCCCAAACAATTGAGTGGTGGCCTAAAACGACGTCTGAATATTGCTTGTGGAATTGCGCATCAACCAGAATTACTTTTTTTAGATGAACCGACAGTAGCGGTCGATCCGCAGAGTCGCAATAAAATTCTGGACAGTATTCAGCAGTTAAATCACCAAGGTACAACCATTATTTACACGACGCATTACATGGAAGAAGTTGAACAGTTGTGTCAGCAGATTGTAATTTTGGATCATGGTGACGTTATAGCGCAAGGCACTACAGAGCAATTAACGCAATTAATTCAGACTACCGGCACTTTAACATTGGATATAGCACAAATTAGTTCGTCACAGCTTGTTGAACTTGAGCAAATGCCGGGAATGCAACAGGTTTTGTACAGTTTATCTCAGCTCACAATTGTTAATCAAAATTTGAACCAAAATTTAATTGTGATTTTGGAATATTTGCAGCAACAGCATATTTTGTATACGAATTTACGCATACAGACGGCTAATTTGAATGATGTCTTTTTAGCAATTACTGGTCGCCAGTTGCGCGATGCCAAGGAGTGATTTATGAAACAATTAATTTTAGCCCGACTAAAAATGTTTGGTCATCAGCGAATCTTATTATTTTGGTTAGTTTTGTTTCCGATGCTTATGGGTATTTTGATGAAATTGGCCTTTGGAAAATTAATGAATCAAAATCAATCACCAAATGTTCAACCGATTGCTGTGGCAGTAGTAGGTCGCAATGAGCAACAGCAATTTTTGTACCAGACATTGATACAAACTAAACAAGCTAATCAACAAAAATTATTTCATGTTCAACATACTTCGGCATCGAAAGCAAAAAATTTGCTCAGACATCAACGAATTGCAGGTTACTTTCAGCAAAATCAACATCAAAAATGGACTTTGTATTTGATTGAAAAAGGTTTTGCGCAACAGATTTTACGCAACTTTTTAACGGCTTATTTACAAAATAATCATCAGCAGCAAATGCCGCAAAATTCCAGGCGCATTTCTTTGCGCCATTGGACATCCAGACTAGATCAAAAACGTCATTTTAATAGTTTTAGTTTTTATTTTTTTGTCCTGCTAGCGTTTACTATTTTAGATGGTTACATGTTGGGCTTGACTTTGGGTCGTGACGAACAACCTCAACAATCAGCGCTCGGGGTGCGTTTACGGGTCGGTCCCACCAGTTATTTAAAGATTTGGTTGAGCGATCTATTAGCGACTTGGCTGGTCTTTTATTTGTTGGTCTTATTGATCTTAGCCTTTTTTCATTGGGGTTTGGATATTCCGTTTGGCACACGCTGGGGTTGGTTGTTGTTGGTGATTGCACTGGGTTGTTTATTGTCAATTTCCGGCGGTCAATTATGGAATAAGCTTCTCGTTTCTAAAAGTTATGCACAACAGTCCAATCTTGGATTAGTAATTGTTTTGTGCGCAGCCATGCTCAGTGGCTTAATGGGGACGATTGATTTAAAATTTTGGATTGGGCAACATTTACCTTTATTAGGCAACATTAATTTGAATACACTTTTAGGTGACTGTTTTTATCAACTCTTCTTTTATCAAGATTTACAGCCGTTTTATACCAACTTAGCTTGGTTGATTGGCATTTTGTGTATCATCTTTTTAATTAATCTAATTTTGGAAAGGAAAAATGCGTATGAACATCTATAAAGTGACTTGGAAGCTCATATATAAAAATTTAGGAATCTTGTTTTTGGGCACAGTCGTTACTTTATTCATGATGATTTTTATTGCTCAAGATTTTATCAATTCCAAATCAAGTTTGGATGAACCTAAAATAGCAATTTTGGGTTGCAAGAAATCTATCACTGCCCGTAATTTGGCACAATATTTAACTCAACAGACAAAAATTCAGTCACTCAAAAAGCAGGCGAACGCTGTTGATGATGCTCTATACTATCGGCAAATTGATGGTGTAATTTATTTACCTTCTGACTTGCAACAGCAGTTACAGGCAGGACATCAGATTAAATTAAACACAAAATATGCTACTAATCAAGCAGCTTCGTTGGTGGATGGAATGGTTGATCAATATTTCAATACTTTGACTGCTTTCAAGCAAGCTAATCCACAATTTTCGTGGTCTCAGATTCTAGCTAAAACTCAAGCCAAGCTCAGACAAAAGGTGCAAGTGCGCTACGATCAAGCTTATGTTCAACAAATAAAGCAGGAAAAAGCATCCGCAATCTACAGTAGTTTGGCCTATGGAATTGCGCTCGTGATTTTGGATTTGTTTGGCACAGTTCGACTTAAATTTAATCAAACGGCAATTTATCGACGTAACTTTACTTCACCGCAACCGTTAAAGAAAATTAACGCGCAAATTAATCAAGCGCTGTTGAGTTATCTGATTTTGATTTCCTTGGTTTTTTTGTTTGTGAGCATGTTGTTTTCACAAGGATATTGGAATCAGCAAACGTTACTTTTCTGGTTGAATACAGGAATTTTTATCTTCACGACAATTGCGCTGGCTTCACTGTTGACCAGTATAGCTCAGCATCCGTATTCCATTACTGTTTTTGAGAATACCTATGTTTTAGGTTCGTGTTTTTTAGGCGGCGTTTTTGTTAATAATTCAGTTTTGCCACAGATTACGACGCAAATTGCTACGTTTACGCCAACGTATTGGTTTGTTCAGGCTAATGATGTCGTTGCCAGTCAAGTGCAATTGAGTGAATCGTTGCTGCAAAAAGATGGGATTTTACTTTTATTTGGCTTGGTCTTTTTCGTCCTACAAAAGCTATATGAGCATTTACAGAATCACCAAATGGTTACTAACTAAAAAGACTTTATTCTTGATGACCTAATTTTTGCAAATACTGCGCAAATTGTTCTTGATCAGAAATGATGCCGGCTTGTTTGGCTTCATACCAGTTAATTTTATCGTTTAAAATTTGCAGATGATGTTGAATATCTTCCAAGTTTTTCAAAAATTCAGCTTTCGTCTGTTTCAGCAATGCTAACCGTTGTGGAATAGTTTGGTCGCCTTGTGCCCGCCAATTAATATAAATTTTTAAATCTTTAATACTCATACCCGTTCCTTTTAAATGATCTAAAAATTTGAGCCAGTCTGCATCTTTGTCAGTGTAATAACGGTGACCGTTGGCGTGACGCTGCGGTTGAATTAGTTGTTCTTTTTCGTAGTAGCGTAACGTGGATTCGGATAAACCTGTTTTTTGGCTGAAAGTTCCAATTTCATAAGTTGTCATCAAAGTTTCTCCTTTATTTGTGGTTAACTTTAGGTGTTATTATAAATTGAATCATGACTAAATTGAATGCTTTAAATTAATTGACTTAAAGTCTACTTTAATTTTTATACTCGTAAAAAGATAGTCAAAAATTATAAGGGGAAGTGTTGTGATTATGGATCGTAGTAAGGTGATTGTGCATATGTACGTTTCGATTGATGGCAAAATTGATGGTCCGTATGGTAGTGGGGAGTCCAGTCGGTATTATTCTGATGAGTTGTTTAAATTAAGTAACGCTGACGGTAACGGACGACGAACGATTCAAATGTACGCGGCTTCAGGACAGCCGGATTTGAACCAATATGATATTCAGGGAATTGATTACACCGATTGGATCCCAGCTGTTCAAGCAGAAACTTGGTCGGTATCCTTTGATCGGTATGGTAAGTGCGGTTGGCAACAGAATTATTTCGCCTATAATGGACAGCAAATGCGCGCAATTGAAGTGGTGACCAAACAAGCTAGTAAACAATATTTAGCTTTTTTAAGATCTATGCAAATTCCATATTTGGTTAGTGGAAAAACTGAATTTGATTTGAATAATGTTTTGCAGAAATTAAAACGGTATTTTCAAATCGAAACTTTAGCTTTATGTGGTGGTTCCATGATTGATGGTGTTTTTTTGCAGGCACATCTTGTCGATGAGATTTCGCTAGTAGTGGCGCCGCATGTGAGTGGTGATAGTTCCCAAAAAGCTGCCTTTGATACTTTGGGTCAATTTGTAGATGATACTTTCCAGTTTCAAACGGCCAAAAAGTTGAGTGACGGTGGTGTTCATCTACTTTTTTCGAAAGAATAACATTGTAAAAAAAAACGATCTCTGTATAGAAATCGTTTTTTGTTCTAATAATAAATATTTAATACCAATCTGGTTTAGGTTTGTTTTCAGATCCGGGTTCCCATAAACCTACGCTTTGTTTCACATCGTTTCGTTTGCCAGTTAAATTGTCGATTACAAACTGCGCAATAGCTTTCCGCGAGATTTGAACCCCTGTAAAAGGTTCATTTTTAGGGCTAACCACATACGCGTTTTTCTCACCATTGTATAGCCAAGTCATGCGCATATAAGTGTAATCTAAATTACTAGCTTCGAGGACTTCGTTTCCGCGATTTTTAGCAGCTGTGATGCCTAAGATTTGTTGATTCCAAGACCAAAAAGGTTCAACCACTTCATTATCAACACCTAAAACGCCAGCTTGAATGATACGCTGAACACCATTTACTTCCATCGCTTGGACAACTAATTGTGTCGTGGACTTTTTGTCAAAATCCATGAAAACAGCATCTTGATTTTTCATAGCATGACTCAATTGTTTAAAGTCATTAGCATCACCAGTGATTTTTTGAACATTTTGGTACGGCAAATCGTCCGCATGTGAACTAAATAAAGTTAATTGTAATTCAGTTTGTTCTTTTAGCATCGGAATCAAATAGCGGGGAATTTGACCGCCAGCGCCAATAATTAGTAAATTTTTCGATTTAATCTCCTTCTTTCTCAATAAATTAACAGGAGTATACTCCCTCAAGTTAACTTGAAGGCAAGCGTTACGAACCAAAATGAAAACGCGCCTTGTCTAAATGAGGCACGTTTCTCAATCCAACATTTTTTGTTTGATATATCCCTGGTCAATTAATTTTTTTCGTAATTGCAACATAGCGGTGTAAGTTGCCAAAATATAAATTTTGTCGGTCGATTGCTGTTGGATTGCTTGTAAAAAAGAATCCAGACTTGCTTGATTACTCAATTTGTTTTCGGGTGTGCCTGCAATTTGAAAACGCAAATTAATATCTTGCCAACGTTCGCCACCGGTAATGACTTGACTAATCTGGTCAAAAGGTAGTTCCTCAAAATTACTATCCCAAATCCAACTGGTGTCAATCCCGTCAGCATAATTGGCATTTAACAGAAAGCCTAATAAATAAGGTTCTTTTTCAAAATTTAAGGTAGTAATCACTTGGTTTAAGCCAACTGGATTTTTAACTAAAATGATAGTTAATTGCTTTTGCTGCAAATTGATCACTTCTTGGCGTCCGAAAACTTGCTCGTTGTAACTAAAAGCTTCTTTAATTTGATTGGGCGAAACGGCGAACTCACTGCCCACCGCATAAGCTGCCAAGGCATTATAAATATTATACATACCACCAATATTAATGATAAAATCATTTCGATCAATACTAAAACTGGACTGGTTGGGCATTAACTCATCAACTTGAGTTACTTGATAATCCAAATTGGGACGTTGAAAATGACAGTTAGGGCAAAAATAATCGCCTAAATTAGCGTAAGTCAGCATGCGGTAGTGCATAATATGCTGACATTTGGGGCAAAGCACGCCATCAACATTAAAGTCCGCACGCAAATCTTCCTTAGCTTGTTCTTTATTTTGAAAACCATAATAAATTTTGGAATTAGGTAAATCCTCAACATTAAAAATAGCCGCGTCAGCGTTGATAATTAATTTAGCTTGTGGTGCCAATTTGATACCAGCACGAATTTTTTTCCAGGTTGTATAAATTTCACCATAACGATCCATCTGATCGCGAAAAATATTAGTTAGCACAAAAGCGCTGGGCGTCATGGCTTGACAAATAGCTTCTACATTAGCTTCATCAACTTCTAAAATCGCGATTTTGGCATTGCTACTGGACTGACTTAAAAAAGTCGTAGTGATCCCTTGAACCATATTGGAACCAGTGGAATTAGTCAAAACTTCATCGTATTTTTCTTGCAGAATTTTTGTAATCAAAGATGTGGTTAAAGTTTTCCCGTTTGTTCCAGTTACCAAAATCACTTGATAATCACGACTTAATTCCTTTAAGACATTTGGATCCAAGCGGTAGGCCAATTTGCCGGGCAAAGAACTACCGCGATGAAATATATTGTGCAAAATTTGATAAGACCAACGTCCGCAGAAAACAGCTAGTTTGGATTTTAAACTCATGAACAACCACCCATATTAATTAATAAAAAAATCATACCATAAATTCAATAATTACGGCGTGACAGAATGATAATTTATATAGAAGTTTTATTAGATTTGGGTATAATGGTAAACAGTGAATCTAAATATAAAGAGGTTTTTGGTAATGGCACAATTATTCTTTCGCTATGGTGCGATGAATGCGGGCAAATCTATCGAAGTCCTCAAAGTTGCTCATAATTATGAAGAGCAAGGCAAGCATGTCTTGTTACTGACTAGTGGTTTGGATAATCGTAATGGCGTGGGTAAGATTGCGAGTCGCATTGGACTGGAGCGAGATGCACGAGCTTTACAACGTGAAGAAGATTTGTTGGAAATTGTTCGAAAGCAAACAGATCCCATTTCTTGTATTTTAATTGATGAGGCGCAATTTTTAACGGAATCACAAGTTTGCCAAGCTGCCCATGTTGTGGATGATTTTAATATTCCAGTGATGGCGTTTGGTCTCAAAAATGATTCGATGAACAAGTTATTTACTGGTTCACAGGCACTATTGATTTATGCTGACAAAATTGAAGAAATGAAAACTATTTGCTGGTTTTGTGAGAAAAAAGCTACGATGAACTTGCGCATTACCAATGGTCAACCCGATTATGGTGGTGAACAATTGCATATCGGTGGTAATGAGTCTTATTATCCGGTCTGCCGTAAACACTATTGGCATCCTAAAATTGAAGGTGAAAGCTAAAATGGATAAAGTATTTGATCAATTAGAAGGTTTAGTGGAACGCTTTGAAGAATTACAAGAAATGATGAGCGATCCCGAAATAATTAGTGATACACCGCGTTATTTGAAAATTTCTAAAGAAGCAGCTAGTATGCAAGAAGTTGTGGAGCAGTTTCAAAAATATCAACAATTAAAATCGGACATTGCTGAAAGTCGTGAAGTTCTGAGTGAAAGCCACGACGCTGAGCTGGAAGAACTTGCTAAGGAAGATTTGGCAGAGATGGAACCACAATTAACAACAATTGAAGAAAAAATTAAATTGTTGATGATTCCTAAGGATCCTAATGATGATAAGAATATTATTATGGAGATTCGGGGGGCTGCTGGTGGTGATGAAGCTAGTTTGTTTGCTGGTGACTTATTAAATATGTATGAACACTATGCTGAAAATCAAGGTTGGAAGT
Source organism: Bombilactobacillus folatiphilus (assembly GCF_023380265.1). Lineage (NCBI taxonomy): Bacteria > Bacillati > Bacillota > Bacilli > Lactobacillales > Lactobacillaceae > Bombilactobacillus > Bombilactobacillus folatiphilus. The sequence continues at coordinate 622,816 of NZ_CP093366.1, forward strand.
TTGAAATTATTGACGAAACCAAAACGGAAGTCGGCGGTTTTAAAGAAGTTGCGATCATGATTACGGGACAAAATGTCTATTCCAAACTCAAATTTGAAAATGGCGCACACCGAGTTCAGCGCATTCCAGCGACAGAATCTGCCGGACGGGTGCATACTTCAACAGCAACCGTAGCTGTCATGCCAGAATATGATGAAGTGGATTTAGAAATTGATCCTAAAGATATTCGTGTGGATGTTTATCGCTCTTCTGGTGCTGGTGGTCAGCACATTAACAAAACTTCTTCGGCGGTACGGATGACGCATTTGCCAACCGGAATTGTTGTTGCAATGCAGGATCAGCGTTCTCAACAACAAAATCGGGAAAAAGCGATGCAAATTTTGCGTTCTAGAGTTTATGACTATTATGAATCACAGAATCAAAGTAGTTACGATGCCGAACGTAAGCAAGCTGTCGGTACCGGTGATCGTTCAGAACGTATTCGCACTTATAATTATCCACAAAATCGTGTGACAGATCATCGAATTGGTTTGTCGTTAAATAAACTAGATAAAATCATGGGTGGTCAATTAGATGATGTGATTGATGCTTTGATTTTGTCTGATCAAACACAGAAATTGGAGCAGATTCAAGATGGTTCCACCAAATTATACTAACGCCCTCCAATGGGCTTTTTTAATGCTTCAAGATCTAAAACAAGGAGCAGAGGTTGCACAATATTTGCTGTTAGAATTGACGCATTGGACCCCAACGCAGTTGCAGTTCCATGCTCAAGATCAATTAACGGCGCAGTTATGGTCACAATATCAAATGGTGGTTCAAACTGCGCAAACTGGACGTCCACCGCAATATATTTTGGGTGAAGCCTGGTTTTATGGACGACAGTTTCATGTTAATAAAGATACATTAATTCCACGTCAGGATAGTGAAGCGATGATTGCCCAAATTTTACAGGATCAATCTACGGGCAGCTTGCTGGAATTAGGAACAGGTTCCGGAGCCTTAGCCTTAACTTTGGCGTTGGAAGGACATTATCAAACCGTTACAGTGACTGATATTAGTGATGGTGCGCTGGCGGTTGCGGCACAGAATGCACAAAAATGCCAAGTGTCATTGAATCTTCTTCTAGGAGATTTGTTTGCTCCAGTCAAGGACCAGCAATTTGACACAATTGTGTTTAATCCTCCGTATATTAGTCGTGTGGAGACTTCTTATATGGATCAATCAGTGTTAGATTTTGAGCCCCATCAGGCACTGTTTGCTCCTGAAGATGGTCTTCAGTATTATCGTTTGATTTTTGCTGAATTTCAACAATATCTAACGCCCAATGGTCGACTTTATTTAGAATTTGGCTTTCAACAACAAGCAAAAATTAGTAAAATGTTTCAAGAACAGGTAACAGGTTACCAGTTAGATTTTTATCATGATTTAGCTGGTCAACCACGATTTCTTCGAATCCAAAGTGAAAAGAGGTGAGACAATTGTTGGAAACAAAGATGTTTACTAAAAATGATATTGCTCAAGCAGCAAAACTATTGGCTGAGGGGCAATTGGTGGCGTTTCCTACGGAAACAGTTTATGGTTTGGGTGCTGACGCTACAAATCCCCAAGCAGCAGCGGCGGTCTATCAAGCAAAAGGGCGTCCTAGCGATAATCCGTTAATTGTTCATGTTAATAGTGCTAATATGGTTTGGCAGTACGCTGCTCCAACTTATCAAAATGTTGCGACAAAATTAATGCAGACCTTTTGGCCAGGTCCATTAACCATTATCTTGCCTGTTGCTCAAGATAAATTATCTAAAACGGTGACTGGTGGTTTACAAACAGCTGCATTCCGCATGCCCGATAATCAGTTAACATTACAACTAATTACGCAGTTAGGTAAACCTTTAGTAGGGCCTTCAGCCAATACGTCAGGTAAGCCGAGTCCTACTTTGCCAGAGCATGTTTATCATGATTTACATGGCAAAATCGCAGGGATTTTGGCAGACGGTCCAACGCGTGTAGGTTTGGAATCAACAGTCCTAGATTTGACCAGTTCAGTGCCTACAATTTTGCGTCCGGGCGCCTTAACCCAAGAACAGTTAGCGCAAGTTATTGGTACAGTTCAAAGTAGTCATCATAAAGTTCAAGCGGGTGAAATTCCTAAGGCACCGGGCATGAAATATAAACACTATGCGCCTAAGGCTCAAGTTGTGATTGTTGATCATCCTAATGATTTTGAAGCGGCATTAACTTGGGTGCAACAGACAACGAAAACTTTTGCAGTCATGGCAACTGATGCAATTTTACAAAAATTAGATCTGTCCCAGGCAACAGCCACGTTTTCGTTAGGTGATTCATTAGAATCAGCTAGTCATTTATTGTTTGCTGGCTTGCGGCAATTTGATCTGAATGAAGATATTGAGTATATTTTGGCTCAAGGTAGTGATGATCAAGATTTAGGCATTGCTTATATGAATCGTTTGAACAAATCTGCAGGTAATAATCATTTTAAATAATAGGAGGACAATCATGTCTAAATTTACAGTTTTAAACCACCCTTTAATTCAACACAAATTAACAATTATTCGGGATGAAAACACTGGTACGCGGGTTTTTCGTGAAGTTGCTAATGAAATTGCCGAATTAATGGTTTATGAAATTACCCGGGATTTGCCACTAGAAGATAAAGAAATTCAAACACCGATGGGCAAAACGGTGCAGAAAGTTTTAGCTGGTAAAAAATTGGCAGTTATCCCGATTTTACGGGCTGGTTTGGGCATGGTCGATGGTGTTTTGGAAATGATTCCAGCTGCTAAAGTAGGCCATATTGGGATGTATCGAGATGAAAAGACATTACAGCCACATGAATATTTTGTTAAATTACCATCTGATATTGATCAACGTGATTTATTTATTGTTGATCCTATGCTAGCAACAGGTGGTTCGGCGAATATGGCAATTTCTGCTTTGAAAAAACGTGGTGCCAAAAATATGCGTTTAATCGTTTTGGTTGCCGCTCCGGAAGGGGTCAAAGCTGTTCAAAAAGAGAATCCAGATGTGGATATTTATGCAGCAGCTTTGGACGAAAATATCAATGAAAATGGTTATATTTATCCAGGATTAGGTGATGCTGGTGACCGGTTATTTGGTACCAAATAAATTTTAATTCTGTGAAAAAATTCCTTTAATTTTGAGACTTTTGGTGGTAATCTAACCGTATGCCATACTTTTCTAATGGCAGTTATGAAAAATTGTTGAAAGGGAGGAGTTGTGCCGGTTGGATGAATCATATCCACTTGTTTCAATTGGTGGTTTGACTTTTAGTGTGACGAACTGTTTGTCAACATTAATTGCGGCTTTAGTTGTTTTTTTTGTGTTTTTCTTTATGTCGCGTAAGATTACGATGCGTCCGGGAAAAGCGCAAAATATGTTGGAGTGGATTGTTGATTTTACTAATGGAATTGTGAAATCCTCATTTCCTGACAAGAATGAAGCACGGCCATTTATGCTTTACGCATTTGTGATGTTTGCCTTTATCTTTGTTTCTAACCAACTAGGGTTAATCTTTGAGATTATTGTTGGTGGCAAAACTTATGTTAAGTCGCCGACGTCAGACCCGATTGTGACTTTAAGTTTAGGAACCATTACTTTGGTTTTGGCGCATTATTTTGGTGTTAAAAAATTAGGTTTCGGTGGTTATCTGAAATCTTACTTCAAACCTATTGCACTTTTATCACCAATTAACCTGCTGGAAGAATTTACTAACTTTTTAACTTTGTCTTTACGGCTGTATGGTAATATTTTTGCTGGTGAAGTATTGTTGAGCTTGATCACAAAACAATTAGCACCGTCGTTTGGCGTTTGGAGTTATTTATTTTCTCTACCATTAAATATGGTTTGGCAAGGATTTTCGGTATTTATCGGAGCCATTCAGGCTTATGTTTTTGTGGTCTTATCCACAGTTTATATTTCTGAAAAAGTAGTAAGTGAATAATTGGAGGTATTATAAATGAAATTTTTAGCTGCAGGTATTGCTATAGGTTTAGCTGCCTTGGGTGCATCTTATGGTAATGGACACGTTATTTCCAAAACAATTGAAAGTATGGCACGTCAACCTGAAATGGTTAGCAAATTACAAACAACAATGTTTATTGGTGTTGGTTTAATTGAAGCTGTTCCTATTTTGGCCGTAGTTATTGCTTTTGCGTTAGTATTTTAATGATTAATTAAAAATTAATAAGAAAGGGATGACGCGGTCATGCAACCAGAATTATTATTAGCGGCTCATTCCTCATCGTTGGGTGATTCCTTATTTGTTTTAGTTTCATTTTTGCTTTTGTTGCTTTTGGTCAAGCATTTTGCTTGGGGTCCGATTACGAAAATGATGGATCAACGGGTTGATAAAATTACTGGCGACTTGGACTATGCTGACAATGAACGTAAGGAAGCTGAGCAGTTGAAGCAAAAACGTGCTTCAGCTTTGAAGGATTCTAAAGCTGAAGCCGTACAAATTGTTGCCGATGCTAAAAAATCTGGTGAAGACCAACGTAGTACTATCGTTGATCAAGCACATACAGAAGCTCAAGATATTCATCAACGTGCTCAAGCTGATGCTAAGCAGGCCAAGGTTGATGCCATGAAATCGGTGCAACATGATGTTGCTCAATTGTCTGTTGATATTGCAACGCAGATTATTGGTCGTGAATTATCAGTTTCTGATCAGCAAGATTTAATCGACTCATATATTAAGGAGTTGAATCCTAGCCATGAAACTAAATAAAGATGAAATTGGCCGACGCTATGGTAGAGCTTTATTTGAATTTGCAAGTGAACAAGCACAACAAAAAGCCATTTTGGATGAGCTTGTAGCAATTGAACAAATTTATGAACAAGTGCCCGATCTGGGCAATATTTTAACGGATGCGCGTTTGTCCAGTTTGGAAAAACAAAGTTTGTTGGATCTGATTCAAAAAAATGCAAGTTCTATTATGCAGCATTTTTTACAATTGCTATTTGATTATCGTCGACTAGATTGTTTGTCTGCAATTAAGGACTTCTATCAAACGTTGTATGATCAAGCTGACAGTATTTATGATGCGACTGTCACTTCAGCGATTGACTTAAACACAAGGCAAAAGAATTTGTTGATGCAAGCAATTGCCCAACAATTTGGAGCTAAAAAAGTGCGATTAGAAATTCAAATTAATCCAGAAATTATGGGAGGATTAATTATTAGAGTCGGGGATCAAATTATTGATGGTAGTGTGGCCTCTCGACTGAAGAAAATGAGTCAAGCCTTACTGAATAGTTAATTTAAAAGTATAGAGGTGAATTTAATGAGCATCAAAGCTGAAGAGATCAGTTCTTTAATTAAAGAACAATTAAAAAATTATCATGATGATCTTGAAGTTGAAGAAATTGGGACTGTGACTTATGTTGGTGACGGAATTGCCCGTGCTCATGGATTGGATAATGTAATGTCCAATGAATTGTTGGAATTTACCAATGGCTCATTTGGAATTGCTCAGAACTTGGAGTCCACTGATGTCGGAATTATTATTTTAGGTAAATTTGACGACATTCGTGAAGGCGATAAAGTTAAACGAACCAATCGAATTATGCAAGTACCAGTTGGTAAAGAATTGATTGGTCGTGTAGTTAATCCACTCGGTCAACCAGTCGACGGCTTGGGTAAAATTGCCACCGATAAAACTCGTCCAATTGAGACACCTGCACCGGGCGTTATGGATCGGCAATCTGTTAAGGAACCGTTACAAACGGGTTTGAAAGCTATTGATTCTTTGGTGCCAATTGGTCGTGGTCAGCGTGAGTTGATTATTGGTGATCGTAAGACTGGTAAAACTTCAGTAGCTATTGATACAATTTTAAATCAAAAAGATCAAAATATGATTTGTATCTATGTTGCTATTGGTCAAAAAGAATCAACAATTCGGGCTCAAGTGGAAACTTTGCGTAAAATGGGTGCAATGGATTATACAATTGTTGTCGAAGCTGGTCCTAGTGAACCAGCACCACTATTATATATTGCTCCTTATGCTGGCGCCGCGATGGGTGAAGAGTTTATGTATAATGGTCAACATGTGCTAATTGTTTATGATGATTTGAGTAAGCAGGCAGCAGCTTATCGTGAGATTTCGTTATTGCTCCGTCGTCCACCTGGGCGTGAAGCTTATCCAGGCGATGTGTTCTATTTACATTCACGTTTACTGGAACGAGCTGCTAAGTTGAATGACAAATTAGGCGGTGGTTCGATGACTGCTTTGCCAATCATTGAAACGCAAGCCGGCGATATTTCTGCTTATATTCCAACCAATGTCATTTCTATTACTGACGGACAAATTTTCTTGCAAAGTGATATGTTTTATGCCGGTAATCGGCCGGCTGTTGACGCGGGAACTTCCGTTTCACGTGTTGGTGGTGATGCCCAAATTAAAGCAATGAAAAAAGTTGTTGGAACTTTGCGCTTGGATATTGCATCATATAATGAATTGGAGTCATTTGCACAATTTGGTTCCGATTTGGATGAAGCTACTCAGTCCAAATTAAATCGTGGTCGTGTAACGATGGAAGTTTTGAAACAACCCTTGCATGATCCGATTCCAGTAGAAAAACAAGTTGTGATTTTCTACGCTTTAACGCACGGATTTATTGATAACATTGCCGAAGATAAGGTTTTAGATTATCAAAATCAATTGTTTAATTACTTTGACGGCAATTGTGCTGATTTGTTAAAAGAAATTAAAACAACCGGACAATTACCAGATACTAAAAAAATGGATAGTGCAATTAAAGACTTTACTGATGGTTATCAAGCTAACCTGGATAATCAGGATCAATAGTGGGGGGAATGACTAATGGTTGAATCCTTAATGGATATTAAGCACCGGATTGCTTCAACTAGAAAAACTGGTCAAATTACTCATGCTATGCAAATGGTTTCTGGTTCTAAGTTGATGCAAATTGAAAAAAGCTCTGCTGCTTATCAACTTTATGAGCAAAAGATTAAAGAAACGATGGGACATTTGGTTGCTAGTAAAATTATTAGCAGTTATAGTGGTGCAGAATCATCCAAAAGTGGTTTGTCGTTAGATCAGTTGCTGAAATCGCGCCCAGTTAAAAAAACAGCTTATATGGTTATTACCTCTGATCGGGGCTTGGTTGGCAGCTATAATTCAACGATTTTAAAAGCAATGATGGAACTATTTACCAAAAATCATGGTAATGACAAATCACAATTTACGATTATTGCAATCGGAGGTACCGGGGCCGATTTCTTCAAAAAACGTGGTTATGACTTGGCTTATGAATATCGCGGTGTGGAAGATGTACCCACGTTTGAAACAATTTCGAATTTGGTACAGGCCTGTGTTGAATTATTTGATGATGGCGCATTTGATCGTTTGGTACTTTGTCATAATCATCACGTTAATTCATTAACTTCAGCTTTTACGACAGATGAATTATTGCCGATTTCTACGGATGTGGCTGATGCTAATGATTTAGAACATCCTAAATTGTTAGAAGAATACATTGTTGATCCGTCGGTTGAAACAGTTTTGGAAAAAGTGGTTCCGCAATATGTGGAGTCAATCGTTTTTGGTTCTATTATGGATGCTAAAACGGCTGAACATGCTGCTTCAATGACTGCGATGCGGACCGCAACCGATAATGCTGATGATTTAATTGCAGATTTATCCTTAAAGTACAATCGGGCACGGCAGTCGCAGATTACGACAGAAATTACCGAAATTATCAGTGGCGCTGCAGCCTTAGAATAAAGGAAGGAGTTGTTTGAATGAGTCAAGGAAAAGTCGTTCAAGTAATTGGACCAGTTGTAGACGTTTCATTTCCGCTAGATGGCTCCTTGCCGGACATCAATAATGCCCTGACAGTTGAAACTAGTCAAGGAAATAAAATTACGCTGGAAGTTTCATTGGAATTAGGCGATGGTGTGATGCGAACCATCGCGATGGCAGGAACTGATGGCTTACAAAGAGGCACCGTTGTCGAAGATTTGGGTCATCCAATTAGTGTTCCAGTTGGTGATGTAACTTTGGGGCGTGTGTTCAATGTTTTGGGAGATCCAATCGATAATGGTGATGCGATTGATCAGGATGTTCAACGCGAAAGTATTCATAAGGAAGCTCCTAAATATGAAGATTTGAGTACAACTTCTGAAGTTTTGGAAACTGGGATTAAAGTTATTGATTTATTAGAGCCTTACTTGCGCGGTGGAAAAGTTGGTTTGTTCGGTGGTGCTGGTGTTGGTAAAACAGTTTTAATTCAAGAATTAATTCATAACATTGCTCAAGAACATAACGGTATTTCTGTTTTCACTGGTGTTGGTGAACGAACTCGTGAGGGTAATGATCTTTACTATGAAATGAAAGAATCCGGAGTTCTGGCCAAGACAGCAATGGTCTTCGGTCAAATGAACGAATCACCTGGTGTGCGGATGCGTGTTGCTCTGACTGGTGTAACCATGGCAGAATACTTCCGTGATGTTGAAGGTCAAGATGTCTTGTTATTTATTGATAACATTTTCCGGTTTACTCAAGCTGGTTCAGAAGTTTCAGCTTTGTTAGGTCGGATGCCTTCAGCTGTTGGGTATCAACCAACTTTGGCGACAGAAATGGGTCAGTTGCAGGAACGGATTACTTCCACTAAAAAGGGTTCGATTACTTCAATTCAAGCTGTTTATGTGCCAGCGGATGATTATACAGATCCAGCGCCAGCTACGGAATTTGCGCATTTGGATGCTACTACGAACTTGGAAAGAAGTTTGACGCAGCAAGGAATTTATCCAGCTGTTGATCCGCTGGCTTCAACTTCTAGTGCATTAGATCCAGAGATCGTTGGTCAAGAACATTATGCGGTAGCTACCGAAGTTCAACATGTTTTGCAACGGTATCATGAATTACAAGATATTATCTCTATTTTGGGAATGGATGAATTGTCTGATGAGGAAAAACAAATTGTTGCTCGCGCACGGCGAATGCAATTTTTCTTATCACAAAATTTCCATGTTGCAGAACAGTTTACCGGTCAACCTGGTTCATACGTTTCCATTAATGATACTGTTAAAGGTTTCAAAGAAATTTTGGCTGGTAAATATGATGATGTTCCCGAAGATGCTTTCCGAAGTGTGGGTACGATTGAAGAAGTCTTAGACAAGGCTAAACAAATGGGCTATCAACCTGATAGTGAAACAACTGCTAATTCGCAAGAGGCAGATGTTGCTAGTTAAACATTAGGAGGCTGATTATGGAAGATACAGCTGTAATGGTTGTTAACATTATCACACCTGATGGTCAAGTTTATTCGCATCATGGCAAGCGTGTTGTTGCGCGAGCTACAGATGGTGATTTAGGTATTTTGGCCAACCACTTGCCGATTATCGCGACTTTAAAAATTGCGGAAGTGCGAGTCTTGCGGGCTGATAATGATAATCATGAAGATGCAATTGCTGTGAATGGTGGTTACTTGGAATTTAAGGACAACGTGCTGAATATCGTCGCTGATAGTGCTGAACGGGCACGAAATATTGATTTGAGGCGTGCACGTTATGCTAAAGAGCGTGCTGAAGAAGAAATTAAGCATGCTAAAACAGTCCAAGATATTGATGAAGTTCAACGAGCACAAGTTGCCCTAGCACGAGCAATTAATCGAATTCAAGTTTATAATCATCGTTAAAATCCTCTTTTAAATAAGAGGATTTTTCTTTTATTCATGGTATGATACTATAGAATTACTGGAAGTTATAAGGAGAAATTTTTTGAAACAAGTGGGAATTCAAAATCTATTAATTATTTTTAGCCATCTTTTCTTTATTTGGCTGGCGTTTTTAGCTGTACAGACCTTAGATTGGGATCGAGTTTTGCACGTACACACAAATAATTGGGGCAAAATTTTAATTGTCTTTTTAGCTATTGCACTAGGCTATAATGTTAGTTCATTTTTCATTAGTTTCGTCCAAGCGTTCCAGAATTTGATTTTTATGTTATAGGGATTTTTAATTGTGTTATTACGCAATTAAAGAGTGGAGATATGGTATAATCCTATTTTATGAAGACTTTTTGGGAGGCTGAAAATGGCGAAATCTATTGGAATTGATTTAGGGACAGCTAATGTTTTGATTAATGTTCAGGGCGAAGGAATTGTTGTTAACGAGCCATCGGTAGTTGCAATTAATACAGAAAATCATGAATTATTAGCGGTTGGTACCAAAGCATATCAAATGGTAGGGCGGACACCAGGTAATATTCAAGCCATTCGTCCGTTAAAAGATGGTGTCATTGCTGATTTTGATATTACGGAAAAGATGTTGCAATATTTTATCAATGAAATTGATATTAAAAGTCGCTTTTCACGTTTAACGATTATGATTTGTTGTCCAACTAACATTACGTCCATCGAGCAAAAATCAATTATTGAAGCCGCCGAACAAACTGGTAGTAAAGATGTGTATCTGGAATTAGAACCTAAAGTAGCAGCCGTGGGAGCTGGCATGGATATTTTTAAGCCACAAGGTAATATGGTAATTGATATCGGTGGCGGAACCAGCGATATTGCTATTTTGTCTATGGGAGATATTGCTGTTAGCAAATCAATGCGGTTGGCTGGCGATAAGATGAATACTGCCATTCAAAATTATGTTAAAACTCAAAAAAATATTATTATCGGTGAACGTACCGCTGAAGACATCAAGAAACAAATTGGTTCGGCTTTTGAGCCCGATCCTACTAATGAAATGACAATTCGGGGTCGTGATATTGCTACTGGTCTGCCGGTGACGGTCACTATCTCAGAAGTAGATACTCAAAAAGCATTGACTGATATCTTGTCTTCAATTATTGATGGTGTTAAATCTGTTTTGGAACAGGCTGAACCCGAGTTATCTGCAGATATTATTGATCGTGGAATTATGCTAACGGGCGGTGGTTCCTTGATTAAGGGAATTGATAAACTTTTTGCTCGTGAGTTACAGGTTCCAGTTCTCATTGCTGAAGATCCGTTAGATACTGTTGCTAGAGGGACGGGAATTTTGTTAGAAAGAATTGCTGCAGGTAATAAATAAGAAGTGTTAGGAACTTGTGATATTCATGAATAAGTCGTACGGTAACCATTTAGTCAAAAATATTTTCAAAATTATTCTGGCATTTATTCTGTTATTTATTGTTGGAATGATGGTAGGTGCTTTGATAGGCGGTGGCAATATTTTGACGCCGCTATTACCAAAGACGTGGGTTCATATTTTTCAATTTATGAAGTGATACAAGATGTCTAATTTATTAATTAAGTTTGTACACTTTTATCAAAAATTTATCTCACCCATATTTCCTCCAAGTTGTCGTTATTATCCGACTTGTTCTAGTTATATGATTCAAGCAATTGAAAAAGTAGGTAGTTTTAGAGGATTCATAATGGGGATTGCGCGCATTTTACGCTGTCATCCTTTTATTCATGGTGGTTTTGATCCAGTACCCGATCATTTTACGATTTTTCGTAATAAATATCCGGAAAAATATGAAGATGAAATTATTGCAAAACGATTTCATCCTAAAAAGAATTAAACGAGGAAAAAATGAGAACAAAAGAACGTAAATTTAATGTAAATTTATTAGAGATCAGTGCAACCAGTTGGAAAGTGGTCATTGATAAAAAAAATCATGAACAGACAATTGCACGGATTGAACAAGTTGATCAAAAGCACTTTGAAGTCAATTTAATTGACGATACTAATGCCACTAAGTTAGTTGCTACCAATTTAAATGAAGCAGTAAATAGTGCACTAATGCAGTACAACTTGCATTTAAATTAGGAGCAAGAGTTAATGGGGTTAAGAAGATCGAAAATTAAAGTTGATGATGAAAATCCGAGAATTGATTATGGTGTTATTTTTTCGGTAATGGTTTTAGCATTAATTGGTCTACTATCAATTTATGTTGCGGCTTCACATGATTATCGCGGCAGTGGTCCTTGGCGTATGGTAGTTTCGCAAATGCTTTGGTATGTAATTGGAGCAATCGGAGTTTTTGTGATCATGCATTTTGACGCGGAACAATTGTGGACAATTGCACCTTATGCGTATTGGGCAGGTATTGGCTTATTAATTGCCGTGTTATTTTTTTATAGTCGCGAGTATGCCATGCAAACCGGCGCCCGAAGTTGGTTTGCTTTAGGTCCCTTGTCGTTTCAACCATCTGAAATAATGAAGCCTGCGTTTATTTTAATGTTGGGGAGAGTCGTGACAATTCATAACCATACTTTTCCCATCCATACATTAAGAAATGATCTGCGCTTAATTGGAAAAATGGTTTTATGGTCTATACCAGTCATTGTCTTGATGTTATTGCAAAAAGATTTTGGTACCATGTTGGTCTTTTTAGCCATTTTGGCTGGCGTTATTTTGGTATCAGGAATTGATTGGCGGATTCTATTATTTTTAGGTGCATTAGTTGGTATTTTGGGTGGTGGCGCCATTTATTTGGTAGTAACAGGCGAAGGTCGGCAAATTTTGGCTAGCATTGGTTTTCATGCTTATCAGTTTGAACGGATTGATTCATGGTTAAATCCGTCAGGTGATACGTCGAATTCCAGTTATCAACTTTGGCAAAATTTAAAGGCAATTGGTTCCGGTAAATTGATTGGCAAGGGTTTTAATCACTCGAATGTGTATGTTCCTGTGCGGGAATCTGATATGATTTTTTCTGTTATCGGTGAAAATTTTGGATTTATTGGCTGTTGTGCATTAATTATGGTTTATTTTTTACTAATTTCGCAAATGGTCAAGGTTACGTTTGATACTAAAAATGAATTTTATGCCTATGTGTCAACAGGTATTATTATGATGATTTTGTTCCATGTTTTTGAAAATATTGGAATGAGTATTGGACTGTTACCAATGACGGGAATTCCGTTGCCATTTATCTCACAAGGTGGTTCGGCTTTGTTAGGTAATATGATTGGCATCGGGATGATTATGTCGATGCGTTATCATTATAAAAGTTATATGTTCAGTAGTGATGATTTTAAATAATAAAAAAAGAGTTTCCATCAAGATACTTTCCTGGTTCGGAAGTTATTTTGAATGAAAACTCTTTTCTTTTTATTACTTTTTATGATTGATTTTTTGACCGTCAAGGTTAGTTCTCACGACCATTACATCACATGGAGCATTGCGAGTAACAAATTCAGTTACAGAACCAATCAATAGTCTTTCAACAGTGTTTAAGCCAGTGGCACCAATCATAATTAAGTCAATTTGATTGTCAATGGGATACGTACGGGCAATGGTAGTTTTTGGAGCACCATATTTGATAGTTGTCGTAACATTTGCAATTCCACGTTTTAAAGCAGTTTGTTCATATTTATTGATAGTTTCTTGAGCGGTTTGCGAAATTTTTTCCACCATAGAAGAATCAAAGCTAGAGACATCCTGAAAAGCACGCGTATCAATAACATGTAAAATGTGCAAGTCGGCTTGATTACGCTGGGCTACTTCAATTGCTTTATTAAAAGCCGTTTCCGCTTCATACGAGCCGTCAATGGGAACTAGAATATTTTGATAATTTTGTAACATAAGCATTTCCTCCACATCTATTTAAAGATTATTGTAAATGACTTTGGACAAAATTGCACAAATATTTATTTACATAATTGACCTGTGATAACTGGAAAAATTCCAACAATGAAGCTGCTGAAAATCAATGTCCATAAATTCCAAAGTGGGGGAGATAATAATAAATTAATAGACCTATACCGACTGAAATTAGCAAAAGATAAGCAGTTATTTTGGTACAACTTTGTAATTTTAATTGCTTGGTGACATTCACTAAACTCAACAGATTTTGTGGGTAAACTAATAATAAAATTGCTAATATAGTGATTAAAATTAAAAAAATGATCATCAATATAAAAAGCATGTTGCTACCCTAACTTTCAGTGTGATTTTGTAAAGTATGCAGATGGTCGTAAGTCTTTTTTAAATTTGTTTCATATTTACTGTTGGTTTTCGCCTGATAATATTGTCGCTTTTGCAAAAGGTCAGGTAAATACTGTTGAGCAACCCAATCATTAGCAAAATCATGAGGATACTGATAACCGATACCATGTTGTAATTTTTCGGAACCCTTGTAATGGCTATCTTTTAGACTATCGGGAATTTGACCAACCTTTCCTGAACGGATATCCTCTAAAGCGGCATCAATGGCCAAAATACCTGAATTAGACTTAGGGCTTAAGCAGAGTTCAATGACAGCATCGGCCAAGGGAATGCGGGCTTCAGGCAAGCCAATTTTTTCGGCAGCGCTACAGGCTGTGACAGTCCGTTGACAGACGGGAGGATTGGCAAGACCGATATCTTCATAAGCACAAACAATCAAACGGCGAATAGCTGTCTTGAGATCACCGCCTTCTAATAAACGTGCTAAATAATATAAAGCGGCATCGGTATCACTGCCACGAATGGATTTTTGGAAAGCAGATATCACATCATAATGATCGTCGCCATTTTTATCAGTTAATAACGTCTTTTGCTGCAGAGATTCACTAGCAATTTCAGAATTAATTTGGATAATATCATCTTTATCTTTAGGAGTAGATTTAACTGCTAACTCTAGACCGTTTAAGGAACTGCGTAAATCACCATTGGTTGCATGAGTAAAAACTTGCCAAGCATTTTTAGTTAGTGATGTCTGATAGTTGCCTAAGCCGCGTTCAGTATCCTTTAACGCCAGTTGTAAAGCTTGTTTAATATCTTGTGGCGTCAAAGACTTGACTTCGAAAATTTGAGTCCGACTACGGATAGCAGGATTGATGGCCAGATAAGGATTTTCTGTGGTAGCACCGATTAAAATAATTTGTCCACTTTCCAACAATGGTAATAAAAAATCTTGTTTAGTTTTGTCGAGACGATGTATTTCATCCAATAACAAAACAACAGTACCGCTCATTTTGGCTTCTTCGGCTACAATTTGTAGCTGCTTCTTGGAATCGGTTGCCGCATTTAGTTGACGAAAAGCGTACTTAGTACTACCGGCGATAGCACTGGCAATGCTTGTTTTTCCAGTTCCCGGTGGACCATATAGGATCATAGATGAAAGTAATTTGGTATGAACCATGCGCCAAATAATTTTGCTTGGGCCAATTAAATGTTGTTGACCAACTACTTCATTTAAGTTGCGAGGTCGCATACGATAAGCTAAAGGTTGATTCAAATATTTCAAAGACCTTTCTTTTTCTACAAAAAAAGCAATCCGAAGATTGCTTTTTGCAAAAATATAAGATAAATTACAGAATCTGGTTGTAAAATTCAACAACTAATGATTCATCAATTTCTGGTGCTAATTCATCACGTTGTGGTAAACGAATAAATTTACCAACCATCTTGTCTTCATCAAATTCAACAAATGGTAAACGAGCGACATTTGCTTCCAAAGCATCTTTAACAACCTGTAAATTCTTTGAACGATCACGTAAGGAAATTTCCTGACCAGGTTTCACTTCATACGAAGGAATATCAACACGTTTGCCATCAACAACAACATGACCATGGTTAACCAATTGACGAGCTTGAGCACGTGTAGTAGCTAAACCCAAACGATAAACTAGGTTATCTAACCGTGATTCAAGTAAAATCATAAAGTTTTCACCATGTTTACCTTGACGAATCTTACCAGCGCGCAAGAAAGCATTTCTAAATTGACGTTCGTTTAAACCATACATTAGACGTAATTTTTGTTTTTCTTGTAACTGGGTACCATATTCAGATAACTTGTTCCGATTTTTGGGACCGTGTTGACCTGGTGCATAAGGACGACGAGACAATTCTTTGCCAGTACCTGATAAAGAGATACCTAAACGCCGTGACTTTTTCCATGTAGGACCTGTATAACGCATAAAAAATTCCTCCAAGATTATATTTGGAGTAAAATAATCAAAAATAGAGAGTTCAACATTCGTGCAGTTAATATTGCAATCTTCACCTTTTGCAGCCGTAGGTTACACAATTGAACAATGAGCTATTAACTGTTGACGAGCTTGTCACTTCCTGCTGCAATTATTTTACACTCCGTCATCATACCGATTTCTAGGATCAATGTCAATCTTAAATCTTTTTTAAATGATTGCGGATATTTTCTTTGCTATAATACTAATTAATGTTGAATACGTAGCGCGAGGCATAAATGTGATATTTTTTATTCTATTGATTTTAATTATTATCTTCTTAATTGTGGGTTTTATATATTTTTACCAAAAAAATTTAAAGACGATTGACCAATTAACGGACAAATTTGATCAGACGCAACAACAGAATTTAGATGCAATTGTTGATCAATTAGCTGATTTAAAATTGGCGGGATCTAGTTTGGTTAATTTTCAAAATGATAAAACTATTTATCATCAACAAAAAAAAGAGATTACGATGTTACAAACGCAACTTATTAATGCTTCTGAAAAGAATGCTAGTTTCCGTGTTATTTCAGCATGGAATCAATTGAAGCAGATTAATGCGAATTTAGTCTCCCAAAGTTCTGCTCTGGATCAGTCTGTTCAAGGCTTACGCCAGCTGTTTGACAGTGTTCAACAAAATCAAGTTAGTCTGAAGCAAGCACAAGAGGAATTAGCACGATTACAAAATAATTTAACACAGCAAAGTACTATCTTAGGGGCGCCGGTGGCATCTTTACAGCAATTGTTGGATGATATTTCACAAATGTTTGAGCAGGCTATTGAAAAAATTAATCAGGGTGATGCCTTAGCGGCAGATCAAGATTTGCAACAAATTAATCAACATTTACAAAAATATCGCCAACAATTCACAGCCGTGCAGGAACGTTTAGTGATTGACTATTCTGAACAGATAGAAGAGTTGCAAAGTGCAGAAAAGAAGATGCAGGTTGCGGGAATTCGGCTTGGTGATCCTCAAATTGAGACGGAACTGCAAAAAATTAAGCAACTCATTATTGAAATGAATCAAGAGTTGGCCAATCTGCAATTGGATCAATTTGATAATAAGAATCAGCAAATCAAAAAATTAATTGATTATCTGTATGAACGAATTACGGATGAGTGGCGTGCTAAACGGAAAGTACAGAAGAGTCAGACAATAATTGGCAATTTTATCCGCCATGCTGAAAAACAGAATCATGTATTAAAGCAGAAGATTAATCAGTTACTTGAGGAATATGTGGTTCATGATGAAGAACGGCAGACGGTTAATTTTAATTCACAAAAGTTGGGACAAATCAAAGGCGATTACCAAGAACAATTAAAATTGATTCGTGAGGAGCATGCAATTTTTTCACAAGTTTGGCAACAGTTGCAAAGTTTTAACCAGCAGTTACAAGAAATTGAGCAACAACAAATTAAAGTGGAACAAAATTTGGATGGCTTGACTCACGGCAAAGAGGTTGCAGAAGCTAATTATCATTCTTTTGTTATGAAGTTGAGTCAGTTGAAAAGACAAATAGCAGTTTTACGACTTAATGGTACTTCTAAAAGTTACCATGATGATTTGCAGATGGTGCAAAAAGAAGTCCAAACGGTGGGAGATATGTTGACACAGGTGCCAGTTGATGTGGAAGAACTTACGAAGCAGTTATTTGTGACACAGGAAGATTTAAATAATTTTGATCAAATTACGCAACAATTAATCGCCGATGTACAAATTACGGGACGACTGTTACAATATGCTAACAGGTACGTTAATACAGTTCCAGAAGTCCGACAAGCAGCAGATGCTGCGCAAGCTGATTATGATCAACAATTTGATTATCAAACTGCGCTTGAAACGATTAGCAATGCTTTAGAGAAAGTTGAACCAGGATCGGCTCAGCGAATTATTGATTTGTACCATGAGGATCATTCTTAAAAGTCCTAAACATAATTTTAGGATTTTTTTGTTTGTAGGAAAATTTTGGGTGGAGTGAAATGATGATTTATTTCGATAATAGTGCCACAACATTAATTGAGCCATCAGTTTTAAAGACTTATCAGCAAGTTAGTACGGATTATTGGGGTAATCCCTCTAGTTTGCACCATTTAGGCGATAAAGCAACGCAGATTTTGGCTGCTAGCCGCAAGCAGATTGCGGACAATTTAGGTTGTTTACCAGAAGAAATTTATTTTACTAGTGGCGGTTCTGAGGGTGATAATTGGATTATTAAGGGTACTGCTATTGAAAAGCAAGTCTTTGGTAAGCATATTGTTACGTCGCAAATTGAGCATCCAGCGGTGACAAAAACATTACAGCAGTTAGAAAAATTAGGGTTTGAAGTAACCTATTTGCCAGTGAATAAAGATGGTCATGTAGCGGCGTCGGATGTTCAGGCAGCGATTCGACCAGATACTATTTTGGTAACGATTATGGGTGTCAATAATGAAGTTGGCGCAATCCAGCCGATTGCTGAAATTGGCAAAATTCTGGAAGCTTATCCTAATATTCATTTTCATGTTGATGCCGTTCAAACTGTAGGCAAAAATCTCAGACAACAATTGTTTAGTCCGAGAGTTGATTTTGCAACTTTTTCAGGGCATAAATTTCATGCACCACGTGGAACGGGTTTTATTTATGCTAAAAAGCATCGCAAAATAGCATCATTGATTAACGGTGGTGGTCAAGAAAATAATTGGCGTGGTGGGACTGAAAATACGCCTGCCATTGTAGCTATGGCTAGAGCTTGGCGGTTGGCTACAACTGATGAAGCTATTAAAGCTCAAAAGCAGCAACAATTAAGACAGATGCTGTTTGAGCATTTAAATACTTTAAAGAATGCAGTTATTTTTTCACGTATGGATGCAGGCTTTGCACCGCATATTTTGTGTTTTGCGTTAAAAGGTGTGCGTGGTGAAACGATTGTTCACGCTTTTGAAGAGTATGGTATTTATTTATCCACAACCAGTGCTTGTTCATCACGAAATGGTGAAGAATCTATTACGCTTAAAGCTATGCATGTTCCAGATGCGTTGGCTACGAGTGCAGTGCGGGTCAGTTTAGATGAGATGAACACAATTGAGGAAATGCGCTCATTTATTGTTGCTCTGGATAAAATTTATCAGCATTTTCAAGTATTAAATTAGGAGAATTTTATGGAATATACAGAAGTTATGATTCGTTATGGCGAGTTGTCAACTAAGGGTAAAAATCGGCGTAGCTTTATTGATCGATTGCATGGTAATGTTGAAAAAGTTTTACAACCTTATCCGCAAGTTAGGATTCATCCTAAGCGAGATCGGATGCATATTAACTTGCATGGTGCTGATGCTCAAGGCGTAATGGAGCGATTATGCGTTGTTTTCGGCATTCAAAATTATTCACCCAGTGTGCAAATTGAGAAGGATTTGGGGCAAATTAAACAATTAGCTTTGCAAATGGTTCAAGAGCAATATCAAGTTGGGAAAACATTTAAAATCGCTACTAAAAGGGCAGATCATGATTTTGAATATGATACAAATCAAATCAATTTGGCGGTAGGCGACTATGTCAGTGAACATATTCCCGAAATTCAAGCTGAAATGCGTCATCCTGATATTAAAATTCAAATCGAAATTCGTATGGATGGAGCTTATTTGTCTAGTCATACTTATAAGGGTGCCGGTGGGTTGCCTGTTGGCACCGCGGGTAAAGCAGAATTGATGTTGTCTGGTGGAATTGATTCGCCTGTGGCTGGTTACTTGGCGATGAAACGGGGCGTGGAAATTGAAATGGTACATTTTTACAGCCCACCGTATACCAGCGAGCATGCGTTACAGAAAGCTAAGGATTTGACAGTTAAGTTGGCTAAATATGTGGGGCACATTCAATTTATTCAAGTTCCGTTTACGGAAATTCAAGAGACAATTAAGCAAAAAGTTCCTGAAGGTTATTTAATGACTATTCAGCGTCGTTTTATGTTACGATTAACAGATTTGATTCGGCAAAAACGGCAGGGTTTAGCGATTTTTAACGGTGAATCTGTTGGACAGGTTGCTTCACAAACTTTGGAAAGTATGGCAGCCATTAATGATGTCACAACGACTCCGATTGTACGTCCAGTGGCTACAATGGACAAAACTGAAATTATCAAGATTGCTGAAGAGATTGATACATTTAATCTCTCAATTCAACCATTTGAAGATTGTTGTACGATTTTTGCACCGCCGCGCCCCAAGACCAAACCTAATCTGAAAAAAGCTCGTCAGTATGAATCATTGTTAGATATTGATGGCTTAATTGAGCGTTCTTTGGCTGGAATTGAGGTTACTAATATTACACCATTTGATAATTTTTTAGATCAAGAAGATGAGGAAATTACGTCACTGTTATAATAAAACTTGACGGTAGGTACTTTTTTTCTTAAAATGAAATCAATATTAAAAAGCGATGAACAAGAGGCTTTTAGTAGCTAATTTACAGGGAGACTATCTGAGTGAGAATTAGTCGATGGGTTAGTAAAAGTTGTAACTTGTGAGCTGTCAATTTGACCGGGTAACCGTTACTTTTTTTGAGATAAAGTCTAATTCAGTTGGCTTTAATTTAGGTGGTACCGCGTATGCCCACATTCGTCCTAAGCAATTAGGGCGTTTTTTTATATATAGGAGTTGGAATTTATGTCGAATCAAGAAACAACTATGGCACCAAAATATGATCATAACGAAGTGGAGAATGGTCGTTATCAACAATGGGTGGATGCAGGTTTGTTTAAACCTAGCGGTGATCAAAAAGCAAAACCTTATTCTATCGTAATTCCTCCGCCAAATGTAACGGGTAAATTACATTTGGGCCATGCTTGGGATACAACTTTGCAGGATATTCTGATTCGCCAAAAGCGTATGCAAGGTTTTGATACTTTATATTTACCTGGAATGGATCATGCAGGAATTGCGACCCAAGCTAAGGTAGAGGCTAAACTGCGCGCGGAAGGTAAAACGCGATTTGATTTAGGTCGTGATGATTTTGTCAAAGAAGTCTGGAAGTGGAAAGAAGAATACGCACAGATTATTCGTTCACAATGGGCTAAAATGGGCCTATCATTAGACTATTCGCGTGAACGGTTTACCTTGGATGAAGGCCTATCTAAGGCAGTCCGGAAAGTTTTTGTTGATTTATATAATAAGGGCTTGATTTATCGTGGTGAATACATCATTAACTGGGATCCTGAGTTGCAAACCGCATTATCAGATATTGAGGTAGAACACCAAGATGATGCAGGAGCCTTTTATCATGTGAAATATCCTTTTGCAGATGGATCCGGTTTTATTGAAATTGCAACAACACGTCCGGAAACGATGCCTGGCGATGTTGCGATTGCAGTTTATCCAGGTGATGAACGTTATCAAGATGTTGTCGGTAAAGAAGTTATTTTACCGTTATTTGGTCGTAAATTGCCGATTATCGAGGACCATTATGTTGATCCTGAATTTGGAACTGGAATGGTCAAAATTACGCCAGCACATGATCCCAATGACTTTAAAGTCGGTAATCGTCATGATTTAGAACGGATTAATGTCATGAATGCTGATGGGAGCATGAACGAGAATGCGGGCAAATATGCGGGGATGGATCGTTTTGCTGCACGTAAAGCAATTGCTCAGGATTTAAAGGAACAAGGCTATTTATTAAAAGAAGAGCCGATTACGCATAGTGTTGGCCATTCTGAACGTTCAGGTGTTCAGGTTGAGCCACGTTTATCAACACAATGGTTTGTCAAAATGCAACCGCTGGCTGAAATGGTATTGAAAAATCAGCAAACTAAAGGCAAAGTTAATTTTGTTCCAGAACGTTTTGAAAATACGTTTGAACAATGGATGAGCAATGTACATGACTGGGTTATTTCGCGTCAATTATGGTGGGGACATCGGATTCCAGCTTGGTATCATAAGCAAACTGGTGAAATGTATGTAGGTGAGACAGCCCCAGAAGATGCCCAAAATTGGGAACAAGATCCAGATGTGTTGGATACTTGGTTTTCTAGTGCGTTATGGCCATTTTCAACCCTAGGTTGGCCTGATGAAGAGTCTTCAGACTTTAAACGCTATTTTCCAACGAATGCTTTGGTAACAGGTTACGATATTATCTTTTTCTGGGTTGCCCGAATGGTCTTTGAAGGATTAGAGTTTACTGGAGAACGACCATTTAAGGATGTTTTGATCCATGGTTTAATGCGCGATGAAAAAGGTCGTAAAATGAGTAAATCTTTGGGAAATGGGATTGATCCCATGGATGTGATTGATAAATATGGCGTTGATGCATTGCGTTGGTTTTTGATTACTGGTTCTGCGCCGGGGCAAGATACGCGCTTTAGTTATGAAAAAGTGAGTGCAGCATGGAACTTTATCAATAAAATTTGGAATGCAAGCCGTTTTGTGATCATGAATCTTGAAGATACACAACCGCAATTACCAGCAGTTGAGCAGTTAGATTTAACGGATCAGTGGATTTTGTCAGAATTGAATACAACTGTCGAAAATGTGTTGCGTCTCTCAGATAATTATGAATTCGGTGAAGTGGGACGGGCTTTGTACAATTTTGTTTGGAATGAGTTTTGTGATTGGTATATTGAATTAAGCAAGGCTACCTTAAATGGAGACAATGAACAGAAAAAAACTGCTAAGCGGCAAGTTTTGGCTTATATTTTGGATCAAATTTTGCGTTTACTGCATCCAATTATGCCTTTTGTAACGGAAAAAATTTGGTTAACAATGCCTCATACTGGTCAATCCTTAGTTGTAGCTGAATATCCGGTAGTACACAAGGAATTGGCGCAACCACAGGCAGTTGAACAAATGCAGACTGTGATTGAATTAATTCAGGCGATTAGGCAAATTCGCTCGCAAGCTAATGCGCCATTAGCTAATCCCATTGATATTTTGATCAAGCCGCAAGATGAAACTAAATTATCTTTAATTAATAGTAGTCAAGAATATATTGAGCGATTAGGACATCCCAAACAGCTAATGATTGCGCTAGATTTACAAGCTCCAAAATTAGCCATGAGTGCAGTAGTTGACGGTGCAGAAATTTATATTCCGTTGGCGGAATTAGTTAATTTGGAAGAAGAAATTCAGCGTCAAGAAAAAGAATTGGCTAAGGTTCGAAAAGATATTGATTTCTTAACGGGTAAATTAAATAATCAAGGTTTTGTTGCCCATGCTCCAGCGCAAGTCATTGATCAACAAAAAGCAAAATTAAATGATGCTAGGAAGCGTCAAACAAAGATTCAGGCTAGAATTGCTGAATTAAAGCAAAATGACGATTAAGTTTAAGTGATGCGGTTTTCATTTTAGTAATTTTATTAAGGACTAATTTCGATTTGTGATCGATTTTAGCCCTTTTAATTTGCGGCCATTTTTTAAAATAAATTTATTTTAATATTTTATTAATATGATGAGCATGGTATCATATTGGATATTAGGATAAGAAAGGGGAAATTTTTTATGAGAATTGCAGTCGTAGGTGTTGGTGCGATGGGAAACCGTTTTGGTTATGCGTTATCCCAAGCAGGTAATGATGTTACTTTAGTTGATGGTTGGCAACCCAATGTTGAAGCTATTAGACAAAATGGTTTGCGAGCTAATCTAAACGGTGAAGAGGTGCAGACCCCTTTGCCTATTTATTATCCTAGTGAAGTTAATCAAATTGAGGAACCTGTTGATTTAATTGTTGTTTTCACTAAGTCGTATCAATTAGAGGAATATTTTGACCAAATTAAACCGCTTCTGACTCCACAAACTTATGTTTTATGCCTGATGAATGGCATGGGTCATGAAAATATTTTAGAAAAGTATGTGGATCAAAATTTGTTATTGATTGGTGTTACCATGTTTACTGCTGGTTTGGATAAGCCAGGTCATGCACAATTATTCGGCGATGGCAATGTAGAAATTCAAAACCTGGGACCTAAAGGTGAGACTTTTGCTAAAAAAGTGGTGGAAACTTTGAGTCAAGCAAAGTTGAATGCTAAATATAGTACTAGTGCACGCTACTCTATTTGGCGCAAAGCTTGTGTGAATGGGACCTTGAATTCACTTTGTTCGCTTTTGGAGTGTAATATGGGTGAATTAGGTCAAACTAAAGAAGCCAAAACTTATTTAAAGGATATCATTGCAGAATTTGCAGCAGTTGCAAAGCATGAGAACATTGTATTGGATCAAGATGAAGTTTTTCATCATATTGACGAAACTTTTTACGGTAATATTGCTAATCATTATCCTTCTATGTATCAAGATTTAGTCAAAAATCATCGTATGACAGAGATTGATTTTATTAATGGTGCGGTATGGCGACGTGGTCAAAAATATGGTGTACCAACACCTGAATGTCGTTTACTAACCCAATTAATTCACAGTAAGGAACAATTAGTTGGGGCAAAATTAGATTAATTTTCTGTCTGAACATCCGCTTTCTGGGCTGAAAGTGGGTGTTTTTTGTATCCATTCAAAATAATTTAAGTTGTGATACGAGGTACTTTGTAGTTACAATAAGTAAAATTGGATGCAGAAGAAAGGATTTTGTGTGAGGATGAAGCTTACTAATTACGAAAAGGCGTTAAACTATATTCATAATTTGCCTAGACTGCATGAAACTAATAATTTAAAGTTTGTGAGACAAGCGCTAGAGTATTTGGATAATCCTCAGGATCAAATTGCGACAGTTCATGTTACGGGCACTAATGGTAAGGGGACAACTTGTTATTATTTAACGCAATTTTTGATTAATAATGGTGATAAAGTGGCGACATTCACTTCACCATATGTTGAACAATTTACAGAACGGTTTCAAATTGACGAAATTCCTGTGTCTCCCGAAACAATTGTTGATTTGACAAGACAGGTGGATCAAGTAGTTAAACAAATTAAGAAGCAAGATTCTGAATTTTATTTAGTGGAATTTGAGTTTTTAGTAGTGATGATGTTTTTATTATGTGTTCAGGAACAAGTAGATTGGGGAATTATTGAGGCTGGGATTGGTGGCCAGCATGATAAGACGAATGTTATTCACCCCAAATTATCAATCATCACTAATGTAGGGTTGGACCATATGAAATTGATTGGCCCTACTTTAGAAGATATTGCTCGTGAAAAAGCTGGTGTTATCAAGCAGGATGTCCCTATCCTTTTGGGAGATATAACACCGGATGTTTTGTCCATTTTTTTAGAGACTGCAAAACAAAAACAAGCACCTGTGTTCAAATTTAGAGATGATTTTACAATATCAAACGTTAAAATGCGCGAATCCAAGACAACTTTCTTTACTTGGCAAGATCCAAACTATCTATGGAAGAATCTGCAATTGAATACGATTTCAAAAACACAATTACAAGATGTTGCTTTGGCTATCAAAGCCTACGTTACTTTAGTTTCACATCCTGATGTAAATGATATTCAGCGTGGATTAAGAGTTTACGGTTTGCCTGCGCGGATGCAGTTTCTAAGCGAAGAACCATTGATTATCTTAGATGGAGCTCATAATTTACCGGCGATCACTCAATTATTAGCAGATATCCAACCTTTAAAGCAGTCCAAACGTTTGATTGTTTTGTACGCGGCGATGCAGGACAAACAGCGAGATGCTATTTTAACGTCTATTTCCAAAGTTGCAACACAAATTTTTGTTACTCAATTAACTGAGCAACGTTCGGCTAAAGAAATGGATTATCAATTACCCAAACAAGCGATTTTTGTACCTTCTTGGCGCCTAGCGTTTGGGCAGGCGGTTAATAGCCTAGACAACGATAGTTTGCTTTTAATTTGCGGGTCGTTACATTTTGCGGGAGATATTTTACGATTACTCAAAGAAAATTAATCGTTTTGCATAATTTTGCTTGAGGTGAAAATTATGCAGAAGAAAACTAACGACAATTGGTTGCCGCAGAATTTGACAATTTCTCAATTGTTAATGTTAATCTTGGACCAAACTTTAGCAGAAGATGTTAGATTGACAATTGTCCAACAATTAGCTGCTTATAGTGCTGGTTTCACGGATTTATTGAAGTTAAGACAATTATCCAGAGGGCAGATCACTTATTTATCGTTTGAGGATCTAAGGCGTCTACAAGCAATTTTGGAGATAAGTACGCGTTTGAATTATCAAAATCAATTATCTGTGGGACAAATTTTTTCCACGCAACAATTGGGTAAACATCTAATCAAGAAATGGTGTCAAACAGATCATGAGGAATTGTTAGGCTTCTTTTTTGACGCACAACGACAATTATTATGTGAACAGGTGATTTTCATGGGCTCACTAGATCAGGCATTGGTGCATCCTCGTGAAATTATGCAGATAGCATTGAATTTACCTTGTAAATACTTTGTTGTGGCACACAATCATCCTAGTGGCAATTTAACTCCATCAAATGCGGATATTACTTTTACTCAACGTTTGGCAACGTGTGGTCATTGCTTAGAGATCGAATTAGTTGATCATCTCATTATTGGCAAAAATAATTTCAGCAGTTTTCGACAATTAGAACTGTTGTAATGGCACAATAAATGTTTTTGAATTAAAATTTTGTATGATATAATTTAATAGATATGATAAGTACTGTTAATTTAAGGAGATAGTGTTTTGTTTGGAATGCGTTCGCGAAAAGTTGGGATAGATTTAGGAACCGCAAATACCATCGTGTATGTTGATGGACAAGGAATTGTTTTACGTGAACCCTCTGTGGTCGCCAAAAAGTCTACGACTGGTGAAGTTGTTGCTGTTGGCTCAGATGCTAGAGCAATGATTGGACGAACACCTGGGAGTATTCAAGCAATTCGTCCAATGAAAGACGGTGTTATTGCCGATTATGATACGACAGCGGCAATGATGAAATATTTTTTATCAAAAGTAGTAGGTAATTCAAAGCCGAACGTGATGGTTTGTGTGCCTAGTGGTGTGACGGAAGTTGAAAAAAGAGCTGTCATTGAAGCAACGCAAAATGCTGGTGCAAACGAAGCTTACTTGATTGAAGAGCCTTTTGCAGCTGCTATTGGTGCTGGTTTACCAGTGATGGATCCCACGGGTAGTATGGTGGTTGATATCGGTGGTGGTACAACTGATGTGGCAACTATTTCATTAGGTGGTATTGTTTCCAGTCGTTCGATTCGGATGGCTGGTGATAAGTTTGATGAATCCATTATTGCGTACGTAAGGCAGAATTTTAGTTTATTGATTGGTGAACGCACTGCTGAACAAATGAAAATTGAAATTGGTTCTGCTTCAATTGAAAGTGCTAAGCAACTGGGTGAAATGAGTATTAGAGGCCGTGATTTAATTAGTGGTTTACCCAAAACGGTTGATTTATCTGCTCAAAATGTTGCAGAAGCTATTCACGAGGATATTGAGGAAATCGTGACAGCTATTAAAGAGACTTTGGAGGCTACTTCTCCAGAAATAGCTGCGGATATTATTGATCATGGCATCGTCTTAACCGGTGGGGGTGCCCTATTAAAAAATTTAGCCGATGTAATTTCTGACTCTACTAAGGTACCAGTCTTTGTTGCGCAAGATGCTTTGGATTGTGTCGCTATTGGTACAGGCGAATCTTTAAAAAATCTTGATGTAATAAAGCGTCATAAATAAAAAGGTGGGTTAGCCCACTTTTTTAATTTTTGGAGGATTTGCATGCGTAACTTTTTCTCTAACAAAAAGTTAATTATTATTATGACAGTAGTCATCGTAGTTTTTGGTATGATTGCTGTTTCTGTAACTTTTAGTGATCGTAAGGATCAGCCGTCTGAGATTCATCAATTAGGTAATGATACTTTAGGTATTGTGGGCAATGTAATTGCTTTTCCAGTGAACGCTGTGCGAACGGCTGGCCAAGACGTGAACGATTTGTTTAACACCTACCAGGAAAATCGACACTTAAAAAAGCAGATTAATGATTTAGCACAAACAAAAGCACAAAATAGTGTTTTACAAAAAGAAAATCGTGATTTAAAACAACAAGTCAAGTTAAATAAAACTCTGACGGATTATCACCGAATTTCTGCAGCTGTAACGGCGCGTTCACCCAATGAATGGCAGAATTATTTAATTATTAATAAAGGATCAATTGCTGGCTTAAAGAAAAACATGCCGGTCATGTCTGGTTCTGGTTTGGTCGGTCGGGTTATTGAAGTTAATCGGACCAATTCTAAGGTGAGTTTGATTTCGACGGATAAGTCCTTAAGCAATAAATTTGCTGTAGAAGTGGTCAAACCTAATGGCGACGATACTAGTGGTATTATTGGTAGCTATGATAAAAATAATAATTTGTTGGTCATGACGAATGTAACTTCGACGAGAGGTATTAAAGTTGGTCAACAAGTAGTCACATCAGGTTTAGGTGGGTTAACACCGCGTGGACTTTTTGTAGGAAAAGTCGCAGCGATTAAAAAAGATGATTATGGTTTAGTTTCGTCTGTTTACGTTAAACCGGCGACTGATTTGAATAACTTTACGATTGTGACGGTTATTAGTCGATATGTTTAAAAAATTTGATTTTAGAAATAAAACGACCAGATACATCCTGCAATTTTTGATATTGTTAATTGGCTTTTTTCTGGATGGCTTAATAAAACAGATGGTTCCATTATTTAATGATGCTTTTTTTCAGGTCTCTGTTCAATTATTACTGATGGTTTTAGTGATGATGGCATTACGAGATAAACCAGTGGATAATCATCTATTTTGGTATGCACTTATTTTAGGGATATTGTACGATTCTTACTATTCGCATATTTTTGGCTTGTATACTTTAGTTTTTCCGCTAACTTTGGTTTTAATTCGTTCACTTCGGAATTTTGTTCCAGAATCATTGATTTTTGAGGGGAGTACGTATTTTATCAATTTAACAATTTCATTAATTTATTTGTATTTTGTTGGTTCTTTTTTAAGTTTAACTGCTGTGGATATTGCACATTTTGTAACCGACTGCTTAGGGCCAACGTTATTGATTAATACTATTTTGTTTGGGATCATCTATTATCCATTATCAAAACTATTAGACTGGTTAGTATAACATGTGGGGGAGAGTAACGTGAAAAGTGCAGTATTGAAGGGTAAAGGTCAAAGTTATTATTTGGAGATTATTGATGAAAGTGAATTTTCTGAAGCTTTGCGCCAGGTAGAAAACTTATTGACAGAAATTCAAAATCAGGTCAAAAATGATAGTGTTTTGTCTTTAACCGTTGATACTCAAAAGCGTTTATTGACCGACAGACAAAAAAATGAATTGAGAGATACGATTGCACAATTTTCTGTTTTTCATTTACAACAAATTACTAGTCAAGTTGTATCCAAGGACAGATTGCAACAAATTTTAAGTAAGAAACAATTAGAATTCGAACCCCACTTAATCCGATCAGGGCAAATTAGAGAATTTTCGGGTAATGTTTTATTATTGGGAGATCTACATGCGGGAGCTCAATTGCGAGCTGGCGGTAGTGTTTTTATTATGGGGAAAGCTGAAGGAATTATTCATGCAGGCTATCCTGATGATGATAAGGCTGTTGTGGTAGGCAACTTGGCAAATGTTAGTCAAGTTCGAATAAGCGATTTGATTCAAATTATTTCAGATTTACCAAAAAAATCTTTGGAGGCTGATTCGTTCTTTTCTGTGAATGATTTGCACGCTTTGGTAATTGATTCAATTGAAAATTTATTAGAGGTTAAACCACAGACAGAAATTGTTTTAAATTAGGAGGAGTTTGATGGGAACTTCAATTGTTGTCACTTCTGGTAAAGGCGGCGTAGGTAAAACGACTACAACTGCCAGTTTGAGTTTGGCATTGGTTCAGGCAGGTAAAACAGTTTGTGCAGTAGACTTAGACGTGGGTTTACGTAATTTAGATTCTTGTTTAGGATTAAGTGATCGTATTATCTATGATATGACAGATGTTTTGAGTGGCAAGGTTGCTTT
Organism: Bombilactobacillus folatiphilus; assembly: GCF_023380265.1. Taxonomy (NCBI): domain Bacteria; kingdom Bacillati; phylum Bacillota; class Bacilli; order Lactobacillales; family Lactobacillaceae; genus Bombilactobacillus; species Bombilactobacillus folatiphilus. Next base: position 652,698 of record NZ_CP093366.1, read on the forward strand.
ATCTCAAGCTTTAATTGAACATCCTAATTATCATGACCAATTGTTCTTATTGGCAGCATCGCAAAATGATAGTCAAGAAGTTTTAGATGTTCGTAAAATTCAAGCAATTATTGGTGAATTAAAACAACAATATGATTTTGTACTTTTGGATTGTCCTGCGGGAATTGAAACAGGTTTTAAAGCGGCCGTTTATGTTGCGGATAGTGCAATTATTGTTACTACACCAGAATTAGCCGCGGTGAGTGATGCCGATCGAGTTGTTGGTTTATTAGAAAAAATGAAGTTGTCATACGGAATTCACTTAGTTATTAATCGGGTCAGATTGCAAATGATCGAAAATGGTAAGGCCATGGATATTCAAAGTATTGTGAATCGCTTGTCGGTTCCATTAATTGGTGTTATTATAGATGACGATGACGTCATTGCTACTTCCAATCATGGTCAGTCAGTCTTGCAAGAAGACATCGAAAACCCAGCTGCAGTGGGTTATCGTAACTTGGCACATCGGATTTTGGGAGAAAAGATTCCGTTGAATGAAATTGATGAGCATCGTTTGTCTTCTAAAAAACAAAATTTTTGGCAACGGATGTTTCATCATGTTAATTAAATAATTATTATGCGACTATGATCAAGATAGATATGTGCGCTAATTCAGAAAAGCTGTGGTTGATGTGAACAGTTATTAGTGACAACATAGAACACACTTGTGAGTCAAAAGGTTAAAGTGCCCGTTCGGTTTAACATCCGTTATTTTGTGCAGTTAACTAACTGCCTGAGATGTCAAGCGTGAGCTTGATATAAATTGAGGTGGAACCGCGGAAAATTTTCGTCCTCTTGAGTTTAATTACTCAAGAGGACTTTTTTTATTTATAGGGGGTTTGAAAATGAATTATATTTCAGAAATACTGCCATCGTTATTAAGTGGGACTAAGGTGACTATTGAGCTGTTTGTCTTGACATTAGTTATATCTGTTCCCTTGGGAATTTTGGTTTCGGTAGGTCTTAGAAGTAGATTTTCAATTGTACGTCTAATTTTAGAGGCCTACGTTTGGTTAATGCGTGGGACACCCCTATTGCTGCAGTTAATTTTTATTTTTTATGGATTGCCCACAATAGGAATTGTCTTTGAGCGGATGACCGCAGCTATTGTTGCGTTTGTTTTGAACTATGCTGCTTATTTTGCTGAAATTTTTCGTGGTGGTTTGCAGGCAATTAGTCAGGAGCAGCGTGAAGCAGCAGCCCTGTTAGGATTGACTAAATTGCAAGCTTTTCGATTCATTATCCTACCACAGGTCATCAAGATCGTTTTACCGTCAATGGGAAATGAAGTTATTAACTTAATTAAGGATTCTTCACTGGTCTATGTTTTAGGGATTGGCGATTTATTACGCGCAGGTAATGTAGCAACAGCACGTGATGTAACACTGGCACCCTTAATTTTAGTTGGTATCTTCTACTTGATTATGACAGGATGTTTGACGCTATTGCAGAATTGGATTGAGCGGAGGTTTTCGTATTATGAATAAACAGCCAAAATTACAACTAAAAAATGTTACCAAAACTTTTGGAACAAAAGTAGTGTTAGATTGTTTAAACCTTTCGGTGGAAACAGGCAGTATTTTATCCATCGTGGGTCCTAGTGGAGTTGGTAAGACGACGCTATTAAGAACGATTCTAGGATTAGAAAAAGTTGATCGTGGACAGTTTTTTTTAGATGGAATTGCTTTTACACCTCAAGATCATAGTCAAAATAATGTGGGCATTGTTTTCCAGGATTATCGCCTGTTTCCCAATCTTAGTGTAATGGATAATTTGATTTTAGCTCCTGTCCGGGTTCAAAAAAAATCCTCAATACAAGCTCAACAGGAAGCTCAAAATCTATTAGATTTGCTTCAAATCAGTGAGCAAGCTCAGCAATATCCATTTCAATTGTCAGGTGGACAAAAACAACGGGTAGCGATTGCACGTTCGTTAATTTTACGACCAAAAATTTTGTGTTACGATGAGCCGACAAGTGCTTTGGATAGTCAAAATCGACAACAAGTGGCCAATTTATTACAGCAATTTCAAAAATTAAGTATGACACAATTAGTGGTAACGCACGATTTAGATTTTGCTCGTCAAGTTTCAGATCAAATGTTTGAATTGAGGTCAGAACAATGAAAAAACAACGTTTGCTATTATTGTTTATGAGTTTGTTTTGCCTTGTTTTAATGGGGTGCAATCACCAGCAACAACGTATCGGGACCAAAAAAAGTACCTTGATTGTAGGTTTAGATGATTCTTACGTTCCAATGGGATTCGTTAAAAAATCTGGGCAGTTAACTGGCTTTGATGTCGATTTAGCTAAATTAGTTGGGCAAAAAATTCATCGTAAAATTGTTTTTCAACCGATTGATTGGTCCATGAAAGAGACGGAATTGCGCAATGGGACAATTGATTTGATTTGGAATGGATACACTAAAACACCACAACGTGCTCAAAAAGTAGCTTTTTCACAACCGTATTTAAAGGATTCACAAGTTGTGGTAGTTAAACGAAGTTCAAATATTCATAATATGCAACAGCTGAAAGGAAAAGTTGTGGGCACGCAAGCGGGTTCTTCAGGATATAGTGCATTGATGGGTCATCCTCAGCTACTAAAGAATCGAATTAAAAATCGAACGCCCGTTTTATACGATAATATTGAAAATGGTTTCTTGGATTTAAAGGCGGGACGGATTGAAGGATTTTTATTTGATCGGGTATTTGCGGATTATTATCTAGCGCACAGTAAAGATCGCAAGCAATTCGTGACACTAACCACCGATTTTTCTGGTGAAAGTTTTGCGATTGGGATGCGAAAGAATGATTCTTCAACAAGGCAGGAAATTAATTCAGCTTTGAATCAATTAAGACAGAATGGGCAACTAAAGAAACTGAGCCAAAAATGGTTTCAACATGATATTTCTAAATAAAATATAGACAATAAAAAAGTACAAATTATATCTTAATCTGTACTTTTTTATTGATTGTAATTACATAGAACCCATAAATGCTGGAATAACAATTCCGGCAATTGTTACGATAATCATGGTCCAAACAAAAATTTGTGTAATACGTGTAAAGACGCTTTTCTTTTTTTTCAAGAAATTCACCTGAACTCTTTAAGTTTGTTCCCATCTTACGTTAAATCATAAAGAAATGCAACCAATAATCATACGGCGAACAAATGTTTGTATTATTATCAGCAACTTATTGACAAAACTGATAAATTTATAATAATTTTTACTGATTAGTGGTGGTATATAGGAGATTGTGTTAACATTTATAGTATAAATTAATGTAAATTGCGCTTTAATTGAACACACGGTTAAACTGTTTTAGTTTAGCTTTGAAGGCCAAGATTTTAGTACAATTTAGAAATTTGTTAGGTGATTTGATGTTCCAGCATGAAACGGTATTATTGAATCCGACGGTTGATGCTTTACATGTTCAAGATGGCGGAATTTATGTCGATGCGACGTTTGGTCGTGGTGGTCATACTAATTATTTGTTGAGTCAAGGCCAGAATCTTTCTGTTTTTGCTTTTGATCGAGATCAAGAAGCTATTGTTGCTGGTCAGAGTTTGATGCAACAAACGAATACGCAAACGAATAATCATTTAGAATTAGTTACAGCTAATTTTGCTGAACTGACACAACAGTTGGCAACATTTGGTATTCACAAAATTAATGGGATTTTATATGATTTAGGAGTTTCTTCTCCACAGTTTGATGATCCGAAACGAGGGTTTAGTTATCGTTATGATGCGCGTTTAGATATGCGGATGGATCAAACACAGCAGTTAGATGCTTATCAGATTGTTAACCAGTGGGATCAGCAACGTCTGACCTATATTTTTAAGCGTTATGGTGATGAGAAATTTGCTAATCGAATTGCACATGCTATTGTCCAACAGCGGCCACAACCGATTACTACAACTTTGGAATTAGTTCATATAATTGAGAATTGTTTACCTGCGGCTGTGCGGCGTCAAAGTAAAAAGCATCCTGCTAAGAAGGTTTTTCAGGCTTTACGGATTGCGGTTAATGATGAATTGAGTTCGCTGGATCAATCTTTAGAAGCAGCAATTTGTTTGTTAAAACCAGCTGGTTTGATTAGTGTGATCACTTTTCAATCATTAGAAGATAAAATTGTTAAGCAAGTTTTTCGACGGCATGGTGAGGTAGACGTGCCCAGAAATTTGCCCGTTATTCCACCAGAATTACAACCGGAACTCAAAATTTTAACAAAAAAACCCATCCTGCCATCGGAAACTGAAATTGCGAAGAATCATCGTGCACATAGTGCTCATCTGCGTGTGGCACAAAAATTATAGAAAATCGAGATAAGTTTAATGGAGCAAAGCACAGTTCGAAAAATTTCGTCTAATCTTCAAGAACAATCTGAATATTCTGCTCAACGAAAGCCAGTTAATCATGTTCAAAATGCAGTTGCATTAAATACAAAAAGTGTCCCGTTTTCAGGCTTTGAGAAATTGTTATCATTGTTAATTGGAGTTGTTTTAGCAGTGACAATGTTTGTCTTAATTGATTTGCGAACGCAAACATCTATACAGCAACGACAAATCCAAGATGCGGCTGCTCAGACACAAAAAGTAACGAATGATAATAATAATCTCCATCAAGAAATTATTGAATTGAGCAATTCGGGACGACTTTTAAAAATAGCCCAAAAGCACGGTTTGAAATTACAGACTAACAATGTTAGGAATATTTCAAAATGAGTAATCATAAGGCAGAAGATAAAAGAATTATAAACAAGGCAAGACGTGATCGAAGAATTATCGGTAGATTCTTTTTAATCATAATTGCCTTATTTTTTATAATATGTATTTTTCGTTTTACGTATATTACGATTAGTGGGCATGTAGGTAGTGTTGATTTGTCCAAAAGAACGGAACAAAAGTATCGACATAAAAAAACATTGTCGGCCTTGCGCGGTAGTATTTTTGCGAATGACGGTACTAAAATTGCTTATAGTGATCAATCTTATGAACTTTATGCTGTGATTGATCCGACTTATCATAGTACTGTGGGCAAGCCTTTGTATGTTCATGACAAAAAAAAGACAGCTCAAACATTGAGTCGCTATATTCCAATGAATGCCAAGGAAATTTATGAGATTTTGAATCCGAAAGAGAAAACAACTTTTCAGGTGGAATTTGGGACCGCTGGTCAAAATATTAGTTTTGGTATGAAAAAAGCGATCCAAAAAAAGCATTTGCAGGGGATTTATTTTCAAGCAGTTCCCAATCGTTCATATCCTAATGGCAATTTTGCGTCTAATACCATTGGTTTGGCACAAATTTCGGAGTCGACTACGAAAAAGAAAAAATCTAGTCAAGGTGTAATGGGGTTAGAAAGTTACTACAATAAGGTTTTAGAAGGAAAAAATGGTTACGAGATTAATTATACAGATCCAGAGGGTTACACTTTACCTAAAACGCACAAAAAAACTAAACTTCCGGTGCAAGGTTCAAATGTCTATACAACTTTAGATTTAAATTATCAGCATTATTTGGAACAATTGTTAGATGATGTTTATACAAAATATCATCCACAATCAATGCAAGCAATTGTGACAACGCCCAAAAATGGGCATATCATTGCCATTTCACAGCGGCCTACATTTAATCCTGATACTAAGGAAAATATTATGAATTCTTGGCAAGATCTGAATTTACAAGATACTTACGAACCGGGATCAGTGTTTAAAGTTTTAACGTTGGCGGCCTCAATTAATTCAGGAAATTATAATCCAAATCAATATTATCATTCGGGGGCTATCACGATTGGTGACCGAACAATTCATGATTGGAATACTAACGGTTGGGGTGAAATTCCGTTTAATCAGGCCTTTCCGCGCTCCAGTAACGTGGGAATGGTCAATTTAGAACAGCAGATGGGTGCTAGTACTTGGCTCAAATACATGAAAAAATTTAAGATTGGTAAATTGACGAATATAACTTTACCAGGTGAGGTAGCAGGTTCAATTAATTTTCAGCATGCTTCTGATCAGGCAATTACATCTTTTGGTCAAAGTGTCTCAGTGACAGCGCTACAAATGGTGCAAGCGTTGGGGGCAATCGGTAATCATGGCAAATTAATGCAGCCCCAATTAGTTAGTCAAATTGAAAATCCTAATACTGGTAAAATTAAAAAAATTATGCCTAAAGAAGTTGGACAACCTGTTTCTGACAAAACGACGCAACAAGTTTTGGATGCTATGCGTGATGTTGTACGAAAAGATTATGGTACGGGTTCTATGTACAAAATTCCTGGACAAGATGTGGCGGTAAAAACTGGGACAGCACAAATTTCTAGCTCTAAGGGTGGATATTTAACTGGTAGTAATGACTATGTCTATTCTGTGGCGGGCTTAGCGCCAGCTAGTAATCCGAAATATTTAGTTTATATTACAATGAAAAAGCCACAAGTGATGACGAAGGCACCTGAACAAATGTTAGCAGAAATTTTCAATCCGATGATGCAACGTTTGCTGGGAACGGGTAAAATAGAGAATGTTGAGACAAGTGACACTTCAATTTCAATGCCAGAATTGACTAATCAGTCTTTGGCTTCAGTACGGCAAACTTTAAATAAACAGCATTTGACAGCAGGGGTTGTCGGGACAGGTTCAAAGGTTGTTCAGCAATTACCTAGTGCTAAAACGCCTGTTGTTCAAAATCAACGAGTTATTTTACTAACTGACGGCGCTATGACAATGCCAGATGTACGGGGCTGGTCTAAAAACGATTTGTTGAAATTAGCTGAAATTACGGGGAAAAAGATTGTACTAAAAGGTCATGGGTATGCATATAAACAAAGCGTTGCTCCACAATCAGTTTTGAACAATGTTAAGGAAGTAGTAGTCTCTTTGAAACAAAATTAAAGTGAGGATTTTGGTATGAATATTGGGAAGATGATTGTTCCCGTCATTATTAGTTTTATCATTGTTGTAGTATTAATGCCGTTATTTATTAAACTAATGGTGGCTAATCAAGAAGGACAGCAGATTAGAGCAGATGGTCCTAGTTGGCAGGAATATAAAAATGGTACGCCGACAATGGCGGGCATCATTTTTTTGGTGGCCATTGTATTGTCCAGTCTGTGGGTAGCTTCATGGCAAGAGTTATTTTCTAATTCTTTGATGCTTGTCAATTTGATGTTGCTTTTATTTGGAATTATTGGTTTTTTGGATGATTTTATTAAACTCAAAAATCATCGTAATTTAGGTTTATTAGCATGGCAAAAATCATCATTACAGGTTATTTTTGCGATCATCTTTTGTGTATTGTATTTTCACTATCATTTTCCAATTGATTTGCAATTTTTTGGGTATATTTTCCATTCACCTGTTTTGTATGTCATTTTTATACTTCTGTGGTTGGTTGGTTTTTCGAATGCTGTTAATTTAACAGATGGTTTGGATGGTTTGGTAACAGGATTAAGTATTATTGCTTATCTGACTTATGCTTATATTGCCTATCAGCAGCAAAATGATGATATTTTATTGGTGTGTTTAAGTGTAGTTGGGGCAATGGTAGGTTTTTTTCTTTTCAATCATAAACCTGCTAAGATTTTTATGGGGGATGTAGGATCTTTAGCTTTAGGAGCTGGTTTAGCGGCCATTTCTTTGGTTTTAGATTGTCCATGGTCTTTATTGTGGATTGGCATTGTTTTTGTTGTAGAAACGTTAAGTGTCATTATTCAGGTGGCTGTTTTTAAAACTACTGGTCATCGGGTATTCAAAATGTCACCGATTCACCATCACTTTGAAATGTTAGGTTGGTCTGAGTGGAAAGTTGTTGGTGTTTTTTGGACAGTGGGGTTAATTGCGGCACTTAGTTATATTTTAATTTTTGTGGGGTAAAGATTAATCATGAAGCAATTAAAAAGCTATGTTGGTAAAAAGGTTTTGGTTTTGGGTTTGGCAAAAAGTGGCTTTAATGCGGCTATTTTGTTGACGAAGTTAGGTGCTGAAGTGACAGCCAATGATCAACAAAATAGTTCAGAAGCTACTCAATTGCGGAATTTAGGTTTGAACGTGATTACTGGCAATAATTCAATTGAAATCTTGAATCAAGGATTTGATCTGATTGTCAAGAATCCTGGAATTAATTATGAAAATCCGCTAATTCAAGTAGCACTTGAAAGGCAAATCCCTATTATTACGGAGCCTGAATTGGCTTATGAAGTTTCACAAGCGCCTTTTATTGGTGTGACAGGAACGAATGGCAAAACGACCACTACGACCTTGATTCGACTTATCTTAGATCAAGATCGTGCCAAGGGTCATGCTTATAAAGCTGGAAATATTGGGATTCCGGTTTCTAAAGTAGTACAAGAGGCTACCGCTGACGATGATGTCGTTGTGGAACTTTCCAGTTTTCAACTTTTAGGAACTACAAAATTGCGACCTAAAATTGCTGTGCTAACGAATATTTATGAAGCTCATCTGGATTATCATAAAACACGAGCTAATTATGTGAAAGCTAAAATGAAAATTACGGCTAATCAAGCAGTGACAGACTATTTTGTGGTTAACTTTGATAAGCTGGAATGGCGGGAATTAAGCCGACAAACCCAAGCACAAGTTGTTCCTTTTTCAAGATTAAAGAAAAGTACAGCCGGTGCTTATCAAGATGGTAACACCTTATATTTTCGGGGCGAGCCGATAATTGATGTATCAGAAATTGTGCTGCCGGGACAGCATAATCTAGAAAATTGTCTAGCAGCTATTGCCGTGGCAAAATTATTAGGTAAATCTAATGAAACCATCAAAAAAGTTTTAACAACGTTTCAAGGTGTCAAACATCGAATTCAATTTGTTCAGGAGATCCATGGGCGCAGAGTATATAACGATTCCAAAGCAACTAATATTGAAGCTACAATTGTTGCATTGCAGTCATTTGAGCAACCGATTGTCTTGATAGCTGGGGGATTAGATCGAGGTTTTAATTTTGATGAATTGGTGGAACCCTTAAAAAGGGTCAAAGCAATCGTTTTATATGGTGAAACTAAATTTTTGATGCAAACAGCTGCTAAAAAAGCTGAAATTAAAACAATTGCTTTGGTTGACCGATTGGATGATGCAGTTGAGCAAGCGTACCAATTTACCAATGAAGGTGATGTCTTGCTCTTGTCACCAGCAGCTGCTAGTTGGGATCAGTTTAAAACTTTTGAAGAACGTGGCGATCGTTTTATTGAAGATATTGAAAAACTAAAATAGGAAGAAAAAATGAGAATAATTGTATCCGGTGGTGGCACTGGTGGACATATTTATCCAGCATTAGCTTTGATTAAACGCTTACAGCAACGCCGTTTAATTGAAGAAGTTCTTTATGTTGGAACGCAGACAGGTTTGGAACAAAAGATTATCAAACAAGAGCAAATTCCGTTTAAAGCATTGAAGTTGCAAGGTTTTCAGCGCAAATTGTCATGGCATAATGTAGAAACGGTCAAATTATTTGTTCAAAGTATTCATCAAGCTAAGAAAATTATTACGGATTTTCGGCCGGATGTTGTGGTTGGTACTGGTGGCTATGTTTGTAGCGCTATTGTTACGGCAGCTCATTTTAAGAAAGTACCAACCTTAATTCATGAACAAAATTCTATTGCAGGGCTAACTAATAAATTTTTAGGTCATTTTGTTGATAAAATTGCATACGCATTTGAGAATGTAACTACGCAATTTAGTGAAAAAAATAAATTAGTGTTTACAGGAAATCCACGTGCACAAGAGGTCAATGCTCTAAAACCGAATGAAAGATTAAGAGATTTTGGTTTGGATCCACAAGAAAAAACTATTATGATTTTTGGTGGCAGTCGTGGTGCTAAACCGATTAACCAAGCTGTTATTGATAGTTTGCCTTCGTTTAGTCAAATGAATTATCAATTGTTATTTGTTACTGGTCAAGCTCACTTTGCGGCTGTTCAAAAACAGTTAACTCAACCATTATCTGACCGCATTAAAGTTGTACCTTATATTGACGATATGCCATCAGTTTTACCTGATTTAACATTGATTGTTGGGCGCAGTGGTGCTACTTCGATTGCTGAATTAACATCTTTGGGAATTCCTGCTATTTTTATTCCTAGTCCATATGTTACACATGATCATCAAACAAAAAACGCCCAAGCATTGGTTGACCAAAAAGCAGCTTTGATGATACCTGAAACACAATTAACAGCGCAAACATTGGTACAGACGGTTTCTCAAGTTATGGGTGATTCTCATTTGTTGCAAGAATTGTCGGATAATGCTAGGCAGTTAGGTGTTGATGACGCTAGCGATCGTTTAATTCAAGTACTCTTAGATTTAATTCAAAATAATAAGTAAAACTATGAAAAATTCTAAGCAACAAACCATGTTAAAATTTCAAAATCAATACTCTAGAAATCATCAAAGACCGACGCGATGGATGCGCTTTAAGAATATTTTACGTAAATTTTCTTTTAAAAATTTGTTTTTATTAATGTTGATGTTGGGTATTTTGTTTATAGGTTATTTGTTTTCGCCTTTAGGGCATGTCCGGACAATTAATGTGACCGGTGTTAATTATTTGGGAGCACAACAAATTATTGATGCGTCCAAAATTGATAATAATTCGCTTGTGTTGCAGACTTTGTTGATTCGTAAAAGAATTAATCAGCAAGTGAAACGACAAGTTCCTTTGATAAAGGATATCAATTATTATTATACGAATTTTAATACACTGCATTTTAAGGTTAAAGAATATCGAACGGTAGGTTTTGTTGTTCGCAATCATGGCTATTATCGGATTTTGGAAAATAAAAAAATTATCAATTCTAAGTTGAAGCAACCGATTGGTAATTTTCCAATTTATCAAAACTTGAATCATAAAGTGACATTAGCTAAGACAGTTGAGTTATATGTTAAATGTCCGCATACTTTAAAAAGTGATATTTCAGAAATTCATGGCTCCAAAAATTCTCTAAAGTATCCTTATCGTGTTGAACTATATATGAACGATGGTAATTTAATTATAGGCGATATTCGGACATTGGAGTCCAAACTGAAATATTATCCAGCCATTGTTAAGACAATGTCTAAAAAAGGAGTTATTAATTTGGAAATTGGAGCATACCTGCAATCGGTTAAGGGTAAGGGTTCTGAGCTGGATTAGTTATTAGAATTTTGGTATTATTTACTGTGATAGGTTTTTAAATTATAAGTTGGAATATTGTGGGAGGTTCATAATAATATGGATGATTCACGAATCATTGTCAGCTTGGATATCGGTACAACTGCAATGAAAGTGGTTGTGGCCAATATTCAAAACTCTCAAGCAAATATCATTGGTATTGGCAGCGCACATTCTCAAGGAATGGATCGTGGTGTTATCGTTGATATTGATCAAGCAGCGACAGCGATTAGTGAAGCAATCAAAAAAGCATCATCACAATCTAATACAGATATTAAAGATGTGGTTGTTGGTCTTCCTGCTAGTGGTTTGCAAATTTTTAAGGCTCACGCCATGGTTGCTTTAAATGGTCAATCTAAAGAAATTAATAACGATGACGTTCAAGAAGTGATGAGCGCTTCTGTTGTGCAAACTTTACCGCCTGAGTTGGAATTTGTAACACTATTACCAAGTAGTTTTAGTGTTGATGGTTTTACCAATGTCAATGATCCGAGAGGGATGATTGGTAATCGTTTAGAATTTAATGGTGTTTTATATGCTTTACCAAAATCTATTTTGCACAATGTAAAACGTGTTGTTCAGCGTGCAGGATTGAATTTGATACATGAAATTTTAGCGCCGTTAGCTTTGGCTAAAGTTGCTTTGAATAAAGGTGAACGAGATTTTGGTACCGTAGTGATTGACTTGGGGGGGGGTCAAACCTCAGCTTCGGTGATTCATGATAATAAACTGAAATTTACTGCTATTGACCCTGAAGGTGGCAATTTAGTCGCGCATGATATTTCTGTAGTTCTGAATACGACTTTAGATAATGCTGAGAAGTTGAAACATTATTATGGTAATGCGGATGTTCAACATAGTTTGTCTGGGGAAACGATTCCTGTAGAAGTTGTTGGTCAAGAACAAAATCAAAATATTTCTGGCGAGTATTTGGCTTCAATTATTTCGGCACGTTTGCAGCAAATTTTTGAACGTTTAAAGCGTAGTTTAGATCATATCAAGGCTCAAGATTTACCAGGTGGTGTGATTTTAACTGGTGGCTTGGCAGAAATGAGCGGCATTAAGGCATTGGCGCAGCAGGTATTGCAAGTAAAAACTAAGACATTTATTCCCGAGCAAATGGGATTACGTCACCCTTCGTTTGCGGAGGGCTTGGGGTTAGTTTTGTATACAAAAGATTTGAATGATTTAGATTTGATTGCATATGATGTAGTACATGAACCAGTATCTAAAAAAACAAGGGTGACAAGTTCCAGTCGATCTGATTCTTCACCGCGGACAGAAAATTCTGGGAAAGAAAAACCACCAAAATCGATTTCAACTGGTGAAAAAATTAAAAATTTTTGGAGTCGTTTCTTTGATTAGAAGTACTGAATCAGATCAGGAGGAAAGTTGTTAAAATGGATAGTTCAATAGATAAACAAGAAAAAAATTCCGCCACCATTAAAGTGATTGGTGTTGGTGGTGCCGGCGGTAATGCTGTTAATCGAATGGTTGAAGAAGAGATCAAGGGTGTTGATTTTATTGCCGCCAATACTGATATGCAGGCGTTGGATCTTTCAAAAGCCAATACGCGCCTGCAATTAGGACCTAAGTTGACACGTGGTTTGGGTGCTGGCTCAGATCCTGAGGTTGGTCAAAAGGCTGCTGAAGAGAGTGAAGATGTTATATCTGATTTGTTGAAAGAATCGGATATGATTTTTATTACTGCAGGGATGGGCGGTGGTACTGGTACTGGAGCGGCTCCAGTGATTGCCAGAATTGCAAAAGATTCAGGAGCTTTGACTGTAGGGGTAGTGACACGTCCATTCTTATTTGAGGGTCCTAAGCGCGCAAAATTTGCGGATAAAGGGATCGAAGAATTAAAGCAACATGTTGATACTTTAGTTATTATTGCTAACAATCGCTTATTGGAGATTGTTGATAAAAAGACCCCGATGAACGAAGCCATGCATGTCGCTGATGATGTTTTGCGACAAGGTGTGCAAGGAATTTCTGATTTGATTACTTCTCCAGGATTTGTCAATTTGGATTTTGCCGATGTCAAAACGGTGATGTCTGATCAAGGTTCTGCGCTGATGGGAATTGGCATCGGTAATGGCGAAAATCGGATTGTAGATGCTACTAAGAAAGCAATTTCCTCACCTTTATTAGAGGTGTCAATTGATGGGGCAAGACAAGTGCTTTTGAATATTACAGGTGGACCCGATTTATCATTATTTGAAGCGCAAGAAGCAGCAACAATTGTTTCGAGTGCAGCCACTGAAGATGTTAATATTATTTTTGGAACGTCAATTAATGAGGGCTTAGGCGATGAAGTCAAGGTGACGGTAATTGCTACGGGAATTGATGATGATTCGAAGGATAAACGTGAGAAAAATGATTCGACTGGCTCGGAAAATATCAAGGGTCAAAAAGAACAATTTGATCCATGGAATATTAGTAACGATAATTCCAATTCTTTAAAGCAAAATTCGTCAAATAATAATGATTTTGATATTTTTCAACAGTCTAATGTTTTGAATGATAACGACAATGATGATGATGATTCAATGCCGCCTTTTTTAAAGCATAATCCCAAATAATGGAGGATAACAATGGCTTTTGGTAAATTAGCAAGTTTTTTTGGCTTGGATGATAATGAAAATAATGTTTCTGAAGATGTCATGCCGCCAGATATTTCGATGGAAGTAGATAATCAAAAGGACAACGTTGTGGCATTGAGTACACATACAGCTCAAAAGCCGAGTAAAATTCAAGTCGTTGAACCACATTCTTACGCTGATGCAAAACAAATTGCAAAAGAATTGTTGATTAGTCGGGCAGTGATTGTGAATTATCGTAATGTTACTGATGAACAGATGCGTCGAATTGCAGATTTTTTGTCAGGTGCAATTTATGCCACTAAAGGTGATATTAGCCAAGTGGATGAGCAAGTTTTTTTGTATGCACCATTAAATTTTAAGGTTAACAGTAACGCGATTAATTTTAACGATTAAGTTGAGGATGATTGAGTGGTTAATGTATTAACTGGATTGCCAGTGACTTTAATTTATTTAATAGATATTTACGAATGGTTAATAATTATCTGGGCGTTATTAACTTGGTTTCCTGGAGCTTCCCAGTCTAAATTAGGAGTATTACTCGGTAATTTGGTAAATCCTTTTTTGTCCATTTTTGATCGAATTATCCCACCTATTCTCGGAATCAGTTTTTCACCAGTCTGGGCCTTTTTAGTATTAGATTTGATTAAACAATTGGTTTACAAAATATTCTGATGAAAAATAATTCGGATCAGCTTTTTAAACTAAAAAATTTAATTCGTGCCGCGCATACTAATTATAGTAAGCAAGTTAGTAATTTTTTAAATCCGTATGAACAGCGTTTAGCTCAAGAACTTTTGACTAATATGGATGAATTTGTTGCAAAGTTTTCTGGTGGATATCCACAAGCTCAGAGAAAAAGACTCTTGATTGTTCCGCCATATCTTGAATATTCGAGTGATGATTTAGAAATTCAATTGTTTCAAATTAACTTTAATGAACGTTTTGTTAAGTTGCATCACCATCAAATTATGGGAAAATTATTGCATTTAGGTTTAGATGAAGGTACTTTTGGTGATATTATTACTGATGGTAGTCACTGGCAGTTTTTTGCACAGAAACATTGCACTGCTTTATTAGAACAAGAAGTGACGCGGATTGGTAATTTTAAAGTTAGTATTCAGCCAATTGATCGTCATGAGTTGCTTCTGGTGAAAAGTGAATATCAAATGGTTTCTGTTAACACCAGTTCATTGAGAATTGATCAATTGATTAGTGTAGTTTTTCAATTGAGTAGACAAACAGCTAAGGAATTGATTCATCGTGGTGAAGTTATGGTTAATTGGCAACGTGAAAAACGTAGTGACTATATCATTACCGTGGGTGATTCTATCAGTGTACATGGTTTTGGTCGGGCAACATTAGTGGATTTGTTAGGTCATAAGAATCAGAAATGGCAGTTATACTTACAAGTTTATCGACATTAATGAAAAAAGGAGACTTAAAAATGGATTTAACTCCCAATGATATTAAAATCAAAGAATTCAAATCGCAATTACGAGGCTACGATAAGAATGAAGTTAATCAGTTTTTAGATAAGATTATCGAAAATTATAGTGATGAGATAAAGACTAATCATAAATTAGATCATGAATTAAAAGACGCTAAGGCACAGATTGCATATTTTAATGAATTGCAAAATACAGTGAATGAATCCATTATTACGGCACAAAATGCTGCAGATCAAGTGAAAAAGACCGCTGATGCTCAGGCTCAAGAAGTTATGGCTCAAGCTCGTCATAATACGGAAAATATGGTTGATCAAGCTATTGATCAAGGTCGACAAATTATCAATGATGCTCAAAGTAAAGCACAAGCCTTGATTCAAAAAGCTAACGAACTCCAGACACAGATCCAAAAAAATTATGATGATTTACAAAACATTATGGCGGAACAACAAAGTTTATTAACGTCCGATACTTGGCGGGATTTATTAACTAAAAATGATCAGCAATTAACAAAAAGTATTCAAGCTGATACACAAAATTATTTGGATAAGTTAGATCAATTTGCAGCAGAAATTAAAAATAATAGTACGGATGAAGAACAAGATACTGATGATCTAGTTTCGGCCAATTTAGGAACACAAGTGGTTGACAAAGATGTACAAAATGTTGATAATCAGTAATAAATTAATTAAAAAATCAAACATGAACTTGACAGCGAACTTGGGGCGGTGAAAGCCAGGATGGAGCTCTCGGTTTGGTTTTATCAGCTTTAACTAGCAATTTTATTTGGTAGATACTTATTTTAGGTGGTATAGCGAGCAATTCGTCCTGATAAGGGACGAATTTTTTTATTTAGGAGGGGAAATTCATGCGAATCAAAGATACCTTAAACTTAGGAAAAACTGCTTTTCCAATGCGTGGTAACTTACCCAAAATGGAACCCGTTTGGCAAAAAGATTGGGAAGATAATAAAGTTTATCAGCGACGGCAAAAATTGAACGAAGGCTTGCCAACTTTTGTATTACATGACGGGCCACCGTTTGCGAACGGTAATATTCATATGGGACATGCAATGAATAAAATTACTAAGGATATTATTGTTCGATATAAGTCTATGGCTGGTTTTCGAGCACCTTATGTGCCAGGTTGGGATACCCATGGTTTACCAATTGAGCAGCAATTGACTAAGCAAGGTGTTCATCGTAAAGAAATGACAACAGCCCAGTACCGACAACTTTGCTATGATTTTGCGATGAAAGAAGTTAATAAACAGCGGACTGATTTTAAACGTTTAGGCGTTAGTGGTGATTGGGATCATCCATACATTACTTTGCAACCAGAATATGAGGAACAAGAGATTCGGGTGTTTGGTAAGATGGTGAAGCGTGGTTTGATTTATCGTGGTAAAAAGCCTGTTTATTGGTCGCCATCATCGGAATCAACTTTAGCTGAAGCAGAAGTCGAATATCACGATATTAAATCACCGTCATTGTATGTAGCGTTTCCAGTGAAAGATGGTAAAGGTATTATTGATAATGATGCTTCTTTCTTAATTTGGACGACGACTCCGTGGACCTTGCCTGCCAATGAAGCAATTGCAGTTAATCCGCGATTTGAGTATTCATTGATTAAATTGCCTTCAGGTCAAAAATATGTAGTCGCTAGTGAGCGGATTGATTATTTAGCTGAGACTTTAGGCTGGAATCAATATGCAGTTTTACGGCAATATAAAGGTTCAGATTTAGAATATTTAGTTGCTAAGCATCCTTTCTATGATCGTAATTCCGTCCTAATTCTTGGTGATCATGTCACATTGACTGATGGGACTGGTTTGGTTCATACGGCACCTGGTTTAGGTAGTGATGACTTTAATGTAGGAATGAAATATCATTTGGAAGTTTTATCACCGGTCGATAATCAGGGACGTTTGACTGATGAAGCCCCTGGCTTTGAGGGTGTCTTTTATGAAGATGCTAATAAAATGGTAACCAAGGTGTTGGAAGAAAAAGGCACAATGGTGAAATTAGACTTCTTTGTTCACAGTTATCCACATGATTGGCGGACGAAAAAACCAGTGATTTTCCGTTCAACGCCACAATGGTTTGCTTCGATTGATAATATTCGTGATGAAATTTTAGAGCAAATTCAAAAAGTAGAATTTCAACCTAGTTGGGGTAAAACACGTTTATATAATATGATTCGTGATCGTGGCGATTGGGTGATTTCTCGACAACGTATTTGGGGAGTTCCGTTACCAATTTTTTACGCTGAAAATGGTGAACCGATTATGACACAGGAAACGATTAATCATATTGCTGATTTATTTGGCAAATATGGTTCTAATATTTGGTTTGAAAAAACAGCGGAAGAATT
The DNA here is from genome assembly GCF_023380265.1 of Bombilactobacillus folatiphilus. Lineage (NCBI taxonomy): Bacteria > Bacillati > Bacillota > Bacilli > Lactobacillales > Lactobacillaceae > Bombilactobacillus > Bombilactobacillus folatiphilus. The sequence continues at coordinate 670,334 of NZ_CP093366.1, forward strand.
GTTACCTGAAGGATTTACACATCCTGGTAGTCCAAACGGCAAGTTTACTAAAGAAACTGATATTATGGATGTTTGGTTTGATTCTGGTTCCAGTAATCAGGCGGTTCTAACGACGAGACCCGATTTACATTTTCCATCTGATCTGTATCTGGAAGGTTCCGATCAATATCGTGGTTGGTTTAATTCCAGTTTGATTACGTCCGTTGCTGTTAGTCATCAGGCACCTTATCGCAAGATTTTGTCGCAAGGATTTACCTTGGATAAACAGGGTCGTAAGATGAGTAAGTCGTTAGGCAATGTGATTGTTCCAAGTGATATTGAAAAGCAATTTGGTGCTGAAATTATTCGCTTATGGGTGGCTTCCGTCGATACAAGTTCTGATGTGCCAGTATCTTTAGACACTTTTAAACAAGTTTCAGACGCTTATCGTAAGATTAGAAATACTTTGCGGTTTATGTTGGCGAATACTGCTGATTTTGATCCGCAAACGGATCGTGTGGTTGATCAAAACTTAAGTTCAGTAGATAATTATGTTAAGGTAAAATTGTCTGAGCTCATTCAAGATGTGCAAACAGATTATGATCAATTTGATTTTGTCAATGTGACGAAAAGAATCAATGAATTTTTGGTTAATGAAATGTCGACTTTCTATCTAGACTTTGCTAAGGATGTCGTTTACATTGAATCTGTTGATATGTTAGCAAGACGCCAGATGCAGACAGTGATCTATGACGCAGCAGTAGCCATTACCAAAATGTTAACACCTATTTTGCCGCATACGATGGAACAAGTTTGGCAGCAACTAAAGGAACCGGAAGATTATGTTCAATTAGCGCAAATGCCGGAAATTAAGCCAGTTTTGAATGCTGAACAAGTTTTGGCAGATTGGCAAGAATTTATGGAGTTTCGTGCAAATGTTTTGAAGTCGTTGGAAAGGGTTCGAGATCAAAAACTGATTGGGAAGTCTATGGAAGCGGCGGTGACAATTTATCCTGATCAACATTTAAAAGAAGTCTTGGAACGTTTGGATGTTAATGTTGGTCAATTATTGATTGTCTCTCAATTCGCCATTGCTTCACAACCTTTAGCAGATAGTGATGAGTATGATGATGTTCAAGTTTTGGTACAACCGGCACAAGGTGAAGTTTGTGAACGTTGTCGAATGACCAAGAAAGATGTTGGTTTAGATCAACAATTACCAATGCTTTGTGAACGTTGTGCTACGATTGTTCGTCAAGATTATCCTGAAGTAATTGAGGAAGGATTTGATGAATAATGACAGGAACGGTTGATTGGTTTGATATCAAAAAGGGTTTGGGTGAAATTATAGCCCAGGATACAAAAGAACATGTTTTTGTGTATTTTACAGCTATTCAGGGTACTGGTTTTAAAAGCTTGGAGGCTGGTCAGCAAGTAAATTTTGAAATTGCTCAAGGCTTTAAAGGTCCACAGGCAGTTAATGTGTCTGTTTTATCTTAAATCTGTTTTAAAAAGGGATCCGTTACTGATGTGCACCCCAAAATTGTCTTAATTTTGGGGTGCACTTCATACGCGAATCCTTTTTATATTTAGTTTTTAATGTTTTAAACCGTAAGGAAAAATACGCAAACCATCGTGATCGACCATAGCCATGTAGATATCATTGACATCATAGTGAGCTTGTTTGATTTGATTAATGACCCATTGTTCGTCATGATTAGTGTACTCTAAGCCTAGTTGATCGATCTGACCGTCCATAATAACGGGAAATTGATATTTGAGATCTTTTTTAACTGTAAAACTAATTTGTCCGTTTTGTTCCCAAACGGCTTTATCAATATCATTTAAATCGTTTATACCAGCTTGTCTTAATTTAAAGGCTAGGTCATGAGCCGAAATTCCAGCTTTGGTGGTACGTTCCGATAAAATTTTGCCCTCAGAAATAATAATCGTGGGTTCACCATCGATGAAATGTTTGATAAAATGATTACGGTTTGTTAAAAATTTCATGGTGAAAACTACTAGTGTCCAAATTAGGAGCACGATGAAAAATTGTAACAGGGTAATATCAGAGTTGTATAAAACGCCACCGATGATGCCGCCTAAAACAAAGTTCTGCATTTGATCGATGACATTGCTAGGTGCTAAATTAGACTTACCTAAAAGGTTAATTTGAATAATCATTGCAAAAAAACCCATGATTAATTTAATAAAAGTTTGCCAGTAAAAAGTCATTTGTTCCTCCTAATGATTGATAACATTGATTTGGGGATTAGTGAGATGGACTTTGGTGATTTCAAAGCTTGAATTATCCGCATTTAGTTGCACTTTGAAAATTTGAGATTTCACTTTGAGTAACATTCCATCCTCTAAAGCTGTAGAATTAGAGTAAATTTGATGTACATTAGTCTTTTTTGTATGAGCGACTTGCTTCATTAAACCGGCGACTTGACCATTGCCATTAATGGAATTACGATCTTGCGTCCAATTATCGTATTGAATCGTCAGAGTTAGTAGTAGAGCGAGGATCGTGATGATAGTCAATTCACGATATTTGCCATCATCACGGTGCTTGAGAAATAATAATAGGCTAATGATGATGATACCCAATAAAATGACGCTGATGAAAATCATAATTGCAGACATGCGATTGGGCTGGCGTGTTAGATAATCGTAAGTATAAAAATTTGACATCTATATGCCTCCATTAATTGTTTAGTGATAGTGTAACAATAAATGAGCAGAGGCCAAAAAATGATGCATTAATTTTGAAGGAATGGTTGAAAGATGGATTTAGTAGAAAAAAAATTAACAAACAAACGGATCTATACAGGAAAGATTTTAAATTTAGACGTTGAAACGGTACAATTACCGAACAAGCAAACTTCAACTAGAGAAATTGTTCATCATCATGGAGCAGTTGGCGTGATTGCTTTTATAGATCATAAATTATTGTTGGTCAAACAATGGCGCGAACCTATGCAATGTTTGACTCTAGAGATTCCTGCTGGCAAAGTTGAACCCAATTGTCAGGATTTACAAGCTGAGGCTTTGCGTGAATTAAATGAAGAAACTGGCTATACTGGTTCAAGTTTACAACGTGTGACGGGTTTTTACTCAACTCCCGGCTTTAGTGATGAATACATTACGCTGTTTCAAGTTTCTGATGTCATGCCGGTTCAACATAAATTACCTTTAGATGAAGATGAGTTTGTGACAACGGAGTTGTTAACTTTGGAACAAGCAAATGAGCAGGTTAAATCAGGTTTAATTTGTGACGCAAAAACGATTTGGACGTTACTGTTTTGGCAACAGTTTGAGGGAAAAAAGTAATAATGGAAACTGAAGAAAAATCAGAAATGAGTCGGTTGAAATCATCTGATCCAGCAAAAGAAACTGAACATCACGTTTTCAGTCGCTTTGATCCACAGGCTAAGTCTTTACGTTTGAAAAGATGGTTGAACCATTGTTTAGTGATTGTAATTATCTTAATTATTTTGGTTTATTTAATTTTGTTTTTTGTCTAGGAGGATTTTATTTTTATGAAAATTGGTGTTATTGTTCCGATGGAAGAGGAATTGGGCTTATTGACAAATTCTTTGAATAATGTGTCTTGCGAACAAATTGCAGGCATTAAGTTGTGGTTGGGTTGTTATAAAAATCATCAAGTCGTCGTTGCACAATGTGGGATTGGTAAGGTTCAGGCCGCAATGGTTACTACATTATTATGTAGTAATTATCAAATTGATATTTTGATCAATACTGGTTCAGCGGGTGGAATTGGGGAAGGATTAAATGTCGGTGACGTTGTAGTTTCTAAGCAAGTAGCTTATCATGACGTCGATGTCACTGCTTCTGATTATCCCAAGGGTCAATTACCACAGCAACCATTGTATTTTAAAGCGGATGATCGGTTAGTTGAACAAATTGTCGATGCTGGACATACTGTAGGGCAAGATAGTAAAGTTGGCTTGATCGTTTCGGGTGATCAATTTATCGGTAGTCAGCAACAAAAACAACAAATTTTGGCTGATTTTCCAGATGCGTTAACCGTAGAAATGGAAGGGGCAGCAGTTGGTCAGGTTGCAACTCAGTTTTCAATTCCGTTTGTCATTATTCGCTCAATGAGTGATGTGGGTGATGATCAAGCTAGTGTTTCTTTTGATGAATTTGTGCGTGACGCTGGAGAACGTTCGGTTCAGATGTTATTGAATTTTATGGATCATAATTAAGAATTAGGAGTTTGAGAAAAAATGGAGCATGTCTATTTGGATAATGCGGCGACAACGCCAGTAGCACCTCAAGTTGTGTCCGCGATGACCACGGCTTTAAATAAAAACTTCGGCAATGCCTCCACCCCGAATTTTTATGGTCGGCAAGCACGTGCGGCGTTAGATCAGGCACGCATGGTCATTGCTAAGCAAATTAATGCACAAGAAAACGAGATTGTGTTTACGAGTGGTGGTTCTGAAGGTGACAATACGGCGATTATTCAAACAGCGTTAAAACAGCAACATTTGGGAAAACATATTATTACCACGGCTATTGAACATGAAGCAGTATTAAAATCAATGCAGTATTTAGAGCAGTTAGGATTTGAAGTCACTTATTTGCCAGTTGATCAAAAGGGCTATATTAATTTGAGTGACTTGAAGAAAGCCTTACGCCCAGAGACGATCTTAGTTTCAATAATGATGGTCAATAATGAAGTAGGTGTAATAAATCCTATTAAAAAAATTGGGCAAATATTGCAAAAACATCAGGCAATTTTTCATACAGATGCCGTCCAGGCTTTTGGTCATCAGTCTATAGATGTTCAAGATTTGGGTGTTGATTTATTGACCACGTCTGCGCATAAACTAAATGGTCCAAAAATGATTGGCTTTATGTATGAACGTTCAGGATTGAGTTTGCCACCTTTCATCAAGGGTGGTGATCAGGAGACTAAACGCCGGGCTGGTACTGAAAATGTTCCAGCAATTGTCGGTTTTCAAGTAGCTGTTGAGTTGCACGATGCAGATAAAATTAGGCAAGATCAAGAGCGTTTGATGGCATACAAACAACGAATTATTCAAGAACTAACTAATAATGGTGTTGAATTTGCCGTCAATGGGCCCAAAGTGGCTGATGGTGCACCCAATATTTTGAATTTGTGGATCAAGGGTTGGTCAACATCTGTATTACAAATCAAATTAGATTTAGCGGGAGTCATTATTTCTGGGGGTTCTGCTTGTACAGCAGGTAGTCTAGAACCGTCACATGTGTTGAGTGCACTTTTTGGAGCAGACAGTCAACGTGTGAATGAGTCTATTCGGATTAGTTTTGACACATTTACGAGTGAAAGTGATATACTCAAGTTTACTGACATTTTAAGTCAAATCGTACAATAGAAATTAGGGGGTGTTCGTATTGTCAATTTTTGCATGCATTGATGGAGATAGTCATCAATATCAAGTTCATCCACAGTTAAAAGTTTATGCGCTGCAAGATGTTGGTTTTACTAAATCAAAACAAGGCAATTTTACTTGGGAATACCCATTAAGTGGTGCTTCGCCTTATGTAGCAACGTATAATTTAAAAGTTAAGATTAAGAGTGATTTAAAATCTTTGAGTTTGAGTGTGACTGATCAGAGTGGTTTACACAAAGTTAATTTATTTAAATTAGCTGATAATCAAGAACTGTTAAGTCAATATCAATACGTGATGGATGATTTAGTACAACGAGCAATTTTACAAAGAGTTGAAAGTTAAGTAAAGGTGATGTAATTGACGAAAAAGCGTGTAGTTGTCGGAATGAGTGGCGGCGTTGACTCCTCAGTTTCGGCATTGTTACTGAAAGAACAGGGATATGATGTCGTAGGTGTTTTTATGAAAAACTGGGATGATAGCGATGATTCTGGTGTTTGTACAGCTACAGAAGATTATGAGGATGTTGCAAAAGTTGCCAATCAGATTGGGATTCCATACTACTCTGTGAATTTTGAGAAGGAATACTGGAATCGAGTTTTTGAATATTTTTTGGCTGAATATAAATTGGGCCGGACACCTAATCCGGATGTCATGTGCAATAAAGAAATTAAGTTTAAGGCTTTTTTGGAATATGCGTTACAATTAGATGCTGATTATATTGCAATGGGACATTATGCACAATTGCAACGTGATGATTCGGGATTGGTGCATATGTTACGTGGCGCGGATCTTAATAAAGATCAGACCTATTTTTTAAGTACTGTGGCACAAGATCAATTGCAAAATGCTCTTTTCCCTATTGGTCATCTGCAAAAGTCGCAGGTACGGGCAATTGCAGAAAGGGCTGGTTTGGCTACAGCTAAGAAGAAAGACTCAACGGGGGTTTGTTTTATTGGTGAGCGTAATTTTAAGCAATTTTTGAGTGAATTTTTGCCAGCTCAAAGCGGTAAAATGATGACACCCGATGGTCAGGAATTAGGACAACATGCAGGGTTGATGTATTACACAATTGGTCAGCGTTCAGGCTTGGGCTTGGGTGGTAATGGAACTTCTAATGAACCATGGTTTGTTGTCGGCAAGGATTTGCAGCACAATATTTTATATGTGGATCAGGGTTATGAGAATCCCTTGCTTTATGCTGATAGTTTGACAGCCACTGATGCGTCATTTATTCGGCCATTGGATTTGAATCAACCAATGCATTGTACGGCTAAGTTTCGGTACCGTCAAAAAGATACTGAGGTGACAGTTACACAAACAGCTACGGGCTTGAACGTTGATTTTGCTCAACCGGTACGTGCTGTGACGCCAGGACAAGAAGTCGTTTTTTATAATGGTCCAGAATGCTTAGGTGGTGCGACGATTGATCGAGCATTTAGTCATCAAAATCAGTTACAATATGTTTAATTGATAGAAGCTAGTTTTCATTTTTGGTTACTGCAATCAAAATGATAATTAGCTTTTTTATTAATCGTCCATAATGAAAGTATGAAGTCTTGAATAATTGCTAAAAATAAACGATAATGTTAATATTAGTATTTTGAGGAAAGTTTGGAGTGAGGAAATTGACGCAATTTTACTTTGTTAGACACGGTAAAACCCAGTGGAATTTTGAAGGTCGCTATCAGGGATCTAATGGTGATTCACCGTTGCTGCCATCTAGTTATCGAGATATTGGTTTACTGGCTAATTATTTGACTGATCAAAAAATTGATCATATTTATACGAGTCCGATTAAGCGAGCATACATAACAGCAAAAACTTTAGCTGATGATTTAGGTGGTGACATACCTATTTCAAAGATTTCTGCCTTACGGGAATTTGATTTAGGCATTTTGGAAGGACAAAAATTTGTTCTTGCGGAAGAAAAATATCCCCAATTAATCTGGGCTTTTCGGCATGATCCTAGTCAATATAATCCAGATATTATCCAAGGAGAAACGTTTGATCAAGTAATTCGGCGAACGAATGAATTTATTAAACAGTTGGCACAAGCTGATGATTCAGGCCAAAAAACATATTTAATTGTGAGTCATGGAGCTGCTTTAGTTGCCATGATTAAATCTTTATTAGGGGTTCCCTTGGCACAAATGCGCAAAGAAGGCGGAATGTCCAATACGGGTTTGACAATTTTACAGACATCAAATCATGGTCAAACTTTCGAATTGTTAAAATGGAATGATACGAGTTATTTACGACGTAATTTAGATATAACGGATACAATTTAAGTATGGTAATTAATAATGAATAAGCAAGCACAAAAATTATATCAATCAGGCCAAAAACAGGCAGCGGTTAAATTTTTAGCTCGAAAATTACAAACGGATTTCGGTTATTTATCGTGGTTTATTCAATTAGCTGGCTACTTAGTTGCTGGCGGTGATTTAATTCAAGCTGAGGAATTATTGATTAAAGCAAAGCAGTTATTTCCTGATGCTCAAGCAATTGATTATAATTTAGCGGTTGTATATTTTCAGGCAGGTCAATGGGAAAAAGTAGTTGAGTTATTAAAATCAATCAATGATCCGGCTTTATTGAGTGATGCTTACTATTTGTTGGCGAAGACTTCGCAAAAACAACAGCAAATTCAGCAAGCTTTGGTCTTTGCTTTAACAGCAATTGATTACGATTCGCGGTTAAATGATAATTTTTTATTGGCCGGAGATTTATTGCTGCAATTGCAGGATTTTTCAGAAGCGCAAGGATATTATCAAAATGCGATTAAACTGCAGCCATCAGCGGCAGGTTATTTTAAGTTGGGATTATGTGAAATGGTCACAGGAGATTTGACATTTCAGGATCATTTTCAAAAAGCGCGACAGTTGGATGAAAGTTACGTAAATCAACATCAACAGCAATTAGCTGAAATTGAACGATATGTCCAGATGATGAAAGAAAAAGAGAATCCAGATGAGTGATGAGTATCTAGTAGGCAAGATTCAAGCGGTATTTTTTGAAAAGCCAGAAGATTACTTCAAAATTATGCTCATTAAAGTACAAGAGACTTCGTTTACTTGGTCAGATGCGGAAATTGTAGTTACGGGAACTTTTGACGAATTAGATTCAGAGCAAAATTATCGATTTACAGGTCAATTGGTGGAACATCCCAAATATGGTCAGCAATTTAAATGTAGTCATTATCAAGTAGAGACACCGCTTGATCAGAAAGCTTTGGTTGCGTATTTTTCAAGTGAGCAGTTTCCAGGAATCGGTAAGAAAACGGCTACCAAAATTGTGGATATCCTAGGCGAACAAGCAATCAATCTTTTGATTACACAACCAGCTGCTGTCAAAAAATTACCCTTGAGTACGACTAAACAAAAGTTATTGCTTGAACAAGTACAGTCATCTTATCAATCACAGGAAATTATACTGCAATTAAATCAACTAGGTTTTGGTAATAAAATTGCCTTACGGATTTATCATTATTATCATGAAAAGACATTAGAAGTTTTGCAGACGAATCCTTACCAATTGATTCAAGATGTGAAAGGAATTGGTTTTCGAAGAGCTGATCAGTTGGCACTCAATTTTGGTTTAGCGAGTGACTCACCTCAAAGGGCAGCAGCTGGTTTGTTGCATGTGTTGAGCATGCTCACTAATTCAACAGGTAATACGTATTGTACAAAGGCTGATTTGTTCAATTATACTTTGAAATTATTGAATGTAGCTGATCAAGTAGTTACTACAGATGATTTAGAGCAAGCTTTAAAAAAATTGATAGCTGAGAATGAAATTGCGGTTGACCAAGATTGCTATTTTTTGCAAAAATTATATGAAAATGAATGGTCTATTGCCCGGCAGTTATCTTTAATTGAAACTAGTTTTCAAAATGAGTTAATCAATCAATCACGAGTTGAGCAAGTGTTCAAGCAAATCGCTCAAAATTCGGCCATTACTTATGATCAAAACCAACTTTTGGCGATTCAACAAGGTTTGACACATTCAGTTCTTTTGTTAACTGGAGGTCCAGGAACTGGAAAAACAACCATTATTAATGGTTTAGTGAATGCTTTTGCAACTTTACATGAGTATTCATTGGATCCTGCTGATTATGAAGATACAGCTTTTCCAGTTGTATTGGCAGCACCCACGGGTAGAGCAGCCAAGCATTTGATGGAAAGTACCAATTTGCCAGCCAGTACAATTCATCGATTATTAGGTTTGACTGGTCAAGAAGAGGCGGAACCTTCAGAAACTAACGAAATTCAAGGCAAAATTTTGATTGTGGATGAGGTCTCTATGGTTGATACTGCTTTATTTGATTTATTGCTCAAAGCAATTCCGGCGGGTATGCAATTAGTTTTGGTAGGTGATCAAGATCAATTACCTTCTGTGGGGCCAGGACAAGTTTTTCATGATTTAATTCAAAGTCAGGCTTTTTCCACAGTGAATTTAGAAAAAATTTATCGTCAAGATCAAGATTCAACGATCGTTGATCTGGCGCGACAGATTAATCTTGGTGAAGTGAATACTAAATTGTTTCAAAATTTTGCGGACCGAAGTTTTTTTGATTGCAATGCCAATCAGGTTTCGCATGTTCTCCAACAAATCGTAGTTAAAAGTCGGGATAAGGGTTTTTCGTTGAATGATATGCAAATTTTGGCTCCCATGTATCGTGGACCTGCTGGCATTGATCATTTGAATCAGTTAATGCAAGAGACCTTGAATCCGCTAACGCTTGAAACCAAGTCGGTCAAATTTGGTGATGTACAGTACCGAATTGGTGATAAAGTTGTACAATTAGTTAACGATGTAGAAAAGAATGTTTTTAATGGCGAAACTGGCATTGTTGAAGGGATTACTTTGGCTAAAGATAATCCGGATAAAAAGCAGGGTGATGTATTACACTTAGATTTTGATGGTCGGCAAATTGCGTATGCACGGGCAGACCTAAAAAATATTAGTTTGGCTTATTGCACTTCTATCCATAAGGCGCAAGGTAGTGAATTTCCATTAGTTATTTTAATTTTAGTGAAGCAACATGCGCGGATGCTAAAGCGCAACTTATTATATACTGCCATTACTCGTGCTAAATCAAAGTTGATTATGCTGGGGAATCATGAAGCATTTGAGCAAGCTGTGAGGGATGATTCCAGTCAACGACAAACGCGACTTCTGCAGCGGATTCAATCAACTTTTAAATTAGCAAAAAAGCCATTGGACCAGATTGATGATCATGATTTGGTACTTACTTTGAACAAAATTCAAACGCATCAAATTGATCCAATGATTGGTTTAGACGGAACAACGCCCTTTGATTTTATGGATATCAATTAAAACCAGAATTGCTGAGTGGCACAAGTGATTGTGAGGCTTAGTTGTTCTGAATTTAGTAATTCACCATCAATTTGCGTAAATTGAGAGTTAAGAATCTTAATTTGCGCTTTTTGAACGGAGTAGTAATGGACGGCAGGATTTTGTAAATGATTTTTAGTAATGAAAACTTGTGCTATGAGTTTCCAAAGATCTTTCCAGTGATCTGCTTTGGCTACGGCTAAGTCTAAGCTGTTTTGGGCCAGATTGGCTGGGGGAATAAGAGGTACACCGCCACCAAAGTATGGTTGGTTAGCCAAGACACACAAAAAGATATTATTAAAATCGAAAGTTTTGTCGTTAATTGTGATTTGAACGGAAAATTTGGGTTGGGTAAAAGCTTTGAACGCTTGGGAGACGTAAATCAATTTACTTAAATGTAATTTATTGAACCGCTTTTTCCATGATGAATTCAAAGTTAATTGGATAATGTTGGCGTCAAAGCCAATTCCAAAATTATTAACAAAGTAATTAGTTTGTGTGGGAGTGTTGATTTGGCCAATGTTAATAGTTCTTATTGTTGGATGGTGACATAAATGATTTAAGATTTGGTTTTCGTGATGCGCTCTTAGATTAATTGCCCGTGCAAAATCGTTGCCTGAACCAGCAGGAAGATAGGCTAAGGGCGTTGTTGGATAATTAGAAGTTTGTACACCATTGACAGCTTGATTTAAGGTACCATCACCGCCAATAATTAATAAAATTTGGTTTTCCTTTAAAGGGCGATTCACGATATTTTTGATTAAGTTTTTTGCACCTTGGTCGGGGGTAGAAAATATCTCAAAGGACTGTTGATGCTGCTTGAGATATTTGGTGGTGCGTTGAAGGCAATTTTTGGCATGACCGCTAGCAGCATGTAAATTAACTACAATGAAAAATTTAGCAACCATAAAATAAATAAGTATTCCTTTCGTGTAATGGAACGATAATCAGATAAAAAGCTGAGAAGTTTAACTTCTCAGCTTTTATGAATCCAAATTAATCATAGTACTTAAACTTGGGTGGAAATAATCATTGGCAAAATCACAGGGTGACGTTCGGTTCTGCGATACAAAAATTCTTGTAAATTATCAACAATGTCCTGTTTTAGAACGTCTTCTGCAACTGCATCATCATTATCAAGATGAGTTTTAATAGTGTGAAAAATATGCTTCTGCGCTTGATTAATTAAATTACCAGATTCACGCATATACACAAAACCACGAGATAAAATATCAGGTCCTGAAAGAACTAAGCCCTTTTTATAATCAATGGTTGCCACAACGATTACTAAACCCTCTTCAGATAACATTTGACGATCTTCAATGACTTCACTGCTAATGTCACCAATACCGTTACCATCGACATACACGTCACCGGCAGGAACATGTCCAGCCTTACGTGCCGAGTTTTGAGTTAAGGCTAAAACATCCCCATTTTCATAAATGAACGTGTTTTCTTTGGGAACACCACATAATTGTGCTAACTCAGTATGAATTTTTAACATTCGGTATTCACCGTGAATGGGCATAAAATATTTGGGCTTAATTAAGCGTAACATCAATTTTTGTTCTTCTTGACCACCATGACCGGAAGCATGAATATTATTTACTTTACCGTGGATAACATTCGCACCAGCTTCCTCTAAAGCATTGATCAGGTGATTAACGCTGACCGTATTACCGGGAATAGGGTTAGAGGAAAAAATTACCGTGTCATCAGGTTGAATCGAAATTTGACGATGGGTTCCGTTAGCAATCCGGCTTAAAGCAGCCATAGGCTCACCTTGGGAACCGGTACATAATAGCATGACTTTATTGGCAGGTAACTTGTTGATTTCAGAAGCATCTAGAATTTCACTATCTGGAATATCTAAATAGCCAAGTTCACGACCATTGACGATTGCTTGTTCCATGCTACGCCCAAAAACAGCGACTTTGCGTCCATTTTGAATAGCGGCATCGACTGCTTGGGAAACGCGGTACAAATTAGAGGCAAAAGTAGCGAAAATAATTCTTCCGTCAATTCTTTCAACGATCTGATGAATTGTGTTACCAACGAAACGTTCAGATTTCGAAAAAGTAGGAATTTCTGCATTAGTACTATCAGATAATAATAACAAAACACCATCAGTACCCAATTTTGCCATTTTTTGCAAATTAGGTCCAGGTTGATTCCCAACTGGCGTTAAATCAAACTTGTAATCACCAGTTTGGATAATAACACCTTGCGGTGTGTGAATAGCAATTCCTAATGTGTCAGGAATTGAATGTGTTGTTCGAAAGAATTCAACACTTAAATTATTAAATGTAACAACGTCACTTTCTTGCAAAACGTTCATTTTGGTTGATTCTAACAAACCATGTTCCTCTAATTTACCCTTAATTAAGGCCGTTGCTAATGGACCAGCGTAAATGGGAACATTGGGTACCTTTTGTAGAAAATAGGGAATTCCACCAATATGATCTTCATGACCATGGGTAATAAAAAGTCCCTTTATTTTGTTTTGATGCTCTGCTAAGTACTGATAATCTGAGATTACATAGTCAATTCCCAGTAGCTCATCTTCAGGAAATTTAATTCCTGCATCGACGATAACAATCTCATCTTGGTACTGAATCGCATACATATTTTTACCGATTTCACCTAAACCACCAATGGCAAAAACGGCAACTTCGTCTTCTTTAATTTTCAAATCCATAGCGTTAAAGCTCCGCAAGATCTGTTAATTGAAAATTAGAACTTTTTTGCTCATATTCTAAATAATTACCAGTTAATTCTTCGATAGATTCAATATTGTAATCGGTTTTGTCTTCAATGACAGCTCGAATATCAATAGCCGATTCACCCTCAGTATATAAGGTCTCAGTTGTTTCCCGACGGGGATTTTGAACAGTGTTATCTTGGTATAATACTTTATAAATCAAATGACTCTTCTCCTTTTAAAAAAGTTTATAAACGTCGCAGGTGGTTGACATTACTATCAACAGTTATTCTTAATCATATCATATCCATAGATACTTGTATACAAACAACTCCCGTGTTTCAACGGGAGTTGTTATATTTTTAATAATTAAAATTAAGAAATAATAATCGTATTTTCTGTAGCTTTAAATGGTTCTGCTTGGTTAATATGATCATAAAATAAATGACCATTCAAATGATCAATCTCATGTTGACAGACGATTGCAGGATAATTTTTAACACGCATGGTCTGAGTATTACCGTCAAAGTCTTGGTAGCGAATGGTTATTCGCGCACTTCTGGGCACGTAACCAGGTACGTCTTTGTCTACTGAAAGACAGCCCTCACCTTCGGCTAATTGTGCTTTTTGGACTGAATTAGAAATAATTACAGGATTGATTAACGTAATTTTTAATAGGTAATCTTGTTCTGCATTTGGACGATCATCAGGTACTAAAACGGCAGCCATTTTTTCAGAAATACCAACTTGTGGTGCGGCAAGACCCACGCCTGCTCGCAGATGATGCTTTTGAGCAAATTCTAAATTTTGACTATTAATTAAATATTCCATCATATCATGAGCCAATTGTTTGTCTTCATCAGATAAGGGAAATTGAACTGATTGAGCGATCTTACGAAGAACTGGATCGCCATCACGAGTAATATCTTTCATCATATACATAAAATTGAGACCTCTTCTAAAACAATATATTTCTATATAATAATAGCTTAAAGTAGTGATAATTCATAGATAACTACTTGAAAAAAATATTGATAAAAAATTAATTAATCATTTTCATAAGTTACTTGGATTTATTAAAAAAAGATGTTAAAATAACTTCTGGAAACCTTTACAAAAGGTTCTGTTGCATTTGAAAGGAATGGTAGAATATGGCAAAAAAATCAATTGTTGATTTTGAAAAGATCAAGCAAGAGCTTTCAGATTTACCTACTCCAATACAGGTGATTGATCAGAACGCTAAGGTTGTTAATAAAGAAGCTTTTGATAGTTTTAGCGATGATCAACTTGTAGAATTTATGGAAAAGATGGTTTGGGAACGTGCACTGCATGAGCAAACGATGAATTTCTCACGGCAAGGACGGATGGGTTTTTATGCACCAACGGCCGGTGAAGAAGCTAGTGAGATGGGTACTGTTATGGCTATGAAGGATCAAGATTTCCTCCTGCCTGCTTACCGTGATATTCCTCAATTAATTCAACATGGAGCTACTGTAACAGAGGCATTTTGGTGGTCTCGTGGTCATGTTAAGGGTAATGAATTTAAGGCCCGTTCATTGATGCCACAAATTATTATTGGGGCCGCTTATTTAGAGACTGCAGGTGTGGCTCTGGGTTTAAAGAAAAATGGTGAAGATGCTATTGCTTTCAGCTATACTGGCGATGGTGGTACTTCGCAAGGTGATTCTTATGAGGGAATGAATTTTGCAGGTGCCTTTCAAGCTCCAGCACTATTTATTGTACAAGATAATAATTATGCTATCTCTGTACCAAGAGAAAAGCAGACAGCTGCTAAGACATTAACTTTAAAGGCAGCAGCAGCAGGTATTCCAGCTGTCCAAGTCGATGGTATGGATATTTTAGCTTGTTATAGTGTTGCCAAGGCTGCTAGAGAATATATTTTGGCTGGTAATGGTCCAGTTATGATTGAAACGTTAACCGATCGTTATGGAGCACACTCTTCAGCTGGTGATGATCCAAGTCGTTATCGTTCCAAAGAAGCTCAACAACCGTGGTTAGATCGTGATCCATTAATTAGAATGCGCAAAATTTTAACTGATAAGGGTTTATGGAGTGAAGATCATGAAGAGGAATTGACTAAGAAATATAAAGATTCCTTTAAAGATGCTTTGAAAGAAGCAGATGCTGTTGAACCTGAAAAAGTTTCTGACATGTTGAAGCGGACGTTTGAAGTACCTACTCCTGAAATGCAAGTTGAAATTGCAAAATTTGAAGAAAAGGAGTCCAAATAACATGACTAAAAAATCATATATTCAAGCCATTACTGATGCGTTAGATATTGAGTTACAAGAAGATCCTAAAACTTTAATTTTTGGCGAAGATGTTGGTAAAAATGGTGGTGTGTTTAGAACCACGCAGGGTCTCCAAGAAAAATATGGTGAAGATCGTGTTTTCGATACACCGTTAGCAGAATCCGGTATTTTAGGCTTATCAATTGGTTTAGGTTTAACTGGTTGGCGTCCTTTACCTGAAATCCAATTTTCAGGTTTTACTCTCGAAGGCGTTGATTCGATTGCTGGTCAAATGGCAAGAATGCGGTTCCACTTTAATGGTAAGCAAACTAGTCCAATTACAATTCGTTCTCCTTATGGTGGCGGAACACATACAGCAGAAATGCATTCAGATAATTTTGAAAACTTCTTTGTTGGTGTCCCAGGTTTAAGAGTGGTGATGCCAAGTAATCCTTATGATGCTAAGGGATTACTAATTTCTTCCATTGAAAATAATGATCCAGTTCTTTATTTGGAAAACCTAAAACTTTATCGTTCAATGAAAGATGATATTCCTGACGAAAAATATAGTGTACCTTTAGATCAAGCTAATGTTGTTCAAGAAGGTAACGATGTTACTTTAGTTGCCTATGGTGCTCAAGTTCAAGAGGCGCAAAAAGCTGCTGAAGAATTAGCAAAGGACAATATTTCTGCTGAAGTAATTGACTTACGGACTGTTTCGCCAATTGATACGCAAACCATCTTTAAGTCAATTGAAAAGACTCATCATGTAGTCGTTGTTCAAGAAGCTCAAAAGATGGCTGGTGTTGGTGCCCAGGTAGCGTCAGCTATTGCAGAGGAAGCTATTATGTCTTTAGATGCACCGATTGGACGTGTAGCAGCACCTAATTCAGTTTATCCATTTGCTTTGGCGGAAGAAGCGTGGATTCCACGTAAAGATGAAATTGTTGCTAAGGCGAAAGAAATTATTAATTACTAATCAGAATTGAAAGGTAGGATTAATACATGGCATTTAAATTTACACTTCCAGAATTAGGTGAAGGAATGGCTGAAGGTGAAGTCGCTAACTGGTTAGTTAAAGAAGGAGACGAGATTAAAGAAGACGATTCTTTAGTTGAAATCCAGAATGATAAATCAGTTTCAGAATTGCCTTCACCTGTTTCTGGTAAAATTAAGCAAATTGTAGCGCAAGAAGGAGATACAGTTGAGATTGGTGATCCCTTAGTTATTATTGACGATGGGTCTGCTGACACTCCAGATGACGACGTTGCACCAGCAAAAGAGGAAAAGGCGCCTGCATCCGAACCAGTAGCTGTTGACGCTAAAAAGGATGCTCCATCCGCTGCACCAACAGGACAAGCTAATCAAGATTATTTGGCAATGCCTTCTGTACGTCAATATGCACGAGATAAGGGTGTTGATTTGGCGCAAGTTACTCCTTCAGGAAAACATGGTCAAATTACTAAAGCTGATGTGGACAACTTTAATGGATCTGGTCAACCTGCTGCTGCTCCAGTATCAGCAAGTGCGTCTGCTGAAGTTGAAGCTACACCGATTAAACCATATAAATCAGATGAACCTGAACTGGAAACACGCGAAAAAATGAGCATGACACGTAAGGCTATTGCTAAAGCAATGTCTGAAAGTAAGAAGATTACCCCGCATGTGACAAGCTTTGATGACGTGGAAGTTTCTGTTTTAATGGCTAATCGTAAGAAATACAAGCAAGCCGCTGCAGATAAGGGTATCAAATTAACTTTCTTACCTTATATTGTTAAAGCTTTAGTGGCTGTTTTGAAAGAATTTCCTGAATTTAACGCTTCAATTGACGGTTCAACTAACGAAATTGTCTATAAACATTACTATAATATTGGTATTGCAACCAATACTGATCATGGTTTGTATGTACCGAATATTAAGAATGCTGATTCTAAAGGCATGTTTGAAATTGCTAAGGAAATTACTGAGAACACGCAAGCTGCGTATGACAACAAGTTAAGTGCCAAAGCTATGAGTGGTGGTTCTATCACTATTAGTAATGTTGGTTCCATTGGTGGTGGCTGGTTTACTCCTGTCATTAATCAACCTGAAGTAGCAATTTTAGGCATGGGTAAAATTGCTAAGGAGCCATACGTTGCTGAAGATGGTTCTATCAAAGTTGGTAACATGTTGAAACTTTCCTTAAGTTATGACCATCGTTTAATTGATGGTGCATTAGCACAACAAGCTTTGAACATGATGAAGAGTTTGTTACACGATCCAGAAATGTTATTGATGGAGGGTTAAGCGAAGAATGGCTGATGTTGAACAAAAAGATACTGTAATTATTGGTGCAGGCCCCGGCGGCTATGTTGCTGCTATTCGGGCAGCGGAACTAGGGCAGAAAGTTACGATTATTGAAAAGGAATACTATGGTGGCGTTTGTCTCAATGTTGGTTGTGTTCCTTCCAAATCTTTGATTCAAGCAGGACACCGTTTACGAGAATCTAAAAATGGTGAAACTTACGGTATTGACACTAGTAAAGTTTCACTTGATTTTACGAAAACGCAAGCTTGGAAAGATGAAAAAGTTGTAAAGCGGATGACCAACGGTGTGAAAATGCTGTTGAAAAAGCATAAGGTTGAAATGATCGAAGGCGAAGCCTTTTTAGACAATGATCATCAATTACGTGTTATGTCTACAGGTCCAAAGCAATTTATGGACAATGGCGGTGGTCAAACTATTCAATTTAAGAATCTAATTATTGCAACTGGCAGTCGTCCTATCGAAATCAAGGGATTTAAATTTGGTGAACGAGTGCTTAGTTCTACTGGGTTATTAAATGTTAAAGAAGTTCCCAAGGAATTAGTGATTGTTGGTGGTGGCTATATTGGCACTGAATTAGCTGGAGCGTTCGCTGACTTGGGCTCTCATGTTACAATTTTAGAAGGTACTGACAAGATTATTCCTAATTTTGAACGTGATATGGTCAAAATTGTCGAAAAGAATTTAAAAGCCAAGGGTATTGATATTGTGACCAGTGCTATGGCTAAAGAAGCTAAGACTTCAAAGAATGACGTAGTGGTCACTTATGAAGTGGATGGCAAACCTACTACAATCAATGCTGATTATGTGATGGTTTCTGTTGGTCGTAAACCAAATACAGATAATTTTGGTTTAGAGATGACGGACGTTGAAATGACTGATCGTGGCTTGGTGAAAGTTGATGAACAAGGTCGGACCAATGTTCCTAATATTTATGCTATTGGTGATATCGTTGCAGGACCAGCATTGGCACACAAGGCCTTCTTTGAAGGTAAAACTGCTGCTGGTGCGATTTCTGGTGAAAAAACAGCTAATGATTTTTTGAGTGTACCATCAGTGTGTTTCAATGATCCGGAAATGGCTAGTGTTGGCTTAACCGAAACTGAGGCCAAAGATCAGGGTAAAGATGTAAAAGTGGCTAAATTCCCATTTGCGGGAAATGCACGAGCAGTCTCTTTAGATAGTCCAGATGGTTTTGTCAAATTAATTTCTGACAAAAAGACTGGTACGATTTTGGGTGGTCAAGTAGTCGGGCCTAGTGCAAGTACGCTTGTATCTGAGTTGAGTATTTTAGTTAACTGTCAGCTTAATGAGGAAGATGTGGCTTTGACCATTCACCCACATCCTACTTTAGGTGAACCGATTCAAGAGGCCGCTGATATGTTAATGGGTTACCCAACTAATATTTAGCTTCCTTTAGAATTAGAATTTGAGAAAAAATCGACGTTTTGGCGTCGATTTTTTTCTTTTCATGCACTAAGATAAGAGCAGAGGAAATCTTGGGACGATTATGCGAATGGAGTTTGATAGATGACTAACTTGCATAGAATACAGCAGCATGTATTAGAAATTTTGACACAAGTGAAAAATCAGTTACAAGCTGATTTGAGCTATCAAACTATTCAAATAAAATCTTCCAGCACAGATTTAGTTACTGAACGAGATAAATCAGTTGAACAACAAATTATCACCTACTTAAAGAATTATTTTCCAGAAGCTCATTTTGTGAGTGAGGAGGGTTTTGGTGATCATGTCAATAATCTACAAGGTTTGGTCTTCTTTGTTGATCCCATTGACGGAACTATGAATTTTATTAAAGCTCACGATCAATTTGCCTCAATGATTGGTGTTTATTTGAATGGTCAACCGCTTTTTGGCGCCATTATTGATATTATAGAAGATCAACTTTATTATGGTGGCGCTGGACTAGGGTCGTTTGTTAATGGTCGCAAATTACCGCAGTTAATTGATGTTCCCTTAAGTCAAGGCTTGGTCATGATTAGCAATCGTTTCTTGAATGATGTACCTTACCAAAATGTAAAAAATCAGAGTAGCGGATTACGAGTTTTTGGTAGTGCAGGGATTAGTTTTACACGTTTATTGAGAGGAAGTGCTATTTTATACATCTCAAAATTGAAGCCTTGGGATATGGCGGCTGGCTGGGCTATCGGCAAACCACTAGGTTTAATAATGCGAACGATTGACGGCACCCCTATAAGTATGCTAAAATCACAAACTGTAATTATCGGAACAAGATGCGCAACAGAAGAAGCTGAGAGAATTTTATCTTAGTTTGATGAGCTGTGATTCCAACAATCACAGCTTTTTTATACACTTAGATCTAATGGAAGGAAGCTAAGTTTTGAAAACAAGAGAAGATATTCGTAATATTGCGATTATTGCCCATGTCGATCATGGTAAAACGACATTAGTTAATGAACTTTTAAAGCAATCTGATACACTGCCTGAACATATGGAGTTAGGTGATCGGGCGATGGACTCTAATGATATTGAAAAAGAACGTGGTATTACTATTTTATCTAAAAATACTGCGGTTAATTATCAAGGTACTCAAATTAATATTTTAGATACACCTGGACATGCCGATTTTGGTGGCGAAGTGGAACGAATCATGAAGATGGTTGATGGTGTTTTATTGGTTGTGGATGCTTATGAAGGAACTATGCCACAAACACGTTTTGTGTTAAAAAAGGCTTTGGAACAACATTTAACGCCGATTGTTGTGATCAATAAAATTGATCGTCCCGGCGCGCGTCCTGATGAAGTAGTTGACGAAGTTTTGTCATTATTTATTGACTTGGGTGCCGATGAAGACCAGCTTGAATTTCCAGTTGTTTATACGTCAGCTGTCAATGGGACTTCTAGCTATGAATCTGCTCCAGAAGATCAAGAACACACGATGAAACCGGTATTCGATACCATTTTAAAAACAATTCCAGCGCCAGTCGATAATAGTGATGAACCGTTGCAATTTCAAGTTGCAATGTTAGACTATAACGATTACGTGGGTCGAGTTGGTATCGGTCGCGTGTTCCGTGGTAAAATCAAAATTGGTGATCAAGTTTCAGTGTTGAAACTTGATGGTTCTAAAAAGAATTTTCGTGTAACTAAAATCTTTGGTTTCTTTGGCTTGAAGCGTGTTGAAGTTGAAGAAGCTAAAGCCGGTGATTTGATTGGTTTATCCGGGATGGATGATATTTTTGTTGGGGAAACAGTTACCCCGGTGGAACATCCTGACGCCTTACCAATTTTGCGAATTGATCCACCAACTTTAAGAATGACTTTCTTAGCTAATGATTCACCGTTTGCTGGCCGTGAAGGCGATTTGGTGACAGCACGTAAAATTCAGGATCGTTTGGAACAACAATTACAAACTGATGTATCCTTAAAAGTTGAAGATGCGGGTACTGCTGGTGCTTGGATTGTTTCAGGACGTGGTGAATTACATCTATCCATTTTGGTTGAGGAAATGCGTCGTGAAGGTTTTGAATTACAATTGTCACGTCCAGAAGTTATTTACGAAGAAATTGATGGTAAGTTATGTGAGCCATTTGAATTAGTGCAAATTGATACACCTGATGAGTATGTTGGGACTATTATTGATTCAATGGCACAACGTAAAGGTGAAATGAAAAATATGGAAAGTACGGGTAACGGTCAAACTCGTCTGACTTTCCTAACACCATCACGGGGATTAATCGGCTATTCTTCTGAATTTTTATCACAAACGGGTGGCTACGGTATTATGAATCATGCCTTTGAAGATTATTTACCTGTTATTAAAAATTGGGAACCAGGACGTCGGAGTGGCGCCTTAGTGTCGATTAATCAAGGACCATCTACCACTTACAGCTTGCAATCAGTAGAAGAGCGTGGTCAATTGTTTATTGGTGCGGGTGTGGATGTTTATGAAGGAATGATTGTTGGTCAAAGTAGTCGTGATCAAGATATTGCTGTCAATGTTACGAAGGGTAAAAATTTGACAAACACTCGTGCATCCGGGAAAGATCATTCTGCAGCTATTAAGACGCCTAAATCTCTATCTTTAGAGCAGTCTATTGAATTTTTGAATGAGGATGAATATTGCGAGGTTACTCCTCAAAGTATTCGCTTGCGTAAAAAGATTTTAAATACTAATGAACGTAAAAAAGCTGATAAAAAACGAAAAGTAGTTAAAGATTAATAGTTATATGTAAAACGACTGACTTTTTGATTTGATGAATATCACAAAATTATTCTATTTTTAGAATGTTTTGTGGTATTTTTTTGTCTTAGTTTACTACTTTCGGTTTGTTAACCGATAAATTTTGAAGGGGAACAGAGGTTCCTACGTCGTTTCTTTTTGGTGATTTTAATTTAAAGATAAATAAAAACAATTCAAATATTTGCGCTTTGTCGTTGATGGTGTTTATCTTTAAAGAGAAGATGGTTTGTTTTCAATAATCATTTAATTTGATTAGGGAGGATTTAAAATGAAAAAAAGCAGTTACTTATGACCTTAGGAGTTACACTTTTTTCATCAGTACTGTGGATCAATACGAATAAAACTATTACGAAAGCGAATGATTCGGCATTCACAGGTGTACAATCTCAGGGCGAGACATCTGATAATAATGTAACCGGTAACAGTAATATGGATTCCAGCAAAATAGCTGCCAAAAGTTCGTTGCAACTTAATATTCAAACAGCTAGGAATCAAGTTAATTCTTTCAGTTTACCAACAGAACAAACAGCATCTTTACAACAAAAGTTACAAGATATTGATACACAATTTACAAATCAGATTGATCAGGCACAAGTTAATGCGGATTTAATCAATATTCAAGGAACAGCACAAGCACAAATCCAGACTGTAGTTCAACAAGCACAAAGTTTGCAGTCGTCACAATCTAATAATTCTGTTAATGCTCAAGTGACTGGGACTAACGAAGGATCAGTTGATGACAATAATGATCAACCTGTATCAACTACCCCGCCAACTAGTGACAATGAAGCTAATACAACAAATGAAACAACAGATAATAACACTGATCAAGAAGCTATACCGACTCAACCAACAACTACGACCACCACAAATTCAGAAGATAATCAGGCTGTAGCTACGGCTGATACTAAGCCACAAATTGCAAATCAAGCTTTGGTTATTAACGGTAACGTAGCTGAAGTTGATAATGATGCAGATTTTTACAAAGTCTTGAGTGATAGTAGTTATGACAACATTGATACGATAGTGTTGACGAATAATATTACACTTTTATTGATAAAGTCTTTGGATATTGACGTAGATAGCGATAGGCCTATGACAATTAAATCGGAGGATGGTCAGCGTTATTATTTAGATATGCGTGCTTTTTAAATTATCACAAAAGGTGATATTACTTTTCAAAATTTGGATATATATGGGTCTACTTTCTGGGGCGTTGTGAATCCTAAGGGTACACCGACGATTACCTTTGATAATATTTCCTGTACTGGTTCACAAATGATTCATTCTGCTAAGAATCAAACAATTGTGATTAAGGGAAATGTCACAACAACTATTGTACCTTCGTATGATAGTCCATCTAACGGTATTCCGATTCCGTCCACTAGTGGTTATCAACAAGCTATTGAAATGGCGGCAGGTGGCACACTGAATTTTGCAGATAACTCAACTTTTACGGGAACAACTTATAAAGATGACGTTATTGATATGCAAGGTTCCGGGGTGGTTAATATTGGTAAGAATACTGTTGTTAATTTGAATCCACACAGTCATGGCTTGCCACCATAAAATTCTGGATCTAAGCTAGCTGGTCTTTATGTTGAAAAATCCGGAATTATTAATACTGCGGAAGGATCCGTATTAAATGTTAATGTTGCTGGTGAAACTGCTCTTGATACCGCCCAAGCCATTTATTTGGGTAGTGGTTCTAGTTTGAATGTTAATTCAGGTGCTACAGTTAATGTGACGAGCGATAGCACTGCCAGAGATGGTTTAGTAACGATTGGTGGTAATTTAATCGTCAATGAAGGTGGCGTGTTTAATGTTAAAGGACAAAATATGGGGCTGTTTTCAGGCTCTCTTATGAATATCACTAGTGGTGGTAAAATTGATGTCACTGGTGGTGCAGTAGAGTTGTCAGCCGATGGTTCAGGCATTTTATATTTGTTGAATGTTAGCAGTTCCACAATTAATGTTGATAATCCTAAATCTTTCATTTTAGACGCTAGTCAGAATACCAATGCTAGGTTAATTAATAACAGTACTTTGACTTTAAATGATATTAAATCTGTTAATGGGACACAGACTTCTGGTCCATTGTCTAAATTGGTTTTGAAAGTTACAGCTAACAATATTGGTACAATTAATGCTCCGACAGAAGCTAGTGCAGCCACTGATATTATTGGTAAAACGTCAGCCGACGAACAACAAGTGGTTGGCTGGTTAAGTGGTCTCAATCTAACTGGAAAGAAATTAGAGTTTGTTTCAGCGGGACCGTTTATTAATGTTAATAGTGTTAATGTTTCGTCTGATAAGAAACATGTTACAGGTCATGTTAGTTCTACGACATCTGATGCGGATCCGAACTTGACAGAACAAATGAAGACAACAGCTAAGCAAAATGTACTGTCTGCATATAATGAAGCAGTAAGCAATGTTAATCATGCACAGACATCTACTGATGTAGTCAATGCTAAAAATGTGGGTGTTCAAAATATTGTAGCCGCTTTAACAGATGCACAAAATGCTGCCCATACTTTACAAACAGATAAAACTTCTGCTTTAAAAGATTTGTCTGAAGCACAGACAAACGCCAATCAAACAATTGATGTGACAATAGTTTAAGCCCCGATCAAAAGACAAAGTCTAAGGCAGCTGTGCAAGCAGCCTATGACCAAGCAGTCAGCCAAGTCAATGTTGCTACGGACACGACAGGTGTCGGTTCTGCTAAGGCAACTGGTATTACTAACATTAATAAAGCCGTCACAGACGCACAAACTAATGCTGGGAGCCATAATACGCCGACTTATTATCCTACTATGCCAGATGATAATGATCAACATTCAACTCTGACAATGCAGTCACAAATGTGTGTGGTTACTATCAATCCTAATGTTACGAATGGTTATGTTCATCTGTATGATCAGGACGGTAAGCAAATTTCAAATCGAGTTTTAGGAGCTAATACTGCTTGGCGTACTGATTATAAGCGTACGATTAATGGTCAAGTCTTTTATCGTGTAGGTACCAATGAATATGTCAAAGCTAGCGATATTGCTTTTGGAACAGGTGCCAAAGTACAAATAATTGACGGTGTTGTAACAATTCGTTCAGATGTGTCGAATGGAACAGCTCCTGTTTATGATTCGCAGGGTAATCGAATAGCTTCGCGTAATTTAGCTGCTAATACTCAGTGGTTAACTAATAATGAGCAAACATTAATTAATGGTCAAGTTTATTATCAAGTAGCAACAAATGAGTATGTTGCGTCTAGTGATATTAACTGGACACCAGAGTCGATTGTTTTAAATAATCAAGAAGGTGTTTTATCTATTAATCAAGCTAGCGCTCCTGTATATCACTATGATTTAGACCGTAGTTTAATGACCAAGTCTCAAAATAAAGGAATAAATAATAAGAATGCTTGGTTCTATGATAAACAACTGATTGTTAATGGTCATGCTTATTATCGTGTAGCAACTAATGAATGGGTAGAGGATAATAAAGTTCTTTTAGGTTAAGACGATTTGAGTAATAATATTTAAATAAACTATCGCAAAACTATATCTGTTTAAATAGATTTTGCGATAGTTTTTTTGTATGTAACACTCAAAAACATAATATTTAAGTGTTTTATTTGATTTGCTATAATTACTTTTGCGACGATAACCAGTAATATTGCAAAAATGATATAATTAGTAAAAATTACAGAAAGAGTTTAAGCTGAATTTTTGAAAACGAAATTAAAAGATCTTGATTATTGGATTTTCATACCCTTTGTTGTATTGTCCATTTTGGGAGTGATCATGATTTACTCTGCCAGCTCCAATGCGGCGTTACTACAAGGTTTGAGCAATATTGTGTATTTAAAAAGACAGTTGATTTATGTCGTTATTGGCCTTTTTGGCTGCTTTTTATTTTATTTGTTGAAAATTGACATGTTAAAACGTAAATTATTTGTTCAAGATTTTGTTGTAGTTGTATTGGCATTGCTATTTTATTTATTATTAAAACGCCATTTTGATCCACAATCAATGGTTAATGGGGCTTCTGCGTGGATCCCGCTGGGGCCAATTCACTTACAACCGCTGGAATTGGCCAAGTTAGCTTTAATATTATATTTAGCAAAAGTTTTTAGTGCGCGCTCGTTGAGAATTAGACGACAGCGTTTGAAGTTGATGATGCGAGAATTATTTCCACCGATTTTGTTAGCAGGTTTAATTATTTTATTGACACTCTTGCAACCAGATTTAGGTGGTGCAGCTATTTTGGCTTCAATTGTGTTTTTGTTGACGTTCAGTTCGGGCTTGGATATGAAATATGTGCTAGCAATTGTATTGGCACTCATTGCGCTATTTGCAGCAGCCTATTTCTATTTTAAACATCAATTAAATGTTGGTAGTCATTCCTCATATAAATTAAAACGCTTGATGGCGTTTTATCATCCTTTTGAACTGGAAAAAACTGGTGGTATTCAATTAGTCAATTCGTATTATGCAATCAACAATGGTGGCTTGTTTGGTCGGGGATTAGGTAATAGTATTCAAAAATTGGGTTATCTTCCCGAACCTTATACGGATTTTATTTTGTCAATTATTAGTGAAGAATTAGGCATCATTGGTGTAATTTTTGTATTGGCATTAATATTTGTTTTAATTGTTCGGATTGTTTATGTAGGTGTGAAAGCTAATAATGTTTATTGGACATTATTATGCTATGGTGTGGCAACGTTGTTATTTGTTCAAACGGCGTTTAATGTTGGCGGTGTAGTAGGGTTATTGCCGATCACAGGCGTAACGTTGCCCTTCATCAGTTATGGTGGCTCCAGTCAAATTGTGTTGTCTATCTGTGTTGGGATTTGTTTGAATGTTTCAGTTAATTTAAAAAGAGAGCAAACAATGGAAATAAAGGAGGGATAGTGGTGAAATTAATTCCGCGTCAGGAAGTAATTGTTTGGATGAATAATAGTCATCCTAGTAAAAAGTTACGTCGTTTTGGTACTGTAATTTATGTTTCTTTTAAGATGAACTACGCGATCATGTATTTAGATCAGGCTAAATTAAAACAACAAGTTGAACAAATCGCTCGGCTATCTTTTGTTAGTAAGGTTGAACTCTCGCCAAGACAAGATTTGGAAACTTATTTTGATGATAAAATTGGGCAAGTTGCCAATTTAATACCGCCAGAATTACAAAGTAAAGAGAAGGATTAAATAAAATGCGAGTAATTGCAGGACGCTTTCATGGCTTAAATTTATTGCCTGTCAAAGGACGTAATACGCGTCCTACTAGTGCTAAGGTTAAGGAAGCAATGTTCAATATTTTGACACCTTATTTTAGAAATTCAATGTGTGGGTGTGATTTGTTTGCGGGGACTGGGGCCTTAGGAATTGAAGCAGTGTCCCGCGGTGTTCAACGGATGTATTTGGTGGATTCTAATCGACAAGCTCAACAAGTCATCCGTCAAAATGTAGATAAAACTCACGCACAAACGGATTTTAGGATTTGGTCAATGACTGCACAGCGTGCTCTGATTCAATTACAAAAAGAACATGTGAAATTGGATTTATTGTTATTAGATCCTCCTTATGCACAGCATACGACGCAAAAATTAATTGAGCAAGCTCGTCAGGCCAGCATTTTGAATCAGCAAGCACTAATTATGATTGAAACAGATTATCATTTATCGTTGCCACCAGAACGGTTGTATCAAGTTTTAGCAGATAAAACATATGGGCAAACATATATTCAAGTTTGGCGATTTATAGGGAGTCGGGAAAATTGAGAAAAATTGGTCTTTATGCGGGGAGTTTTGATCCTATTACCAATGGACATTTAGATATTATTAAACGTGCCAGTCGATTATTCGATGTTTTGTATGTGGTGATTATGAATAATACGCGCAAACAATATACATTTTCATTTGAACAAAAGCAGCAATTAGCTTCAAAGGCTATTCAAACGCTTAGACAAGATAATATTCAGGTACTGGCACGTCCAGAGCAATTAGTTGCACAAGTGGCCCAACAATTAAGCGCCCGTTGGTTGGTTCGTGGGGTTAGAACGGCCGAAGATTTGAATTACGAGATAGGGATGCAACAAATTAATCAACTGCAGAGTTCTGATTTGGAAACAGTTTATTTGGTCGCTAAACCTCAGTATATGTACGTTTCTTCCAGCATGGTTAAAGAAGTAGTAACTTATGGTGGGCAAGTAAAGGGATTAGTCCCGTTGGAAGTTGAACAGGCATTGGTGGATAAATTACGATGATTTATCATAAGTCTAAATACCGTGGCTTGGGGCTGGGGATTGTCTTGTTATTACTAGTTTTTGTTTTTTGTCCGTTACCTTATTTTATTGAGTCGCCAGGAACAGCACAATCTAGTAGTCGAGTGATTAAATTTAAAGCGAAACCGGAATATTCAACAGATAAATTACTTTTTACAACGGTCAGAATTCAACAGGCAACTCCACTGACCATTACGCTTGCGCAATTAACTCCTTTTAATGACGTGATTTCGCGCAAAGATTTAATGGCTGATAGTAACACAGCTGAATATAACCAAATGGAAAAGTATTATATGGAAAATGCAGGCAATAACGCGATTGAAGCTGCTTTTAAGAAAGCCCAGCAGCCAATTCATAAAAAGTATTTGGGAATCTATGTGATGTCGATTTTAGCAAATTCACCTGCCAAAAAAGTTCTTAAAGTAGGTGATGTGATTTCAAAAATTGATGGTCATCGTTTTGCTAGTAGTGCTGCGTTTATGCATTATATTCACACTCAGCGTGTCTATCATCAAGTGACGATTACCTACCAGCGCCACGGTCAAACGCGTGTAGTTAAATCAACTTTAATGAAATTGCCTCAGACTAAACAAGTAGGTTTGGGTATTAGCCTCGTCGATCATGTACATGTGCAGACTAAACCTAGAGTGCAAGTTAAAGCTGGTGATATCGGTGGACCTTCTGCTGGTTTGATGTTTACGTTACAAATTTATTCTCAGTTGACACGACATGATCTCACGCATGGACGTATTATTGCAGGAACGGGCACAATTACGCCAGAGGGAAAAGTGGGTCCTATTGGCGGTATTGATAAAAAAGTTTATGCAGCTAATAAAGCAGGTGCTAAAGTCTTTTTAGCACCAAGAGATAAAGTCACCAAAGCTAAACTGAAATTAGATTCGCATTACCAAAGCAATTATCAAACAGCCAAGAAAGCTGCACAACGCTTACATACTTCTATGAAAATTGTTCCCGTCGACAATTTAAATCAGGCAATTAATTATTTAGAGGCTCATCATTAAAAAAATGATGGCCTTTTTTCGTAATTTCAAATGGGTGATTTTATGGAAAAAATAAAGGTGTTATTACAAACTTATTGGCAGTGGCTTCTAGGTGGTGTCATCATTATAGTCGTTTTGATATGGCGATTTTGGCCTGCACCACAGGCAAATAATCAAATTGTGCAATCAGCACCACAAAAACAACAGACCAAAATAGCACATCAAACTTCTACTTCTAGAACCATCATGGTGGATGTTCAAGGCGAAGTGAACAAACCAGGAGTTTATCATTTGCTGACTACGGCACGTGTTTATGATGCACTGCAACACGCGGGCGGTCCAACGGCTAATGCAAACTTGCAGGGAATTAACCAAGCTCAAAAATTACATGATCAAGGACAAGTGATCGTTCCTAATAAAAACCAATCAACATCAGCGGTTGGTGGTGACACAACTGCTTCTATGGGAGCCAATAGTAAAAGTATTAATTTGAATTCGGCAACGTCCGAAGAATTACAGCAGGTGAATGGCTTAGGTCCCAAAAAAGCTGACGCAATTGTTCAATATCGACAAGATCATGGTACTTTTAGTTCAGTAAATGACTTGACTAAAGTCAAGGGAATTGGTGATAAAACAGTTGAGAGTTTGAAGGATCAACTTAGTGTTTGAACGTGGTTGGTTTTTATTTGGAGCACTAGCATTACAATTGATGATTGCTTTTAAAGTGACGCATAATTGGCTATGGTTGAGCTTATTTGGTCTCTTAATTTTGGTTATTTTTCGTAATCGGCATTATCAAACTTTATTTTTAATATTGATTGCAGGATTTGTTGGTACGTTACTTGTTCGCTCACCCGATATTAAAGAACCTACAGTCAGAATGATTACGGTCTATCCTGATCAAATTACTCAAAAAAATGATTGGACTTATGGTCAGGGACGATTACCAACTGGCCAACGAGTTAGTTTTGGTTTTTCTAGCAAAAAGCATTTTTTACAATCCAAAATCTTGTATTTACAAGCTGATTTTGAATGGCAACGAGTTGCGCCGGCCACAAATCCTGGTGAATTTGATTTTCAAAAATATTATCAGACTAAACAAATTTATTTTCGGGCTAATGCAACGCAGGTACGTGTTCAGACTCGGTCACCGCATAGTATTTTAGAATTGTTGCACGTTTGGCGTTTTCAATTACTTCAAAAATTGCAGTCGCTACCACGATGGTTAAAACTGAATGCCAGCAGTTTATTATTTGGTCAGTTTGATAACCAGGAACAAGATCTGCGACAAGGTTTAACTAATATTGGTATTATTCATATTTTTAGTATTTCAGGTCTGCATATTTCCTTGTTGGTTGGCTGGGTATTACGAATTAGTTCTCTTATACGTTTACGCAAAGAACGGGTGGAATGGGCGGTGATAGGGACCTTACCGATTGTTGCGATCATTACGGGATCAGGCGTTGGTGTTTGGCGAGCGTGTGTAGGACGTACGTTACAAATCTTAAATGATAAAGGAGGTTGGCTTTTATCGCGTAATGATTTGTTTGCG
Organism: Bombilactobacillus folatiphilus; assembly: GCF_023380265.1. NCBI lineage: Bacteria > Bacillati > Bacillota > Bacilli > Lactobacillales > Lactobacillaceae > Bombilactobacillus > Bombilactobacillus folatiphilus. Next base: position 701,403 of record NZ_CP093366.1, read on the forward strand.
TTAACATTGACAATTCATAGTTTATTTGATCCGTATGTTCTTTTTTCTTTAGCAGGACAATTGAGTTATCTTTTGGCTTATGGATTAATTATTTTGAATCAGAGTAATCTCTTGCAGCAGTCACTTTTAATTAACTTAATTAGTGCACCAGTTTTAATTTTTCACAATTACAGTTTTGGCTGGCTGACTTTTTTAGCAAATCTGTGTCTAACACCATTATTTGAAAAATTTATTATTCCAGTAACCATATTTAGTGTGTTTTGTTCTTCCAATTACTGGTTAATTACTAATTTAGAACTTTTTTTTGATATCATTTATCGGCCAATTGAATTAACCGCTCATGCTAGTTGGACACAGTTGACCGTTGGTCAGATGAGTCTAATGTTTTTGATTTTATTATTGTGTCTTACTTTAATGGTTGTACAACATCCAACGAAAAAGAATTTGCTAGGATTGTTGAGCATATACTGTTTTTTAATTTTAAATAATCATTTTCCGGTAAATGGTGAAGTTAGTTTGATTGATATTGGTCAAGGAGATAGTATTTTGATTACCACGCCTTTTTTGCAACACACTTTTTTAATTGATACAGGTGGTAAATTGAATTTTGGAAAGTATCATTCTACCAATAATCGTGTGCAATCAATTACAATTCCTTATTTACGTTATAAGGGAATTACTCATTTAGATGGGGTCTTTTTAACGCACCAGGATGCTGATCATATTGGTGATTTATCCGTTTTGCTACAAAATTTTCCTGTCCATAATGTTTATTTTGCAGATGGTATGCAAAATAATAAAGCTGTTCAGCGACAATTGCAAAATTTTCAAACTAAAATTACACTAACTAAATTGCACGTTAATGATCAATTTAATTTGGGACATCATAATTCCATTAAGGTGGTCTGGCCGGATCATCTGTCTAATAGTAAGAATGAGGATTCATTAAGTTTGTTGTGTCATTTGCAGAATAAGACATGGTTATTTACAGGCGATTTAGATCGTCAAAATGAATTAAAATTATTTAAAAATCATACACAACATGTTGATTACCTTAAAGCGGGACATCATGGTAGTAAAACTGCTAGTTCACCGAAATTTTTACGCCAGATTCAACCTGAAAAAGTTTTGATTTCTGTTGGACGGCATAATCGGTATGGTCACCCTAGTTCAGAAACGATGTCGACTTTAAAAAAGTTACGGATTCCTACGTTAAGTACAGCACAACATGGTATGATTACTTGGCAGTACAATTATCATAATCAACAAAATTGGCAAGTTTTTTCGAGGAAAAAGTTAGATGAAAGTCAATGAATTAAAAGAACAATTAACAAAACAAATTGCACCAGTTTATGTAGTTTTAGGGACACAAACTCAGTTAATCAGGCAAACCAAGCAAGCTTTTTTGGCAGTTTTGTCAGCTGAAGAACAGTCACTTAATGTGGCTGAATTTGATTTGGAACAGGTCGATATTGAAGAAGCAATTGGAGAAGCCAATACGCTTCCTTTTTTGGGAGAGCATAAATTGGTTTTGGTCAATAATCCACACTTTTTATCGGGAAGTCACACTAAAAGTGTAATAAATCAAAATATTGATGCGTTCAGTTCTTATATTATGGATCCACAGTTAACAACTATTTTGGTGATTTTTGCGCCTTACAGTAAATTAGATCAGCGTAAAAAAATCACTAAATTACTCAAACAGTATGCCGAGTGGGTGGATGCGCAACAACAAGCTGGTCAAAATTTAAAGTCGTTTATTTTACAAGTTTTGCAAGAACAGGGGTTTACGATCGAACCTCGTGCTTTGACTAGTCTTTTGCAGCGCACACAAGAAGATTATTCTACAGTAGTTGCAGAATTAGAAAAACTGATGCTCTATAACATGCATTCTCAAAAAATCACGGCGCAATCAGTGGAAAAATTGGTTCCACAATCGCTAGATGATAATATTTTTGATCTGATTGATTCAATTTTACAAGGAAATTTGCAGCGATCCGAGCAATTGTATCAACAACTGCTCTTATTGAATAATGATCCGATTTTGTTGACAGCAGTTTCTCAAAGTCAAATTCGGTTGTTATTGCAAGTTAAAATATTATCAAAAGAAGGTATGGCGTCTGGCAAGATGGCAAAGTTTTTACAAGTCCATCCTTATCGTGTTAAATTAGCACTCCAACGAGTTCGATTGTATGATTTATCGCAATTGAAAAAAGCATTATTGGATTTGATTGAGATAGATTATCAAATGAAAACAGGGCAGGGCGATAAAAGAAGATTGTTTGAGATTTTTATGATTACTTTTATTATGGATAATAAAAAGACGGACTAATGTTAGTCCGTCTTTTTGAAAAATCTAATTATTTAATTTTAGCAGCTAAACGGGATTTATCACGAGCAGCTTTATTTTGTTTAATTAGACCTTTAGATTTGGCCATGTCAACAGCACGTGTAGCTTGACGATACAATTCTTGTGTATTGTCAGAATTGTTGGCAACAGCATTTTCAAATTTCTTAATTGTTGAACGCATCTCACTGCGTTGAGCAGAATTACGTTCGTTTGCCTTTGCAGATGTACGTACTCTCTTAATTGCTGATTTAATTTGTGGCATTCTTATTCACCTCCGCCGTCATTCCAATACTTAAAAAGTATACTAAACCCCTGCAGACTTTGCAATGATTGAGAAATAAATTCTTGCATTTTTATTATGATTACGGTATATTTTAAAGTGTGTTAGCTTTGCTTTGTTTGTTGTTACACCGACGCAGACGAAGTTTAGCTGAATTATTTAATAAGGTGGAATGAATTATGGCAATTACTAAGGAAAAGAAGCAAGAATTAATTGAAAAATACGGTCGTAAATCTGGGGATACTGGTTCTCCAGAAGTACAAGTAGCTGTTTTAACTTATGAAATTAATAATTTAAATGATCATTTGAAGATTAACAAAAAAGATCATCATTCTTATGTAGGTTTATTGAAAAAAATTGGTCATCGTCGTAACTTGTTGGCTTATCTACGGAATAAAGATATCAACCGTTATCGTGATTTAATTCAAAGTTTAGGTTTACGTCGTTAATATTATATTTTAAAAGTTGTTGGGTTATACCCAGCAGCTTTTTTATTTTGACTGTGAAGATGATTTCTATAAAAAAGGCTTGGGATGTGCTACAATTAAACAAATACATTCAGATGTTCCGTTAGAACAGTAAGATCTGCTTAATATTTTAATAAAGTTTTTCATAAGAAAGGTGAGCTGAGTGGCAAAGTTAAAAATTATTCCTTTGAGTGGTTTACGCGAAAACGGCAAGAATCTATATGCCGTAGAATATGGTGACGAAATCGTTGTTTTGGATTGCGGATTGCAATATCCTGAAAATGAGTTGTTGGGAATTGATATCGTAATTCCTGACTTTAGTTATTTACAAGATAATATTGATAAGGTTGTTGGGATTTTTTTAACACATGGTCATGCCGATGCAATCGGTGCATTGCCATATTTGATAGATAATTGTGACATTCCTGTATTTGGATCTAAACTGACAATTGAGTTGGCTAAAATTAGTACAAAAGAAAACAGTCGTAGTCGTAAATTTAATAATTTTCAAGTTATAGATGCACAAACAGCGATCGATTTTGAAAATTTGAGCGTTTCCTTTTTTAAAACCACGCACTCCATTCCTGATTCCTTGGGAATTGTTGTAAAAACTCCTGTTGGCCAAGTTGTTTATACCGGTGATTTTAAATTTGATCAGTCTGCAATTCAGTCTTATCAAACTGATTATCAGCGTTTGGCAGATATCGGTCGCGAACCGGTACTTGCGTTATTAAGTGATTCGGCAAATGCGGAATCCCCTTATCCTGCGGCAGATGAACGGGATATTTATAATTATATTTGGGAGACTTTCGAATATCAAACTGGTCGAATTATTGTGGCTTCAGTAGCTTCTAATATTCTGCGGATGCAACAGATTTTTAATGCTGCGCAAAAGACTCATCGGAAAGTGGTCTTGACAGGTCAAAGTGCTTTAAAAATTGTCCGGATGGCAATTAAGTTGGGGTACTTAGATGTTCCGGACGATTTGTTAGTTTCAGCTAGACAGGCTGAAAGTTTACCTAATGAACAAATTGTTATTATTGAGACTGGACGTATGGGTGAACCAATTAAAATTTTGCAAAAAATGGCTACCAGTCATCATCATTTTTATCATATTGAAGACGGTGATTTGGTCTTTTTGACGACGACACCATCACATGCTATGGAAACTACTGTGGCAAAAACGCGAGACTTGATTTTTAGAGCTGGCGGCAATGTTAAAAGTTTAAGTGATTCAGGCTTGTATACTTCAGGTCATGCGGCTAAAAGCGATTTGCAATTGATGATTAATATTTTGCATCCTCAAAATGTAATTCCTGTGCAGGGTGAGTATCGCAATCTCAATGCTCATGCTAAGATTGCCATGGAAGCAGGTTTGGATCAGAACCATGTCTTTTTATTGCAAAATGGTGATGTTTTAAGTTATGAGCATCAACAATTTCACTTGGCGCCAGCAGTGACGGCTGGTGATACCATGATTGATGGTATTGGTGTAGGCGATATTGGAACAATTGTTTTACGCGATCGTAAATTATTGTCACAAGATGGTGTTTTCATTGCTGTTGTGACGATTGATCGTAAAAAGAAGCGAATTGTTTCGCAACCGCAGATTACAGCACGTGGTTTTGTAGGCATGGAGCGTAATCAAAATTTGTTTGATACCAGTCGAGATATTGTAGTTAAAGCTGTGGAAAATAATTTGGTGCATAAAGATTTTGATTGGTCCGAACTAAAACAAGATGTTCGTGAAAATTTGAACCATTTCTTGTGGGATAAAACAAAAAGGCACCCAGTTATTTTACCTGTCATTATGGAAGTTAATCAAAATCGGCATCGTAAATCACAAAGTGGTGCTAGTCATAAATAAAGTCCTGATTTCAGGACTTTTTTCATGGGAGTTTTCAAGTGAAAGATAATACTGAGGCAAATTATCAAAAGTTATTAGATAATGCGAAAAAATACTTGGTAAACAAAGCTTATGACTTGGCTGCGCAAGCTTTTGAAGAAGCTTATCAACTAAAGCCAAGTTTTGATTTGCATCAAAAGATTGTACAAACATGGCATCGAGCTCATCAAGATCAAATTGCTTGGCAATTGGTTCAAGATAAATTGGATCAATATCTGACTAGTTTAACGAGTATTGCTTTGGTTTTGGATATCATTATGGCATTGCATGACTTTATTGGAGCACAGCAGTTAATTCAACAAAATGTGTCCGTTTTGGAAAACAAACAATCAGAATTTCAAACTTTGGTGATGAAAAATCAATATCATTATCAATTAAATCATCTTGAAGACGTGAAAAAGCTCAAGCGACAAATATTAACGATTTTGACCTATTCATTAACAAAACAATCAGAGCTGATTTGGGGGTTACACTGTCTTTCTTTGACTGATTTCAAGCAGTGTTGTCAAAGTCTTTTAGATAATCCGTATTTGCATCCATTATTGAAAGCCAGTGTTACTGAAGATTTAGTAAAATTAAATTTGCGTCAACGGTGGACCATTAATTTTTTTGGTGAGCTGCGCGAATTTGTACCGGGGCGTCAACGATTAATTTATCAATCTAAGAGTTTGAGTGTAATGCAAAATTTATTAGTAGAAAAATTTTCTGATGGGACGAATAATAATTTGGATTTTTGTCAAAAAGAGATGAATCTATATGCAGCAATGCTGTATCCTTTCACAGATCAAATTATTACCGAACCTGATTTATGGTTTCAGCTAATTATGGAGCGTTTGAATTTTGAAAAAAGTAGTCAATCACTTGAAAATCAGCCAAAAGCTGTTAAAGTAAATAAGTGGTTGGATGAATTAGAAAATTTATTAAGTTTATTCAATTAATAAAAAATGGTTTACATTTTACAACGCAGTTTGTATACTACTAAGAGTATATTTTTGGTCGGTATCGCTTTGTTTTTGGAACCAAAAGTAGTATAATTTTTGCATAAAGAGTTATCTTCGCATTACTCTTTATATTTTTTTGTGAAGATAATTCAGATGACAAACAGGAGGTTTCTTTTCATGGCAGAAAAAGAACATTATGAAAGAACTAAGCCCCATGTAAATATCGGTACTATCGGTCACGTTGACCACGGTAAAACAACTTTAACAGCAGCTATTACTAAAGTTTTAGCTGATAAAGGTTTAGCTAAAGCCGAAGATTACTCTGATATTGACAAGGCCCCAGAAGAAAAAGAACGTGGGATTACAATCAACACAGCTCACGTTGAATACGAAACAGAAAAGCGCCATTATGCTCATATTGACGCCCCAGGACATGCTGATTACGTTAAAAACATGATCACTGGTGCTGCGCAAATGGACGGTGCTATTTTGGTTGTTGCTGCGACTGATGGTCCTATGCCACAAACGCGTGAACATATTTTGTTAGCTCACCAAGTTGGTGTTGACTATATTGTTGTGTTCTTGAACAAGACAGACTTAGTTGATGATGATGAATTAGTTGACTTAGTTGAAATGGAAGTTCGTGAATTATTGTCCGAATACGATTATCCTGGGGATGATATTCCAGTTATTCGTGGATCCGCTTTGAAAGCTTTGGAGGGTGATCCAGACCAAGTTAAGGTTATCGAACAATTAATGGATACTATTGATGACTATATTCCAACTCCAGAACGTAGCAATGATAAGCCATTCTTAATGCCAGTTGAAGATGTCTTCACAATTACTGGTCGTGGTACTGTTGCTTCTGGTCGTATTGATCGTGGTGAAGTTAAAGTCGGTGATGAAGTTGATATCGTCGGTTTACACGAACAAGATGGTCATTCAACTGTTACTGGTTTGGAAATGTTCCGGAAAACACTTGACTTAGGTGAAGCTGGCGATAACGTTGGTGTACTTTTACGTGGTGTTAACCGTGATCAAATCGAACGTGGTCAAGTTTTAGCTAAACCAGGTTCTATTCAAACTCATAACAAGTTTAAAGGTGAAGTTTACATCTTAACTAAAGAAGAAGGTGGACGTCATACTCCATTCTTCTCAAACTATCGTCCACAGTTCTATTTCCATACAACTGATGTTACAGGTGTTATTGAATTACCTGATGGTGTTGAAATGGTTATGCCTGGCGATAATGTTACGTTTGAAGTTGATTTAATTGCTCCAGTTGCTATTGAAAAGGGTACTAAATTCACAGTTCGTGAAGGTGGACGTACCGTTGGTGCTGGTGTTGTTACTGATATTTTAGATTAATTTTATCAAGAAAGCCTGGGTTACCAGGCTTTTTTTATACATAGAACTAGTTATAATATTTACAACTTGTTTTATTTAGAGTAAAATAATACTGTATGAGACAATTAGTACCGGAGGGATATTAATGGCTACGCAAGCTGAATGGACGAAAGAAAAAGATCAAGACGGAAAATTAACATTTGAAATAGATCAAGATACAATTAAACAAGGATTGGATACTGTTTTTCAACGAGTTCGCAAGACATTAAATGTTCCTGGATTTCGGAAGGGAAAAGTTCCGCGTGTGGTTTTTAATCAGATGTATGGTGAAGAGGCTCTTTATCAGGATGCTTTAAACGATGTTTTACCTTTAGCTTATTCTAAAGCAATTGATGAAACAAAGATAAAGCCGGTTGGTCAACCACAAGTTTCTATTGAAAGTATGGAAGCTGATAAGCCTTGGAAGATTTCTGCGACAATTGCTATTGAACCAGAAGTTAAACTTGGTGATTACAAGGGCTTAGAAGTCAAAAAGCAAGATACAGATGTTGCTGATACAGATATTGACGATGAGTTAACACGTCTGCAAAAACAACAAGCGGAATTAGTTTTAAAAGAGGATGGTAAATCTGAGAAGGGTGATACTGTCATTATTGACTATAAAGGAACTGTTGATGGTGTTGCTTTTGATGGTGGTAGTGCTGATAACTATTCATTAGAATTAGGTTCTGGCTCATTTATTCCGGGATTTGAGGATCAATTGATTGACCATCAAAGTGGTGATGATGTTGATGTTAAAGTAACTTTTCCTGAAGATTACCAGGCAAAAGATTTAGCTGGTAAAGAAGCTCATTTTCAAACAAAAATTCACGAAATAAAAACTAAGGAATTACCTGAATTAGATGATGATTTTGCAAAAGATGTTGATGAGGATGTTAATTCTTTGTCAGAATTGAAGACAAAAGTTAAGGAGCGTTTGCAAGATCAACGTAAAGCTGCTGCTGAAGATGCAATTGAAACTGAAGTTGTAGATCAAGCTATTGAGAATGCTACGTTTGAGGCGATTCCACAGGTGATGATTGATACAGATGTTCAAAATCAAATTGATCAGTATTTAGGTAATATGCAACGTCAGGGAATTAATCCTAATATGTACTACCAAATGACTGGCACAACTGAAGATGATTTAAAGAAACAATTTAGTCAAGATGCAGAAAAACGGGTTAAGACTAACTTATTGTTAGAAGCAATTGTCAAAGCGGAAGATATTAAGGTTTCTGACGATGAACGTGATGAAGAAGTTAAAGAATTGGCTCAAGATTATGGTATGCAAGAAGATGCTGTACGGAATGCTTTGTCTAATGAAATGTTAGATCATGATATTGCTATTAAGCGAGTTGTTGATTTAATGACTGATTCAGCTGTTGAAAAATAATAAATTTGGTTAAAATAATGCTATCTAAGCGTTATTTTATTATCATAAATCATCAAAAAAGATAAGAATCGGATACTTTTAATAAGAATCGATTCTTATCTTTTTATTTCAATAAATATTGTATTAATGCACTTTGTTGTAATTAGCCTGAATGGCTTGTGCGGCTTCTTGATATGCTTTTTGTTCGTGGTCATTTAACGCTAAATCAACAATTTCGTCAATGCCGGTCTGACGCACAATAGCAACTTGACCAATATATAATTTGAGATTAGGATCATAGGCGCTAACGGGCATAGCAATACGAGCATCGTTAAGAATTGCTTCGACAATTAAATTGACCCAAGTAGCAATGCCATTATTGGTGAAATGTTTGCCATTAAAAATGGTATAACCACCATCGGTAATGTCTTCAGCTAATTTATCTAGGTCTAACTGAAAGTGATTAATAGCTTGGCTAGCTACCTGTACTGTTGACCAAGCAGGAAACATTTTGTCACCATGTTCACCGAGAACATAGCCTTGAATATCATGATAGTTGTGACCAGTGGCGTTGCCCACAGCGTGATGCATTCTGGCGGTTTCTAAACCGGTACCAGTACCAATAACTTGACTAGTTTTGACCCCAATTTCCTCTTGTAACATTCGGGCGATAACGTCACAAGGATTAGTAATTGTAACGATAATACCGCTGAAGCCTGAAGCTTTAATTTTAGGGGCTATTTCATGAACCATTTGACTGGTTAAATTTAATTCGTAGTCACGTTCACCGCCATGCTCTAATAATGCGGAAATTTTGCCAGGACAAAAGATAATGATATCTAAATCTTTTAACTTGCTCCATTGCTCAGCATTGTAATCCTGCACCTCAATTTCGGTATCCGTTGATAATAAGGCGATCTGATCTTGCAAATCAGCTTGTTCAGATTTAGCCTTTGCATTATTTTTATCGACAATAACGATTTTACCAACTTTTCCACGTTGAGCCATTACTAAAGAAGTGGTTGCTCCAACGTGACCTTGACCAATAATTCCTACTTTGTTCATATTCTGCACCGACTTTCGTGTATAATTAGAACAGCAAAAGGTTTTAAAACTTTTACTTTTCTTGAAGTCTATGCTAACCTTTTTATTGCGCAATTCATAGTATTAGACTTAAATTGGGAGGAAATTTTATGTTTGATAGTACCAATGATGACAGTACAATTGTTTGTTCGTTTTGTGGCAAATCCCAAGATCAGGTTCAGCGTATTGTTGCGGGACCAGGTGTGTATATTTGTAATGAATGTGTTGATTTGTGCAAGCAAATTATCGATGATGCAACTGATGTCGACAAAGAATTAACAATCACAGATTTACCTTCACCTAAAGAAATTATGGCCGTTTTAGATCAATATGTAATTGGTCAAAAAGAAGCTAAGAAAAATTTAGCAGTAGCGGTTTATAATCATTATTTGCGAATTAATAGTCAATCGACGGACGATGATCAAACGGTTGAAATGCAAAAAAGTAATATTGCATTAATTGGCCCGACTGGTTCAGGGAAAACTTATTTAGCACAAACTTTGGCTAAAATTTTGCAGGTTCCCTTTGCAATTGCAGATGCCACTGCTTTAACGGAAGCCGGTTATGTGGGTGAAGATGTAGAAAATATTTTGCTCAAATTATTACAAAACGCAAACTTTGATGTAGAAAAAGCAGAACATGGCATTATTTATATTGATGAGATTGATAAGGTTGCCAAAAAAAGTGAAAATGTTTCGATTACTCGTGATGTTTCAGGTGAGGGTGTACAGCAGGCGCTTTTGAAAATTTTAGAGGGAACAATTGCTAGTGTGCCACCACAAGGTGGTCGAAAACATCCACAACAAGAAATGATTCAAATTAATACGAAGAATATTTTGTTTATTGTTGGGGGTGCGTTTGACGGCATTGATGAAATTATCAAAAATCGTTTAGGTGAGAAAACAATTGGCTTTGGTTTTAACGATGAGAGTCAAGGTGGTTTACATGACGAAATTAAAACCCATATTATTCCCGAAGATTTAATGAAATTTGGTATTATTCCAGAATTTATTGGGCGGATTCCTGTGATAACAACCTTAGATAAATTAACACAAAATGATTTAGTGCAAATTTTAACCAAGCCTAAAAATGCTTTAGTCAAGCAGTATCAGCGACTATTTGCACTTAATGATGTGGAATTAGAATTTAATCGTAATGCGTTGGAAGCGATGGCTGATTTAGCTATGAAGAGAAATACTGGTGCGCGGGGCTTACGTTCGATTATTGAGGAAACGTTGATGGATACAATGTATGAAGTACCCAGTCGCGATGATATTCAGCGGGTAGTCGTTACGAAAAAAGCTGTTGAGGGTACACAAAAGCCTGCTCTATATGATAGCAAAGGCAAGGTTGCTTGAAGTTATGCAAATTAAAAATGTAACAATGGATTTAAGTGCTGTCAATTCGTTACAATATCCAAATGATCATTGGCCGGAAATTGCATTGGCCGGTCGTTCGAATGTGGGTAAATCATCATTAATTAATAGTTTATTGAAACGCAAAAATTTTGCGCGAACTTCGAGTACTCCTGGTAAAACGCAGACATTAAATTTTTATGGAATTAATTCTCAATTGTATTTGGTTGATGTGCCAGGTTATGGCTATGCTAAGGTTTCTAAAAAGCAACGGGCAGAGTTTGGTGCTATGATTGAGGAGTATTTAACAACGCGGCAGGAGTTAAATGGGATTATTATTTTGGTTGATGGGCGTCACGCACCAACTGACGATGATGTGTCGATGTATCAATTTGTTAGTTATTATAAAATTCCAACTTTGATTGTGGCGACTAAAATGGATAAAGTTAAACATAATCAATGGAATAAGACGGTTGCAAATGTGATCAAAACTTTGCAATTAAATCAACGCGACCAGCTCCAATTATTTAGTTCCGTGACTAAATTTGGTTACGATGAAGTTTGGCATTGGATTGAATCACATTGTTAATATAAAAATAATAAAGATTGAGCAACTGATATTGGTGGCTCAATTTTTTTGGTTTCCAAAAAGTAGAAAAGAGTTTTCGTTTCATCGATAAATTAAGTAGTATTCACGATTTGGAATGGCTATAATAAAAATGAAGTTTAATGAATAAGCTGTTATCTGAACAGGAGGAATAATATGGCCATTTTGGTTTTAGGTGGTGCTGGTTATATCGGTTCACACATGGTCGATTTATTAGTACAAAAAAAAGAAGATGTAGTAGTCGTTGATAATTTAAGTTACGGACATCGGCAAGCAGTTCCAGAATCGGTGCCATTTTATCAAGGTGATGTACGCGATCACGACTTTTTAGAGCAAGTGTTTACACAGCATGATATTGAAGCTGTATTTCATTTTTGTGCCTACATTCAAGTTCCAGAATCTGTTGTTAAACCAAATGATTATTTTGATAATAATGTGGTAGGCTTAATTAGTCTAATTAATGTGATGAAAAATCATCAAGTTAAAAAATTAATTTTTTCCTCATCTGCTGCGGTATACGGAACTCCGGAACGCGTTCCTATCAAGGAAGATGATGCCAAAGATCCGATTAATCCTTATGGTTTAACCAAATTAATGATGGAACAAATTATGCGTTGGGATGGTGCTGCGTATGAGATGCAATGGTTGGCCTTTCGTTATTTTAATGTTGCAGGTGCGCGGTTAGATGGTAATTTAGGTGAAGATCATCGACCAGAAACACATTTGATTCCAATTGTTTTGCAAGCTGCTCTGGGGCAGCGTGAACATGTTGAGATGTGTGGTAATGATTATCAAACGCGTGATGGTTATAATGTTCGCGATTACGTTCATGTTTTAGATTTGGTGCAGGCGCATTATTTTGGGTTAGAATATTTGCGCCAAGGTGGTCAAAGTGACTACTTTAATATTGGTTCGAAGCAAGGTTTTACTGTGAAAGAAATTGTTGAAGCAGCAAGACGGGTTACTGGTGTAAATATTAAGGCTATTGATGCTCCACGACGTGGCGGTGATCCAGATTCGTTAGTTGCGGATAGTACTAAAATTCGAACTGATTTAGGTTGGCAATCACCACACACAGATATTGATACGATTATTAGTTCTGCCTGGAATTGGCTGCAAAAGCATCCCAATGGTTATTCAAAATAGCAAGTACCTGTTGTTAGTTTTACTCATGTCACTAAAAATTCTTTCTAGGAAAATTTAGTGATTTTTTTATAAATGAAATCATATGTATAAAAAAAGACTAGCTTTAAAACCAGTCATATTTTTGAATTAATTTTTATCTTTTTCTCGTTGTAATTTATCTTTAGTCTCTTTAACTGCTTGAAGATCTTTCTGGGTCTCATCAGGCAGAGAAGCAAATTTATCGAATAAACTTTCGAAATTATTTTCGCGTTTGACAGTCAATCCCATTCCGGCACCTCTTTCACATTACTTGAACATCACTAATTATAGCATAATAACTGCAATATTAGTTGGTTAAACTTATAGAACGAACGAATATTCGTTTAATACTTGGTATTTGGCAACAATCAATGTAGAATATTTACATGATAAATTGAGGAGTGAAGCAATCAATGGCCACAGAATATTTAGAACATAAACTAGCGTTACTTCCCGATCGTCCAGGATGTTATTTGATGAAGGATATTAATGCTAAAATTATTTACGTTGGTAAAGCCAAAAATCTCAAAAATCGTGTTCGGTCTTATTTTAAAAGTTCCCATGAAGGTAAAACCGCGAAATTAGTCAGTGAGATCCGTGATTTTGAGACTATTGTGACTTCCACAAATAAAGAAGCGTTTTTGTTGGAAATTACCTTAATTCAAAAACATCAACCTTATTTTAATATTAAACTGAAAAAGGGTACCGGTTATCCTTATATTAAACTGACTAATGAACGTGATCCGAAGATGATCATCACAGGCCAAATCAAAAAAGATGGTGGATTCTATTTTGGTCCATATCCTAACGTGTACGCAGCTGAAGAAACGTTAAATTTTTTGCAAAAAGTTTATCCGTTGAGACGTTGTAACGGATATCAAGGTCGACCGTGTTTATATTATCATATGGGTCAATGTTTGGGTGCTTGTTTTAAAGAGATACCTGAGGAAAAATACGCGCAACAAATTAAGCATATTAAAAGTTTTTTGAATGGCAATGTAAAAACAGTTAAGAAGCAATTGACTCAAAAGATGGATGCTGCTGCACAAGATTTAAAGTTTGAAAGAGCAGCAGAACTACGCGATCAAATTCATTATATTGAGCAGACAGTTGAGAAACAAAAAATTATTTCTAATGATCGTACTCCTCGCGATTTATTTAATTTTTACGTGGATAAAGGCTGGATTTCCATTCAAGTCTTTTTTATTCGTCAGGCCCGCTTGATGAAACGAGAAAAACGAATTTTTCCTTGTATTGGTACACCAGAAGAAGAATTAGCAACTTTTATTTTGCAATTTTATAATCGTAAAAATAATGTATTACCACGGGAAATTTTAGTTCCTGAAGATGTTGATCAAGAATCTTTAAGTTCAATTTTACACGTTCCATTTCGAACACCGCAAAGAGGCGTGAAGCACGATTTATTAAAAATGGCGCATGATAACGCGCAACTTTCGTTAGAAGAAAAATTTCGGTTAATGGAGTTAGACAATCGACAGACAGTCGGTGCACAAAAGCAGATTTTTGATGCATTGTGTTTGCCATATGGACATGTGATTGAATCCTTTGATCATTCACATATTCAGGGGGCTGATGCGGTATCAGCGATGATTAGTTTTGTCGATGGTCAACCAGCTAAAGCAAATTATCGTAAATATAAAATTAAAGATATTTTGGAGCAACATAATGGTGCAGATGAATCAGCTAATACACGAGAAGTTATTTATCGTCGCTATTCGCGTTTGTTAAAAGAACACAAGCCGCTACCAGATTTGATTTTGATGGATGGTGGCTTGATTGAATTGCGAGTGATTTTGGATGTATTGCATAATGAATTAGGGATCCATATTCCTGTGGCGGGGATGGTTAAAGATGATCATCACAGTACATCGCATTTAATTACTGGTGAGCAGGGACAAATAGTGCCGTTAGATCGTAAAAGTCAAGGGTTTTATTTATTACAAAGAATCCAAGATGAAGTTCACCGATTTGCGATTACTTTTCATCGTCAAACACACAGTAAAAATGCTTTATCTTCACAATTGGAAAGTGTTAAGGGGGTAGGTCCCAAAACGCGAATTAAACTATTAAAGCATTATGGTTCTGTCAAAAAAATTAAAGACGCTCCCATTGATGATTTGATGAAATTAGGGATTTCACAAACGACTGCACAGGCAATTAAACTGTCATTGTCAGTGACACCAGTTCGCAAAATTGGTAAGTAGATTGTTAAACAATTTTCGTTCCGTGAGCTTCCTTAAGTCCTAGCAATTGAGCAATGTCATTAACATTATTTTTGGTAATGCCACCTCCCGGTAGAATGGTAATTTGTTGTTGAGCGATACAAGTTAACTCCTGCAGATGTTTAATATTAAGTGGTTGATCCAATGGACCTCCATGAGTTAAAATTCGCTGAAATTTGTGTTTGATCAACCAATTTATTGCCTGTTCTTGATTTTTAATTTCGTCGAAAGCCATGTGAAAGACGCGTTCGAGTGGTAAATCTTTTAAAACATAAAGTAGAGCATCATAATTAATTTGCTTACCAGAAGTCAATATTCCGACAGCTACACCATCGGCGCCACTTTGTGCGATCAACTTTGCATCATTACGCATGATTTCGATTTCAGTAGTATTATAAATGAAATTCCGTCCGCGAGGGCGCAACATGACAATGACGGGGGTATGATGATGGTGTGCATACTGAACAGTGGCTTGAATGACACCTAAACTCGGGGTAATACCTCCTTGCGCTAAATCAGCGTTTAATTCTAGGCGGTTAGCACCACGAGCGATTGCTTTTGGAACCTGATTGAATTCACCTACACAAGCTTCTAAAATCATTAATAATCGACTCCTTTCTAATTAATCATACAAAAAAAGTCCAATTATTTGGACTCTTTTGTGAATTTTTATTTAACAACTTCTTTTTCAGGAGCTTGTTTCCATAAACCATAAATAATTCCGGCTATAACGGCACCGATAATAACAGCTAAAATGAATAACCAAGGATGATTTGATAATGGTGAAACAAAAATTCCGCCGTGTGGTGCTGGAACGTTAACTTTCCAAAATTGGGTTAATCCACCACCAATTGCAGCACCAATCACACTTGGAATAATTACGTGTAATGGATCGCCAGCCGCGAAAGGAATTGCACCTTCAGTAATAAAGGCAGCACCTAAAATATAGTTACTCATCGCTGCTTGATGTTCTTGTTCGGTAAACTTATTTTTCCAAATTGTAGCAGCTAAGGCAATCGCTAATGGAGGAATCATTCCACCGGCCATAACAGCGGCCATCAAAGCACCACTTTTGGTAGTGGTAAAACTGGCAATCGCAAAAGCATAAGCTGCTTTGTTGAAAGGACCACCCATGTCGAGGGACATCATACCGGCTAATAAAGCACCCAAAATCACAGCATTGCCTGTTCCCATATTAGTTAAGAAAGTTGAAATTGCCTTGTTAACAATTGCGAAGACAGGATCAATAGCAAAGTACATAATAGCGCCGACAATTAATAAACTGAAGACAGGATATAACAACATTGGCTTCATTCCTTCAAGAGACTTGGGAATGAACTTGAAAAACTTTTTCAGACCAACAACTACCCAACCAGCAATGAAACCACCTAAGAGTCCGCCGATAAAGCCAGCAGGACTATTTGAGGATACAACGCTAGCACTTGCTTGTGAGGCCATAAAACCAGCTACAAAACCAGGCATTAATGCGGGTAAATCAGCCATTGAAACGGCGATATAAGCAGCTAAAACTGGAATTAAAAAGTTAAAGGCATAGTTCCCAATACCGTTAAAGAAAAGAAATGAAGTAGACTTAGGACCAGCTACATTTTCGATTAAGAAAGAGATAGCCATTAAAATTCCGCCACCAACAACAAATGGTAACATGTGTGAGATACCATTCATTAAATCGGCATAAATACGTGACCAAGTAGATTTACCTTCAACTGCGTCTTCACCAGCAGTATTATCATCGGGATTAGCATGATAAGTAGGTGCATTACCAGCCTCAATTTTATTAATTAACTCTTCAGGTTTATTAATACCATCAATTACTGGCCGATTTAATAATTTTTTACCATCAAAACGTCCCATATCTACTTTTTTATCAGCAGTAATAATGACTCCGTCAGCTTTACTAATTTCGGCGGCAGTCAATTTATTTTTGACACCTTCGGAACCATTTGTTTCGACACGAACCTTGATGCCTAATTTTTCGCCAGCTTCTATTAATCCTGCTTCAGCCATGTAAGTGTGAGCAATACCATTAGGACAAGCAGAAACAGCTACAATGAAACCTTGATCGTTTGTCTGTTCGGGTGCAGCTTGTTGTTGTTTTTCTTTTTCTTCTTTAGCTTGTTCGGCTTGATTAAACAAGTCTTGAACTTCTTGGGGTGTAGTTGCTTTCTTTAAATTAGACACTAGATCAGGATTAATTAATAATGAAGAAAGAGCCGCCAGCGCTTGTAAGTGCAAGGTATCAGCACCATCAGGGGCGGCAATCATGAAGAATAAATAAACTGGTTGTCCGTCTAAAGCATCATAGTCTACACCTTGTTGACTTTTAGCAAACATTACAGTTGCTTTTTTGACAGCTTTATCACGGGCATGGGGCATCGCAATACCATCGCCAATACCTGTACTGGTTTCAGCTTCACGCTTTAAGATATCTTGTTTAAACAATTCAGCGTCATCAATAACGCCCGTTTTAACATAATTGTCAATCATTTCATCAATGGCAGCTTCTTTCGTAGTTGCTTTCAAATCCATAATCATGACGTCTTTACGCAATAATTCGTTGAGATCCATCTTTACACTTCCTTAAATAAAATTAAGTTCCTACTGAATTTGAGTAACTGTGATCTGCTGATAGACTGTTTTAATTTTGTCTATCGTTGCTAAATCTTCACTAAAAGCAGTTGCCGAACCACAAGCGGCACCGACGTGGAAACTTGCCAAAGGATCGTTGGTTTTCATGTAAGTTCCAACAAAACCTGCAATCATTGAATCTCCAGCACCCACAGAATTCTTAACAACATCCTTGGGGGCATTACACTTATAAGCCGCATCGTTAGTCACTAATAATGCGCCATCGCCAGCCATCGAAACTAACGCATGTTGAGCCCCCTTATTGAGTAAGCGACGAGCAGCGCTAATAATTTCGTCAAGACTTTGAAATTGTGTAGCAAACAAGTCAGCTAACTCATGGTGATTCGGTTTAATAACTAACGGGTGGAACGGCAAAGTGTCTAGTAATGCTTGCCCAGTTGTGTCAATTATGAATTCTGCACCGTGTTCGGTAACCTGCTGAGCAATATCTAGATAGAATTGTTGATCTAATCCAGGTGGCGTACTACCAGCCATCACAACCACATCTTTAGGACCAATTTGGGCAATTTTTTGCATCAAATCGGCTTTTTCCAAATCGCTGATGGTTGGACCTTGACCGTTAATTTCTGTTTCCTCGTGATCGGTCTTGATTTTGACGTTAATACGAGTATCACCGTTCACTTTCGTAAAAGCAGTTTGAACTTGATTCTGTGACAATAATTGGTTAAACATTTCACCAGTTAAACCGCCAACAAAGCCTAAAGCGACAGAATCTGAATTCAATTCTTTTAAAATACGTGAAACGTTGATGCCTTTTCCACCAGGAAGTTTAACATCTGTTTGGACACGATTGACTTCGCCTAAAGTGACCGCCTGTAACTGCAAAACGTAATCAATTGAAGGATTCGCAGTAAGGGTATATATCATTTAGTGACCTCCATTAAGATAGTATGTTTCATTAATCGTGCTTTTATATCAGCAGGCAATTCGTCAGAAATAATGGCAGCGTTTTGAATGCTTGCAAATTTACTAAAACGTGTTTGCTGATACTTAGAGTGATCAGTAAGAATGTAAGCTTGTTCAGATTGTTCAATGGCAATGCGCTTGACCAATGATTCTTCAGGATCTGGTGTTGTGAATCCATGAGATTCATCAAAACCATTGGTTCCCAAAAATGCTTGATCTAAATGGCAATCCCTTAAGTAAGTCAAAACAGTCTGTCCAACCGCTGCTTTAGTAGAATTGCGCAATTGACCACCTAACATAATCGTGTTTATTTGATAATCAGCCAATAAAGCAGCATTATCAACACTATTTGTCAAGACAAGTAAGTCTTGATGATTAGCTAAAAACGGAATCATTGCTCGGGTGGTGGTCCCTGAATCTAAAAAAATCACTTCATGATCGTTAATCAAATTGACGGCTCTTTGCGCAATTAATTTTTTAACTGACTGATGTAATTGTGCTCGAATTCCAACTTTAGATTCTTCCAGTAGAGAAGAGGTTACCAATTTAGCACCGCCATGAATTCGCAGCAATAATTTTTGCTTTTCTAAATCACATAGATCACGGCGGACTGTTGACTCTGATGCACCAGTTAAAGTGGTTAAATCATGAATGGTAACAATTTTTTTTTGATTCAATTGGTCCAAAATGACTTGCCTTCGTCGTTCTGTAATCACTTACATATTACCTCCAAGAATATAATACTCTATTTTTAATCAAAATCAATCAAAATCTTTCAAAAACTCTCAAAAAATACTAATGCGATTAACGAGGTTCAACACTTTTTTGAAGTGATTTATGGTAAAATTGAACTCTGATAAGAATTCTGGAGGTTTCCATGTTTGTAGATAATGTAAAAATAACTGTTAAAGCTGGGGCTGGTGGCGATGGATCTGTTGCTTTTCGCCATGAAAAATATGTTGCCAAGGGTGGTCCTTATGGTGGTGACGGCGGTAATGGTGGTAGTGTCATTCTCAAAGTTGATTCGGGATTACGAACTTTAATGGATTTTCGTTATCAGCATAATTTTAAGGCTCATGCTGGTGGTAATGGGATGACTAAAGCCATGCATGGCGCCAATGCGCAAAACACCTATATCAGTGTGCCTCCAGGGACGATTGTGACAGATTTGGCAACTAAGGAAGTATTAGGAGATTTGGTGGATAATGACCAAGAATTGATTGTGGCTCAAGGTGGTCATGGTGGTCGTGGTAATATTCATTTTGCTACCTCCCGTAATACGGCTCCAGAAATTGCGGAAAATGGTACTCCAGGCGAACAGCGAGAAATTCAATTAGAACTGCAATTGTTAGCTGATGTTGGTTTGGTTGGCTTCCCATCAGTGGGTAAGTCAACATTGTTATCAGTGGCGACAAAAGCTCGTCCTAAGATCGCTGCTTATCAATTTACAACTTTAAAGCCTAATTTAGGCATGGTACGTTTAGCTGACGGTCAAGATTTTGTGTTGGCAGATTTGCCTGGTTTAATCGCCGGTGCTGCTCAAGGTGTTGGCTTAGGTTTTCAATTTTTACGGCATGTTGAGCGGACCAGAGTTTTATTGCATCTAATTGATATGGATCCTAATAACGGACGCGCTGCGGTAGCTGATTATCGTCAAATTAATGAGGAATTACGTCAATATGATCCACGATTACTTGAACGACCACAATTAATTGTCGCCACCAAAATGGATTTGCCAGGTGCTAAAGAAGCCTTGAAAAATTTCAAGCAATCCTTAAGTTTATCTGATCAAGATGTTGTGGAAATTTCGAGTGTGACCCATGCGGGCGTAGACGATCTGTTACGAAAAACGGCACAGCTTTTGCTTGATGCACCAATGCCGAAAAGTCAGGCTGAAGAGGTGGAGATTCCGGTACAAAAAGTTTATAAATACCAAGAGAACAATCAATCACAAATTGAAATTAAGCAATTGGATGAGCATACGTTTGAAGTAGTTAATTCTGCAGTCGGTTCATTGCTGCAACGTAGTAATTTGAATTATCAAGATGGTGTCATGCGTTTTGCACGTAAGATCAAGCGCATGGGAGTTGATCAAGCCTTAGCAGAGGCTGGAGCGCAAGTTGGCGATACGGTCGTTATTGACGACTTTGAGTTTGAATTTATGTAATAACTGTTGGAGTTGTGGAAGGTATTGGAACAAGTTAAACAAAAAAGCCGTTATATTACTGGTTTTGACGGTTTGCGGACACTAGGTGTTATTGGTGTTATTTTGTACCATTTAAACCCAGCTATTTTTGCGGGTGGTTATTTAGGGGTTCCTATTTTTTTAGTGTTATCGGGCTATTTGATAACTGATCAGATTTTAAGATCATTGCGAATTGACGGTCATTTTTCGTTAAAACAGTATTACGGCAAGAGAATTCGCCGACTGTATCCGGGTCTTTTGTTGATGCTATTTAGTGCGAGTGCTTATATTACTTTGTTTCAACAAAATCTATTAAAAAATTTACGGTCTATTTTTGTAACTAATGTATTAAATGTTTATAATTTTTGGCAAATTTTGCATGGACAATCTTATTTTGATCGTTTTGCCAATAATGAATCGCCGTTTACTCATTTGTGGACTTTGTCATTGCAGGGCCAGTTTTATTTTTTGTGGCCATTGCTGCTAATTTTGTTGTTGAGATGGTTTTCGACCAAAAAATTCTTTACCATTACATTTTTAGTGACTTGTTTTTCGGCAGTTTTAATGGCGTTATTGTATAATCCGCACCTGGATCCTAGTCGCGTTTACTATGGTACAGACACACGGATGTTTTCATTGCTATTAGGTTGTTTGTTAGCAATGATGTGGCCGAGTAATAATTTACGGACGACAGTAAGACGTTTTGATCGAAATTTGTTGAATATTGTTGGCACTGTTGCATTTGTTGGAATGCTGTTTCTAATTTTTAAAATGAAGGCTACAGATGCATTCACTTATCGGGGCGGAATTTTTCTTTTTTCAGTTTTGACCACGTTATTAGTGGCTGTCATTGCACACCCAGCGGCAATGTGGAATCGTCTTTTAACTAACCCACTTTTTGCAAAGATTGGTAAAATTAGTTATGGTCTTTATTTATATCAATTTCCTGTGATGATTTTTTTTGAATCAAAATTCAAAAATGTTGCGGATCATCCATTGTTATATCCGATAGTTGAAATTGTGTTAATTTTTGGAGTTAGTTGGATGTCCTACTACTTTGTTGAAAGTCCGCTAGGCAAGGGTGATTGGCGCCAATTATTGAAACAATGGGCAAGACCGAGTCATTTATTAATTGAAATTGTGTTGTTGGTGATTGTATTTTTAGGAAGTGTGGGCTTGATCCGGGATAATGGTCAGGCTGTCAATGCTGACCATAGTCCGCTAGCGCAAAAAATTGCCCAAAATAAGAGTCAAAATGTTAGTCATAATCAGCAAGCTTTAAAAGTAATTAAAAAGAATCAACAGGTTCATAACCATCGTCAAGTTAAGAAATGGCAGAAATTAGCGCAAAAACATCCAGTTAATCAGCGTTATCAAAAGTTAGGAATATCACAATTTGATTTACAACGTGCACAGGATCTACCTGCTTTAGCGGTTGGCGATTCGGTGATGGTAGATGGCTCTGATGGATTACGAGCTATTTTTCCAAAAATGGTGATTAATGCTGATGTCAGTCGGGGAATTGAAGCAGCAATTACTACTTTAAGCAATTATAAAGATCAGAATGCTTTGCCTCAGACAATCATTATGGGTATTGGAACAAATGGAGCAATTAGTGAAAAACAGGTTGTCCAAGTTTTGAATTTGGCAGGAGCAAAAAGGCAGGTTTTTTGGATTAATGTTCACGTGCCAACGCGTTCATGGGAAAAATCAGTGAATGACCTGCTACAATCTGAGTCTCAAAAGTATCATAATTTGCATGTGATCGATTGGTATGAGTATAGTCAAGCTCATCCAAAGTGGTTTTATGATGATCAAGTGCATACTAATGATCAAGGTTCCAAGTATTACAGTACTTTGATTGCTAAAAGCATTTTAAAACAGACAAAATATTAATGATGGAAGATAATTATGGAGTTAGAATTTTTAGGAACTGGAGCAGGTGTACCGTCTAAGGGGCGTAATCTATCAAGTTTAGCTTTAAAATTATTGAATGAGCGTAATGAAATTTGGTTATTCGACGTAGGCGAGGGCACTCAGCAGCAGATTTTGTCAACCAATATCCGTCCACGTAAGATTACGAAGATTTTTATTACGCATTTGCACGGGGATCATCTTTTTGGGTTGCCAGGATTGTTGTCTTCGCGCTCCTTTCAAGGCGGTGATACGCCCTTAGATTTGTACGGACCGCCGGGAATTAAGCAATATGTTCAAACAAGTATTGCACTATCGGATAGTCATTTAGGGTATCAAATTCGTTATCATGAGTTAAAAGATGGCGGAATTGTTTTTGAAGATAAGACTTTTAAAATCAGTTGTCAACAAGTAGATCACCGGATATTGTGTTATGGTTATCGTATTGAGGAAAAACCTCATCCGGGGGAATTATTGATGGATCTTTTAGCGGATTATCATTTGCCTAATGGGCCTATTTTGGGTCAATTAAAACGTGGTGAGCAGGTCAAATTGGCTGATGGTAGGGTCTTAAATGGCTTTGATTTTTTAGGCCCCAGCCAATCGGGACGAATTGTGACGATTATTGGTGATACGCGTTATACAGATGCTAGTGTACAACTGGCTCGAAATGCCGATGTTTTAGTGCACGAGAGTACTTTGGCTGGTAGTGAAAAAAAGATGGCACATCGACACTATCATTCGACAAGTGCGCAAGCAGCGCAAATTGCGAAGAAAGCACATGTTCAAAAATTATTGTTGAATCATATTTCGGCGCGATATGTGGGGCATAAATTTTATGAGTTATTAAACGATGCACGTAAGATTTTTCCTAATACTTACGTTGTTAAAGATTTTGATCAATTTGAAATCAAGTTAAATCAACAAGGAGATGACTCTCAATGAATCTTGCCCCATTAAAACATTTACAAAGTCAAACTATTATTATTACAGGGGCCTCATCAGGGATTGGACGACAGTTGGCATTCAAATTGGCTAATCAAAATGCAAACTTGATTCTGATTGCTAGAAATCAAACCAAATTAGTTGAATTGACTCAACAGTGTCAGGTGTTATCTGATGGTACGGTGGATTATTATAGTTTAGATATCAGCGTTGCGAAACATGTTAAAACAACTTTTGAGGATATCCAAAATAAGCATAAGCGTATTGAAATTTTGATCAATGCTGCGGGGTTTGGAGATTTTACGCAATTTAACCAAACGGATTACGCTTTATGGCATAAGATGTTTAAGGTTAATGTTCTTGGCACAATGCTATTGACACGATATGCGGCACAAATGATGATGGAGCAAAAATTGGGGCAAATTATTAACCTAGGCTCCATGGGTGGTAAAATTGCGACACCTAAATCGGCCGTTTATTCTGCGACTAAAGCAGCCGTGATCGCATTTTCTGATGCACTACGTCTAGAATTACGTCCATTTAATGTTCAGGTTACGACGATTAACCCCGGGCCTGTGGAAACTGAATTTTTTCAAACAGCTGATCATACAGGACAGTATTTGAAGTCGATTGGTGGATTGAAGTTACAGCCGCAACAACTTGCTGAAGATATCATTCACTGTATCGGTCGACCGGTTCGTGAGTTGAATCGTCCTCAGATTATGCAGCTAGCTTATGTGGGTTATCAGTTGTTTCCGTATGTAGGTGATTGGTTAACAGCACGATTTGGTAATCAAAAATGACATATTTCTGGTAGAAAAAAGTAAAATGGCTTGCTCTTCATGTGAATTGATAGTAACATATTAAAGTAAATACGGTTGTTATCTATGTATTCATATATTTGAAAAGCAATTTAGAAAGAGGAGAGTTATTAAAAATGGCAGTTCCAGCAAGAAAAACTTCCAAACAAAAAAAGCGTCAACGTCGAGGACATATTAAATTAAGTCAACCCAATATTCAGTTTGATGCAACGACAGGTGAGTATCGGATGAATCATCATGTTTCCCCTAAGGGCTATTACAAGGGTAAACAAGTTGTGACCGCAGATCAAAAAGATTAATAATTTTATTTAAGACAGATTAACTTGGTTAGTCTGTCTTAAATTTTTTAGTTGTTTTCCAGTTTGTGGGAAAGTAGTATATACGATATTATTGCATGGTATCAGCTTAATTTTGTCTAGTTGTATAAAAAAAGAGTAACTTTTTGAATTGAAAGTTACTCTTTTTTTGAATCACTGGATTCTAAGCAAGCTGCTAAGATCCAGAAGACAATTGTGAAAATGACAGAAACTATCAAGGCAGTTTGAGGTTTATATGAACTGCTAGTTAAAGCAGAGCCAATATAACCCAACACTTGTCCATACACTAAAATCCAAAAAAGACTAGTTAGATATTTCATTATTTGCATCTCACTTTCATATACGGATTTTAACATAAAATTAGGCAAACAGTTGAAAAATTAGTAAAATAATTGGTGTTAGGAGGTTATAATGATTGACCGTACAATTACAAGTTTTAAGTAGTTATTCTTTGTTGCAAAGTACAATTCGTTTGCCACAATTGGTGCAACAAGCATCTCAAATGGGTTATAAATTTATAGCGTTAACGGATGTTAATGTGACTTATGGACTAGTCGATTTTTATAAGTTAGCGTGCAAAGCTCAGTTGCGACCATTATTGGGCATGACTTTACAAATTCCCGGAATTTTGGATTTGGAAAATGAATATCAATTGCTGGTGATAGCTAAAACGCAACAGGGATATCATAATCTCCTCCAATTATCGACGTTGATTCAAACTCAGCAAGAGCCTTTTATTCTCAATGAGCATGCTGATCTATTCAAGGATACGGCTTTAATTATACCTGCCGGTCAAAGTGAATTGACTTCCTTATTGCAACAAGAAAAAGGACAACTAGTACCACAATTTTTACGTCAATTACAACAGTTGCCGACCCATGATTTGTATTTAGGATTAGACATGCGAAATATGACTGTCTCTCAGTTACAATTGCGTTTGCGCTTGAGTGAGTTGCAGAAAATCAAATGTGTGTTGTTAGATGATGTTCAATATTTAAACGCGAATGATGCTTTTGCACAAAAGATTTTGCATCATGTATCGACTGGTCAAAAATTAACTGATACTGATGTTCAAGGACAACATGATTTGAGATCAGCAAGTCAAGTAGCTAAACAAGCCCAACAACTGGATTTAAAAAAAGCATTCGTTAATACACAAAAATTGGCACAAAATTGTAATGTTGAACTAGAATTTAAGCGCACACAATTACCTCAATTTGTGACACCCAATCAAGAATCTTCGGAACAATATTTAACAAGTTTGACACAAAAAGGCTTAAAACGTTATTTACCCAATGGGATTCCCGACCAATATCAACAACGTTTACAGCATGAATTACAGGTGATTAACCAAATGGGATATGCTGACTATTTTTTGATTGTATGGGATGTAGTCAATCAAGCGCACCACTTAAATATTTTGACTGGTCCTGGCAGAGGTTCTGCTGCTGGTTCGTTGGTTAGTTTTGTATTAGGTATTACACAAATTGATCCATTAAAATATGATTTGCTGTTTGAACGTTTTTTGAACCCTGAACGTGTTGATATGCCAGATATTGATTTGGATATTCCAGATAATCGGCGGGGAGAATTGGTTCAATATATGCATCAAAAATATGGTGCTCAACATATGGCACAGATTATTACTTTTGGGACGTTTGCGGCGAAACAAGCTTTGCGTGATGTAGGATCGGTCATGGGGTTAAGTCAGATAGAATTGAAGCAATGGTCCAGTTCTATTCCGACTCAATTGGGGATGAAATTACAAGATGCTTATCGTCAATCACGTCAACTTCAAACTTTAGTTCAAAAAAATCAGCATAATCGGCTTATTTTTGATACTGCTATCCAGATTGAAGGACTACCACGTCATTTTTCGACGCATGCGGCAGGAGTTGTTTTGAGTGCGTCAGATTTAACGCAAACAGTAGCATTACAGGCGGGTGGCAGTGAAAATATTTGGTTAACGCAACAGACGAAAAATAATGTAGAGGCACTGGGATTACTGAAAATTGATTTTTTAGGTTTACGTAATTTAACCATTTTGGCACAAGCACTCAAATTAGTTCAACAGCATACGGGCACAGAACTAAAAATTACACAAATTCCGTTGGATGACCCACAAACACTCCGAATCTTTAGTCGTGGTGCTACAGATGGTATTTTTCAGTTTGAATCTCCAGGTATTCGTGAGGTCTTAAAACAGTTAAAACCGGATAATTTTCACGACATTGTGGCTACTAATGCCCTGTATCGTCCGGGACCGATGCAAAATATTCCACATTTTATCGCACGTAAACATCATCAAGAACCAGTTGTTTACCCAGATGATTCTCTGAAAAAGATTTTGCAACCAACGTATGGAATTTTGGTGTATCAAGAACAAGTGATGCAAGTGGTCGCGCAAATGGCGGGCTTTAGTTTGGCACAAGCTGACTTGTTACGGCGTGCGATTGCCAAAAAAGATAAGCAAATCATGGATCAACAGCGACAACAATTTATAGATAATTCTTTACAAAGAGGTCATCAATTGTCGAACTCTCAACAGGTTTTTGACTATATTGAAAAATTCGCTAATTATGGTTTTAATAAGGCACATGCGGTGGCTTATAGTCAGTTGGCATATAGTTTAGCTTATTTGAAAGTTTACTATCCACAGTCCTTTTTTACAGCGCTTTTAAATAATCTTCGAAATGAGGCAAAGTTATCCACATATTTTCAGGATTTGAAACACCGCGGCATTAAAGTCCTCTTACCTGACATTAATTGTAGCCAGGGAATGTTTACGATAGAGGGCGCGAACGTTCGTTTTGGCTTTAGTTTTATCAAACATTTGCGACGTGATTTAATTCAAGATATTCTCCGACAACGTCAAAGAGGACCATTTAAAAGTTTAACAAATTTTATTCAACGAATTGATGAACGCTTTCAAACAGTTGATGATATATTGCCACTTATTTATAGCGGTTGTTTTGATAATTTAACATCGAATCGCCGACAACTAGTGGAACAACTAGATGATTTGATTCAAAGAATCAAATTTGCTAAGGGAAGTCAAAGTATATTTGATACACTAAAACCTAAGCAACAATTGATTGAAGACTTTAGTAACTTAGAGAAGTTGAAGTATGAACAAAAATATTTGAGTAGCTATATCTCAGGTCATCCTGTTGATAAATATTCATCCTTGAAATGGCTGTATCCTATTCAATCTATTAATCAGATTCAGTCACAGCAGCGGCCGCTTATTTTATATTTTGTAAAAAAAATTAGGGTTATTCGGACGAAAAAGGGTCAGCAAATGGCATTTTTGATGGGAGGAGATCAGCAAAAAGATATCTCTGTTACAGTTTTTCCAGATTTGTATCAAAAAACTAAATTGCAAGAAAATAGTGTTTATCTTATGCAAGTACGGACTAATCGTAATAAGCAAAATGAATTCGAGCTAGTTGCAATCACAATTCAGCCAGCACGGTCGTTAATGACGCAAGTCCCTAAACATCAATTATTTATCCGTTTTCCACATAAAAAAAACGAATTAATGGAAAAATTAATGATATTAACGCAAAAATTTCCAGGATCAACACCCATAATCGTATTGTTTTCAGAAAATAATGAAAAGATTTTATTAAAAAAAAATAACTGGTTAAACTACAATCAACAAAGCAAACAAAGCTTGTTGCAGTTAGTTGGTGAGGGCAATTTTGTCTATCAATAGACTGGTTTTCTGGTAAGAGACACTGTTTTTTTTTCAAAATAATGGTATATTTTGTATGTAGTTTCATTAAGTGTGAGGTGTGATGATGAAAAGAATTGGTGTGATGACTAGTGGCGGCGATGCTCCTGGGATGAATGCTGCAGTTCGTGCAGTAGCTAGACGTGCAATGTCACAAGGCTTAGAAGTTTATGGGATTGACTATGGATATGCTGGCTTGGTAGCGGGCGACATTTTCAAGATGGAGCGCTCTGATGTCGGTGATATCATTAATCGTGGTGGAACAATGCTTTATTCAGCACGTTACCCAGAATTTGCCCAAGTTGAGGGTCAATTAAAGGGAATTGAACAGCTGAAAAAATTTGATATTGATGCATTGGTTGTTATTGGTGGCGATGGTTCTTACCATGGAGCGTTACGTTTGACCGAGCATGGGTATAATACTATTGGTTTACCGGGAACGATTGATAACGATATTCCTTATACTGATTTTACCATTGGCTTTGATACGGCTGTGAATACGGTTGTTGAATCCATTGATAAAATTCGTGATACGGCTGCTAGCCATGAGCGGACTTTTGTTGTTGAAGTTATGGGACGTGGTGCCGGCGATATTGCATTATGGGCTGGTGTTGCTGGTGGCGCCGATGAAATTATTGTTCCAGAAAAAGAATTCGATATTGCAAAAATTGCTGAGAATATTCAAGCATTAAGAGCACGTGGTAAAAAGCATACGATCATTGTCTTGGCTGAAGGTGTCATGCATGCTGATGAATTCATGACTCAATTGAAGGCTTATGGAGATTTTGATGCACGGAGTACAGTTTTAGGACATGTCCAACGTGGCGGTTCACCATCAGCTCGTGATCGAGTTTTGGCAAGTAAAATGGGTGCTTATGCGGTCGATTTGTTATTACAAGGTAAGGGTGGCATTGCTATTGGCACTGAGAATAATCAATTAACATATCATCCAGTAACTGAATTATTTGATCAAAAGCATCAACCAGATTTAAGCTTATATGAGATAAACAAATCTTTAGCTAAATAATGTTTTCTGCTATCCTATATAGTTGGAGATTAATTTTACTTTTTTAAGGAGAGACATTGATGAAAAGAACTAAAATTGTTAGTACCTTAGGACCTGCAAGTAATAACGTGGAAACAATTTCCAAATTAATTGAGGCCGGTGCTAATGTTTTCCGTTTCAATTTTTCGCATGGTGATCATGAAGAACATTTATCAAGAATGAACATGGTTCGTGAAGCTGAGAAAATCACAGGCAAGATTGTTGGTATTATGTTAGATACCAAAGGTGCTGAAATTCGGACTACCGTTCAAGAGGGTGGTAAGTTTGAAGCGCATAAGGGTGACACAATGCGCGTGTCTATGGACGCTAATTTGGTTGGTAATTCTGACAAAATTGCAGTCACTTATCCAGGCTTGTACGATGATACGCATGTTGGCGGTCACGTTTTGATTGACGATGGTTTAGTTGATTTGAAGATCACTGAAAAAGATGAAGCCAATCGTGAATTGGTAACAGTAGTACAAAACGATGGTTTAGTTGGCTCCAAAAAGGGCGTTAACGCTCCTGGTGTGGAAATTCGCTTACCAGGTATTACGGAAAAAGATACGGATGATATTAATTTTGGTTTAGATCAAAATATCAATTACATCTCTGCTAGTTTTGTGCGTAAGGCGCAAGATGTTTTAGATATTCGTGAATTATTGGAAGCTAAACATAAGGAAAAAGTACAAATTTTCCCTAAGATTGAATCTCAAGAAGGTATTGATAACATTGATGAAATCTTGAAAGTTTCTGATGGTTTAATGGTTGCTCGTGGTGACATGGGTGTCGAAATTCCATTTGAAAATGTTCCGTTTGTACAAAAGAATTTAATCAAGAAATGTAACGCTTTAGGAAAACCTGTGATTACAGCTACACAAATGTTGGATTCAATGCAAGAAAACCCACGTCCAACACGTGCTGAAGTTACGGATGTTGCTAATGCTGTTTTAGACGGTACAGATGCTACAATGCTTTCTGGTGAAAGTGCTAACGGCGATTATCCAGTTGAAGCTGTATCTGCAATGGCTCGGATTGATCTTCGTACGCAAGAACATTTAAATGCTTCTAATACTTTAGCTTTACAAGCTTTTGAGGAATATAAAGGTTCGAATGCGACAGAATCTATTGGCGAATCAGTTGTACGGACTGCTCAAGAATTGGGTGTTAAGACAATTGTCACAGCAACAAATTCTGGTTATACTGCCAAAATGATTTCTAAGTATCGTCCAAGTGCTGATATTTTAGCAATTACATTTGATGAAGCTGTTCAACGTAGTTTGACTGTTAATTGGGGTGTTTGTCCAATTGTTACCAAACGTCCAGCGAATACTGATGAAATGTTTGATTTAGCAACGCAAAAAGTTCAAGAATTGGGCTTTGCTAAAGAAGGCGATTTGATTTTAATTGTTGCTGGTGTTCCGGTTGGTGAAAGTGGAACAACTAACTTGATGAAAATTCAATTGATTGGTTCTAACTTGGTCAAGGGTCAAGGCGTTGGTGATGAAACAGTTATTGGTAAAGTAACCGTTGCGCACAATGCTCAAGAAGCTATTGATAAGATGAATGATCAAGATATTTTGGTTGTTGAAAATACTGATAAAGATTACTTCCCAGCAATTGAAAAAGCTAGTGCTTTAGTTGTTGAAAATGGTGGTTTGACTTCCAATGCTGCAGTGGTTGGCATTGCGTTAAGTATTCCAGTAATTGTTGGTGCTCAAGACGCTACTAAACTAATTAAAGATGGTGAAGTTATTACGGTTGATTCTCGTCGTGGTAATGTTTATCGTGGTGCTTCTAACTCACTTTAAGATGAATGTGAAATCAAAGAAGGAAAGTAGGGCTTGCCCTACTTTTTTTGTACTTAGGGAAGTCAGCAAGTGAAGCTATTTTATGGTAAGATGTTGAATGATTAGGAGAAATTATGGAGAGTTGGCTTTTTTTATTAATAATTTTAGGTGTTGCCTTTTTAAGTAAGAATAATTCGTTGCTAATTGCCACAATTGTGACTTTGATTTTGAAATTACTTCCACAAACCGGTCATTTATTGAATTTAATTCAGACAAAAGGGATTAATTGGGGCGTTACGGTGATTTCTGTAGCTATTTTGATGCCAATTGCCACGGGGCAAGTTGGCTTTAGAGATTTATTGAATGCTTTTAAGTCTCCGGCCGGATATGTAGCGGTTATTTGTGGCATTTTGGTTGCTGTTTTGTCAGCCAAGGGTGTTCATTTGTTATCAGCATCTCCGGAAATGACTGTCGCATTAGTTTTTGGCACAATTGTTGGCGTGGTGGTTTTTAAAGGAATTGCTGCTGGACCAGTGATTGCGTCAGGTATCGCATATTGTATTTTAACTGTTTTAGCCAATATTGGAATTAAATAACGAGGTGAAGATTTGAATTTAGAAGAGTTATTGGGAACTGTACGAACAGGCAAAATTATTGATCAAAATACGGATTATTATTTTGTCTCAGTCGCAGGACAGACTTTACAAGTAGCAAGAGATTTGGTTTCAAATCCTAAAGAAGAGATTCAGGGTTATGTTTATGAGAATCAAGCACATAAGTTGGTATTAACTCCGAATATTCCCGCTGTTGGTGTGGAACGCTTTGGCTGGGGTGAAGTTGTACAAATCCGTGGCGATTTAGGCGTTTTCGTTAATATTGGTTTGCCTGATAAAGATTTGGTAGTATCTTTAGACGATTTACCTGAATTAAAAAAATTATGGCCTCAAAAGGGTGATCGCCTGTTACTAGCTGTGAAAGTAGATCGTAAAAATCGGATGTGGGGACGTTTAGCGGATGCGAATATTTTCCAGCAGCTTAGTCGTCGACCACAGCACAGTTTGCAAAATAAAGATGTTCAAGCGACAGTGTATCGCTTGAAATTGAGTGGTACATTTGTTTTGACTAATGATTATTATCTAGGTTTTATTCATCCAAGTGAACGGCAGCAAGAACCACGATTGGGTCAAGTTGTTCATGGTAGAGTGATCGGTAGTAGTTTTGATCATCTCAATTTGTCATTAAAACAGCGTGGTTATGAAGAAATTGATGATGATGCGGCGATGATTTTGGCTGTATTGAAGCATCAATCTGATTGGTCTTTGCCTTATAATGATAAAAGTGATCCTCAAGATATTAAGCGCTATTTCGGCATTAGTAAAAGTAGTTTTAAGCGAGCTCTAGGGCATTTGTTAAAGCAAAATTTGATTGAGCAAACGGCAACGGGAATTAGTTTAAAGCAATAATTAATTGGGTGAATCATGTTAGTTAAATATAATAATAATTATCAAAAAATTGTCATGGGTTTTTTGTCTTATATTCCAGAATTAAAAGATTTAGATCATGTTCAAATGGAGTTAGATTTATATGCTTCAGATAATGTGCATCAGCTATTTTTGTATAAATATCAAAATTCTGATTTCATTGGAATTATTGCGCTAGAAGTACAGAATTCGATTGTTATGATCCGATATATTTCTTTAATTCCTGCTGAACGTTCGCGGCAGGTTGTATTTAAAATTTTAAATGAGATTCAAGAATATTATCCAGAGCATAAGCTTATGGGGACAATTGAGCTAACACCCACTATTATGCAATGGCACAAAAATTCGGGTGCTTCAGTGTGAAACCATTAGAATTAATTTTAACCGATTTTCAAGGTCCGTTAGATTTATTGCTCCATTTAATTAAGCAGGCGCAGATTAATATTTATGATATTCCCATTGCCCAAATTACGGAACAATATTTAAATTATCTTCATCAAATGAAGTCGTTAGAATTAGATATTGCTGGCGAATATTTGGTTATGGCCTCGACATTAATGCGCATTAAAAGTCAAATGTTGTTACCACAAGATCCTATTTTTGAGGAGGATCCGGTTTTTGTGGAAGAGGAAGTGGATCCTCGAAGTGATTTAGTGGCTCAACTTTTAACTTATCAGGTTTATAAGCTTGCTGCACAAAAATTAAAGGAGTCAGCACAGCATAGACAGTGTTTACTGGAGCGTCCTGCAACCCAAGCTCCTAAAGAGCAGCCGTTGCAAGTCAAGCCCGGAGCATATGTGGTGAATGATCTGGCGTTGTGCTTGGCGGATTTATTAAAAAAGGTACAACAGCAGGAAAATTTAGCGCAGTTACCACAACGAGAGATTTTATCTGTAGCCCAAGCACAAGAACAAATTCTGGAATCTTTACAACAAAATTCAGAGATGACCTTTTTGCATTTACTACAACGTTCAGCCCAAGTTGAGGAAGTAGTCACCAAGTTTATGGCGATTTTGGAATTAATAAAAGACGGAGTTATTTGGGCACAGCAACGAGAATTACAACAAGATATTTTGATGAAATTGAGGTAAACCATGCTCACGCAACAATTATTTGCTTTATTATTTGTAGCTGGAGATCAGGGACTGACTTTAGCAGATATGGCTAGTTATTTAGCTAAAGATGTGGCTAGTATTCGTCAGCAATTACAGCAATTACAGCAAAGATTACAAGATGATGATGGTTCTGTTTTAGTGATTCAACAATTTGGTACAACTTATAAATTGTTGACAAAGTCAATCTATTACCCAATATTGTCTAAATATTGGCAATCAGAGCGAGCAACTAATCTCAGTCAAGCAGCGCTTGAGGTATTAGCAATTGTTGCTTATCAACAACCGATTACCCGTATTGAGATTGATGAATTACGTGGTGTTAAAAATAGTAGTGCTACTTTACAGACATTGATGATGCGACATCTAATTAAGACGGTTGGGCATAAAGAAGTTCCTGGGCGACCATTGATGTATAAAACAACTGATTTCTTTTTGGATTATTTTGGTTTAAAATCTTTAGACGATTTAACGCCCTTAGCGGATTTTCAACAACAAAATTTAGATCGTCAGGGTAATATTGATCTTTTTTCATGAAAAGGAAAGTAAAATGAAACAATTGGAACGATTACAAAAATTAATTGCAGAAGCTGGTGTAACTTCACGCAGGAAAGCTGAAGAACTAATTGTTAACGGACGTGTGCAAGTTAATGGTCAAGTAGTTAAGCAATTAGGAAGTAAATTTACGACGCAAGATTTAATTGAAGTTGATGGGATTGCCATTGAACGTAGTCCTAAGGTATATCTAATGTTTTATAAGCCACGCGGTGTTATTTCATCAGTTCATGATGAAAAGGGACGTAAAGTCGTGACGGATTATTTTAAGGATATTATTGATACACGGATTTATCCTGTGGGACGTTTGGATTATGATACGTCTGGTTTATTGTTGTTGACGAATGATGGTGATTTAACCAATCATTTACTGCATCCGCATAATCAAGTTAATAAAGTTTATATTGCTAAAATATCGGGTGTAGTAACTTCTAGGGCTTTGGAACAATTACGTCATGGTGTCAAAGTTAATGGTCGGAAGACGGCTCCTGCAAAATCTGAAATTATGAGTGTAGATCGTAAAAAGCAAACTTCTTTAGTTAAGTTAGTGATTCATGAAGGGATGAATCACCAAGTCAAAGAAATGTTTAAACAAGTTGGCTTTAATGTGGTAAAATTACGACGTGAGCAGGTTGGCTTTTTAACGTTAAATGGGTTAGTATCTGGCGACTGGCGCTTTTTAACTAATGATGAAGTCAAGGCTCTCAAAAAATTATAATATCGTTTTCAAGGCAAGGTGTAATTCCTGACCGGTGGTTAAAGCCCACAACCCAGTAATGGTGGATTTGGTGTAATTCCAGAGCCGATGGTATAGTCCAGATGATAGAAAACGAATAAGTTCACATTTAGTGATCTTTTTTGCCTTGCAACGATTTGTTGGAGGTCTTTTTTTATGGAAAGAAACAAATTGGCACGCAATAAACTAATTGGTGGAGGAATTCTAGCAGCGTTAGCGGCTTTGATAATGTTTATTGGTATTCCCATTATTCCCGGATTTTCTTTTTTGAAGTTAGATTTTAGTGATGTTGTGGTTTTATTAGCTTTTTATCTTTATGGAATGTCAACAGGAACTTTGGTAGCTTTATGTAAAGTTTTAGTACATTGGTTACTAACAGGGATGGGTTTGCCAGGAATTATTGGTGATTTCTCGTCTTTAGTCTCCAGTTTAGCTTTTATTATTCCAATTATTTTACTATTACAACATCATCAAAAACCATTGTTAGCCTATACTTGTGGGACATTGAGTTTAACAATTTTTCTGTCCTTAGCCAATTATTTTATTTTGATGCCAATATACATGGCAGTTTTGAACTTTAATATCGGAATGCCCATTGCTAAGTATGTTTTGTATGGTGTAATTCCTTTTAATCTGGTGAAGGGAGTTATTCTTTCTATTTTGAGCATCTTGTTAACTCATAGATTGAAATTATTGAAATTTAAATAAGATTTTCGGAAATTTACCTTTTTTAATGAAATTTAGTAACTGAACTGGTAAACTTATTAATTGTCAGAGGTGAGATGGATGAGCGATAAAAAGCCCAAATTATGGGAATCAACGTTTGGTGACTCCGATGATGATTCTGATTTGATTGATAAGAATCAAGCATCAGAACAATCAGCGACTGATGATGCTCCTAAGGAATATTCTAGGACTCATCGTCATGAGACCCAACAAAGTAATAAAGTTTTGGTTTGGTCTTTAGTCGTTGTGTTGTTGGCTATTATGTGTTTGCCAGTTGCTTGGTCGGCAATGTCTTCAGGACATCATAAAACTGCAGTTGATAGTAATAATCAAGTGGCTGTAAGTTCCAAGCCTAAAAGTACTAAAGTTAAAAAACAAAAGCCTAAAAAAGTAGCATCACAATTAAAACCAGCGTCTAGTAAAAAAGCTAGTGAGCCATCAACGGTTAAACGTGATGATGAACATGCGGCAGATCAAAATGATAAATCAGAACAGTCTACAGCTAATGATACGAATAATGGTAATACTAGTGCGCAGTCTTCGTCAGAAACATCAAATGCTGGATCTGCGACAAATAATTCTTCGTATTATGTTGTTCAAGCACATGATAATGCGTACCGAATTGCGCTGAATCATGGGATGACCACACAGCAGTTGTATCAACTAAATGGTTTGAATAGTAATACTGTTTTACGGCCTGGCATGCAATTGCGAGTTCGTTAAATTAAAAAGCTGGCTTCGGCCTGCTTTTTTAATGTCAAAATTTCAATAGGGGTGTAAGAATATGCAAATAGCGATTGACGGACCGGCTTCATCTGGCAAAAGTACGATTGCCAAAAAAGTTGCTCAGCAATTGAATTTTTTATATGTCGATACGGGGGCAATGTATCGAGCTGCAACTTGGTTAGCACAACAAAATCAGGTGGATTTTGGTGATGCTTTGAAAATTACTTTGCTATTAAAGAAATATCCTATAAATTTTAAATTGACGAAGACCCAGCAACTAGTATTTGTCGGCTCAACTGATGTGACCCAAGCAATACGTACGTCGATCATTTCGCAAAATGTTTCTCAAGTTTCGGCGTTAGAAGAAGTCCGGCATTTGCTGGTACAACAACAACGTGATCTAGCGAATCAAAACAATGTGGTCATGGACGGTCGAGATATTGGGACGGTTGTTTTACCCCAAGCGCAAGTGAAAATTTTTATGACAGCTAGTGTAGATGAACGAGCTCAACGACGTTATCAAGAAAATTTAGCCCGAAATATTAAAACTCCTTTAGATCAGTTGCAACAAGAAATTGCAACCAGAGATTACAAAGACTCGCATCGTAAAATATCACCATTAAAACAGGCAGTTGATGCAATTTTGTTGGATACGACTAGTCTAGATATTGATCAAGTGGTACAAAAAGTCTTGGAGATAATTCAGTTAAATTTGAATAAATAAATAATTACACTGGTAATTGAAGTGATTTTCCATTAAGATAGACTTCGAATGATGGCGAGGAGGATGTAAAAATGGCTGAAGAGAATAACAGCATAAATTCCATGGAGCAGGCACTGGATAGTTTTAATCAAGTGCAAATTGGCGATGTGGTTACAGCAGAGGTACTTTCAATTGAGGATAGTCAATTGATTGTTGGGATTGATAATTCTGGAGTTGAAGGGGTTGTACCACTGCGTGAATTAACTTCAGATCGGAAGGCTGATATTCACAAGCTAGCACAAGTTGGCGATAAATTAGAATTATTAGTCGTGCGGCATTCTGCGAGCGATAAAGAAGATGGCAGTTTTATTTTATCTCAACGGCGTATTGCTAATCGCAAAGCTTATGGCAAAATGGCTGAGTTGATGTCAGCTGATACGGTTGTTAAGGGTGAAGTTGTCGGGACAGTTCGTAGTGGTTTACTAGTTGAAGTTGATGGTTTACGTGGCTTTGTTCCAGCTTCGATGATTTCGGATCATTTCGTACGTGATTTCAAATCTTTTGTTGGTCAAATTTTGGATTTAAAAATTATTGAAGTGGAACCTACAAAAAATCGCTTTGTGTTGTCTCATAAAGAAATTGCAGCACAAGAAAGAGCACAAAAAGAATCTGAAATTATGGCTAATATTCTGCCTGGAGATATTATTGATGCTAAAGTTTCGCGTTTAACTAACTTCGGTGCTTTTGTGGATTTGGGTGGAATGGATGGTTTAGTTCATGTTTCACAAATTTCTTATGATCATGTCGATAGACCAGCAGATATCTTAAAAGTTGGTCAAGATGTGAAAGTCAAAATTTTAGATGTTGACAAAGATCGAGGACGAGTTTCGCTTTCAATAAAAGCCGCTCAACCAGGGCCCTGGGAAACTATTGGCGAAAAATTTGCAGCGGGTGACCAAATTGATGGTGTTGTGAAACGCTTAACTGATTTTGGCGCCTTTGTTGAAGTTATGCCTGGCATTGAGGGATTGGTTCACGTATCTCAAATTTCATGGAATCATGTAGATAATCCTGCTGATGTTTTAAAAGTGGGTGAGAAAGTGCATCTTAAAGTTTTGAATGTTGATCCTGAACAAAAACGTTTAGGTTTATCTATTAAGGAACTTACTGAAAATCCACATTCTAAAGCCAAAGAAGCGAAAAAAGATGAACAAGAATTAGATAATTACGAATTACCTGATGAAGAACGCGGTTTTGCATTAGGTGATATTGTGGATGAAGATTCCAACAATTAAGATTAGTTTTAGGAAAGGCTGACTTTGATGAGTCAGTTTTTTTATTTAGAAGAAAAAGCAGGTGATAAAATGGAAATGCCAATTGTAGCGTTAGTTGGACGACCAAATGTTGGAAAATCCACATTGTTTAATCGTATTGCTAGCGAGCGAATTGCGATTGTAGAAGATACCCCCGGAGTAACCAGAGATCGAATTTATACGCACGCTGAGTGGCTTGGAAAGCAGTTTCGCTTAATTGACACTGGTGGGATTACTTTAGAGGAAACAACATTAAATCAAGAAATCAAGAGCCAAGCGGAAATTGCTATTGATGAAGCTGATGTTTTGGTCATGGTTGTGGATGCTCGCGTGGGTGTAGTCAAAGAAGATGAAACGGTTGCACGGATTTTATATCAGGCGAAGAAACCGGTGATTTTGGCAGTTAATAAGGCGGATAATTTAGAGCAACGACAGGATATTTACGAATTTTATTCTTTAGGTTTGGGTGAACCATATCCAGTGTCAGGTGTTCATGGTACAGGGATGGGAGATTTGTTAGATCAGATTATAAAAACTTTTCCTGATGATCAATTTGTTGATGAAGACCCGGCAATTAGATTTAGTTTTATTGGTCGTCCCAATGTTGGTAAATCGTCGCTGGTGAATGCAATTCTGGGTGAACAACGTGTCATTGTGTCTAATCAAGAAGGGACGACGCGAGATTCAATTGATACCAGTTTTGTGGATAACTTTGGACAACTTTATAGAATGATTGATACTGCGGGTATTCGTAAGCGTGGCAAAGTTTATGAGAATACAGAAAAGTATTCAGTGATGCGTGCTATGCAGGCTATTGATCGCAGTGATGTTGTGGTCATGGTCTTAGACGGTGCGCAGGGAATTCGTGAACAGGATAAACGTGTTGCTGGTCTCGCCCACGAAGCAGGGCGCGGAGTTATTATTGCCGTCAATAAATGGGACGCTGTGGAGCATAAAGATCAAAAAACAATGCAAGAGTTCACTGATTATATTTATCAGGAATTTCGTTATTTGAGTTATGCGCCAATCATATTTGTATCGGCTTTAAAAAATCAGCGTTTAGCTAAAATTATGGAACTAGTAACAGCTGTTTATGAGAATCAACATCGGCGGATTCAGTCAGCTTTATTAAATGACTTATTATTAAAAGCAACAGCGATTGCACCAGCTCCAATTGTGAAGGGCAAGCGCTTGAAGGTTTATTATTTAACACAAGTTAGTGTCGGACCGCCAACATTTGTGGCTTTTGTGAATGATGTTGAACTCTTTCATTTTTCCTATGAACGTTTTATCGTGAACCAACTGCGAGAGATGTTTGATTTTACGGGTACCCCAATTAAGATTATTGCAAGAACACGTAAATAAAATTTTTATTAAGAATTATTGAATTTCGTAAAAAAAGCTGATTATAACTTGCTAGATGGGGAATCTTATGATAATTTGTTTAAGAATGATGGTGTGGTAGTCGTTGTTCGAATCAAGTAATGATCACTTCATTGCTTCAGGGAGGTGAAATAATTTATGGCAAATAAAGCAGAATTAATCCAAAGTGTAGCTGAAAAAACAGGCTTAACTAAAAAGGATTCTACTGCTGCAGTGGATGCAGTTTTTGATTCCATTCAAGAAAACTTGGTCAAGGGCGAAAAAGTTCAATTAATTGGCTTTGGTAACTTTGAAGTTCGTCACCGTGCTGCTCGTAAGGGCCGTAATCCACAAACAAATGCAGAAATTACTATTCCTGCAAGTGATGTTCCAGCTTTCAAACCTGGTAAAACCTTGAAAGATGCAGTTAAATAATTTTTTAAAAGATTGTTTATTGAAGACGATTATTACTGTTTAAGTGTAATCGTCTTTAGCTTACATAAATCAAATTTAGAGCCGACATTTGTTGGTTCTATTTTTTTAGGAGTTAATAATTGTGGATGGCAAGGTTTAGATTTTGTGTTATCGTGAAACTAGATCAATAAAGGAGTCATTAATTCATGTCACTTAGTGAACAAGCTCTAGCCGCTTTTCAAGAAGGTGCAGTAAATCAAGGACAAGAGTTACTTGAAAAAGCATTACGTAAGGATAGCGCTGATGATTTATATCAATTGGCCCAAGAGTTACAACAATTAGGATTAAGTGTTCCAGCGAAGCAATTGTATCAATTTTTATTGGCGCAGTTTCCTCAAGAGGACATTTTACGAGTGAATTTGGCAGAAATTTTAATTTCAGATGGTCAAATTGATTCAGCTACAGATTTATTAGCGAGGGTGGCTCCAGATTCTGACGCTTATGTTGCATCATTGCTAGTAGGTGCAGATTTATATCAAACTTTGGGATTATACGAAGTTAGCGAACAAAAATTATTACAGGCTTTAAAATTAGCTCCACAAGAACAAGTGATTCAATTTGCGATGGCTGAGCTTTATTTTAACGAAAATAAATTTGCTGCTGCCATTGATTTTTATGAACAATTATTAGATCAAGAAATTACTGAATTCTCAGGAATTTCAGTTTATCAACGTTTAGCGGCAGCGCAGGCTGGTTTAGGCAATTATGAAGCTGCCATTGATAATTATTCTAAAACAAGAGCTGAATTCTTGAATGCGGACAGTTTATATAATTACGCTTCTTTAGAACTAGAAGTCAAAAATTATACTAAAGCACAAGAATTAATTCAGCAATTATTAAAATTAGCTCCAGATTATTCATCTGCTTATATTTTACAAACGCGGCTGTATTTAGCTCAAAATCAGCCCAATAAAGCTTATCAAGCAGCGCAGCAAGGATTAAGCTATGATCCTTACAATGAACTTTTATATGAATTAGGAGCTAATGCTGCACAAAAATTGGGGCAAAGTGATGCGGCAATTGCTCTATTAAAACAGGGTGTTAAGCAAATGGATGCACCCAATAGTTTGATTTTAGCCTTAAGTCAGCTTTATTTAACGGAGGAGGATTATCAAGAAAATGTTGATTTGTTAACACAATATCAAGATCAGCTCCAAGATGACGCACAACCGCAATGGAATTTAGGCCGTTCGTTTGCGGCTTTGGAGCAAAGTCAAAAAGCGTTAGAGGCGTTATTAGGCGTTTATGAAACTTTTAAAAATAATTCTGCTTATTTGCAGGATTTGATTTTGTTATTACGTCAAGGTGATCAACCTGATTTATTGAAAGCCGCGGTTCAAAATTATTTACAATTAGATCCTGATAATTTGGAAATGAATGACTTATGGCGGGAGTTGAATTCAGATTATGATAATTGAGCATTTTCCAATGGCTTTGCAGGCGGCCATTCCCATTTTAGAAAAAATTAATGCTGCTGGTTTTGAAGCTTATTTTGTAGGTGGTTGCGTACGCGATACATTGTTAGATCATCAGATTCATGATGTTGATTTAGCTACGAGTGCCTATCCGCAAGAGGTGAAAATGCTGTTTCCACATACTGCAGATACGGGAATTGAACATGGAACGGTAACCATTATCACTGATGAGCAAAACTATGAAATTACAACTTTTCGGACAGAGTCGGGGTATCAGGATTATCGTCGACCGCAACATGTGGAATTTGTTCGATCGTTAACTGAGGATTTAAAAAGACGTGACTTCACAATCAACGCTTTAGCCATGAGGACTGATGGACAAGTGATTGATTTATTTGGTGGGGTGCAAGATTTATCACAAAAAAAGATAAAAGCTGTCGGTCAAGCGGCAGAACGTTTTCATGAAGATGCTTTACGAATGGTACGCGCAGTCCGGTTTCAGGCACAGTTAGGTTTTGAAATTGAGTCACAGACTAAGATGGGGATTCAATTAAACGCGCTTTTATTGAAAAAAATTGCAGTAGAACGGATTCGCGATGAATGGTTAAAATTAATGCAGGGCAGAGCTTGGCAAGCAGGTTTAACAACGATGCTACAAACGAAACTTTATCAATATTGTCCGCAGTTGATAGCTGAAGATTTAAATGGTTTGTTAAAGCTGCCCGCTGTTAAGTTAAGCAGTGAGAAGCAAGTTTGGACCTTAGTGTGTTGGTGTTTACAATTTAGCGAGCAGCGAATCAAAACTGTTTTAAAGTCCTGGAAAACAGCCAATGATGTTCAAAAAATTGTCTTGGCGAGTGTAAATCTTTTGAATCAAGCAGAGGTGACGGCTTGGAATTTGTATCAAGCTTCGCCTGGAGTAGTGACGAATTGTTTGGCGATTCTCAATTTATTAGGCAAAACAACGCTGGCAAATGAATTACAACAGCAGTACGAGCAATTACCGATCAAAAATGTGCGGGAGTTAGCAGTTAATGGTCGTGATTTAATGTCTGAATTGAAGATGCCAGCGGGTCCGCAGTTAGGCCAAACTTTGCTGTGGATTCAGCAACAGGTGGTTGCCCAGCAATTAGTTAATCAAAAAGCAGTAATTATTAATGAACTGAAAAATAGGTACGCACAAAGAGGCAGGTAAAGTAATGAAGATGTTGAGTGTTAACGATTTGCAGCAATCTTTTGGTGCACGTAATTTATTTTCCCAAGTTAATTTTAAAATTCAAACGCATGATCGGATTGGTTTACTAGGATTAAACGGTGTCGGAAAAACCACTTTATTGAATTCGTTGGTGGATAAGCGATTATTACGACAAGGAGTTATTGATCGTTCTAAAGACTATCAGATTAGTTATTTATATCAAAATCCACAATTGGATCCTGAAAAAACTATTTTAGACGCAATTTTAGAAGGTAGTGAGCCGCTGTATGTAACGGTTCATCAATATGAAGTTGCTTTAAATCGTTATAGCAAGGATAGTGATAACTCCAAATCCGCACAAACATTTTTTCAAGCTCAGGAAAAAATGGATGCCATTGATGGCTGGGAGTTTCAATCGACTGTAGAAACGATTTTGACAAAATTAGGAATTAAGAATTTTACCCAGCAGATTAAGGAATTATCAGGTGGTCAACAACGTCGAGTGGCTTTAGCGCAAGTATTAGTTTCCGATTCAGACTTATTAATTTTGGACGAGCCGACTAATCATTTGGATGAACATGCAATTGCGTGGTTGGAAACATTCTTGAATAATTATCGCGGTGCAGTTATTTTTGTGACGCATGATCGATATTTTTTA
Source organism: Bombilactobacillus folatiphilus (assembly GCF_023380265.1). NCBI lineage: Bacteria > Bacillati > Bacillota > Bacilli > Lactobacillales > Lactobacillaceae > Bombilactobacillus > Bombilactobacillus folatiphilus. The sequence continues at coordinate 745,342 of NZ_CP093366.1, forward strand.
AATGTGGTGGCTAATCGGATCTTGGAATTAAGTAATCAGAGAATCCAGGAATATAGTGGTAACTACGAAGCTTATTTGAGGCAAAAAGCTCAAAATGCAGCGACTCTAGCTGCCACGAAACAACACCAGCAAAACTTGTATCGCCATGAATTGGCTTGGATGAGAGCTGGGGTCCAAGCCAGAGGAACTAAGCAAAATGCGCGTGTGGCCCGTTTTAAGGAATTGAGTCAAACATTAAAACAACAACCGGTGGCGCAAGGCCAATTAAATATTGATATTCAACAGCAACGTTTAGGTAAAGATGTCTTCGAATTACGGCATGCTCAATTGTACTTTGGTGAGGAACAATTATTACAAGATTTATCTTTGCGGATTAATTCTGGTGAGCACTTGGGCATCATTGGTGCGAATGGTGCTGGGAAAACCACATTTTTAAATTTGTTAGCTGGTCGCCAAAAGCTAACTTCTGGGGAGCTTAATATTGGACAAACCGTCAAAATTGGTTATTATACGCAACAAGTTGAACAAATGGATCCAAATCAGCGTGTGATTACTTACTTAGAATCAATTGGGCAGAACGTGGCTAATCAAGAGGGTACGCAAATGTCGGCATCGCAATTACTGGAACAGTTCTTGTTTGCACCTGCTCAACAGGGTGCCTTTATTCGTGATTTATCAGGTGGCGAGCAACGACGTTTATATTTATTGGCTGTTTTGATTCGACAACCCAATGTTTTGCTTTTAGATGAGCCTACGAATAATTTAGATATCGAAACAATGACGATTTTAGAAAATTATATTGAACAGTTTAATGGGACTGTGGTGACGGTTTCGCATGATCGTTATTTTTTGGATAAAATTACTGATGATTTATTAGTTTTTCATGGAAAGGGTCAAATTCAGCGTTATTGGGGGTCTTACTCGAAATATTTAAAGCAGATGAAGACGTCTCTACCCAAAAAAGGGGTGAAGCCCAAAATGACAAAAGGAGTCCAGGCTCAGCCGCAAGCTGTTAAGCATAAGTTGACTTATGCGCAAAAATTAGAGTTAAAAGATTTGGAACCAAAGATTGATCACTTAGAACACCAACAAGAGCAGTTAGAACAACAGATGGCACAAGATGGTGATAATTATCAGGAAATCTTAAAGCATCAACAAAAATTGACACAGGTGAAAGCAGAGTTGGATGCAGCCACGAATCGGTGGCTAGAGTTGGCGGATAAGGAAGATTAGATGTGACAGTTAATAACAATGAATGGCAATATTTAAATTTGTTAAAAGAAGTGTTGCAACATGGGCAATTTAAGGCAGATCGAACCCATACGGGGACTTATAGTCTGTTTGGTTATCAAATGCAATTTGACTTACAGGCAGGCTTTCCTTTGTTGACAACGAAAAAAGTTCCGTTTGAATTAATTAAGTCTGAGTTATTATGGTTTTTAAGTGGCGATACTAATATTAAATATCTATTGGAACATCAAAATCATATTTGGGATGAGTGGGCTTTTCAACGATTTGTTCAGAGTTCGGATTATCGGGGACCAGATATGACAGATTTTGGACGTCGATCGTTAGAAGATGCTCACTTCAATAAAATTTATCAGCAGCAAAAAAATTTGTTTTGTGAGCAAATTTTGGATGATCCACAGTTTGCACACAAGTATGGTGATTTGGGCAATGTGTACGGTAAACAGTGGCGTCATTGGCAATCTAATGGTAAAGAAATTGATCAAATTCAAAATGTAATTGACCAAATTAAGATTAACCCTGATTCACGTCGGTTAATTGTTAGTGCGTGGAATCCGGCGGAAATTGAACAAATGGCGTTGCCACCATGTCATACTTTGTTTCAATTTTACGTTAATGAAGGGACTTTGTCGTGTCAATTGTATCAACGTAGTGGTGATTTATTTTTGGGAGTTCCGTTTAATATTGCGAGTTATGCTTTATTGACGCATTTGATTGCACAAGTGACCGGCTTGAAAGTGGGAAAATTCATTCATACTTTAGGTGATGCACATATTTATCAAAATCATTTGTCGCAAGTTAAGTTACAGCTCCAGCGGACACCACGGTCAGCACCACATTTATGGTTAGATCCTCAGATTACGGCGGTGGATAATCTAAGCGTGGAGCAGATTCAAATGAAAGATTATCATCCTGCACCGAGTATTAAAGCTCCAGTGGCTGTTTAGGGAGGAGAAATTTAGATGTTGGCATTTATTTGGGCGGAAGATCAAAATCATTTGATTGGTCAAAATGGTCATTTGCCTTGGTCTTTACCTGCTGATTTACATTATTTAAAGCAAACGACTCTGAATAGTACAATCGTGATGGGCGCCAAAACGTTTCAAAGTTTTCCTAATGGCGCTTTACCGCAACGCAAAAATTTGGTCTTGAGTCATGAGCCGCAAAAATTTAGTAATGAAAAAAATATCCAAGTTGCTAACTCAAAAGTACAGTTGCAAAAACTATTTGCGCATGATTCGCGAGTGTTTATTTTTGGCGGGCCGGCTTTATTTCAAATGTTTTTATCGGAAGTTCAGTATTTATATGTAACACAAATTACAGCACAATTTGTGGGTGACACTTGGATGATTCCCATTGATTATTCGCAATTTGAGTTGATCAAGAGAACTCAAGGGACTGTGGATAAAGTTAATTTATGGCCTCATGAATTTTTGTTATATCGTCGTAAGAATCTAGAGATATAAATAGACGGCTATAAACATTAAGGTTGTGCCCAGCATGACAAAAACGTGCCAGATAACGTGAATATATTTAATACCCCGCATGGAATATAAAAGAGCGCCGATCGTGAAAGCCACGCCACCCAAAAATAAAAGAAGCACGCCGTTCCATCCCATTGAATTACTTAAGGGTTTCATTGCAATAATAACCATCCAGCCCATAATTACGTAAAGGCTGGTGTCAATGATGGGATGACTGCCAAGGTTAAAAATTTTGTAAATAATGCCACCGATTGTGGTCAACCAAATAATGCTCAGCAGAATCCAATTCAACGGTGTTGGAATTCCTAGTAAACAAAATGGTGTATAGGTTCCAGCAATCAGCAAAAAAATGGAACTATGATCCAAGATTTGGAAGACATGTTTAGCACGAGTAAAATATAAACTATGAAACAAAGTTGAACATAGGTATAAAAAAATTAGCGTGAAACAATAAATTAAATAGGCAACGATAGCTAATGCGCTGGGATGGGCTTGATGAAAAATTTTAATCATCAACAAAATAGTGCCGATAATTGATAGAATAATACCGATCCCATGGGTTATAGCACTAAAGATTTCGTTAGTTATGCGATAAACTTTGGTAGAATTTTGAGGTGCGGAAAAAAGTTTAGACATCTGATATGCTCCTTGAATAATAGATGTGCGAATTTAAGAAACGTTTGATACAATTTTGTAAGTAACAAACAATTCTAAAAAAATTATAGCTTAAATAATATAAATGATAAAGGCAGGATAAAAATGGCGAATGTCAAAATTTTAACAGATTCTTCTGTACAATTAACATCAGCAGAAATTGATCAATATCAAATTACAGTTGTTCCTTTAACCGTAGCAATTGACGGTAAGCAATATATTGATGGTCATGACATTACACGTCAAGAATTTGCTGATGAAATGTTATCTAGTACTAATTTTCCCAAAACAAGTCAACCGCCGATTGGTCGTTTTTTAGATGCGTTTAACCAACTGGGTGAAGATGGTAGTGAAATTTTGGCGATCACTTTAACCAAAGGGTTAAGTGGGACTGTTGATGCAGCCAGACAAGCTGCAGAATTGAGTGACGCAAAAGTAACCGTGATTGATAGTGGTTCCACGGATCGTGGGATGGCTTTTCAAGTAATTGAAGCTGCTAAAATGGCTCAAAAAGGTGCTCAAATGTCGGAGCTGGTAGCTAAAGTTCAGGAAATTGTCAACAACATGGAATTATATGTTTGTATTCCGCATCCTGAGAATATTATTAAGGGTGGTCGTTTGGGCAAAGTGGCGGCTTCATTAACTTCTTTATTGAATATTGATGTTGTTGTGCAGGTTAAAAATAACAAGTTATCTATTGCTCGTAAGGGACGTGGAGTGAAAGTTATCAAACGTTTTGTGGCAGAAACTTTATCACGCATTGAAACCGATAGTGATCGGATTTCTGAAGTGGGAATGTCTTATGTTAGTGATAAAACATTTCCCGAACAAATTGCACAAGAATTGCAGCAGAAATGTCCTAATGTTAAACCTTTTATTGAATTAACTAGTCCGATTATTATGACGCATACGGGTGAAGGGGCGTTTGCTATAATTTTTTACCGGCAATAAGTAAAAAGTAAAGCTGAGAGATGAATCAGCTTTTTCTTTAATTTAAGGAGTATATTTTGCGGATAATTAAACAGATAATTGTGAGCTTGATTCTGACAATTGGTCTGAGTTTTGGTTTCACTCATTCAGTTTTTGCGGCTAAAAAGCCACTCAATGTAGTCGCAGTAGGCGATTCTTTAACTTACGGAATCGGAGATCATCATCATGGTGGTTATACATCGTTAATTAAAAAGCCGCTGAAAAAAGCTAGTCAGCGACCAGTGCATGTTCAAAATTTTGGAATTAGTGGTGAAACTAGTACACAAATTTTGCAACGTGTGCGAGATAAGCCGGCGCTGATTAAAGCAATCAAACAAAGTGATATAATTACGATTACTGCTGGGGGCAATGATATAATGCATGTCTTGCAAAAACGCGGATTAAAATTATCACAAGAACAGTTTCAGCAAGCCAAAGATCATTATGTGAAACAAATGGTTCAAATGATTATGTTGATACGGCGCTACAATGAACGGGCTCCGATTTACTTAATTGGTATTTATAATCCATTTGCAATTTATGTCAAAAAAGCTAAAAGTGTTAAGCAGGCAGTTATAGCTTGGAATCAAGCTAGTCAAGACATTGCTCGTGATAATTATCGCATGCATTTTGTAGATGTTTCAGCATTGGCTAATCCTAAAAAAGTTAAGTACTCTAAAAAAGAGCAAACGACTATTAATCCACTGCTTTATACCAAAGATTATTTTCATCCGAATCATAAGGGATATCAGATAATGACACAGAAGCTGTGGCAGCAAATGAAAAATACCAAGAAAGAGTGGCTTAAGTTATCATGAGACGGAGCACAGAGCAAAAGCATAATTGGTGGAAATGGGCCTTTTTATTGTTAATTGGAATTTTGTTAATTGGTGGTGGAGTTATTTGGTATCAGGTTACATGCCCTGTTAGCTCAGCGCTTGTTTCCAAAAGTACGGTACCTGCAACTGCCAATCACAAACCGGTTTTTCAAGTGACGTTAGACAAACGGCAAGCCCAACGCTTAGCCAATCACTATATTTCTGAATATTTAAATAGCAAAGATATTAAGTATCATTTACAATTTGATCAGCATATTTCGTTAATTGGCAGTGCTGATTTGTTGGGTTCTAAAATTGGATTTACGTTGCAAACAGATCCTTATCCGGATGAGTCTGGTGGAGTTCAATTGAAAGCTCGTCGTTTAAAGCTCGGCAGCTTAGGCATTCCGTTAGGTTTTGTTTTAGGTTATGTAGGTGGTAATTACCATTTTCCTAGCTGGGTGACAGTTGATAGTCATAAGCAGTTGATTAAGATTCATTTGCAACGTTACCAAACGAGTGATGGCTTTTATTTTAAGGTTAAACAGTTGAATTTAAAAAGAAATAAAATTGTTGTGAGTGTTTATTCAAGTAAATTTTAGGAGTAATCATGCAAAAATCTTTCTATCAGTATTTGATGACGCAGCGTGATCCTAACAGTTCTAGTCTGTTGGCACATTTTGCGGAATCAGCGTTTTTTGATCAAACTTTTCCAAAACAAGCACAAGATTATGCTGTGATTTCAGAATATTTGGAATTGAATGGTTCTTATTTGCCATCAATGGATATTTATGACGATGCTTTTCGGCAATATCAAGAATCAGAGGCACACTTTAATTAAGGAATCGAGAAGAAGTATGAAGAAAAAATTTTCATGGATCACTTTGTTTTGTTCGCTCTTAGGCGGGATATTATTGGGGGTAATTGGAACTTTTGTGGTTTTAATCTGTACGATTAACCGTTCCACTTCAAGTAGTAATAATTTTGCACAAGTGCAGCAAGTGTATAACACGATCAGCCAAAGTTATTATAAAAAAGTATCATCTAAAAAATTGGTTAATGGTGCTATTAAGGGGATGGTTGATTCTTTGGATGACCCTTATTCAGAATTTATGGCAGATCAAGAGCAAGATTCTTTTAATAGCAATATTTCTGGCAAAATTTCGGGAATTGGTGCCACGATTGAACAAGGAACTCAAGGAATTCAGATTGTAGCACCGACGGCTAAATCTCCCGCGGCTAAAGCGGGGTTGAAACCTAAGGATCTGATTGTTAAGATTAATCAGCGATCAACTAAGAAAATGACAGTAGATCAAGCTTCTTCTTTAACGCGTGGCAAAGCAGGGACAAAAGTACATTTACAAATTCGTCGGGGTAATCAAACCTTTAATAAGGTAATTACTAGGGCACCAATTAAAGTTGCAACGGTTATGAGTAATTTAGATAAAAACGATAAGCAAATTGGAGAGATTACGATTACCCAATTTTCCGAGCACACTGCTAAAGAGTTGAAGCAGCAAATTCAAAAGTTAAAACGCAAAGGTGCCAAAAAATTGATTATTGATGTGCGTAATAACCCTGGTGGCGTGATGGATCAGGCGATTGCAGCATCCAGTATGTTTATGTCAAATGGGCGCAAAATCATGACAATGGATTCGCGGATTGATGGGAAGAAAAGTTATTATGCTAATAAAAAATATTTGAATGATTATAAGTTCAAACTGCCCACGGTTGTCTTAGTTGATAAGGGAACTGCTAGTGCTGCTGAAATTTTTGCGGCTGCCTTGAAACAATCGGCAGGTGTTAAAATTATTGGTGAAAAAACGTTTGGTAAGGGTGTCGTGCAAACACTTAGTCCATTAAGTTCAAATTCGGAAATGAAGATTACGACGGCTAAATGGTTAACTCCGAATGGTAGCTGGATTAATCATAAGGGGTTAACGCCTTCAATCAAAGTTTTGTATCCAGATTATTTAAATATTAAGAATTTTACTAGTCAAAAGATAATTAAAGTTAACGAAAAGAGCTCAGATGTTAAGGTTGCTCAACAGATTTTGGTGGCATTAGGGCAAACAGTTCCAGTCAACGGGACTTTGGATGAGCAAACAGTACAGCAATTGACAACCTTTCAAAGTCAGCAACAGTTACCAACAACAGGACAATTAGATTTGGCTACACGGCAGTCATTGACTAAAGTGTTAATGGATAAAGCTCAAAAGGACGATCCGATGCAACGTCAAGCTTTGCAGAGCTTAAAGGAGCAATAGATGCAGATTCAATGGTATCCAGGTCACATGAATAAGGCCAAGAATCAGATTCAAGATCGATTAAAATTAGTGGATTTAGTTTTAGAAATTCGTGATGCTCGTTTACCACAATCATCCACTAATCCGGTTTTAGAGCAAATCATTAAAGCTAAACAGCGGATTATTATTTTGAATAAAGCGGATTTGGCTGATCCACTAATGACGCAGCAATGGTTACGCGATTTGCAAGCACAGCAACAAATGGCACTGGCTTTGGATGCGCAGCATACAAATAAGCTTCAAGTTATTCAATCTGCGGTCCAAGAGTTGATGCAGGCCAAGATTCAAAAATACCAACAAAGTGGTGTTCGTAATTATAAACTTCGGGCAATGTGTATTGGTATTCCCAATGTCGGCAAGTCGACTATTTTGAATAAATTAGTCGGTAAAAAAGTTGCAGTGACAGGCAATAAGCCAGGTGTAACTAAAAACCAAAATTGGTTAAAAACAACTTCTAATTTGGAATTATTAGATACACCGGGAGTTTTGTGGCCTAAGATTGACGATGAACAAGTTGGATATAATTTGGCTTTGACAGGGGCAATTAGTGATCGACTCATTCCAGTGCAGGATTTAGCTGTGTATGCGCTGGAATTTTGGCAACATGAATATCCTGATAGGTTACAAACGAATTATCAGTTGACAGAACAAGAATTGGTCTTGCCACCAGCCAAATTGTTAGTATATTTGACTCAAAAATGGACAGGAAATGATGATTTTGAGCGGGCGAGTCGCCGCATAATTCAAGATATCCGTCAAGGTTTACTGGGACAATATACTTTAGATCGGGTGCAAGTTAATGGAGAATGATTGGTCAAAATTAAGTATTACAAAAATCAAAACGGAACTGCAGTTACGAGAATTAACTGTGGATGACTGGTATCAGTTGGCCCAAGATTCACGTCAAGGCGTACAGCAAATTGTGAAACAGCATCAACGTCGACTGCAAAAAGAGCAAGCGTTGCAAGCTTCTTTTGTCGAACGGGAACACTTTGAACAGCCTTTTTGGCAACGCCGACAGTTAGTGGCTGGGATTGATGAGGTAGGGCGCGGTCCTTTAGCGGGACCAGTCGTCGTGGCCGCGGTTATTTTGCCACCAACAATTGATTTATTGGAAATTAATGATTCCAAGCAATTAAGTGATCAAAAACGTCATACTTTGTACACACGAATTGTGGCGCAAGCAGTTGATATCAGTGTAGCAGTCGGTAGTCCAGAATTAATTGATCAAGAAAATATTTATCATGCAACGGAATTAACAATGGCTAAGGCAGTCGCAGGCTTATTTCAAAAACCTGCCCACTTACTAGTAGATGCCATGCATGTGCCTGTTTCCATTGCACAAACAAAGCTGATCAAAGGCGACGCGCGTAGCGTTTCTATTGGTGCAGCTAGTATTATTGCGAAAGTTTATCGTGATGAATTAATGAAGAAATACGCTCAGCTCTATCCTGGATATGGTTTTGAACAGAATGCTGGCTATGGAACTAAAGTTCATTTAGCAGGTTTAAAAACACAAGGTATTTGTCCGATTCATCGAAAAACATTTGCGCCAGTTAAAAATTATTTAGGTTAAACTCCGTAATTTTAAAAAAATTATGGAGTTGTTTTTTATATGTCATTACGAACATTTTTATATCAATTATCCAAGACACGTTGTGTGAGCAATCAATTATTGCTCAAAGTTTGCCAATTAGCGGTCGAAGAAAAAATGAATATAGAGCAATTGTTTCACTATGTGCGTAGTCAGTTGAAAGATCAGCAACGAATTTTATTTGATCAAGTTTTTAACCAAGATACTAGTCAGGTTCCTGCCATGATAACATTTTTGGATTCAGTTTATCCGCAAAAATTACGTGAAATCTATAATCCACCGGCTATTTTATATTATCAAGGTAATTTGCAATTATTGCAAAAAACGACCGTTGCCATTGTGGGGGCACGTCAGAGTAATCGTTACACGCAAACGGTTGTGCGTAGTTTGGTTCCTACCCTTGTCCGCCAAGATATTGTGACAGTCAGTGGTTTAGCGCAAGGTGCGGATAGTTGGTGTCATCAGGTAACTTTGGATGAAAATGGTCAAACCATTGCAGTGGTCGGTAATAGTATTGATTATTATTATCCAGCGCAGAATCAAAGCTTACAGCAACAAGTTAGCAAAAGGGGGTTACTCTTGTCCGAATATCCACCAACCACTAATCCACGGAAATATTTTTTTCCGCAACGCAATCGAATTATTGCTGGATTATGCGAAACACTCGTAGTAACGCAAGCTAAAAAGCGCAGTGGTAGTTTAATTACGGCTCAGTTGGCCTTGCAAGAAAATCGCAACGTCTGGGCGGCCCCAGGACCGTTGGATAGTTCATTATCTAAGGGGTGTAATGAGCTAATTGCGGCTGGCGCAAGGCCCTACTTTTCGGCGCAAGATTTAATAGATGAACTCCGAGATTAACGAAAAAGATTTGACAAATAGGAAACGACTAGCATATTATGTGAAGCGACTTGATTTATGAAAGGAGCTTCGTTTTGGTTAGCTCAAAAACAACCAAACGCAAACCGGCGAAAAAAAATTTAGTAATCGTGGAATCACCTGCTAAAGCTAAAACAATTGAAAAATATTTAGGACGTAATTATAAAGTTTTAGCTAGTAAAGGCCATATTCGCGATTTACCGAAAAGTCGGATGGGCGTTGATATTGAACATAATTATGAACCAACTTATATCTCCATTCGTGGTAAAGGAGATACTATTAAAGAATTAAAAAAAGAAGCTAAAAAAGCTAAAAAAGTTTATTTGGCAGCCGATCCGGATCGTGAAGGAGAGGCAATTGCCTGGCATGTTGCGCATATCTTGGGTTTAGATTTAGATGATAGTAATCGTGTCGTTTTTAACGAAATTACAAAAGACGCGGTCAAAGAATCGTTTAAGCATCCACGCAGTGTCGATATGGACTTAGTTGATGCTCAACAGGCACGACGTGTTTTGGATCGTTTGGTAGGCTATTCAATTAGTCCCATTTTATGGCAAAAAGTCAAAAAAGGTTTGAGTGCAGGACGTGTTCAGTCAGTGGCTTTAAAACTAGTGATTGATCGCGAAAAAGCTATTCGTAATTTTCAACCGGAAGAGTATTGGACAATTCCTAGTCGTTTTCAAGCCGGAAGATTAAAAAAGAATCAGTTTGCAGCTAATTTTTATGGTGTTAACCAAAAGAAGAAAGAATTAAAGTCACAAGCTGATGTTCAAGAAGTTTTACAACTATTAGATCAAAAAGCGTCGTTTGAAGTAACGAAAGTGGTTAAAAAGGAGCGTAAACGTTATCCTGCAGCGCCTTTTACAACGAGCTCTTTACAACAAGAGGCTAATCGTAAGTTAAATTTTAAGACGCGTAAAACGATGATGTTGGCACAACAATTATATGAAGGAATTAATTTAGGTTCACGACAAGGTAGTGTAGGCTTAATCACGTACATGCGAACCGACTCAACAAGAATTGCGGCTGTGGCCAAACACGAAGCGTCGCAATTTTTGCAAAAAGAATATGGTGTTGAATATGCGGCAACGAAGGTCCATGCGACTAAGAATCCTGAAGGGGCGCAAGATGCCCATGAAGCAATTCGTCCGACTTCATTGCAACGTACACCAGCATCATTGGCAAAAATTTTAACGCGTGATCAAATGCGGTTGTATACACTGATCTGGAATCGCTTTTTAGCTAGTGAAATGACGCCTGCTATTTTGGATACAATGACGGTGACGATTGACCAAAATAATGTTCAGTTTCGCGCTAATGGTTCCAAAATTAAATTTGACGGTTTTTTGAAGTTATATAAAGATGATCAAAAAACGAAGGATAATTGGTTACCTGATTTAACCGAAGGTCAAAAGGTTAAGATGGTCGAAACTAATCCTGAACAGCATTTTACACAACCCCCGGCTCGTTTTACGGAAGCATCATTGGTTAAAACGTTAGAAGAAAATGGTGTAGGTCGTCCTTCAACTTATGCTCCAACGATTGATACAATTCAAAAGCGCTATTATGTTAAATTGAATGGTCGCAGTTTTGAACCGACAGAACTAGGCGAAATTGTTGATAATTTGATTGAGCAGTATTTTCCAGATATCGTTAATGTTGATTTTACGGCAAATTTAGAAAATGAATTAGATGGCATTGAAGTCGGTAAGGAAAATTGGACTAAAGTAGTGGATGAATATTATCAGCCTTTTTCCAAAGAATTGAAAGACGCTGATGAGAAAATTGAGAAACTGCAAATTAAAGATGAGCCAGCTAACATGGACTGTGACATTTGTGGCGCACCCATGGTGATTAAGTTGGGCCGTTACGGCAAGTTTATCGCTTGTAGTCGTTTTCCGGATTGTCGTAATACGAAAGCGATTGTCAAAGAAATTGGCGTAGTTTGTCCCAAGTGCAAGGAGGGGCAAGTTGTGGAGCGTAAATCCAAAAAGAATCGGATTTTTTATGGTTGCTCTCGTTACCCGGATTGTGATTTTGTAGATTGGAATAAGCCGATTGGGCGAGATTGTCCTAAAGATGGTCATTATTTAGTTGAGAAGAAAGTTAAAGGCGGTCGGCGGGTGATCTGTCCTAATGACGATTATCAAGAAGAAATTCAAAAATAAGAAACGTTGGCATCGTAGTTTTACTTTATGGTATGGTAAAGAAGTAAATTACGGTGTTTTTGTTTTAAAAATTAATAATTATCAAAAGTTGAGGTAAGTTATGACAACAATTTGTGCGGTTCGACATCAAAATAAGATTGCGATTGCAGGTGACGGACAAGTGACTGCCGGAGAAAAAACAGTGATGAAGGCGTCTGCTCATAAAGTCCGGCGGATTTTTGGAGATCAAGTAATTATTGGTTTTGCGGGTGGCGTTGCAGATGCGTTCACCTTGGAAGATTGGTTTGAAAAAAAACTGCAAACTTATGCCGGAAATTTAAAACGTTCAGCGGTTGAATTAGCTCAAGATTGGCGTAAAGATCCGACTTTACAAAAATTAGAGGCAATGATGATTGCTTTTAATAAGGAGGATCTATTGTTAATTTCTGGTAATGGAGAAGTCATTGAACCCGATGAAGACGTGATTGCGATCGGCTCTGGTGGTAATTTTGCACAAGCGGCTGCGATTGCTATGATTCGCCATAGTTCTGATTTGACAGCACAGCAAATTGCATACGAGGCAATAAATATTGCATCAGGGATTGATATTTTTACAAATCAGCAAATTTTGACGGATCAAATTTAGGAGGACACGTAGATGGCTAAACAAATGACCCCTAAACAAATTGTTCAAGCTTTAGATCAATATATTGTTGGACAAGATGAGGCCAAGCGTTCGGTGGCGATAGCTTTATATAATCGCTATCGACGGACACAATTATCGCAACAAATGCAAAAAGATATTACACCCAAGAATTTATTAATGATCGGGCCTACAGGTGTTGGGAAAACGGAAATTGCGCGACGGTTAGCAGACATTGTTCAGGCACCTTTTGTCAAGGTGGAAGCTACCAAATTTACGGAAGTTGGCTATGTGGGACGTGACGTGGAATCCATGATTCGCGATTTGGTCGATGTCGCAGTCAAAATGGAAGAGAAACAACGTTATCGTGAAGTACGTTCACAAGCGGCCCGACAAGCGGATAAAATTTTGGTGAAATTATTGGTGCCGGCGCAAAAAGCTGAGTCAAAAAGTGGATCTCGTCAGGGAATTCCTGACTATATGTCAATATTGAATTCTTTAAGTCAAGGTAAAGCCCCACAAGAGTGGCAACAATCAGAAGAAGAAATTACAGATGAGATTCGTGACCAGCGTTTGAGCGTTAAAGAACAATTAGATCGTGGATTATTGGAAGATGAAGAAGTTACAATTGAAGTTCCTGAGAATAATAAAGTCAATCCGATGAATGACTTGATGGGTCAGATGGGTATTGACTTGAATAATGCAATGGATGCAATGCTTCCCAAGAAGAAAATTAAGCGTACTTTGCCTGTGAGTCAAGCACGCGAGGTTTTGATTGAGCAAGAATCGGCTCAATTGGTTGATCATGATCAAATTTATCAAGCAGCTATTCAACGAGCAGAAAATGATGGAATTATTTTTATTGATGAAATTGATAAAATTACGGCTGGCAATAAGAAAAATTCTGGTGAAGTTTCGCGTGAAGGTGTGCAGCGAGATATTTTACCAATTGTCGAAGGTTCTAGTGTGAAAACCAAATATGGTAGTGTGCAAACTGATCATATGCTCTTTATTGGTTCCGGTGCATTTGCTGAAAGCAAACCGAGTGATCTTATTGCGGAATTGCAAGGTCGTTTCCCGATTCGTGTTGAATTAAATGATTTAACTGAAGCTGACTTTATTCGGATTTTGACATCACCAGACAATGCTTTAGTGAAACAGTATATTGCTTTAGTCGGTAGTGACGGCATTAAACTAACCTTTACGCAAGAATCAATTGAAACGATTGCTAAAATTGCAAATCAAGTGAATCACGAAAATCAAAATATAGGTGCCCGCCGATTGGCAACTATTTTGGAGAATGTCTTGGCTGATATTATGTACGAAGCTCCCGATATGCAAATGGGCGATATTTTAATTACGCAGGAATATGTTGAAGATAAAGTGGGTAAAATTGCCAGCGACAGTGATTTAACGAAATATATTTTATAGGATGTAACTAATGACAGTCATTACGTTAAAGAATGCTGATTTAACTGTTCAAATTGATAGCTTAGGTGCGCAAATTCTGAGTATTTTGGATCAAACGGCGACGGAAAGAATTTGGACAGCCGATCCAAAGATTTGGGGACGGCATGCGCCAATTTTGTTTCCAATTGTGGGTCGTTTGAAAGATAATCAATATCAATACAAAAATCGCGTTTACCAGATGAATCAGCATGGTTTTGCCCGTGATTTGGAGTTTCAAGTTTTGTCACACAATGCACGAGCGGTGACATTTGAATTAAAAGTTGCGCCGCATTCAATAGATAATTATCCATTTAGTTTTTCATTGCAAATTGCGTTTGTGTTAAAAAATAATGGTTTGCAGGTTAATTATAGTGTTCAAAATTTAGATCAGCAGGCCATGTATTTTTCAGTAGGTGGTCATCCTGGTTTTATGTTTGCATATCAACAATCAGGTGCTCAATTGGTAATCAAGCATCCCGAAAATTTGCGACAGTTTGCGTTAAATACGGCTAATTTAGTTGATTTAACTACAAGACAACAACCCCAAGCCAAAATCTATTTTCATGGAACGAGTTTTGAAAAAGATGCTTGGATTTTTGAAAATCGTGGTCTTAATAGTTATGAATTATGGCAAAATAATTGTAAAAAAGTTAGTTTGACTAGTAATGCTCCGTATTTCGGAGTTTGGTCACCTTATCCACAAACTGCAGATTTTGTTTGCTTAGAACCTTGGTGGGGCATAGCTGATGTAGCAAGTACTAGCGGACAATTAGTAGATAAGTTTGGCATTAATATTTTACAACCGCAGCAAGTTTTTAACGCACAATGGAGTGTGGAATTTGATTAGGATAAGCAATTTGGATAGCTGAAAGGCTCTTTTTTGCATTAATTGTATGTTGGCAGTTGCTGGTAGTATATAATTGATTTTCAATTGTAGAGGAGGCGCCGTGATGAGCAAACCACGAAAAATTGCGCAGATTCGTTTTAGTGATAGTGCTAAGCAACATTTGAGTGATTGGTTAGTTAAAGACGCTAATCGGACGAAAGTTATTCAGCAAACTAATTTAAGCAAGAGCACTGTGTTGCGTTATATTAAAAAAATCCAAACAAAAACTGGTAAATTAGAAGATTTATTTTCTCTCTCACAGATTCAAACACTGATTGATTTAGCGAATGAAGATTGGCGTCAGTACAAAGAACTGCTGCAAAAGAAAAATCAGCCACTGAATCGGATTGATTTGAGCGAGCAAGAGACGTTATTGAATCAAACTTTGAAAAAGCAAGGTTGGGGTTTATCCACAGAACAGTTGGATTTTGCTAAATTATTACGCTTAGAAAAGAGTGACCATGATCAACAACAAAAAATTTTTCAGAGTTGGTCACAGTCTAAACAAAATCGTTACATTAAATATAAAACTGAGGTGACTAACCATGAGTGAGTGGCACGCAGTCATTCCTATCGCACCTATGGCTACTCCACGACCACAGTTCAAACAAATTACTACCGGTGGTAAGAAGCGTACAATTACTTACTATCCAACACGTTACTTTGATTATATGCATGATGTACAGCAGTATTTGGTGGATCATCAGTTGTACAATGATGAATTTTATCAAACAGTTAATGCTCCGTTTGGCACCTTGGCGGAGGTTGTTTTTTATTTGGCGGTTCCTAAAAATCAAAAGCAAGTTAAAAGTTTATTACGTAAAGCGGCACCAGACATTGATAATTTACAGAAGGCTATTTTGGATAGTATTTTTAAGGATTTAAAGGTTCGTGATAGTCGGATTGTAGGAATTAATGCATTGAAATTGAATGAAAAAGATTATCCGCGTACGGAAATTAAGTTAGTGGGAATTGATCGTGATGAAAAAGATTAATAATAATGACAAAATTCTGCATCTGATAGCTGGATATCAGCAATTAAAACAAAAAGTTCCCAATTATTTGGAAAAATTACATCATTATCAAGAACAGCAAAATCAAGATCAGAAATTGGTTAATCAATTACGTCAACAATTGCTAACTTTTAATCGACAGCTCCCTCCTGCTACGAAAAAAGTCGATGATGTTAAAAAGCAAATCAAAGGTTTACGAACTGGTCCATTTAAAAGTTATCGTCAATATCGGACTTATGGTCGAAAAAATGTAGTAGATTTACTAGAGAATTTGATTCAAGAAGCTCGTCAAGTGAATTTGGCTGAAAAATTTGTCTCACCGCTACAAGTTTTGGTGGAGCAATTGGCCCAATTAGATTTATCAGAGCGCCCTCAGGCAGGGGAGTTGGTCACGATTATTCATGCAATCCGGCATCGCAATATGTATATTAAACGTGGTTATCAGATTTTAAAGTACGTTCAGCCAGTTTATCAAGCATTAACTAATTTGCGAACAGCTTTAGTCCAGGGTGCTAAATATTTGCGAACTTTACATGCTTGGCAAAAATATCAGCAGGCTTTCCAAAATCTAGATAAGTATTATCGGATGCATTATGTACAAGCTGGTGGGCGCCCACGAAATTATCATGGTCATCGCAGTGGTGAACATAATTAAAGATGATAAAAAATCCTTGAACTGTTGCCAAGTTTCAAGGATTTTTTGATATTTGGTATATCTGTAACGACAACTATAAAAGTTTTAAAAATACGGAAGCAATAATAACTGAAGCTACCGAAACGGTGGCAAAGCCGCCGACTAACATTTTGGGTAAAATTTGATCTAGTAAAACAGCTTCTTCTTTTGCATCGGCTGCAACATTGTGACAGACTTCAGTGGTTAAAATATAATCAGCTGGGAAACCAAAGAGTGAAGTTAATGCACATGCGAAAGCCATGGGACCGCTCATTCCAAATGGCTTGGCTAAGATCCATGAAGCTAAAAACATTCCTGAAAGACCTAACAAAATTAAAACAATAATTTGGATGATGACGTGTCCCATAATTGCTGGTGTTGTAATATTTAATTGCGAAAAGATATATGCTAACAAGCCGTACATCAACCATTGAAAGACGCCAGCTTTGTTTAAGGAATTAGTTTCCAAAAATCCTAATTGATGTGCGATGACACCAAAGATTAGGCAAATTACATTGGCGTTAATTGTGTTGTGAATTAAGAGGGTAAAACCATTAGCCAAGATGGCTACTAATCCGACACGAAAGATAATGAATGCGGAGGTTTGGTACTCATTTGGTAATCCTAGAAAGTTGCGACTTTTGTTTGTTTCAGTATCTGCCTTACTTGAATTATTGTCAGCAATAGCTGTTAAATTACCAGCCCGATATTCTTTAGCGACACGCCGACCCTCTTTTTTTAACATAAAGGATGTTAGCGGATAGCCAATGACAGAATGAATAACGAACATAGCGACGGGCAAAGCGATTAAAGAAGTTGCATGGACAGCCTTCAAGCCATCACTCATCAAAAGCGCGGCGACTAAACCACCTGTTAATGGCGGAATTGCTGCAATGACTGTACGCCAGCTAAATAGCCAAGTGCCAATAGTTAAAGTTAAAATAATGGTCCCTAGCACGCCTAATAAGGCAATACAAACAGCTTTCCATTGTTGTAATAATTCTTTTAGATTCATTAAGGTTCCTAAATGAACTAATAAAAGGGAAATACAGACACCGGAAAATGTTGGACCAAAACTGGCATCTGCAACGACGGTTTTGGGTAAAATAGTCCAATAACCGATTACAAAAAGCACTGCACTGACAAAAACGGATGGTATATATGATTTAGTTGCTGTAGAAACCCATTCGCCGATAAACATGAATAACATGACTACGGATAAAGAAATGACAAATTTCATAACGCTTCCCCCTATGTTAAAAATTAAAACAGATAAAATAATCTAATTTCTTCTAATAAATTATACTGCAAAAAATTAATTTGGCAATGATGACTTCAACAGGAAAAAGTGTTATTTTAATATGTAATCAACAAGTTAGATTTGATTTAGGAGATGTTTTTGATGAAAACTTTATTTAAAAATTCCAATTTATTCACGGGCACAACCAATGAAGTGATACCTAATGCTTGGTTTTTGATTGATGAGACTGGCAAAATAACGGCTAGTGGGACTAAAGAAAATGTGCCAACTGCCGATCAAGTGATTGACTTGGATGGTAAATATGTCATGCCAGGGTTGATTGATGTGCATACGCATGCCATGATGGATCCGGTTGGTAACGAAATGGAGTACTTATCAGAAACCGAGGCCACCGTGGCTTCTTTGCATAATTTCAAAGAATTATTAAAGGGTGGCGTTACCACGGCCAGAGAGTGTGGCAGTGTCTTTGATGTTGATATTAAATTAGCTAAAATGGCGGCCCAAGGTACTTATAGTTTTACTGCACCACAAATCATTCCATCGGGACGCCCAATGTCGATGACTGGTGGACATGGCGATTTTGTTGAAGGCTGGGATGGTAGTCAGACTTGGGGCTATTTAACGGATTCGCCTGATGAAATGCGTAAAGCCGTACGTACAGCCTTTAAATGGGGTGCAAAAAATATTAAGGTGATGGCGACAGGTGGTGTGATGTCAGCTACTGATCAGATTGATGATACTGAATTAAGTTTGGAAGAGCTTCAGGTTGCCGTTGAAGAAGCGCATTCTAAGCATATGACAGTTGCAGCACATGCAGAGGGCGCACGGGGAATTCATAATGCAGTTGTGGCGGGCGTGGACTCTGTTGAACATGGTTCGTATGTGACTGATGAAGATATTCAATTGATGATTGATAAAGGTATTTATTTAACACCAACTTTGATTGCTGGATATACTATTCCAAAATATGGTGACGGTAAATTACCCCAATATATGTTAGATAAAGCGCGTTCTTTTTTGGATACGTATTTTGAACGGGTTGGCGCAGCTATTAAAGCCGGTGTAAAAATTTCATTTGGGACTGATTCTGGGACACCGTTCAATCGTTTCAGTGAAGCTTCTAAAGAATTAGAGCTGATGGTTAGCGTTGGGGCAACTAATTATCAAGCACTGGTGGCAGCAGGATCTTCAGCGGCACAGTTATTGAAAATTGATGACGAGTATGGAACTTTAGAGACAGGCAAGTATGCTGATTTTCTAGTCTTGGATGGTAATCCTTTAGTTGATATTAAGGCTGTTCAACAAGTAGACAAGGCAGTTTATCAGCATGGTAACAAAGTCTTTTAAATTGGCTATGGCTGAGGTTAGGGAGAATTAATGACAACTTTTATTAAAAATATTTCTCTGTTTGATGGTTTGCATGAGCAGTTTGAAGAAAATGCTTATCTAGGTTTTGATCCCCGAACAGGCAAAATTACAGAATTGGGTACGGGTCAGTTTGTTTGTGATGCGACAGATTCGGTCGTTGATGGTAAAAATCAATATCTATTGCCCGGGTTGATCAACGCACACACGCATATTATGTGGGATCCTAATGCCAATAAATTAGAATATTTATCTGAGAGTGAAGTAACCGTCAATGCGTTACACAATTTGAAATTGCTGTTAAATGCTGGTGTGACCTATATTCGAGATTGTGGGAGTGCCTTTGGAATTGATGTCAAATTAGCTCGCTTGATTCAGCAAGGTCAAATTAGCGGTCCAGATATTATAGCTTCTGGTCGACCAATGTCGATGACTGGTGGACACGGAGATCTTATTGAAGGCGCCCATGGTGAAGTTGTTTGGGGACATCTTGTAGATTCCAAGGATGCTATGCGTCAAGCTGTTCGTGAGGAATTCAAACATGGTGTTAAAAATATTAAAGTAATGGCGACAGGTGGTGTGATGTCGGCCACTGATGAGATTGACGATATCGAATTAAGTGAATCAGAATTGAGTGTGGCAGTCGCAGAAGCACATACAAAGCATATGACAGTGGCTGCACACGCCCAAGGTAATCAGGGCATTACTAATGCTTTGCGAGCAGGTGTCGATTCTATTGAACATGGAATTTATCTAGATGAACGACAAGCTCAGTATATGAAAGATCATCATATATTTTTGGTGCCTACGCTCAATGCGCCAACTTGTATTGCTGAACAAGGTGTAGGTATTTTGCCTGATTATATGTTACGTAAAAATGATCAAGTCAAAGATGATTTTTTTCAAAATATGAGAATGGCTTTCAAACTGGGGGTACCTATAGTTGTTGGGACAGACGCAGGCACGTCGTTTAATCAGTTTGATACAGGCACAGCAAAGGAAATGGCGTTGTTGGTTTCCGTCGGTGCGACGAATGCTCAAGCTTTACAGGCAGCAACGCGTTATGCGGCAGAATTGTTACGGATTGATGAGGCTTATGGTACTTTAGAAGTAGGCAAGAATGCTGATTTATTATTGCTAGATCAAAATCCATTGGAAGATATTACCGCTATGGAATATGCTCAAAAACGAGTTTATAAAAATGGACATTTAGTTTGAAAATGATTGTTTGATTAAAAACTTATTCTTTACAAAAGAATAAGCTTTTTTTATAATTTTATTTGGAAACGCTTTAAATTATGGAAAGGATAGGAAGATTAGTATGTCGAGAACAATGCCGGAATCATTTTTGTGGGGGAATTCGACTTCGAGTATGCAAACCGAAGGTGCCTTTGACGAGGGAGGTAAAGGTAAGTCTGTTTATGATACATATCCAGCGACGGCTCATAGTTCTGATTGGCATGTTGCGATTGATGAATATCATCGCTATCTTGAAGATTTCGATTTAATGGCTCAACAAGGAATTAATTGTTACCGATTTCAAATTTCTTGGAGTCGCGTGAATCCGCAAGGTGACGGTGATTTTAATTCTGAAGGAATTGATTTTTATTCACGTATGATTGATGAATTGTTGGCACGGGGAATTCAGCCGATGATTTGTCTCTATCATTTTGACATGCCGCTGCATTTAGCCGAAAAGTACAATGGTTTTATTGATCGTCATGTTGTAAAAGCATTTGTGCGTTACGCTCAAAAAATGATTGATTTATTTGGTGATCGAGTCCAATACTGGTTAACTTTTAATGAACAAAATTTATATTTAACGACCCAAGGATTTAAAATTTCGGGTTATCTTCATGGTCCTAGATCCTCAGCGGAATTGTTTAAAATTACTCATCATTTGTTTGTAGCACATGCTCAGATTGCCAATTATTTACATGCCAAAACGAATGCTCAGATTGGTGGCATGTTGGCTTATAGTGAAGTCTATCCTGTATCTGCTGACCCCAAGGATAATTTATTTGCGCGCCAAATTGATGAATTTATGAATAAAAATTTTTTGGATGTGTTTGTCAATGGAAAATATTCCACGGAAGTTCAACAATTTATCGCTAACCAGCAAATTGATATAGACTGGCAAACGAGTGATCAAGCACTATTTAATCAGCTATCTAGTGATTTTATTGCTTTTAGCTATTATCAAAGTTTGACAATTAGTAGTCGCTTAGTCCCAGCGGGGATGGCTCCAAATTTGTATTTGGATTATGGTGCTAAAGAAAATCCATTTTTGAATGTGAATGAGTGGGGTTGGTCGATTGATCCGTTAGGTTTTCGGGATGTCTTGAGTAAAACTTATAATCAATATCACATACCAATGTTTCCGATCGAAAATGGCTTGGGAGTACGGGAAGAATATCATGGTGAAATCTTACAAGATGATTACCGCATTGCATATCATCGAGCCCATTTGCAAGCACTGCAAGATGCTATGTTTGAAGATGGGGTTCAAGTGTTAGGTTATTTGGGCTGGGGCTTGATTGATATTCCGAGCTCATCGGGTAATATGGATAAGCGCTATGGAATGGTTTATGTGAATCGAACAAATCATGATTTGCGTGATTTACAGCGAATTCCGAAGCAAAGTTATTGGTGGTTTCAAAAGGTAATCCAAAGTAATGGTGCTAATTTGGATTAATGTTGTTAGATTTTTAGTAAGGAAGATAAATGAATCAAAAAATTAGGCAAGACATTGTTAAAAATCAGGCTGCAGTTGCAGAAAATTATCAAAATTTATCGTCCATTTTACGAGATAAATTAGCATGGTTTCAAGATCAAAAATTGGGTGTTCTTATCCATTGGGGGCTGTACTCGCAAGCTGGGATTATCGAATCATGGCAGTTATCTAAAGAAGATACTTGGGCTCGCAAAAACGGTGCTTGGCGAGCTGATTTGCAGACTTTGCGTCATGATTATTGGAATTTAAATCATGATTTTAATCCAGTGTTCTTTGATCCCCAGGATTGGGCGCAACAATTAAAAGCAGCAGGTTTTAAGTATACACTTTTCACGACCAAGCACCATGACGGTTTTAATATGTATGATACTAAGTTTAGTGATTATAAAATAACAGCTGACGATTCGGCTTTTGCGAAAAATCCTTACGCTGACGTCTTTAAACACTTAAATCAAGCTTTTCGTCAAGTCGGTTTGGCAACAGGTGCTTATTACTCTAAAGCTGACTGGCATTCTGAAGATTATTGGCTTCCCGGCTCCAATCCACGCGGACGTTACGCCAGTTACGATCCACAAACGGATCCTAAGCACTGGCAGCGATTTAACAACTATGTGCAAAATCAATTAGTGGAAATTTGTCAAGATTATGGTTCGATTGATATTTTGTGGCTGGATGGTGGTTGGGTTAATAGTCAAAACCATGAGCAATTAGACATGGACCAAATTGTGACTCAAATTAGGACGATCAAACCTGATACGTTGATTGTTGATCGAACAATCGGTGGCCAATATGAAAATTATGTAACACCTGAACAACAAATTCCGGATATTGCGCCTAAAAAAGTTTGGGAGAGTAATTTAACTTTGGCTCAAAATTGGGGTTACGTACCTCATGACAAGTATAAGAGTTTTGCTGAAATTTTAGATTCTATTGTAAAAATCATTACATTAGGGGGAAATGTTGTTTTAGGGATAGGACCGAAGCCTGATGGAACTTTTCCTGTTGAAGCGCAGAAAATTATGCAACAGTTAGGAGCTTGGCTGCAGGTGTTTGGAGAAGCGGTTTATGAAACGCGTGCTGGAGCGGTCGCGCCGCTATTGTGTACTAAAAAAAATCATACATTGTATTTGTTTTTTAAACAGCAATCTGTGGGCCAAAAGTTAAACCTATCACGTTTATTAACGCATTCATCCCAAGTTTTGGTCCTTGAAACAAAACAGTTTATCACCGTACAACAGGGGCAAATAATTTTACCAGTAACCAAGTTTCCATATGGAGTCTTAAAAATAGAATAATTAATTGCTTAAGTAAAAACTATTGCTTAATCTTTTTTAATTTGGGTATAATAAGTTATAAAATTTGAGAAAAGAGTTAAGTCGATGAAGTTCATTTCATGGAATATTGATAGTATTAACGCTGCTGTAGAACATAAGTCCAATCGTGGTGAAATGACGTGGCAGGTTTTACAGAAGTTGGCAGCCGAACAACCAGATGTTTTGGCCATCCAAGAAACCAAATTGCGACCATCAGGGTTAACCTCGAAACAAGCGGATGCTTTAACTGAATTGTTTGGTGGTTACTATCGTTATGTTCGATCAAGTACAGGCCGTAGCGGTTATTCAGGGACGATGATGTTTACTAAAATTAAGCCGGTCAATGTGACATATCCTAAACTAAATGCTCCAGAGGCAATGGATTTGGAGGGCCGTGTGATTACTTTGGAGTTTCCTCATTGCTATGTAACCACGGTTTATACACCTAATTCTGGTCGAAAATTAGATCGTTTACCTCAACGAATGCTCTGGGACGATACCTATCGGGATTATTTACAAAAATTAAATCAACATAAGCCAGTCATTGCGTCGGGGGATTTTAACGTAGCTCATCGAGATATTGATCTGAAACATCCAGCTGCTAATCATCATCATGCTGGTTTTACTGATGAAGAACGTCAAAAATTCACTTTATTATTACATGCAGGTTTTACAGACACTTTTCGTTATTTACATCCTGACCAGTCCGGTGTTTATACTTGGTGGTCGCAAATTTCTAAAACGGCTAAGGTGAATAATTCAGGTTGGCGCATTGATTATTACTTAGTTTCCGAAAGTTTGAACCAGCAAATTGCGGCTTTTAATGTGGTAAACACTGGCGAACGTCAAGATCATGCCCCAATTAAGTTACAAATGAAGTCTACATTTAAATTATAAGAAGGTATATAAAAAGGGAATATGTGGGAAAAATTAGCAAAATCTATTTGGTTTGATTTGTTAGGTGTCGCGATTGTTGTTGCCATTTCTTTGGCGTCGGGATATTTAACGGAAAGTTTAAACGATGTGACACATTGGGGTACTTGGGCGCAATTTGTTCCGTTTGGCATCATTAGTATTTTGAATACAGTTTTGTCGGTAATGTCGACACGCTTGACGGGACGAATGTTGAATGCGGGCAATGTTGTCGGGATTATCAATACAATTTTGTCAGGGGTTATTGATTACTTGTTAGGAAATCAGGCAGCAGTGATCACGTATCCAATTACTTTTTTGATTTATGTTTTAGCGATCAATAAATGGACGCACAGTGAAAAGTATCAAGCAGCTGCCCCATTAACTGGCCTGAAGGGGATTTTGGTGACGATTGTTATTTTTGTTGCCAGTTTCATTTTTAGTTTTTTGACGAACTATTTAGGATACCACGGCCAAACTAATGTGCTCTTTTGGATTACGACGATTGTTTTTGGCTTGTCAATGGGGTCTAACATTTTGAATGCAATGAAATTGACCTTGCAGTGGCCATTTTGGTTAGTCTACGATTTGGCGCAGTTGATGAAAGCTTTCGTGCAAGGTAATTTTGCAAATGTTGGCAAGTATATTTATTATATTATTAATTCTGTGGCGGCACTTAGTTTTTGGCAAAAGCGCACGGTTTAATAATTAAGCCAGTTTGTGGTTGATTATGAAAACAGTTGCAATTAATTGAGATGAGGAGTAATTTGAGATTAGGTGTTGTTTTGGAAAGAAGATAATGCAATGTTAACTTTTGGAAAAAGAGCATCCTATCGACCGTTATTAACAAGTATTTTGACGGGGTTAATCTTTAGTCTGATTATTGGAGATATTTTGGGTTTAACTTTTGGGATCGTGACATTTGTGGTAGTTATGGTGTTGTGCCTATTGTGGTATGTTCATCGCTTGCCGCATATTTATGGCTATTTGCATATGGGGCATGATCAAATTAATTATTATGATATGCGTAATTTTTGGTCAAGATTGTATTTGCTCTTTTGGCCGTTCGCTCAAACTACACAGTTAACTTTTGATCAGATTGCTGCCGTAACTCTTAATGGTGATTTGGTTTCTGAACCTGAGTTTGATACGCTAATTCCAACCACAGCTAGGTATGGGTGGTGGTATTCAACGATTCAGATGGGCAAGCATCCCATGAGTTTAAAATTAAAGTTGATAGATGGACGAGAAATTGCTATAGATTTGTCGCGAGATTATGTCTATAATCCGGTGCAATTTAAAGATCGAGTGCAACAATTTAGTCTAAAATTAGTTCATTAACATATATTTGTTTGAGGCAGGCTTAGTAGTTATATTCAGTTTGCTTTTTATTAATATAAAAAATGGAAATGGATAAAAAATGTTGAATATCAAACGAATTTATACACCCCAAGTCGACGAGCAAGATTGTGGTGTGGCAGCATTAGCGATGATTTTAAAAAATTATGGGTCTCGCGTTTCGTTAGCTCAATTGCGGATGTATACGAAAACTACGACGGCTGGTACCACTGCTTTTGGAATAAAAAAAGCAGCCGAACAATTTCACTTGGATGTTCAAGCTGTTCAAGCGGACCTGGCCTTATTTCAAACTAAACAAGTTCCATACCCCTTTATCGCACATGTTGTGAAAAAAGGTAATTTAGAACATTATTATGTAGTGCTAAAGGCTAATAAACATCATATTGCCATTGCGGATCCGAATTCAGCCGTTAAAATAGTAAAAATGGATTATCAACAATTTGCACAAGAATGGACAGGGGTGGCTTTATTTTTTCAACCAACAGCCGATTATCACCCTGTTCAGAATCAGCAGCGAGAATCTTTGTTACAATTTATTCCCGTTATTTTTAAGCAAAAACGGCTTTTAGCTAAAATTATCTTAGCGGCTTTGATTGTCACCATCATTAGTATCCTAGGTTCTTATTTTGTGCAGAGTTTGATTGATACATACATTCCTCAGCAACTGGTTAACACTTTGTCCATTATTGCAATAGGCTTATTAGTAGCCTACGTTTTCCAAGCAGTGTTTTCTTATATCCAAAATTGCTTGTTAGCTGTTTTGGGGCAACATTTATCTGTTGATATTTTGTTGGATTATGTGCGCCATTTGTTTGAATTGCCCATGTCCTTTTTTGCCACTCGGAAGACTGGTGATGTAATTTCGCGCTTTAACGATGCTAGTAAAATTACCGATGCTTTAGCGAGTTCCATTATTTCGATTGGATTAGATTTGACAATTGTTTTATTGACGGGCGTCGTATTAACAATCCAAAACCGGCTATTATTTATCATTACTTTGTTGGTATTACCTGTTTATATGGTAATTATTTGGTCATTTAACAAGCCATTTGTGAAGTTGAATCAAAAGCAAATGGAAAGTAATTCACAATTAAATTCTACAATTATTGAAGATTTGCATGGTATGGAAACCATCAAATCGTTATCCAGCGAACACCAGAGTTATCAAAAAATAGACCACGAATTTAGTGATGTCTTAGAAAAAAGTTTGAAATATATAAAAGCCGACCAATTACAGCAAGCTTTGAAGCTGTTTGTGCAATTAGGATTGAGTGTGGTTATTTTGTGGGTAGGAGCCATCTTGGTTGTGCACAAGGTTTTAACGGTGGGGCAATTGATGACTTTCAATGCTTTGTTAACGTATTTTACGAACCCGTTGCAAAATATCATTAATTTGCAACCGAAAATCAAAAGTGCTCAAGTAGCTAATAATCGTCTCAATGAGATTTATTTAGTGGAATCTGAGTTTAAGCAATCACGCCCGCTTCAAGATCCCACATTATTACAAGGTGATATTACTTTTAACAATGTTAGTTACCATTATGGCTATGGTGCAGATGTAGTTCGTGATGTTTCTTTAACGATTCCTGCACAGACCAAATTGACGATTGTGGGTATGAGTGGCTCAGGTAAGTCCACTTTAGTCAAATTGTTGGTGGATTTTTTTACACCAACACAGGGTCAAATTTTGATTAACGGGCACCAGCTTACGGCAATTGATAAAATGACTTTACGGCAGCAGATTGTTTATGTACCGCAGGAGCCATATATTTTTTCAGGTACCATTTTAGAAAATCTCCAGCTTGGTAATCGATCGGGCGTACAATTAGCTGATGTTCGACAAGCTTGCCAAATTGCACAAATTCAAATGGAAATTGAGCAGCTGCCTTTACAATATGAAACCAAATTAGATGAAAACGGTGATATGTTATCGGGCGGGCAAAAACAACGGTTAACAATTGCGCGTGCATTACTGTCGCCAGCGCAAGTTTTGATTTTTGATGAATCAACGAGTGGTTTGGATGCTATCACGGAAGCCAAATTAGTCCAAGCGTTGCTGTGTTTGCCTCAAACTGTGATTTTTATTGCCCATCGACTAGCGATTGCTCAAAAAACGAATAATATTGTGGTCCTAAAACAGGGCAAACTCATTGAACAAGGAACACACCAAGCATTGGTAGCACAGCAAGGTGAGTATTATCGTTTGTTGAAGGCTACAGGATCAGGATTATAATCGTATAACTTGAAACTAATTATAATACTTTGTTGTGAATTTGCCTTTTATTGCGAAACTATTTTTGATCTTAAATATAATGATTGAATAATTAATTTGGAGGAGGACTTCGTCATGCGCATGAATATTCTGCAACACACGCCTAATGAAGGTCCGGGCACAATTTTAGATTGGGCGCAAAGTAGGGATAATGAAGTATTTATTTATCATCCAGCGCAGTTTCAAATTTTACCGAAAGCTTCAGAAACGGATTTTCTGGTGATTTTGGGTGGTCCCATGAGCCCCAATGATCAATTGTCTTGGATTCAACAAGAACGATTCTTAATTCAGGAATTATTGAACCAAAATAAGCCTATCTTTGGAGTTTGCTTTGGTGCGCAGCAAATTTCCAAAACATTGGGTTATGCCGTGGTGAAAGCACCGATCAAAGAAGTTGGCTGGGGTAACGTTGTATTACAAAGTCAAGCTATTCCTAAATTGCCTACAAAATTAGACGTTTTACATTGGCATGAAGAAACATTTGTGATGCCGCAACAAGCGAAATTGTTGTTTTCTAATCAATATTTAGCTAATCAAGGTTTTTTGTTAGGCCATCATGTGGCGGGATTGCAGTTTCATCTGGAACCTAAGTTGTTAAATGTGCGTGAAATGGCGATTAATGACCAGCAATACGTACAAAATTCAATTTTTCAGCAAAGTGTCACCGAAATTTTGGAGCATCCAGTGCCAAGCGTTAATCGTCAAGCAATGTTTGTACTTCTTGATTATTTGGTTACGCAGGATTAATTTTTTCACTTTGGACCAAATAATTAGCGATGAACTGAGCCATCAATTTGGGATGTAACCAGTGTAAAAAGTGATGTCCGTTAAGTTTGATTTGGATTGAATATGGATTTTGGTTGAAGTATGGGTTGCCATATTGTTCATATCCTGCAGCATTTAGGGATGAAATGAAACTTAAGGCGGATATTTCGTCAGGTAACTGGAGATTTTTCATGGACTCTAGCGTTTGAGGTGCTGCTTTTAATTCGGCAATTTCAGTGGTTGAACCGGATAAGTCAGTATAAAGTTTTTGACAACGTGTTGCTAAATCAGCTGGTAATAATGGATTGATGTCAGCATCTGGAATAATTGATTGCCTCTGAGCTTTCAACTGTCGATTGGTCTGGGCTGGGATTCTTCTAAACTATCTTGAAAGGGATCAGTGTAAGATTTCATAATTTCGACAGTGGTTGGATCAATGCTAATGAATCCCTTGATATTGGTGTTCAGTGTTGCTTGATGGAGGGTAGCCAATAAATACAAAGAACTAAAGCTATGACAACATAGATAAACTTCGTTGAGCGGTAATTGATTTAAAAATATTGTAATTTCTTGAACAATATTTTGTGAATTACGTTTCAAATTGTGCGGTTGAGAACTGGAACCAGATCCTAACAAATCTACACAGAGGCAGTTTATAGTTTGCGGAAGTTCATTCACCAGGCCGTAAAAATCAAAATAAGAACAACCAATTCCCATTGCTGTGAAGAAAAGCAAATTGATGTGTGGTGAAGTTAATTTTTGCGTTGATATATAAGAAAAAGTACCTGCTTTGGTTGTTAGTTTGTGGTGAAAAATCATATATATTCTCCTGACTCAATTTGATTAAAACTTCCTCTACCTTATAGAGAAAATTTTTTATTTGCTTTCATTTTAGCAATTAATAAATTAAAAATTTAACTTGCTTATTTATAAGGTTTGGATTCAAATGTATTTTTTGGATTAAAAGGTTATAATGTTCTAAAGTAAGCGTTTTTAAAATTGGAGTATAAAGGAGATCGTTATGACTAAAGTCAAGTAGGATTACATTGTGTGCTTAGATATTGGAACTAATTCTTGTGGTTTTGCAGCCATGGATATGAAAAATCAATTACTACATCTTCAAGGCAAAACTGCGATTGGTGCGCGGTTGTTTGAAGAAGGAAAATCTGCTGCTGAACGACGCGGTTTTCGTACGACGCGTCGTCGTCTGAAACGGCGAAAATGGCGTTTGCGCTTATTAGAAGAATTTTTTGATGATGAGATGTCTCAAGTTGATCCGTATTTCTTTGCCCGAATGCGCGAGTCGGGCTTATCACCTTTGGATCATCAAAAAACTGCGCAAGCAATTGTTTTCCCTACTCCCAATGAAGATCATGCTTTTTATTGCGATTATCCAACCATCTACCATTTACGAAAAGCTTTAATGACTCAAGATAAAAAATTTGATTTACGTTTGGTATATTTAGCAATTCATCACATTGTTAAGTATCGTGGGAACTTTTTACAGAAGGATGGTGTTGATAATTTTAACGCTTCCAAAATCGAAGTTGGTAAAGTTTTAAAAAAGCTCAATTATTTTTTTGCTGAAATCAATCCAGATCATCCAATCCAATTAGCTATTCAAAATTCTGCCGAGATTGAAGCTGTTTTGCGTGATGTCAAAAAATCTAAAACTGATAAAGTTAAAAGCATTGGTGAATTATTGGTTTCTGATTCCAATCATGATAAAAATACGAAAGCCATTGCGAGTCAAATTGCGAAAGCTATTATGGGTTATAAAACACAATTTGAAACTATTTTATCGCAAGAGATTGATTCTGATAGTAAAAGTGAATGGCAGTTTAAATTAAGTGATTCAGATGCCGATGATAAATTAGCGGCAATTACGGATCAGGTTGATGAAACTGGTCAAGAAATTATTGAAGTTATTCAATCATTATTTGGTGCAATTACGCTGAGTGGAATTGTGGATGAAGGTAAAAGTTTATCCGAGTCAATGGTTCGTAAATATGATGATCATAAAAAAGATTTAAAGTTATTGAAACAAGTTATTAAGCAGCATCCCGATCGCGATAAAGCTCAAAACTTGCAACTAGCTTATGATTTGTATGTTAATAATCGCCATGGGCAACTGCTAAAAGCTAAAAATAAGTTCAGTGCTAAAAAAGTTATGAGTAAAGAAGAATTTTATAAAACGATTGAGAAGAATTTAGATGATTCTTCTGAAGTTAATGCAATTCTAGAGAAAATAGCTTTGGATACATTTATGCCGAAGCAAAGAACCAGTGCCAATGGTGTGATTCCTTTTCAACTTCACCAAATTGAATTAGATCAAATCATTAAAAATCAGAGTAAATATTATCCATTTTTAGCGCAGCGTAATCCTATCATTGAACATCAAAAGCAAGCCGCTTATAAGCTTGATGAATTAATTCGTTTCAGAGTGCCATATTATGTAGGACCAATGATTACAAAAGAAAACCAAATTAAAACTTCAGGGACTGAGTTTGCGTGGATGATCCGTAATCAAAATGACCCTAAGCCTAATGAAGCTATTACACCTTGGAATTTTGATGAAAAAGTCGATCGGATGGCAACGGCTAATCAATTCATTAAGCGGATGACCACGAAGGATACTTATTTGTTGGGTGAAGACGTTTTGCCGGCGAATAGTTTGCTATATCAAAAATTTACAGTTTTAAATGAGCTAAATAACCTTCGAGTTAACGGTCAACATTTAAAAGCAGCTACAAAACAAGATGTTTATGAGAATCTGTTTAAGCAAAACAAGACTGTTTCTAAAAAATGTTTGAATGCGTATTTATGTCAAAGCTATCAAATGGCGAGTGTGAAAATCGAGGGTCTGGCTGATGAACATAAATTCAATTCCAGTTTAAAAACATATAATCAATTTAAAAAGTTTATTCCACTATCTATTTTGGATAATGCTGACTATCAAGCTGATTTAGAGAAAATCATTGAGTGGTCCACAATTTTTGAGGATCGTCATATTTATCAAGCTAAATTGGAACAAGCCCAGACTGAACAAATTTCTTGGTTGACTGGTAAGCAAATTGGTTGCTTACTGAAATTACGCCATCAGGGTTGGGGAAGCTTGTCGTATAAATTGTTGATCAATTTGCATGATGATAATGGTCAGAACATTATCGAACGGTTATGGGATAGTCAATTGAATTTTATGCAAATTGTCAAAGAACCTGCTTTTAAATCGGTAATTGATCAAGCCAATTCATCTTTAGTTAAAGATAACCAAGAAAATGCGGTAGAAGATGTGCTGGCAGATGCTTACACCTCACCTGCTAATAAAAAAGCCATTCGCCAAGTAGTGAAGGTAGTTGCCGATATTGTTAAAGCAGCAGGCGGGAAAATTCCAGCAAAATTTGCCATTGAGTTTACTCGCGAACCGCAAAAAAATCCGCAATTGTCTAAGCAGCGAGGCAAACAATTAAAAGAAGCTTATAAAGAAATTGCTAATCAATTAGTTGAGCAAGGTGTTAAGGATGAATTAGATTCAGCTATCCAGAGCAAGCAATTAGTTAGAGACAAATATTATCTATACTTTATGCAGGGTGGACGCGATGCGTATACTGGTCAGACTATCAATATTGATGACATTACTACTAAATACCAAATTGATCACATTTTGCCACAATCTTTTATTAAGGATGACTCTTTGAATAATCGTGTTCTAACAGCTTCTGCACTAAACAATGCTAAATCTGATGATGTTCCGTTCAAGCATTTTGCCAATAAGCTAGTCCCTGATTTAAAGATCAGTGTATCTGAAATGTGGAAACAATGGCAAAAAGCGGGGATGATTAGCAAGTTTAAATTAAATAACTTACAATTAGATCCCGATAATTTGGATAAGTATAAACGTGCAGGTTTTGTTAATCGCCAATTGGTCGAAACAAGTCAAGTAATTAAATTGGTAACGATTATTTTGCAGACCAAATATCCTGAAGCGGAAATTATTACTGTTAAAGCTAGTTATAATCATGCTTTGAGGAAACGATTAGATTTGTATAAAAGTCGAGAGGTTAACGACTATCATCATGCAATCGATGCATATTTGTCGGCAATTTGTGGTAATTATCTATATCAAATGTATCCTAATTTGCGCCAATTTTTTGTCTACGGAAAATTCAAAAAGATGAATGCCGATTCTGATAGAAATCATGCTGCTATCAAGGAACTCAATAATTTTAATTTTATTGGTTTACTGTTGCAAAAAGATCGACCAGGTCATTCAACTGTTGAGAAAATCTATCGTCCACATACTGATGAGTTACTTTTTGAAAAACATCCGGATATTTTTGATCCGTTGCGGCACGCTTATAGTTTTAAGCATATGTTGATTTCTAGAGAAACTTATACGCAAGATCAAGAAATGTTTGGCATGACACTTTATCCTAGATTGGAACGCGATACTAAGAAGACTAGAACGTTAGTTCCTAAGTCTAAGAACTTGGATCCAAACATTTACGGTGGTTATTCTAGTAATACAAATGCTTATCTGGCGATTATAAAGATTAACAAAGCCAGCGAATCAACCTATAAAGTGGTTAGTGTGCCTATGCGTATTTTAGGTAAATTAAATCAAACCCAAAATGTTATCGAACATGATAACTTATTAAAAGAATATCTAGCGCCAACAATTTTAGATAAACGTGGGGTTAGAGATTTTTCAATTGTCAAAGGGAAAGTTCATTACAAACAAGTCGTTTGGGATGGCAATCGGAAATATATGTTAGGATCGGCAACTTATCTTTATAACGCCAAACAATTAACATTATCAACTGAAGCTATGCGTGTGGTAACGGGTGATTTTAAGACTAATGATGACGAATCTTTATTGTTAGACCAGGTTTTTGATGAAATCTTAACCAAAGTTGATCAATATTTGCCACTCTTTGATGTTGGAAAAGCACGTGAAAAATTGCACCACGGTCGAACTAAATTTTATGATTTGTCTGTTATTGACAAAAAATATGTTGTTCATCAATTACTCATTGGTTTACATGACAATCCGGCCCAAGGTGATACACTTAAGATTGGTTTTAGTAATGGTATGAAATTGGGATTGATGAAATTAGGTTCAGGTATTACTTTGTCTCCGAATACTAAATTAATTTATCGATCTCCAACGGGATTGTTCGAAAAGCGGATCAAAATTACTGATTTGTAAGCAAATAGAGAATCCAATTTTCGGATTCTCTATTTTTAGGCAATAAAAAATCCCAGCCATAGGGTTAGGGATAAGTGTTGAAACTTTGCTTTCGCATTGTTTGATTTTAAATCTAGTTGTTAGATCAATAAGGTTTATTGCTGGGAGCTACCCAACAAGGACAATATACCATTAATTAGACTAAAAGACAAGGAGAAATGAGGTATGGCATGGCGATCGGTTATTATTACGCAACATGCAAAGTTAACTTATTCAATGAACATGATGATTGTACAAACACGTGATGGGATTAATCAGATTCCCATTGCAGATATTAAGTTATTGTTGGTGTCGACATCACAAGCGGTGATTACTAGTGCTTTAATTAGCAAGTTAGCGCAGAGTCAAACAAAAGTTATTTTTGTAGACGAGCATTATCAGCCAGTATCGGAAACAATGGATTATTATCCAGGCAGTCGTAATTTACAGAAATTGCGCCAACAATTTGGTTGGGACTTACAGCGTCAAAAAATTTTATGGACCAAAATTGTGAATGCGAAAATCAAAAATCAAATTGCAGTTTTAGATAATTACCAAATAGATTCTTGTAAACTGCAGACAGAGTTAGACGCTTTAGAATTAGATGATGTAACTAATCGAGAAGCAGTTGTCGCGCGAAAATATTTAAAATATTTTATGATGTTATTTGGTCACCAATTTGTCCGTCGCAGCGTAGAGGCGATCAATGCAGCTTTAGATTATGGCTATGGCATATTATTGGCCAGTTTTGATCGGGAGATTGCAGTTAATGGTTACTTAACTTATTTGGGAATCCATCACCATTCAGAAGAAAACGAATTTAATTTAGGTTCTGACTTAATGGAACCGTTTCGACCAATTGTGGATTATTGGATGAAAGATCATGATCAAATTTCAGAGTTTACGCCTGATATTAAATATGGTTTGGTAGAACTTTTAAGTTTAGAAATTCAGTTCAATGGGCAAACAACGTTATTAACTAACGCGATTACGACTTATACAAGAAATTGTTTTCGTTTTTTGAATGGAGAAACAGATGAAATTAAAATGGAAATGAGTGTGACAAATGAGGTACCGAATAATGCGCTTAATGATAATGTTTGATTTGCCAATGGAGACCACTGCCGAAAAAAGAGAGTACCGCCAATTTCGGAAAAAATTAATTAATGAGGGTTTCTTGATGATTCAATATTCTGTTTATGAGCGCGTGTGTGTAACACGCCAAACTGCAACTTTCCTAGAAAATCGCGTTCGGCAGTTTTTGCCTCGAGGTGGTGTAGTTCAATCACTAATGGTAACTGAAAAACAATATAACGATATGCATTTTTTAGTTGGTAAGCCAATTAAAGATGTGCGTAATACATCCGATCGGACGGTGATTTTATGATTTTGTCCTATTTAACGCACAAAAAGTGGCAATGGCAGACTAAAGGAATTAAGTTGATCGCCACTAATAGTTCAATTGCTTATCGGGACTTAGTACAGGGATTTCAGAGTCAAAAAGATAGTTTGCTGTGTACCAGTGATCATTATGAGCAATTAGAGATTAGCAAAACGTTTGATTTTGTGGGTGATTTGTTATTAAGTGGTGACGTTACCAAAAAATATCTTGCACATATTGTCAAGAGTTATATCACTAACCTGGATGAAGACAATCGTAATAAAATTATGATTGCTTTCCATCATTTAGAGGCTACTGTACAGGTAGAGGCTACTGTACAGGATTCGTTATTGTTAGAAGACTTGCCCTTGGAAATAGATTTTGATGAAGATCTAAGGAAATCTTTAAAAATGTTGAATGTACATTTAGATCAGCAGATGTTGCTTGATCCGTGTGCTATAACGAAAACAGTTCTAAAGATTCATGAGATTTGTCATCTCAAAACAATTCCTGTAGTTTGTAATCTCGCTAATTACTTAGAATTACAGGAACTGTCTGAAATCAATCAATTAGTTAATGAATTAAATTTAACTTTCATTGTTTTAGAGTTTGTGACTCCTGATTTGCTAAAGGTCCCACTAGGAGTGCAATTCTATTACATTGATGAAGATCTTGTTGATTGGTATTAACGGCTGAATTAAAATTTGATTATAAAAAATCGGTTTTAGGTAGTTGTTAGATCAATGAGGTTTAAAATGCACTGGACGGGCAGACTTAAAAACATCCTGTTTTAGGTAGTTGTTAGATCAATGAGGTTTAAAATATAATTTTTAAATTTTTATGGTAAAATTATGGAATTTTTGATACATAAAAGTACCGCTTGGGGTAAAAATAATTTATTTTATCCTGTTTTCCAATCAAGGTCAGGTCATTATTGTTGATCCGCCTAGCGATGTGGAACAGTCTAATTCGTTTTTACAAAATTATGGTGTGAAACGCTTGAACATTTTTTTGACGCACAGCCATCATGATCATATTGATGGTATAACTTTTTTGTTGAATCATTTTCAGTGTCAACTCTATGTGTCAGCGTTAGAATGGTCCATTTGGTCCCATAAGCCCGATTTGGTTGAACAAAATGTAACTAAATTCAAGCATGCACAAGTTTTAAAATTTGATGATGTGCGATTAAAATGTCTATTGACACCAGGTCATACGCAAGGCTCAAGTTGTTTTATGGTCAACGATCGGTATCTCTTGTCGGGAGATACGCTATTTATTGAGGGTTGTGGTCTTTGTGGCGATTATCCTCAATCTGACGGCGAAATGTTTACCTCGTTACAACAAATAAAAACTTTGGCAGATGACTTATAGTTTACCCGGGACATACGTATCGGCGACCTCCGGGACTTACGCTCCAATATGTGAAAGAACGTAATATTTATTTACGGTTTCGAAAATTAGATCAATTTATTAGTTTTCGTAATCGAGGTCAGCAAAAAAATTATTGGATTTTAAGTAAATAAATACTTGCTAGTCTTTTTAATTATGTTAAAATTGATTTGGAATTGTTAGAGGATTGTTACTCGCTTTTTGAGGCGTTACCCTTTTCTATTTTAGAAAGGAGGTTTTGTGCTTTAAAAAGCTTTTTTTATTTTTTAAGGAGGGTGAGTTGATTTTGAAATTTTTGAGAAGTCGAAATGTTAACAGCCTTAAGGTTGCGGCACCGATTGCTGGTCGTTGTGTATCTTTGACCAAAGTTCATGATGAAGTTTTTGCACATAAAATGATGGGGGAGGGTTTTGCCATTCAACCTTTGGAAACAGAAAACATTATTGTGGCACCAGTCACGGGCAAAGTTGTGGCTTTGCCCACTTCCAAACATGCAGTTGGGATTAAAGTAGCGCGGTTTAATTTAGAAATATTGATTCATATTGGCTTAAACACTGTTTCATTGAAAGGGCAGGGTTTTCAAGCTTTAGCTAAAGTTAATAGTTATGTTAAACAAGGCATGCCTTTAATTCAATTTGACAATGAATTAATGAAGCAAAAGCAATTAGATATGACTACAATGGTGATTTTCACTGAGGGATACGCTCACCCTATCAATTTAGGAAAATTAGCCGATTCTGCCGTAAAAAGCGGTCAGGTATTGTTACAAGCGGAATAATTTTGAGGATAACAAAATGCAGGTTGTTAAAAAAATTAATAATAATGTAGCTTTGTGTTGTGATAATAATGGTCAGGAATTAGTGGCTTTTGGCAAGGGGATAGGTTTTCCCAAAGTTCCTTATGAATTGACTGATTTGAGTCTGATTGAGATGACTTTTTATAAATTAAATGCTCAATATCGGCGGTTACTAACGGAATTACCAGAAGATATTTTGACTCTGAGTTCGCAAATTGTTCAGCATGCGCGCGCAACGATTGATCGGCCCTTGAACCCTAATATTGTTTTTAGTTTGGCTGATCATCTTAATTTTGCGATTATTCGTTTACAAAAACAACAAGATGTACCCTTGTTATATTCATACGATATCGAGCAGTTTTATCCACAAGAAATGGCTGTTGGGCAATACGCTGTTCGTTTAATTAATCAACAATTAAAGATTAAATTACCAACTGCGGAAATCACAGCAATTGCAACGCATTTTTTGAATAGTCAAGTCAATGTAGATATAAAAGTCCAGCAAGAACAACAAATCATTGAACAAGTTATGCGGTTAATTGAACGTTGCTTTCAATTACAAATTGATCGCCAAAGTTTTACGTATAATCGTTTTGTATTACATCTCAATTATTACTTACGACGTTTGCAACAGTCACAACCAACGCCAAGTCATGACCAGAATCGTTTGTATCAAATTTTTAAACAACAATTGCCTCAAATTTATCAATGTGCCTGTGATGTGAGCGCTTTGATTGATCAGGCTTATCAAACAACCAGTAATCAGGCAGAACAAGTATATTTGATGATATATCTGCAAAGAATTATTGATAATTCACAAACTGAACAATTAGGGGGAGAGAAGTAGATGATTCCAAAAAAACAGCAGGAATATCAAGCTATTGCACAACAGATTTTGCAAGAAGTGGGTGGCAGTAACAATATTGAATCTGTCACACATTGTATGACGCGCTTACGTTTCATTTTAAAAGATAATAGTTTACCTGATGACCAAAAAATCAGCGAGATTTCGGGAGTTATTGGGGTTCGCAGAGCGGCAGGGCAATATCAAGTGATTATTGGGCAAACGGTTACACAAGTTTATGAACAATTATGCCAGTTAGCAGATTTACAGCAGACGCAAGTCATTGATGAAAATTTAGATTTAGACCTAGCAACTAAAACGCGTCCACATTTAACTTTCAAATCCATTGGGTCTGCAATTATGAACAAATTAGCAGGTAGTTTGACTCCCTTGATTCCCGTTTTGGTAGCGGCATCGATGTTTAAAATGTTTGCAGCAGTCTTGGGTCCGAGCATGTTAAATTGGCTTAGTGCGACAAGCGATACTTATCAACTATTTGTGTTCGTTGGTGATGCTGGTTTTTATTTTTTCCCAATTTTAATCGGTTACACTGCTGCTAAACAGTTTCACGCTCAACCTTTGGTCGCCATGTTTTTGGGAGCTATTATGGTTCACCCAACTTTATTAAAATTAGTGACTGATAAGAAAAATTTTGCGATTTTTGGCTTGCACATGCCATTAGTTAATTATAGTGCTACCATTATTCCCATTATTTTGTCTGTATGGATTATGTCTTATATTGAACGGTTTTTGAAAAAGTGGATTCCGGCATCTTTGAGTACAATTTTTGTTCCTACTTTGACGATTTTAATTATGTTACCGATTACTTTGTGCATTGTTGGACCAGCGGGTGGTTTCTTAGGTAAATATATTTGTGATACGATTATTGGTTTTGGCAAATTAGGTGGAATTTGGAGTATTCTGGCGATTGCGCTCATCGGTGCACTTTGGGAGTTACTAGTGATGACTGGAATGCACCTTGTTTTGATTTCGGCGATGATGATGGTAATTGCTCAGAATGGTTTTGATAATTTTACAATATTGGGTTCGATTGCAGCTAGTTTGTCCGTGGCTGGAATGTGCTTGGGAGCAGCTTTAAGGTTGCGTGATAAAAAGCAAAAAGCCCTAGCTTGGAGTTACTTGATTGCTAGTTTTGTTGGTGGCGTCACGGAACCGGCACTGTATGGAATTGCGGTTCGTTATAAACGCAGCTTTTGGGGGATGATGATTGGCGGTTTTTGTGGAGCCTTGTATGCGGCTTTGTGCCATGTAAAAGGTTATGTTTTGGTTCCAGTTGCGAACTTCATGTCCTTGACTGCCTATGTTCATAATGATCCTACTAATTTGATTAATGGGATTATTAGTGGTGTTATTGCGTTTTTAGTCGCAGCGCTCGCTACGTATCTGATTGGTTTTGACAAATCGCCAAAAGTAATCCATGAATTGAAACCGGTGGAGGGATAAGTTATGTCTAGACAAATTATTATTCGTGCTGACGATTTAGGATATAGTGAAGCGGTCAATTTAGGAATCATAAAGACGGTACAAAATGGTTTAATCAAAAATGTTGGCGTCATGGTGAATATGCCAACGGTTCTTGAGGCCGTTCAAATTTTGCAGAAAATTAATCCGCACATTGATTTAGGTTTACATGTTGTTATTTGCATGGGTCGACCGCTACAAAATGCTTGTCAGTTACCCAGTCTAACCATGCCCGATGGGACCTTTAAAACTTCTAAAATGTACCGCAAGGCGACCCGAGATTTTGTTTCTCTAGACGAAGTAGTTTCGGAGATTGAGGCGCAATATCAACGATTTGTCAAACTGGTCGGTCGCCAACCAGATTATTTTGAAGGACACGCCGTCGTAAGTGATAATTTTGTTAAAGGGTTAAAAATTGTAGCGCAACGTCATCATTTGAAGTATTTAGAATACCATTTTGATGATCAACCGACATTGGTAGCGAGACAAAAGTTATATATAGAAATGGATAGTATGGAACCGAATTATGACCCATACCGAACTTTAAGAACGACAGCTTTAACTAAGCATGATGATGGTTATGAAGTAATGGTGTGTCACCCAGGTTATTTAGATAATTTTATTTTACAACATTCGAGTTTAACTATTCCTAGAACCCAAGAAGTGGCCATGTTATGTGATCCGCAAACTAAGATTTGGCTTTGGGATCATGAGGTTGAATTGATAAAGTACAGTCAGTTGTAAAAAATAGTTCATTTTCATTTGACAGATTTTCTGTTATATGTTTAAATGTTGTTAATTTATTTCGAGAAAGGTCGATCAAAATGTCATTTTTATTTAATTCTTTATTATCTGTTTCTTGGCAAAGCCAGCATAGTTGATCGTACTTCCGGAGAACGGATACGATCTGGCAAACAGTTTGTATCCGTGCTGACTTCTTTTTAATGTTATTGTGCAAAGTCTGCATGGTTCGTTGACAGCAGGCTTTGGTCCACGTGGGCAGACCAGAAGATTGCTGGTTTGCCTTTTTCTTTTGCCCACTTTTAATTTTATCGAGGTGGACACTGATGAAACGCATGCTTACTTTTATTACGGCAATTATCTTATTTTTAGGAATTGCTTTTGTTAAAATGCCAGCGAAAGATCAAACTTCCGCGCCTGTAGAAAATACTAAAGTCGTTCATGTGGGCATTCTCCAAATGGTTACCCACCCTGCTTTAGACCAAATTCACCAGGGCATTATCAGCGGTTTGAAAGCGAAAGGGTTTGTGGCAGGGCGCAATTTGAAGATTGACTTTTTAAATGCTCAAGGTGATCAAAGCAATCTCAAAACGATGTCCCAAAAATTAGTTAATCAAGATGATTTAGTCTTTGGCATCGCCACGCCAGCTGCTCAAGCTTTAGCGAATAGTGCTAAGAATAAACTACCGATTATTTTAGCGGGGATTTCAGCGCCTGCTAGTAGTGGTTTAGTGAAAACGGAGCAGCGTCCGGGGGGCAACATTACCGGTTCTTCAGGAAGTTATCCCGTCATGGGGCAATTAAAACTGATTCAAGCTTTACTGCCACAAGCACACAAAATTGGTATTATTTACACTTCTTCAGACCATGGTGGGCAAATTAATGCTCATGCTTTCGAAAAAGTTGTGCGCAAAGCGGGGTTGACGCCTAAAATGTATACGATCGCCAATACGAATGATTTACAACAAGTGGCTACCCAAATGGTCAGCGAAGTTGATGCCGTTTATGCGCCACAAGATAATGGCATTGCTTCTGCTATGAAAACTTTAGTTAATGTTACCAATAATGCAGGTATTCCAGTATTTCCTAGCGCTGAAACCATGGTTCCA
Organism: Bombilactobacillus folatiphilus; assembly: GCF_023380265.1. Classification (NCBI taxonomy): domain Bacteria; kingdom Bacillati; phylum Bacillota; class Bacilli; order Lactobacillales; family Lactobacillaceae; genus Bombilactobacillus; species Bombilactobacillus folatiphilus. Next base: position 787,055 of record NZ_CP093366.1, read on the forward strand.
GATGGTGGTAGTGCTGCTTATGCCATTAATCAACGTGACATGGGCGTTTTGGCTGGTAAAATGGCGGGGAATGTTTTGCACGGTAAAAAGCCAGCTACTTATCCCATTTCATATGTCAAAAAGGGACATTATATTATTAATCAAAAACAAGTCCGCAAGTTGCATTTGAAAATTCCAGCTGATGTGATGCAACAGGCCAAACAAACGGGGAGGATCATCAAATGAGTTTAATTACATCCAGTATCGGACAAGGTTTATTGTGGGGTATTTTAGGAGTGGCGCTATTTTTAACATTTCGCATCTTGAATTTTCCAGATATGACTGTTGAAGGAACGTTTCCATTGGGGGCGGCAGTGACAGTAGCTGCCATTACGCACGGTTTTTCACCATTAGTTTCGACTTGTTTTGGCTTTTTAGCTGGTTGCGCTGGTGGCTTAACAACGGGATTACTGTATACGAAGGGCAAAATTCCCATTTTATTAGCAGGTATTTTGGTAATGACGGGCTGTGTGTCGATTAATTTGCGGATCATGGGTGGTTCGAATATCTCTTTATTGGGTCAAAAGACTTTTTTTACAGCACAGATTTTCCAATATTTGCCACATTACTTTGATGGAGTAGTGATTGGTGGCGTGACCGTAATTGTTTTGACGGGATTGATTGTGCTCTTTTTAAATACTGATTTAGGTCAAGCATTTGTGGTGACCGGTGACAATCCGGTAATGGCTAGTTCTTTAGGAATTAGTACTGATCGGATGCAGATTGTTGGTTTGACTTTGTCTAATGGTTTAATCGGTCTAGGAGGAGCTTTAATTGCGCAAAATAATGGTTACGCAGATGCCAATATGGGGATCGGAATTATCGTGATTGCTTTGGCTTCCATAGTGATTGGTGAAGTAGTGTTTGGCGAGTTAACCTTGGGTCAGAGGCTGGTAGCGGTAATTTTGGGCAGTATTATTTACCGTTTAATTTTGCTCATTGTCTTGCAGTTGGGTTTTTCGACGAATGATTTTAATCTGATTTCGGCGATTATTTTGGCTTTGTGTTTAATGGTGCCGAACCTGAGTCACAAATTAAAATTAGATCTGTTCTTCAAGGGAGGTAAAAAACGTGGACATTAAGCAACCGATTTTAGAATTGAAAAACATTACAACAATGGTCAATCAACAAACGAATCAACCAGTAGCCATTTTACAGAATTTAAATTTGGCAGTTTATCCAGGTGATTTTATTACAGTTTTGGGTACCAATGGTGCTGGCAAATCCACTTTATTTGAAACAATTGCTGGCAATATTGTTCCAACTTATGGGAAGATTAAATATCATCAAAAAGATATTACGCAGTGGTCCGTAACGAAAAGGACTCGTTTTTTAAGCCAAGTTTTTCAAGATCCTAAATTAGGTACTGCCCCTCGTATGACGGTGGCCGAAAATCTATTGTTGGCAGCTAAACGCGGTCAACATCGAGGCTTCCACTTACGCAAATTAAAGTCGACCAAAGTAAAAATGATACAATCTTTGCAACAAATGCAGCATCCATTAATTGATAAATTAGATTTGCCAACAGAAAATTTGTCTGGTGGTCAACGCCAAAGTTTAAGTTTTTTGATGGCAACCCTGAATCAGCCAGAAATATTGTTGTTGGATGAACACACTGCGGCGTTGGACCCAAAAAGTAGTATGCAACTGATGGCCCAAACTGCGCAGAAGATTGCTCAGGAACATTTGACTTGTTTAATGATTACGCATCATTTGGAAGATGCGTTAAAATATGGCAATCGCTTAATTATTTTACAAGAAGGTCAAGTTGTTTTGGATCTATCACAAGCTCAAAAATCCCAATTAACTAAAGAACAATTAGCTGGTTATTTTATCTAAGCGTAGTGATCACTTTGAAGTGTTGCCAAATTTATTGGTAGCACTTTTTTGATGGTCATTGCGTAATCTCTTAGAATTCATTATGCTAAATAAGAGAGGTTTTGAAGATGTTAAAACAGCAGATAGCCCGACCACGAGTGGATAGTGTCCGTTTTCGACTGATTTTCCAAGGTTTCCTGGTGGGGATTGTAACGGGAATTGTCGTATCATTATTTCGATTATGTATTGAAAAATTATTAGGATTAGTTCAGATTAGTTATATCCATGGTCATGTCAAAACATTCTGTTTAATGCTTGTGGTTAATTTGGTTTTGACCATCTTTGTTGGTTGGCTAATCAAAAGTGAGCCCCATATTGCGGGTTCAGGTATTCCAGAAGTGGAAGGCCAATTACAAGGTAAATTTACTTTTCATTGGTGGCCCATTTTATGGAAAAAATTTATAGCTGGTGTTCTCAGTATTGGGTCAGGCCTTTTTTTGGGACGTGAGGGACCGTCAATTCAGTTAGGCGCGGCTGTGGGTCAAGGCATAGCTAGTAGTTTTAAACAACATGGCTCCAAAAATCGAGCCCTGATTGCTGCTGGAGCTACGGGTGGGTTGGCAGCTGCTTTTAATGCTCCGATCGCAGGAACAATGTTTGTATTAGAAGAAATTTATCATAATTTTAGCCCCTTAATTTGGCTGACAAGTTTGAGTAGTGCAATTGGCGCGAACTTTGTTTCCTTAAAAATTTTTGGTGAAGTGCCGATTTTGCATATGGTTTATAATCATCCTTTACCTGTCAATTTATATGGTCATTTGTTGCTGCTGGGAAGCATTTTAGGACTTTTAGGTTTTGTGTACCAGCGTGTCTTATTGATGATGCCCAAATTATATCAATTAACGAAATTACCACGGGCATTCCAAGGAGTTATCCCGTTTGTCTTAGTAATTGGAATAGGTTTTTGGCAACCAAAATTATTGGGTGGTGGCAATAATCTAGTATTAGCTTTAGGTGAACATCATTTTGTGTTGACAAGTTTGCTGATAATTTTAGTTGTACGTTTTCTTTTTTCAATGATTTCTTATGGTTCTGGTTTGCCTGGTGGCATCTTCTTGCCAATTCTGTCTTTAGGGGCAGTCATTGGTGCGATTTATGCAGGCATCATGATTCGACTAGGATGGCTACCGCGGATATACTTAACGAATTTGATTATTTTTTCGATGGCAGGTTACTTTGCTGGTATTAGTAAAGCCCCGTTTACGGCGATACTGTTAGTGACTGAAATGGTAGGCAATTTGACTAATTTGATGGCAATGGCTATTTTAACTTTGGTGGCGTACTTAGTGGTCGATTGGTTGGGTGGCGCCCCAATATATGAATCGTTGTTGCAGCGAATGATTGTGCCACAACGAATATCGCAACCGCAACATTTTGAACAAATTGAAGTTCCTGTTTTTGAAGGTAGCGTTCAAGATGGGCAACAGGTGCGGGCTATTTATTGGCCCTCGGAGGCGCTGTTAATCAGTATTCATCGTGGCTCACAAACAATTTTGCCGCACGGTGATACGATGATTTATGCAGGGGATACTTTGTTGTTATTAGTTGATGCATCACATATGGCACAGGTACGCAGACAAGTGGCAGAATTGTTAAAGCCACCGACATAGCATTGCTTAAATTTTTAATAATTAAAAAATAATCGATGGTATACTGAAATTAATGTAAATTAACAGAATAAATTTAATGAAAATTAAACATATATTGCTACTTGTACTATTGGCGCTAGTTGGCGGTGTTGCTTTTGAATCTACACAAACGACGCAAGCTGCAATTACAGTGCAACCGCAAAGTTGGCTGATTTATAATTGTGAACATCAAGTGTACCATGTTTACGCAAATTGTTTCTTATGATTTAGGTGGTAATCAGTGGGTTAGTCCCGTGCAGGTTTCTAAACAAATACAGGCAGCAGATATTTTAGAGGCAGTGTCTGATGATTCAACGATTCCGTTGTATCAAAATTCGGATGCTATGAGTGTCGTTGATGGCTCTTTAAGTCCAGCCATTCATGAATGGCGCGTGATTCAGTTTGGCTTTACTGGTGAAACTACCATTTCCGTTGATCGGGTTGATTTAGGGAATAATCAGTGGGCGTGGATCAGTCCAAAACCCGGTTTAAATTTAATTTATCGAAAGTATGCTCATGAACAAAATACACCTCTATATAATCAAGCAGGGCAACCAACTGGTAAAATTGCAGCTAATAGTTTTTATCGCGTCTATGGTGTCCGAAGAATTGATGGCAGTTGGTTACGTGCGGTTGGGTAATGATCAACAATGAGCTAAACTTGCTCAGGGTGTTCACGCTTAAAATTTTCATAAAATAAAAGTAACCAAGATAAGGAAATTTTCCAGTCTTGGCTACTTTTTTTGCTACATAAATCATGATGATTATTACAATGTTTCCTTAATGTTGTTTAGAACTTCCATCAAGATATTATTTGGCACTTTTTCTATATAAATCACTTTTCGTTTGAGAAAATCAATTGACTTTAATTGTTCGACAAAAATTGTTCCGTCTGTTATGGTTCCTTTATCTAGTTTGATGTGCAAAGGATGGTCATAGTTTCCATGTGAGATCGGAACAATCCAAATAAATGGTGAAGTCAAGCTCATTATATCTTGGCTAATTATTAAAGCCGGTCGATACCCCTTTTGTTCATGCCCTAAAGAAGGATCGAAATGTACTTTAACGATATCCCCCTGGTGAGGTTGATATTTTTCCATTTATAGGAGTTCTCTTCCAAGTGGTTTGACATTTTCCCAGTCCTTTAAATCTTTAGGGTATTCATAACTATCTGGTGTTCCTTGGTAATTGGCGTACTTCTCGGCTAAAGATTGTTTTTTAATTGGATTTAGGACAACGACAACGTGATCATTTCTTTTTTCGGTTTCTATTTGTACCTTGGAACCTGTGATTAATCCAGCTGCTTGCAGGATTTCTTTTGTTAGAATGACACCATTACTATGGCCCCAAGACATTATTTTACTTTCTTTAGTCATAGGATATCACCTCACATTATTTTTGGTTTTAATATATTCTTTTGTTTATTCTTTTTCAAGGATTATACATTTTTCAATTATCGCGTATATGTGATCTAAATCATAGTTTAATAAAAACAGCCAATCATAAAATTGATTAGCTGTTTTTTTAAACTTAATTGAAAGCTTGTTTTGAATATTGTGTTTTGTATGGTTCATTTAACGAATCAATTGCCACCAATAAATTCTTTTTAGCAGGTGTATCGGCAGGATCATTTTGGAGTTGCGAACTTTGTTGAGTAATCTTTTTTATTAAATCTTGTTGGGGATCGTTTTTTAAAGTCTTATTCTGTAAGCCCCATTTGGTAACCGTCCATTGATTGGTTGTCTTTGTTTTGTCAATAATGTTGTCGCTACTGCGCAAACGTGTCCGCGTTTCCGCGTGATAAACTTCAATCGTGTCACCAACTGCTAAAGGAATCTTCGTGGTGCCCGTTTGGTTATTTGTACCCAAAATTGTTCGGTTAAATTTCACCTTGTTGTCACTGTCTTTGACTGTGATTTTAGCGTAAGTCTCACCAACGTAACGATTATGCGGACTACTTTTAAGCACATCTAAAACAGCTTGTCGGTTGTTCAAATTGGTTTTTAACGTAGCGAATTTAACATCGCTCAAGCCTAATAAATCTAATTCTTGATTGGTCAAACTACTGTTATTAATTTTGGTTAACTTAACATTGGCAGTATTGTTGGCTTCTTTGACGTAAACATAATTTTGGTCAGGCAAATAGTTATCCATCTGTTTACCAGCAAAGTCAAGTGTATAAACACCGTTAGCAATATTTTTAAAATTAACTGTATCGCCATTGATAGTTTGTGTTGCCACAACTTGTGCACCGTCTTTTAAGGACACTTTGGTGCCGGCTAATTGTTTAAGATCGTCAGCGTTTAATTTCAAGGTTAGATTACCGTGCAAATCCATCGGGACAATATCTTGATCTTGAACCATCTCAAAGTTGGAGTTAATCATAATCTTGTCGTCTAATAAAGCGTGTGCTCGGGGCAATTGGCTCTTTGGAATCACGTCAGCCAACGAAGCGACTGCGGGATAATTGGCGGCACGATTTTTAGCAGCTTGATTATTATTTAAACTGAGACCCCATTTTTGTAAAACGGGCGTAAAGTCTTGATGACTATTTTCACTGTAAACTTGGTTCATGAGGTCAGGCAATGGGTAGTTATTTTTGTTAAAACCAGGTTGATTAGCCAGTTGGCGATACTCTTGATACATCTTGGTAAAGGAAGCATCGCCAGCTTTTTGTTTAATCATGGTCAATAAAATCAATTTTTCACGTAAGTCAACCGAACTATAAGTGCCGTGATTCGTAATCAAATCTTTATATAAACCATTTTCGACAGCATCTTTTTTACCATAGTTGAAGAGCCAGCCGATTTGGTCAGCTTTTTTACCATATTTGGTGTATTGATATTGAACGCCGAATAAGTTGTTGGAAACTTCACCGGTGTACATTCCAACGCCATCAAAGCCTGCTTGGTAGCCGTGGGCAATTTCATGAAGTGTTGCCCAATCATTTTTCTTAAGCCACATGTCAGCAGTTTTGGCAGTATTAGCGGCCCATTGGTCACTATAATAAGCACCACCATCGCCGTGTGCATCAGCTTTTAAGAAATAACGATTTTGACCGTTTAGATTAAGTGGGGTGGAACCATCAAAACCGGCCATCTTATTGTAAAAGGCAAATAGTTCGTTGTAATGTTCGATCAATTCGTCTAAGTTTTTGTAATCTTGTAAGTGACGAACTTTCTCTTTATCTGATTTCGGAATTAATAGTTGGAAATCTTTGCCTTTAATCAAAGCAAAGTTAGCGTCGTAATCATCCCAAGTTTTGAAGAAAGCTGTTTGATTACCATATTCTTGATAAATAGGTAACGGCTTTTCTTTGTGAGTATCTTCCACTTCGTATTCAATTTTGGCAGAAGTGTTGCCGTAAGGGGTATCAATAAACGGGACTAACGGACTGTCGGCACTGACGGTTTGCCATTGAGAAGTCACATTTAAGCTTTTCTCCATCTTGGAGTCGAAGCCTAATAACCGTAAAGTTAGCTTACCTTTAAAATCAGGATTAACTTGGCGAACTTTGAGCACCTTGTTTTCCCGTAGGATAAAACCAAGGTCTTGGCGATCATGATATTTACCTTTGCTCATGCCGGAATTAGAAATCCAAGTTGGTTCCGGTAAACTGGTGATATTTTGTGTCTTGATGTCTTGCGCTTGGACGGATGAGTAACTGAATAGCATAAAAGTCACCAATCCGAGCCAGAACCATAACGATTTTTTAGTTAAATGCACTTTATTCACTCCATTTTTTAAGAATAGAATGACCATTATATTGATAAAAGGGGTAATGTTCAAATTTTTATTTTGATTAATATGGGCACCATCAATCATTAAAAAAGATTTTAGACATATGGAAACCATAAAAATATTTTTTGGGGATAGACCTTGGTAATAGGAGCTTCACTCAAAAAATATATTTTGAAAATATTACCGAAAAAATCGGCTTATTTTTAATTTGTTTTTCATAGATAAGTTTGAAATTGATAATATTTTTATTTTTTAAATCAAATAGAAAAAAATTATTCAAAATAATTGAATAATAAAACCTGATGTAATTGACAAAATCTGTCTTGATGATAAATTTTGTACATTATTAAGGAATTAATTGGCTAAAAGAAATTATTTTGGAAAAGAATCTAGGTATAGTTAAACATGATAACTGTATCGTAATTACTGAATATGCAAATGAGTTATTAGCTTTTATACTTAGGTCGTCAACTCAAGAGAGTCGATAAATATTGAGAAAGTCCTTTTAGTAACATTGAAGTAAGTTACTAGGACGAAACTTATTGTATGTAATGAAGGAGTGGAAAAGATAATGGTTACGAAATTAGGAATTAACGGTTTTGGTCGAATTGGTCGTTTGGCTCTAAGAAGAATTATTACAACATCTAATGATTTAGAAGTGGTGGCGATTAATGATTTGACATCACCAAAAGTATTAGCTCATTTATTAAAATATGATACGGGTCAGGGTACCTTGGATGGCGAAATTACGGCGACAGAAAACGCGATTGTTGTTAATGGACATGAAATACCAGTTTATTCACAGTCAGATGCTTCACAGATTCCCTGGGTAAATAACGATGGTGTAGAACTTGTTCTAGAATCTAGTGGGTTTTATACATCACAAGAAAAGGCGCAAGCTCATTTGCGAGCGGGGGTAAAGCGAGTTTTAATTTCTGCTCCTGCAGGTGAGATGAAAACGATCGTTTATGGTGTGAATGATGATATTTTAACTCGTCAAGATCAGATTGTTTCTGCTGGATCATGTACCACAAATTGTTTGGCTCCTTTGGCGCAAGCCATGAATGATTCTTTTGGAATTAAAGTGGGATCAATGACAACGATTCATGCGTATACTAATAGTCAATCCTTACAAGATAGTCCTAAGAGCAATTTGCGTGCTGCACGGGCTGCAGCTATGAACACGGTGCCGTTGTCAACAGGGGCAGCCAAAGCGATTGGTTTAGTCATTCCTGAATTAAAGGGCAAGTTGAATGGTCATGCTCAAAGGGTACCGGTGATTGCGGGTTCTGTGGTGGAATTAGATACGGTTTTAAATCAAAGAGTAACTGCAGAGCAGGTTAATCAAACAGTTAGTTCGTTGGCTAATAATGACAGTTTTACAACGGTGACTGATGAGATTGTATCTTCTGATGTCATTGGTTCGACGTACGGTTCGATATTTGACCCGACCCAGACACAGGTTGTTGATGGGGGCGATTTACAAATGGTTAAGACGGTAGCGTGGTATGATAATGAATACGGATTTACGTCACAAATGATTCGAACCTTAGATAAATTTGCGCATTTTTAATAAGTAATTAGTCTTTAAATAGAAAAAACTTGAGAACTATTTTTATAACTAGTTCTCAAGTTTTTTTGATCAATAGTGATCACGTACCGATAAAATGTATATTGTGTTACTTTCTCTTGTTGGTGACTAACTTGGTTATATATGCGGTTTTTGTTGGCGTTTTAGTTTTATTCCGACATCAATTTACGGCAATCAATCATATTTTTGAATTCATTCAGAATTTAACCAATGGGAATTTGACTAGTATCATCTTATTAGATGGGGTGTTTATTTTCTTTGGCGTGGCTTTGTTTTTGTTAGTATCTTCTTTTGCTGGCATTGGTGTCACTAAACAAGAGGATATCTCCAAAGTTTCGACGCCGGTTGGATTAATAGTTATGGTGTTATATATGGCGACCATATGGACATTAACGTTGGCTAAGCCGATTAATTACGTCACAAAAATCTTATCTGTTTTACCGTTTACTTCGTCTTTTTTCTTGCCGATCTGGGTTTCCACAGAAGCTGTTCCGATCTGGATTATTTTGGCAGCCATTATCCTCGCTGTCGGTACAATTATTCTTTTATCGTGGGTCTTTTCGCAACTGTACCAAATATTGGCGTTATATAAAGGCAGTAAGCCCATTAAGTATGCATTCAAACATTTCTTAAAGCAGTGAATATATCATAAAAATAGTGTTTGTGAATAGTTCTGTTTCAAATTAACGATCAAGATGTCAGTATCTTGGTCGTTATTTTAGTGAACAACTAGATTCCTTTGCTTTGAAAGCTATTCTTATCAAATAATGAATTATAATTCATAACTGGCTTGGCAAAAATGGATTTTAATTAGCTCTTTTCCTTTAGACTTGACTTGAATTCCTTGTTAAAGCAAAGAATTGAATGTTTTTAATGTTGCTACTTGATTGCAGTTATGTCCATAGCTACTCATCTATGATGACAACAAGTTCATAAAATGGTTGATTTTTGTTTTAATATGAATTAATATTCATATATGGACATCAAGAATTACTTTGAGGGAGGAAAGATGGCTAAACAAGATAATAAGCAAAAATTAATTGAAGCGACCGACAAGCTACTTCAAACCAATAGTTTGTTTGCGATCACCACGAAGGAAATTACGACGACCGCGGGGCTTTCGGTGGGGGTGTTTTACAATTACTTTAAGGCCAAAGAAGATGCGTTTAAAGAAGTTGTGAATCGTTTTTTTAAGTATACAGTTGCAACTTTAGAAAGATTGAAACAGGAACTGACTGGCAATAATATTCGTTCGGAAATTAAGTTTAAAGAGGCCTTAATCAATGGCATTGATAAACAATGGGAAAATAATTTTTTGAATGGTGACATCATCATCTTGTCCCGTCAGGATCATCAGTTTAGGGACACTATTAATCGTTACAATGACCAAATCATTGAACTGATTATGGATATTTTGATGATCACTAACCCTTTAATAAAAGAAAAACCTAAAGTCAAAGCAATGCTGGTCATGAATCTAATTGAAAATTCGGGCCCCGCATTCTTTAAATTTGACTCTGCTGCACAACAAGAAGCTTATATTGATGAGTTAGTTATGACGATCTACAAGATTTGCTTTGGGAAAGAGTCATAAGCATGACCAATATGTTAGAAGGTAAAACTTAAGTAAACCGTATCAAACAGGAAAATGCGCTCTAACTGAAAGTATTGGTAACAGTGAGCTTATATATTGGAGTATTTTTATCATTGCTTGGTGTGCTCGGAAAAAGAGAGTTAATTAGAAAAATTAATATTAAAAATCATTTTAAAAAATTATGGATTGAAGGAAAGTTGAGATGTCCAATACCAAAAAATTAATTAGTTTTGTTGGTTTAACAATTGCAATGTTCATGGGAACGTTGGATAGTACAATTATTAATATTGCTTTGCCTAGTATTATGGATCAATTTCATGCCAGTCTGAATGATACGAGTTGGGTGACCACCATTTATACTTTAGCGTTGGCTGTGTTTATGATCACAGGTTCTAAATTAGCGGATCGTTACGGTCGCAAAAAGTTAATGCTCATTGGCTTGGTGCTCTTTGGTGGCTTTTCAGCGGCTTGTATGTTTGCACCCTCATTATTGGCTTTAATTGTTTTTAGATTTTTCCAAGGCATTGGCGGGGCGATTATCACACCAATTGTGTTGCCTATGGGGATTGAAATTTTTGGGAAAGAAAATACGTCTAAAATTTCGAGTGTCGTTGGTGCCATTACAGCGTTGGCGGCTGCTGGTGGACCACCGATTGGTGGCGTTATTTTACAATATGGTTCCTGGCGCGGTGTGTTTGGGATTAATTTACCATTATCCATTCTTGCCCTATTAATTGTGGTCTTTTTCATTCAAGAATCATATGACAACACACTATCTGGCAAAATTGATTGGTTTGGTATGCTGGCACTGTCTGTTTCACTAGGCGGAATTGTCTTCGGCTTGCTGGAAGGTCGACAATTAGGTTGGCATTCAGTGATTATTGTGACTAGTTTAGTAATTGGCGTTTTAGCGCTATTGGTCTTTTACCTAATTGAAAAACGCGTTGCGGAACCGTTAATTGAACTAGATCTAATCAAGGAAAAGACTTTTACAGCATCCAGCTTAGTTTATTTTGTGACAGGCTTTTCATTAGTCTGCCCTATGTTAATTATTAATTATTTTTTACAAGATTTACTCAATTACAGCGCACTGCATGCCGCGTTGATTATTATTCCGGTATCGTTGACGGTGGTTGTAGCGATGCCTTTGGGAACGAAAATTTTTGATGCAATGGGTGCCAAATGGGTCACAGGAATCGGACTATTATTGATTGCGGGTAGTTTAGGCTTGCTATCATTAATCAAAATGAATACCCCAACCATTATTATTGTTGTTTTTCTGATTATTAATGGTTTTGGCTTTGGTTTTTCATCGGTTTCACTTGTTGCTTCGGTCCAATATTTGCCTAAAGAAAAAACGGGGATTGGTTCGGGAATCGTTAATTCGATGCGTCAAATTGGTACGTGTCTAGGCATGGCGTTATTGGTGACAGTTTTAAACAACAATGTTTTAAATGCGAAAAATGAAATTAGAAGTGATGCAGTTCAAACGATTCAAACCCATCGTTTGGCGCCACAGGTTCAGAATGTGGCAGAAAAAGAAGTTAAACGTCTTTTTAAAACGAATTCCAAGGGTAAAAATATTAAAACGAAAACTTCTGGTTTACAGAAAAAAATCAAACGGGTAGCTCAGCAAACTAATAATTTACCTGAACCTGCTAAAAAGAGTTCTTTAGGAATCATTTATCAAAAACAAAAAATGATGACTGATGGCACCAGAACGCTCAATACTGGTCTCACTAAATTGGTGAAAGATAGCAATAATCCTTTGTTGACGGCGACTGGTGGTTTAGTGAAGGGACAACAGAAGATGTTGACCGGTATTAAGTTGTTGGCACAAAAGAACGAAATCAGAACCACGTTAAGGGACATTAAGAAACAAAAAAATAAAAAACTAACGGCTGCATTTAGTAAAACTTATTTACTTGCCGCGATCATTGTCTTGCTGTGTTCGCCAATTGCGTTGTTAACGGATTATCAAAAGAAAAAAGTAGCTTAAGTATTTAAATTAACACTTCCCAGAGAGCTGATGAAAATCGGCTCTTTTTTTGGTTACAATTGTTCCACATCATACTTATACGGAGATTGTTATTGCTTATATATAATCTGGAAATTAATTAAATTGAAGATAAATTATTAAGTTAATTGCAAACTTTCAGCTGAGGGTTTAAGATGAAGATGATTTCGCAAACATATTATTAGCTAAAAGGATAATTAATATGTTAAAATGATAAGTTTTGTTTATTGAAAATCTGTAATCGTGATGGCGTCTTTGGTTAACATTAGTGAGAGGACAAGAGCCTGATGTTTAAAAAAGTTGTGAAAGTCGTTTTACTTTTAATTTTTGTCGGTAGCGTTTTCTTATTTAAAAGATTCATTTTATCCCAAGCTGCTAATGTTCAACCAACTGTCATGATTAATACCAAAAATAAAGATGTGGTTAATTTTTTACAAAAATTACAACAATTATCTGAGAATACAATCCAAGATCAGGAAGCAACAGATCAGCCTGACCAGCACCAATTGATTAGTACGAAAGTGTCTGCCGACATTCCAGCTACGGGTGTGAGCGGAACTGATGGAACTTGTGCATGGACTTTAGATGCAGCTGGTAATTTAACGATTAATAGCGGCACTTTAAATCAGAGTAATGATAGAGGTATTGGTTGGGACAGTGATCATTCTGGCTTTTATGCTTATAGAACGAATATTAAACAAATTGATTTTGCGGGTCCAGTCACTGCACCAGTTAATAGTCAATATTTGTTTCAGGAAATGTCAAACCTTGTATCATTTACCAATCTGTCTAATTTCATAACAAATCAGACTGTTGATACGTCTTATATGTTTTATGACTGTCGGGGGCTAATCAAATTGGATGTAAGTAATTTTGATACTAGTAATGTAACTAATATGTCTGGTATGTTTAGTAGTTGCAACAACGTAACTCATTTGGATGTAAGTAATTTTGATACTAGTAATGTAACTAATATGTCTGGTATGTTTAGTAGTTGCAACAACGTAACTCATTTGGATGTAAGTGGTTTTGATACCAGTAAAGTTACGAATATGTCTAATATGTTTAGTAATTGCCGCAATACTGATCTGGATGTAAGTAATTTTGATACTAGTAATGTAACTAGTATGTCTGGTATGTTTAGTAGTTGCAACAACGTAACTCATTTGGATGTAAGTGGTTTTGATACTAGTAATGTAACTAGTATGTCTGGTATGTTTAGTAGTTGCAACAACGTAACTCATTTGGATGTAAGTAATTTTGATACTAGTAATGTAACTAATATGTCTGGTATGTTTAGTAGTTGCAACAACGTAACTCATTTGGATGTAAGTGGTTTTGATACCAGTAAAGTTACGAATATGTCTAATATGTTTGATGGTTGCCGCAATACTGATCTGGATGTAAATGGTTTTGATACTAGTAATGTAACTAATATGTCTGGTATGTTTAGTAGTTGCAACAACGTAACTCATTTGGATGTAAGTGGTTTTGATACCAGTAAAGTGACTAATATGTCTTATATGTTTAGTATTTGTAGTCACTTAACTAGTTTAGATTTGAGTAATTTTGATACTAGTAAAGTGACTAATATGTCTTATATGTTTCAGGATTGTAGCAAATTGCCCAAGTTAGACGTCGGCAATTTTGATACTGGTAAAGTGAACTATATGTCTGGTATGTTTTCTATGTGTTATGGTTTAACTAAATTGGATTTGAATAATTTTGATACTAGTAAAGTGACTAATATGTCTAGTATGTTTACAGCTTGCAGTGGTTTAACTAAATTGGATTTGAGTAATTTTGATACCAGTAAAGTTACGAATATGTCTGATATGTTTGATAGTTGCACTAGATTAACTAAATTGGATTTGAATAATTTCGATACTAGTAAAGTGACTAATATGTCTGATATGTTTGATTTTTGTCCTAGTCTTTGGGGGATTCAATTTGGTTCGCAATTTATAATTCCATCCAATGTATCACCTTCTTTAGCTATGCCTACAATAGGTAATACTTTTATTGATAATGACAAAACCTATCTTGTCACTGCTGCTGCATGGCAAGATGTCGGCAATGGCAGTGACCATAAGCCTACGGGTCCTGTCTATGATAATAATCAATCACTTGTATCATCTTTAAGTTCGCCACACGCACCGTTTACTTATGTTTGGCAAAATGAGTTGCAGGATGTGAAGCCAACATTATCCAATGTATCGGTTACAGATGCAAGTACGAATCAAACTGGGACAACAACTTCCGCATTAACTTATTGTTATGATTCAGCGGTTGCTGAGTTGCCTAGTTTAACTGTGAGACTCGGGATTACCGATACCGATAGCACCAAATTTGATGTTTACTATGGTATTGATCCTGTAACCGCTATTACGGATGCTAAAGATATCGTGAATAATGCCAATTTTCATAAGCTTCCTGCGTCTGATTTGAACCCTGGTAGTTATTCGATCACCGATCAAACTGATTTATGCCAAGTAGCTCAACCTAAGTCTGGTGGCCATCGGTTAGTCTTTTATGCTGTGACCAAAGATGCCCAAGGCGAAGCTGTTAGCCCGGGGAAGATTTCACAGCCGATGACGATTACGACCAAAGAGAATCTTTACGCTAGATTGCATTATAAGAATTCAAACGGTGTTGTCATTAAAAGTGCTCAACCTGTTATTTTCGGAACTGCGGGTGATGTTATCAAAACTGACGGTTCTGACGATTTAATCCCTCCTTTTATTAGTCATAGGAACACTCGTTATCAACTCAGCACTGCTAATTCATTCCCTAAAATTGATGCTACGACCTCAGCTGGCATTTCTAAAAATAATCCTAAAGATTTAGATGTCCTTTATGACGTTGAGGGTGCGGTCACAGTTAATGCGCCGAGTCTTGATTTTGGTAAGGGGGTGCCTTTGGTTAAAAAGCAATATCACTTGCAGAAAGATTCCGCCGAAAAGTTAATTGTGACAGATACCACGGGAGCTCCTTGTTGGCAGCTATCGTTAGCGATCACACCTTTTTCAAGTGATAAGCAAAATCAAAGTATTGATGGAATTATGAATTATCAGCCTGTGGGCTTAATTGGCGCCAGTCCGATTCTGATTAGTCAATTTAATGAAACGGATGCTAATAATGTACAGACGGGTTCTGAATGTATTACCAATATTTCGAATGGTTGGTGGCAAGATAGTCAGCAAACGAGTGGTCCGATGCTAGATATTTCGAATCAATCTGCCGAGATTATACCTGGTAACTATCAAGCTACGGCGACTTGGTCGGTGGTCGATTCATTAAATTGATGGAAGCATCACGCATTATCATCGTGTTGTTCGGATTAATTATAGAATCTGTGGAAATCATAAGCCTTTTGAGCAGGCTAAATCTGGTCTGCTTAAAAGGCTTATTTAGTACGGCTTTTTAGTTAATAAAATTATTTTTTAATTTATTTTAACACTAACTTTAATAAACGAATGATTTAATTCTTTTAAAAGGAGAATACGATTTTAATGATCTGGATAGATATTTTTATGAAATAAACCAAATAGATAGATTCGAAAATGAAATGCCAGTTTATATAAATGATAAACGTAGGGATTTGTTAGAAAAGATAGCTCTAAGTAATACAACAGATTTAGAATTTGTGCGCCCTATCAAAGCTGATTTAGGAGTAATCCTTTCTAAGGAAGCGCTATTATATGAAACAAATCAGTTGCTTGCTAACAAGTGGACTACTGATCCAGAAACCGTATGAACCAAGATTTGGCTGAGAAAGCTGATCTGTTAGTTATCGGTTTGTTCCAAGATTTTACTGAGAATAAAATTTTAGAGCTGCTTAATTTTGCTGACCAGAAAGATATAAATATTTACTTTTTGTTAGGTCGAGATATGTCGTCTTTGTCTTGGCTAGTAGCCAAACAGTTTTTGAGAAAGAAAAATGTTCAGCAATTGCCTAATGGATTGTTTTCACATAAAAAAATGAATTCTTATCAGGATCAAACATCTTGGCAGATTTTACACTAAGCGGCTTAAATGCAGCGCTACCATATAATGGTCCTTTTGCTCCTTCAGTTGGTCATGCAGGACAATCCTTTTTTAAAGATGCCAGTAAAGCCATCAAAACCTCAGAGATTCAATGTCAAACCTTTTTCTTTTTATCCTGCAATAATTTAATTTTTAATGATACGAAATTATATGGACCAAGATACAATTTAGTACTCAATGCTATTGATGGTTATGCTTCGACCATAGTTGCCGCGATAGGTGTTCAATCAGCAGATAATCCGGAATTAGATTTAGTCATGAAGCACGCGGGAAATAAAAATATATCACGGATGTTAAATAAAAAATTGTCCGATGTGCAACCTTTTGTATCTATTATTCATGTGGGACTACCTGAAAATAGTGAAGTTGATGGAACAACATCCGCAGCTGTTAGGTTAACTCCAACCACAAAAATTATTTTATCTAGATTGTCGTCATATATTTCTTCCATGATGCTAGGACAAGAGCATTTAATTTATAAATTAGCAAAAAACATTTTGTTTGACTTTATGCAACGTACTCGGCGTGGAACTTTTGGTGTTTCTGATGCTGAAGCTAAAGATTTTGAATTGTCGTTGATCAATCGTGTGAACCCTTTTTCTAAAAAATAGCTGAATTAATGATGAATAATTCAGTAGATTCACTGCAAGAATTCGATAGTTATAATGTTTATCGTTCGGTTCTAGATAAGATGAGTATTCAAAAAATGCGCTGTGAATGTGGGAATGTAGCAACTTTTTGTCAGTATTTGCCAGAAGTTAATGGGATATTTCCGGTTGCTATCGTTGTGGTGATAAGACAACAGGAATGAAAAACATGTCTAATTTAAAATTTAGTTGTGATTCCTATAACAATGATGACTTAACGATCCATTATAGGATTGAAATTACCCCCAGTGAGAAGGGTGATATTTATTATGGGATACAACTGCCTAGTTATGTAGAACAATATTCTACAACACAGTTTAAAGTGACTCGAATCAAAATGAAAACACCGCAGACTAAAATTATTACTGGAGAGATTGCCTTTTCTGAGCAAACCCAGTTACAAAGTTATTATATGAAACTAATCATCGTTCAAAATGGAGGAATCCAAATCAGTAGAAGCTTTTTTAATTTGATTGAACCAAACAAAGCTAAACTAATTTGATGTACAATTTATTTTGGACGTTATGGGTAATGAATAATATTGTTAATATTTGTGTTGGGAGTGGTGATACATTATGTTATCTTTTGGTAGAAAACCACTATATCGACCGTTAATGGTTAGTTTTGTTATTAGTGCAGTTTGTGGTTTGTTTGTTGGTTCCGTGTTTAGATACGATTTGGGCTTTTTAACTTTTATCATTTGCTTTATTTTGGCTATTTTAAATTATGCCAGCAAGATTGATATTTTAGATGGTTTTTTAAAAATTAAGCGCCCAAAAATTTATTACTATGATATGAGTACTTTGACGAAACGTATTCTGTTAGTGATATTTCCGTTTAGGCGGCCGCAAAATATCGATCTAAGTTCTATTGCAGATTATCAATTGCAAGGTGACTATAATAAGTTTGAGGATATCAAATTACCCTTGACCATGACTACTGCTTATGGCCTCTTTTTTCCGGCTATCTTATCAATTAAAAATTCTATGGTTTTCAATTTGTATCTTAAGAATTCAAAAGTGATTGTTATTAATTTATCAATGGACTATGTTTACTATCCTGATGAATTTAGACAAAAGATAGATTCACTACAATCTTATTTGCCACGCAGATAGAGTGGTGAAAAATTGATGACAAAAAAAGTTACTTATTAATAATAAATTATTCCGAATTCAATTCAGTATTTTATAAAAAAATGCTGTATCGTAAAAGTATGTATTCAATATTTTTTTGTTAAGGAGATAGTGTTTCGATGGCCAAGTTAGATCCCCGAGTCCGGAAAACGAAATCAAGAATTCAACACGAGTTAGTATTGATGCTCAGTTATCAAGATATTAATGATATTTCTATTACTAAATTGTGTAATCAAGCGCAAATTAACCGTTCGACTTTTTACAAGCATTACGATTCAACCCTTGAAGTCTTGGAAGAAATTGAATCTGAAGTGATTCAAAAATTTGAAGAATATTTACGTCAACAACGTCGGAAGATTGATGTGTCCAATCGTGAACAAATGTGGACGATGTATTTACAGCTGTTGCAGTTTTATCAATCCAATCCAGACATGATTCAAGCTTTGTTTGTGTATCCGATCAATAAAACTTTCAAAGCAGATTTGCTCAATTTTTCGATTCAATACAATACTTATACGGATAGTTATTATCAACAAGCTTATACAATTGCGGGTGGCTTAGAGATGATTGAATTGTGGGTCAAGCGTGACTTTGATTTGTCACCGGAGCATCTTTGTCGGTTAATGATGGAGATGGGACCATTTCATGATGATTCTTCCAAGTAAAGTGCATTCTCAATTATTGTCTGCTATAATTTTCATTTAAATTATAAATTTGGTAAAGGGGTCTAGTCTTATGGAAATAGGCAGTTTAGCCGAGTGGATTACTGGCATTGCAGAGGTGGCGGCCGTGGTTGTAGCTCTATTTTTACCATCTTATCAGGCTCGCAAAGCGCGCAAAGTTAGTCAGCAGCGGATAATGAATTTAGTGCGCAGCTTGTTGAATGACTTATTGTCTAAAGTTAAAGCAACTCCGGATATGGATATTGCAGCGTCTGATGAATATAGTGATTTTCAAAAGCTAGTTTCCATCTTGGCAGTTACCGATGCTGATTTAGTCAATATTGATATTTTGCGACAAATTGAGGGCTTATTAACAGATAGCGATCGTGGAGATACAACCGAACAACTTGTCGTTAAAGTAGAAAACCTGATGAATAATTATCTGTCAAAATAGTGATTCACATCGTGTTGACTGATCTTTTCTTGACAAACACCAAATAATATTGTAAATTGCTCATAACAATTAAAATAAAATTAAGGCTCATGAAGGAAACTTTATCTTGTGGGTACAGTCAGCGAGTTGTCGGTTGGTGCAAGACAATCTGTCAAACAAGATTATGATCAGCCTAAAAGAGTGCAGTGCTGAAATTTAGTAAGCACTGCTGGTGGACAATCATTAACATGGATGCAAAATGAATACGTTTTGTAGAGTGGTATTTAAGCTGTTTAAATAACTAAAATAAGGTGGTACCGCGTTAATTGACGCCCTTAGCAAAAAATGCTAAGGGCGTTTTTTTAATTTAAGGAGGTGAGGCAAAATTTCAGATCTTGTTGGGATTAGTTTAGGAGCCAATTTAGGAGGAAAAAGGATGACCGATTTTAACGATTTAACAGACGACCAAATGAGTTTAGCAGAGAATTTATATCAAGCTTATGAAAATCATCAGCCGTTAGACCAAGCTAAATATGCAAAAGTTTTGGATGATGAGGATACGGCTTACCAGGTTCAACAATATTTAATGCAACTAAAAAATGAACCGATTGGTGGCTACAAGGTGTCTTTGACGAGTGAGGAAACTCAAAAAATGTTTGATTCTCAAAATCCGCTATATGGTGTGCAAGTAGTTAGTCATTTCGTACCATCACCTTCGCATTTTCGAACTTCACAACTGATGGATCCACTAGCCGAGGTGGAATTGATGTTTACAGCCACGCAAGATTTACAACCAAATGATAGCTTAGAAGATTTAATGCGAAAAACGACGATAGCCCCCGACATTGAGGTTCCTGATTCCCGTTTTTCGGATTGGTTTCCCGATTTGTCTAAGTACTTAGTGGTTGCTGACGCAGCTGTGGGCGGGTACGTTGTTTATGGCCGACAAGTTCCCACCACTCAAGCTTTTGCCTCAGTTGATGCCGTTACGCAAGTAACTTGTGAATTATTGCATGACGGTCAAACACTCAAGACAGGTGCTGCAACAGAAGTTTTGAGTAACCCATTGTTGTCTTTACAATGGTTGGTACAGAAACTGGCGGCTCAAGGTGTTCAATTTTTAGCAGGACAGCGTGTTTCCAGCGGAACTTTTTTGTTGCCGGAACGTGTCACTACAGGTCAATGGCAGGCCGAATTTAATCATGATTTAGGTGATGTAGAGTTGACAGTGCAGTAAATGCTAGATACTGATTTGTCCTGCGTTTATGTCTAAAGGTTTCTACAGTTTAAATCAAAAAAATATTAAAGGACTAACTTCGAAATTTAATCGATTTTAGTCCTTTTTTGTTAATTTTTATAATCCTGCAAGTTGATTTTATAAGAGGTTCCTACAGACTTACTATCCACGTTATGCATATCTTTTTTGGCAGTAGCAAAAACCGGATGCTTCTTATTATTTAATTCATAGCCCCGGACTACTTTGATGCTTTTACCAGGTAATAATTGAGCGTTTAAAGGTTTAACGTATTTTTGGTTATAGTCAGTAGCTTTACCAATATTTGTACTGGCATCTGCTGTTGAAGATCCATCTGAATTAATAGTGGGAAAGAGTGCCGCGGCAACATTAAAAACTGGCCTTAAGTCATAATTTGAACTGCTATTGCTTTGGTGGAAGTTCAGATAGTTTAATAAAGCTGACGGTTTAATTCGATGCTTCGATTTGTTTTGGATCCAGAAAGTAACGATTAAACCGTCGCTTTGAGTTTTGTTTGAATGGCCAACTTGGGTTTTTAAAATTTTGATTTTAGTTTGCCTATTTTCAAAAATTCCATTCTGAAAAGTGGTTGCGGACGGATGGTTTTGATCAGTAGATATATTGCCGCCAATGTCAAATTTCATACCACCAATCTCAAACTTTGAATCACATCCTGATAATAATATGGCTGATAATAAAGTAATGATGGTTAATTTGTGACCCTTATTCATATATATCTTTCTCCTTAATTATTGAACTTTTGAGGATTGTTTCCTGTTCACGTGATTTAACGCTAAGACTAAGACGAAGGTTACGACTGTAAAAACCACTCCGCCTGCCCCAATATCTTGGACTTTGAATTGTAGTGTGACAATGCCCCCTACGGCTGAACCCAACGAAATACCTAAATTTGAAAAAATCGAATTAATTGATGATGATAAAACGAGGCTTTGGGGATATTCTTTTTCTGCAATGCCCATTATGTGTAATTGAATAGGCGAATTAATTAAGTACATCAAAAAGCCAACACATAAAATATCAATGACCCCCAGCAATTGATTAGTTAATAACTTCGGCATGAATAGTAAAACGAAAAATTCGATAGCGTAATACCACGGCATTATTTTTAAACCGTGTTTATTTGCAATTTTGCCACTGAATTGATTACTTAATAATGACATCAAACCATAGGCAACTAATAAGAAGGTGATCGTTTGATGATTAAAGCCTAGAGTTTGGGACAAGATTGGCCGTAAATAAGTATAAAAAACATATACCCCTGCTAAGCTAAACATAATAATTCCAACACTTAAAAAAATTCGAGGATCTTTGAAAATTATAAATTGTTTCCAAACGGAATCTGCTTGTGTTTGATTTAATTGATGAGGTAATACTTTCATAATTAAAATTAGGGCGATAATGCTAAATAAAACAATCGTCACAAAAGTTATGCGCCATCCCCAAGTTGTACTAATCCAGGTACCTAGTGGTACACCGAAGACTGATGCAATACTGAATCCAGAAAAAATCCAGCTCACGAGCCAAGCTTTTTTCTCCATCGGGGCAATTTTGGCTGCGAAAGTCATGGCTAAAGAAACTAAAGAACCAGAAACTAGTGCTACAATGATACGAGAAATAACTAACCAACTATAATTAGGTGCGATAACGGTTACTAAGTTGCCTAAGATAAAGATGCCAATTAAAACTAGTAATGCGTGGTAGAGATTGTTCTTTAATAATGAAGTTATAACGGGCGTACTAAAAGCATAAACCAACGCAAAGATTGTTACTAACGACCCTGCAGTTGCCACGGTAACATTGAATTGATGTGCTAAATCATCCAAAATGCCAATAATGATGAATTCACTGAACCCTAAAACAAATGATAATAAAATCAAAGCCCAGCTTTGTAAGTAGAATTTTTTCATGCTATTCCTCGTCTTTTTACTAATATTAGGTTATAAAAAATTAAAGGTAGTTGTCAAATACATTTACTAATTATTTGATAAAATGTTTAATATTTATGTTCAAATTATTGTATTGGTCAGTAAGGAGATACTTCTACAATGGTAAAAGTTGATGCGAGAGTATGTAAAACTAAATTAAGAATTCGACATGAATTGGTAACGATGCTACAGCATCAAAATATTAATAATATTTCTATTACGAAATTATGTGATCAAGCGCAGATTAATCGTTCCACTTTTTATACACATTACAACTCAACGATTGAGGTTTTGGAGAAAATGGAATCAGAAGTCCTTCAAAAATCCAAGGAATATTTACGCCAGCAGCGTCAAACGTTTGATGTACGTGATCATCAAAAAATGTGGGTCATGTATTTGAAACTTTTAAATTTTTATAAGGCTAATCCTGATATGACTCGGGCTTTGTTTGTTTATCCTATTAATAAAAAATTCAAGACAGATTTGTTTAATTTTTCAGATCAATATAACACTTATACAGATAGTTATTATCAACAGGCTTATACGATTGCAGGTGGCTTAGAGATGATTGAATTGTGGGTTAAGCATGACTTTGATTTGTCTCCTGAGCGCTTGTGCAAATTGATGGTGGAGATGGGCCCCTCTTTAACGATAACGGTACCACTTATAATCGCTTTAATGAGCGGTCAAGAATAAGGGCCTGATCTATCAAGCGCCCGTTTTTATTAGCTATACGGATTCGCATGATACTTTTTTCGATCAAGCATTGACCAAGTTCAATAAAAATAATAAATGTAGAATCAGATGAATTGGCTAAGTTTAAGCTTTTTGTGTTTATCTGGCTTAAAAAAGTATAATTTATCAACAAATATTAAAACTATATAGATAGATTTTATAAATTACTATGGGCTTAAGAACTAAGTTAAAAAATACGATTTAATGATAGTTGCTGATGGTAATGTTTACTTTAAGGAAATCAAAGTAATACTTAGAAGTGAAGAATCTTATCGATTGTTATAAAACAGATTTTAAACAAAAAATATGTTTGAAGTATTGTCAACATATATCGATACGTGTTGGCAATTAATTATGTCATGAGGCAAGAGATCACATATCAAAATTCAAAAATTAGATAAAAGACCGGTTATTATTCTGCATGGCGAACTATCTTCTAAAGAGAAGCTGGATTAAAGTAAACGGCTTTTTTGTGACTTTTAAAGGGGATATTTTCATGTTAGTCTTTATCATTTTCCGCGATTTTGATAATAGTGTAGCTCAAGGAGTTAATGAAAATGATTTTATACGGATGGCTTCAGATTATTTTAAATCGAATCTGACGGATAATTATGTTAGTCGATTGATAAATTTCTAAACTGTTAAATTTAGTGTCTATTTTGTTAAGTAAAAACAATCTATATGAGAATAAACTTGATTATAATAAAGGTTTAGTATAGTGATTTAGCTTTCCGAAAGTATTCGCTGATTCTTTTTTAGTGTAGATTATAAAAAAAGTTAATAAAACTATAGTCTTATTGCTAAAAAAGCGGTGAATCTTTTATTTTATCTGGAATAGTTAGAGATATAGGACAATAAAAAAAGACGTGTCAAAATAACACAGTATATATATATATATACTGTGTGTCATAATAATACGAAAAATAAGAGTCCTATGAGCTATAGCTCATAGGACTCTTATTTTTCGTATTATTATGACACACAGTATATATATATATATACTGTGTTATTTTGACACGTCTTTTTTTATTGTCCTATATCTCTAACTATTCCAGATAAAATAAAAGATTCACCGCTTTTTTAGCAATAAGACTATAGTTTTATTAACTTTTTTTATAATCTACACTAAAAAAGAATCAGCGAATACTTTCGGAAAGCTAAATCACTATACTAAACCTTTATTATAATCAAGTTTATTCTCATATAGATTGTTTTTACTTAACAAAATAGACACTAAATTTAACAGTTTAGAAATTTATCAATCGACTAACATAATTATCCGTCAGATTCGATTTAAAATAATCTGAAGCCATCCGTATAAAATCATTTTCATTAACTCCTTGAGCTACACTATTATCAAAATCGCGGAAAATGATAAAGACTAACATGAAAATATCCCCTTTAAAAGTCACAAAAAAGCCGTTTACTTTAATCCAGCTTCTCTTTAGAAGATAGTTCGCCATGCAGAATAATAACCGGTCTTTTATCTAATTTTTGAATTTTGATATGTGATCTCTTGCCTCATGACATAATTAATTGCCAACACGTATCGATATATGTTGACAATACTTCAAACATATTTTTTGTTTAAAATCTGTTTTATAACAATCGATAAGATTCTTCACTTCTAAGTATTACTTTGATTTCCTTAAAGTAAACATTACCATCAGCAACTATCATTAAATCGTATTTTTTAACTTAGTTCTTAAGCCCATAGTAATTTATAAAATCTATCTATATAGTTTTAATATTTGTTGATAAATTATACTTTTTTAAGCCAGATAAACACAAAAAGCTTAAACTTAGCCAATTCATCTGATTCTACATTTATTATTTTTATTGAACTTGGTCAATGCTTGATCGAAAAAAGTATCATGCGAATCCGTATAGCTAATAAAAACGGGCGCTTGATAGATCAGGCCCTTATTCTTGACCGCTCATTAAAGCGATTATAAGTGGTACCGTTATCGTTAAAGAGGGGCCCATCTCCACCATCAATTTGCACAAGCGCTCAGGAGACAAATCAAAGTCATGCTTAACCCACAATTCAATCATCTCTAAGCCACCTGCAATCGTATAAGCCTGTTGATAATAACTATCTGTATAAGTGTTATATTGATCTGAAAAATTAAACAAATCTGTCTTGAATTTTTTATTAATAGGATAAACAAACAAAGCCCGAGTCATATCAGGATTAGCCTTATAAAAATTTAAAAGTTTCAAATACATGACCCACATTTTTTGATGATCACGTACATCAAACGTTTGACGCTGCTGGCGTAAATATTCCTTGGATTTTTGAAGGACTTCTGATTCCATTTTCTCCAAAACCTCAATCGTTGAGTTGTAATGTGTATAAAAAGTGGAACGATTAATCTGCGCTTGATCACATAATTTCGTAATAGAAATATTATTAATATTTTGATGCTGTAGCATCGTTACCAATTCATGTCGAATTCTTAATTTAGTTTTACATACTCTCGCATCAACTTTTACCATTGTAGAAGTATCTCCTTACTGACCAATACAATAATTTGAACATAAATATTAAACATTTTATCAAATAATTAGTAAATGTATTTGACAACTACCTTTAATTTTTTATAACCTAATATTAGTAAAAAGACGAGGAATAGCATGAAAAAATTCTACTTACAAAGCTGGGCTTTGATTTTATTATCATTTGTTTTAGGGTTCAGTGAATTCATCATTATTGGCATTTTGGATGATTTAGCACATCAATTCAATGTTACCGTGGCAACTGCAGGGTCGTTAGTAACAATCTTTGCGTTGGTTTATGCTTTTAGTACGCCCGTTATAACTTCATTATTAAAGAACAATCTCTACCACGCATTACTAGTTTTAATTGGCATCTTTATCTTAGGCAACTTAGTAACCGTTATCGCACCTAATTATAGTTGGTTAGTTATTTCTCGTATCATTGTAGCACTAGTTTCTGGTTCTTTAGTTTCTTTAGCCATGACTTTCGCAGCCAAAATTGCCCCGATGGAGAAAAAAGCTTGGCTCGTGAGCTGGATTTTTTCTGGATTCAGTATTGCATCAGTCTTCGGTGTACCACTAGGTACCTGGATTAGTACAACTTGGGGATGGCGCATAACTTTTGTGACGATTGTTTTATTTAGCATTATCGCCCTAATTTTAATTATGAAAGTATTACCTCATCAATTAAATCAAACACAAGCAGATTCCGTTTGGAAACAATTTATAATTTTCAAAGATCCTCGAATTTTTTTAAGTGTTGGAATTATTATGTTTAGCTTAGCAGGGGTATATGTTTTTTATACTTATTTACGGCCAATCTTGTCCCAAACTCTAGGCTTTAATCATCAAACGATCACCTTCTTATTAGTTGCCTATGGTTTGATGTCATTATTAAGTAATCAATTCAGTGGCAAAATTGCAAATAAACACGGTTTAAAAATAATGCCGTGGTATTACGCTATCGAATTTTTCGTTTTACTATTCATGCCGAAGTTATTAACTAATCAATTGCTGGGGGTCATTGATATTTTATGTGTTGGCTTTTTGATGTACTTAATTAATTCGCCTATTCAATTACACATAATGGGCATTGCAGAAAAAGAATATCCCCAAAGCCTCGTTTTATCATCATCAATTAATTCGATTTTTTCAAATTTAGGTATTTCGTTGGGTTCAGCCGTAGGGGGCATTGTCACACTACAATTCAAAGTCCAAGATATTGGGGCAGGCGGAGTGGTTTTTACAGTCGTAACCTTCGTCTTAGTCTTAGCGTTAAATCACGTGAACAGGAAACAATCCTCAAAAGTTCAATAATTAAGGAGAAAGATATATATGAATAAGGGTCACAAATTAACCATCATTACTTTATTATCAGCCATATTATTATCAGGATGTGATTCAAAGTTTGAGATTGGTGGTATGAAATTTGACATTGGCGGCAATATATCTACTGATCAAAACCATCCGTCCGCAACCACTTTTCAGAATGGAATTTTTGAAAATAGGCAAACTAAAATCAAAATTTTAAAAACCCAAGTTGGCCATTCAAACAAAACTCAAAGCGACGGTTTAATCGTTACTTTCTGGATCCAAAACAAATCGAAGCATCGAATTAAACCGTCAGCTTTATTAAACTATCTGAACTTCCACCAAAGCAATAGCAGTTCAAATTATGACTTAAGGCCAGTTTTTAATGTTGCCGCGGCACTCTTTCCCACTATTAATTCAGATGGATCTTCAACAGCAGATGCCAGTACAAATATTGGTAAAGCTACTGACTATAACCAAAAATACGTTAAACCTTTAAACGCTCAATTATTACCTGGTAAAAGCATCAAAGTAGTCCGGGGCTATGAATTAAATAATAAGAAGCATCCGGTTTTTGCTACTGCCAAAAAAGATATGCATAACGTGGATAGTAAGTCTGTAGGAACCTCTTATAAAATCAACTTGCAGGATTATAAAAATTAACAAAAAAGGACTAAAATCGATTAAATTTCGAAGTTAGTCCTTTAATATTTTTTTGATTTAAACTGTAGAAACCTTTAGACATAAACGCAGGACAAATCAGTATCTAGCATTTACTGCACTGTCAACTCTACATCACCTAAATCATGATTAAATTCGGCCTGCCATTGACCTGTAGTGACACGTTCCGGCAACAAAAAAGTTCCGCTGGAAACACGCTGTCCTGCTAAAAATTGAACACCTTGAGCCGCCAGTTTCTGTACCAACCATTGTAAAGACAACAATGGGTTACTCAAAACTTCTGTTGCAGCACCTGTCTTGAGTGTTTGACCGTCATGCAATAATTCACAAGTTACTTGCGTAACGGCATCAACTGAGGCAAAAGCTTGAGTGGTGGGAACTTGTCGGCCATAAACAACGTACCCGCCCACAGCTGCGTCAGCAACCACTAAGTACTTAGACAAATCGGGAAACCAATCCGAAAAACGGGAATCAGGAACCTCAATGTCGGGGGCTATCGTCGTTTTTCGCATTAAATCTTCTAAGCTATCATTTGGTTGTAAATCTTGCGTGGCTGTAAACATCAATTCCACCTCGGCTAGTGGATCCATCAGTTGTGAAGTTCGAAAATGCGAAGGTGATGGTACGAAATGACTAACTACTTGCACACCATATAGCGGATTTTGAGAATCAAACATTTTTTGAGTTTCCTCACTCGTCAAAGACACCTTGTAGCCACCAATCGGTTCATTTTTTAGTTGCATTAAATATTGTTGAACCTGGTAAGCCGTATCCTCATCATCCAAAACTTTTGCATATTTAGCTTGGTCTAACGGCTGATGATTTTCATAAGCTTGATATAAATTCTCTGCTAAACTCATTTGGTCGTCTGTTAAATCGTTAAAATCGGTCATCCTTTTTCCTCCTAAATTGGCTCCTAAACTAATCCCAACAAGATCTGAAATTTTGCCTCACCTCCTTAAATTAAAAAAACGCCCTTAGCATTTTTTGCTAAGGGCGTCAATTAACGCGGTACCACCTTATTTTAGTTATTTAAACAGCTTAAATACCACTCTACAAAACGTATTCATTTTGCATCCATGTTAATGATTGTCCACCAGCAGTGCTTACTAAATTTCAGCACTGCACTCTTTTAGGCTGATCATAATCTTGTTTGACAGATTGTCTTGCACCAACCGACAACTCGCTGACTGTACCCACAAGATAAAGTTTCCTTCATGAGCCTTAATTTTATTTTAATTGTTATGAGCAATTTACAATATTATTTGGTGTTTGTCAAGAAAAGATCAGTCAACACGATGTGAATCACTATTTTGACAGATAATTATTCATCAGGTTTTCTACTTTAACGACAAGTTGTTCGGTTGTATCTCCACGATCGCTATCTGTTAATAAGCCCTCAATTTGTCGCAAAATATCAATATTGACTAAATCAGCATCGGTAACTGCCAAGATGGAAACTAGCTTTTGAAAATCACTATATTCATCAGACGCTGCAATATCCATATCCGGAGTTGCTTTAACTTTAGACAATAAGTCATTCAACAAGCTGCGCACTAAATTCATTATCCGCTGCTGACTAACTTTGCGCGCTTTGCGAGCCTGATAAGATGGTAAAAATAGAGCTACAACCACGGCCGCCACCTCTGCAATGCCAGTAATCCACTCGGCTAAACTGCCTATTTCCATAAGACTAGACCCCTTTACCAAATTTATAATTTAAATGAAAATTATAGCAGACAATAATTGAGAATGCACTTTACTTGGAAGAATCATCATGAAATGGTCCCATCTCCATCATTAACCGACAAAGATGCTCCGGTGACAAATCAAAGTCACGCTTGACCCACAATTCAATCATCTCTAAGCCACCCGCAATTGTATAAGCTTGTTGATAATAACTATCCGTATAAGTATTGTATTGAATCGAAAAATTGAGCAAATCTGCTTTGAAAGTTTTATTGATCGGATACACAAACAAAGCTTGAATCATGTCTGGATTGGATTGATAAAACTGCAACAGCTGTAAATACATCGTCCACATTTGTTCACGATTGGACACATCAATCTTCCGACGTTGTTGACGTAAATATTCTTCAAATTTTTGAATCACTTCAGATTCAATTTCTTCCAAGACTTCAAGGGTTGAATCGTAATGCTTGTAAAAAGTCGAACGGTTAATTTGCGCTTGATTACACAATTTAGTAATAGAAATATCATTAATATCTTGATAACTGAGCATCAATACTAACTCGTGTTGAATTCTTGATTTCGTTTTCCGGACTCGGGGATCTAACTTGGCCATCGAAACACTATCTCCTTAACAAAAAAATATTGAATACATACTTTTACGATACAGCATTTTTTTATAAAATACTGAATTGAATTCGGAATAATTTATTATTAATAAGTAACTTTTTTTGTCATCAATTTTTCACCACTCTATCTGCGTGGCAAATAAGATTGTAGTGAATCTATCTTTTGTCTAAATTCATCAGGATAGTAAACATAGTCCATTGATAAATTAATAACAATCACTTTTGAATTCTTAAGATACAAATTGAAAACCATAGAATTTTTAATTGATAAGATAGCCGGAAAAAAGAGGCCATAAGCAGTAGTCATGGTCAAGGGTAATTTGATATCCTCAAACTTATTATAGTCACCTTGCAATTGATAATCTGCAATAGAACTTAGATCGATATTTTGCGGCCGCCTAAACGGAAATATCACTAACAGAATACGTTTCGTCAAAGTACTCATATCATAGTAATAAATTTTTGGGCGCTTAATTTTTAAAAAACCATCTAAAATATCAATCTTGCTGGCATAATTTAAAATAGCCAAAATAAAGCAAATGATAAAAGTTAAAAAGCCCAAATCGTATCTAAACACGGAACCAACAAACAAACCACAAACTGCACTAATAACAAAACTAACCATTAACGGTCGATATAGTGGTTTTCTACCAAAAGATAACATAATGTATCACCACTCCCAACACAAATATTAACAATATTATTCATTACCCATAACGTCCAAAATAAATTGTACATCAAATTAGTTTAGCTTTGTTTGGTTCAATCAAATTAAAAAAGCTTCTACTGATTTGGATTCCTCCATTTTGAACGATGATTAGTTTCATATAATAACTTTGTAACTGGGTTTGCTCAGAAAAGGCAATCTCTCCAGTAATAATTTTAGTCTGCGGTGTTTTCATTTTGATTCGAGTCACTTTAAACTGTGTTGTAGAATATTGTTCTACATAACTAGGCAGTTGTATCCCATAATAAATATCACCCTTCTCACTGGGGGTAATTTCAATCCTATAATGGATCGTTAAGTCATCATTGTTATAGGAATCACAACTAAATTTTAAATTAGACATGTTTTTCATTCCTGTTGTCTTATCACCACA
Source organism: Bombilactobacillus folatiphilus (assembly GCF_023380265.1). Classification (NCBI taxonomy): domain Bacteria; kingdom Bacillati; phylum Bacillota; class Bacilli; order Lactobacillales; family Lactobacillaceae; genus Bombilactobacillus; species Bombilactobacillus folatiphilus. The sequence continues at coordinate 818,310 of NZ_CP093366.1, forward strand.
ACGATAGCAACCGGAAATATCCCATTAACTTCTGGCAAATACTGACAAAAAGTTGCTACATTCCCACATTCACAGCGCATTTTTTGAATACTCATCTTATCTAGAACCGAACGATAAACATTATAACTATCGAATTCTTGCAGTGAATCTACTGAATTATTCATCATTAATTCAGCTATTTTTTAGAAAAAGGGTTCACACGATTGATCAACGACAATTCAAAATCTTTAGCTTCAGCATCAGAAACACCAAAAGTTCCACGCCGAGTACGTTGCATAAAGTCAAACAAAATGTTTTTTGCTAATTTATAAATTAAATGCTCTTGTCCTAGCATCATGGAAGAAATATATGACGACAATCTAGATAAAATAATTTTTGTGGTTGGAGTTAACCTAACAGCTGCGGATGTTGTTCCATCAACTTCACTATTTTCAGGTAGTCCCACATGAATAATAGATACAAAAGGTTGCACATCGGACAATTTTTTATTTAACATCCGTGATATATTTTTATTTCCCGCGTGCTTCATGACTAAATCTAATTCCGGATTATCTGCTGATTGAACACCTATCGCGGCAACTATGGTCGAAGCATAACCATCAATAGCATTGAGTACTAAATTGTATCTTGGTCCATATAATTTCGTATCATTAAAAATTAAATTATTGCAGGATAAAAAGAAAAAGGTTTGACATTGAATCTCTGAGGTTTTGATGGCTTTACTGGCATCTTTAAAAAAGGATTGTCCTGCATGACCAACTGAAGGAGCAAAAGGACCATTATATGGTAGCGCTGCATTTAAGCCGCTTAGTGTAAAATCTGCCAAGATGTTTGATCCTGATAAGAATTCATTTTTTTATGTGAAAACAATCCATTAGGCAATTGCTGAACATTTTTCTTTCTCAAAAACTGTTTGGCTACTAGCCAAGACAAAGACGACATATCTCGACCTAACAAAAAGTAAATATTTATATCTTTCTGGTCAGCAAAATTAAGCAGCTCTAAAATTTTATTCTCAGTAAAATCTTGGAACAAACCGATAACTAACAGATCAGCTTTCTCAGCCAAATCTTGGTTCATACGGTTTCTGGATCAGTAGTCCACTTGTTAGCAAGCAACTGATTTGTTTCATATAATAGCGCTTCCTTAGAAAGGATTACTCCTAAATCAGCTTTGATAGGGCGCACAAATTCTAAATCTGTTGTATTACTTAGAGCTATCTTTTCTAACAAATCCCTACGTTTATCATTTATATAAACTGGCATTTCATTTTCGAATCTATCTATTTGGTTTATTTCATAAAAATATCTATCCAGATCATTAAAATCGTATTCTCCTTTTAAAAGAATTAAATCATTCGTTTATTAAAGTTAGTGTTAAAATAAATTAAAAAATAATTTTATTAACTAAAAAGCCGTACTAAATAAGCCTTTTAAGCAGACCAGATTTAGCCTGCTCAAAAGGCTTATGATTTCCACAGATTCTATAATTAATCCGAACAACACGATGATAATGCGTGATGCTTCCATCAATTTAATGAATCGACCACCGACCAAGTCGCCGTAGCTTGATAGTTACCAGGTATAATCTCGGCAGATTGATTCGAAATATCTAGCATCGGACCACTCGTTTGCTGACTATCTTGCCACCAACCATTCGAAATATTGGTAATACATTCAGAACCCGTCTGTACATTATTAGCATCCGTTTCATTAAATTGACTAATCAGAATCGGACTGGCGCCAATTAAGCCCACAGGCTGATAATTCATAATTCCATCAATACTTTGATTTTGCTTATCACTTGAAAAAGGTGTGATCGCTAACGATAGCTGCCAACAAGGAGCTCCCGTGGTATCTGTCACAATTAACTTTTCGGCGGAATCTTTCTGCAAGTGATATTGCTTTTTAACCAAAGGCACCCCCTTACCAAAATCAAGACTCGGCGCATTAACTGTGACCGCACCCTCAACGTCATAAAGGACATCTAAATCTTTAGGATTATTTTTAGAAATGCCAGCTGAGGTCGTAGCATCAATTTTAGGGAATGAATTAGCAGTGCTGAGTTGATAACGAGTGTTCCTATGACTAATAAAAGGAGGGATTAAATCGTCAGAACCGTCAGTTTTGATAACATCACCCGCAGTTCCGAAAATAACAGGTTGAGCACTTTTAATGACAACACCGTTTGAATTCTTATAATGCAATCTAGCGTAAAGATTCTCTTTGGTCGTAATCGTCATCGGCTGTGAAATCTTCCCCGGGCTAACAGCTTCGCCTTGGGCATCTTTGGTCACAGCATAAAAGACTAACCGATGGCCACCAGACTTAGGTTGAGCTACTTGGCATAAATCAGTTTGATCGGTGATCGAATAACTACCAGGGTTCAAATCAGACGCAGGAAGCTTATGAAAATTGGCATTATTCACGATATCTTTAGCATCCGTAATAGCGGTTACAGGATCAATACCATAGTAAACATCAAATTTGGTGCTATCGGTATCGGTAATCCCGAGTCTCACAGTTAAACTAGGCAACTCAGCAACCGCTGAATCATAACAATAAGTTAATGCGGAAGTTGTTGTCCCAGTTTGATTCGTACTTGCATCTGTAACCGATACATTGGATAATGTTGGCTTCACATCCTGCAACTCATTTTGCCAAACATAAGTAAACGGTGCGTGTGGCGAACTTAAAGATGATACAAGTGATTGATTATTATCATAGACAGGACCCGTAGGCTTATGGTCACTGCCATTGCCGACATCTTGCCATGCAGCAGCAGTGACAAGATAGGTTTTGTCATTATCAATAAAAGTATTACCTATTGTAGGCATAGCTAAAGAAGGTGATACATTGGATGGAATTATAAATTGCGAACCAAATTGAATCCCCCAAAGACTAGGACAAAAATCAAACATATCAGACATATTAGTCACTTTACTAGTATCGAAATTATTCAAATCCAATTTAGTTAATCTAGTGCAACTATCAAACATATCAGACATATTCGTAACTTTACTGGTATCAAAATTACTCAAATCCAATTTAGTTAAACCACTGCAAGCTGTAAACATACTAGACATATTAGTCACTTTACTAGTATCAAAATTATTCAAATCCAATTTAGTTAAACCATAACACATAGAAAACATACCAGACATATAGTTCACTTTACCAGTATCAAAATTGCCGACGTCTAACTTGGGCAATTTGCTACAATCCTGAAACATATAAGACATATTAGTCACTTTACTAGTATCAAAATTACTCAAATCTAAACTAGTTAAGTGACTACAAATACTAAACATATAAGACATATTAGTCACTTTACTGGTATCAAAACCACTTACATCCAAATGAGTTACGTTGTTGCAACTACTAAACATACCAGACATATTAGTTACATTACTAGTATCAAAACCATTTACATCCAGATCAGTATTGCGGCAACCATCAAACATATTAGACATATTCGTAACTTTACTGGTATCAAAACCACTTACATCCAAATGAGTTACGTTGTTGCAACTACTAAACATACCAGACATATTAGTTACATTACTAGTATCAAAATTACTTACATCCAAATGAGTTACGTTGTTGCAACTACTAAACATACCAGACATACTAGTTACATTACTAGTATCAAAACCACTTACATCCAAATGAGTTACGTTGTTGCAACTACTAAACATACCAGACATACTAGTTACATTACTAGTATCAAAATTACTTACATCCAGATCAGTATTGCGGCAATTACTAAACATATTAGACATATTCGTAACTTTACTGGTATCAAAACCACTTACATCCAAATGAGTTACGTTGTTGCAACTACTAAACATACCAGACATATTAGTTACATTACTAGTATCAAAATTACTTACATCCAAATGAGTTACGTTGTTGCAACTACTAAACATACCAGACATATTAGTTACATTACTAGTATCAAAATTACTTACATCCAATTTGATTAGCCCCCGACAGTCATAAAACATATAAGACGTATCAACAGTCTGATTTGTTATGAAATTAGACAGATTGGTAAATGATACAAGGTTTGACATTTCCTGAAACAAATATTGACTATTAACTGGTGCAGTGACTGGACCCGCAAAATCAATTTGTTTAATATTCGTTCTATAAGCATAAAAGCCAGAATGATCACTGTCCCAACCAATACCTCTATCATTACTCTGATTTAAAGTGCCGCTATTAATCGTTAAATTACCAGCTGCATCTAAAGTCCATGCACAAGTTCCATCAGTTCCGCTCACACCCGTAGCTGGAATGTCGGCAGACACTTTCGTACTAATCAATTGGTGCTGGTCAGGCTGATCTGTTGCTTCCTGATCTTGGATTGTATTCTCAGATAATTGTTGTAATTTTTGTAAAAAATTAACCACATCTTTATTTTTGGTATTAATCATGACAGTTGGTTGAACATTAGCAGCTTGGGATAAAATGAATCTTTTAAATAAGAAAACGCTACCGACAAAAATTAAAAGTAAAACGACTTTCACAACTTTTTTAAACATCAGGCTCTTGTCCTCTCACTAATGTTAACCAAAGACGCCATCACGATTACAGATTTTCAATAAACAAAACTTATCATTTTAACATATTAATTATCCTTTTAGCTAATAATATGTTTGCGAAATCATCTTCATCTTAAACCCTCAGCTGAAAGTTTGCAATTAACTTAATAATTTATCTTCAATTTAATTAATTTCCAGATTATATATAAGCAATAACAATCTCCGTATAAGTATGATGTGGAACAATTGTAACCAAAAAAAGAGCCGATTTTCATCAGCTCTCTGGGAAGTGTTAATTTAAATACTTAAGCTACTTTTTTCTTTTGATAATCCGTTAACAACGCAATTGGCGAACACAGCAAGACAATGATCGCGGCAAGTAAATAAGTTTTACTAAATGCAGCCGTTAGTTTTTTATTTTTTTGTTTCTTAATGTCCCTTAACGTGGTTCTGATTTCGTTCTTTTGTGCCAACAACTTAATACCGGTCAACATCTTCTGTTGTCCCTTCACTAAACCACCAGTCGCCGTCAACAAAGGATTATTGCTATCTTTCACCAATTTAGTGAGACCAGTATTGAGCGTTCTGGTGCCATCAGTCATCATTTTTTGTTTTTGATAAATGATTCCTAAAGAACTCTTTTTAGCAGGTTCAGGTAAATTATTAGTTTGCTGAGCTACCCGTTTGATTTTTTTCTGTAAACCAGAAGTTTTCGTTTTAATATTTTTACCCTTGGAATTCGTTTTAAAAAGACGTTTAACTTCTTTTTCTGCCACATTCTGAACCTGTGGCGCCAAACGATGGGTTTGAATCGTTTGAACTGCATCACTTCTAATTTCATTTTTCGCATTTAAAACATTGTTGTTTAAAACTGTCACCAATAACGCCATGCCTAGACACGTACCAATTTGACGCATCGAATTAACGATTCCCGAACCAATCCCCGTTTTTTCTTTAGGCAAATATTGGACCGAAGCAACAAGTGAAACCGATGAAAAACCAAAGCCAAAACCATTAATAATCAGAAAAACAACAATAATAATGGTTGGGGTATTCATTTTGATTAATGATAGCAAGCCTAAACTACCCGCAATCAATAATAGTCCGATTCCTGTGACCCATTTGGCACCCATTGCATCAAAAATTTTCGTTCCCAAAGGCATCGCTACAACCACCGTCAACGATACCGGAATAATAATCAACGCGGCATGCAGTGCGCTGTAATTGAGTAAATCTTGTAAAAAATAATTAATAATTAACATAGGGCAGACTAATGAAAAGCCTGTCACAAAATAAACTAAGCTGGATGCTGTAAAAGTCTTTTCCTTGATTAGATCTAGTTCAATTAACGGTTCCGCAACGCGTTTTTCAATTAGGTAAAAGACCAATAGCGCTAAAACGCCAATTACTAAACTAGTCACAATAATCACTGAATGCCAACCTAATTGTCGACCTTCCAGCAAGCCGAAGACAATTCCGCCTAGTGAAACAGACAGTGCCAGCATACCAAACCAATCAATTTTGCCAGATAGTGTGTTGTCATATGATTCTTGAATGAAAAAGACCACAATTAATAGGGCAAGAATGGATAATGGTAAATTAATCCCAAACACACCGCGCCAGGAACCATATTGTAAAATAACGCCACCAATCGGTGGTCCACCAGCAGCCGCCAACGCTGTAATGGCACCAACGACACTCGAAATTTTAGACGTATTTTCTTTCCCAAAAATTTCAATCCCCATAGGCAACACAATTGGTGTGATAATCGCCCCGCCAATGCCTTGGAAAAATCTAAAAACAATTAAAGCCAATAATGAGGGTGCAAACATACAAGCCGCTGAAAAGCCACCAAAGAGCACCAAGCCAATGAGCATTAACTTTTTGCGACCGTAACGATCCGCTAATTTAGAACCTGTGATCATAAACACAGCCAACGCTAAAGTATAAATGGTGGTCACCCAACTCGTATCATTCAGACTGGCATGAAATTGATCCATAATACTAGGCAAAGCAATATTAATAATTGTACTATCCAACGTTCCCATGAACATTGCAATTGTTAAACCAACAAAACTAATTAATTTTTTGGTATTGGACATCTCAACTTTCCTTCAATCCATAATTTTTTAAAATGATTTTTAATATTAATTTTTCTAATTAACTCTCTTTTTCCGAGCACACCAAGCAATGATAAAAATACTCCAATATATAAGCTCACTGTTACCAATACTTTCAGTTAGAGCGCATTTTCCTGTTTGATACGGTTTACTTAAGTTTTACCTTCTAACATATTGGTCATGCTTATGACTCTTTCCCAAAGCAAATCTTGTAGATCGTCATAACTAACTCATCAATATAAGCTTCTTGTTGTGCAGCAGAGTCAAATTTAAAGAATGCGGGGCCCGAATTTTCAATTAGATTCATGACCAGCATTGCTTTGACTTTAGGTTTTTCTTTTATTAAAGGGTTAGTGATCATCAAAATATCCATAATCAGTTCAATGATTTGGTCATTGTAACGATTAATAGTGTCCCTAAACTGATGATCCTGACGGGACAAGATGATGATGTCACCATTCAAAAAATTATTTTCCCATTGTTTATCAATGCCATTGATTAAGGCCTCTTTAAACTTAATTTCCGAACGAATATTATTGCCAGTCAGTTCCTGTTTCAATCTTTCTAAAGTTGCAACTGTATACTTAAAAAAACGATTCACAACTTCTTTAAACGCATCTTCTTTGGCCTTAAAGTAATTGTAAAACACCCCCACCGAAAGCCCCGCGGTCGTCGTAATTTCCTTCGTGGTGATCGCAAACAAACTATTGGTTTGAAGTAGCTTGTCGGTCGCTTCAATTAATTTTTGCTTATTATCTTGTTTAGCCATCTTTCCTCCCTCAAAGTAATTCTTGATGTCCATATATGAATATTAATTCATATTAAAACAAAAATCAACCATTTTATGAACTTGTTGTCATCATAGATGAGTAGCTATGGACATAACTGCAATCAAGTAGCAACATTAAAAACATTCAATTCTTTGCTTTAACAAGGAATTCAAGTCAAGTCTAAAGGAAAAGAGCTAATTAAAATCCATTTTTGCCAAGCCAGTTATGAATTATAATTCATTATTTGATAAGAATAGCTTTCAAAGCAAAGGAATCTAGTTGTTCACTAAAATAACGACCAAGATACTGACATCTTGATCGTTAATTTGAAACAGAACTATTCACAAACACTATTTTTATGATATATTCACTGCTTTAAGAAATGTTTGAATGCATACTTAATGGGCTTACTGCCTTTATATAACGCCAATATTTGGTACAGTTGCGAAAAGACCCACGATAAAAGAATAATTGTACCGACAGCGAGGATAATGGCTGCCAAAATAATCCAGATCGGAACAGCTTCTGTGGAAACCCAGATCGGCAAGAAAAAAGACGAAGTAAACGGTAAAACAGATAAGATTTTTGTGACGTAATTAATCGGCTTAGCCAACGTTAATGTCCATATGGTCGCCATATATAACACCATAACTATTAATCCAACCGGCGTCGAAACTTTGGAGATATCCTCTTGTTTAGTGACACCAATGCCAGCAAAAGAAGATACTAACAAAAACAAAGCCACGCCAAAGAAAATAAACACCCCATCTAATAAGATGATACTAGTCAAATTCCCATTGGTTAAATTCTGAATGAATTCAAAAATATGATTGATTGCCGTAAATTGATGTCGGAATAAAACTAAAACGCCAACAAAAACCGCATATATAACCAAGTTAGTCACCAACAAGAGAACCATACCCAAGAATTTACCAAAGAAATATTGCGTAGCAGAAATACTGGACAGTATCATTTCCATCACCTTGTTGCCCTTTTCTGAACCGATTTCTTGTGCAAAGATTGACGAATAAACCAGTATAATCAGATAGATGATTATACCTGTGACTAAGCCGACAAAGAACGTTTTATCACTCAATGAAGCTTGCTGACTTTCATATTGAACACTCGGTTTCTGATTGAGCATTTGTACTTGGTCTTGAGTTAAACCTGAACGCACAGAATTTATTTTTGCTTGAAGATTTTCAAAAATCTGCTTGATTTGTGCCACTTTATCAACACTAAGATTTGCGCCATAAATTTGGACTTTGAACCTATTTTGTTTGAGGGCTGCATCATCGATTTTAATGTAAGCTTTCGTATCACCTGCGTTCAATCTTCGCTTAGCTGCCTGCCAAGTTTGGTCCTTGACAGTGAACAAATCATCATTTCCATTCCTAATCGTCTTCGTTAACTGTTGCTGATTGCTAGCAATATCAATTTTTTTGGACCCGCCTCCCCAAATCAGAATGGCGATTATAACTAACAAAATCGGTAGAAAAATCATTAAGAGAAAACTTTTAGAAAAAAAGTGCTTTTTGAAAGTCTCAACGGTTACCGTGATCATCTTCATTTACCTTCCGTGTAAATATTTCTGCTAATGTAGGATAATTTTGATTAAACACCGGCTTATACCCATCACCTTCGATTGATGAATAAACTTTCTTTCCTACCTGCGCGTCAGATAATTGTAAATCAAACATATGCGTCACGGGATCATGCTTTTTAACAGCGACTCCAGGAATTTGTGCAAAAAAACTTGGCGGCCGTAAGGACCATAAGCTTAACTTAGTCCGTCCAAACATACTTTTGATTGTATGAATATCGTTATTTAAGACAACACTACCGTTTTTTAACATCACGACTTTGTCACAAAGATATTCTACGTTATTCATGTTGTGGCTCGAAAAGATAATCATTTTCCCCTGCGCCTTCAGTGCCAAAATATTGCGCATAAAAATATCAGCATTTACGGGATCCAAACCACTGAACGGCTCATCTAGAATAATCAACTCAGGATTATGAATAAGAGCCGCGATCAATTGAACTTTTTGTTGATTTCCTTTGGACAGCATTTTAATTTTCGTCGTGGGCGTCCCTTTAACCTCAAACAGTTCCAAAAAGGTGTGCATCCTTTCAAGAGCCACACGCTTTTTGAGACCATGAAGTCTGGCAAAATAGACCAGTTGATCTTGAATTGTATAATTAATAAATAAGCTGCGTTCCTCAGGTAAAAAACCAATTTCGTTATATAATGTTTGCGTTACTTTTTGATTTTGATAACAGATCTCACCTTGTGAAGCAGAAATAAAATGCATAATGATGCGTAAAATAGTGGATTTACCGGCACCATTTTGACCAACAAGACCGGTTATTTCGCCATCATTAGCACAAAATGACACCTTTTTTAAAGCCTCGTTGTCAGCAAATGATTTGGACACATTCTTAATTTCAAGCAAATAAAATTTCCTTCCCCTCTTGCCTAGATGACTGCATTAAGTTTGTTTTAAAAGAACCGAGAATAATCAATACCAACTTTAAAACATCACCAACACTTTTTAAAGTGAATCAGGCAGACCTGTCGCTGCTTGCAAAGACGATTTACTAATTTTTGAATTTTTTCTTTAAAAAATAAAATTATGTGTCAAATTCAGAGCTCCTGATACAATATTTAAGTCACTATTATTTTAAAATACACGACACAAAATACTTTTCCTAAGAATCTACTCAAAAATCACACTATTATTATATAATATTTAAACCATTAAATGTGACAATTTTTAGTAAATTAATCTTTGCTTAGTTCAATTAACAAGGGGGCAGTTAACATGAAATATCCTGCTACTTGCGCAAAGAAATCCAACAACGCAGTCAAGGCTTACAACTAGAAGACCTGAACAAAGGTGCTGGACCTCAATATCCAACTTTAATGAATATCGGTGAAGCTCCCGGACGTGACGAAATCAACACACACATTTCCTTCCATGGACGTTCGGGTCAAGAGTCGAGAGTCGTTGACAACTTTAAATTTAACCAGAGCGGACGTGTATATTACTAGTGTGGTGCGTAGTCGACCTTATCGTATCAAACAAGTTTTTGATCAAAAAGCACAACAACTAGTGACCAAATATTCTAATCGGAAACCGACACAACCAGAAATTCTCGCTTACGCACCATTTTTGGATTATGAAGTCAATTGGGTCCAACCCAAAATAATTATTACGCTAGGAAAGACTGCTGCTCAGGATGGTTATTGTTGGTAAAAGCAAAAATATCAAGTTTTTTGTACTTATCACCCTGCTGCTGTTTTTTATAATCGAAAGTTGACGCAAACGATTCAGCAAGACTGGCAAGTTTTAAAGGAGAGGTTGAAATAATGATTTTGCTGTTTTAAGTTAGTTTTTTATGCTAAAGATTTTTTGAATCAAAAAAGCAAAACTTATGGCAGATAAATAATCTTAATGTCTTTTTATATTCAATTGAACATAAAATCTAAATCAAGTGGTACTAACTGCAAATCAAATTTTGCAATATCAGAAATTAAATCTTTAAAAGTCATTTTTTATTTTAAGATATAGATAATTATGATTTTTTTATAAATAAAGCTGGTAATATTCCCACAATTGATAGCACTCCTGAGCCCAACATTGCAGCATTAAAACCGTGTGAAAATAAACGAGCGGATTGAACGCCACCAAAATTATAAAAAATGATGACGGCAATAGTAACCCCTATAGCCCCTCCAAACAATTTAAACATATTATAGATGCCCGAAGCTTTACTGATAAAATCATTCTCTACAGCATCAACTACAGATTTTTGTAATGATGGCCCAGCTAAAGACAATCCTATACCCGAAATAGCCAAGGGAATAAACATTAAAACAAATGATGATGAAGTATTAATTGATAGTCCAATCAAAACATATCCGATACCTTGCATAGTCAACCCTAAAATACCAATTATCTTTTCACCAAAACAATCCACAGCTTTACCTGCAAATGGTGCAACAACAACTAATGTACCTGTCCATGTAGCATCATCAAACCAGAATGAAGAGCATCTGCATGATCAACACTTTGAAAATAACAGCTAATATCACACTTGTTATACCTACAACAATCATTGCAGCACTGATAATTCCAGATTTACTTTCAGAAAATGTCAAAATAAGTCCAGCAGAAGACAAAAAAATCAGAATGGAATCAATTACATTTAGTTTAGAATTTGCAACAATAGTTTCTGGCAATTTTTTCTGCGATAAATATATTGTTATTAGTCCGATAGGCACATTTATCCAAAATATCCATTGCCAAGCTAATTTAGATACAATAATTCCTCCCAATGCAGGACCAATAATCAAAGCAAAACCACCTATACCGCTCCAAATACCTAATCCTCTTCCTCATTCCTCTGGTTTTAAAGATGAAGACAAAATTGCCATCGACATAGGAGAAATTACAGATGCACCAACACCTTCAACCACTCGAAACATAATTAGTGAAACAATATTATCAGATAGTGCATACCCGATAGATCCTAACACAAAGATAAGTATTCCAATATTATATATTTTTCGATGTCCAATCTTATCTCCCAGCGCAACTCCAAAAAGTAATACTCCGGCAACGGTTATATTATATGCATTCAGCGCCCATTGTAATTGGTCAACCGTAATATGAAAACTATTTTTAATAGCCGTTGATGCCGTCATAACAATCATCGAATCCATCATAGACATAAAAAAGCCTAATGAAGTTAAAAACAAGACTCATTTTGAACTTACTCTATTATTTACTTTCATCTTACTTAAATCCCCTTTACATATATATGGTAGTTATAATGATATGAAGTAAATTTATTCTCTGGATCAAATTCCACACATTCTCTCCAAATTCATATCCATGCTCTTTACAACTGTTCTATAGTTAAAACACTTTTAAACTATTCAAAATAGTAACATTATCAAATTGATCCGTCAATGTCTGCTTGCATGCTAAATTACTACTAACTTATTTCATCATTGGAATAATATTAATATGTAGGATAGAATTATATAAGATTTCAAAGGTAGGAGTAGCCAAAATTGGAAAAACAAAATCAATACAATAACATAATCCAACAATCAATCAATGAACAAAAAAATAATACTAGGGTAAAAATTTTTAAAGCACTCGCAGATCCTATACGTCTTCAAATAATATGGTACCTAAATTACGTCAATAGAGAAATAACTTGTGGTGAAATTGACAAGGTATTAAATATTAGCAAATCTGCTGGATCTTATCACTTTAAAATTTTGAGAGAAGCTGAATTAACAATTACAAGAAAAAGTTCAAGGGAAAAGTATGTAACTTTGAATTACACTACTTTTGACAAATATGTAATTGATTTCTGGAATTACAGTTAGGCAAAATTAAAGGCTTGCTTTTCTGCTTTTCATAGTACTAATTAAATAACGCATTAAAAAGAAAGAAAAACTTGCCAATTGCATATTAAACAAGAGTCCAACTTTTTGATCAAATTGAACTCTTGTTTCTTTTTTATTAAAACTGCCGATGTCAAATAGCATCAAATAGAAATCTGTTGTAAATATGTTTCCAACTCATGTCTTGGACGCTGCGTCAATTGTCCAAAATGACGCCAATCTAGTTTACTAACGGAACAATTATGCCAATGAACATGCTTGATTCCCGCCTGTTTCAGGGTCGCATGAGCAAAAACAGACTGCACCGCATTGCCTGCTATCAATTTTAAATACCAAGTCGGCGAAGTTGAAGTCGTTAAAAGCTGGACTTGTTGAATGTGTTGTAATTGACCTTGGACGCCGTAATTGCTGTTAACATAAGCAAAGTGCAGTTTAAATACTTTATCAAGAAAACCCTTGACTATCGCGGGTAAATCATTCCACCAAATTGGAAAAATAAAAATTAAACGTTGAGAATGTTGAATGGCAGCCTGATATTTTGAAACCAGCGGATCTGTGGTTTGTCCAATATGAAATAAACGCAATTCTTCTGTTGTATAAGCTGGATTAAAATGATCCTGATACAAATCTAAGACTTTGTATGGTTCATTTTGCGACTGTAATACTTCCTGAACTTGAAGTAGTACCGCATGATTCAAACTCTCCGCATACGGATGTGCATAAATAATGGTCGTAGTCATTCATATTTCCTCCTAGATTGTCTTCGCACCTTGCAGATAAATAGCAATCATTCGTTTAATAACGTCTGTGACTTGTTGATCTGTCAAATTGACAATATCTTTTTTGCTGACATTTGTAAATATTGTGCTACTTCCAATTCATTGCCACCCACAGAATTAATGGCAATCAAATCCCGTAAAATTTGCACTTGTTTTTGTCGTTCCATTTTTAAACCTTCTTCAAATCATTGATTAATAAACATATTTATATCCTATCACGATCAAATAAAATTTTCTATTTCAAACATAAATATGCCAAAAAAGCCTGGAAGTTTTTACCTCCAAGCTTTCAAGCTACTTATTCAAAATTATTTTTTAAATTCACTATCCATTTGCTTAGCAATTTCTTGAATCAAATCTTCATCGGTTAAATATGTTGTTTTCTTAACTACTTCACCAAATTTTGCCTGCAACATCTGATGTAACTGAACACTTTCATCATCTGCTGGTTCATCAAACTGGTAAATTTTACCCACTGTCTCCAACAATTTTTCATAGCTTAAACCACGTTCTTTAGCTTCGCGAATTGGACGAATAAATCGCTCATCAAACCCCAGTTTGCGAATTGGTGTTCGACCAACACGTGCAATCGAATCCGAAATATAAGGATTTTCAAATCGACTAATAATTTTAGCTTGATAAGCTTCGTGATCGCTACGATTAAAGCGCCACTTTGCGATTAATAAATCACCAGTTTCTTTCAAAACACCTTTTAACTGAGTTAAGACTTTCGGATCTTTAATGGCATCACCGATGTTATCATAGCCTAAAGTCTTACCAGTATACGCCACCGTAGCGTGACCTGTATTAACAGAAAAGAGCTTACGTTCAATATACGGTTCCAAATCAGGAGCATAATCAACACCCTTTAACTTTAAATCAGGATTGGCCATTTGCGATTCATCAACAACCCATTCCTTAAAAGGCTCAACAGACACCATTAACGGATCATCATGTTTTTGGATAGGCACAATTCGATCCACAGCCGCATTAGGAAAACCAATATATTGATCCGCAAACTCCTGATCTGCCTGCTCTAAATGTTGATAAACCTCTTCTTTCAAAACTTGCGAACCACCAATCATATTCTCGCAAGCAATCACATCAATTTTTTGAAGATTCTGATTTTGTTTACGAGCAGTAATTCCTTGTGCAATTAATGGAGCAATAAATTTCAAAATTTTGGGACCAATGGCAGTCGTCACTAGATCAGTTGTGGCAATAGCATCAACCACTTGTTCAGGATTTTTTCCATTATTAATACCAGAAACATTGGCCACGTGCAGTTTTTGTTGACCTTCTGCAGCTAATTCAATATCGTATTCATGACGTTTATTCAGTTCATTAATAATTGTTTCATTCAAATCAACGAATTGAATCGAAAAATCATTAGCCGCCAAAGTTTCGCCAATAAATCCCCGGCCAATATTACCTGCTCCAAAATGTACTGCTTTCATAATTATTCTCCTACCTCTTTCAACAAATTAATAATTTCTTGCTCCGATTGTGCATCGGATAACTGCGCTACATTACCTAGTTTACTGCAAAACAAGGCAATTTGTGACAAAACATCTAAGTGCTCATTATTCAGTCCCGCTATTCCAAAGACAATTGTTACTAATTTGGAATCTTTAGCACTACCAAATTCTACTCCCTCTGGAATCTGCATTACTGAAATACCAGTTTTGTGAATATACTGCTTTCCCGCGTCAGTTCCGTGTGGAATCGCAATGAAATTGCCCATATACGTCGAAAGCTCATTATTCCGGTCAATCATGGACTGCACATATTCTGGTTGAACACAGTGATCTTCAACTAATAATTGTCCCGCAGCGGTAATCGCTTCTTCCTTAGTTGAAAAATGTTGATTCAGCCGAATCATCTTTTTCTTTAATTCCATAGCTACCCCTCACTAATTTAAGTGTAAAACTAATTCCTTTAAGTCGTCATTCTCCAGCATATTCGATACAACAACTACTTGTGCCTGCGAAACTTTAGCTCGCAAATCCGCCTGTAACGCTGTTGTTGTAACCAAAAGCTGATCTGCCTGATCTTTGACATCACTTAAAATCACTCTGTCGGCTCTTAAAGCTTTATCGGCCGTCTGCAATTCTTGATTAAATTCACTAACTGCCATCGTTGTTGAACCTACATGGTGCGAATCAGTTACAAATCTAATTTGTTTAATTTGAGCAAAATCAATGTCACTAAAAATTGAATGCCCAGGCTGCTTCGTTTCAACTTCAGAAACGGAACTATTATCCTGTTTTAACATCTGAGCAATTTCATCATAACGCGGACTATTCATAAAATTATCCACCGAAACATGCATTGCATCTGGCGTTTTTTCCAAAGCTCTTTCAGCCAATTCATTTTGTGTTACCACTAACAGATTAGGCTCCGGCTTTAAGTTACGCACTGCCAGATTGGTTACTGGAACGTCTGTAACGCCTTCTTTTTTGAGCTTATCTCGTAACAATGAAGCACCCATAGCCGAAGAACCCATCCCAGCATCACAAGCAAAAATAATTTTTTGAATACTTACCTTAACGTTTGTAGTATCTAATTTTGGATCAGTTGCCTTAGAGTCGCTTTTCATTTGTTCCATTTGTTCTTTTTTAGCATCTAAATCTTCATCAGTCGATTTATTATTTTTTAAAATGGGCACGGACACAACAAAGGAAACAACTGCTGCCACCAAAACACCCGCTAAGTTGGCTAAATAGCTCCCTTTGGGGGTCATTAACAAAACAGCGATGATTGACCCGGGTGATGCAGCAGCCTTTAGACCAGCACCCATGATCTGAAAAGTAAAGGTGCCCGCCACGCCACCTAATATTGCCGAAATAATCAACATAGGTTTCATCAAAATATAAGGAAAGTAGATTTCATGCACGCCACCAAAGAAATGAATTAGCACTGCCCCTGGAGCTGAAGCCTTGGCGTTGCCTTTACCAAACATACAAAATGCTAACAAAATACCTAATCCTGGTCCCGGATTAGATTCCAGTAAGAACAAAATTGATTTACCAGCTTGACTGGCTTGTTGAATACCCAAAGGTACCAAAATACCATTACCAACGGCATTATTTAAGAACAACACCTTGGCTGGCTCAATAAAGACATTCGCTAATGGCAACAAATGGACAGAAATAATCCAAGCCACACCTTTGGCCGCCAAATTACTGCCACTTACAACCAGTGGATTGACAATAAATTGACCAATAATGGCCAAAATCATTCCCAAAATGCCGGCGGAAAAATTATTGTATATCATTTCAAAACCAGTTTTAATTTTATCTAAAAAGAGTTGGTCAAACTTCTTAATGCACCAGCCACCCAAGGGCCCCATAATCATAGCACCTAAAAACATCGGTACTTTGGCACCAACAATTACCCCCGTAGTAGCGATCGCACCAACCACAGCACCACGTTCTTCATACACCATTCGACCACCGACATAACCAATTAAAAGCGGTAACAAATAATGCAACA
Organism: Bombilactobacillus folatiphilus; assembly: GCF_023380265.1. Lineage (NCBI taxonomy): Bacteria > Bacillati > Bacillota > Bacilli > Lactobacillales > Lactobacillaceae > Bombilactobacillus > Bombilactobacillus folatiphilus. The sequence goes on from NZ_CP093366.1 coordinate 835,445, forward strand.
TTGGATTAATTAATTGGGCGATGTGTTTATTCGGCATCCAGCCCCCTGGAACCATAAATAAAGCTGTCACCAATCCCCAAGCAATAATTGCCGCAATATTCGGCATAATCATTCCCGAAAGCGCCGTTCCAAAACGTTGAACTTTGGCCTTCAAAGAAGATTTAGGCTTTGTTGATACTTGTTTTGAATCCATCTGATCTTCCAAAATTGAAATCTCCCTTCTAGAAATTACACTTTTATTTTAAGCGCTATCACTACTATTCACAATAAAATCCAGTATTCATTCTGACAGTTGTAAACTGCCAAGATAATATTTTTAGATTTCCCTTGCAAATAAAATCTAAACTAACTATAATTGGACTATACCAATATTGAGAGGAGTAATTTCTATGAAATTAATCGTAACTAAAGACGAACAACAGGGTGGTCTGGAAGGCTTTAAAGTCTTTCAAGAAGCATTACAAAATAATGCACAAACTTTCGGTTTAGCTACTGGTTCAACACCTATTACCACTTATGAACAAATTGTCCAAAGCGATTTGGATTTTTCTAACTGTATTTCGATTAATTTGGATGAATATGTCGGCATCAAACCAGATAATCCGCAAAGTTATCGTTACTTTATGAATAAGTATCTCTTTAATCAAAAGCCCTTCAAGCAATCATTTTTACCTAACGGCTTAGCGCAAAATTCAAAGCAAGAAGCTGCTGATTACGATCAAATCATTAATCAACATCCAATTGACCTACAATTATTGGGAATCGGGCAAAATGGTCATATTGGTTTTAATGAACCCGGAACTTCCTTTGATCTCACCACACACGTTGCTAAATTAACTGAATCAACAATTCAAGCTAACAGTCGTTTCTTCAAAAATATCAACGATGTACCAAAAGAAGCTTATTCGATGGGGATCGGCTCAATTATGAAATCGAAAAAGATTTTGTTAGAAGCTTTTGGTACTCAAAAGGCAGATGCTGTGGCGGCAATGTTTAATGGCCCCGTAACAATTGATGTCCCGGCCAGCGTTCTGCAAAATCATCCTGATGTTGTCGTGATCGCTGATGAAGCAGCTGCTGCAAAAGTAAACTAATCGAATCTGACCAACAAAAAAACTCTCGAAAATATTTCGAGAGCTTTTTTGTATGAAAAAACAAATAAATCATTGGTTTTAAGACAAATTATTTGCTTGTAATTTTTGCAAAAATTTATCTGCCAAAAAATTTTGTAAAGCTAGCGTATTACCCGTTTCAAATAAGTGTAGATTGGCATCATTCATGACCAACAAGCTGCTAATCATTCCTAACAACTTCGTTTCCAAAGCATCAATATCAGCCGGTGCCAACATCAACAAAAAACGTGAAACTTGAATTTCTTCATGATCCATCGCTAGCATTGTGACCGGCCACTGCAACTCCACCACTTTGATCGCCAATTGCAAAACACCAGCACTACTTGTATGCAGCAACGCTAAGTGGGTATTGGGCAAACCGATCGGTGCTAACTCAATACGCTTGATCAAATTGGATGCCACTTGTGTTCCGTTTTCAATAATTGTGTCAGGTAAACTACGAAGTAACTGATGTATTAATTGCTCTAAATTATTTTGCGGTTTATTCAGCAACTTAACCACTTTAAATTGGGTTGTGATTTGTTGATACAGGGTAATTTCTAATTGTTTATTAGCTAAATTTTGTAAAGCATGGTCCGTTTTCGATGAATCAAAAACAGCTTCATGTCTGGCTTGAGAATGATTCTTTTTCAAATGCTGTTTAATTTCTTCAACATCGCTGTCTAACAACAAAGGACTGACAATTTGATACTTGCCAGTAAAGCCAGGCAGATCAATCGTTGTTAAAAGTAAATCATATTCAGTAGGATGAATTTGCGACAATTGAGCAATTTTAATCGTATCAATTTGTTGAATATCCGGAATTTCCTGATGTAAGCGATTCTTCAAAATTTGTGCAGTTGAAAAACCATTTTCACAAGCAATTAAGACCTTAGTTGCGTAATAATTACCATAATTTTCATATTCATTCGTAAAATATAACAATAACAATTGTATTTCTGCTGGATTGATCTTTTGCTGAGGAAAAATTTCCTGCCAGCGCTTGGCAATAATTTGCGACAATTTTTGATACTGTTGACCAATCGTCTCTAATGCCATAAATTTCATTTTGGGAAGTTGCGGTTGCTTCTTCTGAACCAAATTTTCCACATGCAGTGTTAATTTTTCAAAAAAAATCGCATCATGCGTAAAATCCCAGTGATAATCCATGGAAACCAGAACAATTAACTTTTTAACTTTCATAGAAACCGACAAATCATTATAATCCAAGTAATGACTTTTAATCTGATGATCACTATTTTGTAATTGCAACGCTAAAAAATTACGTTCTGCTGATTGCAGATTTTTAACCAAAGTTTGCGACGGCCAACTCAGCAAAAATTGATCAATAATATTTAAATATTTTATTTGTACCTGAGCATTTTCTTGACTAGAAAGAATGCATTTTTTGGAAATTCGGTACAGCGACATCGCAAAAATTAATACTAAAAAAATACTTTGTTGATCCGAAATCTCTTTGATTTGTCCCAAGACCTTGGTTTTCAAAACGCGATAACATTGCCGTAACAGTTTAACTGGTAAAAGCACCGCTGAAAAATTGGTTACAGTCGTTCTTTGACCTTGTAAATATGCTAAAAATTGATATTCATTAACCGAATCTGCAACCAAATGACAAAATAAATAACGGCGAACATCTTCACGACCACTTAGGACGATTCCCACCCCTTTTTTGCGCTCTAAATGTAAATCATATTGCTTAAAGGTTGTTTCAACTTTATTCAAATCACGTTGAATTGTCCCCAGACTTACTTCCAAATTTAATGCCAAATCAATCATTTTTATTTCTTCACTATTCAACAAAAGCATGGTCGCTAACGCTTTTTGCCGCGAATTAGCAGACAAAGTATCTTGAGGATTCTGGTGTTGAATATTGGTTTGGATTTGGAGAAGACTTACTGAGTTTCCTTCTAATCGATAAAATCCATGATCGTTAATGAGTTGAATTCCTTGATTTTCTAAATATAAGCGTAAATCAGAAAATTCTCGATACAAAGTCCGGGAACTAACATTTAACTGGTGCTCAAATTTTGTTAAAGACAATCCCTTTTTTGTTTGAAGCAATAATCCTAAAATCTTTTTCTGTCGTTCTGTAAAAATAACCATGCCAAACTCCTCTAATAACTATGTAACTTCGAAAATTTAATAATCATTTAATTTTAACGCTTACATCTAAACAAAACAAATTCTTTTTCAAAAATAAAAGCATCCCTTTTAGAGGATGCTTTTAAAATCTATTCTATGCTCATTGTTTTTGTATTAACAATTTTTGTGTACGCTCGTGTCGTTAAAGCATAAACTATCAAATAGTAAATTATGAGTAAAACTAGAGTTGTGATTGACACCGCCAACAATATCAACACATTGTATATGGAGAAAACTGCTAAAATACTTTTAATAGCCGGTAATGCAAATGCTAAATTAATTATGGCACCAATAATCGGTAGCATAAATAAAAGCAACACTTGACTACGGATTGTTTGTGCCGTTTCTTGTTTACTCAATCCAACTTCTTGCATAATTTGAAAACGTTGACGATCTGCATACCCTTCAGATAATTGTTTATAATAAATTAATGCTCCCGTCAACAGAATCATCGACAAACTAATTAAACCACCAACAAACAAAATACTACCAACTAAACTATTCCAAAATCCCTCTAACTCTGGCTTAGAAGTGTACTGTTCAGCTGTCAGATGTAACGCTGTAGTAACTAGTTTTGATGCGTGTAAAACTCGCTTTGAATTTCCAGCCAAATTTTGACCTTGAACATAAAGCCAAGGTTGATGATTGATTTGTTGTGCCACTTGCCTGTTAGCTGCCACAATAAAAAGTGATTTATAAATACTATTTTGATAATTAAACTGCATTGCAAATTGAGGAATCATTTTAGTTCGATATTGTCTACCATTTAGTGTCAGCTGCTGTGCCACTTTTTTACCATCATCAGTATAAACCAAAATTTGATTTGGTTGCAATTGATAATGTTTACGACTCAAATTATTATATTCCGCTAAAGTTAGAGTGGACAGTTGATGTGTAGCCGATGGTGCAGTCATACTAGAAGGAAAAATATGATGATTTTTAACAATTACCGCCTGTGGTACAGTCATCATCATTTGTTTAGGTTTAGATATTTTAACATCCTGTTTTTTAACTACTTGTTGCATAACCTTTTGCTCTGTTGCCGAAAAAGGTTTGCTTTGCGTCATCATCAAATCATAAGGAGCACTACGATTAATCATCTTTTCCTTGCCAACATACAAGCTTACGCTACCAACTAAAGCCACTAAAATGGTCGTACAGAGTAGACAGATAGAAGCCAAGCTCGCTCCATTTTGCTTCATCCGATATAAAGTTCCTGAAACAGAAATAAAATGTTTGGGCTGATAATAAAATTTTCGATTTTTCTTCAGTAACTTTAAAATAACAATACTGGAGGCAATAAACAAGCCGTAAATACCAATGATCACTAAAATCATTGCTAACACAAATTGGACCATTGCTTCTGCGTTGGGTGAAGTTTTGACAGCAATCCAATAACCCACCGCCAAAAATAACAGACTGCTAACTCCCAACAACCAATTGCTCTTCGGTTCGGGCTCCGGTTGTTCACTTTGATTCCACAAATTTGCCGGTTGAACTTGGTAGAGACTTTTAAAATCGCTCATAAATAATATGCTAAAAATGCCGCTAAATATAACCGTTACTAAAATTAAACTATTCAAACTAAATTGTTCCACAATCGTTGTAGTTTGCAAGAAAAATGTCAAAATTAAAAAGAATAATTTACTCAAAACCAGACCGACAATTAGTCCTAAAACTACAACCATCGCCCATAGGATTAAAATTTCATACAAAACTACTAATCTCAGATCGCCCTTTGTTAAACCTAACATGTTGTACAGCGCTAATTCTTTTAATTGTCGCTTCATCAAGAAACGATTAATATAAAATAAGAAAATTACTGACAAAACTGTCACAAAAATAGCGCCCAAAAGGATAATGTAACTGGCATTGGTTCCAGCTGCAGTCTGTTTCAAACTAGAATTTTGGGTCATTGACCAAAAAATTTCACAAATAGCCACTAAAAGCATACTGACTAAAATAAATGGTATATATAATTCACGATGACTAATTAATGCTTTTTTAGCTAGTCTCCAATGAATTTTCATTATGGTCTACCCCCTCACCAACAAAGCAGCACTATTCGTAATCTGTTGTAAATATTGTTCAGACGTTTGCTCACCGCGAAAGATTTCATGAAAAATCAAACCATCTTTAATAAATAAAATCCTTTTAGCATGACTAGCTGCTAAAGCACTGTGCGTCACCATCAAAATTGTTTGACCAGCTTGATTAATTTGTTCAAACAAACGCAACAACAACTCGGAATTATATGAATCCAAAGCTCCTGTTGGTTCATCAGCTAAAATGATTTGTGGTTTTGTGATTAAGGCTCTTGCCGCTGCAATTCGTTGTCGTTGACCACCTGACACTTCATATGGATAACGTTTTAGCAATTCAGTCAGTTTTAAACTTTTTGCTAAGGGCATCAAACGTTGCTGTAATTGTGGAACTGGAGTTTTATTCAAGACTAATGGTAATAAAATATTATCTTGATTATTAAATGTATTCAACAAATTAAAATTTTGAAATACAAATCCTAAATTCTTTCTTCGATACAAAGCCGCTTGATTCTCAGACAAATCAGCTAAATTTTGGCCATTGATTTGCAGACTACCACTGGTTGGCTGATCCAAAGTAGCAATCAAATTCAAGAGCGTCGATTTACCAGAACCTGATTCCCCCATGATAGCAATATAATCACCCTCTTGTACCTCAAAGGAAATATCTTTTAACGCTTCGACTGTCTCAATACTTTCTGCTTGTTCAAAATTTTTTTTGACATGTTTCAATTCAAGTAAACTCATTAAAAAACCTCCTTGACTCAACTAAATCATTACTAGCATCAGTGTACAAAGCTAGAGATTTTCTCACAAGTTACAATTCTGTCAATGACCTTACAATTTAGCAATGTGTTGTACATGCTCAGCAGGAAAAACTATACACACTGTTGTTCCTTGATGGACTTTAGAAGACAAATTCAATCGAAGATTTAGTTTATGACTAATTTGCTGTGCTAAATAAAGTCCCATTCCTGTGGACGATTGATTATCACGACCATTTTGACCAGTAAAACCCGGCTCAAAGATCCGCGGTAATTCACTAGCAACAATGCCAACACCAGCATCTATAATTAGTAAAGTATTATTTTGCCATTGAATTTTTATCTGACTTTGTGAAGAAGAATATTTCAAAGCATTAAAGATTACCTGTTCCAATAATGTTTGCAGCCATTTAGAGTCCGTTAAAACTTTAACTGATTCCACCTCAACAAGCGGTTGAATTTGAAATTTAATAAAAAAAGTCGCATATTTTTGAATAATTTTAATCACAATAGAACTTAAATCAACCCAGGTAAACCGCAAATCATGTTGAAAATCCAATAAGCGATCATAATTCAACATTGTCTCCAATTGTTGTTGAATCATTTCCGTCTGTTCTCGGACTCGTCTACTAGATACCTGTTCTGAATCTTCACTCAAAATTAGCAAATCCGTAATTGGAACTTTAATTTCATGTGCCCAATTGATGAGATAAACTTGATACTGTCGGAATTGCCTTTGCAAGTCAGCATCTTTTTGGACTTGTTGATTAACTTGAGATTGTAATTGTTGTTGATATTCACGTTCAATCAAAGTTACTGGCGGCCACATCGAATGTTTATTTACTAATCGTTTTAAATTACGTTTTTGATGAACAATTTGCCAAACAATTTGAGCAATGATGAATAAAAAACTAAATCGCAACAAATCCCACCAAATAATTAAACGGACATGATATAACCCAAATAACAATAATAACAGTGCCATTATCCAGAAATAGCAAAATAAAATATTTTTTTGCTCCCAAATTAAATGTAAATCTTGTTTTATTTTATTTTTCATAAGGAATTAACCGATAACCAGCTCCAGGCTGCGTTACAATATATTTTTGCAAACCAATTGGTTGCAGTTTGTGACGCAACCGACTCATGTTGACTCGTAAGGTAGCAGCGTCTAAAAACAAACCGCCTTGCCAAAATGTCTGCAAAAAACGTTCTGTGGAAATCAATTGATCAACATTCAAAATCAACTGTCGCAGAATATTTCCTTCCATCGGCGACAAACTAACATGTTGCTGATGAAAAACTACTTCATTTCCTAAAACATAAAAAACATATGGTCCAAAAATTAATTGATTGGTCTGTTGTTGCATATCATAAGTTTGAGTTCGCCGCAAAATTGCTCGAACTTTGGCTACTAACATACTAAGATTGAAAGGTTTAGTTAAAAAATCATCAGCTCCATTAGATAAAGCACGCAATATAGAAGGTTCTTGATCCACAGCAGTCAAAAAAATCAACGGAATTTTAGAAATGGCTCGAATCTTTTGAGCCCAATAAAAGCCATCAAAATTTGGTAAATTGACATCCATAATTATTAAATCTGCATGAGACTGTTCAAAATCTTGTTGGATGTGTTGCCAATCATTAGGTATTTGTAATTGGATATTCCATTTGAGAAAAGATTTTCGAACTTCTTGGATTAAAGTCTGATCATCATCGACTAGAAAAACGGTTGTCATGATTGCCCCCTATTTTTAATTAAGTTTCTTAAGAAAAATAATTTTTGAATTATAATATCCTTAGTATAAGAAAGGATTTGAATATTTTGCAACCGAGTATTGAATATTGGCGAAAAGAATTACAATTAGAGCCACACTCCGAAGGCGGATTTTTCAAAGAAACCGCGCGTAGTGAGCAAACAATTAAGACTAGCCGTGGACAACGTCCGTTATACACATCTATTTTATTTTTATTAACAGACAAGAATCCTTCTCACTTACATCGACTGAATTCAGATGAAACTTGGTATTATCATGCCAATGATCCACTCAGTATTCACTGTATTTTTCCGGACGGTCATTATCAGGAAATTGTCATCGGACCGCAGGTCGACAAGGGACAAGTTTTATCTTACACAGTTCCTAAAAATACGATTTTTGGTTCCAGCGTAGCACAAGGTCACAGTTTGGTTAGTTGTGTCGTAGCGCCTGGTTTTGACTATCGAGATTTTGAATTATTCACTCAAGAAGAGTTGCTTAAGTTATATCCACAACATCAAACCATTATCAAGCAACTGGCTTATCAAAGCTTACCTCATTAAAGAAATATTTTCATATAAATACGAAAAACAGGCCATGTTACAACAAGCCTGTTTTTTAATTATTTTAAAATAAAGATACTCTGACCTAATTCACTTCAAAAATCCTAACCAATAACCTAAAATCCCTAGACCAAATAAACCAAAAATCAGGATAATTGGATTAATTTTCTTTTTCAATAAATACATCATTAAAAGTGTTAAACCCAAAGCTGGCAAACTCGGACAAAGTTGATCCAAAATATTCTGCAATGTCGTGACTGTCGTTTTTCCATTAACCGCCGTTTTAGAAATAACTAGTGGAATATTAATTGTAGTCCATTTCGGAATGAGCACTCCCATAACGAAAAGGCCCAAAACAGTAGCACCTTCGGTCAACTTAGGTAATAGATTGCCTGAAATATCTTTAATTAGATCAAGCCCCTTATTATGACCCATCGTTAGCCCAAACCACTTTAAAGCTAATCTAAAGCCATTAAACGCCAAGAAAAAGATAATTGGACCGAGCCACGAACCTGATAATGCTAACGAAGCACCTAAAGCTGCTAAAATTGGTCGCAACGTTCCCCACATCAAGGGATCACCAACTCCTGCTAACGGGCCCATCAAACCAACTTTTAAACTTTGAATGGTTCCTTCATCAACATCTTCGCCATTAGCTCGGGCTTCTTCCATCGCAATTGTTAAACCAACAACGGGCCCGCAAAATCCCGGTGTCACGTTAAAAAATGTCATATGCCTTTTTAATGCAGCGATTTGTTCTTTTTTATCATGATAAATTCGTTTAATTGTCGGGATCATATCCACGCAAAATGCTAAACCATGAATAGTTTCGTAATTGTAGGATGCCTGTTGAAAATTCTCGAAAACAAACGTCCAAATTAGATCCTTTTTAGTTACTTTTTTGGTTTTAACCGTTGGTTCCTTGGACACTTTGAACACTCCTTTCAATCGTCCAGTTCATCTTCACGCAATTCTAACTGAACATTTTCATTCGATTGAGTTACCGTCTCAGCTTTTGTGAATTTAGGATTTAATTGAACATAAATAATTGCTAAAATCAAACCTAAAACCCCAAATGACAATAAACTTAATTTCAGATAAGCGCCTAAAATGAAGCCCAAGTAAAAGAACGGCATTAAGTATTTCACACTCATCATATTTAAAACCATGGCGTAACCAACAACCGTAATCATTCCTCCGGCAACGTTTAATCCCCCCGTAATAACTTGTGGAATCGCATTCAGCAAAGTTTTAACCATCGTTGGACTCACAAAAACCGCAACCAAAGTGGTCGGCAGTGAAACCCGCAGGGCTTGAATAAATAAAGCAGAAAAATGTAACCACTCTATTGTCTTAAACTTTGCATTTTCTGCAGCTCGCTGGGCAGCATGTTGAAAGAAAACTGTAATCGAACGTACAATAACTGTTAAAACCTGGCCTGCAGCAGCAACTGGTAAAGCGATTGCAATACCTTTGGTAATACTTTGATTACCCATCACAACCAAAATTGTGGAAATCGTACTTGCTAAGGCAGAATCTGGCGACTGAGCTGCGCCAATATTCATCCAACCTAAAGCAATTAATTCCAGCGTTCCACCTAAAATAATTCCTTTCACTGGATCCCCAAGAATTAATCCCATGACACTACAAGCAATCAAAGGACGATGTGTCTGAAATTCATCAAGCACACTCCCCATTCCTGTAATGGAAGACCAAATAAAAACCAAAATAATTTGTATAACCGACATTTCTATCACCCTTCTGCTGGCAATTTTTCCATTAAATTAATATGTGGATCTGTTTTAACAGTCTGAATATCTAACTTGACTCCTAAATCATTAAGTTGGCGAAAAGATTCGATATCCTGCGCATTCACCGAAATTGCTTTAGTAATTTGACTTCGATCCTCTCTATACTGCATACCACCAATATTCAAGATTTTAATAGCAATCCCTCGTTGAATAACTTTCAGTGCTTCAGTCGGATTCGTAAATAAATAAAAAACTTTTACATCCTTATATTTGGGATTATTGTAAACAGCCACCGCTTTTTTGGCATCCACAATATTAACTTTCATTCCTGGAGGACAGGCCTGTTTTAACAACGTTTTTCTAATCTCGTCATGATAAACATCTTCATCTACAATAATCATGCGATCGGCATGAGATTCTTTAGACCAAACAGTTGTAACTTGCCCATGAATCAGTCGATCATCAATTCTAGCCAAAGTAATAATCATTCCATATCATCTTCTTCCGTTTTTTGTAGTTCTAAGCTGAGAATTCTTGTATAAGAAGTGCTATTTTGATTAATTTCGCGGGTAAGCTGCGAACAAGTCATCGAAAGTGACATATTTGCCACTTCTAAACAAATTGGTAGCGACATGCCTGCGATCACATCTGTTACTAAACCTTTCAAACATAAAGTTGATGCTGCATTGTATGGTGTTCCGGAAAATAAATCAGCAATAACCAAAATTTCTTCATTGGTATCAAATTGCTTAATAACCGCTTTCATTTTTGCTTGAACAGTTTCTAAGCCCTCTCCTTGTAAAAAAGGAACTTCTTGAAAATTATCAACTTGACCAAAAATCATTTCAACAGCACTTTTCATTGCAATTGCGGTCTTATCATGACCCGTTAATATAACTTGCATTGTATCCACTCCTCACTATCCGCGGGACTTTCCACCGGCAACATTGGTCGTCACACCGGTAATATAGCTAGCTCGGTCTGAAAGATAATATGCTACCAAATCAGCAACTTCGCTCAAATGACCGCTTCTTCCCATAGGCGTTGTCGTTTCACTTTTATAGCCAGCCCGGATATCGGCAACGGTTTTGTGTCGCGTATATGCCAAAGCTTCCTCATATTCTGGTGTTCGCAGACCAGTCGCCTCCATAATTCCAGGCGCAACTCCGACAACTCGAACATTATATTCACCTAATTCTTTAGCCCATGAACGTGTGAAACCATTAATCGCGCCTTTTGTCGCAGAGTAAACACTTTGTCCCACCGAACCTTCCAAGCCAGCTTCTGACGACATATTGACAATAACGCCTTGCCGTTGCTTGACCAATTGTCTAGCTACAGCCTGTCCTAAGAGAAAAACACTCTTAACATTGACGTCAAACATCTTTGTAAAATTAGTCTCTGTAAATTCATATTGACTTTGTGGATTTTTGGAATCTACTAAAAGACGTGGCAAATTAATGCCCGCATTATTGACTAAGCCATCAACTCGTCCTTCTTTCTCAATAACTTGTTTAACTAAAGTATCGACATCCGCATCAGAAGTCACATCGGTTTTGACATACAGATATTGTGAATCATTTCCTTGATCCTGATTTTTTTGTAAATCTGCATTATAAACGTGTGCACCATCTGCCAATAGCTCACGAACAATTGCCAAACCAATTCCCGAAGAACCACCGGTGACAATAAATACTTTATCCGTTAAATTTAACCAATTCGACATTTTAATTACTCCTCACATAAGTGTATTTTTTAAGAAAGTAATTGTTAATCTATTCATAAGCTATTATAAATACCGTGTATAAGTTGTAAACAATTCTAAATATTATTTCACAAATGTGATATATTTAAGTAAGGTATTTTTTTTAAAAGGAGTGCTACCAATGACATTGTCAAATGCAGAGAAAATGGATCGTCTAATCAAAATTGCCAAATTGTACTATGAAAAAAATTATTCCCAACAAGAAATTTCCGCAATCGTGCATATTCATCGAACCGAGATCAGCCGTTTACTCACACTCGCTAAAAAAATGGGCATTGTTCGAACTATCGTAAGAGCACCCATCAATTCCCAAACACAAGAATTATCAGATTACATTTGTCAAAACTTTGACGTTAAACAAGCGGTTGTTGTTCCGACCGATCCGCAAGAAACCTATCAAGATACTTTAAATTCCATCGCTTTATACGCTAACGAAGTTATTAATAATTACTTAACTGATAACTGTGTCGTCGGCTTATCATGGGGTAAAACTTTAGAAGCTATTGTCAATCTCTTTTATCCACAGGAAAATTATGAACATATCAAAATAGTGCCACTAATTGGGGGACCCTTAGATCAACTAGAGATGTCTTGCCAAGCAAACTCTTTAGTTTCCAACTTAAGTCGAAAAATTCCGAATTCTACAATTAGTACCATCAATGCGCCCGCTTTCATTAGATCGCTGGCTGCTAAAAAAGAAATCTTAGCTACCAAAAATAATCGTGATACTGTCAACTCATGGAAGAAAGTCAATTTGGCCATTGTTGGAATCGGTAGTGTTAAAAACGTTACTAATAATTGGCATCAATTCTATAAACAAATGGGTGTTGGTGAAATTTATCCTCAATCTATGGTGGGCGATATTTTATCGCAAGCTTATTCACTTGACGGCACAGAATATCAACAAACTTCCCCCAATTTAGTTGGTATGGAGTTAACTAATCTTAAAAAGATTTCTACAACCATTGCTGTCGCTACTGGTAGCAAAAAAATTGATGCTATTTTAGGTGGTCTCCGCGCTCAAATATTTAATGTTTTAATCACTACAGACAAAACTGTGCAACAAATCCAAAATCAGATCAATAATTCACAAAAGTGATTAAATTTTAAAAAGGATTGTATTCAACAAAAGTTCTGTTATATTGCAAGCATAAGCAAGTGATTGTTAACCTATTCAAATAAAATCACATTAGTGAAGAAAGCTTGTAATATATGAAAAGTACTGGTATTAGAATTTATGGCAAGGACGATCTACGGCTCGAAAATTTTGAATTACCCGAAATTAAAGATGATGAAATTTTAGCGACAGTTGTCGCTGACACAATGTGCATGTCGTCATGGAAATTGGCCAAAGAAGGTGAAGATCATAAAAAAACGCCTGCTAATTTGGCTCAAAATCCCGCTTTAGTTGGTCATGAATTTTCTGGTAAAATTTTAAAAGTAGGAAGCAAGTGGGCAAATAAATTTTTTGAAAATGAAAACTATGTAATCCAACCAAATTTAGCGCGTGATGACACCCCGTTTGTCCCAGGATATTCTTATCCTTACATCGGCGGAAACGCAACTTGTATTATTATTCCCAATGAAGTCATGGAGTTAGGCTGCTTAATTCCATTCAAGGGACAAGCGTATTACGAAGGTGCATTGTGTGAACCACTTAGTTGTGTCATTGCCGCATTTAGTTCACAATTTCATTTAATCCCTCACACATATAATCACACAATGGGGATTAAAAATGGCGGTAATACTTTAATTTTAGGTGGTACTGGTCCAATGGGGTTATTAGCAATTGACTATGCCATTCATACGGATAAAAAACCTAAAACATTGGTTGTCACTGATTTAGTCGCTGACAAACTTGCACGTGCTAAAGAATTATATCCTTCATCTGAAGTAGAAATGAAATTTGTCAATGTTGACGGACTCTCTATCGATGAACAAAAGCAAGCACTGTTAACTGCCGTAGACAATGAGGGCTATGATGACATTTTTAGTATGGTTAGTGTCAGTCCTATCTTGACTTTAGCTGGACAATTATTGCGTGCTGATGGTTGTCTGAATCAATTTGCTGGTCCTATGAAAAAAGATTTTTCCGCTAACCTTAATTTTTATGACGTTCACTATAACTTCACTCATGTCGCAGGCACCTCAGGTGGAAACGCCACCAATGAGGCGCAAGCAGCACAATTAATTGCAGAACGTAAAGTAAACGTTGCCAAAGTAATTACCCATGTTTTAGGACTAGATGCCACCTCTGAAACTATTCTTCACCAACCAGAAATCGGCGGCGGCAAAAAATTAACCTATGTTGGTCATAAATTTGATCGAATAGCAATCGACCAAATAGCTACTAACTCTCCATTAGGACAAATTCTAACAGCTCACAATGGACTTTGGTCACCTGAAGCTGAACAATGGATTTTAGCTAACACTGATGCAATTGATTCTTAACACATTCAAGTTTAAAAAAACAAAATGGTCAGCTCGCCAAACGCAATCTTAAATCAATAAAAAGTGCTCCATCATAGTCAATTCATCTGACTATTGTGGAGCACTTTTTATATTTAATAAATTACCTACCAATTCCATATTTCTTAATTTTTGATCTACTTATTTCATTTATTTATTGCTTAACTCTGCTACTTTTTGATTCAAATGAACTAGATGAATAGTAAGATCGCGAATTAGTTCGGCAGCCATCATTTGATCTTCAGCATGCACTAATAATGCATTCATTGAACTTGCCTCGCCATTTTGTTGTGCATCATCACTCAATAGTTTTAAATGTGTTTTTTGAGCAGCCTTCAGACAATCATTCGCCAGCTTAAGCTGTTCGTCGACCTGGGAAAAATTTTCCTTCTCGGCTTCAGCAATCAAATTCATCAAAATTGAGCGTGCCTCACCAGTATTACTAATAATGTCAAATGCAATTTGTTCAGTGTTATCCATATTTACCAGCTTTCATTCATTTGTTTAGTTCTTGCTGTACCAAATCTAATAATTTAGGTACAGCGACCGGATTATACATGGTTCTCGGGATCATAAGAAATGGTGTGTCATGATCTTGGGCCTGTTCTTGAATATAGTCCTTACGATAAACAGACTGGGGTGCCAATAATACTATATCAAATTGGTCATTGCCTAATAAATCAGCAACTTCTTCCGTTCCCACTGCTTGCACTGTAATTTTTTCTTGGCGCTTTTGACCTTCTTTTTGTAAACCATCTGCGATTAAAGAAGAACTCATACCACCACTGCATGAAAGTAAAATTTTCATATTATTGATACTCCTTAATTATTAAAATACTCCTGATATTATAGTAAACGATATCACGTGCTTTAATTCTAAGTAATTTAAATTAAAAAAGCAATTATTTTTTTAAAAATATACCAAAGTGTCATTTTCAGTGCTAAATTAGAATATTGGAAAATAAAATCAATATCTTACTGGAGGTTTTCATGGCTCTTTTAAAATTAACTAGATTCTCACTACTTTTGCAAAATCAATGCACCACCCGTATTTTATTACCTGATAATTTAGAAATTAACCAGCCGTTAACAGTAATCTGGTTGCTCCATGGTCTGGGTGATAACGGAACTTGTTGGCTTCGCAAAACTACTTTGGAACAAATTACTAGTAATTATCGGATTGCCGTTATTATGCCAGACATGGGACGCAGTTTTTATACCAATGCTAAAGACGGCCTCCCCTATTGGGATTATTTAACCGAAGAACTAATACCTCAAATGCGGCGACTATTACCTCTCAGTAACCAAAGAAGTGAAAATTACTTATTGGGTAACTCGATGGGCGGTTTTGGTGCATTTAAGTTAGCTTTCAAACACCCCAATTGGTTTCAAGTCGTTGCTACCTTTTCTCCAGTTGTTGATTTAAATATTGTCAAAACTATTATGCCAGACTATACACATATTTTTGGTAGCCAAATTCCTCAAAATTATTTACAAAAATTAGCAAAACAATCATCGCCAGAACAACTAACAAGTATTCATTGGCAGCACACTATTGGTCAAAATGACTTCATGAAAGACGCCAATGATCAATTTGCGCAATGGATGAAAACCTTGAAGCTAGACTACACTTACACGGTCAGTCCTGGTCAACACGATTGGTCATTCTGGGAAAATGAATTGGTTAAACTTTTTAAAATTTGGCAACTTCCACTTGTTTAATTGATCATTTATCCAATAAATTATCTACTAATTACTTAAACTAGCTAAATCTCAAACAAAAATTTCCATTAATACAAAATGCAATCTCACTACACTGATTATTTAATAAAGATGAGATTTGCCTAAAATTAATTAAAGTTTTACTTGTACTTTAAAAAGTGATTGGTATAATATTTTTTGTAATCGTTTTAATTAAAACTTCAGGGGGAGCAATATGAAGAAATTTGACTCAGAAAAGATTGCGAGCTGGATGGCCAAATTAGCTGGCAATCGATATTTTACGGCAATTCGTGATGGGATGGCTGTTATTATTCCCGTCTCAATCGTCGGATCTTTTTTTACAATTGCTGCACAATTACCAATACCAGCTTGGCAAGCATTCGTTAAACCTTATGTAACCGAGTTAAGTGTTCCAGTAACTTTTTCAATCGGCTTAATGGCACTTTATTCATGTTACGCTATTGCCGCGAGTTTGGCTGGCTATTATAAATTAGATAAAATTTCCAGTGGTACGATTGCTGTTATGGTTTTTTTAATGCTAGCTGTTGAACCCGGAACACTGACACCAAAAATGGGAAAAGCCACTGGAATTGTAGCTGGAACAGTCTTTCCAGCCAAAAATTTTGGTTCCTACGGCTTATTTACAGCGATGGTTGTTTCTATTCTTAGTGTGGAAGTTATTTATTTCTTTAAGAAAAAGAATTGGGTTATTAAAATGCCAGATGGCGTTCCACCAGCTGTCTCTAATTCCTTTATGTCTTTAGCACCTACTGCCATTTTAATTATTTTGGCTTGGGTCATTAAGTCGGGCTTACACTTCGACTTAAATCAATTTTTACTTTCAATTTTGTCACCCCTGTCACATTTCGGCAAAGACAATTTTATTTCTGTTATCATACCTATCTTTTTCAATTCTATTTTCTGGCTATTTGGAATTCATGGTGCGATCACTTCGACACCGATTTACCCTTATTGGTATAACAATTTATCAGACAATATGGCAGCTATCACTCATGGAGCAACAGCCGCAATGGCTCCCCATTTTATGACAGAACAATTTTTCCAATTTTTCGTTTATATTGGTGGCTCGGGGTCAGTTTTAGCTTTATGTATTCTGTTAGCTTTCTTATCAAAATCTGGTATGGGCAAAACAATGGGCAAGGCCGTTTTAATCCCAAGTATTTTTAACATCAATGAACCTGTTATTTTTGGTTTACCGATTGTCATGAACCCTTACTTCGCTATTCCCTTTATTATTGCACCGTTGGCCGACGGTATTATTACTTGGTTGGCTACCATTAGCGGCCTGTTAAATAAAACAACCGCATTGGCTCCTTGGACCTTACCAGCACCGATTGGAGCATTCATGGTTACAGGTTTTGATTGGCGGGCGATTGTGATTACAATTATTAATATTATTGTTGCCATGGCAATCTATTTTCCATTTTTCAAAATGTGGGACAAACATCAGCTTGATATTGAACAACAAGCCGCTCAAGACGACTCTCCAGCTTAATTTTTAACCCAAAAGTATCAATTTATAAGATTGATACTTTTTTTAATTTAGAAAGGAACTGATAAATGACCCCAGCTGAACAAAAGATCAACCAACTAATGAAAACAGCTATTAATCAAAAAATTGTTTATGGCGTATCTTATGCTTTCGTTAGTGCTAAAGAAGAACAAATTTTTTATTTGGGAGATCAAGGCAAAAATCAGGAAAAAGTAGCGCTAGAACCCGACATGTTATACGATCTCGCCTCGCTAACCAAGGTTGTCGCTACGACTACTAGAATTCTTCAATTGCTGGAACAAAATCAAATCCACTTAGATGATCATGTTGGATATTATCTACCAATGATTCATTATCCACAAATTACTATCAAACAATTACTATTACACAACAGTGGTTTGCCAGCAGATATATCTAATCCACAAAAATTGGATTCTCAACAACTAATTAACGCTATTACACATGCTAAACTATTAACCCCATCAAATACTAACACCATTTATTCAGATTTAGGATATATCTTATTAGGCTGGTTAATCGAACAAATTGACGGCAATTTAGCTCACAGTTTTGCTAAAAATATCTTTGAACCATTAAATATGCAACATACTAAATTTAATCCCATTAGTAATCAGACATTAAATTTTGTACCCACAGAATTCGATTCAACACGTGGTGGCTTAATTCGCGGTCACGTTCATGATGAGAAAGCCGCAATTTTGGGAGGAATTAGTGGACATGCTGGCCTTTTTTCGACATTGAATGATCTAACCAAATTTACCAGAATGTATTTGAATCAGGGCTGTTATCATGGCCAGCAACTCTTAAATACTACTAGTTTTGCTTACTTAAAGAAGACTTATTGTCGCGGTCGTACTTTAGGATGGAAAAAATGGACGCCAACAGGCAATCAGTTATGGCACACAGGTTTTACTGGAACTTCCATCGCTTTAGACTTAGATCATCAAACGGGCTTTATTTGTCTCACCAATCGTATATACCCTACCCGCAATGACAGGCGTTGGCTCCCAATCAGACGTGAAGCCATCAAACTTTTTTATCATAAAGAGGAGAAAATTATCAATGACTGATCTAATTATTCAAGATTTAACGTGTCAATTGTTGCATACCGAGCTAAAACAGCCGTTTACCACGGCTTTACACAAAGTCACAGAAGTTCAAGCTGTTGAAGTCAAAATCACTTTATCTAATGGTCTCACCGGTTTTGGAACTGCGACACCTAATGAAAAAGTCACTGGTGATACTCTGGCAACTATCCAACAAGTGATTATCGAAGTTTTACGGCCTTGCTTACTTCACAAACATTTTTGGCATTGGAATTTACTTTTAGATGATTTGCAAAATAGTATCATCCATAATACCGCTGCCAAAGCGGCTGTAGAATTAGCACTTTATGATTTACGCCGTCAAATCTTTGGTGTGAGTCTGACTGATCTATTAGGTGGACATAATCAAAAAGTGATAACTGATTACACAATTAGTATTGCCAAGCCTCAAATCATGGTTCAACAGGCTCAACAGTTAGACCAACAAGGCTTTTCGGCATTAAAAATTAAGGTGGGCCAACGCCCAATTTTAGAGGAAATTAGTATTGTCAACGATATTGCTAGTGCGGTCTGTGAACATCATGTACACCTTCGAATTGACGCTAATCAAGCTTGGACGGTTAAAGAGACTTTATTAGCGGATCAAATTTGGTATGAAAATAATCTGCCAATTGATTTTATTGAGCAACCTGTACTTGCTCAACAAATAAATGCTATGGCCAAGTTAACAGCACAAACTCATTTTCCAATTATGGCTGATGAAAGTGCCTTTTCAGTAATTGACGTTCTTAATTTAATTGAACAAAAGGCGTGTGACTTTGTAAATATTAAGTTAATGAAAACAGGTGGTCTTAGAAATGCTCAACAGATTAATGATCTTTGCGCAACTGCGGGAATTTCTTGTATGATCGGTTGTATGATTGAACCCATTAATAGTATCACGGCGGCAGTAGCATTCGCGAGTGCGAATACTAATATCAAATTCGTCGATCTTGACGCAATTTTAATGACTAAAACTGCTTCACATAATTCATTCTTAAAAATTGACCAAAATATCTTAACACCTAAGTAAGGACAAGCATTGTGAATACTTTAAAATCAAAAATCAACCAAATTTTGACAACCAGTCCATTTGATTACGCGATTCAGATAAATAGAGGAACAGATATCTTAATGGCTACCAACACTCAGGTCATCTTTTCTGCTGCCAGTTTAATTAAACTAGGTATTGCTCGCTATTTGGTCGACCTCAGTCAAAAAAATCCCGACATTTTACAAGAAAGATTATCATTCATCGCAGAACAACGTGTCGGTGGAGCTGGTATTATCGCTGACCTAGACCAAAATAGTTGGTTAGTTGAGGACTTAATTCGTTTAATGTTAAGTTTATCCGATAATAGTGCCACCAACCTGTTATTACATCATTTTACTGTTTTGAAAATTCACAATTGGTTAAATGCTCACTACTCACAAATCAATCTGCGACGCTTGATGATGCAAGCCAGTCATAAGCATCAAGATAATAGCCTTACTCTGAGTTCTCTAATGCAGCTTTGGCAAGATTTGTTCAATGATCACTCGGCTGGTGCACGAATTGTCCAACAAGCTTTATCGCACCAGCATAATCAACAAAAATTAGTTGCCAATAAAAATCAACTCGTGACATATAACAAAACTGGCGAACTAGCCCTCGAAGAGCATGACCTTGCACGCTTTCAATTTACTAAGCAAATTATCGATTGTGGCATTCTCGTCCATTTCAATGACCCCAGCCAAAGAAAACAAGCGATTAAACTAATTCAACAAATCGGTACCTTAGTTATTAATCATTTTGATTGTTAGACTAATTTAATAATTAAAATCAAATTTCGACCTTGCTAAATTCTTTCATGATGAATCTGGGCTTTTTTCGTCATTAAAAGAATTAATCTTTCTCATTTGTGATTACACTACGGAATCAAGCATTTGACAAAGCTATGATATGTGATAGATTAATATCAATTTTACATAGAAATTTTCAGGAGGATGAAGTTGCAAGCTAACGAAAAATTTTTAAAACAAGGATTAACCTTTGATGACGTCTTGTTAATACCCGCAGAAAGCGACATTTTGCCACGTGAGGTATCCTTAGATACCCAATTGGGGTCAAATTTGAAATTACATTTACCAATTTTAAGTGCTGGTATGGATACAGTGACGGAAAAAGAGATGGCCAAAATCATCGCTTTACAAGGTGGTTTGGGTGTTATTCATAAAAATATGTCTATCCAACAACAGGCCGAACAAGTCGAAGCAGTGAAAGCGGAACTTGCTACCAACAAAATGGCTGCCGTAGATGACAACAAGCATTTACTTGTCGCCGCTGCTGTTGGCATAACTAACGACAGTTTTGACCGCACTAAAGCTTTAATTGATAACGGGGTAGATGCAGTTGTTATTGATACCGCGCACGGACATTCTAAGAGCGTGTTGGAAAAAATTGCTCAGATCAAAAATGCTTTTCCTGATTTAACTATTATTGCAGGCAATGTCGCCACAGCTGCAGGTACTAAAGCTCTATTTGAAGCTGGTGTTGATGTTGTGAAAGTTGGAATTGGACCTGGATCAATTTGTACAACGCGCGTCGTAGCTGGTGTGGGCGTCCCGCAAATTACGGCAATCTTTAATGCCGCACAGATTGCTCATGAATATGGTAAGCAAATCATTGCTGATGGCGGAATTAAATATTCTGGCGACGTTGTTAAAGCCTTAGCTGCAGGTGGTAATGCAGTCATGCTAGGTAGTATGCTGGCCGGTACCACAGAAGCACCGGGTGAAGTCTTTAGTGACGGCAACGGGAAGCAATTTAAATATTACCGGGGGATGGGATCTGTAGCTGCTATGAAGCACGGTTCCTCAGATCGCTATTTCCAAGGCGATGTTCAGGAATCTAAAAAATTAGTTCCAGAAGGCATCGAAGGAAAAACCAAATATAAGGGTGATGTCACTGATATTCTTTTCCAAATCTCTGGCGGCTTACGATCAGGAATGGGTTATGTCGGTGCCCATAATATTCAAAATATGATTGATCACGCACAATTTATCCAAATTACTAATGCAGGTTTAATTGAATCTCACCCACACAACATTACTATCACCCGTGAAGCACCCAATTATAGCGGAAAATAAGTAAACTAAAAAAGCTTTGGTTCAAAAATGAACCAAAGCTTTTTATTATCTAAAAATTAGCAATTATAATTGAGTAATATCTTTCATCCAACCTAAAGCCATCGCTTTTTCGCCCAAATGTGTGCCAATCACTGGTCCGAAATAAGTCTGTTCAATTACTACATTCGGAAACCGCTCGCGCAAATGAGCCGTCCACCGATCATTCTCCTCAGGATCATTCGCATCAATCACCAATAACCGATATGAAAAATCAGCCTGTGCTAAAGCTGCCGCAAAACGATCCTCACTTTTTAAATAAGCTCTTTTTTCAGAACGAACTTTGCCATAAGCCACAATCTCATCGCTTTGATCATCAAATGTTAGTAAGGGTTTAATATTTAACATCGTGCCGATCACTGCTGAAGCATTTGATAAGCGACCGCCTTTAACTAAATTATTTAAATCCTTCACAACAATATTTTCATCAATAGTTCGTCTTAAATCATCTAAACGTGCTAAAATTTGATCTAACTCAGCACCATCTTGAGCCATTCTACCAGCTTCCAAAGCCAAATAGCCCATTAATTTTACTGTAATCCGCGAATCATAAGGGACAATTTTAATATTAGTCTTACTGGCGGCCAGTGTACGCAAACTATTAATAAAACCCGATATTGTAGCTGCCAAATGAATCGAAATCACCGTATCATAACCTTGATCAGCCAAGTTATCGTAAACTTTTTCCATTTCACCTAAGCTAGGTTGCGAAGTCTTAGGCAATTCATCCAAATTACGTATTTTATCGTAAAAATCTGAATTAGTAATATCGACACCTTCATGATAAACCTCACCTTGAATGATGACTGGAATTGAAACAACAAGTATATTATATTTTGCTGCTTCTTCCGCAGTTAAGTATGAAGTGCTGTCGGTTACTACGGCAATTTTCATGTAAATAAGATACCTCACTAATCCATATAATTAAAATTATGCAAAATCCAACAGATATTATTGTATCATAAACCATATAATGGTGTAAAATAGTAGTTTAAGGTTTAATTTTAGATCAAGGAGAAAAATATGTCATTTGACGGTCTTTTCACGCATGCGATGATTCAAGAATTGCAACCAATCTTACTCGGCGGACGTCTAAGTCGGATTCATCAACCATTTGCGCAAGAATTAATCTTGACTATTCGGAGTAATCGTCGCAATCACAGTCTATTACTTTCTGCTAATCCCACATATGCCCGTGTGCAATTAACGCAGAGTAAATTTCAAAGTCCTGCGACACCAAGCAATTTTGTTATCACTTTGCGTAAACATTTGGAAGGCTCTATTTTAAAGAATATTGGGCAGATTGCTAATGATCGAATTTTAACCTTGACTTTTCAAAGTCGTAATGAAATTGGCGATTTAAAAAATATTACTTTTTATGTGGAAATTATGAATCGCCATAGTAATATCGTCGTCGTAGATGATCAATCCCAGAAAATTATCGACGCAATCAAACATGTCGATATCACCCAAGATCGTTATCGTGAATTATTACCCAAAGTTCAATATCGGCTCCCTCCCCAACAGACCAAAATTAATCCCTACGACATTTTTATTCGTGAAAAATTCATCAAGCAACATTGGTCTGAGATAGCTGCATTGGAAACTGAGACCTTAATAAATTACATTCAAAATAACTTACAAGGATTAGATAAAATAAGTGCTGGCGAACTAAGTTATCAAAGCCAAGCTGCTGCTACTGAACAACAATTGAGACAAATCTGGAACAAATTTTTTCAGCTTCCCACAAATGATCAAGGATACATTTATACCAAAAAATATCAACAAATTTTTACCGCTAAAAGCTATTCATATTTACTCGCACAGGACTACCAAGCTCAAAGTTTTGAATCTTTGAGCCAAATGTTGGATACATTTTACAATGATCGAGCACGAAAAGATCGTATCCGCCAGCAGGCTAGTAATTTAATCCAAGTACTAAAGCGAAATTTAAAGCGGAATCAAACTAAAGTTAAACGTCTGCAAAAAGATTTAGTCAAAACAGAATCCGCCGAACAATATCGTATTAAGGGCGAATTACTCACAACTTATATTCATCAAGTTAATCGCGGTAACCAACAGGTCCAATTACCTAATTACTATGATAATGAACAACCACTAAATATCCCATTAAATCCTGCCTTGTCACCAGCTCGCAACGCACAAAATTATTTTAAAACTTATCAAAAATTAAAGAAATCAATTAAACACCTGCAAAAACAAATTGAGAATACGACAACCGAAATCGACTATTTGCAGGGGATTCTTAGTCAATTAAATTATATTGATCCCAACGATTTGCCTGGTATTACTGCCGAATTACAGCAGCAAGGTTATTTAAAACCACAATTAAACAAAAAAAAGCGCAAAGTCAAATTATCTCATGGATCAGTTTATCAAGCTAGCGATAGAACAACAATTCGTGTTGGTAAAAATAATTTACAAAATGATTATTTAACTAATAGAGCAGCAGACAAACGATATACTTGGTTACACATCAAGGATTTACCTGGGTCACATGTTATTATTGAATCTTTTAATCCTAGTCCTGAGACACTGATTGAAGCGGCACAACTGGCAGCCTACTTTTCTAAAGCAGGTCCTGAAAGTAGCAAAGTCCCCATTGACTACACACTCATTAAAAACGTTCATAAACCTAATGGTGCCAAACCTGGCTTTGTAACTTACACCAACCAAAAAACACTATTGGTAAATCCAAAAATCACTATTCCACAAATCCAATAATTATTAGTTATCGTCACATCACGATAACTTTTTTTATAATGAAGATGATGGTAGCTCAAAATAATTGACACGACTACTGTACAAACCATTTTTGTGATGAATTAAGGTTACCTTGCGTCCAAAATAATCCTGCTGTTTATTTGAGTATTTAGAATTAACTCCCAACAAAACATGTCCCAGCGTCGTCACAAAGTTGGAATTGATTTGTTGAATTAATCCAATATTCGGTGTAAAACCTGCTAAAACTTGAACCACACGTTGATTTTTTAAGATCAAAGTTCCATACGGAATTTGTGGCAATCTTTTCTTAATATACCGATTAACTAATTTAACAATCTTGGCAGTATGTTTACCTGGGATAGCTGTGAATTCTTTTCGATGACCGCCATTTTTTCTAAAAATTAATGTTAAAGGCGACGACAACCAAGTTTGGTGATTTGTATCTTGAATAAAGACAACTTCCTGAAAAGGTTGACTAGGTTCTAAGTTCAAATAACTATCAAAATTAAAAATTGTTAAATGATATAACTTTTGGTGTGTCTCTTGCGTATTAATTTTCAGTTGCAGCGAATTTTCATGACTATACAAATAGTGTTGCTGATCCAAGGTATCCATATAAAAATTAATATCTGTCTTTGCATCACTCTTAGTCAACAAATTGCCATAAACGGCTGTCGAAAAACCATCATCACGAAATGACACGAGCAAATGATGTGCCAATAAAAATTGTTGATAATTTAAAAGTGCATCCGCCGTTTGATAGTTATTAATTTCAATTTGAAATCGTTTATTTTGAGGTTGATCGTATAAATAAGTGGAATAATAATTCTGAACTTGATTATTGGCTGGAAGATCAAACAAAGTTGGCGTAGGTTGTTGAATTTGTTGAATCGGTAATTGAGAAACCAGTTGTTGCGCCTGCTCTAGCGTCAAATGCCAAAATTTAGCAATCAATTGATTATCAAAACCATAAATTTTACCTTGTACCAATAAATCTAGATCACCTTTTTGCTGGCACAATGTCTGTGCCAACTGGAATAGGTGTTCTAGCGCTTGTAAAAACATCAAATTATAATGCGTGAAACTTTGAATTTCATGCAAATCAAATCCACGCCCCATCGCCTCGCAAACCACTAAAATGCGATTTACTTTCGTTCGAAATAAATCAGCTTCCAGCTGTTCATCACTCAAGAATTTTAAAGGATGGTTCCAAAATATCTCCATTGTTAATTCCAGAGCATTAAAGGCCTTCATTGTCAAGCTTTCTAAATTATCACCATTGACAATAATTGCACCAGTGGAAGTTTGATGCGGACCTAGTAAGACCTGCAAATTTTCTTGACGATCTGATTGCCATGTGGGAATACGCGCAGTTAAATGACTGGCAGTTAGTTCTACGGCTGCATTAAAAGTTTTCCCGTTTAATGTTGTAACTTCCTGTAACCTTTTGCCATCACTAACTTGACACATCACTTCGAAAAGAGGATAGCCCAAATTTTCGATTAAAGGCACCATTTTACTCCGAAATGTGGGCGAAATTTCTAAAACATAAAACGATTCACTTTCCTCATCAACTGCTAAATGAAAAGTACAAATGCCCACAATTTTGAGTAAGGTCGTCAATTTTAAAACGGCATCTCGTAAACGTTGAAATAACGTATCTGTGATCGAAAAAACTGGCGCCACGCTGGTCGAATCATTTGAATGAACACCGATCGGATCCATATCTTCTGATGAATATAGCATTGCACTATTATCAAATTTATCTCGAATTGTCACCAGCGTTAATTCTTTAAAATTATTAATTCCACGCTCTATCTCAAAACTTTCAACTTCATCATGAACCTGAAAAATACCAGCTAACTGATCGGAATTATTAATCGTATTCCAATAAGCTTTTTGATCAGCCATATTGGCCCGAATTAAAACGGGAAAATTCTGCTTTTGTGAAAAACGGAGCGCTTCTTCATAACTCTGCACATTTTGGTGCTCAATCAATCGAAAATTATGTTCCTGTAAATATTTATTTAGCGAGCGCTTACTTAGGCTCAGCGTTAAATTTTGCAAATTAAAACTCAGCAATTGTGTTTCACTAGCCTGAAAGGTCGGATCTTTCAATAAATTACGAAAAACATTAAACGTATTATTCCCGTTAAAACAAGGAAAAATATAATCAACCTGATATTGTTTGATTAACGCATTGATATTCGAAACTGTAATTTCCTTATATATTAGTGTTACCTGTGTAGCAGAAAAGTTAATCATTGACTCCCGATTTTCTGTCAACAAAAGTACCTGATAACCACTTTGATAAAATGACTTGATTGCAATATCAAGTGCTCGCTCCTGCTCAATTTTTTCATTAGTTACTAAGCCTGTAGTATTACCAATTATTAACATTGTTTTGGTCATATTTTTTACCTTGCACAAATGAATTAATCATTTCGATAAACTCATCAAATACATACAACACATCATGTGAACCAGGAGCAGCTTCTGGTTGAAACTGTACCGTCATAGTTGGATCACGACGATGTCTTAATCCTTCAATTGTATTGTCTGTCAAACAACGATACGTAATAAAAAAATTATTCCGTGCTTCCTTTGTAAAATCAATCGTATAATTATGGTTATGATTGGCAAATTCTACATTTTCCGTAGCAATTTCTAACGTCGGCACATTCGAACCGTGGTGACCGCTCTTCATTTTTTTGACCAAAGCACCATTTGCCAACGCTACAACCAAATGACCTAACCCGACTCCCATAATAGGAATGCGACCTTCTAGGACTTGACAAGTCGCTATTGTATCAGGAATTTCTGTGGGATTTCCTGGTCCACTTGTGAACAAAACCGCATCTGGATCTAAATCCATAATCGTCGCTGCAGAAGTATTGTACGGTAAAATAATCGAATCACATTTGCGAATTGATAGTTGACGCAATAATGAAAATTTCAGCCCCAAATCAATCACTGCAATTTTAAAACCAACATTAGGATTAGGATATGGCTGTTTGGTTGAAACTGTTTTAACCCGATCCCGTGGAATAACCAATGCCCGAATTTGATCCATCGCATGTTCATCATCAGTATCCATAATACTTGCTTTCATGGAACCGTATTGTTGAATATGTTTGGCTAGACGTTGAACATTAATATTGGTAATGCCGGGAATACGTCTTTTTTTCAAAAAAGAATTCAACGAATTATTGGCAGCACTTGTTTGTTGTACAAAATTAACACTACCAAAAATAACCCCCCTGCAACTGGGCGAAATGGATTCATAATCGTCTCGATTCATTCCCGAAGTATTAACAAGTGGACTCACAAACACCAAAATCTGATCATTATAAGTTTGATCAGTAATTGCGTGTTCCACCCCGTTCATATTGTTCGTAATTACTAATTCACCAGTAGAAATAATCGGTGCACCTAATGGATCACCAGCAAAAACAGTTCCGTCTTCTAAAATTAAATATCTAATTTTGCTCTTCATGACTAATAATTTCCACACCATCTTCGTCATCGACTTCTGCCATTGAAACCTTAATTGCTTCATGACGCGATGTGGGAATATTTTTGCCCACATAGTCAGCTCGAATCGGTAATTCACGATGACCTCGATCTACCAAAACAGCCAATGAAATCTTTCCTGGACGTCCAATACTCATAATTGCATCTAAAGCTGCCCGAATTGTGCGTCCTGTGTACAACACATCATCCACTAAAACCACGTTTTTATTATCAATATCCTTATCTGTAAACGTTGGAATTGCACCCTCAGTTGTCTTCTGATCATCTCGAAAATTTGTCACATCTAATTCAAAGAAAGGAACTTCATAATCCTCTAATTGACGCAAACGATTTTGAATTCTTTGTGCCAGAAAAGTTCCTCGCGTTTTGATCCCGATTAAAACTAAATTTTGATCGCCCTTATTTTTTTCAATAATTTCATAAGTGATGCGCGTCAAAGTTCGTTTCATGGTTTTATTATCAACAATTTCTTTTTTCATAACCTACTTCTCCTAGAAATGCAGAATCAATTTTCAATCTTGAACCAGTTGTAAATTACGTAACTGCTCTTGGAAAATTTTTGGTGGCTCAACCTCAAACTCCAACCATTTTCCAGTCCGTGGATGATAAAAACCTAACTGTTGCGCATGCAAAAATTGTCCTGAACCTTTTAAAGTTTGCCGTGGACCATACAGTGGATCACCAGCAACAGGATGACCAATATATTGTAGGTGAACCCTAATCTGATGCGTCCGTCCAGTCTCCAATTGACACTCAATAAGTGCATAATCAGCAAAATTCTCTAGCACCCGAAAATGTGTGATAGCAGATTTTCCACCAGCCAAAACAGCTTGTTGCTTTCGATTTTGCGGATCACGACCAATCGGTGCATCAATAGTTCCTTCCTGCTCACTAAAAGGAGCGTGCACAATGGCCACATAACGCCGCAAATTAGTTTTATTTTTCAATTGCTGACTCAACGATTCCTGTGCCAAATCAGTCTTAGCCACCATTAATAATCCTGAAGTATCTTTATCAATTCGATGCACAATTCCTGGTCTGACTTCATCTTGACTATCAAGTTGAGTGTGATACAAAATGGCATTGACTAATGTTTGATCGGGATGCCCTGCGGAAGGATGAACCACCATTCCTTGAGGCTTATTAACAACCAAAACATCTTGGTCTTCATAAATAACTTCTAACGACAAATTCTGTGCAAACGCCTTTAACGGTGGTGCTTTCGTCGGAGTTACTTGAATTTGATCGTCTAATTTCAACTTAAATCCAGTTTTAGTAACTCTAGTACCATTCACAAGTACCTGACCCGACTTAATCCATTTTTGAATTTGCGCACGAGTATATATTTTTTTATATAAAAAAATTTCCTTATCCAAACGTTGATTATCATCAGGATTTTTAAATTCAAAAGTTTCTAATTTCATAATTCATCCGCATCCGTCTTTATTAAATAAATCAACAACAGGCAAACTCCCACAGTGATCAAAATATCCGCAAAATTACAAACAAAATTGAACGCTGATAACGAACCGATACTTACTGCAAACATATCAACGACATAACCGCGAAAAACACGATCCAGCGCATTCCCCAAAGTCCCTGCCAACAATAACGCCAAACTCGTTAAAAACCAACGATTGCGAATTTTGCCTTTAATTAATAAATAACCTAAAATCATGACCACAATCGCTGTTATAACATAAAAAAAATACATTTTACCGTTTAGCAGATTATACGCAGCTCCATGGTTATTCACTCGAATTAAACCGAACCAATCCGACATTAACGGCTTAAATTGCTCCGACGGCAAGCTTTGAATAGCCCACCATTTAATCAGCTGATCTAACAAAACCCCTACCAGTATAATTATAAAATAAACTACCATACTTGACTCCTAAAACAACCCTGTAATTTGATTTTGTTCGTTAATATCCATTTGCAAAGCTGCTGGTTGGGCTGGCAAACCGGGCATTGTTAACACATTACCCGTCAAAACCACCAAAAAACCTGCCCCTAGCTTTGCCTCTACCGCTTGTACATGTAAAGTGAAGTCTCGTGGACTACCTAGCACTTTGGGATCATCGCTAAAAGAATATTGTGTCTTCGCAATACAAATTGGCAAATTAGACCATTGATTAGATTCAATTTCTGCCATTTGTTTTTGCGCCTTAGCACTAAAAACAACATCTTTTGCACCATAAATCTTTTTAGCAATAAGCTTAATTTTTTCTTCAACCGCCATCACATTTTGGTACAAAGGTTGAAAATGACTAGCAGATTGTTGATCAATTAAGGCCTGCGCTAATGTTAACGCACCGCGACCACCATCTTGATGAACAGTTACTGGATACGCTCGAACATTTAATTGTTGACATAATTTTTGCACCTGCAAAATTTCTTCAGGGATATCACTTGCAAATTGATTAATTGCCACATAAACCGGAATCCCAAAACGTTGCAAATTTTGAATATGGTGTTGCAAGTTACTAAAACCCTTGGTTAATGCCGCCAAATTAGGTTCGGTTAATTGGGCCTGTGTGACACCTCCATTGTATTTTAAAGCGCGCACAGTTGCGACCACAACAGCAGCATCAGGCGCTTTATCCAAACGAGGTGTTACAATATCCAAAAACTTTTCAGCACCTAAATCGGCACCAAAGCCTGCTTCCGTGAGTGCAAAATCGCCCAAACGCATCGCCAAATTGGTTGCAATTAAACTATTGCAGCCATGAGCAATATTAGCGAACGGTCCTCCGTGAATTAATACGGGCGTATGCTCCAATGTCTGCACCAAATTAGGCTTGATAGCATCTTTCAATAATAACGCCAAAGCTCCTTGTGCATCTAAATCACTGACAAAGACAGGTTGCTGTTGATACGTATATCCAATTAAAATTTTACCAATGCGGCACTTTAAGTCATTTAAATCTTGCGCCAAACACAAAATCGCCATTAACTCCGAGGCAACTGTAATCTGAAAATGTTCTTCACGGACGACACCAGAACTCCGACCGCCCATCCCAATGACTGTATTTCTCAAAGCACGGTCATTGACGTCTAAAGCTCTTCGCCAAGTAATTTGTCTCGGATCTAAATTCAATTGATTACCTTGTTGCAAATGATTATCAATTAACGCTGCCAAAGTATTAATCGCTGACGTCAAGGCATGCAAATCACCCGTAAAGTGTAAATTAATATCTTCCATCGGCACTACTTGGGCAAAGCCACCGCCAGCAGCCCCACCTTTCAACCCCATAACTGGTCCCAATGATGGTTCTCGCATGGCCACAATCGATTTTTGGTTTAATTGCCGCAACGCATCCGCCAACCCAATTAATACCGTGGATTTACCTTCCCCCATAGGAGTTGGACTCATCGCGGTCACCAAAATTAATTTTCCCAAAGGATTGTTACGTATTTTGGCTTGAGCTGTTGTCGTGATTTTGGCTTTAGTATTGCCATAATTTTCCAAATCTTCGGGCAATAAGCCAATTTGTTGCGCAACTTTTTGAATTAACCACATCTCTTGTTGTTCATTTTTTTGGGCAATTTCAATATCTGTCTGCATCTATTTCCTCCATTAACCAATAATCATTCTTAAATTTGACGTAATATTTTTTGGGATTTTTTGGATACTAGTAATTTGATAGGAAAATAGCCTTTATCTTTTAAAGTAATCACACACATATGTCGCTTCAAATTAATTTGTTGAATTTGCTGAAACGAAAAACTGCGGTTTCCTGCATTAAAAATCCCTCGTATTTTTAAATGATGATTTTTGAGATCAATTTTTAACTGACAACGATAACTAATAAATCCCATCAAGATTAACGACAAACCAATTATAGATATTGCCCAATAATTAATACTTTCATCTTCCAGTTGCAATACGCCACCGATAAACAATAAAATAAAAAGCCAACACCAGATTAATTTTCCCAATTGATCGGCTGCTTGATAACGAAATTTGTACATAATTCAACCTCATATTTAATACATTCATAAGAATTTAACATACTGCTTTTTGAAGATATTATCAATGACAACAATTTTTCAAAAGTATATTATAATGATGGATTATAAATTGGGAAGGAACCTTATATGATTACCTCTTACGAAACAAAATTTAATTTTAGACTCATTGACGCCAATAATCCAACTACTGATGAACAAAATGAATTAATAACCAAGTACCATGTTACACGTGAAATTATTAACTATGCTCTAGATAAATTTGAACTTCCACGAATTACATACGATGAATATACGCGTAGTTTTTTAATGGTCTTATCAGTTCCTAGCCATCAACAAACGTTAGAAACCGCGGTTCAATCAGTTACTATTTTTGCCAATCGTCAGCAAATTATTTGCTTTACCAATAATCACAGTCAACATATTATTAATTATCTGCAAGAATTTTTAAAAGTTTACTCTGACAATCATAATCTAACATTTCGATTATTCGCTGATTTGATTCGTCAAATTTCTGATAACTTTTTAGATAAAGTTAAAAAATTCTATGATGAACAAGAACAAATTGAAATGGAATTCCAGCATCATCACCATCGTTCAGCCACAATCAATCAATTAGCAACCCTCCAAACAAAAATCACATTTGGTGTTACTGCCACCTCGGGTAATGCTGATTTAATTGACGAATTATTCGGTTTTTTTAATTCAGACGACAATCATCTCAAACTGGATCCTTGGACAGCGAAACATTTTGATCAAGCACGTATTGAATCCAATCAAGCTCTCAAAAATTTCCAACTAATTAATGAAATTGCTCAACAATTATCTGGCACCTACAACAATTTATTGAACGACGAAACCAATGATGTTATGCGATACCTGACGGTTTATTCTTTAATCTTAACTATTCCGTCTATTGTTGTCGGCTTTTACGGCATGAATATGCATCTACCTTTGGCTAACAGTAAGTGGTCCTGGATTATTTCTATTGTTATCATGCTATTATTGTGTTTACTACTAATTATTGATATGATTCGTCGTCATTTTTTATAAGTGGGGTGCCCCCAATATTGAAATAAATCTGTCCGTAAGGCACCATTATACAATTTGCGCCGTTTAGTCGCTTTTTGACCATAGAATTTTTCAAATTCCAAGTCACTAGAAAGATAATATTTACTCCAAGTGCTCATTTTCCCGAAACTTTGACCCATTTCGTGATATAAATGATGGACTTTAGTTTGTTCCTGCATTCGCTTACCATACGGAGGATTAGCAATTAAGATACCATTTTGACTCGTAATTCGAACATCTTTGACCGCCAGTTGTTTAAAATTAATATCATGTAAAACACCAGCTTGGTGCGCATTTAATTTGGCCACATCAATCATGGAACCATCAATATCACTGGCATTAATCTCTAAAGTCCCGCTCGGTTGAATTTGACTCTGAGCCTTGTCTTTGGCAATTTGTAAGAGCTCCGGATTGAACCAATCAAAATTTTCAAATGCAAAGTGACGATTTAAACCTGGCGCAATCTTACGACCAATTAATGCAGCTTCAATTGCAATCGTTCCCGAACCTGTTGTTGGATCATAAAAAGGATCATTTGCCCGCCAAGGTGTCAATAAAATTAAAGCTGCGGCAAAATTTTCTTTTAAGGGCGCACCACCATGTTCCGTCCGATAACCACGTTTAAACAAAGACGCGCCTGTCGTGTCCAAAGTGATTTCAACTTGATCTTTGACCAAGCGCACCTCAATTTGAAAAGTATTACCACTCTCTGGCAAAAAACCGCGCCGATGATACACTGTTGCCATTTTATCAACAATGGCTTTCTTAGTAATAGCTTGAATATCGGGTTCTGAATGCAATTTAGAACGAACTGAACGACCCTTCACAGGAAAACTCGCATCCAAAGGCAGCCATTGATCCCAAGCCATCGACTTGACACCTTCAAATAATTCATCAAAAGTTAACGCTTTAAATTTCTTCAAAACAATTTTGATACGATCCGCACTCCGCAACCACAAATTCGTCAACACGATTGCATCCAAATCACCAGTAAAATAAACTTTGCCAGTGTCAACTTGATCAATTGTGAAACCTAAATTTTGTAATTCTTTTTTCGTGATGGCTTCAAAACCACTGGCCATCGTTGCTAATAATTTCATCAATTACTCCTTTAATTTAAAAAAGAGACGAACTAAAGTCCGCCTCTTGAGTCTACAGATTTCTATAAGCCACGTTCTGTTCCAGTTAACCTAACTCACATTAACCTTCAGTAATCATCTATCTACACAAAATGTGTTTTCAATTCAAGTTTGTTTCCCTAAATTGAAACTCCCCTACCAAAGTTTGGGTTTCCTGCTCGTGGGGTTTACCCGTTCCACTTTTTTGTTTCCAAAAAAATCCGTCTCTGTGGCACTTTCAAGCTACTCTGACTTAGTATGAAAATACCTTAGCCATTTCACTGCCGTTACCTAACAAATAGGTACTCCAGCTTATTGGGCTGAACACGAACACTATGAGCATTACAGCTCATGCCGGCGTGGACTTTCCTCAGCTTACAATTGCAAACCGCGATTACTCAAAACCTGCATTTTTATCATACGCTAATTTGGACACAATTACCAATTATTTTTGATCATGCAACTGTTCACTAGAATTAATAATAGGCTGTTGCTCGCCAGTTGCCATATTCGAGTTAGAAGTGGAAGTGTAATTAGTACGCGGTTCAACGCTTTGTCCAAAGACATGTCGTTCCAAATTGGACAAACGCTTTAAGATATCATAATTAGTGGTTCCCGGTGCCGAATTCTCATTAACGACCACCTGCGGTTCAACAGCTTGTGATGGCTTGGGTTCCACATTAGAGGTGGTAACGACTGATCTCTTTTCCTCCAGTTGGCGGGCCAAACGATGGTTCTCTTCTTTCAATTCATCAATATTTGCTTGAAAAGCCTCATAATCTTTGATAATTTCATCTAAAAAAGAATCAACATCTTTACCATTGTAACCATGCACCGCATTTTTAAATCTTTTTTCAACAATGATTTTCGGACTTAACTTGATTTCTTTCATTTATCATGCACTCCTAACTTACTTGATTAAAGTATATCAAAAAGTTTGACTACTACCAAAAAAACCAGTTTAACTTTATGTTTTCTTAAAATTCCTGCCGATCATTGACAAAATCCTGCAAATCATAAAAACTAGCCAATTGGCAATCGTAATCATGATACTTTTGATATTGTGTAATCGCCATATATTCATACTGACATTTACCCGGAACATCCAAATCATATACAAAAAAACTGCCATCAGTATGTGACAGCATAAATTGTTGCCAATTTTTAAATTGTTGCGGTCCTTGATAGCCTGTATGACTAACGCTGTTAAAATAATCTGTTGTCTGTACAGTCTGACTAAATCGCTGCTTATTTTGGTCATTCCATCGATCGGCCATTCCTTCAAATGGTAAAATAACCGCTGTTTGTAGCTGATATTCTTGAAAAATCGGACGTTTAGCAACACGCACCGTGGTTTGCTCAATTCCCAATTGGGCACCCGTCAAGATCCATTTCAAACCTTTTTCACAATAATCTCGTAAACGCATTTCTAAAAAATCTTCAATTACTTTGGCTTTGGGATCATCATCTTTGAAAATTTGTAATTCAAACGAACGGTAACCGCCCACCCAAAGATTCTGAACTCTTTGCATTTCAACATCATTCTCTCCCTCAATTTGATCTTGAGCATGCTATAATATTTACCAACTAGGAGTTGATTATAACTTGACTATTAATTACCCTCAAGGTGTTTCACATCAAGCAAACATAAAAAGTCGCCCGACCATTTTTGGAGATCGTGGCATGACACTGGAACAAGAAATCAATGAAAGTAACATCTACTATCGTAATCATCAGCTCGCGGTGATTTACAAAAAACCCACCCCTATTCAAATTGTCAAAGTGGATTATCCCAAACGCAGTCGGGCAGTGATTAAAGAGGCATATTTTAGGCAAGCTTCTACGACTGACTATAACGGCGTTTATCAAGGTCACTATATTGATTTTGAGGCCAAAGAAACGCGCCATACAACTTCTTTTCCATTAAGCAATTTTCACGATCATCAAATCAAACATTTAGCACAATGCCTGAAGCAACAAGGAATCTGTTTTGTCCTAATTAAATTTGTAACGCTCGGTCGTTATTTTATTTTACCCGCTTCAGACTTATTACTTTTTTGGCAGCAAGCACAAAATGGTGGACAAAAATCCATGCCGTTAACTTTCATTAGTCATAAATCTATTGAAATTCAAGCTGGTTTTAATCCTATTTTGCCATATTTATCAGCTTGTAAACAATTAATTGCCCAACAAGGAGGCCAAAGCTAATGGATGATTCTCGAATTTCTCGCTACCATCAACCTATTAAAAGAAAACATCATTTTTGGGCCTGGTTTTTAACTTGTCTTTTGCTTATTATTGTAGGATTTATAGGAATCTTTGTTTACTATGGTCTAAGTGCGCCTGATATTAATTCCGAAGTTTTACAAAGTGGTGGTTCTTCGACTATTTATGATCAAAAGGGCCACGAAATCACCACACTCGGTAATCAAAACCGGACTTACGTGACGATTGATAAAGTTCCTAAACAGATGCAAGATGCTGTAGTATCAACTGAAGATCGGCATTTTTATAAAGAACATTTTGGTGTGAATCCCATCCGCATTATCTTAGCAGCCTTAAATAATTTACGTGGGGGCGATTTACAAGGAGGCAGTACTTTAACACAACAGTTAATCAAGCTGTCCGTTTTTTCAACCAAAAAATCTGATCAAACTATGAAGCGTAAAATGCAAGAAGTCTGGTTAGCGGCCAAAGTAGAACGTAATTTTTCAAAAAATCAAATTTTAGAATTCTATATGAATAAAGTTTACCTAGCTAACGGTACTTACGGTTTTCAAACAGCAGCTCAATATTACTTTGGCAAAAATTTAAACAAATTAACATTAGCGCAAATGGCTTTATTAGCAGGAATGCCGCAAGCACCCAACAATTATAATCCTTACACGAAACCAAACTCGGCTACCCAACGGCGTAATCTAGTTCTACAATCTATGTATGATAATCACAAAATTTCGCAACAACAGTTAAATAGCGCTAAAAATACCCCCATTAATGAAGGGCTCAAAGCATATCAACCCAACTCTGGTGTTGGCGATAATAAAATGATTGTCGATCCCTATATTAAACAAGTGATCCAAGAAACAAAAGCTAAAGGACTAGATCCTTACCGCGATAATCTCAAAATCACTGTCAATATGGATCTTAAAGCACAAAAATATTTATATGATTTAGTCAATAGCGATACCAACGGACTATTTCCTAACAACAAACTTCAAACCGCTGTTAGTATAGTTACCAACAATGGAGCCGTGGTAGCAATGATTGGCGGCCGAAAATTAGGCAATGTTCAGCTAGGATTAAATCGAGCTGTCCAAGACACCCGTAGCAACGGTTCTACCATGAAGCCTATTCTCGATTATGGACCGGCTATTCAGTATTTAAAATGGAACACCAATCATCCGTTGATCGACGAACCTTTCACATATCCTGGAACAAATATTGCTTTGCAAAATTGGGATCACACTTATGACGGCACAATGACGATGCGCTCCGCTTTAGCCCAATCACGTAATATACCTGCTATTAAAACTTTACAAGCCGTTGGTTT
This sequence comes from Bombilactobacillus folatiphilus, assembly GCF_023380265.1. Classification (NCBI taxonomy): domain Bacteria; kingdom Bacillati; phylum Bacillota; class Bacilli; order Lactobacillales; family Lactobacillaceae; genus Bombilactobacillus; species Bombilactobacillus folatiphilus. Next base: position 873,327 of record NZ_CP093366.1, read on the forward strand.
TAACAATGGTCGTAAATTTGCCCAAAAATTAGGCATTGATGTTCCTTATAAACAAGGATTATCCGCGGGGATTGGCAGTGATTTATCGACTTTACAACTGGCGAGTGCTTATAGCGCCTTTGCCAATGGCGGTAATTATCATAAGCCTCAGTATATTTCCAAAATTCAGACAACTGATGGTCTAATTCATGATTACGATTCTACGACCAAAAAAGCCATGAGTTCTTCGACAGCTTATATGATCACGGACATGCTCAAAGACGTTGTGACACCCAATGGTATGGGATCACAAGCCTACATTAGTGGGCTCCACCAAGCAGGCAAAACCGGCACTACGAATTATAGTAGTGAGGAATTAAGTCGTAATCCAGCGTTAAATGGAACGGCCAAGGATTCTTGGTTTGCCGGATATACTAAACACTACTCAATTAGTGTTTGGACAGGTTACGATGCACCTACGCAAGCTGGTGTCACAGCTAATCAGCAACTCATCGCTGGTAAAGTTTATCAAAAATTGATGCGCTATCTTTCATTAAATAAATCAACCCCCGATTGGACTAAACCTCACAACTTAGTACGAGCTGACGGAACAAATATTCTTTATTTCCGTAGTAAAAAGCCCAAAAATCTACCGAACGTTAATCGTAACAATAATGTAAATAGCGACAATCGCGATGTTGTGCCTAATCGAAACAATGGGCGGACAGACGAAAGTAATTCTCCAGAAACAGATCACTCAACACAAACTACTGATGGTAATAGCGCTGAAACTAATCAGCCAAATCCAAATTCCAGCAATAATCCTAATCAACATACTGACGGCTCGACCAGTAATTCTAGTGGCAGTAACGACACTCAACCTTCACCCAGTTCACCGTCCTCTGACAACAGCATTCCACCTAACAACAATTCCAACACCAATGCTGGTGCTAATACGAATACCAATTAAAAAACAACTGCATGAATGGTAAGATCTCAAATTAATATCTAATTCAAAGATCTTATCAAACTGCAGTTGTTTTTATTTTATCCAAATCAATTGACTCTAAGATGTTGTAATTTTTGAAACAATTGTTCTTGATCTTTCTTTTGTCGTAAATTCAAATCATCACCCACCAGTAGCATAAAATAGTCTGGAAACTTTTTATGGAAAAATTCATATTAATCATGTCAGTAGTATATAAAAAGCACAATTCCAATTGCTCAATCAGAATTGTGCTTTTTTCGGTCATTAAAATTTATAAATTTTATAAAAGAGAGTTTTTTATTACTAATTTGCTGCAACCCATTGATCACATTGCTGAACTATTGGCAACTGCTCAATCGCCTTTTCATTATGAAAATTAAATTCACGACCAAAATCAATGAGTGCATGATGCGCTTTGATCCAGTCTTTCGAAGCTAATGCTTCAGTAACTCGTTTTTCAACTACTTGCACACCAGCTTCAGCTTCCACAAAGTGTAATCGTTTGGCGATTTTGCTAACATGCGTATCCACCGCAAATGCCGGAATACCGAAGCAATCACTCAAGACAACATTGGCCGTTTTCGTCCCTACCCCTGATAGTGTAATCAACTTCTCTTGGCTAGTTGGAACTTGTCCATCAAAATTTTGGACTAATTGTTGCGCACATAAAATTAAATGTTTGGCTTTAGTGTGGTACAGCCCCAAACTTTTAATTAACGCTTCAACTTGCTCCACAGTCGCTTGAGCTAAAGTTTGAGCATCCGGAAACGCCGCAAACAACTGCGGCGTAACGCGATTCACCGATTTGTCAGTTGTCTGAGCGCTTAACATCACCGCAATTAGATATTGAAAATGTGATTGTGCCTGTAAACTAGGACCAGCGTTGGGATAGCAGTCCATAATCATTTTCATAGCTTGTCTAATTTGTTCATCGTCTAATAACATCAATAATCTCCCTGTTGTTCCTTATAGCGTTGTAGCTGGGCAACCGTTTTAATATTATGCTTTTCCCAATTCAATAAAATTCGATCAATATATTTTAATGAATAAACCTGATTCAAAACTGATTCCTTCAATGCCAGTTGAATCAATTCCACAGAATAGTGATCTTGCGTTAGCCATCCTTGAATCACTTGCTGCTCAATCGGGGACAACGGACGACCAAATTCAACCTCAATTTGTTGGAAAATTCTTTGTAGTTGATTGGAGTCAGCTGATGGTGTCGGCTCTGTAGCCTGTGCAACATCTCGCTCCAATAATTTTTCATACGTCGGGGTTAAATCATAACAATCTTGATACGGTGTTCCAGGCCGTGTTTGCGAAATCAGTTTAATAAAATTCTGCTCAATTAAATCCTGAAGAATCTGATAAAGTTTCTCTTCACTGAAACCAGTATTTTGAACTAATTCATGCGTGGAGGGAAAATTAATTCCTTGCTCCTGATACATTCGCAAATTGACCCATACTAGAAATTGTTCGCTAGTCATCTTCAATTGTCCAATTTGGGTTAACAAGATATTATTGATTGTCGTATTTCCCGCATTCAATAAGTCGCGTGCAGCAACTGCCATTCAATTCCCTACTTTCCACAACGTGATTGTGAAATCAACAAGCTCTCAGCACAATCACACATTTATTTTTTATTTGCAATCAAAAAAGTAGACAACCTACTGGACTGTCCACTCTCTATTAAAACAACCAATTATTTATGGATTGTCAAAATATCTGATAAAGGTTGACGCTTGGCACCAATCTGATTGACCAGATCAGACTCTTTTGCATAACCCAAACCAAGTCCCACAATTAACTGGCGTTGCTTATCAATGTTTAAAATTTGCTTAACCATCTCAGGATAAAGCACAAATTGATAAGCAGGCAACGAATCAACTTGCAAATCATATGCCGCTACCATCAACGCTTCACTAAAAGCTCCCAAATCATACAATGACCAACTCGTGAAATGCTGCGGCAAACTCAAATAAACAATCGCTGGTGCATTATATAATTCAGCTTTTAAAGTATTTAAATGTGCCAAATTTTTATCATCCAACAACTGTTTCATTTTATCAGACCATTGCTGCATATTTAATTGTGCTTCGGATGACCACTGATCTGCAACTGGCGCTGGTAAATCAGCCTGACTTAATTGTCCCGCTTCCACAGCTATAACATTTTTCTGTCGAATTTGTTCCAAAGAAGAGCCAACGGCCACATCAACATGTAACTCTTGACTATTAACCCATGATGGCGCTTTTTGAGCGATTGAAATAATTTGCTTAATCTGTTCTAGCTCAAGCTTCTGTGATTGAAAACTACGAACTGCATGACGTTTTTGAATTGCTTGAATTGCATCCAAAAAAATATCCCCTTTTTCATTTATCAATAACTGTAAAACGCTGCTTAAAATGTTTAGGTTGTTCAATTTCATCTAAGATGGCCACAGCCATCGTCCCAGAACTAGTAGTAGATACCTGTTGCTCGTTATACAATAAGTGATTTTCACCCATCAACAACGCTTTTTTCGATCCAGGTAAAAAGTTAATCCCTGGGGAAATACCGACCCAATTAACATTGTTAACATTCCGCAAAAAATCTAGTTCTGCTAATTGATTTTGCGGTACAGCAATAAATGCCTGTGCTTGAGGATCTTGCTCCATGTCTCTAACAAAAAGATGATCGTCTGATCCTGTTAACAAACTACCTGCACCTAAAATAAAAACTAACCGCGGACGATCGACTTCCCGTAATAAGGCTATCAATTTGGTTGCCAAATCAAGATGCAAATACGCTTTTTGAGGATCTGTAGCAAAAGCATCCACTACAACATCAAATTGATTTAAGTCTGCCGCCATCAATTCAAAAGCATCCATAACTTGAGTCGTCAGCCGGTCGTTATCTACATCGATTACCAACTGATCTAAATTAGCCTTGGTCCGACTCAATGCTGTGACCAAATGGCCTCGGATAACGGCTTCTTTCACAACAGCCGCTCCTGCCATTCCTGTAGCCCCAATTACTGCAATTTTCATCAATATCACCCCTATATTTGACTCATGATAACAATAAATTTAATACTAGGCTTTTTACCTAATTTGTAGCAACTGATAGAGTGCACCATACAAATTAGCATCATTATGAAATTTACCCGCCATAATCTCTGGCATCACAAAAGTCTTTTCCAGGAAAGGAAAATTTTGTCGCAAATCTTGATATTTTTGTCGAATCATTGTACTCACAATAAGTTGAGCAGAAATCCCTCCGCCGATAACAAAACGTTGAACATCTACAACCGTTTGAATATTATAAATCAGAATTGCGATATTTTGGCAAAATTCCTCAAAAACAGCCATTACACGAGGATCATCCTGATTGATCGCCGCAAATACCTGCTGACCATCCGTTAAATCAACCAACTCTAATAATTGGGCTGCTTGCTCAATCATTGATACGGCTGAACCTGACGTGCCAGCTAAATTCTGCATGTCAAAAGTATTATTTTTCAACATAAAGCTAACTTCACCAGCTTGAAAGTTTGTCCCATAATAAAGTTGCTTGTTAAGGATGAGGCCACAACCAATACCAGAACCCAAAACTATTGCCGCCCCATTTTGCACATCCCGTAAATTACCTAACCACATCTCTGCTAACGCCGCAGCTTTCCCATCATTTTCAACACTCAAAGTAGTATTATTTGGAATTCTTAGCAACTCGTTAAAGTTTTGCTGATCTAAAAATGATAAGAAACCACCGCCAATAATTTGATCCGAAGGATGGATGACCTTACCCGGGACACTGATTGCAATCCCCTGATAGTTGCCAGCCAAATCATCAATAATTTGTTGAATTTGTCGTACAAAATCAGCCAGATTAGACTTTACAGTAGCAACTGTCTTTTTTTGCAAAAGTTGACCTTGTTGATCAATTAAAGCATATTTGACATTAGTACCACCAATATCAATACTTAAAAAATGTTTTTTCATATAAAAATCCAATTATTTTAAAAATTCAGTAAATAATTCCTTATAAATTTCAATAAATTGTAGAAACATTGTTTGTGAAACATATTCATTATCTTGGTGAGGATTATCATTACCCGGACCAAACATTACATAATTAGCGCCTGTTGGTTTATCAAATAACAACCGCGAAGCGTCTGTGCCACCAGCAATTCCCACTGCCATAATTTGATCTGGCGCAAATTCAACCCCTATCATTGAACTTTGCTTTTTCTTTTGTTCTAAATCAGCCGCACTGAGAGTATTAGTATAATAATCCTTAGCATATGGGGCAGCAACTTGCTGAACTAATTTAATAATTTGTGCATCTGCCTTACCGACAATAGGGATAATATCCATGTTCACGTCCATTGAAATTTGTCCTGTTGTCGAAGCATTATATTGATCAATTACTGACTGAATCGTCTCCAAAATCTTTTGATTCGTCAGTTCAGGAATTGTTCGAATATTTAAAACAGCATTTGCAGACCCAGGAATTGCGTTATCCTGACTACCACCATGAATAACATCAATATTAAAGACCGTATCGCCTAAGACATCATTATGAACATCTGCCATTAAATCATTAACTGCTTGCTTAATTTGATTTAACACATCAATCAAATGCTCAACCGCATTATTACCAAACTGTGGCATCGAACTGTGCGCAGCTTTGCCTACTGAATTAATATGGATATCTAACTCACCTTTACTAGCATAAGGTGCTAAATAGCCCGAAGGTTCACCAACTAAAAGCGTATCTACATCTTGCATGTATCCTTGATCAAATAACACTTTAGCACCTTGTTGCCCTACTTCTTCACCAGCAGTTGCCATTAAACGAATCGTGCCGTTAAATGGTGTCTGATTTTGCTTTAATTCAATCATCGCAATAACCATTGCTGCCAAACCAGCCTTCATATCAGTACTACCACGGCCATACAACTTATCACCCTTAGCAGTTAACCGAAAAGGATCTGTCTGCCAATTGTCCAGTTCCACATCCACGACATCCATATGGCCCGTAATTCCTAAAATAGGCTTGCCTGAACCAATTTCAGCAACCAAATTAGCACGATCACCCTCAACAGGTACTAAAGTACTGTCAATATCTGCATCCTTTAACAATTCTTGTAAATATTTAGCTACTTGTTTTTCATGGTCATTAACTGATTTAAAACTGATCAATTTTTCCAAAATAGCCATCTTTTGTGTTTGATTCATAATTAGCCTCCGATTCTTTTAAACACTTTCTCTCCTATAACAAAATTCAAACTAGATAAACTCACTTTTACAAAAAAGTCACAACTATTCAGTCATGACTTTTAGCAATTGAACACATTCAATTAAAATTGTTGTTGTAACGGCGGTACAATCTGTTTCTTTCGCGAAACCACACCTGGCAGACTCATTCTACCTGCTTCCAGCTTCTGATGGAAAGCTGCTTCCACTTTTGGCAATAACGATTGATCGCCGCTGACAATCATGGTTGTATTACTATCCAAAACATTCGTAATCGCAAGCAAAAACAGTGCATAACCATTTTCTTGGCAACTTTGTTGCATAGCTGCTTCGAATTTCTTTTGTCGAGCAACTGCTTCATCCATATCCACCACATTGACTTGGGCAATTCTAATTTGTTGACCACCCATTTCAAAGCTCTTAGCGTCAGCATTAATCAATGCTGCTGCTGACTTATCAGCAATATTCGCACCTGCTTTGAGCATTGTTAAACCGTAAGTATGATAATCTTCATGAGCCAACTGTGCCAAGTCTTCAATTGCCTCGCGATCTGTGTCAGTTGTTGTCGGTGAATTTAACAATAATGTATCCGAAATAATCGCTGACATCATCAATCCCGCAATTTGACTAGGAATTTCAATTCCCTCTTCATGATACATTTTCCACAAAACGGTATTACTTGATCCTAAAGGTTCAGCACGATAATACAATGGACCAGCCGTTTCAAAATTAGCAATACGATGATGATCAACAACATGTGTGACCGTGACATCCTTGATGTCACTAACACTTTGTTGAGCTTCATTGTGATCGACTAACATAACTTGGTCTACTTCAGGTTTAGCTTTTTCAATCACACGCGGTGCTGTTTGGTGAAAATGATCTAATACAAACTGTGTTTCATCATTAGGTTGACCCAAAGCCACCGCTTCGGTATCCATTCCCAATTGATTTTGCAAATAAGAATAAGAAATAGCACCCGCAATTGCATCTGTATCCGGATTTTGATGTCCAAAAATTAATTCTTTTGTCAAAATTATCCCCTCCTAAAAAGTCAATTATTATTTTTATTATAATACAAGGCTCAGCTTTTGGAAAAACCTTTTAAACGATCTTCATAAGAAATATCACTCAAATAATTATTCCAAGCTTTCAAGAAGGTTGAAATTCGTGGAATGTTAGCTTTTTCTTTACGATACACAAAATTCAAATCAAAAGAAACCGATGCATCAATCAAATTTTTTTGCGAAGTAATTTGCGACTCATTAGCTAACACATAGCTCTTGGGAAAAAGTGCATAAACATCTTTTTCCCGAGTAAATTTCAAAATTTGATCTGGGGCAGCAAACCGTGCCACACAATGAGGACCATCAACCAATTGATTCTTTAATTGCTCTGATAAAAATTCCGTCAAATAATAATTATCCGGATAACCTACCCAAGGTTGATCAGTGATTTCTTTTAGATGCAACGTACGTTGATCAGACCATTTAGGATTATTATTAACCAAAATTAAATTTTCATCCATAATTTTTTGCGAAATATACGGCTTCCAATTTTTGATTGAATCATCCGGCAAATACATAATAGCTAAATCAAGCTGATTATTTTCTAAATAATTCCATAATTCATGTCGTGTCAATAACAAAGTTTCTAAAACTACATCTGGCTGTAAATCATTATAACGAATAATAAAATCCTCAATCACGCTATCTTCAATAGTAGATAACAAGCCAATTTTAATTGAGCCTGTCGACGATAAAGTAGATTTTTGAATATTATCAATCGCTTTAATCATAGTTCCATAAACATTCTGAACTGCTTCTAATAAAATTCGACCAGCGTCAGTTAAATGGATTTGCTTACCCATAGAATAAAATAAGGGAGTACCAACATTTCGCTCAATTTTTTTAATTTGTTGCGTTAAGGCCGGTTGCGTAATTCCTAATGAACGCGCAGTTTTGGTATAACTTAAATTACTCGCTAATTGAGAAAAATAACTTAGCGATTTGGACGTAAAAACTTTCGTAAAATCATCGTTACCAACAGTCATAAAGTTACCTCACTTAACTTATCTCACCACTTTCAGGCTGGTTAACCTTTTTTGCCAAGATTATTGGACCATTTTTTTCAATATCAATCACAAAAGATCCATTTGAGTAACGATCACCAAACGAAAAATCTGCTAAATTAATCTGTTTCCAATAATTATTTTTGGTTTCAACTTTTAATATATCATTTTTTGAAAATAAAGAAACAAATTTTATAAAATGTGAATCTTTTTTTAATTTTCGTAAAACTAATATACCACGGCGACTACGAGTTGTTGACGGGATTTCCGACATTCTCATTTTCTTAACCGCACCACGTTGTGTCAAAATACCAATATATGATTGCTGATCTGCTAAATCGTGTATACAAAAATTGACGACCTGATCATCAGTTTTTAAATCCATCAATTTGACACCAGTAGCCTTCGCTTTAACAAGCGGAACTTCAGTCAGATCAAACCGGAGTGCATAGGTATTTTTCGACCAAGCAATAACTTCTTTGGGCTGTGAATCAGTCGCATTGAGACAATAGATATCCAACACCCGACTAGCCTGATCGTGTAGTTTAATAGCCTGAACCAGGCGTGTACGATAAGTCCGTCCCGGCAACAAATCTTGAAAATTAACCTGCTTAATATAATTATCATTTGTTGCTAAAACAAAGTTCTGCTGTTGCTGTAAATCCTGAAAAACGAAAGCTTTTAAAATAGTTTCATCAGATTTCAGTGCATAAGTTTGTGATAAATGTTGTCCAGTATCTTTCCATCTAACATCAGCCAATTCGTGAATTGGTCGATAAATTAAATGACCATAATTCGTAAACATCCATAAATGTTCCAGAGTTGAAGCCTCTTGATCCAAAATAACTTCATCACTAGTTTGTAACCCGTTATCCTTGCCTACAGAAGCCTGATAAGAACGTAAGCTACTCCGCTTCAAATAACCCTGCTTACTAACCAAAATGCGAACAGTTTCATTACCAATCATCACACTACGATCAATTTTCAATTCCTTAACTTGTGCTTCGATTTTAGTTAAGCGTGGTGTTGAAAATTCTTGTTTGGTTGCCATTAATTCATCTTTGATAACTTTCAACAAAGCTTCGGGCTTATCAATAATTGTACGATACTGCTGAATTATTTTTTCCAAGCGAGCCTGTTCAGCTTGTAAAGAAGTCACATCCGTATTGGTCAGTCGATATAATTGCAACGCTACAATTGCATTGGCCTGCGCTTCACTAAAATCATATATCTTCATCAAATTCTGTTGTGCGTCACGCTTATTTTGACTAGCTCGAATCGTTTTAATAACTTGGTCCAAAATAGATAACGCCTTAATCAAGCCGTCGACAATATGCAATCTTTGTTGAGCTTTATTTAAATCAAACTTCGTTCTACGTAAAACAACTTCTTTTTGATGTGCTACATATGCCTTTAAAATAGGCAATAATCCCATCTGTTGAGGACGCATCTGCGCAATCGCTACCATATTAAAGTTATAGGTAACTTGTAAATCTGTGTTCATAAAAAGATAGTTCAAAACACCTTGTGCATCAACTTCTCGCTTGAGCTCAATTACGATGGATAAACCATGACGATCTGATTCATCACGAACTTCCGCAATGCCTTCAACTTTTTTCAAAACCCGAACTTCATCCAATTTTTTGACTAATTGAGCTTTATTCACTTCATACGGAATTTCAGTTACCACAATTTGGCTACGATGACCATGTAACTCACTAATTTGAGTTTTAGACTGTAGAATAACCTTCCCACGACCTGTTTCATAAGCTTTTTTAATGCCTGCCACGCCCTGTAAAATTCCTCCTGTAGGAAAGTCTGGACCTTTGACATACTGCATAGCTTCATCCAAAGTCAAATCGGGATTATCCAACAAAGCGACCGTTGCATCAATAACTTCGCCCAAATTGTGTGGCGGGATTTCGGTTGCATAACCTGCCGAAATTCCAGTGGCCCCATTGACTAATAAATTGGGAAAACGTGCTGGCAAAACCGTGGGCTCTTCTTGGGTATCATCAAAATTAAGCACCATGTCGACTGTATTTTTGTCAATATCTTGCAACATTTTTTGAGAAATTTTACTCAAACGTGCTTCAGTATAACGCATCGCCGCTGGCGGATCGCCATCCATCGAACCGTTATTGCCATGCATTTCAATCAGTGGAACCCTTAATTTCCAATTTTGACTCAAACGAACTAACGCCTCATAGATTGAACTATCACCATGAGGATGAAAATTTCCCATCACATTACCGACAGACTTCGCCGCTTTTTTAAAAGCTTTATCATAAGTATTGCCATCAATATTCATTGCGTATAATATGCGACGTTGCACTGGCTTCAAACCATCGCGTACATCAGGCAAAGCACGCTCTTGAATAATATATTTTGAATAACGACCAAAACGATCGTCCATAATTTCTTCTAGTGAAAGTTCTTGTATTCTAGAATCTGCTACCAAATTTTTCACTCACCTTATTTATGATTCAACTGCTTCTTTAAGTCTTTGGTTCCGACGGCATTAGTTTGACTGTCCTCAATTAAACTACCGTCTTCTTCTAGATTAAATTTGACATTCGTTTCAATCCATTGCCGCCTAGGGGCTACTTTATCTCCCATCAAAGTCGTCACTCGTCGTTCCGCCAATGCTGCATCGTCAATTCGCACACGGACCAACGTTCGCGTCTGTGGATCCATTGTCGTTTCCCATAATTGATCCGCATTCATCTCACCTAAACCTTTGAAGCGTTGCAAACTATAACCCGATCCCATCTGATTAATATCTTTCACTAATTCATCTTCCGTCCAAGCATATTCAATCTGAGTTTTAGAACCACGGCCCTTTTGTAACTTATAAAGTGGCGGTAACGCAATATACACACGGCCAGCTTCAATTAACGGACGCATATAACGATAAAAGAACGTTAATAACAAAATTTGAATATGTGCTCCATCAGTATCCGCATCAGTCATAATAATCACTTTATCATAATTACTATCCTCAACCTTAAACTCAGCACCCACGCCTGCACCAATTGTGTAAATCATGGTGTTAATTTCTTCATTTTTAAAGATGTCTTCTAGTTTAGCTTTTTGTGTATTTAAAACCTTACCTCGTAACGGCAAAATGGCCTGAAATTTGCGATCCCGCCCCTGCTTAGCTGAACCACCAGCTGAATCACCCTCCACCAAATATAATTCATTCTTTTTCGCATTACGTGATTGAGCCGGCGTCAACTTACCAGACAGTAATCCTTGATCTTTCTTCTTTTTCTTCCCGCGACTATTTTCACGGGCCTTACGTGCAGCTTCACGGGCTTCGCGGGCTTTCAATGCCTTTTTAACAAGTGTTTGACTAAAATCACCATTTTCTAACAAATAAAAGGTCATTTTTTCATAAACAATATTGTCGACAACACTACGTGCCTCTGGTGTTCCTAACTTGCCCTTGGTCTGCCCTTCAAATTGCAAAAGTTCTTCAGGAATCCGAACTGCCAAAACTGCGCTGAGTCCCTCGCGAACATCTGAACCTTCCAAATTTTTTTCATTATCTTTAAGCAAACCAACTTTGCGTGCATATTCATTAAAAGCTTTGGTTAAGCCAGATTTCATCCCTGCCTCATGACTACCACCGTCACCAGTTCGCACATTATTGACAAACGACAAAATATTCTCAGAATAGCCATCATTATACTGTCCAGCAAACTCTACTTCAATTTCGTTCTTACTACCTTCAAAGTAAAAAACATCCTTAATGACATCTTTGCCTTCATTTAGGTATTTGACAAACGATTGAATACCATCTTCGAATAAATATTCCGCTGTGTGTTTCGGTGTAGAACGCGCATCCTCAAGCGAAATCTTAACTCCCTTCAATAAAAAGGCCGATTCCCTTAAGCGTTCCGCTAAAGTATCAAAATTGAACTGTATTGTTTGAAAAATTTGAGCATCAGGCTTGAAAGTTAAAGTCGTACCACTTTGCTGATGCACCTTACCAATTTTTTTCAATGTTCCTACAGGATGACCACCGTCTTTAAATTCTTCTTCATAAGCAATGTGATCGCGAACCACTCGAACTGTCAACCATGAGGATAATGCATTAACAACTGAAGAACCCACGCCATGCAAGCCGCCAGATGTCTTATAATTATTATCGGAAAATTTACCACCAGCATGTAAAACAGTTAGAATTACTTCAATCGTGGGAATTCCTGATTCGTGCATGCCAGTTGGCATTCCACGACCGTGATCGGCTACAGTTACTGAGCCATCAGCGTTCAACGTTATAGCGATTTCTTGACCAAAACCAGCTAAAGCTTCATCAACTGAATTATCAACAATTTCATATACCAAATGATGCAGTCCGCGCGCATCTGTGGAACCAATATACATCCCAGGCCTTTTACGAACGGCCTCTAAACCATGTAAAATTTGAATTGATGCATCATCATAATTATTTGTCATAGGAACTCACTTTCAAAAAATAACAGAATATTTTAGTAATTTGTATTAAAATAGAATTTTAAACCTGATTAAGACGGTTTATTTTAATTACGGAGGTTTTATTATTGTTAAAAATCGCAATCTGTTTCATTTTAGCATATTTAATCGGTTCTTTTCCGTCAGGCTATTTAATTGGCAAGCTCTTTTTCCATCAAGATATTCGCCAAAATGGTAGTGGTAATATCGGAACTACTAACACTTTTCGAGTTTTCGGAGTTCTACCCGGCGTGACGGTTTTAGTTCTAGATATTTTCAAAGGAACCCTAGGCGCCAGTCTTCCAGTCTTTTTCCAAGTTCCAGGCAAGCCGTGGATGATCATTATCGGCTTAGCCTCAGTCTTAGGACACTGTTTTTCAATTTTTATGCACTTCAAAGGCGGCAAGGCTGTGGCCACCGCAGCAGGAATTTTATTAGCTTATAACCCACCATTATTTTTGTTTGCCTTTTTCTTGTTTGCAATAATTATCTTAATCAGTAGCACCGTCAGTTTAGCTAGCCTGATTTCTTTACCAGTTTTGACATTTCTAATTTGGCGAACGCATGATCCGTATTTCCTATTTGCTGCCGTTTTGGTAACTATTGTCGTGTACATCCGACATATTCCGAATATCAAGCGTTTGGCGAATCACAATGAAAATTTAGTGCACATCGGCTTGGTTTATTCATTGTCTAAAAAAAGACAATCACGAAGTCATTAAGACAAAAGGGCATATCCATTCTACCCAAAATTATTAAGATTGCAATTCATAATCAGCTTAAGCAAACTGGTGTTCGTATAATTTTAATTATATCATGTTGACCTTTAAAATGCTTCTTCTTTTTGAACTACTCAAAGAGTAATGTATAAAAAATAAAATGGCCTGCCAATTATCTAAATTTGGAGGTCATTTTATTTTTTATAACTGAAAAACTATCTTGGAAACTTATTTGTTACTTTTCAAATCCTGTTTTCCAGCATCATAATACTTGGTAGAACCAATTTTTCCTTGCAACTTAAATTTCTTATTTTTATAAACTAACTTCGTTACAGAATCATTATCTAAACTCTTACCTTGATATTCTGGAATTCGTTCCGCACTTAAAAATTGATCAATCGACATGCCAGAACTCACGACTAAAACATTACCACCACCATTTTTTTTCTGATGCTGCGCAATTTGCGTTAAAACATCTGTCATCCGTTTTTGGACCTGTTTGGAACTTTCAGCCCGATCACGTGGTTTTAAGTCAGTTTGCAACTCATTTTCCTTATCCAATTGATAATAACCATCTTGCATCTTTTGCATAACCTGCTTGCCTGTTTTTTTGGTAAACGTTTGCACGTTGGGGTAACCATAATACTTAGCTATTTTAACAACTGATTCCTTCATATCAGGTCGACCTTCGTAACTACCGTAATTATCTTCACGCAAATCAGGTTTAGTCTGTAACTTGACCTTTTTATTATCAGAATATTTTAAAGCTCCTTGTGCAGTTTCCTCTTGTCGTGTTAAATTCCCTGCATAAGCCGATTGAAATTTAACTTTTTTCAAACCTAATCCTAAGGCTTTGGCCCCTTGTTTACCATTATTCGTTAACGGATAATCCGACCAACCTTGAGCCACATGCATCACATTAGCTGTGGTTTCCCCATGACGTGTTAAGTAAATAACCACCGGTTTTTGTTTGGTAGCTTGCGTAACTTGCGGTTGCTGCAGTGCAATACCTCCAGCCACTCCCAACGCTAGCACACTAAGTACCTTCGTTACTTTTTTGAACATTCTTAAAACCCTCTTCTTTTAAAATTCGAAACAGGAACATTTTAATCTAAGAATGAATGCGGTGTCAATCCTAGTTCTCTATTCTATCAGCACTTAAAGGAATCTTCAGTCAACAAAAAGAGTGTCAAATTAATAAAAATTCGACACTCTTTTAAATTTAATTCATTTAATGCTGCAATTTTTTCATAAAATAGTCGCCAATGCCTTGAATCACAAAGACCAAAATTAAAATAAAAATTAACGAAACAATTGTAACATCATTTTCAAAACGTTGATAACCAACAGCAATGGCCATATTGCCTAGGCCACCACCACCAATAGCGCCAGCCATTGCCGTTAAACCTATCAAACTAATCATCGTTAGTGTCGCCGAACGAATTAACTCTGGTAAACCTTCTTTTAAATAAACCCGATAAATAATTTGCCAAGATGAACACCCCATCGCTTGTGCGGCTTCTACCACACCAGGATCTACCTCGACTAATGCCAATTGAACTTGCCGGGCAAAAAATGGTGCTGTTCCAATAATTAACGGAACTAAAGCTCCTGTTGGTCCAATCGTTTGTCCTACAATCAACTTAGTAAACGGACCAATGACAGCTAACAAAATAACAAACGGAATAGATCGAAAAATATTTACTAGTTTATCTAAACAATAATAAAATTTTTTATGAGGCAAAATACCATTTTCTGCTGTTACAATCAAAGCTAATCCTAAAATTAAACCTAAAACACCAGCAAACAAAGCACTAACAAAAGTCATATACAAGGTTTGATAAATTGCTTCTACAAAACCGTTATCACCCGACCAATTAGCTACAACATTGGGCATCCAAGCCTTAATTAACTGCATTTAATTCACCTCTATCTGATCTAAATCAATTTGCTTAACTGTGACTTGCAAATGATTCAAATAGTCCAATGCCGACTCAATTTCAGGATCTGGTCCTGATAATTCCAATAACATAATTCCCACAGTTGTTCCTTGGATTTGCTCAATATTACTAAATAGAATATTAGCTGTCACCCCAAAACGCTGGTACAATTCCACGACAATCGGTTGCCCCGTTACATCACCAAAATAATCTAACTCTACTAAATTATAATTTTTGGAATCAACTAGCTGTTGGTGCTTGATTTCTTCTAATACATTATCCAAACGAGTGGCAGATGCAACAAATTTTTGCGTTAATTGTTGTTTAGGATGACCAAAAATATCCAACACACTCCCTTGCTCAATTAGTTCACCTTGATCCATAACGGCTACGTAATTACAAATTTGTTTAATCGCGTCCATTTCATGAGTGATAATCACAATCGTAATTTGCAATTTTTGGTTCAAATATTTCAACAAATTCAAAATATCAGTTGTTGTTTCTGGATCCAATGCACTCGTCGCTTCATCGGAAATCAAAATCTGTGGATCATTAGCCAAAGCTCTGGCAATAGCGACTCTTTGTTTTTGACCACCTGATAATTGTGATGGATAAGTATCAACTTTATCAGATAATCCCACCAAATCTAGCAATTTAAGAACCTTATCGTGACGTTGCTGTGCATTTAATTGACTATTTAATAAGGGAAACTCAACATTTCCGAAAACTGTTCGTGAAGCCATTAAATTAAAATGCTGAAAAATCATGCCGATCTTTTGTCGTGCTTCGCGCAATTGCTTGGGTTTATATGTCAACAAATCTTGACCGCTAACAATCACTTGTCCTGCGGTAGGGCGCTGCAGTAGATTAATTACTCGTACAAGCGTACTTTTGCCTGCACCAGAGTAGCCCATAATGCCAAACACATCACCTTTTTTTACACTTAAAGAAACATCTTTGACAGCTTGTAATTCTTGTTCTTTAGTTTGAAAAGTAACTGAAATATTTTTTAATTCAATAATTGGTTCTTGTTTATACATCATACAAAACCTACAACTTATCCAAAAATTGGCTAAAGAAATCAATAAACTGCAAATAATCGTTAATCCGAATATTTTCATTTGGTGCATGCGGACCTGAATGACTATAACCAACCCCACAAGAAACAATTGGTGCATGCGTATTTTTGTTCAATAGATACATTGGACCTGTACCAGCACTGGAGGGTAATGAAACTACTTTATCGTCTCCATAAACTGTCTTAGCTGTCGCAATGAGTCGATCAACCAACGGATTTTGCAAATCCCAACGATAGCCTCGTTCACCCAGTAAATAGTCAACTTGAATATCTGTAAAACCCTGATCTTGCAAATATTGCGTTAATTGCTTAAAAATCACTTGCGGATCTTGATTAGGGACTAAGCGAAATTCCAATTTTGCTGTTGCTTGTTTGGGAGTCACCGTCTTGACACCAGAACCTTCCCAACCACTACTAATACCTTCAATATTAATAGTTGGCGCAAATGTCAGATTATTATTAACACTTTTATTTTTTAACAAGGGTAGCTGCAAATCCCACTTTTTGGTCAAATCAGGTGTTGGTGCTTGGGCTACTAATTGTTCTTCGATCTCACTAGGTGCCACAACTTCCTCATAAAATCCCGGCACCTGAATCGTACCATCAGTTGCTCGTAAAGAGTTCAATGCCTGAACCAAACGCCAAGTAGCACTATCTGCGACTGCTGCTAAAGAAGAATGCAGATCACTGGCCGCCGACTTTGCAGTTAATTTAAAACATAGAACTCCTTTATTGCCACCCTCAATTTGAAATTGCTCATGATCATTTTTACTACCAGATTCCCAAATCACTAAGTCTGCTACCAATAAATCATTATATTTAGCTAGATAATCACTCAAATGTTCACTAGCAACTTCTTCTTCGCCTTCAATTAAAAATTTGATATTGCAAGGAAAATCACCATGCTCTTGACGATACAATTTCAAAGCTGTCAAGCGACTAATAAAATCACCCTTACAATCTGCAACACCACGTCCGATCAAACTTTCAGCAGATTGTTTAAGCTCAAAGGGATCTGATTCCCATAATTCTACGGGTTCCTCTGGTTGCACATCATAGTGATTATAAATTAATAATGTCGTATCACTTAAATGTTGTGGTTGGACCTGTGCAAAAACTAATGGCGCTTGATAATCATCAAAAACTTGTACTTGTGCACCTAATTGCTCCTCCAACAAATTTTTTAAAAAAGCAGCAGTTGCGGCCTGTTTTTGATGCTTAGCAGAAACTGATGGGAGCGCAACATAATCGCTCAACTGCTGAATTGAATTTTGAATAATTGAATCTTGTAATTTAACCATTGTTTTATCCTTTCTAAGACAACTTTAAAGCTTAACTTTCCAAGCTGCAACGCCATTAGGTCCATAAATTTTATGAATTTCTTTTAGAACATCATCACTTTGATAAGCCTTGACAATTTTCTTATACGTTGGATTATTCTTATCCTTTTTATTAGCAGCAATGACATTAATCCACGGACGAGACTTCTTCGTAACCTTTTCGCGATAAACAACCTTTTTTGAACTCAATTTAGCAGCACTAGCAACATTACCGTTAATCACCGCGGCATCAACATCATTGAGTGAATGAGCTGTTTGGGCTGCGTCTAACACTTTGAACTGTAAGTGATGGGGATTATCCGCAACATTTTTGGTAGAAGGCAATTGATTTTTCTTCGTCCGTAATTTGATTAAGCCCACTGATTCCAATAATTCCAACGCCCGAGCTTCATTTGAGCTATCATTTGGTAACGAAATTTTCGCTTTATCCGGTAATTCACTAACTTTCGTGACTTTATTGGAATACATTGCCATTGGTTGAATCATCGTATCACCGATAGCTACTAAATCAGCATGATGAGCTTTATTCCAATTATCTAAAAAATAATGATGTTGAAATGCATTGATATCCAATTCATGCTGTAATAAAGCAGTGTTCGGCTGATTATAATCAGAAAATTCTACAATTTTTAAATTGATATGTTCCTTTTTGACTTTCTTCTGAACAACCTTCCATGCTGGTGCATCAGCATTATTAATACCCACTTTCACTGTTTTCTCTTGCGACTGTTGGCCACACCCAGTCAAAACAAACAATAATAAAGCAGAGCTTATAACTAACACGTACTTAAAAATTTTCGTTAACTTTTTCATCAATCTCACCTCATAAATTTCAAATATTCTGAAAAATTAATAACAAAAAAACCGCCCCTAATAAACTTCTTATAGAAACTTATTAGAAGCGGTCAACACCACGGTACCATTCTAATTCAGGATGACCAAAAGCCAATCCTCTCATCAACATACAAAACAACTATATGTGTGTACAATAAAGAGTACCAACCATTGCCACCTTATCAAACGACTCGGTGCACCAATCACAGGTCATTTTCATTAGCTAACGTGATCCCTTCACATCGACTGGGACTTTCTGAACACAATAAGCTTAACTACTTCCCCTGATCACTTTGTTTATCAATATTTCATCAACTTGTTGACGATATCATATAATTAACTATTTCAAATGTCAACCTTTTTCCTTAAAAAAATCCAATTTAATTTAAGGCTTTAAGCGATTGATCATTCGGGGAAATGGAATTGCTTCACGCAAATGATCCAAATGACAAATCCACGTAATTGCCCGTTCCAAGCCCATGCCAAAGCCAGAATGTGGAACAGAGCCATATCTACGAAGATCTAAATACCAATCATAATCCTCTAAATTCATCCCCTCTTTTTCCATTTCTGCTTTCATCTGGTTATAATCCACTGCCCGCTCAGAACCACCAATAATTTCGCCATAACCTTCTGGCGCTAATAAATCAGCACAAACATAAACATTATCACGATCTTGAGCTTCCTTCATGTAAAATGGCTTGATTTGTTTAGGATAATCCAATACAAAAACTGGCTGTTCAAATTGATCCGAAATATAAGTTTCTTCAGGAGAACCAAAATCGTCTCCCCATTTGATGTCAAAACCGCCTTCCTGACACAATTCAATAGCCTCATCATATGAAATTCGTGGATAAGGTAGATGAGTATATTTTTCTAAAATCTCGGGATCACGATCAATCAGCTTTAATTCATACTGACAATTATCCAACACACTTTGCACCAGATAACTGACATAGCGTTCCTGAACTTGTAAACTTTCTTCTTGATGCATAAAGGCCATTTCAGGTTCAATCATCCAAAATTCGGTTAAATGACGCCGTGTTTTTGATTTCTCAGCCCGAAAAGTTGGACCAAAAGAAAAAACTTTACCAAACGCCATTGCGCCAGCTTCCATATACAGCTGGCCACTTTGCGATAAATAAGCGGGATTATCAAAATAATCAGTTTCAAACAATTCAGTTGTACCTTCTGGAGCAGTCCCTGTCAAAATAGGCGGATCCATCTTGATAAAGCCTTCTTGCTTAAAGAAGCGATAACTAGCGTCAATAATCTCATTTCTAATTTTCATAATTGCAAAAGGACGCCGTGATCGTAACCATAAATGCCGGTGATCCAACAAAAATTCGATTCCATGTTCCTTAGGCGTAATCGGAAAATCTTCACTTTCACCTAAAACTTCAATTGCAGAAACCTCAATTTCATAACCAAAATGTGAACGATCATCCTGATGAATCACACCCGTCACGTAAAAACTTGTTTCCTGCCGTAATTTCTTAGCTAACTCAAATACTTCCTCAGCTACATCACTTTTAACAACTACACCTTGGAAAAAACCCGTTCCATCACGTAATTGCAAAAAAGCAATCTTTCCCGAAGAACGTTTATCGGTGAGCCAAACACCAATTTTCACCTCTTGATCAACATGATCCTTGGCATCAATAATCCTAATGGTTTCCACAATACTGCCTCCAAAATTGATTTTTGTTGTTCAATTTTATTTTAATTATCTGTCAAAATTATAGCAAATTCAATCTAGTTTAGTTACCCAAAATCTAATCATCAAGCTGTTAAACATTCTATAAATTATTAATTACTTGCAAGATTTTTGTATTATGAAAATTAATCAGATAGTAACCTAGGCTATTATTCTGATTTCGATAGGTAACTTCCCACACCGGGTGTTTTTGATAATATCCCAAAGCAACTTTATTAATTTGTTTAGGATTTTGATGATTTTGAACCGTTTGTCGAACTTGACGAACTAAACCTGCTGGACTATTCAACAATTGAATTTTTCCATTTTGACCATTGATAACGACATAACGATAACCTTGTCGCGTCTGACCACCGACTGTGTAAAACTGCTGTCGACGGTCAAACTCTGAATAAAAAGTCGTAGTCTGCAGTCCACCCTTAGTTTTTGCAACGTGGATCGCTTGACTACGTGCAGAACTATGTGAAGCATTCATCACATAAAAACTACCTACAGATAAAACCAATAAAATGATTAAAATCCCCAAAAGTAAGGGACGTTTCCATTGCCGCTTCAAATTTTTCACCACGCTTAGTTTAATCACCAGTGTATCAAAGATCTGTCTGGAAAAACATCTTTATTTCCGAAGTAACCTGCTCTGTATCCAGCTCTGTCGTGAGTGGTGGTAAATCTAAATCTTGATATAAACGCGCCCCATAAGCAGACGTCTGTAATCTCTGATCTAGCAACACTAATGCCCCACAATCATCAGGATCTCGAATTAAACGCCCAGCTTGTTGCTTTAAGCGTCGAGCCGCAGTCGGAAGACTCTCAACCTTGAAAAAATTCTGACCTTGAGTACGCCAAAAATTGGTTTTAGCTTGTACAAAAGGATTGTCTGGTGCTTCAAAAGGAATGCGCGTCACAATAACTAATTTCAAATTTTGCGGCGCCAAATTAACGCCACTACCAAAACTACTGGTAGCTAACAAAACGGCTTGGTTGTTGAGAGCAAAGCGTTTTTTGACACGCTGATTGGATCCTGAAACAGATTGTGCCAGAATTTCTCGCTGCTGACTAATCTCATGTTCTCCTAACAATTGATACACAGCTTGCAACAAAGTCAATGAATTAAATAAAATCAAAGTCTGCTGCGAATTTTGTTGGAGCAGTGGCAAAATATTTTGTGTTAAATGTTGTGCTAAATCCGTTGTTTGTTGAGGATAGGGGGCATCTGTTGGTAAATAAACTTTTAGACGCTCTTCCAAATTAAAATCACGTTGCAAACTTAACTTGTTTTTTTGAGCTATCGATTGAGAAAGTCCCAACTGTTGCAAAAAATTGTGAAAACTATTGTGATATTTCAAAGTCGCATCAATCAAAATCGTTATTGGAAACTGTGTCTGCAACTTCTGAATAATATTTTCCTGATTAAAAATCTGCGTCGCTAACTTTAAACTGTCCCAATCCTGATAATTTAACATCGTTAGCACTAAACCGCCAGGTTCTTGCCAAATGGACAAACTTTCTAAAATTGCTTTTAATTGCTGCAACTGTTGCTGCAAAATCAAATATTCATCAGTAATTTGTTGCAAAACTTGCTCTAACGCTAAACTAATATTGCCTTCTACCGCTTGAGACAGCTGCACCAATTGCCCGACTTGTTCTAATAACAGCCGAAATTGTTGAGAACTCTTCTTTAAGTATTGCAAAGTTCGCTGCGCTAGTTCATCACGCTTCAAAGGTAACTGAATAACCACAGATCGTTTTTGCAAGGGGACTTTGGTTTTAACATATTGACTGACCAAATCCGCACTTAACCGTGTTAAAGCACGCGCTAACTGATCAAATAGCAACTGAAAATTGGCTAAATCAGCATGCTGCCAAGATTGCCACAAATTTTGATGAAAGGTATTCCGTAACAACACCCGATTTTGATACAACAAATCACTCAACCGCTTTAACGCTTTACGAGTCGTCTGAAATTCAAATTGTGCCTGCGGCTGCAAAGTTTGTTGCAACAAATTGCTAGCTTCATCAATAATTAAACCAGCACTTGCTTGAAACAGCTGTTCCTGCAAATTATTCAATAAATAACTATGATTAGTGATAATTAAATCACTGTGTTCAGCCTGTTTGGTCAAACGCAACCAAAAATCATACGGCGCAAAAATCCCCGTTGCAGGGTGCCCATTACTCCGAATGAGACGAAACAAGGAAGTCTGATAATTCGTTAAATTAAGCTCTTGCAAATTACCGGTAGTGGTTTGCGTCAACCAAACTAGAATCTTCAACAACATTAATCGCAACAAACGGTGCTGCTTTTCGCTAGTCAATAAACGATAAAAATTGGCTAAATCTAAATAATCATTCGGACTAGAAATGACCGTCGTACTATATTTTTGCTGACGCAACTGTTCTACGCGTGAAACATCTTGTAATAATTGCTGTTGCAACAATTTGGTTGATGTAGCAACTACCAATTTTTGTCCTTGGTCTAACTGATAAGTTATTGGTAACAAATAACCCAATGTTTTCCCTAAACCGGTAGGAGCATTAATTAAGGATAGTGGCACCTGCTGAGTTAGCTTTCGATGCACAAAATTCATCATTTTTGTTTGTTGTGCCCGCCACTGCAGTTGAGTTCCAAAAAGTTTCAATTTTTGTTTCCGATTAACTGGAAAAGTTGACGATTTGAGACCAGTACTCACTACTGCTACGGGTTTTTGCAACACTAAACTGCGCACTTGAACTAAATTCGAAGATAAAGCAGACTTTTGGATCATCGCGTTTTGCGTTACATCACGGATAAATTCACCCGTTTGGCGCAAAAAATTCTTTGCAAATTTATTTAACCATTTCATCGTGGGCACTGGCAAAGCTAACAAACGTTTTCGTAATTGCAAAAATAATTTGGCGGTCGCCCAAGCATCACTGTCGGCTTGATGCGGCTTATCGTGAGTAATCTGTAAATAATTAGTTAATTCTGCCAACTTAAAACTCGGCGCCGTTGGCAATAAGACTTGAGCTAACTCTACCGTATCAATCGCTGCCAAATTTAATTCTGGAAAACCAGCATTGGTGAATTCTGTTTGCAAAAATGGATAGTCAAAATTGACATTATGCGCCACGAAAACTTTACCTTGCAAAAACTGCCAGATTTGTGGTGCAACATCGACAAACACCGGTTGTGACTGCAATTGCTCATTCGTAATCCCAGTTAATTGATGAATGCGGTCATCAATTAAACATTCAGGATTAATCAAAAAGGAGACTTGATTGGTAATTTGAAAATTCTCAATCACCACGCCCGCAAACTGAATAATACGGTCATGCTCATGCCGTTTTGTCCCGGTCGTTTCCAAATCCACAACAACATACTTTTTATTCTTCATACGTTTAGTTTACCTTAATTATTTGATTAACGGATAACAAACATAAAAATTTTTGTTGCACAGGCTGTTGCATAATTTGTTCCGCAGCCTTTTGATATAAATTCAATTGCCCGGAATATTGTTCAATTGCCTTAGTCACAGAGTGTGGGCCTGTTTTTTTATGCATATCAATGTAATCCGTTTTATAATCAAACAACGTAATTTGTTGATGCTCATCACTAAATAATCCATCAATGATTCCGTGAATCAAAATTTGATCATTATTAGCTGCCATCGCTGTAAAGACTTGATCCGCTGGTAAAACCATTGAAAACGCCCATTCCCGTTGTAAAGTTGCTTGATGAGCTATAATTTGTTGACCTAGATTTGACTGATAAAATTGCGCCAAACTAGCAAAATTGATTTGCTCCATCACTTGTTGAGTAAAGACTTGTTGTTGGACCAATTGCTGAGCCAACAACACAAAATCAGTTTGTTTCGGTGTTTGATCTAAATTGATTTTTTGTAACAATAAATGCGTAGCACTGCCCACATCGGCTGGTTTAACTTGCGATTTTTCTTGACTCAAAAATCGTGGACGCTTGAAATCATCCAAAACATATCTTTGGCCTTTGGGGACAGTATCTTTTAAATCTATGACAGGTAAATTTTGATCGTCAGGATTCGCGAATAAATGTTTAATCTCCGAAACAGATTGGTAAGCCGTCGTTTGGGTAGCTGCTTGCTGCGGATATTGGAAATTTAAAATTTTTTGTGCTTCCTGCTTAAAAAGTGGTGAAGTCGTTATTGAATTTTCTGACAGTTGTCCTTCAGAATTTTGATTCGGGGACTTTTTAGAACCTTTTTCAAGCCGAAAACTGTGCACACTAAAATCAAAGTCAGAATTGTCTGCAGGTATAATTTTCTCATCCTGTAAAATACCATTCAATGCCAAGATTGGTTCTAAAATATCTTGAAAAGATTTAAAACTAGAACGAAGTCCCAAATCTAAGACTTGTTGATGACCGTTCGGCAATCCCATTTGCCAACTGTCCCAAGCTTTTGACAAAGCAACTTTTGTTGAGCCCACTAAAATTAATTTCTGTTGTGCTCTGGTTAATGCTACATATAATAATCTGATTTCCTCAGACAACAACTTATTCTTTTGTGCAGCTTTAATTGCTGCCATTGGCAAGGTTTCATAAAAAATCCGTGTTTCAGGATCCAAATAACGAATGCCCAACCCCTGTTTAGCATCCAACAGATAACGCTTTTTGACATCTATCGCGTTAAAACTATGGTCAAGATTCAATACAAACACAATTGGAAACTCCAAACCCTTACTGCCGTGAATCGTCATCGCTTGAATCTCATCAGCTTGAGCTTGAAATTCTACCGGTCGCGCCAAATCGTGTTCATTTTCCTCAATATGTTCAATAAAATGAATAAATTGAAACAATCCCTTAAACTCCAGCTGTTCAAATTCTGTGGCCCGTTGATACAGCGCGTGCAAATTAGCCACTCGTTGCTTACCATTCGGCATGCCTTGCACATAGGACAAATAACCCGTTTTTAAATAAATTTGCCAAATTAATTCTGCCAAACTTATTTTGGGTGCCAATGTCCGTAATTGCGTCAGTAAAGTCATAAATTGTTGAACCTTAGTTGTCAATCGCTGAGCAAATTGATTTTTTTGATTATACTCATCGTTAGCCAAATAATTCGATAAGGCCTGATAATAATCACCGCTCCGTTGATTGATACGCAAATAAGCTAATTCATTCTCATCTAAACCAACGATGGCGGATCGCAAAACCGCCACTAAAGCAATATCTTGCCGCGGATTATCAATAATTTTTAACATCGACAGCATCGTCTGTACTTCACTAGCTTGAAAATAATTAGCCGAATCATGAACCACAATCGGCAACTGTGATTGAGCAAATTGTTCAATTAAATCATTGTTTAAACTTTTAACGCGCGTCAAAATTGCAATATCTCCGTAACGCAAAGTTCGTAGCTGTCCCGTTTTGCGATCATAAACCTGAAAATTTGCAGCTTGCAATTCTTTAATCCGCCGAATCACAGCCTGAATTTCCAATTGTTCACTCGTCAACTGCATTTTAGGTAATACAGTTTGATCCACGAACCAAAATTCGGTCTGCGCGTCAGTAGCCGATGGAAATTGACTACCAGCTTTTAAGCTTGCTGCTTGATCATATTGAACATCACCTAAACGCTCATCCATCACATGAGCAAAAATAGCATTGACCGTCGCTAAAACATTCGTGTGTGAACGAAAATTATCGGTTAAATTCACTAATTGTCCCGCGGAACTATCTTGTTGAAATCCCCGGTATTTGTGCGTGAACAATGCTGGGTCTGCTTGCCGAAAACCATAAATGGCTTGTTTGACATCGCCAACCATATACAAATTACCGGGCTCAAGCCGCTTAAATTGTTGAATAATGGCTTCTTGTAACGGATTGGTATCTTGATATTCATCAATTAAAATTTCACCAAACAAGTCATGATAATAATCGCGTGCCACTAATTTGCCCCGATAGTCAGCCTGTAATATTTTTAAAGCATAATGTTCTAAATCATTAAAATCTAAGCTATGCTGAAACCTTTTTTTAGCTTGAAAAGTGGTCAAAAAAGCTTGTTCCACTTCAATTAACTTAGCTACCATCTGACCACTATTTTGTAAAATCTGCCGCCAATGTTCGTTATCTAATACAAAATATTTATATTGCCAATTTTCCACAATTTGCGTAATCCGCTTTTTACATTGCTTGAAAGGTTCCATAATCTCAGCCGCTGTTTTGGCTTTAGCTCGACCTTTAATTTTAACTAAATGATTAATTTGCTGGCGCAATTGGTCCCAAGAATAATGCTTCAAATGCGCCAATAATGCTTGAATTTGTTGTTGAAACTGCTCTACACTATCAGCATAATTAGCCAACTCTTCAAACGTCGTGACTTGTTGTGCTAGTTGTGCTGCTTGTAATGTTACATAATGCATCTCTTGCTCCAACATTGGCACAAACTGTTCTTGATAAAACGTCATCTGACTCAAATCATCCTGCACTTGATAATCATCAACCAAACTGCTTAACCATTGTTTAGGATTTTGATTTGTCAACGCCACATTAGTTAATTTAAACAACAAATTTTCCATTTCCTGATCGTCGTTACCTGTGGCAAAATTATTTTCTACGGCTAAAAAATCCGTATCTTCGGCTTGATAATAAGTATTGCGTACTTTTTGCCAGGCCCGTTCCTGTAACAAAAATCGTTCATTATCATCACTCAACAATCGAAAATTAGGATCCAAATCAATCAAATAATAAAATTTGCGAATAACTTGTAAACAAAAAGCATGTAATGTACTGATGGAAGCCGTTGGCAACTTGGACAGTTGTGCCCGTAAATGCTGTTGCTGTTCCCCTGTTGCTGTCATCGCTGCTTGTTGAATTTTTTGTGCCAAACGTTGTTTCATTTCTTTAGCAGCAGCTTCAGTAAAGGTCACAATCAATAAGTGGTCAATTTGTTCTCCTGCTTGCAATTGTTGCACAATTCGGTCAACTAAAATGGTCGTTTTTCCCGCACCTGCGGAAGCAGACACTAAAACATCACTCCCTGTCACCGTCAGTGCTTGCTGTTGTGCGGCGGTTGGTTTAAATTTTGCCATGCGGTTGCTCCTTCAAATTTAATTGTTCAAAAAATTGCTTTCTATTTAACTTTGGCATGAGCCGGTAATTATTTTCCGGCAACATCGCATCAAATTGCATAATAGGTAAATAATCACTATACTGTAACGT
This sequence comes from Bombilactobacillus folatiphilus, assembly GCF_023380265.1. Taxonomy (NCBI): domain Bacteria; kingdom Bacillati; phylum Bacillota; class Bacilli; order Lactobacillales; family Lactobacillaceae; genus Bombilactobacillus; species Bombilactobacillus folatiphilus. Next base: position 900,886 of record NZ_CP093366.1, read on the forward strand.
CGTTTTCTTCTCATCCAATCGCAACGGACTAATCTGGTTTTGTCCTTTCAAAATAGCATTAGCAGCTTGAACGATTAATTGTTGATTAAACGCTAGTAACTGTTGAAATTCATCTTGGTTCACAACCTTGTTAGCATTCAGACGTCGATTTCTAGCAATTTGAAAAACTTGGGACGCCTGTTGCTCTGCAGCTGGATCCAAAATTTCAGAGCTATGACCATCATCAATGATCAAGCCTTTATATTGATACTGTTTAAATAACGCTGCCGGTGCTTTTGTTAAATCACCCTTTAAACTTTCTAAATTGACAGTGGAATCTTGAATATGAAAATAAAAACCACCCACGGGCAGCATATCTTGTGCCAACAACGAAGAATCATTCAACAAACTAGCCAAATAAGTCAACATCTGCAAATTTAGACCTGCGGCAAACTCTTGAAATTTAAAATCTTGTTGCCCTGATTTATAATCCACAACCATATAATAATGTGGATCGCTCATCAACTGATCAATCCGATCAATCCGTCCCCGCACAATAACTGATTTTTGGTCATCCAAAGCAAATTTTAACGGTTCAAGATTATGCTCAGCACCCACTTGACCAAAAGTCACTTCCGTTTTAAGAGGATAAAATTGCGCCTGCTGCGTCTGTTGGCGCAAAACTTCTAATGAACGCTGCACCGTTTCAATCATGTGCTGTTGAATGAACTGCTCATCGTGAGTAAAAATCTGATAAGCGGGTTGTTGCAAAACCTGTTGAACGATCTGCTGAGAAACTTGCTGCAAAGTCTTCGCGGACAAATCAGCCCACGATTGATTTTGACTTTGCAATTGCTTGACTGTCAGATCCAATACTTCATGAAAAAAGGTTCCTTGGTTTGCTGGAGTGATTTTAAATTGTGGTCTCGGTTTTAAATGCAAACCATATTTCAAAAAATATTCATATGGATTGCGATAAAAAGTTTCTAATTGCGAAATAGATGCCAACAACTGTGAACCATATAGCGCCTGACTAATTTTTAAATCTAACGAAACCGCAATATTTTGATAAGATAAGCCCCGCCAGATTTTTGACAAATAAATTTGCGCCGCCGTTGACGATTGAAAAATTAAGTCTTTCACATATTGCCAAGCAGGCGCCACCGGTGTTTGATCAGTCTTACTCTTTCGGTACACTGCTAATAAATGATCTGCTGTCATAATCGGACTGCCTAATAATTGCAGAACCTGTTCTTCTTCAGTTGGTTGAGTAAAATCAATAATTTGTTCTGTCAATTGAAAACGTTGCTTGAGTAATTGCACATAAGGTGATAGTTGCATCGCTGTTACTTGTTTGGTGCGTGCATACGTAAAAATCAAGCGTTCGCTACTACTCAAAAACGCCAAATCATGAACATAAGGTTCATTACTATTTAATTGTTCTTGCGTTTGCGGCAAAGTTTCTGTATCTCGCAATAATGGCTGTAAATGGACCAAATCATCATCAGACAGCACCCCACCAATTGGATTGACCTGAGGCATATTCTGATCATCAGCACCCAAGATCAGCGTAATTTTCCGTCCTGTCGGTTGGACAAGTGCCAAATTAGAAATTTGCACAGCATCTAAGACCGCTGGAATGGTTAAATATTGCGCTTTATCAAAACCGTTATCTAACACTACTAAAAAGTCTTCCAAGACAAATTCGTCCGTGCCGAATAATTCAACAAACTCATCTAAAATTTGTGTAAAAGTATTGACCACTTGCTCCGGTTGCTGGCTCAAGACTAAATCGCCTGCTTCAATCGCAGTTGTTTCCCATTGTTTCAAAGTTTTAAAAACCTGCAGTTTATCTAATAGTTGATACAATTGCGCACAAGCGTCCCGAACAGAAGTCGCTTTTTGCGTCATTTTTCGCAATGCTTGATCAATTTGAGTAATTAGATGCTTGATCCCATTAATTTGCGCAAATTGTTGTTGACTCTCCAATGAAGAATGCTGTGCTGGACTCACAAAATCCGTTTTTTGCCGCCAATCATGTGCGCGGATCCCGTGTGCTAAACAATAATTATCTGTCAAATCAACCGCTTGCCGATACTGATCTAAAGTCCAACCTTTCGGAATCACCAATTCTGTCCGCAATAATGTCATCACATCATGATATTGCAAATTATTTTGTAATAAAGCAAACAGACTATCAATCAAAGACTTGAATGCATGATCACGCATTGAATGGGGCAAATCCAAGAAATAACTAATTTGTTGCATTTGAAAATACGGATCCAAAAATTGCTGATAATCTCCCAAATTACGAGCTAAGACCAAAAAATCTTTATAACGATAACCTTGCGTGGCCACCAATTGCCGAATATATGTCGTTACCGCCACAATTTCTTGTTGCATTGTCGCTGCCTGCCAAATTTGCACGGAACTATTATCCTGCAACATTTGTGTATCTAACGTTTGCAATCGATTATTTTGTTGCATCCAAAAATTTTCGACCAACTGCAAATCAACATTGACACGAGTTTGCTCAGCAACTTGGGTCGTAAACGGTATTTGCCGCTGACGCGCCGTTTGCGTCAATTTTTGAAAAAATTTAATTGGTTGCTGAAAAAAAATATTCGTCTGATCTTCACTGTAAGGACGATCCAAAGTTAAACTCAACTCAACATCAGCCGCCTGAGTCATGAGCGTCATAATAATTTGTAATTCTTGTAGACTAAATTGCGTAAAATCACTCACAAAATAGTGCACTTTAATTTGATTGGCATCCGTTTTTAAATAATTATTCAATAAATTCAATAGTTGATATTCATCATTATATTGCGCTGTCGTTTTTTGCAAATATTGCTCATAAATTAACGCTAAATCATCTAATTTTAAATCTAAGTCGCCTTGATTTCTCACCTGCTGTGCAAACTCAGTTAATCTTTGCGGCGTCAAGTGATTCGTTAATAACAAATCAACTTGCTGCTGTAAATTTTCAATAAAACCAATTCGCTTAGCTTCACCCGCATACAGATGTAACTTAGGCGCCAATTGTCGTACAATTTTGGCTAGCAACATGACTTGCGTGGTACCGGTTAGTTGAGGACTTTGATAAATAGGATCATTACGCAAGTAGTACCAAGCCAATCGAGAAAAGGAAAATACTTGCAAACGGTTAGTTGCCAATGTGGTGTGTGTATCTTGTTTTAAATGTGTTAAAATTTGAACTTCACTGTCAAACTTAATATGATCGGGAGTTAACCAGATAAATGTATCTTGGAGATTTTGTTGCATCTTTTGGTTCAAATCCGCTAATAAAATAGCGCGCTTATCCTTTTGAGCGGCACCTAATACGAATTTCACAGACATTTGGAACCTCCTAAAATATTTCGCAAACTATCAAAAGATGCGGACTAAAGTTAAATTGTGTAAAATAAAGCGTATGAGAAAGGTGATTTTATGATAACTAGTGGTCAAGCCCACGGAAAAATAATTTTAATTGGCGAGCACGCCGTCGTTTATGGGCAACCAGCAATTACAATTCCGTTACTGGATATTGTCACCAATGTAACTGTCCAAGAAACGCAGACACAAACCACGATTAATTCTAAATACTATCAAGGTGCTTTATTGAAAGCTCCACAAGAATTACAAGGAATTGTTGCCCTAGTTCAACTTCTGCTGAAAGATTTGCCCATTACAACTAATGTCAGCATCAATATTACTAGTGATCTGCCTATTGAACGCGGTATGGGCTCTTCTGCAGCCACTGGTGCCGCCATTACAAAGGCTCTTTTTAAGTATAGCAACACTACTTTAAACAATGAAAAACTGTTGTACTATACTAATTTTTCAGAAAAAATCATTCATGGCACCCCCAGTGGTGTCGACGCAGTCACGGTGAATTCCCAGCAACCCATTTATTTCATCAAAGATCAACTGACCGAAGCTTTTACAACTAATCTGCAAGGCTATCTTATCATTATTGATTCAGGCATCAAAGGCAATACTGGTCAAGCAGTACATGATTTACGAGTTTTTAAGCAACAACACCCCGCTATCGTCAACCCCAAAATTACACAGTTAGGCCGACTAACCGTGCAAACCAAGTCAGCCTTACAACAACAAAATTTAACTCAATTAGGTCTGATTTTTCACACGGCTCAACAACTACTTCATGATCTAAAAATCAGTCTACCCATCTTAGAACGTTTAATTGATATTGCCAACCAAAACGGTTCTTTGGGCACCAAAATCACTGGTGGAGGGCGTGGTGGCTGTCTGATTGCCCTGACAAGCGATCAAGCGAGTGCTCAAACAATTGCCACAGCCGTTAAAGCCTCCGGCGCTAAACAAACCTGGATTCAACCACTTCAACAAAGTTAGGAACTATTATGAATAATACGCAAACAACAGCCCATACCAATATTGCTCTCATCAAATACTGGGGGAAAAAAGATTCCCAGCTACGACTGCCTTATAATGACAGTTTATCATTAACATTAGATGGCTACTATACGACAACTTCCACCAAATTTATTGATCAAGCTGATGATCAAATTTGGCTGAACCAAAAACCCGCTCCACTCGCCTTCGCCACCCGGGTCCAACATTTTTTGGATTACGTTCGGCAGCTGAATCACTCTAAGCAGGCTATCTTAGTCCAAACTGACAACCATGTTCCCACCGCGGCTGGACTAGCTTCATCTGCATCAGGCTTTGCAGCTCTAGCAGGTTCTTTAAATTACTTATTTCAAATGCATCTTGATCTCAAAACCTTATCCATTTTAGCCCGCCACGGTTCTGGTTCTGCCACACGTTCAATTTTTGGCGGTTTTGTCCGTTGGTATCATGGTCATGATGATCAAAGCTCGTTTGCAGAAGAGATTGATGGCGCGGACCAAATGCCTCTTAGAATTATCAGTGTGGTCTTTTCCGATCAACCTAAAAAAATTTCATCTACCAAAGGCATGCAACAAGCCGTCAGTACTTCACCGTTTTATCGTACTTGGCCCACTACGGTGCAGCAGGATTTAACCGCAATGCTGCAGGCGATTAAACAACGTGATTTAGAACAAATCGGTTTAATTGCTCAAAACAATGCTTTAGCAATGCACGCCTTGAACTGGACTGCAAGACCCGCTTTTTCTTACTTTACAATGGATACTATTCATTTATTAACTTCTTTAAATGAGCTCCGTCAAAAAGGATATCTAGCTTATGCCACAATTGATGCCGGACCCAACGTGAAAGTATTGACATCTACTTCCGACGCAGCATTTGTTCAGCAATATCTCTACCAAAATTATCCGCAAGCTACAACCACATTTTTAAAACCCGGACCGGGAATAAAAAAAACTGTGCTATAATATTTTTTTGGTATTTTATCTCAACAACAGTGAAAGGTTTTGATTAATTGATAACTGTGAAAGCACCAGGCAAATTATATATTGCGGGTGAATATGCCGTAGTAGAGCCTGGCTATCCAGCCATTGTCGTCTCTTTAGATCAATTTGTGACGGTCTCCATTAACCGTGCACATGATCATGGCACCATCAATTCTAAACAATATGAACAAATGCCTGTCATTTGGCAGCGCAAGGGCAATCAACTGATTATTGACAATCGTGATAATCCGTTTGAGTACATTTTATCATCTATTAAGTACACCGAAATCTATGCTTTAGAAAAAAACAGACAGCTCGAACTTTTTGACGTCAACGTCAACAGTCAATTAGATGCGACCGATGGTCGAAAATACGGTTTGGGTTCCTCAGCAGCTGTTACTGTCGCAACGGTGACTGCTTTAGCACGTTTTTATGAATTAGATTTAAAGAAAGAAGAAATTTTTAAATTAGCCGCTATTTCACATTTTATGGTGCAAAATAATGGCTCTTTTGGTGATATTGCTGCCAGTGTTTACGGTGGTTGGATTGCATATCAATCGCCAGATCGTCAGTGGCTCACTCAGCAATTAAACACCACTTCTTTAACAAACGTGATTCAACAAACTTGGCCTAAGTTAAAAATCGAATCTCTAACTTGTCCTCCTGAATTGAGTTTACTGATTGGTTGGAGTGGCAGTCCCGCCTCAACACCAGTTTTAGTCGATAAGATTGCTGCCAAACGTACTCAACAAAAAGCTAGTTATCAAACTTTTTTACAGGCTTCTCGCAATTGCTTACAGAAAATGATCCAAGGTTTTAAGCAAAAGCAAGTTGCCCTCATTTTGCAGCAAATCAACATCAATCGACATTTACTACACCAGCTGGCAAAATTCAGTGGTGTTTCTATTGAAACCCAGCGTTTAACAAAATTGTGTGAAATTGCTCAACATTTTGGTGCTGCTGCTAAAAGTTCCGGTGCTGGTGGTGGCGATTGTGGGATCGCTTTAATTGAAAATAAGTCGCAAAAGCAACAGCAATTGCTACAAGAATGGCAGAAAAACAATATTCAACCGTTAAACTTTAATGTCTATGAATCCACCAATTAATAACAACGAGGTAATTATATATGCCTAAACAACCGTTAGATTGGCAACGTAAAAATGAGCATATTTTTTTATCGGAAAAATTCTACCAAGAATCTAATAGTGAATTTAATCAGTTACAAATTTTGGCTAAGAGTATTCCAGATACATCCACCAGCCAAATTAATATTCAATTTCAATGGCAAGATCAGCTCCCCATCATGTCAGCTCCTATTTATATTAACGCCATGACTGGTGGTGCTCCCCAAGTCACCGAAGTGAATTCGCAATTGTCCAAGGTGGCTAAAGCTCTAAACATTCCTTTAGCAGTAGGCTCGATGAGCAATTACTTACGCTATCCTCAAGAAATGATTATTAAGAATTCTTATCAAATTGTTCGCCAAAATAATCCCCATGGCCTCCTTTTCGCCAATGTTTCTGCACAAACTCCCTGGGCAAAAGCCCAACAAGCTGTCGATTTGATTCAGGCTGATTTTTTACAAGTCCATCTAAATGCAGCTCAAGAAATTGTCATGTCCGAAGGTGAAGTAGATTTTAACTGGAGTCAAAATCTTCAAACCATCATTCAAAATGTTAATGTCCCTGTCATTATCAAAGAAGTCGGTTGCGGCATGACTAGTCAAACAGTCCAACATTTACAAGATCTCGGTGCGACTATCATCGACATTAGTGGTCGCGGCGGTACTAATTTTGTTCAAATCGAAAATGAGCGCAATCATTCTTTAGATTACAGCTTTCTCAATGATTGGGGATTAACCACTCTAGAATCACTAATTGATATTGAACCCCAAAATTTACCAATCACTATTTTGGCTTCCGGCGGTATCCGAACTCCATTAGACGCAATTAAATGCTTAATCTTGGGTGCTAAGGCCGTCGGAATCGCTGCTCCAGTTCTACATTCCCTTAAACATCAAGGCTTACAACAGACTATTATCAACGGTCAAAAATGGCTTCAGCAATTTACAGACTTAATGACCCTATTAGGTTGTCATAATTTACAGCAATTATCCCAAATTAATTATCGTTTCAAAGGTGATTTATGGTCTTTCTATCAACAAAAATATTGTACGAAAAAAGCGGGAAAATAAATTCCTGCTTTTTTATTGTCGCAAACCTTTTGGATAAAAATTTTTCAATTGTTGCTGTACTAATTTGCCCCAAGCAAAAATTTTCTGTTCAAAACTAACCGCAACCCATCCCTGATAATCTTGTGATTTATTTAAAATCAATGCTTCCCCATGCACAAAATGGTGAAACTGCTCTGCATCTAAATCAATCACTTTTTGAAACTGCTCCGATGCTAAAGCCATGACCAATGCGTGATCTGGTTCAAAACGCCGTTTTTTAAAAATTCCTAGTTTCAAACCATTACGCAACACATGTAAAGAAGTCAGATCCTTTGATACTAAGGCAACATCGTATAAAACATCGTTATATATTTGTAATTGGCTGGGCACAAATTTACGCAAAGTCTGTTGCTGAAATTGCTCCCAAAGTTGGAACTCAGCATGTTGTTGGCGTACACTATTTCGCCTTTTCACTTTAGATGGAACTTGATTTTTGTCCCGATCATTTTTGACCACAGCAGTTTGCCTTTTTTGTAACGCACAAATAAAATGTCCTTCACCTGCATAATGATGTGGAAACAACCGAACTGCTTTACTTAAATCTTGGTTATTATTGCCCCAAGCTGGTTGTCCATGATCCATCCCCGCGTAATGCTTTAAATCAATAATTTCTAATTCGTAATTTTGCGTCAGCCAATCCATATTTTGCTCATTTTCTTCAGGGGAAAAAGTACATGTTGAATAAATCAAACGTCCGCCTGGCCGTAACATGGACACAGCCATTGTCAAAATAGTCCGTTGCCGATTGGCACATTCTACTACGTATTGCGGTGACCAATAAGCCTTAGCTTCAGGATCCTTGCGAAACAAGCCTTCTCCTGAACAGGGTGCGTCAACCACAATACAATCAAAAAATTCAGGAAAGACTTTATTCAGTTGTTCAGGCGTATTATTCGTGACAACAACATTCGTACTACCCCAGCGCTCAATATTAGATGACAAGACCCGCGCTCGTTTTGCATCAATCTCATTAGCAACTAAAATACCAGAACCTGCCATTAAAGCCGCAAGCTGCGTACTTTTCCCACCAGGAGCAGCACATAAATCAAGCACTCGTTCATGCGCATGGGGATCAGCAAACTGCGCAACATTCATTGCACTCGGATCCTGCGAATAAAGCCATCCTGCCGAATGATCAATGTCGGCCCCACTAATTTGTCCATAATAACCATTTAACACACTCAAAATGGGTTGATTCAGCGGTTCATTAACTAAATTAGACTGTACTTTCTCTGGATTTAATCTAAAACCATGCGTAGATGATTCAAAAAAACTCTTAAAAAAAGCCGGTGCTTGCGTACCTAGTAATTGTTGATATTTTTCTTGAAACTCTTTTGGTAAATCAGTATTCATCTGTGGCCTCATTTTTATGTCGTAATAGTGTACTCAAAGCAGATAATAAAATAACGACGATATACAATAGTAAAAAGTAAATAAATAAATATTTCCAACTAATTATTTGAATTTTAACAGAAATCAAAACTAAGGCTATTCCAAAAACTACCGCTTCCGTTACGATAAATTGTAGCCATTTGCCAAATTGAAAATCAAACAAAAAATCACCTTGAACATTCAAATTATGCAACAAACGTAAAGTTGGAATTTGTACAAACGAACTCAAAATCACCACTAAAATGGCAATTGCACCTAAAATTAAAAACGTTCCGCCCCAGCGAGTCCACCAACCTTGCGTCACATTATTAATCTGATTGGCGGAACGATAAGGAGTCCGAGCCCGAATTAATTTTTGCATTGTTTTTAACTGCTGACTATGACGCAAAATGGGACCATCAACCACCACTTGATAATGACGCAATTGCGTTTTATTAGATTGTTGGGGTGAGGTAGAAATAAAAATGTGTCGATTCAACTTTTTAGTCGATTTTAAACCTGTCACACCCAAAACCGAATAATAATTATCATTTAACTGATAATATGCTTGATACTGCGGTTTATAAACAGTTTTAGCAACATCACGACCCAAAACAGCAAACGAAATGGGCGATTGAAAATCACTTGCAGAAAAAAAGCGGCCATTAGTCATGGGTAATTTTGTTTGAGCATGAGACATATAAACATAACTCAAGTCAGGATTTTTTTCTGGATAAAATAAATTTGATATTTTTTCAAATTTGCTTTTTCAAACTTGCGTAACACGCCCGGAATAGATTGGTGTGACTTGGTCGGGTAAATCAATGCATTTTCTTGAATATTACCCCGATCCATCAAATTATGATAATTGCGCATATCATTATGCGAAACAGCGAATCCTGCAAAAATTAATAATACTGCAATCAAAAAATTCAAAATAATTGTTCGTTTCATTAGATTCACCTAACTAAAAATAAATGGTCTTTGACTAAGTCAAATCCACGATAATATTGATTAATCTTCATCAAACGTGCGTCATAATCCAAATGCGCCCGTTGCCAGAACTGCATGCTATTAGTAGCACCTTTATATTCGCCGATCACCCAAAATTGAGGCGGCTTGACCCACGAACGCAATTCTTGCAATAATTGCCAATCAATCAATTCGCGATCAGGACTCCACGACAATAACACCACATCTACTTGATGACCAAATTCGTTCAGTGCTGTTAAAGCATCCATTGAGATAACCGACGTCCAAGTATCATGACCTGTTTGACTTTGCTGTGACCAAGAAAAATCATCGGTTGCAATGACTGCTTGTTTTTGTTGTCGCAAAGCCCAACTTAAACTCGCATTTCCCGCCATCAACTCTAAATATCGCAGATGCGGAAACTGTTGTTGCCAACAAGTCATCATTTGTTGATTAATCATCGCCCAAACACCATATTCTTGTTGAATAAATTGCCGAAAATCATCCAAGAAACGTGCCAAATCAGTCAAAAAAGTTTGCTTTTGAACCCAAGTATCCTGCGGTAAAAATTGCTTATTAGTCATTAATCGTACAAAATCAACTTCTGTTAACTTTAACTCAGGCAAGCTCCTCGCAGGTAAACGATGTTTTTGATAAGCCGACACCGTTTCCTGCATTTGATCAAATATATGACAAAATTTTGGATCAAATTCCAACACCTGACGTGCCTTTGCTAATTGCTGTAAATAATTTGTTTGTGTCATAATAGTTTTCTATATTTTCCTAGTATTCTTAAAAAGTGTATCATAAACATGTAGTTGCCGTGAATACCAAAGTTTGACACAAATTAGCTCCCACAATTCAAAATTTGAAAATTTTTGAAGATATTTTTTACAGAAAAGTGTATCATAATTTAAGGATATCTAGTATTTATGAGCGAGGTTAATCATGAGTAAAGAAAAAAGTACTACTGAACCTAGTAGTTTGAAAGAATGGGGCATTTGGTTATTACAAACTCTTGTCCTAGCAGCAATATTATTTGGTATTATTACCTTATTAAATCATTTTGTTTTGGATAATGCTCGAGTTTCAGGAACATCCATGCAGCCAACCTTTGAAGATGGCGATCGTTTAATTGCCTTTCGTCACAGTAAACTGCATCAAGGTGACGTCGTTGTTGTTGACGCACCTGATGAACCAGGGCAATTCTATATCAAAAGAATTATTGCCACTCCTGGTCAAAGTGTGGTCGCTAAAAATAATCAGATCTATATTAATGGTAAAAAATTAAAGCAAAATTATCTCAAGCCTGGATTAAAATTAGTGGATGATGGTAGTGATGGTGTTTATGGTACCCGTTATGCCGATACTGGTGACTTTACTTTGCGTTCTTTAGCCAAAACTTCTAATTATATGCAGATTTATTCTAAAGACCAATTAAATCAATTGAAAAAAACGAATCGGGTTCCTAAAAACTCTTATTTTGTTATGGGTGATCACCGTAGTGTCTCAAAAGACAGTCGCTATATCGGTTTCATCAAACGAAATAAAGTTGTTGGGGTTGTCAAATGGCGCTATTGGCCACTCAATCATATGAAAACTTTTTAAATGCTTTTTGATAAGGAGGAATAGTATGGAACCTAGTTTAGCCACACTAATTATTGCGTACCAGAAAAAGATGAATCAAATAGATACACAATTTGCTTTTGCTAGTCATTTACCCGTCGAAAAAATTCATCAAATCAAAAATGGTTCAACCAATTACAGTTCTGAGGACAAACAACGAGTACTGCAATATATTAATGACCATTCTTAGTAAAAATAATTCCAAATAAAAAAGCCATTTGAAAATGGCTTTTTTATTGCTCTTCATCAGCTTTTAAAACACCACCAACCGCATAATGGTCATGTTGCATTTCATTAAGAACAATATGCACATGCTCTTTAGGTGCGCCAAGATTTTGACTAATAGCTGTCGTCACATCTTGACACATTTTTTTTAATTGCTCTGGTGAACGTCCCTCAAGCAAATCAATATGAACTAATGGCATAAATTAAACTCCCTTACTATTTAATCGAATAATTTCTAGGATTACATCTACCGCGCTTTGCATTACTTGTTGCGAAACATACTCAAAACGACCATGCATGTTCTCCGGTCCCGCAAATAAATTAGGCGTTGGCAAACCCATAAAAGAAATAATGGAACCATCAGTTCCACCACGAACTGGTTCCTCATCCGGTACAATATCCAAATTCTTCATGGCTTGTTCTGCTAATTGTACAACATCCAAATGATTTTTCATCACTTCAATCATATTATAGTATTGATCAAAAATCTCTGCTTGAACAACTTTGTCCCCATATTTGTTATTTAATTGATCAACAACCTGCTGCAATAGTTGTTTCCGTTGTTCCAAGCCTTCCCGCTCAAAATCGCGAATAATATAGGACAACCGTGCTTGATCAATCGTCCCAGTAAAGTCGGTTAACAAAAAGAACCCTTGCCGACCTGCTGTTTTTTCGGGCACTTCTTGAGCCGGCAATAAATTTTGCAACTCTATTGCCACCAAATTAGCATTCAACATCACATCTTTTGCCATACTTGGATGAACATTTTTACCCGTAATCTGTATACGGGCCGCTGCGGCATTAAACGTTTCATATTCTAACTGCCCTTTTGAGCCGCCATCCACCGTATAGGCAAAATCTGCCGCAAAATCCAAGACATCGAAATTTTTAGCACCCTTACCGGTTTCTTCATCAGGACTAAAACCTAGGCGAATCTCACCGTGGGAAATCTCTGGATGTTGAATCAAATATTCCATCGCCGTGACAATTTCACTAACGCCAGCTTTGTCATCAGCTCCCAATAAAGTAGAACCATCGGTAGTGATCAAATCATGGCCTTGATAATTCTTCAAGTTTGGAAAAACAGCAGGATCCAAGACATATTTACCATGAGCATCCAGATTAATTGCGCTTTTGCCATCGTACTGATGCACAATTTGGGGATTTACACCTTCAGCATTAAAATCTGCGGTATCCACATGAGCCAAGAAGCCAATTGTTGGCACTTCATAATCCAAATTACTCGGCAAAGTGGCGGTTAAATAAGCATTATTGTCATGATATTTCACTTGACTTAAACCCAAACTTTCCAATTCTTGTCGTAAATTTTGTAAAAAAGCCACCTGATTTTTTGTCGTGGGAATTGTGTCAGACAATTCATTTGAACGTGTATTTTGTTGAACATATTTCAAAAAGCGCGGGATCAAACGTGTATATTCCATATTTCAACCTCTCTTAAAGAAAAGTAAAAGGATCAGTATTACATTGAGATGCCATCACCGTTAGTTGAAAAAAGGGGCACTCTTCGTTCCATTGATCTAATAGTTTTTTCATTTCATACTTAAAAATAGATTCCACATGATGTCCCGGATCAATAACTGGCAGATGATTGGCTAGTAGATCATGCCCTGTATGATAGTATACATCACCCGTAATTAAAAGATCTAATGGTACTTTTAATGCTTCTGGGTAAAATTTACTACCATCTCCACCAATAATACCCACTGTGCGCACTGAATCAGCCAAATCGTGAGCAATAACTCGAACTCCTGATAATTGCCAAACTTGCTTTAACTTTTGAGCTAACGCCTGTATTGTTAAACTTTTGGGCAAGGAACCAAAGCGGCCTAAAGCAATTTGTTGTTCATCAAAATTAAACGGTTGAATATTTTGTAAATCTAACGACTGTGCCAACCAATCATTCATTCCGACAGGAGCTCGGTCCAAATTAGTATGCGCAGCATAAACCGTAATCTGATGTGTCAATAAATCCGCGTACATCTGATTTTGTGGAACTGAGATATCCAAATTCTTAGCTGGATGAAACATTAAAGGATGATGCGCTAAAATAAAATCAGCTTTTAATTCAATTGCTTCTTGAACAACTTCAGGACGGACATCTAAAGTTGTCAACACCCGATGTACAGGTTGCAATAAACCACCTACTTGTAAGCCAGTAGGATCATCGTGCATTTTCAATGACAACGGTGAAAATTTTTCAATGCGTTGCACCAATTCCTGACCAGTGATCATTGTAGAATCTCCTCAATTTGTTGTATTTGTTGGCGAACTCCATGCATTTTGTGACAATCAGGCTTCTTAGCCTGTTGCAAATTATTATACATCATTTGGTATTGCTTTAATTTATGCTGCCATTTTTTTTGAAATATAGCACTTTTTTGCTGCAATAAGATGGGCCCAAATAAAATTTGCATGGGGGTCAGCTTTGCCACATTGGACTGCTTTTGCGCCTTAATAACTTCATAAATATGGTGGCCATCTTGGACAATTTCTTCCTCAAGAATCGCAAAATGATGCTGATTCAACCATCGTCGAACCTGCGGTTCGTCATTATTTGGTTCCAAAACTAAACACTCAATGGAACGTAATTGTTTTTGACCACGCTCCAAAATTTGACTAATCAGTTGACCACCCATCCCCGCAATGACAGCTGCCTGAACTCGATCTGTTGGCGCTAAAGCCCCCAAACCATCACCTAAACGCGTCGCAATAACATCTTGCAACTGGGCAGCCTGAATATCTTTTTGTGACACAGTTAATGGACCAACTGCGACTTCCGTGGCAATCGCAGTCGATATCTGTTGATTCTGTACTAAATGAATCGGGATATACGCATGATCAGAACCAATATCGGCCGCACAACTAACTTTCGGTATTAGATCCGCAATGACCTGCAACCTCCGAGATAATTTCACCATTTATAACACCACGCTCTCCATTTTCATTAAAAAAGACCGCCTAAAGCGGCCCTAAATAGAATTATTAATCTAAAAAATCTTTGAGTTGATTGGATCGTGATGGATGACGTAACTTCCGCAAAGCCTTAGCCTCAATCTGCCGAATCCGCTCCCGCGTAACTCCGAAAACTTTACCAACTTCTTCTAATGTTCTGGTCCGTCCATCATCCAAACCAAATCTCAAGCGCAAAACATTTTCTTCGCGATCCGTTAGCGTATCTAAAACATCCTCTAATTGTTCTTTCAACAATTCATATGAAGCATGATCTTCTGGACTAGTGGCTCCGTTATCTTCAATAAAATCACCCAAATGAGAATCATCCTCTTCACCAATTGGTGTTTCCAAAGAAACTGGCTCTTGGGCTATTTTCAAAATTTCCCGCACTTTTGGTGTCAGTATATCCATCTCTGCACCTATTTCTTCGGGCGTAGGTTCTCGTCCCAGATCCTGCAATAACTGGCGCTGAATCCGAATCAATTTATTGATCGTTTCAACCATATGCACCGGAATCCGAATCGTCCGTGCCTGATCAGCAATTGCACGCGTAATTGCTTGGCGAATCCACCAAGTCGCATACGTGGAAAATTTAAATCCCTTACGGTAATCAAATTTTTCAACAGCTTTCATCAAACCCATATTGCCTTCTTGAATCAAATCCAAAAAGTGCATGCCACGACCAACATAACGTTTAGCAATAGAAACAACTAAACGCAAGTTAGCCTCTGCCAACTGCTGTTTAGCAATGGTACTGCCCTCTTCAATTTGTTGGGCCAAAGCGACTTCTTCCTGCGCATTGAGCAGCGGAACACGACCAATTTCTTTCAAATACATCCGCACCGAATCATTAATTTTAACTCCCGTTGGTGCTGACATGTTTTTCAACTCATGGCTCTTAACTTCTTTTTGGCTTTTTAAAGCAAGTTGACTCGGATCACCATGTTCATCAACAATACTAATACCCTTATCTACCAGATGATTAATAACTTCTTTGAGTGAATCACCTTTCAAGTCAAACGGTTTTAATAACTGTTCCGTCAAATCTTGTTCGGCAATTTTTTGATCTTTTTTGTGAGCTTTGATTAATTCATTCGTGGCCCGCTCCAATTCTTTACTGGACTTGACAACACTTTTCTTTTTCGTATCAGCCATGAAAATCCTCCTTATTTCATTCACTAATGCCTAACACATCGGAGATTTTTGAATTATCATCTTGCAAACACATGCTTAAACAGTATACCAACCTTGCATAAAAAAAGAAAAGTATATCTCCAATTAATCTAAAAAATCTTTGAGTTGATTGGATCGTGATGGATGACGTAACTTCCGCAAAGCCTTAGCCTCAATCTGCCGAATCCGCTCCCGCGTAACTCCGAAAACTTTACCAACTTCTTCTAATGTTCTGGTCTGTCCATCATCCAAACCAAATCTCAAGCGCAAAACATTTTCTTCGCGATCCGTTAGCGTATCTAAAACATCCTCTAATTGTTCTTTCAACAATTCATATGAAGCATGATCTTCTGGACTAGTGGCTCCGTTATCTTCAATAAAATCACCCAAATGAGAATCATCCTCTTCACCAATTGGTGTTTCCAAAGAAACTGGCTCTTGGGCTATTTTCAAAATTTCCCGCACTTTTGGTGTCAGTATATCCATCTCTGCACCTATTTCTTCGGGCGTAGGTTCTCGTCCCAGATCCTGCAATAACTGGCGCTGAATCCGAATCAATTTATTGATCGTTTCAACCATATGCACCGGAATCCGAATCGTCCGTGCCTGATCAGCAATTGCACGCGTAATTGCTTGGCGAATCCACCAAGTCGCATACGTGGAAAATTTAAATCCCTTACGGTAATCAAATTTTTCAACAGCTTTCATCAAACCCATATTGCCTTCTTGAATCAAATCCAAAAAGTGCATGCCACGACCAACATAACGTTTAGCAATAGAAACAACTAAACGCAAGTTAGCCTCTGCCAACTGCTGCTTGGCCTCTTCATCGCCGTCCTCAATTCGTTGAGCCAAAGCGACTTCTTCCTGCGCATTGAGCAGCGGAACACGACCAATTTCTTTCAAATACATCCGCACGGGATCGTTAATTTTGACTCCCGTTGGCGCCGACATATCCTTCAATTCATGCTTACTGACTTCTTTTTGATTCTTTAAAGCAAGTTGACTAGGTTCACCCTTGGCATCAACCACGCTGACGCCCTTTTCTGACAAATGATCAATTAATTCCACAATTGATTCACCCTTTAAGGCAAAAGGCTTCAGGAGCTGTTCGGTCAAATCTTGTTCCGAAATTTTACCAATTTTTTTATAAGATTTCACCAACTCATTGGTAGCCCGCTCTAATTCTTTACTGGACTTGATAACACTCTTTTTTTTCTTATCTTCTGCCATCCATTAGCACCCCTCAACTTCTATTTCTCCATGACAGTTACTGCAATTGCTCTAATTCTTGACGCAACTGAACCAATTGGACGGTCAAATCTAGCTCTTGTTGAACATCACCAATTTGGGCTGCTTGTTTAACTTGTGCTTGATATTGCTGCAATTGCTGCTGTTTATAATCATACATAATATTATTTATATAATCATTAATTTCTTCATCAGAATAATCTCTTGGACGAGACATCATCTCAATCGTGCTGGCTAAACTCCGAAGACGATCCGGAATTTCATCCATAAAATCTGCAATCAATGGTTGTGCATTCATTAAACAGTAACGCACCCAATAATCAAACAGATCTTGATACTGTTCATGTACAAAACTAAAGTTCGGCCACTGATCCAACACAGAAATAACATCGGGATTTTGAAAAACAATATTTAATAGATTGCGCTCTGACTGCTCTGTTTTATTTATTTGTAAAGTCGACGTTTGTGCTTCCAATTGCGACTGTTCTTGACTTTGACTGACACCATAATCTGCTGCAGGTTGTAAAATCACTTGCTCGCGCTCTTTGTCAGCCACTTCTTGCTGAATTGAACGAACTGACACGTTCAAGCGTTGAGCTAGTTGTTTTATATATAGTTCTCGCTCAACTGGTGATTTATCCACTACCACGTATTCTAAAGCTGTGTTTAAAAAATCAACTTTGGCACCATCATTGGTCAAATCGTATTGTTGACTCAAATATTCAATCATAAACGCCGTCGGTGTCAAAGACTTTTTTTGAACCAACGTTTGAAAAGCCTGGGCACCTTGACTTTTAATAAATTCATCAGGATCTTGCTTGCTGGGAATAATCACAATTCCTACTTCAAAATCTGTTTCTCGTAATAATTTCATAGCGCGAAGAGCCGCTTTAATCCCAGGATCGTCACCATCATAACAAATTACAATACGCTTAGTTAAACGATTTAACGTGTAAAGTTGCTGATCAGTTAAACTAGTCCCCATGGAAGCCACACCGTTTTCAATTCCCGCTTGATAAGCACTGATGACATCCATAAAACCTTCAAATAAAATAACTTCACCTAATTGGCGAATTGACCGCTTAGCCTCGTCTAAATTAAATAAAGTTTGGCTCTTATTAAAGATTTTGGTTTCTGGACTATTCAAATATTTAGCAACTGGTTGATCGCTTTGCGCTGGCATTTGCAAAATACGACCCGAAAAGGCAATCGGGCTACCACTTTGATCATTAATCGGAAACATAACACGATCACGAAAACGATCAAATAACTTACCTTGACCAGACTGAGCAAATAAACCCGAGTCCACCAATTCCTGCAAATTTTTCTCACGACTCTGAAACAAATCAACCAAGGTATTATTAGCCGCAGGAGCGTAACCAATTTGAAAATGATCAATCGTTTCATCACTTAATTGCCGCTGATGCAAATAATTCAATGCTTGCTCGCCAGCCGCTGTTTTGCAAAGGATATAATGATAAAAATCACGAACGGTTTGATAATCTTGTTTTAAAGCCGTCAATGGTGAATTATCTACCGCGTGAGAGTCATGACTATATTGAGCGGGTAACGAAACACCACTTAATTCCGCCACTTTCAGCACAGCTTCTGGAAAAGTCATGCTTTCCATTTCCATTAAAAACTTAAAAGCATTACCACCACGACCACAACTAAAGCAATGAAAAATTTGCTTCTCTTCTGAAACGGAAAATGAAGGCGTCCGCTCCTCGTGAAAAGGACACAAACCAAATAAATTTTGTCCCGACTTTTTTAATTGGACATAGGGTTCAATAATATCAACAATGTTGGTCTTTTGGCGAACATTTTCAATCACATCACTCGGAATTTTCGCCATTATTATTTTCCCCCAATTCGTGAAAATAAGTAGCCACACTAAAAATGTGACTACTAAACCCGATATTAAATTATAGTATAGTAGTTTTAACTTTAAATTGCAAAATAGCCGTCTACAATTCATTGATTATATATCAAATTAGATATATAATCTGATTGTTTTTTAAATGAAAGTGATGTTACTCAATGAATCTATCAGTTATTATTTTCAGTTTTATAGGTGTTAATACTGATTTTTTCTTAGTCTTGTTAATGCTATTGCACAAATATCAATGGAAATCTGTGCTCATCGGTTATTGGAGCGGCTTAATCATTATTTTAGGTTTAAGTTTTATTTTAGGACATTTTTTACAGATTTTATTACCAGAATGGATTCTGGGATTGCTCGGCTGTATTCCACTTTATCTAGCCTTCCATGACAATGATTCAATGCCACCCAATAATCAGCTTCTGCGTTCTCCAATCATCATGACCTTAATTACTTTTTTAACAGTTTGTGGTGGCTGTAATTTGTCCCTTTTCCTGCCATTATTGACCACAGTTAGTTTTTTACAATTTTTAATCGTGTTAGGATTAGTTGTGTTAATTGCTGGCATTATAGTCGGAATCGTGAAAATAATTGGTGACCATCATATCGTGCAAAGATTGATGACCAAATATGGCGAAATAGTGACTAAAATTGTTTATTTAGGCGTTGGAATCTACGTTTTTTGGGATAGTGGTCTAATTAATAAAATAATTTCAATAATTTAAGGATAGATTATGCAAAAAAAATTTTCTAATACAGATTTTTTAACTGAAATTGCTACAATTTATAAAATTTTAGGCAATGTGACCCGCTTAAAAATCCTTTATTTCTTAATGACACAAGCCAACCCTGTGAATGTTTCCACCATCGTGCAAAATATACATTCTGAACAACCGATTGTTTCCAAACAACTTGGCATTTTATATCACTATCAACTAGTCGACCGCCAGCGTCAAGGAGTGCAGATTTTGTATCAAGTCAGCGACCCCCACATTGTTGAATTACTAGCAGACATGTTTAACCATGTTCAACATGAAATTAAGGGTCAAGCCCATCCCTTTAACGCTAAAAACTAATTTAGATATAACTTTAATTGATTGTCTTTGAAGACAAAATATATTATTATTATATCTTTGAGTAAGTAATTGATCACTTTAATTATATGGGGCGCTCTAAAAGTTTTAAGTTAGTCAACCCCCAAGGAGGTCTTGAGCATCAATATTTTATACTGTGGCGATGATCAAATGTTTCACGGCATTTTGTTATCTCTGTTATCCATCACTAAACATACCAAAACCGCCTGTAACTTTTATCTTGTTACAGCATCTTTAACAAATAAAAAGCGAAAATTTCAAGCTTTTAGCGATGAACATGTGGATTTTTTAACGAATGTATTGCATCAAAAAAATCCGCAACATACTCTCACCAAAATTGATTTGACAGCAATCTTTAACAAATATCCTCCTATTGCTAACTTAAACACAATGTTTACACCATACAGTATGTTACGGTTGTACATTGATTTGGTTCCGCAAATTCCCAGTCGTCTTTTATACTT
Organism: Bombilactobacillus folatiphilus; assembly: GCF_023380265.1. NCBI lineage: Bacteria > Bacillati > Bacillota > Bacilli > Lactobacillales > Lactobacillaceae > Bombilactobacillus > Bombilactobacillus folatiphilus. Next base: position 921,507 of record NZ_CP093366.1, read on the forward strand.
AGATGCTGACGTTATTTGTCATCATGATTTCACGGATTTTTATAATCAATCATTAACAGATACTGAATTAGTCGGAGTCCTAGATTATTATGGGCGCTGGTTTTTTCATTACCATTGGCAAAAATTCGATTACCTGAACTCGGGAATGCTACTGCTGAACATGAACTACATCCGCCAAACAGGGCTTTTTGCAAAATGCCGCACTTATTGTCGACGCCACAAATTAATTATGCCTGATCAATCAGCAATTAATAAATTTGCTCACACCAAACGTCTGACGCAATCCAAGTTTAATGAACAACATGGTGTGACAACCGAAACTGTCTTTCAACATTTTTCCACCAATTGGAAATTGTGGCCAGTGATCCATACTGTCACTGTCAAACCATGGGAGGTTGACAAAGTCTTTCAATTAGACTTAACTGCCGATGATCAAGATGTTTTTCTGGAATATTTAACTTTAATTTAGTTGGCTGCTGACTTCAAAAATTGATCCTGAAAATAGGCCTGATAAGGTGCATAATTTTGCAAAAGCTCAGTATGCGTTCCAAAACTCTGCACTTGACCGTTTTTAACAAAATAAATTCGATCCGCATTAATAATCGTATTCAAACGATGGGCGATGATTAAGGTAGTCCGTCCGACCATTAATTGCTGAAGTGATTTCTGGATTAATGTTTCGGACTCTAAATCTAGACTAGCTGTTGCCTCATCTAGTAAAAGAATTTTGGGATCTCGTAAAAAAACACGTGCAATTGCTAAACGTTGCCTTTGCCCACCCGATAAATTCATCCCATGTTCACCGACCGAAGAAGCTAATTGTTGAGGCAGTTGTTTCACAAAATCTTTGGCATTAGCCCAAGTCAAGGCTTGCCACAACTGTTGATCAGAATAATGCTTTGTTAAACCGTAAGTTAAATTGTCCCGAATTGTTCCGGTCACTGCCGCAGAATTTTGATCAACCAAACCTAATTGCTGGCGCCAAGATGCTAAATTAACGTCTTTTAAATTCGTAGTGCCAATTTGTAGTTGTCCATGATGTGGTTGATAAAAACCTTCTAACAAATTAAAAATAGTTGTTTTGCCGCTACCAGACGGACCAACAAAGGCCACCGTCGTTTGTGGCTGAATTTGTAAATTTAATCCGTTGAGTGCCTGACGACCATCAGGATAAGCAAATTTCACATCTTGAAAAATCAATTCTTGCGCCTGATAATCAATTAATTGTCCTTTAGTCTGATCTTCCTCTAATTCATCAAGTAAGGCTCGGATTTTGATAGTTGAACCATCTACTTTAGCCAAATCTGTTAAAAATTGCCCTAAAGTTGTAAAAGGAACCATTAATTGAACCAAATACATCATAAAAGCCAAGAGTGTCCCCATATCTAGTGTGCCCATTTTAATCCGCACTTCGCCGTATAATAGAATACTCACAATCGTTACCAGCATAACAATTCCCGTCACGGGACCAACGATCGCATCATAGACTGCTTCCAAGCGACCAACATGATATAATTTTTGTAATTGCTTGTGAACACTCTGATACTCCAATTTTTCCGCATTATCTGATTTTACCAAAGTGATTTCGCCAATCATTTCGCTAATTTTACCGTTAAATTGTGCCAACAAATTCTGACGCTGACTGGCAATTTTGGTGGAACGATGAAAAACTGGTAGCAAAATGACCACTAACAAAGGAACTGCAATAAATAAAACAATTGTCAAGCGCCAGTCCATGGCCAACATAAATAACAATGCACCCACCAATTGCAACAAAGAAGTCAACATCTTTGGTAAAGAATTCGCCAATAAATCTTTCACCTGGTTAGCATCATTAGTGATACGTGAGGCAATTTCGCCAGATTGTTTTTGATCAAAATAGCCCAAAGGAACATTGAGCAATTTATTCCAAAGTTTCAGCCGTAACTTGAATACGACTTCTTCCCCAAAAAAGCCTAAAAAACTACCCGAAACAGCCCCAATCAGGGTACTCAATAAAAAAAGCCCGCCACCTAAAATGACCAAGCGGACATCTACATGTGCTAGTGATTTTTGAACCATGTCAACCAATTGCTTGACAATGACCGGAACCACTAATTGAATCAAAATCGAAATCGTCCCCAAGGCGATTCCGACAATCAATTGCCAATAATTTGGTTTAATTGTATGTATTAATGTCATTAAATTATGGTAACTGCTCCGTAATTTTTGACTACTAAAACTTTGCATGATGGTTACTCCTGTTAATTAGTGATTAAAAACATTCCTTGTCATCTTAAATGAATCCACACTCGAAAGTAAAGCAACTCTTTAAAATTTATTACAAAGGATCATAATTCTATGACGCGTTCGAAGACTATCTATTACCAATCTTACAGCGACGATGTGATTGTTTCCAAAAACCAATCTGCTAAACTGAAACGTAACCATCGTTGGCTACATCATAATTTAGTTTATCGTTTCCTTTCACAAACATTTTCTTATTTAGTAGTTATCTTGGGTTTTATTTATTGTTATGGTTGGTTACATTTAAAGTTTAAAAACTTAGCCAAACTGCGGCATAATAATCAAAAAGGTGGGATTGTTTATTGTAATCATACCCAACCACTAGGTGATGCTTTACTGCCCTTTCTTGTAGCCTTTCCCAAACGACCATATATCATTTGCGACCAAGCTAACTTAGGAATTCCCATCATTGGCAAACTCCTTACATTTGCAGGCGCTTTGGTGATTCCTGATGGTAAAACACAATTTAGTAAATTCAATCAGGCAGTCAAATATCACTTGCAGCACAATGAGTTAATTTTTATTTACCCTGAGGCACATGTTTGGCCTTATTTCACTAAAATTAGGCCCTTTGTAGAAGCCAGCTTCCACTATTCAGCCACACTTAAAGTTCCGAGTTTTAGTTTAACAACAACTTATCAAAAAAAACGTTGTTATCGAAGACCTCAAATGATATCTTATCTAGATGGTCCCTTTTACGTCACAAGAGAACTTAAAGTCAAACAAAATCAAAGAAAACTCTACCATGATATACGCCAAGCCATGATTGGACGTAGTCGTGCTAGTAATTTTAATTATATCAATTATCAGCAAAGAAGGCATAATAAATAAAATGACTAATTTTAATCACGAAGTTCCCATCTTTTTTTCAGTTGATGACCATTATTCACCGTATTTAGCAGTTGCCATCAATTCCCTTATTCAAAATAGTGATCCCAAACGTCACTATCATATTATCGTACTGTGCGACGATTTGTCTCATGATAATCAACTAAAATTACAAACTTTGACTAAAGACAATATTAAATTAGAATTTGTTTCGATTAACGAGCAAATTAAACAACAGATTACCGATAAAAATAATAAATTACGTGCAGATTATTTTACTTATACCATTTATTTCCGCCTATTTATCGCGGAATTATTTCCACAATTCAAAAAGGCCATTTATCTGGATGCTGATACCGTAGTTAATCAAGATATTGCTACTTTATTTGATTTACCGCTGGGTGATAATTGGATTGGCGCTGCTGTGGACCGCTTTATTACCGAAAATCCTGAAACATTTAATTATGCTGAACAAGCTATTGGCGTGGCGGGTAATAAATATGTTAATTCGGGGGTTTTGCTTATGGATCTCCAAGCTTTACGTGAATATCGTTTTGCTGATCACTTCTTTAAACTACTCAATCAGTATCATTTTCGCAGTCTCGCTCCCGATCAAGATTATTTAAATGCGATTGCTAAAAATAAAATTCTTTATCTAGATCCTACCTGGAATGTGATGACGACTTTTCCCGAAGAAACACCAGCAGCTTTAATTCATTGGAATTTATTTAATAAACCTTGGAACTACCAAGATGCTCCACGCCAAAAATATTTTTGGAAATATGCTAAAGATACGCCATATTATGACCAGTTATTGCACCAACTGCAAAATGTCAATACCAAAATTATTCAACAGGATGAACAAAACGCTGCTGAACTAATGAATTTAGCCGTCACGATTGCTAAAACAGAGAATACTTTTCGTAATCGTGCAGAGCAAGGAGTCCAAATCGCCTTATGATGATTGACCATTTTATTGATATTGGTGAGCGCCAACCAGTGATTCAAAACATTATCACCAAAGTAAACCAACATAATTTCAATGCTAAAGTTGAAGTGAATGATCCTGTCATGGATCTGAATGAAGAACAACAGGTCATTCGAAAATTTCAAAGATTAATGTTAACAACCAAATATCAGCGCCATAATTATCTGGCTCGCAAAATCATGAATGTTGCTGCTGCAAGTTTAAAACCCAGCTTACAGGTTACAACTAACCAAAATTTGAAAACTTTACCACGACCTTCTATTATCACTTGTAATCACTTCAATCCTATCGACAGCTTATTAGTCCGCCAAGGATTGAATCTTAAGCGGCTAGGAATCGTGATTGAACCAACTAACTTAAAGATGCCAGGTATTTTGGGTTATTTAATGAACTATACTGATACAATTCCAATCAGCCAAAGTTTTACCTATATGAAAAAGGATTTTCAAAATTTGGTAACTCACAATTTTATCCGCCATTTGCCTTTATTAATTTTTCCTGAAGGTGAAATGTGGTTTAATTATCGTAAACCACGTCCCTTACAAAGAGGCGCTTATTATTACGCAGCAAAGAATCATGTTCCTATTATTTCGTGCTTTGTTGCTATTTTCGACAAACCAACAACTAAAGATCCCCATGCAGTTAAATATCAATTAATGGTTTTAAAAACAATTAATATTGATTCCAGCCTATCAGTTAACGAAGCTTCTGAAAAATACAGGCAAATTGATTATCAACAAAAAATTGCTGCTTATGAAGCTGCTTATCACAAACAATTTAATCCAGCATTTGAAACTGATGATATCGCGGGTAACTACTCACAAGATAATGGCTAAATTTCTTTATCAAAATACTTTAAGTTTAAATAATCAGCCCCGTGCTCATCAATTAAGGCGTGAAATTCTTGTAATTCCTTGACTGTTAATCCTGCCAAATGCTGTTCCATGAATTTTTTTATTGTTAGATAACTGTCTTTCAAAATATCTCTTTGTTCTAATACAGAAATAAGTTTTTTGGCATAATTATCCGCAATAAAAACGGGCTGCTCAAAAATATACAAAAGTAACACATCAGCAGTTTCGTTCCCAATCCCTGTAATGGTTAATAACATTTTCCGCAATTGAGCGGGTGAATATATTGACAGCAACCGTTGGAAATCAAATTGATACTCTTGAAAAAATTCCAATGTTGCTTGAATGGTCCGGGCTTTTGCATTATAAAAACCACTTGGACGAATCAAATTTTTTAGTTCCATCAAACTTAGACCTAACATTTTTTGTGGGTCAAATTGCGTCTTTTGACGTAAATTACATAACGACTTTTCTGCGTTTCGCCAATTCGTATTTTGAACTAAAATCGCACCACTCAATGTTTCCCAATCCGTTTGAGATGGCCACCAACCTTGTGGACCAAACATTTGCAGCATTTCTTTAAAAATTTGTTTATAGTCAACCATTTCACGACACTTCCTTAGATTTAGACTTCTTTAATTATTATAAAGCTAAATCGTCGTTACACGAACTTAGGTTCGCTATATGAAGCAAAAAAAGAACCTCTACTTGTGTAAAGGCTCTTCATTATACCTATTATTTATTTAATTACTAATTGGTTCAAATCTGCTAAATTATTGATCAAATCCGCTAATAGTTGCAACTGACTCAATCGATTTTGTTTAACTCGTTCATTTTTATCCATAATCATATTTTCATCAAAATAAGCTGTAATAACCGGCTGCAAAGCTACTAAAGCTTGATAATTCTGCTCAATGGTTTGTCGTGCAAAGTTGGTCTGCAACTCATTGACAGCATCAAATAATTTTTGTTCAGATGGATGCTGAAAATATGTCGTATCTACAACTGGATTTGCCACAGACTGCTTCTTCACAATGCGTAACACACGCGTCAAAGCTTCCATCTGTTCTTTATAATGAGCATCAGCTTGGTGTTGCGCCAAAATTTGCGCTGTTTGCATCATCTTCACCGGATTAATTGTTGATACCGAAGTAGCTGTTAAAATTATATCATGTGGCAATTGTTTTTGCGATAAGAATTGACGTACACGTTCCACCAAGAATTCATCAACTTGCCCTAGATGTGCCTGATAATCAAAATGATTATCTGCCAATAATTGATGATATTGCTCCATAATCAAATACTGTAATTTATAAAAATCTAGTGACCAATTTTCTTGATCTAAAATTCGCACAATTCCTGTTGCTTGCCGACGTAAACCATAGGGATCATTAGAACCTGTCGGAATCAAATCAACCGCAAAGAAACTCATTAAACTTTCAATTTTATCAGCTATGGATAAAACTTGGCCCACTTTTGATTGTGGCAAAGAGCCATCAGCCGAAATTGGTTGATAATGTTCACGTATTGCCTGAGCGACAGCTGGTCTTTCGCCAAAGATCAACGCATATTTTTCACCCATCACACCCTGTAACTCAGCAAATTCGCCAACCATTTCTGTCACTAAATCAAACTTATAAATATCAGCTGCCCGTAACAAATCTTGACGCTCTTGATCAGATAATTCAAATTTTTGTGCTAATAAATCAGCAATAATCCGGGTTCGCTGCATTTTTTCAGACATGGAACCAATTTTATCATGAAACGCTACTTGTTTGAGACGTGCTACACATTCATCTAACGAATGTTTTTGATCCTCTTCAAAAAAGAACGCTGCATCTTCTAAGCGTGCTACCAAAACTTTTTCATTCCCAGCAATCACATTGGCTAAATGTTCCTGATTGCCATTACGCACGCCAATAAAATAAGGTGCTAATTTTCCGTCAGCCGTTCGCACATCAAAGTAACGCTGATTATCTTTCATGGAAGTAATCAATACTTCTTCAGGGATTTTTAAATATTTTTCATCAAATTGCCCTGCAAAAGCAGTCGGATACTCAACCAAATTCGTAACTTCTTCTAACAAATCGTCATCAATGTCTATTAACCAGTTGTGCTCTGTAGCCAGCGCTTGAATTTGTTCTTGAATTAATTGCTTACGCTTGTTAGCATCCACAATAACAAAATCATTGGCCAAGGCTTGCTGATAATCAGCTGCTTGACTCAATGTAATAATCTTTGTTCCCAAGAAACGATGTCCACGCGTTTGATTGCCAGATTTCACATTTAATAATTGCATATCGACAACTTGATGGTCCAACAAGGCTACCAGCCAATGGAAAGGCCGAATATATTCAAAATCAAATTTATTCCAGCGCATTCTTGTCGGGAAAGTCATTTCAGACAATGGTTGAGTTAAACCAGCCAAAATTTCGGCTGCCAAACGTCCTGGAGTATGCTTTTTAACATAAACATACTCCACACCCTTTAATTCTTGAAAATAAATGTTGTCAGTACTTAATTTTTGACCTCGTACAAAGCCTTGCGCCGCTTTACTCCAATTGCCTTCACTATCCTGTGCAATTTTTTTCGCCGGACCTTTGACCGCGACATCTTCATCAGGCTGTTTATCAGCAACATCATGAATTAAGACAACCAATCTACGTGGTGTTGAAAATTGTTCAATTTGACCATGTGCCAAATTATTTTCTGTTAAATAGTCACTAATGCGTTGGACTAACTGCTGTTCTGCGGGAGTGACCACATGAGCAGGCATTTCTTCTAATCCTAATTCTAATAAAAAATCCTTAGTCATTTGCTTGCTCCTTTAAGATTTTTTGACGTGTTGCTTCATCTAATAATGGAAACCCAAGTTTTTGGCGTTCTGTCACAAAAGCTTGAGCTACTTGATGTGCCATCGAACGAATTCGATGCATAAAGCCTGCCCGTTCCGTCACAGACACAGCCCCTCTTGCATCCAATAAATTAAAAGTATGGCTACATTTCAAAATATAATCATACGCCGGATGCACTAAACCCAAGTCAATTAGACGCTTGGCTTCATGTTCATATTCATCAAAAAATTGTAATAACATCTCTTGATTACTCTCTTCAAACGCATATTTCGAATGTTCATACTCTGGTTCTTTAAAAATATCTCCGTAGCGAACGCCGTTACCCCATTCCAGATCAAACACCGAGTCTACATTTTGAATATATGACGCTAAACGTTCTACACCATACGTAATTTCACTAGTTACTGGCTTGGCTGTCAGACCTCCAACTTGTTGGAAATACGTAAATTGAGAAACTTCCATGCCGTCTAGCCAAACTTCCCAACCAACACCGGCACAGCCCATCGATGGATTTTCCCAGTTATCTTCGACAAAACGAATATCATGTTCCAAAGGTTCAATCCCTAAAGCTTTTAAACTATCTAAATAATATTCCTGAATATCTAGTGGCGCTGGTTTCATAACCACTTGAAATTGATGATGTTGATACAAACGATTCGGATTATCGCCATAACGACCATCAGCGGGACGCCTAGATGGTTCAACGTATGCTGCATTCCAAGGTTCCGGACCAATCGCCCGCAAAAAAGTATACGGACTCATCGTCCCTGCACCTTTTTCCGTGTCATAAGACTCCATCAACATGCAACCCTTGGCACTCCAAAATTGTTGCAATGTTAAAATCATTGCTTGCACATTTAATTTTTTTGTCAATTACTTAACCTCATTCCATAAAAAAAGCCCTATGCAATCTAAATAAATTGCATAGGGACGACTTAAATCGCGGTTCCACCCTACTTCAGGCTGTTAACCTGCTCTTAATTATCAATCTTGTAATTCACCATTAACTTGCACGCTCACACTATCCGCACTCGCTGAATCATCACTTTCATTTTAGCATTTTAGACACCACTGTCAACTCAACCTTATAGTACAAAGCCTTGTTTTTTAATAAATTGACTAACTTCTGGACGTCTAATTTCTTTGAAAAAAGCTAAATTCTTCTGTGACCAATTTGTCTGTTGATTATTCTGAGTCCGATTTTGATAGTAATCCCCAGTTATTTGATCATAAGCTGACAAATCAGTAAATTGTTGTCGTGGATAAACATCAATTGCAACTTGATTAGCTTGAGGTAGTCGCGGTTTAACTTCATTTTGACTCAAAGGCTCCCCAATGGTTAATCCAAATAATGGTACTGTCAATTCTGGCAATGTTAATAATTGCTTAACTTGGAATAAATCATTACGAAGACCGCCAATATAACAAATCCCGAGCCCCATTTGTTCGGCGGCTATCACCATATTTTGAGCACTAATCGTCGTATCTACCACACTAACTAACAACGACTCTAAATTTCTCAAACTGGCAATATCTTGATGATGCTGTTCTAACAAAATCTTTTGCCGATATAAATCAGCAATAAAAACATAAAAAACACCACTATGCAACACATATGGCTCACAATGAGCAAGTTGTCCCAGCTTAGAGCGCACCGCTTTATCATTAATTTCTAAAACAGTCCACGCCTGCACAAAATTCGATGAGGCACCACTCTGCGCTGCCGTCAACAATTCCTGTTTAATTTCCGTAGACAATGGTTGATCTTTGAACTGGCGTACCGAAGCATGATTAGCCATTCTAGCAACCAACTCATTCATAACTTTCACCTCAAATTACAATTTTATAATTGCCATTGATACATCTGATCAATAAATTTTTTACTTTTAGGGTAAACGCCCACATTATCTTTATAAAGTAGATCCAACGTCTTCCGTAACTGTACTTTTACATTTTCTGACACACTAATTTTTCCCACACGCTGTAAATCTAAGCTTGCAAACAAACGTAAATACGCAACCGTCTTCGGAATCAAATGTAATCGGTGTTCATCATGTGACCAATGCTTCGAACACAAAAGTCCACCCAAACTCAAAGAATAATCAAAAATTCCCTGCGTTTCACCACCGATCACACAGCTTCGTAAATTAGGTGCAACCCCAAACGGCTTCAGCAATTGAACTTCCAGAACATTAGTAATAATTTCAGGATCTAATTGCTGATTAACAAGTCTTTGCGCTGTCAAAATTTGTGTAAACCAATGTTGCGAAACAAGTTGCTTATCAAAGGCACGCAAAAGCAAATCATTTTGATAAGTCACATAAGCATTAGCTTTTATATCTTGTATCAAATATTGGAATTGCTGTAACTTCAACGCCGCAGTCAAGTAAGAAAAACCATGTTCATTAATCACCCCTTGATAATTTCCATACGTGAAAGGCAAGCTCAAAGAACGATTTTTCGCATTCACTTTTTTGACACCGCGCATCAAGAACGTTTTAATTCCAAATTTATCTGTCAATAGCCAAACTAATTGGTCATTCTCATGATAATCTTGCGTTCGTAAAACTAGTCCAGCAAAATTTTGATTGCGTTTTAAAACCAACTATTTCAAATCCTTTAAGGCATAGCCAGCGCGTGCTAAAAATAATGGATCCTCGCGCCAATTTTTTTGGACCTTCACCCATAATTTCAGATTAATTTTCTCACCTAATAAATCTTCTAATTTTTTTCGTGAACGAATTCCAATTTGTTTCAACATTGAACCCTTGGTACCAATCAAAATTTTCTTTTGACTATCACGTTCCGTATAAATCGTGACCTCAATCTGAAGTTTATTATTAAGCCGTTGATTCATTTGGTCCACAAGCACCGCCACAGAATGCGGAACTTCTTGACGCGTCAACTCAAGAATCTTTTCACGAATAATTTCAGCCACCACAAAATATTCAGGATGATCACTTAATTGATCTTCTGGATAATACTGCGGTCCTTCCGGTAAATTTTGCCCAATCGCTGCCAGCAATTCAGGTACATTATTACCCTGTGTTGCCGAAATGGGAAAAATTTCCGTAAATTTCAATAAATTATTATATTGGTCAATCAACGGCAACAGTTTGTCAGGATTAATCAAATCAATTTTATTAATTACCAAGAAAACAGGTACATTTAACGCACTCAACTTATCCAAAAGCTTATGTGCAGTATCATCAAGCGCTGCTTGAGCGCTAACCATCATTAAAACTAAATCCACTTCTTTTAAAGCGGAATAAGCGGCCTGATCCATATACTGATCCAAACTATTTTTCGGTTGATGCACTCCTGGTGTATCCAAAAAAATAATCTGCTGCTGACTATCAGTATAAATCCCCTGAATCTTATTTCGCGTAGTCTGCGCTTTTGGCGAAATAATAGAAATTTCCTGCCCCAAAATTCGATTCATAAAAGTCGATTTTCCGACATTCGGAGCCCCGATAATCGCCACAAAACCTGAACGAAAACTATTTGTCATCTGCTAAATCTCCTGTCGAAAAAGCTCCTGGCAACAATTGCGCCACGCTGACTTGCTGCTGAGCACCCGCTTGATTAGTTAAAATCACAGGCATTTGTGGATCGCAAAATTCACTAATCACCTGCCGACAAGCACCACACGGCGCAATCGGGCCACCGGTTTGGCCGGTAATTAACAACGCTTGAAAATCTTGACAACCATTTGCAACTGCTTGAAAAATAGCAGTTCGTTCAGCACAATTAGTCAATCCATATGAAGCATTTTCGATATTACAACCACCAAAAATTTGACCATCGGTCGTCAACAAAGCAGCACCGACATGAAAATGTGAATAAGGAGCATAAGCTTGATCTAACATTTTTGTCGCTACATTCATTAATTTATCTATTTTCATTTTGCCAAGCTCCTTTTTATTTAACGCTTCAAACCAAAATCAGCTAAAATTTCACGTTGTAATCCAAACATTTGCTCAGCCTCATCATCTTGAATATGATCCAGTCCAGATAAATGTAATAAACCGTGCACAACAGTATAACCAAATTCACGATCAAAAGAATGACCATACTCTTGAGCCTGTTTTTGAACCACAGCTGGACAAATAAATAAATCACCAATATTGCGAGGAATACCAAATTCTTCAGCTAATGCTTGTGAACTAATTCCGTCATCATCACCATCTTCAATGGCAAAACTGATCACATCAGTCGGTCGATCAACATTGCGATATTCTAAATTAATTTGATGTATTACTTCAGATGTACAAAAGGTCATCGAAGCTTCTGTTTGTTGAGGCAACGCAATTTTTTGAGCACCATATTCAAATAAATCTCGCGCCAATTTGAGGTGTTCAGCATCAACTAATTGATGCGCATCATAAATCTCTAAATTCATTCTTTACTCCTGTTTACTTGGTCATAAGCACGAATAATTTCGGCTACAACGGGATTTCGTACCACATCATCAGCAACAAAATCGACGAAACCAATATGTGGCAAATCTCTGAGAATTTCTTGCACTTGTAATAAACCACTATGAGAATGCCGCGGCAAATCAATCTGGGTCGGATCACCATTCACAACCATCTTGGAACCAAAACCTAAACGTGTTAAAAACATTTTCATTTGTTCGTGGGTCGTATTTTGGGCTTCATCAAGGAGACAAAAAGCCTGATCCAAAGTTCGACCACGCATATAAGCTAAAGGTGCTACTTCAATGACCTCGCGCTCCAATAACCGATTGGTTTGATCCGATCCTAAAACTGAATATAAAGCATCATAAATTGGTCGTAAATAAGGATCAACTTTTTCCTTTAAATCTCCTGGCAAAAACCCTAAATTTTCGCCTGCTTCCACAGCTGGTCTGGTCAAAATTAATTTTTGCACACGCCCTTTTTTCAAGGCTGCCACTGCCATGACTACAGCTAAATAAGTTTTCCCCGTACCAGCCGGTCCAATGCCAAATGTAATATCATTTTTCTTAATTGTTTGAATATACTGACGCTGCCCCAAATTACGTACACGAATGGGCTTGCCCTTGGCATCACGAATCAAAATTTCATTGTATAAATCTTCAAAATATTCTAAAGTACCTGCTTGAGCCATTTGGGCTGCACTGACAAAATCCGCTTGACCAATCTGAATCCCAGAATGCTGTAAATGATTCAAAATTTTTAAAATTTGAAAAACTAGATTAACATTCTGAGGATCACCAGCTAAATCTACACGATTACCAAACGGATGAATTTTAATAGGAAATTTTTCTGCCAAAAGCAGCAAATTGCTATCATTACTACCAAATATTACAGCATCATCATTATTCATTAACTGAAACGATTTTGTTATCTCATCTGTCAAAAACGTCTGCTCCTGTCAATTGGATTTTATAATCATTTTACAGCAAATTGAAGTTAAATAAAAAGGCTAAAGTAAATTAACTTTAACCTTTATATTTAACTCAATACTTCTTTGACAATTTGATTAACTACTGAGCCATCAGCTTGACTTTTTGTCTTAGCCATTACGGCCTTCATTAATTTACCAAAATCAGCTTTTGATTCTGCACCAATATCAGTAGCAGTTTGTTGAACAAGTTGACGAATTGCAGATTCGGATAGCTGTTGCGGCATATACTTATCCAAAACAGCCATCTGCTCTTTAGTTTGTGCAACTAAATCATCACGATGACCATTCTGAAATTCTACCAAAGAATCTTTTTGTTGCTTCATTTGCGAAACAACAACTTGCTGTTCTTCAGTAGTAGTCAAATCATGACCAACTTCGATTTTTTTGTTCATCAAAGCAGACTTAAGCATTCTGATAACTGACAAACCGACTTTGTCATGACCTTTCATGGCAACTTTCATGTCAGTCATTAATTGATCAGTGAGGGACATTACTATCACACTCCGAATTATTAACGTCTTCTTCTCTTCTTATTACGCTTACGTGCAGCTTCAGATTTTAACTTGCGTTTAACGCTAGGTTTTTCATAAAACTCACGCTTACGGTATTCTTGAAGAGTACCACTCTTAGAAACAGAACGTTTAAACCGACGAAGAGCATCATCAAGAGACTCGTTCTCACGAACAACTGTCTTAGCCATATGATATCCCTCCTTCCGTTCGTTACGTAACTGTTCGTTAAAACAGTTCTTATTTAGTATACCAAACAATATCAGAAGTTGAAACCATAATTTCTGAAGTTAGACTAGCTTTTTTTGAGAAAAAATGATAATTTTAAAAAAAAACAGCAGGTAACCGACTTATGAAACAAATTGTTTATACCATTTCCGACTCTTCTGGTGAAACGGCAACTAATTTTGCCCGTTCCATGATGGCACAATTTAATGAAATTGACACAACACAAAAGCGCTATTCTTTCATTAAAGACATTGATCAATTAACACGTATCTTGCAGCATGCTCAGCAAGATCAAGCCTTGGTTTTTTATACGCTCAGTAACCCGGAATTTGACCAAATCGTTAAAAATTTTGATCATGACAAACATATGCTTTGCTTTGACATTTTAAGTCCTTACTTAACGATGATCGAAGCTTTTACTGGTCAAAAAGCTTCCCACGAAATTGGCGCTGCCCGTAAACTCAGTACCCAATATTTCAAGCGGATCGAAGCCATTGATTTTGCTGCCGAAAATGATGACGGCAAAAATCCACATAGCATGGTCGAAGCTGATGTTGTTTTATTAGGGATTTCTCGAACTTCGAAAACACCCCTAACTTTTTACCTAGCCAATCAAGAAATTAAAGTTATGAATTTGCCCTTAGTTCCTAGTGTTCAATTACCTGATGAACTCTGGGAAATTGATCCACAAAAAATTGTTGGTTTGACTAACGATGAGGAAGTTTTACGCAAAATCCGAGAAGAACGGATGCTGTCGTATGGTCTAAAAGCTCAAACAAACTATTCTAGTACTGAAAAAATTCAACAAGAATTACAATATGCCCAAAATTTATACGATCAATTAGGTTGTTTGGTTATCAATGTCGCCAATAAATCAATTGAAGAAGTTGCAGCGATCATTGAAGAAAAATTACAGCTGAACACTTTTTCCGCCAATTAGTATTAATAAATATGCTCTTGATAAAAACGCCCCATAATCATTTTAGCTTCGGTAATGCTTACGAAAGCATAAGGATCAGATTCATGCATTGCCTGACGAAAAGTGGGCAGTTCATATTGCGAAATTACCGTAAACAACATTGTCTTTTGTGCGTGTTGATACGCACCTTCAACATCATTAACAATCGTGATTCCCCGTCGCATTTCATCTTGAATTTGTTTAATCACTGTTTGGGCATGCGAGGTTACAATAATTACCTGCAATTTCTGGTCCCGGGTATATAAAGCATCGATCACCCGACTATTAATAAAAATACTCAAAATAGTATACAAAGCATGGATCCAACCAAACAAAAAACCAGAACCAATGACAACAATCAAATTAAAAGTCAAATTAATGGTCCCTACACTTTCGCCGACCTTTTTACGCAAAACAATGCCAATAATATCTAAGCCACCTGTAGATAATTCATTTTTCAAGGACAAACCTGTACCAAAACCGTTAAAGACACCACCAAAAATAGCACAAATAATTGGATCAAATTGAACCTTAACTGGATGCAAAGAACGCATTAAAATTGTTGATAAAACAACAGCTACAATCGTAAAAATCGTAAAATTGTGACCGATTTTTTTCCACGAAAGAATGAGCAATGGAATATTAAAGAGCGCATATAAAAATGCAACCGGAATTCCGATGCCGAAAAAGCGTCCACAAACAGTTGAAATTAATTGAGCAAAACCAGTAATCCCCGAGCCGTAAATATGACCCGGAGTCCAAAAAATATTAACCGCAATAGAAACACAAATGGCGTAAATTAACGCAATAGATAACTTGGTAAGCGTGCGGTAGCGATGCAAAACTTCTTCTAAATCTTTCATAATTGATGTGTAGTCCTAGCCCTTTATTAAATATCTTGCATTGACTACTTTAACACATTACTAAGTTAATAAAAGACTAATTTTTAGCCGTCTCCACCTGGTCGACATATTGACCGTAACCTTCTGCCTTCATTTTTGCCAACGGAATAAATTTTAAAGCCGCAGAATTAATGCAATAACGTAGGCCACCTGCTGCTCTCGGTCCATCCGTAAACACATGTCCCAAATGTGAATCCGCTTTCTTACTACGAACTTCCGTCCGATCCATCTGATGGCTTTGATCATGCTTTTGCTTTAACGGTCGAATCGGTTTCGTAAATGCTGGCCAACCACAACCTGATTGATATTTATTAGCCGAAGAAAAAAGCGGCTCTCCACTTACAACATCCACATAAATTCCTGGTTCAAAAAAATTATCGTATTGATTATCAAATGGTCGCTCTGTTCCATTTTCTTGTGTCACATGATACTGTAATGGATCTAATTTTTGCTTTTGTTCTTCATACATAAAAAAACACCTCCAATGAAATTGTAACTTTTTTGGAGGTGTCTTTCAGTTAAAAGGCTATTTTTTTATTTCTAAATCCAATTCATCTAATTGCTTTTGAGCAACTCTGGCCGGAGCTTTCATCATGGGTTCCGAAGCTTTAGAATTTTTTGGAAAAGCAATAACATCACGAATATTATTACGGTGAGCCAACAACATCGCAAAGCGATCCAAACCGATTGCCAAGCCACCATGTGGTGGAAAACCATAATCCAAGGCATCTAATAAGAAACCGAACTGTTCTTGTGCCCGCTGCGGTGTAAAATCAAGGGCTTTGAACATTTTTTCTTGAATTTCTCGTTCGTGAATCCGAATTGAACCACCGCCTAATTCATAACCATTGAGTACAATATCATAACTTTGTGCATGGGCCTGATGCGGATTAGTTTCTAATAAGGCAATATCCTCTTCATTAGGCATCGTGAACGGATGATGTGCAGCAATCCAGCGACCCAAACCTTCATCATATTCAAATAGTGGCCAATCAACGACCCACAAAAAATTATATTGATCATCATCGTACAATTGTAATTCTTTGGCAAAATGTTTCCGCAAATAACCGAGCGCATCCGCACAAACTTTACGCGAATCAGCCACAAACAACACCAAATCATTATCGGCTAAATCTAATCGTTCTTGTAATTGTTCTGCTTGGTCTTGCACAAATTTAGCCACCGGGCCCGTTAAATCTGCTCCTGAAACTTTTAACCAAGCCAAGCCCTTTGCACCAAACCGTTTAATATAATCTTGTTGTTCTTCAATTTTTTTACGAGAATACTGATCAGCTGCATTTTTTAAGACAATTGCTTTGACTTGACCACCGTTAGCCAGTGCATTTTGGAAAACTTTGAAAGTAGAATCCGCAAATACCGGACTTAAATCTTGTAATTCCATACCAAAACGGGTGTCTGGTTTATCCGAACCAAAACGATCCATCGCTTCATTCCAAGTTAAACGTGGAAATGGCAGTTGCACATCAACGCCCTTTACATCATGCATAACTTTGGCAATAAGACCTTCAGTAATATCTTGAATTTGTTGAGCGTCCAAAAAACTGGTTTCTAAATCAATTTGCGTAAATTCAGGTTGACGATCTCCCCGCAAATCTTCATCACGAAAACAACGTGCAATTTGATAATAACGATCAAAACCTGCACCCATTAATAACTGTTTAAAAATTTGAGGGGACTGCGGCAAAGCATAAAAACTCCCCGGGTAAACTCTAGAAGGCACTAAATAATCCCGTGCACCTTCAGGAGTGGATTTAGCCAAATCTGGCGTCTCAATATTGATAAAATCAGTTTGATCCAGATAACTATTGACGGCGATCACAATTTTTGACCTAATGCGCAATGCTTGTTGCATTTCTGGCCGTCTTAAATCTAGATAACGATACTTTAATTTTGTTTCTTCACTAACTTCTACGTCATTTTCAATATTGAAAGGTACCGTTTTAGCACGATTTAAAATCTGCAATTGTTGGACGGCAACCTCAATCTCACCAGTTTGCATTTTGTGATTCACTGCCTCAGGATCGCGAGCTACTACTTTACCTTGTACACTAATGACGTATTCAGAATGTAATTCTTCTGCTTGTCGTAAAGCTTCTTCAGTACTGTTGTCTTGACTAAAAACTAATTGGACAATCCCCTCGCGATCGCGCAAATCAACAAAGATCAAATTACCTAAATTACGCTTTTTTTGAACCCAACCAGCCAAAGTAACTTCCTGACCTAAATACTGGCCATCAATCAAACCACAATAATTTGTTCTATTCATTTAATTACGTCCTTCTTTTTTTATTTGTGCTAATAACGAAGACTGATCATTGAGATCCACTACAAATTCTTGACCGTCCGTCAAACGTTTAAGCTTAGCTTGGCCTGTTTGCAATTCATCATCACCAATTGTTAACGTAAACTTGGCTTGCAAACGATCAGCTTGCTTAAACTGTGCCTTAACTTTTTTATTTAAATAATCTCGTTCAGCGTAAATTCCTGCTTGACGTAATTGCATCAACAATTTAGAAACTGCCAAAGAATCTGCAGAATCAACACTCACCAAATAAACATCTGGCCCTTGTGCCTTTGGTAAATGTTGATTTTCAGCTTCTAATAACAGCATCAAACGTTCAACACCTAAGCCAAAGCCAACGCCGGAAACATCTGGTCCTCCCAATTGCTCAACCAAACCATTATAACGTCCACCAGCAATAACAGTCATTTCACGATTATCAAAAGCTGGGCTTTGCACCATGATTTCATAGATAGTGTGATTGTAATAATCCAAACCTCGAACCATGTTAGAATCAATTGTATAAGGAATTTGCAATGCATCCAATAATTGACGTACTTGTTGGAAATGCTCTGTCGCTTCTGGCGTCAAATAATCCAAAATAGACGGAGCATTCTTCACCAATTCCTGGTCCTTAGGATCTTTACTATCCAAAATTCGCAATGGATTTTTGCTCAACCGCGTTTTGGAATCAGCACTTAATTGTTCGCGTAAAGGATCCAAATAGTCTATTAATGCTTGCCGATAAGCTGTCCGTGTGGTTTGATCACCTAATGTATTAAGTACAACTTGATAATTGTTAATCCCTAATTCATTTAAAAAATTGACCGCCATTGCAATCGTCTCGCCATCTAATTGTGGACTCTCACTGCCTAAAGCTTCCACGCCAATTTGGTGAAACTGACGTTGGCGTCCTGATTGTGGACGCTCATAACGAAACATTGGTCCTTTATACCAGACTTTATACGGACGCACATATTCGGGCGCAAACAGCTTATTTTCGACATAAGCCCTCACAACACCTGCTGTCCCTTCTGGTCGCAAAGCTAAATGCCGTCCCCCTTTATCTTCAAAATCATACATTTCTTTGGAAACCACATCAGATGTGTCGCCAGAAGAACGCGCAAAAACATCGTATTGCTCAAACATTGGCGTCCTAATTTCTTGATAACGATAATTTTTAAAAATTTTTTGTGCTGTATTTTCAACAAACTGCCACTTTTCCGATTCACTTGGTAAAATATCTACAGTTCCCTTAGGTTTTTGATATTGCACTTAATTAGTCCTCCTCAATAAATATCCCAGATTGCCGTTTTACTGAACTTGATAACAAAAAAGCACCCTTGTCAGCCAAGGGTGCAAATCATTTACACGGTACCACCTTAATTAGTGCTGCAGTTAACGCCTGCCCAACGGATTTCAATCATAATGATACTGTCACAACGATTAATGAATACTCTCAGCCAACTATTCTCTCTGTTATAATAATCGTTCGTACACTCACGTAAATACATATTACCATCTTCGATTAGAAATTCAAGTTAGAATGTATAGCTATTTATTTTTTATTATTATAAGATAGTATTAATAAAATATTAGGATGTCTTGTGATGTTGAAACGAATACAGCAATTATTTAACATAAAAAATTACAATTATGCAAAATTTCTCCTGATTTTTATTTTTTTTATAACGGCTAGTTACTCGACAATCGCTGTAGCACAATCGAATCAGATGATTGTTAAAGCTAATTTTTTAAATGTTCGCATGGGTCCTAGTCTTTCGTACGATACGATTGCTCAAGTCAAGCGCGGCGAAAAATTGACAATCATTGATGAAAAAAATGATTGGTATCAAGTTCGCATTGCTGACGACAAAATCGGTTGGGTTGCTAGTTGGTTAATCAATAATAATGACGCCAACACCTCCAGTAATACTTCTGGTGTGATCAAAGCACCGAATACTAATGTACAAAAATATCCCCAAAAAGATTCTGAAGTTTTAGGAACGCTGTCTCAGTCACAGAAAGTCAATATTGTTTATTCGCAAAATGATTGGAGCCAAATTATTTTTAACCAAACGGTTGGTTGGATCCCCAACTCTGAATTAATTATTACTGACAAAGTTCCCGATAAGATTCAACAAAATCAAACGCAACAACAGCGCCAAACAGCCACTAATATCCAGTCGGTTACTACTTTGCAAAACAACACGCGGATCTTTAAAAATCCTTCTACGAATGCCAAAATTATTGCGCATATTACCGATCAAACAACTTTACCGTACTTAGGTCGTAGTGGTAAATTCTACAAAGTTAGATTAAATTCTGGCGATGAGGGCTATATTCCTAGTGGTTTAGTTTCTATTTCTGACACCAAATATGCGATAAAAACAGCAGCAACTAAACTAGCCGAAGCAACAATTGTCCTAGATGCTGGTCATGGTGGTAGTGATCCTGGCGCTTTATCCAGCAATCAAAAACACGAAGAGAAAAATTATACCATCCAAGTTGTAAAACTTTTGCAACAAAAATTACAACAAACTGGCGCAAATGTTGTTTTAACTCGTAGTCAGGATCAAAGCGTACCTTTGGCTGATCGTGCGCGTTTAGCTAATAAATTAAATGCCGATGTCTTTATCAGCATTCATTTTGATGCCGCCTACAGCGGTCATGCTTCTGGTCTAACGACGTATTACTATTCGGGGAAAAAAGATCGGCAATTAGCCAAAAACATTAGTGCACAATTAAAAACCATGCCGCTACCTAATCGAGGCACCCATTTTGGTAATTACGAAGTTTTACGGGAAAATGAGCAGCCGGCCATTTTAGTTGAAGGTGGCTACTTGGATAATAATAAGGATTATCAAAAAATTAAGAGCCCTAAATACCAAGCTGAATTAGCTGATGCTATTTACCAAGGATTAATTCAGCATTTTAAATAAAAACACAATTTTCATATCCTAGACAAAAAAATTGAACACCAGGCATTATCCTGAAGTTCAATTTTTATTTTGCAATCAATTTAGTAAGATCATCCAAATTCTTAACAATTATCTGTGCATTGGCGCTATCGTGAAAACTGTCTACATCAAAATACGCACTTGTTATCCCAGCATTATGCCCTGCTTCTACATCTAAAGAGCGATCACCAATCATTATCGTTTCCGCTTTTTCTAAACAAAAGTGTTGCATTAAATAATTTAACGCTGTGGGATCAGGCTTGCGCGGAAATGGTTGACTAGCTGTCACAAAACCACTGAACAAATCATAAATGCCTTGTTCCTTCAACAAACTCAATGCTTGATCATCTCGGTGAGTTAACAAAAAATTTTGCCCACCATTTTGTTGGATTGTCTGCAAAACACGCGGCGCATGTGGATACAATTGAACATCTTGCTGCGCTTGATGATCAAGTTTTTGATAATAGGCTTGGACCGCCGCAAATTCTTGCTGGCATTCATGCGCACAAACTTTTAAAATTTGCGTAACCGAAGTAAGCTTACTTTGACGATATAAAATTTGGCGTTCTGGACATTGTTGCCAACCAAAATATTCTGCTGTCTGCTGCAAACTTCTAACAATTCCTGCATAGGTATCTGCCAAAGTACCATCGTAATCCCACACAAAATTTTTAAACATCATTATTTTCCTTTTCATACATTATCGTCATTGGTCCGTCATTAATGAGTTGAACCTGCATATCCGCACCAAATTGACCAGTTTGTACAGTTAAATTACTTTGCCGCAATTGCTGATTAAAATCTTCATATAATTTTTGCGCTTTTGTTGGTGCTAAAGCTTCCACAAAACTTGGTCGATTGCCCTTTTTAGTATTGGCATATAAAGTGAATTGAGAAATCGACAAAATTTCGCCCTCAACATCTGTGATCGCCAAATTAGTTTTTCCATTTTCATCTTCAAAAATTCGACTTCGTAAAATCTTCTGAGCCAAATAATCAACTTGGACGACTGTATCGGTTAAACCAAATCCAACAAACAATAACAAGCCTCGTGAAATCCGTCCAATAACTTTTTGATCCACACTAACCTGTGCTTGCATTACTCTTTGTGCCAATACCTTCATAATTCACCTCAATTAATAACTCTTTGAATATCATATACATCCGGAACATTCTTCAATTTATTGATAATATCTTTCAAATGTGTTAAATTGCGGACTTTAACTGACAAAGTAATATGTGCCATTCGATCAGCATCAATTCGACCATTCACTCCCGACAAAAGATTACTTTGTTTATTAACTACCTGTAAAACATCCGTTAACAATCCGTTTCGATTATAACCAAAAATCTCTAACTTAACGATATAACTATGCTGCCGAATATTGCCCCACTGAGCTTCAATTAAACGACTAGATTCATCTTCATTCTGGAGATTGGGGCAAGTTTGGCGGTGAATTGTAATTCCACGGCCCTTGGTAATATAACCCACAATTTTATCACCTGGGATAGGCGTACAACATTTCCCCATATGAATTAACAAGTTATCTGCACCTAAAATATTAATCTCACGATCTTCTGTTTCATTATTTGGCGTTGATAGTTCTGCATCGCTATTACCGTCATCATTGTGATGTGCATCACGCATAATTTGCTGCTCGAGCTCTTGCTGCTTTTGCAATTCTTGCTTTTTGCGATCGTTTTCGGTCAAGCGATTAACAACGCCAATTGTCGAAATTTCACCGTACCCTACCGTCGCCAATAGTTCGTCTTCATTGTCAAAATTATAGCGTTCCAACACACTTTGCAGACTTTTCTTATTTAAATAATTCTTTGGTGCCAGATTACGGTCTAATAATTCACGTTCAAGTTTATTACGACCCAGCTCAATATTATTTTGACGATCAACACTTTTGAAATAACGTTTAATTTTATTACGAGCTCGCGTTGTATAAACTAAATTTTCCCAATCTGGGCTAGGAGTAGCATTACTTTGCGTCAACAACTCAACTAAATCACCATTCCGCAATTTATAATCCAACGGCACCATCTTGCCATTAACCTTGACACCAATTGTATGATTGCCCACTTCGGTATGCACCTGATACGCGAAATCTAATGGAATGGAACCCTTAGGCAACTCCAAAACTTCACCTTTTGGCGTAAAGACATAAACCCGATCACTAAAAATGTCACCCTTAACACTTTGCATAAAATCAGCATCATTAGTGGTTTCTTCTTGGATTTCCATGATTTCTCGAAAAACATCAATTTGCTGATCATTTTGATCCAGCTGAATAGCCGATTTAGTACCTTCTTTATACGCCCAGTGCGCAGCAACCCCAAATTCAGCGATTTGATGCATATCATATGTCCGAATCTGAACCTCTAACGGGCGTCCGTGTGGTCCCATCACCGTAGTATGCAACGATTGATAGCCATTAACCTTGGGTACAGCAATATAATCTTTAAATCGTCCTGGCATGGGCTTCCATTGTGCGTGAATATTGCCCAGAACGCTGTAACAATCCTGAACTGAATTGACCATCACCCGAATCGCCAGCAGATCATACAGTTCTTCAAAGCGCTTATGCTTTTCCTGCATCTTCTTATAAATTGAATAAATATGCTTAGCACGACCACTAATATCATAATGCAAGTGAAGTTGATCAATATTGTTCTTCACTTTTTGCACGGCTTCTTGAATATAAGCTTCCCGCTGTGTCCGCTTAGAATTCATCAAATGAACAATCCGATAATATTGCTGCGGATTCAAGTAGCGTAAAGATAGATCTTCCAGTTCCCATTTAATCGTACTGATTCCCAAACGATCAGCCAACGGCGCATAAATTTCTAAAGTCTCATTCGCAATTCGATACTGCTTATCAGGACGCAAATAATTCAAAGTGCGCATATTGTTTAAACGATCGGCCAACTTAACCATAATCACACGCATATCTTTGGCTGTCGCTAACAACATTTTACGATGATTAGCCGCTAGTAATTCTTGATGTGACTTATATTTATATTTTGAAATTTTCGTAACACCTTCAACAATATTGCAAACATCATCACCAAATAATTCTCGAATATCTGCTGACACAATCTTGGTATCTTCGACCACATCATGCAAAAAACCTGCCGAAACCGTATCTGGATCCATTTTTAATTGAGCCAAAATGGCCGCTACTTGAATCGGATGTACAATATAAGCTTCGCCAGAAGCACGTTTTTGATCCTGATGGACATAATCCGCCATTTCATAAGCCTTTTTAATATAAGAGACATGTCTGTCATTCATATATTGTGAACATAAATCAAAAACTTCATCTGCTGTATAAACTTTTTCTTTCGACAATGTTTTTCACCTTCATTTACTCATAATTTTAGTCGCTCAATTTATGAGTTAATAAAAAAGCCAAATATTCAACTAGTAGGTACAACACAACTAATAAATAAGCGTAAAAGCTCGTTAAATAACGCAACAAAACTAACACCAAAAAAATAACAGGCAAAATTCCAAAAGTCCATTTAGGTTGTTGCGTCTTTTTAATCCAATGTCCAAATAAAGCCGCTAAACATAAATTTAAGACTAAAAATGACAATCCCACTCGCCAAGCTTTACCAACTTTAAAAGCGCTCATCATTAATGGAACAAGCATTGTTAATACAATCGTTAATAAAATAATCTTACAATATGGTGAATTCCAAAACTTTACAATATTCTTTTTCACGTTAATATTCCTTATTTAATTCAATCTGATATGATAATGCACTCAAAAAATACAAGGGTGCTGTTTCAGCACGCAAAATGCGTGGACCTAAACCACAACTAGTATATTTATTTTGCCTCAATTGAGCAATTTCTTCAACATTAAAACCACCTTCTGGTCCAAATAAACAAATCAGTGAAGCCTGCGGAGGTACTTGTTGTAAAGTTTGGGCTAACTGAGCAATTTCTCCTTGCTTAGCTGCCTCTTCGTATGCCACCAAACGATAATCTGCACGGTAATCCAATAACTGTGCCCAATTGAAATAACTCACTTCTGGAATGAACAAACGTTGCGACTGCGCAGCTGCGGCGGTGACAATTTCCTGTAGTCGTGCAATTTTCTTAGCTTGAACATTTTTTTTCCACTTCATAATTGAATATCGTGATTCAAAAAAAATCATCTTCGTAGCACCCAATTCCGTAGCTTTTTGGGCAATTAACTCAACTTTATCTTTTTTAGACAAAGCACAAGCCACCGTTACTTGCACAGGTAATTCCGTCTGACGTCGACTTTTAGCTTGTAAACGCACCACGAAATTTTTTGTAGTAATCTGTTCTACCGTTGCTAAAAAAGTTTGTTGTTGTGCATCAACTAACCAGAACTGTGATTTTTCCTGAAAATGCAAAACCCTAATCAAATGTTGATAATATGAATCGCCCAACTCTAATTGCTGCTCATCTGGTGCTAGTATATGTGACCAAAAGACTTGTTGCATCTTAATCCAGCTCCTTTTGGGCAATGATGCAACCCCAACCATCTAAAGTTAAAGTTTGCAAAACTACAAAGGGTTGTTGTGAAATCAACGATGTTAGGTGATCTATTTGCTCCACCAAGAAACCAGACAAAATAATATAACCAGCTGACTGGACATGACTGGCCAATTGCGGCAATAAAGCTACTAACGGTTCTAGTAACATATTAGCTGTTACCACAGAAGCTGTTTGATCAATCCCATCTAACAATGAATTTTGCTGGACTGTGAATGTCGCATTCAATTGATTTAACTGAAAATTATCTCGCGCAACTTGCACGGCTTCCGATGAAATATCATAACCATAAAGTTGTTTTATACCTAATTTAGCAGCCGCAATTGCTAGAATACCGGTTCCGGTCCCAACATCAATTAGTGATTTTTGATCATCTACATAAATTTCTAAGGCTTGCAGACATAATTTAGTCGTCGGGTGCTCACCTGTTCCAAAAGATTCCTGTGGTCGCATCAAAATTTCTGTTGGCTGTGGCGTTGCTGTGGTTTGCCAAGCAGGAACTATGCGTAAAAAGTGGGTTACAGCTACTGGCTGATAATACTGCTGCCACTGTTTTCCCCAATGCATATCCACATTTTCTTGAATTTGTAAATGATATTGCTGAGCATTTAGGCCCCATGTACTAAACTGATCAGCCAACTCTTGACACCACTGCTTTGTTAATTGCTGTGCTGGTAAATAAATTGCTAAACCTTGGTCATTGGGCAGATTCTCAATTCCTAAAATTTGTTGTGCGATTAAAACACTACTAATTAACTCAAAATTTTGCGGTTCGGTTAAAATCGCTAGCCGATTCCATTTTTCATCACTCATTTACATGATCCTTACTTGAATTTTTTTTACCATCTTGATATTTTTTAACCAAATGGTCAAAACGTCGTTGTGTTGCCAACATCTGATCATCATCAAGTGCAGTCCGTGATAACAATTTTGCAAAATCTTGTTGCTGTAAATCTATCTTATGATGTTTGTGTGTATTAAACATTTTTATCACCTAAAAACCAAATTATAGTCATGTTAAAATTATAAAATAATCTACACTAAAGGAGAACAACTATGTCAAAAAAGAAACGTTTATCAAAAACCTTAGTCGAAAAAATCTTAGATAAAAACCAGATTGCATACCAATCAGTCACTTTTGCTACTCAAAAACAAGGCGATGTTCAACAAATTAGCCCTGAACAAACAACCACACCACAAACTATTTACAAAACATTAGTTTTAGATGGTAATAAAACTGGTCCCCTTGTTGGCGTCATTCCATTGAATAAACACTTGAGTTATAAGCTTTTAGCCCAAGCCTCTCAAAATAAAAAAGTCGCCATGGTACCCTTAAAAAAATTAAAACAAACTTCTGGCTTTGAACATGGCGCAAATAGTCCAATTGGCATTCGTGAACAGCATAATTACCCGATATACTTTGATTCACAAGCCCAAATTGATCAACAAATTACTATTTCGGCTGGTAAAATTGGTCGCTCGGTAACTGTTGATATCAAAGATGTACTTTCCTTAGTTGATGGTCATTTAGCATCATTGTCCGTCGATAGCCCCGAAGATTGATTGTCTAATCGGAAAGATGGTTGCACAATCACGGTCAAGTAAAAGGGCAAAAATTGAATCAAATAGCGACTCATCCCCGATTCAAACAATAATAAATACAAAATACTACCCAAAATTGTCAAATTCAAACCACTTTGTAACAAATTAGGTTGTCTCTTCAATTGCTGCCAACAGCTGGGTAGAGCCAAAACTAATAACAAGATCCACCAGCACTGCGCAACAACATAAAAAATCGAAACATGACGTCCCAAAGGATAGAACAAACTACGTAAATATCCCCCGATTGTCCGTTTCTGGGGTCGAGTCTGTAACAAAAAACCATTTGCATTGGAATTGCGCCCCCAACCCCAAGAACCATCTTGGACCGTGTAGTAAAATTTGCGTGCCAAAAATGGTAAATAACGCCAATTCATCTTTTTAACGCGTTGCGTATAAACATCAATACTCAATTTACGCTTATTATTCTGGCCTTTTGTTGCTAACATTCGTGCAAAATCTCGTTGATTCCAATCTCCAACGCCTTGCGAACCCAACATCATATAATATGTCGATGGATGTTTCAATGATGTATTAATCGGATAAAGCTTTTGCGTTTTATTAATCTGACCAAAAAGACCGAAAAACAAGCCAAAACTCACACAAGCTGTTGCCAATAAACCGACATTTCGCCAACGTTTAGGCGATTTAAACATCACCATGATTAAACTAATCAAACATGCAGCTACTGCAAATATTACACTGGAAGCTTTGAGATAATAGCCAATCGCTATGACTAATCCCATGCTAATTGCTTCTAAATAACGCCATGAACTTTTCGTTCGCAGTAACAAAATGAGGAGCCAGAGGGCTAACGACGTCGTCAACAATGAAAGTGTATCGGTATAGGTAATGACCACCCAAGGACTCCAAATAAAAGTCAAGGTAAGTAAGATAAACAATAGTAGAGATTGATTTTTAGGTAAGATTTTTTTACCTGTCGCATAAAAAATCAAAACAGACACATCAATTGCCAAAGCATTAAACCAGTTGATGAAGGTCCACGATAAAGTAACATGGAGCCACAATGCCATTTTTTGCAAACCAGCGTAGAAATAAAACAAAAATAAGTTGTTGGGACAATACGACAAATAATTATAAGTCATGGTATGAAACGGTATACTTTTATCTTTATAGACATAACGCCTGACCAATGAATTGAGTGTTACCTGCGGATCCCAAGTACTCCCGGTACTCAAGGTTAGAATCAATATAATTTGGAGTGCAACGCCACAAATAAATAAAAGCCAGGCTATTTTGACTTTAGTTCGAATTGTCATTCGACGCCAAAAATACCAACCAACCACAAAGATCATACCCAAAATTATAATTAATAAGCTCAAAACTCCTGTTTGGCTGCGCAGACGTTGTGGTAAAAAAAACAACGCCGATAGTAACATTGCTACCACGATAATTAATGTGAAAAACTGCAATAATTTAGCCTTTTTGTTTTGAAAAACTGTCATTTCGATGCTCTCCTAAATAAATTACTCAATTAGTATATCAAATTTCTACTAAATATTTTTCATTCCACAAAAAAACAGTAACTTTAAAAGTTACTGCTCTTAAGTACCCCTGCCAAGGAACTACATTATACACCTAACCTATGATAAGATAAGCACAAATAATAAATTAAAAATAAATAGGTGATTTTTATGCATATTTCTATCCGTCGTTCTAGTCGTAATCGTGTAGTTGCTGGTGTTTTAGGAGGGTTAGCCGTTCATTTTGACTGGAACGCTAATTTACTCCGCATAATTTGGGTGTTGTTAACTTTAACTCCCTTTCCAGGTTTAATAATTTATTTAATTCTATGGTTGATAATGAAATAGCGATAATAGCTATAAAGCATGCTTTTTCGTCGTTATTATGTATCCCAATCATAGAATAAATGTTTAATCGAAACGTGGAATTTATGAGATATAATATACATCTCATAATCATGGAAAGGTGCCTTACCGCGTTCCTTTTGTTCGTATTGGCGTCGATTTTTTAAACCAATTAATTCTGCCATCTCCGCTGTTGTCAAACCATTGTTTATTCTCAAGGCTTTTAATTTAGTCTGTGGATGTACATAAATTTCCTTCAGCGTTTTTTTATCGATTCGTGCCATCTATTTAGCCTCCTCTTTTTATAATATCTCATATTGAGATATTTATGTCAATCTCGAATTACAAAATTCTAATTTGATAAAAAATAGCTCTCTGTGATATATTTATCTCAAGGAGGAATTTAATGGTTAAAAATGTTTTAGGACCAATTATTAAAAAATTAAGGATTCAGCAACATTTAACACAAGCTCAATTAAGCAAACTGACTGGCTTTAGTCAAAATACAATTTCTAATCATGAAAATCAAAAACGTGCTTTAAGTGAACAAGAAATTGCTACTTATGCCCATACATTTAAGGTGACTCCCCAATTTCTTTATGATCTGCAACAAAAAGATGCTCATGACCCTAGTCAAAACCATTCTTATACCTACTTTGACAAGGGTCTTTCTGCTGGATTACCAGAAAATGTGGAGGCTTTGACCAAGCAACAATCCAAAATTTTAAATTTGCCCGATCTCTTTTTGGGTAAATATGCTGGTCAACAAGATATTTTTACAATTAAAGTTAATGGCGAATCCATGAATCGGGTTTTACCGAATAATGCATTAATTGCTGTCAAGTCGGTTACTGAAATTGCTGAATTACATAATAACGATTTAGTTGTTTTTAAAGTTAATCAAGAATTGGCCGTTAAACGTTATTTTTATGATGCAATCAAGCAAACTATTATTTTTCGTCCAGATTCTAACGATCCACGTTTTCATAGTTTAACTTATTCATTAACTGATTTTGATGATGTTCAAATCATTGGACGCGTAATTCTTTGTATTACACAATTCTAGTAAATCATGTAAAAAACCAGATAGTAAATTATCATCGCTGATAAATACTATCTGGTCTTTTTTGCTAAATAACATTTCGTTCAAAGGGTTGATCACTAATGCCCTCTGCTAAAATCTTTTGACACCATTCTTTCGCACTGAATAAAGAGTGATCGCGATAATTACCACAACTATAAATATCGGTGCCTTGCACATCATCCCAAGTAATCTGTTCAGCAATTTCCTGTAAAGAACTCTTAAGCGCTTTGGCCACCTCAGTTGTGGAATGTTGTCCCCAAACAATCAAATGAAAACCTGTCCGACAGCCAAAAGGTGAACAATCAATCACACCTTCCAAACGATCACGTAACAAACCCGCTAACAAATGTTCAATAGTGTGCAAACCACCTGTGGGAATCGCATTTTCATTCGGTTGAACCAACCGCAAATCATAATTACTGATAATATCGCCCTTCACACCATGTTCTTCGCTGATCAATCGCACATAAGGTGCCTTCACTTTTGTATGATCCAAGGTGAAACTTTCTACTTTTGCCATGTTAACTTCTCCTTTCAAAGGATTATTTTACTCGCATTTCATAATTTTAAAATAATCATCGCAAATAAACTTGAATTAATCCCACGTTTTAACATATAATTTCGGTAAATTAATTTGATTTCAAAGAAAGATGGCAAAAATAATGTTTACTTTACTCTTATTATTATTAATTTTAGCGATTCTCAGTCTCATTTGGAACGTCTTTAAATTTTCCGTTCATCTACTTCCAGTAATCTTAATTCTCACAGTTATCTTCCTCTTATTAAAGTTAGTCTGGCTCATTTTGCCAGTAATTCTGATTTTTCTCTTGATTAAACTAGTCAATCGATAACCACCTAGCAATTTGTCGAATAAATTTTAACAAAAATCATGGTTTGATTTTTTGAAATTTTATTTTTTACAATTGCTTTAAATCAGTTCAAAAAAACTAAGATCAAATGCTATCTTAGTCTCATTGATTTTACTTAGATAATTGCTCAATCTCTTTTTGATACGGAATAGAAGGTTGCGCACCATAACGTTGCACAGTAATCGACGAAGCTTGATTCGCTAACAAAATCGCATCTGCTAAATTGGACAAATCAGGGTGCAAGATACTACTTAAAGCGCCAATAAAAGTATCACCGGCGGCTGTCGTGTCAACCGCGTGCACTTTCAACGCCGGCACCAAAGCAAAAGTCTGACCATCATCATAATAGGCCCCTTGCGCACCAACAGTTATGATAACAACCGCGACACCTAAAGCATGTAATGCAGTCGCTGCCTGTTTGGCGGAAGCTTCATCTACAACTTGAACACCTGTGATCACTTGTGCTTCCGTTTCATTGGGAATAATAATATCTGTCAATGCCAATAACTCTGGTGCAATCTCGGCTTTGGCTGGTGCCGGATTTAAGATTGTTTTGACACCAGATGCCTGTGCTAATTTAAAGGCTTCGATCGTAGCCTCTGATGATGTTTCAAATTGTGCAATAACAAAATCACTCTTTTGAATCGTCACTGTTTGTACCTGCACCTCAGATACACCAAAATCAAAGTTGGCACCTGCATAAATGATAATATTGTTTTCACCAGCATCATCGACAGAAATAAAAGCTTGTCCCGTTGTCTGGTCAGCAATCGTCTGAATTCCAGTCACATCAATGTCTTCATTTTGCAACATTTGACGCATCATCTGCCCTGGCGCATCATCACCAACTGCCCCGATGAAATGAGTTTGACTGCCTGCACGACACGCAGCTACAGCTTGATTGGCACCTTTACCACCACCAGCTGTATAATGTTCTTTCGCATGAATCGTCTCTCCCGGACGAACCAACTGTTCAACTCGCAAATTATTATCTAAATTAATACTCCCGACAATGGTTACCGTATTCATCATAATCATCTCACAATCGTAAATTTAGCCTAAAAACTGTCCACAAGGTTATTATTATCATACCTTACTTATTTAAAATAACCTAGAATTCAAAAAAAGCACTTAAATTAAGTGCTTAACTTTTAGTAAATTTGCGTCCCAATAGACTATCTTTATTTCGGATTACTTAAAGTGGTATGCAATTCAGAAATTTCGTCCCAAGGTCCTGTCAAAATTAAGTGATCGTGTAATTGCATGATCGTTTCGCCATGCGGAACCAGTGGCTTTCTTTGCCGGATAATTCTGCTGACAGTAATATCTTTAGGCAGCTGGGAAATCTGGGTACCAGCAAAATTAGGATTCAAAATCTCAAATTCGAAGATTTGGGAATGCGTCGAAGTAATAAGCGGTAAAATCCGTGGTGATTCAATGGCTGACCGCAAAACACCTACACCTACATCAAATGTGCTGAAATATTCAACATTAGCTTGTGCCAATTCTTCCGCCATTTGACTGGCTTCCTCCGGATCAGGATTATCCAGCCGAACTAAAACGCGCTCCACACCATACTTTTTAGCTGCTAAAGCTAACTCATAATTAGTTTTGGAATGGATTTGCGAAACAACGAGAACATCAGTATCAAAGACACCGTCTTGAATTAGGACATCCTCATCCAAGTTAGGCACCATAGTTATTGATACATGATCTTGATACGTATCGTAATTCTCTTGATGATTGGTATAAAGAGACACATCATACCACTCCTTGGGCAACTCTTGGCAAGCGGCGGCAGCTAAAGATGTTGCCCCCAGAATATGAACATTGGTCTTAGCTATCTGCTGCTCTTTGGGTTGATACAATTTTTTAAACATCAGTGGACCCAGCAAGCAAGTCAAAACAGCTCCAATTGTGAAAGCGCCACCTTGCGCAGCCGTTAGCGCGTGAATATCTTGCGCAATGGCGACACCGGATATCACTAAAGTAATGGTTGTTTCAGAAAGCCAAGTACCAGCGATAGAATTTTTCTTGGAAAAAAGTAATTGAAAGCCAAAATAGCTCGGCAATTTTGCCAGCAGGAAAGCCACCAATATTAGCGGAATCAAAATAAGCGTAGTTTTGGAGCTCAAAAGCGTAACGAGATTTAACTTAACACCAGTCAAAATAAAGAAAAATGGAATTAGAAAACCATAGCCAATCGCATTTAATTTCATTTCCGTACTCTTTTGCGGTTCTAGTAATTTAATCACAATACCCGCTAAGAACGCGCCTAAAATATTTTCTGCGCCGACCGACATCGCCAAAACAACCAAAATGACAATGACCAAGAAGGCAAAACGCATGTCTAATTGCGTAGTCGATTTAGTAAATTTATTGAAATTTTTAAAAAAGTTGCGAAAACGTGTCAATAGGAAGGAGGCAGCTAAAAAAACAAGTGAAAGTAACCATAAAGTGCCACCATTGCCACTTTTAATGGAGGAATAAATAGTCAACCCTAATAATGGAATAATTTCGCCTAAAACACCGAACAATAACAGCGTTTGTCCATAAGTATTACCGAGCAGATTATTTTCCTTCAAAATACTAATCATGACACCTAGAGAAACTGTGGCGAACAAATTAGATCTAAAACTAGAATCACCTTATTCTCGATAGTTCATAATAACCTTGCCAAAACGAGCATTAACATTATAAGTTTGGTGTAAAAAATCATCTCCATTATTTGGTGTAAATGATCCATAAATTTTAAAAGGTGGATTCTTTATGTCATATCTTCTTATAGCTTGAACCAAATCTTCAGTGGTTCCAATGCAATTACCTATAATTGAAATATTATTTATCATTACTTGGAGCATAATATCTTGTAGTTTATTTTCAATTACATAATCAGTCGGCTCATAAAAAGTTTTATGCTGATTTTTATAACCACATGTAATATATCTACCTCCTACATTGAGGTGATTGACAGCGGTTCCAATATGAAGATCAAAAAAAGGATCAAAAATGACATCAAATTTTTCCAGAATATCTGGCCATTTAATATTTTTACGTTCCATATAAAAATACTTTGCACCTTGCACAGTACTCAATTCTTCTTTGCTCCATGGTGTAGTTGATAAAATAGTAGTGTTAATACCACGATTCAGCAATCCTCTAATTATAAATAGCGAAGTATTAGAACGTGCACTCAATACTAGTGCACGTTCAGTACTATTTATATTACTACGTCTAATCATACTTTCAGATGTTTGGCCACCAATAGAAAATCCCGCAGCAATATTATTAGATATCTTAGTGTCTATTTTCAATAATTTAGAATGATGGAGACTTAACCAACCTTTTGATGTTTCATTAGTAACAACCCCAGGGGCAACATTAGGAGCAGGAGCATCAGGATATGCACAGTCAGGAATAACTCTATCACCTATTTTTAAATCTTTAACATCTGGACCAATTGCTATTACTTCGCCAACAAAATCAGATCCAAAATATGATATAGGAGATGCTTCACTCTCAAGTCCATAATTGATTTTATTACCATTTTTCACAATAATAGCTTTGTCACGATAATTACACGAAAAAGAAAGTACTTTTATTAATACAAAACCACCATTTTTATAACTGCCTTTATCAAATCTTGGTTTATTAACATCTAAAGTGCCAACTTTTATTTCATTTTCTGCTATCTGTATAGGATTACTATTACATCTAGAATAAGGAATTAATTTGTCATTTATCAAACCTATAATTTTCAACTTTATAACCTCCATGAATTATAAATTTAATGTAATTTTTTCACGATTAAATTTTTTAACTACTATTTTAAATATTACAAAATCAATTATTACCAAAATAAATGCTAATAATAACGTTACTAAAACATTAAAAATCAGCAATCCACTTGCTTGAGAAATTATTAATCCAATAAGCGGTAAAATCAAAACCATAGAAACCGATTGTGCAGATTTACTAGATGAAACTCTTTGGGAAACCATAATTACCAATAATATAGATAAAAAAGTAATTACCGGAACTAAAACAAATCCTACAGTGATCCAAACAGCATTAGGAAAAATAACTCTACCAAAAATAGTTAAACCAACAGTATCCAGAATAATACCGTAAATTAATATAGATCCCCAAGTTATAAAAACACTTGGAATAGCTGCTGCCATAATCTTGCCCAAGATTAATTCTGAATCAGTGACAGGTGTATACAGCAATCCTTCCAATGTTTTATTTTCTTTTTCACCAACAAAACTAGTACTAGCAATAACAGTAGAAACAATAATTGGAATTAATAAAAATAATGGAATGAAAAAATAAATAAACAAAGCGTACGTACCAATTTGACTATGAGAAATATTATTCGGTAAAAACTTGACACTTAAATTCCCCAAAAACTGATTAATGCCACTTACATTTTGAATTAAAGCATTCCTAGTACCTCCAATAATGATTAATAAGGGTAAAATTATACTGAAAATTATAGGTATGATGAACAATGATGTCAGCGTTGCTTTATCTTTTTTTATTTCTAACAATTCTTTATTCATAATAGTAACAACTCTATTTTTATTCACTTACAGCACTCCTTTACCTAATAGATCAAAATATAATTCTTTAATTGTATGTTCAACTTTGTTAATTCCGATTACATCAACATTTGATGTAATCGTAGCAATTATTTTAGGAATGGATTGTTTGTTTTTCACTGTTAAATAAACTTTTTCATTTTTAAAGAAGTAATTATTAGAAAAATTTTGATCAAAATAATCTCTAGCTTTGTTGGCATTATCCAACTCTATTTTTAATTGTGTAGTTGGCCAATGTTCATTAATTAATCTATTTGATTCTCCTTGGACAATTACCCGTCCACTATTCATTATTAAAATATCCGTTGCTAATTGTTCTAGACCATCTAATTGATGAGTAGCCATAATAATTGTAGTATCTTTCTCTTCAATATAACTCTCAAGACAATCAATTAACTTCCGAGATGTTTGTGGATCCAAACCAGATGTAGGTTCATCCAATATTAATAATTTTGGTTTAGGTAATAATGATCTAATCAGCAATACTTTTTGTCTCATTCCTTTGCTTAATTGCTTTACCTTGTCATCCGATCTAGATACCAGCTCAAATACATCCAATAACTCAGCAATATCTGACATAGCCCTTTTTGCAGGAATATTATATAAATTAGCCCAAATACGTAAATTTTCCATTATACTTAGATTTTCATACAATGATCCGTCATTTTGAACGCTTATTTTTTCCCTTAATTTATCTGCTACTTTGCGAGAATTTAATTTCTGATTAAAAATAACAATATCTCCGTTATTTGGTACAATTAGCCCAGTCAACAACCTGATAGTAGTAGTTTTACCTGCACCATTTGGACCTAATAACGCTAAAACATGTCCTTTAGCAAGTGAAAAACTCATATCATTAACAACATTTATACCGTTAATTTTCTTGCTGACATTATTAAAATTTATTATCATAAAATAATTTTTCTCCTTCTAGTTACTAAATAATTAAATTTTATTTTTGGGTCTTATAGCAATTATAAAAATAGAAATGAATGTCACAATTAATCCTGTATAAATCATTAACCAGTAAGAAGAAAAATTATTTTGTAAAATTTTAATTGGACTCAATAATCCCGTGAAAGACCACTTTTTAAACCAATCAATATTATTAATTACGGTTGTAATTATTATTAACAACTCTATTAAGGCCGATGCAACAAAGGCAGAATCCAATAAAATTGCCAAGCATGTCCCCAAAATGGTAACAAAAAGTACTCCCATTGTTTCAAATAAGATCATATAAATAGCATTTTTGAAATTCAAATTAGAATAGTAAATCCAAGTCATATATATTGAAAATAAGCCACCCAACCAAACCATTCTTCTATTTACCATAAAAATATCCCATAAGTATCAGCTTTTTAAGTCGTCAGTCTTTGGACAATTGATCACAGTTCATTTAACACATTAGAACAGATTTTGTATTCTCACAATAAATAATTATACACTTTTACTGTGAACACCACTCATAAGTAATTCTAAATCAGTTACATTTTTAAACTTAACCTACATTAGATTAAAATAATAACATTAATTCAAAAAATGCACCATAACATAAATAATTTTATAATACAATAATTTGGTAGTGATTAATGTTGTGAATTGTATTTCTGTCTGAAAAACTATTCACTTGCTAAAACTAAAAATGTACAAAAATAACTGTTTTTTTTGATATACTTAAATTAGAAATTATTGTGATACTTATGATTAAAAATATACTTATAGGAAAATTTAATAACGGACACAATCCAAATCAACCAGCAAAATCAGTATCCGCAACCAGTTAGTCAAAAAATTAAAAATATTCTTACAAACGTTGGCAGTTTTAGGCAATAATTTTTGCCATTGTCGTAATTGCAATTGTCAGTCCTTATGATGATGAAACTGACGACAGCTAATCAGCACCTAAATCACAAGAACCGACTAAATCGTCTGTTCAATCAGATATCAGATCACAGTGACGCTTTAACAGATACTCAAATATACTCTGATTCACAACATATGTACAAACAAGGTATTTATGATCAATTAATTTCTGAGTATGGAAATAAATTTTTGCCGCAAGCAACACAGTATGCTACAGACAATTTGCAAACTGACTATAATGCAAACGCCCTGGCTTCAGCTAAAAATTATGAACAAGTCGAACATCTTTCTACCGAAGAAATTCGCGATCAACTTACCTCTCAATATGGTGAGAAATTTTCACCAGACGAAGCAAATTATGCAGTTCAACATTCAAACGATTAGACCCCTTTTTATAGGGATTGCCACCCTTGTTGCTGGATTTTATACATTTTCAAATGGGAACCCTGATGCGACTTTTCAGCAAAACCATTTTGCTTGAAAAGTTTAACCATCTCTTTCGATTTCATCAGCTATACTTTAAAGTAACTATAAATTTAAGGAGAAATTTGGATGTTTACATCACATATAACAAAGCAAAATTTTAGAGAAATCAACAAAACGACTTGGCGATATTGCAAATTAAATACTTTAAGACCGCTTTTCATAATCGTAGACTTTTTAATAATCTGTATTTGGATTAACGAATATCTTACAGATAAAAGGCAATTGATGAGCTGGATAATTATTG
Source organism: Bombilactobacillus folatiphilus (assembly GCF_023380265.1). Lineage (NCBI taxonomy): Bacteria > Bacillati > Bacillota > Bacilli > Lactobacillales > Lactobacillaceae > Bombilactobacillus > Bombilactobacillus folatiphilus. Next base: position 959,704 of record NZ_CP093366.1, read on the forward strand.
GACTATTTTTTATCATAGTATATCCATTTATAGCCAAATTAATATACACAACAATGTCCAACCGGAAATTCAAAAAATCAATTTTGGAATCTGATAATAACCTTTACTTCATTTTATTTTTTAATAAAAGCGAACAAACAAAAAATAGCTATAGAGAATTATTCGAAAAATTACCAGACCTAGTCACAGCATATAAATTTAAAAAAATAGCCATGCCTGATAATCCAGATTACAATTTAAAAGCTGATCCCATTTTTAACGAAATATTCAAAAAATTCGATATTGTGGCACCTACACAAAAATATAATAAGTTAATTGAAACAGACAATTTCTTGCTTTTAACACAAAAAATTTTAAAGCCATCTGGTATTTTTATATCGACAGGCAAATCATATATTATAACTAAATCTAAGAAAAATTTACACACATTTAAAACCAATCCTGAGTTAATTCAAAAATTAAAATCTATAACAAAGCATAGTGTCATTGCAACATCTAACCCTGAAATATTAAACTCATAAAGAAGCTGCAGCGGTTCGTGGTGGCTCTATTATTAATGGTGTCTTTTTGCGCGCCCACTTGGTAGATGAAATTTCCTTAGTCTTGGCACCACACATTAACGGTAATACTAATGAAAAAGCAGTTTTTGACACTTTGGAAACATTTATTGACGATATATTTGCGTTTGATAACGCGCAGATGGCGGCGTTCCAGCAATCGTCCTAGCGTTTTGTCATTCATCTTTGTTATTACCCGCCTTTTTAGCTTACGCGATTATGATCTAGCTGAATTATTGGCAAATTTGGCAACCGCTTGTTACTTGGGACATGCGGGTAGCCACAATCATCTTTGCTTTACGTGCAATCGTTGATTTCACAACTTGTGGACTGATGAAAAAGCGACGCAACACCTTATTTCATCATTGGGACACCCTCATTTACACGCCACTTTGTATCTGGCTATCTTTGACCACTTTACTACAAATTATCATGTTCAGCATCTCGCTTTTGATCTGCTGTCATCTTGGCTTCTTTTTTCACCTGCTCAATAACGTCAGCCTTGGCTTTTTCAATAGCTTCATTTTGTTTTTTCTCCGATTCCTCCTTTTCACGCGCTAATCGCTTTTGAACGATTTGATTTACTTCTTCATCGGTGTATCGTTTTGTTTGTTCTTCTTGATTCTCTTGATTTTCTTCAGCCATGTTAATAGCTCCTTTCCATTGCTTTTAGCGTGAATCAATGCTTGCACGTTCCATAAAGTTTACTGACATTAATGCTTGGTCATTTTTAGGCATAATAAAAACGCCCTAATTTTCGATTTAAGGCGTTTTATTAAATTACATATAATTGTTCATAGCTACTAACAGAATTGAAGTAGTCTATCACAAACATAACGCTATGCCTATTCCTGTTTCTTTGGTAACTCGTTACCATTTTCATCCAGGCCATGAGTTCTTCGAAACTCTGCCATGAAAGCTTTATGCTTGGCTTCTATTTTCGGTGTAGTTTCTCGTTTAACTAATTTTAGTTCATCAGGTTTTCCCTGCCAGCGATCATCGGAGTAAGGCTTTTGGCTCATTTCAATTCCTCCAATACAATAATGGGTTTATGAGTTTCATCAAAATACATATCTAAAATTTTAAACATCGTACCACGTTTAAATAACACTTCTTGTTCAGCATCATTATAACCTTTTAAATCGGATCCCGAATGTGAATTTAAAATAATCATTCTCACATCATCTTCAGAATCATAAATTCCTTTACTAGTAGATACATAAGATTTAAATTCATAGATATCTTGCTCTTTAAAACTATCTAAAAATGAATCCATTGTTTCGGGATTTTGAAATTTATATGAACGATTTAATTGAGCATAGCTACCATCAAATTTAGGTAATTTATTCAAAGCTTTATCTAAATTAGTCATCATTTGCTTCTGCTGTGAGGTTAATTGATCACCTTTTCGCAAAGCCTCATTTAACGGATACGAATCAAAACTAATATATTTATTCAATGCACCTAACTTATCATCATCCAAATCTTGTGGATTGAGCCTCTTCCTTGCTAGATAGTCTTCAAACTCACTCCGTGCATCACCAGCTTTAGAACACCGACAATTGGGGTGAATTGGAATATCTGGAACATCTTGAATCGGATAAATACCCTCATCTGCATCAGCTATCTCTCGACAAGTTCGACACGCACTCGGTTCAGCAATCCATTTTACATAGCGAACACCATAGTTATTAAAACTAGTCATCTGGGCTTGGTCTTGTACGCGTGCCATTTCAGTTCGTGCTAACCGTTGCGCGACATATGTTTTATTTTTAATGTCATCACTAATCATTGGCATTAAATCATGTTGCAATTTCTCAGGATTCAAACCTTGTGTCAGTGCATTAGTTAAATCAATTCCAACAGTAGCTTGTAATGCACTCATGGAATTCCATAATCTCTCGGACCATTGAGCGTTTTGATATGAAGCATTAACTACTGTTTCAGCATTAGCTTTCAATTTGGCATCTGAATTCTTGTAATCGCCAAAAATACCAGCTTGGCGTTCAATTTCTTTTAAATATGAATCGCTTAGCTTATTTTTGAGTGATTTCTCAACTTGAGCACCATGTTCAACTAACGTTTGCCCAATTTGAGATTTAATCATCTCTAAACGGTTAATTCGCATAGTGGCATTATAAAGCCTCATCTGTTGATTAGCATAATCACTGAAATCTTTGTTAGGTACCATTTGCGCAGCTTCTTGAGCTAACTTTTCAATATCAGCATTAGAAATCTGCTTCATAGCATCAGTTAAACTAAGGTTTTCAGCTTTAGCATAATTCAAATAAAATTGATTAATCTGACTTTGAATATCTTTAAGCGCTTGGTTATAGTATTTTTCTAACTCTTTATCAAACTGTTGGTCTTGTTTGATATTAGAATTAATCCAATTTTTTTCACGCTGTTTCCAATAGTCCTTGGTCATTGTTCATCATCTTCATCTGAATTATCAGACTTTTCAGAATCTGAACCTGCAAACTGTTGTTGATTAACCACTACGCGTTTCACTTTTTCATCTTGCTCATCAGCAATTTTTTTAAGTTCCGCTTTTGGATCAGATACAAAAGATAACGTTGATAGCAATGTTTCTTGACTTACAATGCCATTCAACTTGTTAGCTGTATCCGCTTCTTCCGAATTATTATTCGGCAAATTCCGTACAAAGTGAAACTCTAACTTATTGCCTAAATTCTCAACATTCAACCCAAAGCTCACGGTTTTGGTTACCAAATTAAACACTTTCCGTAATTGCTTAGTAAACTTACGTTCTTTATTCGACGTTAAGTTTCGCATCGAAAGCAATTTATATTCTAAGGATCTACCACTGGTAGCATTGCCAAACACCTCATCGTTAATATTTGCTACCATTGAAATCTGAAATATCAAATTAGTTATTCGATCAATCAAATGCTCTTGAGTAGTATCCGCATTGGGCTTTTCTAAGAATTTAGCATCAATGTCGGCACTAGAATCTTGAGCAATCGCTTGAATCAACCTGCTATCTTTGATAGCCAGTTGGTCTCCATCATCAAGTTGAAATCCTTTGAGAAATAAATATGCATCCGCAAAATAATCAACATCATCCGCTTTATTGCTCAAAGTCTTGTTTAGCGAATCAATTAGTGTCTTAACATCATCCGTAATTCCTGTGCGTTCTTCGTTATCATAGAACTCAATTGCTGGAACCCCTTGAAATAATAATGATTGCTCATTAATTACTGTTGCATTATTAAACTGAATTAAGCGATCCGCTAAATAAACAGTTCCACTAATACTCAAGTCTGTACCAACTGTGTATTGAACAAAGGCTAAAGGTTCATGAGCCACCGAATCGTCATAAATAATAAATCCTGAATACGGTGGTACCACAGTCACTTTGGTTTCTGAATTCTCATTTGTATAAATCAATAAATAAGTTTTGCCATACAGGGAAGATTGCTTGGATACTTCACTCAATTCGTCTGTAAAATCTGATTCATTCAACCAATCCTGCAATGCCTGGTTAATTGAGTCACCATCAATCTTAATAGTGGGCGGAATTCCTACAAAAAAACCATTCAGTGTATCAACAAGGTATTTACTCATGTTGACAACTAAATGGTTATGGTAATCATCAATTCGATTGCTATTCTTGGGATGTGCTAAATAGTAATCCAGCTTTTCTTTAAACACAGGTACGTCATTTGCTCGATGATACTCAATAAATTCTTTAATATCATCTTGTGTTAAATCTTGGCCCTTTGGAAATAAATAATTCCCGTTATAGTCAATTGACCCTTTAGTTAACATCCTCAACCTCCTTAAAATAAAATATTTTTACTTAACTTGATTTTTGGTGAACCTTTTCCATTGATTTCTTCCACAGCATATCGCGTGGCATCAATCACGTGGTTATAACTATCAATGGGCTTATTGATATATTCACCTGATTTTTTATCTTTCTGATAAGTGTAATTTTCCAGTTCTTCAATCATCTTCACGCAACGATCATCAATCACTAATTTAAATTGCTGTAAAAATGAAATACCTTGAATAATGGAATCAGGACCCTTTTTAGCTGGTCGAATGCGATAGATTCCATTTCTGCGCATTTCTTCAATGGATTTCTTTTCAGCAGCATCGGCAGTAATTACTTCTTTTTCGTAACCTAAATCCTTAATGACTTTCGCCAGTTCACTATTGATTAAACCTTTTTTCGTATACTCTTCAATCGCATATAAAACTTTATTCGGTACATCAACTTTCACATGAATAAAAGCACTCGGGTCATTGACATACCCAAAGTCCAAGCCAAACATTGACGGCAAATCCTTTAACTCATCTGAATTAGGATTCAATCTTTTAGTTTCAAAACTAGGAAACACCAGTTTATCCAACGTGGCAAAGTCACCTAACGCATAAATCTTATAATAAGCCGGATTCGTATTTTTTAAATTCTCAATAATCTCACGGTTATCTTCGTCTAAAAAACGATTATCTGTATATGTTGATTGATAAACAACCACCTTGTCTGGATCGTTCAATTGACCATCAAAGAACTGTTTATACACCCAATTCAATTTGGATACCGGATTAAACATCAAATAAATCTGCCGCTGCTTGTGTTTAGGTTCCCTAAGCCGCAAGGTCAGCTGCGTGTAATCCTCCAAATTAAATTCCGTGGCTTCTTCCATAACCACATCACTTAAGCCTTTAATAGACTTGATTTTTTCAGGATCATCCATGCCCTTGAATAAAAAAACACCGCCGTTTGGCAGTGTAATCGTGAAATCCGTTTTATTAACTTTACATAAATCCAGTAATTTAAATGTTTTGAGACAATCAAGCACATCACTGAAGATAGAATCCTTAATTGACCGCCCAACCTTGCGAGTAAACAAGATCTTGCGTGGATACTTCCAGTTTTTTAAAGCCTTGATTACGACTTTTTGCACTACACCATGACTTTTACCACTGGACGCTCCGCCATACCAAATCTCCGTAAAGTGTTCATAATCATTCAGTTTCTCCCAAACTTGTCGATTGAATACGTGACTAGGATGCGGGAACTTAATATTAATCGTTGGCATCATATTCACCATCACTATCAATGCTAATATTCAAGTCACCATCAATTTGCTTGCGATCGGTGAACATTGACTTCGTTTTCCCGAGCAATTCAGCAGCTTTCAATCGATCCTTACCACTTAACTCAACATTTGAAAACAATCCCTTGGCTGTTGCCACCGTTTCCGTCTCATCACCGCGCAAAACTGAAGTTAAGAACTCTTGAATTTCTTTTGCATCAGCAATTTTTGAAGAATGAATTAAATCTTGTTGTTTATCAATATAAGCTTTAATATAAGGTTTTTTTAAGTTTTCATTACCAATCACACCAGCAGTTTTTCGACTATAACCAGCGCTAATTGCTGCTCTGGTGGCATTGCCATATTGAAATATTCATCCACAAACAGTCTTTGCTTAGCAGTTAATTTATGTTTCATTAAGTCATCACCACACCTCCATTAATTTGAAACTACATATGCTCATCTACTTTTATGTTCTTTGAACTTCAGAATATCCTGTGCACTTTCCAAATCAATTACATAGCTCGTATTATCTCCGTTAAGTATTAGATTGAAGTAACCGTCGTTTCCTCGATGCAGTTCACTAATCACTGCTACTTGATTGGGATCAATCCATGCTCTGTAACTATCATTTTCCAGCACTCTTTGTGCGTCTTCATCATAATCAAATGTAATAATTTCAAACATTTATTGCACCATCGCCTTTTCACAGTTATTGAACTCTGCCTTGATTTTTTTAACATCACAACCACGCGTTTTCAGATTGCTGATAGTTCTCGCCAAGTTGGCATATAAGTCAATCCATCTGGGGTCACCACGTTGGCGATACCTGGTAATTAGTCTGAATGTTGCTTTGACGTCATCTCTGTTGCAGATATCATTTCGATAATCAGCTAGCATCTCTTTATTCAGGTTTCCGTCCATTACTTCAATAGATTTAAATTTTAGTGTCATGTCTAAATTCCTTTATTTTGAGTATAAAAATAGCAACCATCACTGGTTGCTTATGTAATATTTAGATTAAAAAAGTGACACTCTAGTTTGAGTATCACTTCTTTTTTCTTGGGTCTTTGATACCAGTCACAGCTTCCATACCTTTGGTAGTTACCACAATAGTTTTACCAAAGCGTCTATACGTTCCCTTGGGCCATTTATCCTTGGATTGTCGTAATGATATTCTAACGTAAGATTCACTTTTCCCCCAAATCTCAGCTGCTTCACTGGAACTCATAATATCCGGATTATCCAAATTTATGTTCAATTAACACACCTCAAAACTATATCCAGTATCAAGCCTAGCGATAATGCTGTAATAATTGAAATTATATACTTGTGTAATTGCTTATTTTGAAGTTTATTTTTGTCCATGTTATATTGAGTACAGCAATAAGCAAGGTCTCCAGCCCTGCTTATTATTAACTTACTTGTGAAAGATTAGCTTATTTATTAGTTTGATTAAGTCATCAATCGGATAAGCCCAAGCAGCGATTGCACCGTACTTCGCAATCAGAATACCCGCTTCTTTCGCGGTAAGTTTTTTCTTTTGCTTACTCAACATCTCACCTCCTTACATCTATTATATTATCACCTTACCGTTATAAAGTCAACACTTTATCGTGATATCACAACAATAAAAAGCACTCAATTGAGTGCTTTAATTACTATTAAACTTCTAATTTAGCCTTCAATGCTTCGGTTAATACTGCTGAAAAGTTAATCTCTTTTTCTTTGCCTAGTTTGACCAAATACTCTGGAACTGATACGTTCTTGCGAACTGTCTTTGGATTTTGGCGGTGATACTCGTCCATATCAACATTTACAATCGTTTTAATATCTTTGTCGCCGATCTGTACATCCTCCAGTGGAGTCGCTTTAGGATATTCAGTATCATCTTCCAAAGCCAAGCCAATTAAATCTTGGGCCATAGTTAAAGCATCACTCATTGATTCTCCTTGCGTCCAACCGCCTTGAATATCGGGAATCTCCACCGTGTATCCAACGTCTTCTGGATGCAAAATAACTGGATAGACAACTACTTTTTTCATGAAATATCCTCCTTTTGAGAGAGTACAGAAACAGGGGCTTATTTCAGCCCTGCTTCTTTTAAAATACCTTGTTCCATACCCTTCTTTAATTCTTTAGAATGAATTGGAACAAAGACGGTCACGTTTGTTATAGGATTATACATTTTCAAATGGGAACCCTGCTGTGACTTTTCAATAAAACCGTTTTGCTTGAGAAGTTTAACCATCTCTCTCGGTTTCATTGGCATTTCTTATACCCCCTCCTTATTACAATCATTATTATACACAACAATGCGTATAATAGCAAGCGATATATTAGTTATTTAAAAAATATTCCAGTTGGGCCAAAAAGTGGCTCTCATATTTGATTTGTATGCAATTTAAATTTGATTTACGTCTAACTATATTCAATACAACTATAATTGCTTTGTGGGCTTAATATCGGCTGTTGCGTTGATTCGTTATTTTTGACACAAAAAAATCGCCCGTCGGCGACTCGATTTGACATTTTACTACTGCTAAATCCTTAAGGGTACAAAAACAAGTCTGGGTAAGGCTGGTTATTATGTTCCATTTTACTACTGCTAAATCCTTAAGGGTACAAAAACCGATAAAAGTGCTAAGTCTTTAATAGACGAATTTTACTACTGCTAAATCCTTAAGGGTACAAAAACTAATAATGAACTACATAGTCCAAAAAAACTGACGACTTTAAAAGCTAAAGAATCATTGGAGGATTAATTTTATGTGGATTTATTTAACTGTAGAAATACTGGTGTTGGTCATTTCGATATTAATATTGGGATTAAAATTACTTGATGCAATAGGAATACAAATATTGCCTATCAGCAATAAAGCGACAAAAATTAGTGCTTATCTGGCTATAATTTCATTTATATTGATCCTAATTACTAGTTTTTCCGGAACCAAGGGTTTTCATTCATTCAAGTTTCTGCTAATTAACTTTATTATTTTAATAATTTCGGGTTTTGTATTATACATGCAATTGGCATCTGAGGAAAAAAGCAGGAAAAAAATAACATTGACTTTTGGTTCAATTGCTGCATTATCCATTACCATCTTTGTAGTAGCAATTTTAACTCCAAATCCTAGTGCGAAGTCCAAACCTAATCCAGATAACGGTTTAACTGATGAAGAAGTAGCTGAACAAAATAAAGAAGACGAAAAAGCTGCAGCAAAAAAAGATAAGCAAGAGAAGCAAGAAAAAAGTATTAATTCAGATATAACTGACCTACTTAATGATGATAAAAAAGATGCATCAAATGGCGATACTAACTATCAATATGCAAACTATATTCAAAAGATAGAATATACAAATGACAGCACCAAAGTTTATGTAAATACAGATTTTGTTAACTTAGACGATAATACTAAAAACCAAGTAGCCGAAAAGGTTCAAGGAGTTATTGGAGCTGGTGTGGCCATGGAAAAAACTGATTATAAACCAGCTGATGATCACGCAGGTTACTCACTATACTTTTGGTATGGTCAACGAGGCATTGGTCATTCTAAACTCAGTGATAGCCATCAATATAAATGGTACTCAAATTAATTGTTGTTATACCCTTAAGGATTTAGCAGTAGTAAAATGTCAAATCGAGTCGCCGACGGGCGATTTTTTTGTGTAAAAATAACGAGTTAGCAAAATAGTCGATATTAAACTCATGTAGTAACTTTAGCCATGCTGAATAAGGTTAGACACAAACCAAATCTAAATTTTATACAAACAAAATACGAGAATCGTTTTTGAAGTTTAAAATATTTTGACCAAATAAAAAGCCTACATTAATGTAAGCTTTTTAACTATTTAAATATAATTTGCTTTTATATAAATTAATTTTTGGATAAAACATAGTTCCGAACTGTATTGGTGTGTTGACCATAATCGTTTATTTTAGAGAGCGCTCGGTTTGCGATAATGGTCTTCTTAAGGTCACTTTCTAATATCAGGCTATCTACTCTGCTTTTTACCGCACCCTTTTTAGAAACTATCGCATCTTCAGTTTTTGTCGCATATCCGTTAGGGCTGATAGCGGTTACTCCACCGTCACTAAGGTTAGGTACCAAGCTTATCAATGTGGCAAGCAATAGTATTGCTAATAGTGACAATACTATTATTTTTTTGAATATGTTTAAAAAATTAATGCTAATTGAATTAGTTATTAAAATCATCTTCTTTCTTAAATAGTTACTAATATATATTATCATGGAAGCGATTGAAAGTTTATGGAGTCAATACTTTTTTCATTGATTAGAATATCCAATGCCTACTACTGTCTTTTAAAAGGAAAAACAAAGTCGTTGTCCACCAACGGTTACAGCCATTTTTATTTTTTCTAGGGAAAAAGCCGTAAACTAATTATATGTATTTTTAATTGTTCAATTTAGCATCAATGTGTTATATTGGTAATGAAAAAGGAGCTAGTGCTGGATACACTAACTCCCTTGGTGAAGTTGCTAAGACAGTGACTATTTAATTTTAATTAAACAAGAACAGCCATCAGCCTTGCAGGGTTAGGACGGCTGTTTTTTTGTTATTTGCTGAATAATTTGATCAGCGCGATAACAAATTCTAGTACGGCTTTGATCATAATCACAGCCTTTAATACTAGAAACAGAATATCCATGAGGATATTGACTACTCCTTTCTTTGGAATCTGGGGTTACGGTTTTTACACCATAAGCACCACTTCCTTTCAGGAATAGCCACCATCTTAGCTTTCACTTCACTAATAAATATCCTATCATATTTAGCCTGATAAATTCAGGCTGTTTTTTTATATTATTTTAATAAAAGTATTGATTTTTAATACTATCATTAGTATCATATTAGGAATATGGAGGTAAAAATAATGACAAAAGAAAAAAATAAACAAACAGAAGCCAACAAACGTTGGCAAGAAAAAAATCGTGATCGTACTCGTTATTTGCGCAATCGTTCCACCGCTCGCAGTTTCGTCAAAAAATGGGCACTACAAGAGGATTTAGATGAGCTTAAGGAATTGATCAATGAACGAGAACAATTGCTCAAACAACAAGAAAACGAGTCATAAGGAGAAATTATAAATGCCAAAAAAATTAAAGCAATCCATAAATACAAATTGTCATCTGGTAAAGAAAAGTATGAGTTTTCAATCCGCGCGAATAAAAGCAAGATCATTCATAAACGTGGATATCTAACTTATGAGGAAACTCAACTAGCTTATCTCAATTTGAAACAACAAATCCTTAATGGTGATCTTGATACTGAAATCCAACAAATCAAGTACGAAGAATTGTACTACAAATGGTTGAAACGCTATGCCAACACTGTCAAAGAAAGTACCCTCAATAAAACAATGACAATTTTTAAATTGCACATTCCCCCCCGTTTTGGTGATAAATACGTCAATGACATCACGGTTCAGGAATGCCAAGCTGCAGTCGATTTTTGGGCTGAGAAAATGGTTAAATACAAGTTTATATACAATTATGCCAACCACGTCTTCAAAGACGCTGTGAGGCTGAAATACATCAAAAATAGCCTCATGGATAATGTCGACGTCCCCAAAACCACCAAACATATTAAAGAACTACGCAATCAAAAGAACGATCACAATTTTTACAGCAAGCAACAATTGGAACAATTTTTAAATACAGCCCGCACCTTTATGCCCTTTCAAATCTATTCCTTCTTTAGACTGTTAGCCTACTCAGGAATGCGTAAGGGTGAAATTTTGGCTTTGACATGGGGAGACATCAATTTCAACGAACAAAACCTTAGCATCAACAAAACTGTATCTTCGGGCCTAAATTACTTAGAAAAAATTACTAGTCCCAAAAGCGAAGCTTCTATCAGAACTATTGTCATCGATGAAACGACGCTTGCTATTTTAAAGCAATGGCAGAATATCCAAAAAGAATTTTTGCAGCTAGATATTTTACCCAAAGATCAAGTTGTATTTCAAAACAAGGCTAATGAGCACTATGCGTTACCGCAACCGCGAAAATAGTTAATCAAAATTGCCAAACTAGCAAAGTTACCAATAATTACCGTCCACGGTTTCCGCCACACGCATGCTACATTGCTCTATGACGAGAACCCATATATTACTACAGCCAAAGACGTCCAGAAGCGCCTAGGCCACTCGGATGTCAGTGTAACAATGAATATTTACGAACATACCACTGACAATTCAGATAAAAAAATTATTGACGCAATTAATTCGTTTGACCGGCAAAACGCCGAATAATCGTCGTGGTAACAAATTTAATTCGATATCTAACGTTTTTTGACCGTGGTAACAAATTTTAGGGGTCGTGGTAACATTTTTGGTAACAAAAAGCTGGTAACTATTGATATTCATTGATAAAGAATAGGCAAAACAAAAGCCCTTGAATGTTGAATTCAAGGGCTTTTTGATAACTATTGTTGCTTATTGATAAAGACTGAAAACGTTCCAAAGGAGAGTACAGGATTTGAACCTGCGCGCCGATATTAATCGGTTCGCCGGATTTCGAGTCCGGTGCATTACCACTCTGCCAACTCTCCATAAAAAGCAGTTAGCAAACTGCTATTAATATTTCATTAAAGTAAACATATCATAATCTTTGATCTTATCACGACCATGTAAATCAGTCAGCTCAATTAAAAATGCGGTTCCAACTACAATGCCGCCTAGCTCTTCAACCAACTTAATTGTTGCAGCCAAGGTTCCACCTGTCGCCATCAAATCATCAACGACCAAAACTCGTTGTCCTAGTTGAACAGCATCTTTTTGCATATATAATGATGCTTGACCATATTCCAAATCATACGAAACCGAAATTGTCTCCCGTGGCAATTTACCCTTTTTGCGAGCAGGAGCAAAGCCAACACCCAATTTATAGGCAACAGGACAACCGACAATAAAACCACGCGCTTCTGGACCAACAATCATCTCTGTATCCAGGTTTTTCGCATATTCAACAATTTCATTTGTCGCAGCTTCATACACTTTACCATTATACATCAATGGCGAAATATCGCGAAACAAAATTCCGGGTTCTGGAAAATCAGGTACATCTGCCACGTACTTCTTAAAATCCATACTATCCCCTCACATTATAACGATTTTGTAATTTTTGTACATATCCAATTAATTGCGAGAATTCCGAGTCAATCAATGTTTGCTTAATTTTTAATTGTGCTTGATTTTGACAATATAAAGTGGATTCAGACAATTGTCGTTTAGGTAACATCTTAGCATGATATAACAAACCGCTTTTTATTGTAACAAATTTCAACTCAGAAAACACTCTTATTATCAATTTTATTTGCAAATTAGAAATTCGCAGATAACGAGCCACTAATGGTAAGTCTTGCACTGGTAATTGCTGATGCGTAAAAAAGTATTTTAAAGCCGCATGCCAATTTTCAGAAGCAATGGTTACCGGCTGCTGTGTATGATGAAATACAAAGAACAATTGCTTTACTGATGACAAAAATCGGATAGCTTGCTCAAAATCAGCTAGCGCACTGGGACAATCCATCAAAACAGCTGTTTGAAAAGAGGCACAATCTGCACTGATCAGACAAGTTTGATAATCATCATGTTCCAATATAAAGCGTTGTTGATTTCTAGCGTCAAAAAAGAGTAACGGATACTTCACATGACGTGACCCTAAATAAGGTTCCTGACGCAAATCGATAAACTGACTTTGACCAATATTTTGATGATCTAACTCAGCTGCTAATTGAACATCTTCCAAAGTCAACTGAACAGTCACCTGTTTATGCCAGTTATTGGTAGTCAACGTCCCATAAACAGCTTTTAGATGATTTTGGCGCAAATTTTCATACTGTTGTCCCCAGTTAAAACCCAAGCATTCCAAAGTTTGGTTTGGTGTATTCAACCAAATTTTGAGATGGGTCTGACTTTTTTTACCCAAAAAGCCTATCCTCGCCTGATCAAAATCTGCAATCTTAATTAAGGGATTCGGATTGCCTTGACCAAAAGGAGCCAAACGTCGCAATTGTTGATAAAAATCTAACGATAAATCTGCAACTTCTAGTTCTAAGGAATAATCGCGGCATGGCTTTTGATGAATATCCAATTGTTTAGCTGCAGGCAATAAATTTAATTGCTGCTGCAGCTTAGATAAGGCAGCTGCCTGCATCGTCAAACCACAAGCATGCGCATGACCACCAAATTTTTGATACAAAGCTTTTTGTGAGACCAATGCCTGATACAAATCAAATTGTGCATTACTTCGTCCGGAACCAATCGCTTGTTTTTGCTCATTAACTTGAAAAACTAATGTAGGACAACCACTTTGTTGTAAAACTTTACCAGCTACAATTCCTAAAATTCCTTGATGCCAAGTTTTTCCCGCTAAAACTAGTATCCGACTACCCGCCGCCAATTGCTCCTGAGCTTGTAACCAAGCTTCCTCAAATACTTCTTGACTCATCTGTTTACGTTGTTGATTTAAATGATCAATTTCTTTAGCCAGTGACGTCGCTTGTTCCTCATCAAACGTTGATAACAATTTAACTCCCTGATTCGCATTGGCTAAACGTCCTAACGCATTTAACCGTGGTGCCAACTGAAAAGCGATATCTTCTTCTGTCAAATCTGATACACTTAAATGTGCTACTTTCATCAATTTGGCTAACCCGATCCGTTCTTGCGTACGTATTTGCTGCAAACCTAAGGCCACCAATACCCGATTTTCACCAACTAATTCCATCACATCAGCAATCGTCCCAATTGCTGCTAAATCTATTAAATCATAAGGTACTTCTTCTAACAAAGCACTCGCTAATTTAAAAGCAACACCTGCTCCTGACAAATACGGACAAGGATATAAATCATCTTGGACAAAAGCAGGATGAACAATCGCCACTGCAGGTGGTAATTGTGCTGGCAAAGTATGATGATCCGTAATTATGACATCTACACCATGATTTTGAGCGTAAGTCACCTCTTCCAAACCTGTCACACCATTATCAACCGTTACAATTAAATTAAAACCCTGAGTCACAAAATCCTGATAACGCGTTAAATTAGGACCATATCCATCGTCAAAACGATCAGGAATGAAATACTCCACCTGACCACCCAAATTTTCAATTGCTTCTTTTAAAATCGTTGTACTCGTAATGCCGTCGGCATCGTAGTCACCATAAATAAGAATTTTTTGACCTTCTACAATAGCTTGCGTAATTCGATCCACAGCCAATTGCATATCATGTAATAAATAAGGATCACACAATTGTTGGACATCAGGTCGTAAAAAATCTTCAACTTGATTGAAAGTTTTCAAGCCACGCTGTTCCAATAACTGAACTAAAACTAGTGGCAACCCTGTTTGTTGAGCAATCTGCGCCGTCTGATCTGAAGGTGTCGTAACAGTCGATTGCCATTGATATTGTAAACTCAAATGAATTAACTCCTAATCAAAAATCGCTAAAGTGGCTCGATTAGCGACGCGAGCCTTTACTAAAACTCCCTGTACAATCCAACGATTAGCTCCGCCGTCAGCACATGTAATTAAACTAATCAACTTTTGATGATTCTGATCATCAATTCGCCAAGTCGCTTTAGGGGAAATAACTTGCTTCAACATAATTTTATAGGTATAAACGCTTTTTAAATCCGTAATATAAATCAAATCACCAATTTGAGAATCAGCAATCGGGGAAAACAGCGCGCCCTTTTGCGTCATATAGTGTCCTGCCAAGGCATAGTTACCCTCACCCATTTTTTCATCCGGTTTCATAGTACCAGCCCCCGTAGCTAGCGCATTATCGTCAACGCCCTTGACAATCGGCAATTTCAACTTAACTGAAGGAATCACAATCTTACCAATCATTGCCGCATTTTTTTGTACACTCGCCTTAGCAACTTGTTTGGCACTGATGGGTTTCACTTTAGAAAAATCATATGAGGCCGACTTAAGACTATTCTGACGAACTTGATCTTTGGTCAGAGCAGTCATGCTTTGCTGAGACAATTGTTTCACCATATAATCTTTGATCTGACCATTAAAAATTAAGACTAAACCAATGATTAAAACAAGTATTGATAAAAAATATTTTAAAAATTTTTTCATAAATTATTTCAAACCTACTTATTGTGCGTAATTTCCGATAGATCTTACCACAATCATACCAAATTTATTTAGATTCATCATCAACTTGTAAAACGGCCATAAACGCTGCCTGTGGTACAGTAACACTGCCAACTTCTTTCATTCGTTTTTTACCACGTTTTTGTTTATCTAACAGTTTGTTCTTCCGCGTCTGATCGCCGCCATATAAAGGACCTGTCACATCTTTACGATACGCTTTAACCGTTGAACGAGCCACAATTTTATTACCAATAGCTGCTTGAATAGCTATCTCGAATTGCTGTCGTGGAATAATCCCCTTCAATTTTTGAACAATTTGCCGACCACGATTAGCCGCAAATTGCTCATGAACAATAAAACTTAAAGCATCCACGGGTTCTGAATTCAATAAAATATCCATTTTCACCATCTGAGACGGTTGATAACCAATAATTTGATAATCTAACGAAGCAAAACCATGCGTATTCGACTTTAAAGCATCAAAGAAATCATAAATAATCTCGGCAAGTGGTAATTGATAAATCACATTAACATGATAATCATCTAAATAATCCATTGTCTGAAATTGGCCTCGCTTACGCTGAGCTAGTTCCATCACCGCCCCAACATAATCTTGCGGCACCATAATTTCAGCTTTAACCACTGGTTCCTGAATTTCTTGAATTTCCGAAGGATCAGGCATCTGAGATGGATTATCAATAATTTTTGTGGTCCCGTCAGTTGAAACGACTTTATAATTCACTGAAGGTGCTGTCATGATTAAATCCAAATTGAACTCTCGTTCTAGGCGTTCTTGGATCACATCCATATGCAATAACCCCAAAAAACCTACCCGAAAACCAAATCCCAAAGCCTGCGAAGTTTCAGGAACAAATTCCAAAGATGCATCATTTAACTGCAATTTTTCCAATGCTTCTCTTAAATCACCATACTTTGCATTATCTACTGGATACATTCCAGAATAAACCATCGGCGTAATTTTACGATAACCTGACAGAGATTCCTGTGTTGGATTTTGCGCCAGTGTGATTGTATCACCGACGCGTGTATCCTGAACACTCTTAATACTAGCACTTAAATACCCCACATCGCCAACACTCAACTGTGTTTGTGGTACAGCTTTGGGTGACATCACACCAACTTCTGTCACTTCAAACTTTTTACCATTACTCATCAATTCAATTTGATCACCGACTTTGACTTGACCATCAATAACCCGAATACTCAAAACCACACCACGATAACTATCATACACTGAATCAAAAATTAACGCTTTTAAAGGAGCGCTGATATCACCACTGGGGGCCGGCACATCTTGAACAATACGCTCTAACAAACCAGCAATTCCTAATCCCGTTTTGGCACTCGTCAAAACAGCATTGTCAGCATCAATGCCAATCATATCCGCAATCTCTAACTTCACTTGATCTGGATCGGCTGATGGTAAATCAACTTTGTTGATAACCGGCACAATTTCTAAATCGTTATCTACTGCTAAATAAGCATTCGCCATCGTTTGCGCTTGTACACCTTGAGCAGCATCTACTACCAACAAAGCTCCTTCACAAGCTGCTAAACTCCGTGAAACTTCATAAGAAAAATCGACATGCCCCGGTGTATCAATCAAATGAAATGTATACGTATGTCCATCTTGAGCTTGATATTTGAGTTCCACAGCATTCAACTTGATCGTAATCCCACGTTCCCGTTCAATGTCCATATCATCCAAAACTTGATTTTCCATATCCCGTTTGGCAACTGTATCTGTCATTTCTAAAATACGATCAGCAATCGTTGATTTACCATGATCAATATGGGCAACAATTGAAAAATTACGAATATATTTTTGCTTTTCTGTCGGATCAGATTGTGTCATTAGCTATTCCTTATCCCCAGTTCTCTAAACTTAACTCTGCCCTTTTACTATAACAAAAAAGATCCATAGTCATCTATGAATCTTTCAGATTTTATTGAAATTTATCTTTCATATTGTCCCGCATCCGTTCAAAAAAATTCCGGTCTTGCTCTTTAACCTTATCGCCGCCTAATTCAGCAAAAGCTCGCAACGCATCTTTTTGTTTTTCGTTCAAATGCTTCGGAGTGACAATTTCAATCTTAACTTGTTGATCACCAACACCACCATGAAGTCTTGGAACACCCTGACCCTTAAGTCGAAAAACTGTTCCCGATTGTGTACCAGCTGGAATTTTTAACTCAACTTTGCCATTAACTGTCTTAACTTTAATTTCATCGCCTAAAGCAGCCTGTGGAAACGAAATGGTTTCATGCGAATAAATTGTTGAATCTTTACGTTCAAAATCTTTGCTTGGTTCAATTTCAAAGACGACATATAAATCACCATAAGGGCCCTGATTATCACCAGCAGAACCCTGATTATCAAGTTGCATCCGTTGTAGATTATCAATTCCTGCCGGCACATTAATTTCGACAGCATGACTTCTCGTAACTTTACCACGTCCATGACAAGTAGGACATTTTTCGTCAATTTCTTGACCAGTACCTTCACATACGTCACAAACTCGCTGACTTTGCATCATTCCCAACGGTGTTCGTTGGTTAACAGTAACACGACCACTACCATGACATTTGCTGCAAGTTTTCGGACTGCTTCCCGGTTTAGCCCCAGAACCATCACAAGTTTGACAACGTTCACTACGATTGTAGCGAATTGTTTTTTGACCACCAAAAATAGCCTCTTCAAACTTCAATTTCAAACGATATTCTAAGTCCTGCCCCTTCCTAGGAGCCGTAGGATCATTACGACGTGAATCCCCGCCACCAAAAAAAGAATTGAAAATATCGCTAAAATCACCAAAACCATCAAAACCTTGACCACCACCGCCAAAACCACCGGCCTGTTGATCAGTCGATCCATATTGATCAAATTGAGCTTTACGTTGAGGATCTTTTAAAATTTCATAAGCCTCATTAACATCTTTAAACTTTTTTTCTGCATCAGGTGCTTTATTGATATCTGGATGATACTTTTTAGACAATTTCCGATAAGCACGCTTGATTTCATCATCTGAAGCATCCCGATCGATCCCTAAAGTTTCATATGGATCCATATTGTACCCTAGCCTTTCATTTAAAATTTATTCAAAACCATTAAACTAATAAATTGAGACAGTCATCCACTAAAGTGCAACCGTCCCAATTTATTAATTAATCAATGATTACTTTTTATCAGGATCAACTTCTTTGAAGTCACCATCCACTGTACTATCACCGTTGTTACCATCTGAAGTATCAGAACTAGCCTGGTCCTTTTGTGCATCCTGTGCTTGTTGATACAATTTAACTGACAAATCTTGAACAATCTTATTCAGATCATCTTTTTTAGCTTTCATTTCATCCAAATCATTATCAGCTTGTGCTTTCTTTAAGGCTTCCTTAGCATCGTTAGCCTTCTTAATTTCATCTTCAGAAACTTTACCGTCTAAGTCTTTCAATGTCTTATCAGTAGTAAAGATTAATTGATCAACTTCGTTACGCAAATCTGCTTCTTCCTTGCGTTTCTTATCTGACTCTTCATTTTCTTGCGCTTCTTTTTTCATCCGCTCAATTTCTTCATCAGACAAACCCGACGAACTCTTAATTGTAATCTTTTGTGATTTACCAGTTCCTAGATCCTTAGCAGAAACATTCACAATACCATTTTTATCAATATCAAATTTCACTTCAATTTGTGGTACTCCCCGGGGAGCTGCTGGAATATCAGTTAATTGAAAGCGTCCCAAAGTCTTATTATCAGCAGCCATTGACCGTTCGCCTTGTAAAACATGGATATCCACAGCTGGTTGATTATCAGCAGCCGTTGAGAAAACTTGCGACTTGCTGGTTGGAATTGTTGTATTGCGGTCAATTAATTTTGTAGAAACACCGCCCATAGTTTCAATACCTAAAGACAACGGTGTCACATCTAATAACACAACATCTTTCACATCACCCGTAATCACGCCACCTTGAATGGCCGCACCTAAAGCCACAGCTTCATCAGGATTAATTGAATGATCTGGCTCTTTACCTGTCCAAGATTTAACAGCTTCTTGCACAGCTGGAATTCGCGTAGAACCACCATTCAAAATCACCTTATCAATTTCAGAACTGCTTAAACCGGCATCTTTTAACGCATTTTGAACAGGAATTTTGGTACGATCAACTAAATCAGCTGTCAATTCGTTAAATTTAGCCCGAGATAAAGTCGTTTGTAAATGCAAAGGACCAGCAGCACCAGCAGAAATAAACGGTAAACTAATTTCTGTTTCCGTAACACCAGATAAATCTTTTTTCGCTTTCTCAGCAGCATCTTTCAAACGCTGTAAAGCCATCTTATCTTGTGATAAATCAATTTGATTTTGTGCTTTGAAGTCAGCTACTAACCAATCAATAATTGCATTATCAAAATCGTCGCCACCTAAATGTGTGTCACCATTAGTTGATAATACTTGAAAAACGCCATCGCCTAATTCCAATACAGAAACATCAAAAGTTCCACCACCTAAATCGTAGACCAAAACTTTCTCATCTGTATCACCCTTATCTAAACCATAAGCTAAAGCGGAAGCCGTTGGTTCATTAATGATCCGCTTCACATCTAGACCAGCAATTTTACCAGCATCTTTCGTAGCTTGACGTTGTGAATCATTAAAGTAAGCAGGAACCGTAATCACTGCTTCAGTTACGTCTTCGCCCAAATACTTTTCAGCAAAACCCTTAATATATTGCAAAATCATCGCTGAAATTTCCTGTGGTGTATAATCCTTACCATTAACTGTAACCTTGTAACCTGCTTCACCAATATGACGCTTAATTGAAGAAATCGTATCAGGATTCGTGATAGCTTGACGCTTGGCTACTTCGCCTACCTGCGTTTTGCCATCTTTAAATGAAACTACTGATGGAGTTGTCCGACCGCCTTCAGGATTAGCGATAATTTTCGGATCGCCACCTTCTAACACAGCAACAGCTGAGTTTGTTGTTCCTAAATCAATTCCAATAATTTTTGACATAAATCTAAACCTTCCTTAACTACGCTTAAATTTTATTGTGCGACGACAACCATACTTGGTCGTAAAACGCGATCTTTTAACTGATAACCCGTTTGTAAAACTTGAACAACGCTGTCTTTAGGATGAGAATCATCAGCAGGAACTGTTTGCACTGCTTGATGAACCTGGGGATCAAACTCAGCACCCTCGGCTATAATTTCCGTAATATTATTATCAGCCAAAGCCTTTTTCAGATGCTTTAATACCATCTCAACCCCCGTCAGTAAGCCTTGATTACTAGTATCTTGTGCATCTACCGACTGCAAAGCTCGTTCTAAATTATCAATTGATGGTAGAATGGACTCCGCCAATTTTTGACCATCGTATTTAACCAAAGCTGCTTGATCTTGCTGATTATGTTTTTTAATGTTTTGTATCTCGGCTTGTGCCCTTAATTCTTGATCTTGACTTGCTTTTAATTTTTTTTCTAATTCTTGATTAGCATCCAACAACTTGTCTACAACATTATCATCTTTTCTTGTGGACTCAGTTTGAGTTGTAGCTTGTTTTTTTGGAGTTTTAGTATCTTCAACATCTTTTTTTACATCTGTTTCCGATGGAAACTTTTCTGGATCCATATTTGAATCAGCCATAACTCAATCCTCCTAACTAGAATCTCCATTTAATTCTCGAAAGTAATCACTCAAGCGTTTCGCCAATTCATAGCGAAGAGAAGTAATCAAGCCAATTACTTGAGAATAAGGCATGTTGGTTGGACCTAACAAAGCGATTAAACCATCGCCATGTATTCCAACACTATACTTAGCAGTTATTAAACTATAATCGTTTAATAATTGCGGCGCTAATTCCACACCTAAATGAACCTTAATTCCCTGATCATCGTTTGAATCAATAGGTTCCAACTGCTTCAAGCTTAACAATCTAGCCAAATTCGTATTGTCATCAAACAATGAATACAAATTTTTTAAATTGTCACTGTTGTGAGCATCAACATAGTTAAACAAATTCGACTTGCCATCCACAAAAAAGCGATCTTCAGCAACTTTATCCAAAATATCGTCAAAAATAGATAAAAAACCTTCTGGCGTTTGTAAATATTGCGCAACCATTTGTGGAAAGTCAGTCTTTAAAAGCTCTGAAACTTCATTCAACGTATGACCGACTAATTGATCATTAATGATCTTCACAACCGACTCTAAACGGTCTAGCGAAGTACTACTATCCAAGCGGTAGACTTTATTATAGACAGAGCCATCACTTGTCACAATGATCGCCATTACTTGACTCATACTCAACGGTACAATCCGAAAACCAGTTAACTTTGTATTGTCACTCTCAGGTCCCAAAGCAATCGCTGTATATCTTGTTAATGTTGATAAAATTTTAGCTGACTGTGCAACAATTTCATCAATCTCGTTAAATTGCTGTTTTGTAAAATCAGAGTGAATCACTTCTGAAGTCTGCTCTGAAACATTAATTGGTTCCAGTAGATGATCTAAATAATAGCGATAACCACTTGCGGATGGAACACGACCCGAGGATAAATGAATTTTCTCAATCAAACCTTCATCTTCCAAAGCAGCCATGTCATTGCGAATCGTTGCAGAGCTTACACGAATTGGCAACCGATCCATTAGTGTTTTTGATCCAATTGGCTGCCCTGTTTCAATATATTGTTGAACAATAGCTTTTAAAATAGTTGACTGCCGATCAGTTATCAAAATAAATCACCTCGTTCTTAGCACTCCACACTTATTAGTGCTAACAGTGTTAAATATAGCAAGCATTTAGCACTATGTCAAGCCAGTTGCTATTATTTTCTGAAATAAAGCTCAGTATTCTCCTGATCTTGGTGTAACTGGGCTATTAATGCCGAAGCATCGGCAAATTTCACCTCATCACGCAAATAATCTAGCCATTCAATTTGTAAAGTTTTTCCATACAAATCTTGATCAAAGTCTAATAAATTGGCTTCGATGGTTAACGGATTATCTCCACGTTTAAATGTAATATTGCGCCCGATCGAAGTCATCGCAGGCCACCAAGTTTGTCCCACTTTTACGCGCGAAACGTAAACTCCAATTCTAGGAATGAATTGTTCATTACTCATAGACAAATTAGCCGTAGGAAAACCTAGCTGCCGTCCCATTTGATAACCGTGCACAACTAAACCTTCGTTTTGATAATTGTAACCTAGAAAAAGATTAGCTTCTGCCATTTGACCAGTTTTTAAAGATGCCCGAATATGTGTGGAAGAAATTTTTCGCTGTCCAAAATTCAAGCTAGGTATTTCATAAATCTCAAATCTTCGATGAACTAATTGACGTAATAAGTCCATGTTAGCAAGCGTTTTAGGTCCAAAAGTCCAATCAAAACCCGCGACCAATGCTTTTAAATGCAGTTTCATTAAAAATTGTTCCACAAAATCTTTAGGCTCTAAATGTGCAAAAATCGGATTAAACTCAGCAATATACACCGTGTCTACTCCCAATTGCTCCAACAATTCTAATTTTCGATTCAAGGGAGTCAAATATTGATAATTACTGTCGACTGATTCCGGTTGGTAAACCAGTGCCGGATGACGATCAAAGGTCAACACTGCCACGGGAATTTTCTGAATTCTGGCTAAACGAACCGCCGTTTTAATTAAATTTTGATGTCCTAAATGCAATCCATCAAAAAAACCAGCAGCTAGAACTTGTTTTGCTGGTAATTGTAAATCATTGCGAAAAGGATAATTTAAAGTTTGAACTTGCACAATTTTCACCTATCATTTTTCAAGAGCATAATTTGAGGAACATAAAAATCTGCTTGCTTTTGATATAATGCTTTCGCAATACCATTAAAAGTTAGTAGTACTTGTTTACTTGAAGCCGCTAATGTAATTTTACTCCCATTTTGTACTTGCTGCCATTGCTCATCAGTTAAAGTGCAACGAGGAATTTGGGACGAAAACGCAGCTTCTAGCGGTAAACAAAAATCAAATTCATTTTGCTGTAATTTCGCGCTAATTTGGTCAAAACTAACAGTTTGATCCAAAGTAAACGAACTGCCGGCAGTCCGTGTCAAGCGGCTCATATACGCAGGCACATTTAAAGATTCTCCTAGCTGAACCGCCAAAGTCCGAATATAAGTCCCCTTAGAACAAACCACCGTAAAATCAAGCATTTGTAAATGTTGATGCTCATCAAAATGGGGCACACCACGCATTTGAAATTTTTTGATGGTTACTTGTCGTGAAGGTCGTTGAACGATTTGACCAGCACGCGCATATTCATACAACCGCTTACCATTGACTTTTACTGCAGAATACATCGGTGGAGTCTGTTGAATCGAACCGGTCAAACTTAACATGGCCGCTTCGACTTGTTCAATAGTAAAGGGTGTTAAAATTTCTTTTTGGTCAATAATTTCACCCGTTGCATCTTCGGTCGACGTGGCTTTCCCCAGCACAACTTGTCCTTGATAAACTTTATCCGAATCTAATAACCAATTAACTAGCTTGGTCGCCTGACCAACACAAATCGTTAAGACGCCATCGACTTCTGGATCCAATGTGCCCGTATGACCAATCTTTTTTTCGTGCAATAATTTGCGTAATTGATAGACACAATCCGCACTAGTCATGCCCCTTGGTTTATACAATGGAATAATGCCATTCATTAATCTCACACTTTTCCTTTACTTTTTTATTATTATGTAACAAAAAAGTCGCAACAGCGACTATTTGTCTGGTGTATTCAATTGACGCAACAAATCATCAATATGCTCACCGTAACGAATTGAATCATCTTGCTTAAACAGCAATTCTGGAGTCTTATAAATGGATAAACGATGACCCATCTCGCCTCGAATCAAACCCTTAGCTTTGTTCAAACCAGCTAAAGCTTTTTGTGCTTCACTAGCAGTATCCGACAAAATGCTAAAATATATCGTAGCTTGTTGCAAATCGCCAGTTACATCGACACCTGTAATGGTGACACCACTAACTCGCGGATCACGAACCCGTTTGAGCAAAATATCATTGACTTCTTTTTGAATCTCTTGTTCAACACGTCCAACACGATATTTCATGATTGATACCTCCTATTGTACAGGAACCTCTTGCATGATATAAGCTTCAATTTGATCATCAACTTTAATATCGTTGTAATCTTCAATCATTAAACCACATTCAAAACCTTGTTTAACTTCTTTAACATCATCCTTGAATCGTTTCAAAGATGCTAATTTACCTTCGTAAATCACGATACCGTTTCGAATTAAACGAACACCACTATCTTTTTGAATCAAACCATTATCAACGATACAACCAGCAATTGTGCCTAATTTCGAAACTTTATAAGTCTCTCGCACAGTTAAGTTACCCGTTACTTTTTCTTCGTAAACGGGCTCTAGCATCCCCTTCATAGCCGATTCAATTTCATCAATAGCATTATAAATCACATTATGCAACCGAATATCAACATTTTCGCTGTCTGCCTGGATCTTAGCTTGCACCGTTGGACGCACGTTGAAACCAATAATAATTGCATTACTTGCAGAAGCTAGTGTAACATCACTTTCATTAATAGCACCAACGGCGGCATGGATAATATTGACCCGCACACCTTCGACGTCAATTTTTTCTAAACTATTACGTAATGCTTCGACAGAACCTTGAACGTCGCCCTTAATAACCACGTCAACTTTTTTCATATCATTTTGTTTCATCGCATCAAACAAATTATCCAAGGTCACAGCGTTAGTTCGTTTACGTTCCTCAATTTGTGCACGCTTAGCCCGTTCTTCACCAGCAGACCGTGCCGTTTTTTCATCTGCAAATACCACAAATTTGTCAGCTGATTGTGGGACTTCGTTTAATCCTGTAATCATGACTGGTTGTGAAGGCAACGCTTGTTCGATTTGGCGTCCACGATCATCAGTCATCACCCGCACACGACCAAAGGTATTACCAACAACAATTGGATCACCTTTTTTCAAGGTACCTTGTTGAACTAACAAACTCGCCACGGGCCCACGTCCCTTATCTAAACGTGCTTCAATGACCGTTCCGACAGCTCTTTGTTCTGAATTAGCTTTCAATTCTAAAACATCAGCTTCTAACAAGACCATTTGTAACAAATCATCAATACCGGTTCCCTGTTTAGCTGAAATGTTAGCAAAAATAGTATCGCCACCATAGCTTTCAGGAATTAAGCCATAATTCATCAACTCTTCAGTGACATGTTGGGGATTAGCATCTGGCTTATCAATCTTATTAATAGCGACAATAATCGGATCACCCGCGGCTTTAGCATGATTAATAGCTTCAATCGTTTGTGGCATCACACCATCATCCGCTGCGACAACCAAAATAACAATATCAGTAATATCTGCACCACGTGCACGCATATTGGAGAAAGCCGCATGTCCTGGCGTATCCAAGAATGTGATCAAGCGACCATCTAATTCAACTTGATAGGCGCCAATATGCTGCGTAATTCCGCCGGCTTCACCAGCAGTCACATGACTATGCCTCAAATTATCTAATAAAGTAGTTTTACCATGATCAACGTGACCCATAATTGTCACAACTGGCGGACGATTAGTCAAATTGTCAGTGTTTTTTACTTCATCTTCAAAGAAAGTATCTAAATCAGTAATATCTTCTTCAAATTTTTCATTAGCTTCAATCCCATAATCAGCAGCCAAAATTTCAATTGTATCTTTATCAAGGGACTGATTTTGGTTAACCATCACGCCTAGCATAAAGAGCTTTTTCACAATCTCTGCTGGCTCACGATGTAAAATTTTACCTAAATCTTGAGCATTCATTCCCACACTGTACTCAAAAATTTCTGGCAATGGACGTTCCTTACGCTTAGGCATTTCCTTATGTGGCTTGTTATTCTGCTGCTTACGTAATTTACGCTTATTTTTATGCTTCGGACGATTACGATAATCAATATGCTCATTTTTACGACGATTATTCGTAAATTCATGTTGCCGCGTTTTTTCATTAGCAGATTTCTCATTTGCCGGCTTAGGCTTAGCAGCAGAAGTGGTTGCAGCTACCGGTTTTTGCGTAATTGGGCGTTGCGGACGCTGCTGCGCATGATTATTGCCTGAAGTTTTCGCTGCTGACTTTTTAGCCTGATTATTACGTGCTTTTTGTTCCCTTTGCTTGCGTGCCTGGTCAACTCGCGCTTGATCAACTGACGATACAGAAGCTTGCGCATTTTGCTTATATTGAGCCAGATGTTTTCGGCCAGCACTGGCACGATTCATCATTGACGAACGATGATCGTTGTTACTATTAAAATTCCGATCCTGACGTTGATTATTATTTCTCCGTGGTCCGTTATTGTTGCCATTAGCCCGATTAGAATTATTAGTACGGTTATTATCTTGCCTAGCACCGTGATTATTATTCGTGGATGGCTTAGTTGGTTGGTTCGAATGCTGATTCCGCCGTTCAGTATCATTAGTCTTTGGCGTATGCCGGATTGCTGTAACTTTAATTTTAGTTTTTCCTTTACTTTTATCGTCATTAACTGCCGTCGATGACTTAGTTTGACTTTTCACCGACTTAGTTGGCTGCTTGACAATTTTTTTTAATTCATTTAATTGTTTGTCATCCAAAACCGCCATATGTGAGAAAATATCCATTTGGTGTTTTTGCGCTAAATTAACCAAATCTTTACTTGGAATATTTAATTCTTTTGCTAACTCATAAACTCGTTTCTTTCCCATAAATTCACGCTCCTTAATTATTCTGCACTAATTCTTGAAATCTTTGAGCGAAACCTTTATCAGTAACAGCGATTGATTTGGTAGCCTGACCAATAGCTTGACTCAATTCAATTTGGGAAAAAGATAAATCAAAAGGAATTGACTTCTTATTTAAAGCTTTAATCAAAACCTGTTGCGCATTAGCACTAGTATCACTAGCCAAAAATACGAAATTGGCTCGACCACTCTTGATTGCTTTTAAAACTAATTCCTGACCGCTGATGGTTTGGCGTGCTCGTTTAGCAATTCCCAAAAAATTCAAAATTTGTTGTTCACTCAATGTTTTTTGCCTAACTCACCAAATAAATCTAGCCGCGCCTTTTGGTGATCTACATAGTCATATAGTTCCTGATAAAATTCAGCCGACAACTTGACTTTTAAAATCTTATCTAACGTATGTGCACTAGCCGCTTGCTTGACAGCTTGCGGATCTAAGCCCACATAAGCACCACGACCTGGTTTTTTACCAGTCGCATCAACGCTCACTTCGCCTTCTTTGTTGCGCACAATCCGAACTAATAATCTTTTAGGTACCATCTCATTTGTCAAAACATCTTTACGCATTGGAACTTTCCGAGCCTTCACACAACCACCACCTTAAATCAGTTTAATCCAAATCTTCTTCGTCCACTTCTTCACCAGTTTCATCAACAAATTCCACTTCAGATTCTGGTTTAATATCAATTTTAAAACCTGTTAACTTAGCAGCCAACCGTGCGTTTTGCCCTTTTTTACCGATTGCTAAAGATAGATGATAATCAGGTACAATCACAATACAAGATTTAGGATTCGTTTCATCATCAAATTGTACTGCAATCACTTCGGCCGGATTCAAAGCATTCGCAATAAAATCAGACGGATTAGGTTCCCATTCTACAACATCAATATTTTCACCATTCAGTTCATCGACAATTGCTTGCACACGTTGGCCTTTAGGTCCCACGGTCGTACCCACCGGATCAATATTACTGTTTTCAGACCTCACCGCAACTTTCGTCCGATCGCCTGCTTCACGCGCAATCGAAACTATTTCTACAGTTCCATCATAAATCTCTGGTACTTCTTGCTCAAGCAGACGTTTAACCAAACCTGTATCAGAGCGTGATACAAAAATTTGTGGTCCCTTAGTTGTGTTCTCAACTTTTGAAACATAAACTTTGATTCGATCATGTGGCTGATAAACTTCACCCGGAATTTGATCAAGATAACCCATCACCGCTTCGACACGACCAAAGTTAATATAAACAAATTTATTATCGCTGCGCTGAATCACACCTTGTATAATCTCATCTTGATATTGACTATACTCATTATAAACATTATTTCGTTCAGCCTCTCGAACGCGTTGCATTACCACTTGCTTAGCGGTTTGGGCAGCAATACGACCAAAGTTGCTCGGGGTCACCTCTTCATTCAGGTGATCACCTAATTCATAACCACGATTAACTTGCTGCGCATCTGTCAAACTGATTTCTAAGCGTTCATCAGTGACTTCGTCGACCACTTCTTTGACTGTATAGACATGAAAATCGCCTTTTTTATCATCAAAAATCACTTCAACATTTTGTGCTTGACCATAATTACGTTTATAGGCCGATTTCAGAGCATCTTCCATTGCATCAATAATTAATTCTTTCGAAATGCCTTTTTCTTCTTCTAAGGCATCTAACGCTCCCATCAATTCTTTACTCATGACCTAAATCTCCTTATTTAGTTAGAACTCAATTGCTAAACGTATCGCAGCAATTTGTCGCCGTGGAATAATGAGCTTTTTTGTCTGCGACTTGATCTTTATTTCTAATGTTAATTGATCATCATCATAAGCCAGCAGTGTTCCTTCAAAAACTTTATTTCCTTCTAATTTTTGATACAGGCTAACATGAATATATTGATTCACAGCAGCTTGTAAGTCCTGCTGCGTTTTGAGTGGACGCTCAGCACCTGGCGAAGATACCTCTAAAAAGTAAGCATTGGGGATCACTTCAGGATCTTGGACATCAAGCTGATCACTTAATTCCTGACTCACCACAGCACATTCTTCAATGTCAATTCCCCCAGGCTTGTCAATATATAAACGTAAATACCAACTTCCTGCTTCTTTAACATATTCTAAATCTACTAAATAAAAGTCATGACCATGCAAAATAGGCTGCACCAGCTGTGTAACTTTTTCAGTAACAGAAATCACATCAACACTCCTTTTCAATAATCTTCAAATCTTCTTTCGTTAACCTGCAATAAAAAGAGTGAGCATTTCTGCTCACTCGTCATGTAAAATCAACTTAACAATAGTATATAACTACCAAAAAAATTTTTCAAGTCAAGCACCTCAACACATTGCTCAAAACAACGATAGTTGATTCTCATCGGGAATTCCTTCTAATACTTTATTTTCCGTTAGATAATCAATAATTGATTGTGAAACGTGACCACGCTTGGATAAATCTTCTTTTGACAAAAATGGTTGTTCTTCACGTGCCGCAACAATTTGTTTAGCAACATTCAAACCCAAACTTGGAACTGCAATAAATGGTGCAAGTAATGTGTGTGCGTCCAAAATTTTAAAATTCATCGCATCTGAGTGTTCCAAATCAACCATCTTAATATTAATATCACGTTCCAAACATTCATTGACAATCTCTAATACAGTCAATAAACTTTTGTCCTTTGCGGTTGCGTCATTGCCTTGCTCATTGATTAACTTTATCTCATTTTTGACCGCTTCTTTGCCATTAGCCATGGTTACCAAATCAAATACATCCGCCCGCACAGACAAGTACGCGCAATAATAAATAATTGGCATATGGACTTTAAAATAAGCAATCCGTAAAGCCATCATAATATAAGCTGTCGCATGGGCTTTTGGAAACATATATTTGATTTTTAAACAGGAATCAATATACCAATCGGGTACATTTTCATTATCCTGCATAACTTTTTGCCATTCATCTGGAATCCCTTTACCCTTACGAACATGTTCCATAATCTGAAACGACATCCCCGGTTCCATGCCCCAATGAATTAAGTCCATCATGATATTATCACGACAACCAATCACATCTTTTAACGTCACAATACCTTGTTGAATATATTCTTCCGCATTACCAAGCCAGACATCAGTTCCGTGTGACAAACCTGAAATTTGTAATAACTCTGCAAAAGTTGTGGGATGCGTTTCCTCCAACATACCACGGACAAATTTGGTTCCAAACTCAGGAACACCTAGGGTTCCCATTTTAGAATTAATTTGTTCAGGTGTTACTCCTAATGCTTCCGTGCCTGAAAACAAAGACATCACATCCGGATCATCTGTGGGAATTGTTTTTGGATCAATCCCCGACAAATCTTGCAACATCCGGATCATCGTTGGATCATCATGACCTAAAATATCCAGTTTCAAAATATTATCGTGAATCGAATGAAAATCAAAATGCGTTGTTTTCCAAGCTGCACTTTGGTCATCAGCCGGATATTGAATCGGCGTAAAGTCATAGATATCCATATAATCTGGCACTACAATAATGCCCGCCGGATGTTGCCCCGTCGTTCGCTTCACCCCCGTAGAACCAGCAGCTAAACGGTCCTTTTCAGCTCCCCGAAATTTTTGATCAGTTAATTCTTCAAAATTGCTGACATAGCCATACGCTGTTCGATCCGCAACAGTACCGATTGTACCCGCTCGAAAAACGTGATCTTCACCAAACAAAACTTTCGTATAATTATGCGCAATTGGTTGATAATCACCCGAAAAGTTCAAATCAATATCAGGGACTTTATCACCATTGAAACCTAGGAAAGTTTCAAAGGGGATATCGTGACCATCTTTCATCAATTCAGTTTGACACTCAGGACAAAGCCTATCTGCCAAGTCAAAACCTGAGCCAACCTCACCTTGAGTATAAAATTCCGTATATTGACAATTAGGACAACGATAATGTGGCGGCAACGGATTAACTTCCGTAATTCCTGTCATAGTAGCTACCAAACTAGAGCCCACAGAGCCCCGGGAACCAACTAAATAGCCATCTTTATTACTTTTATAAACCAATTTCTGAGCAATTAAATAGATTACCGAAAAACCATTACCAATGATACTTTTAAGTTCCTTATCCAAACGCTGTTGGACAATCTCAGGCAATGGATCACCATATAATTCGTGTGCCTTATTATAGGTTAAATCCTGAATTTCCTGTTCGGAACCCGGAATTTTCGGTGTATAAAGCTTATCCTTAACCGGTGTAATATCATCGTCTACCCAATCAGCCACAATTCGTGGATTGTCAATTACAACTTGATGTGCTGTCTGCTCACCTAAAAATTGCAAATCAGCCAACATTTCGTCGGTAGTTTTAAAATCGGCAAGTGGCAGTGTTTGCCGAGCTAATGGATTACTTTTCACAGCTTTAACAATTATTTCTCGATAAATCGCATCTTTTGCATCCAAATAATGCACATCACCACTGGCAACGACAGGTTTATCCAAATCCTGACCCAACTTCACAATATTTGCCACAATCTCTTCCAACGCTGTTTGATTATTAATCAAACCAGATTCAATTAACGGCTGATAAATAGCATGCGGCATGATTTCCAAATAATCATAAAACTGCGCTTTTTGATAAGCCTCATCATAACCCTTTTGCATCATCGCTGTGAAAACTTCGCCCGAACTACAAGCAGAACCGACTAATATTCCGTTACGATATTGATTCAAAATCCTGCGCGGAACGCGTGGCGTCCGAAAATAATATTCCGTCATCGAACTAGAGATAATTTTGAATAAATTTTTCAAGCCTGCCTGTGTTTGTGCCAATAAAATTGCGTGATAAGGCCGTGCTTGCTTGTAAGCCTCATCACCACCAATATGATCATTTAACTGCAAAACATTTGTAATTGAAAATCGCTCATTCATTTCTTTAAACAAAGCATACATCAAATAACCTGTGGTAGCCGCATCAGAATTAGCCCGATGATGATGTTCCAATTTGATATCATAACGCTTTGCTAAACTATCCAGCTTATGATTGCGGTATTCGGAATGCAACGTTCTAGACATTTCCAAAGTATCTACAACAGGCACACTGACTGGCTGATATTGACATCTGCGCCTAGCCGCATTCAAAAATCCGATATCAAAAGTAACATTGTGACCCGCTAAAATAGCACCGCCCATAAAATCATTGAACTTGTCCATTGCTTCTTGCTCAGTATTACTATTGTGAACCATGTCATCAGTTATTGATGTTAAATTAATCGTTGTAGCCGATAGTGGATGACCCGGATCAATAAATTCATCAAATTCTTGAATAATTTTACCGTCCTTCATTTTCACCGCTGCCAATTCAATAATTGAGTCATAAACAGCCGACAATCCTGTGGTTTCCACATCAAATACTACATATTCCGCATCTGCTAGATTTTCATCGCGTAAATTATAGGCAATGGGTTCACCTTCATCCACCAGGTTAGCTTCAACACCATAGATAACTTTCACACTGTATTTTTGTCCGGCTGCATAGGCATCAGGGAAGGACTGCGCCGTAGAATGGTCAGTAATGGCAATGGCTGGTTGTCCCCAATCAGCAGCGCGTTTAACCAAATCTGTTGTGGAACTAATAGCGTCCATTTGACTCATATTAGTATGCGTGTGCAATTCAATTCGCTTATCTTGAGCTTGATCTTCTCGCATCCGTTTTTTAACCACGTTTAAGTCATATGCGTTAATGGTTAATTCTCTTGTATAATTATCTTCTTGTACAGATCCTCGAACTTTTAACCAAGTGCCCTTAGCAAAATCATCAAAAACTTCAGCCGTCTCCCCATTTTTAGAAAACTTCTTGACTACAAATGATGAAGTGTAATCTGTAATTTCCAAAATTAATAACTGTCGACCAGATCGCAGGCTACGAACTTCAGAACTAAAAATATATCCTTCTACAACAACAGATTGCTGTTCTTCAGTGATTGCTTCCATGGATACAACAATAGCGTCAGCAGCAATTTTTTTACCAATTATCGGACCTGAACTGCTAGTTTGTGGGTGACTACTTTTTTTATGTGACACATTGACACTAATTTGTTGTTGCTGCTGTAACTGTTTTTGTTGCAATTGTTCCTGCTGCATTTTCGTCTGTGATTGATCAACTGCAACTTGTAATTTAAACGACGGAAAACCCATTTGCTGCAACGTTTGTGTCAAATCATTTAAATATTGTTGCGACAAATAGTCCCTCAAAATATCATTATTGATGATCAAGTTTAATTGTTGATTTTGTAATTCCAAACGCGACTGCTGCGCTAAAGTCCGCTTCATTGCCAAATTAAAGTTCTGTCGCTCCACTACCAACGGCCAATACGCAGTTAACAACTCAGAATTAACAGAAGGATTAGCTACTTGAACCTCAAAGTCAACTTGCTTAACCCCAGCAAATGCAGTTTGAAGATGCTGCTGAAAAATTTGCCAAGTTGACGCAGGTAATATCTGTGCAAAATCTAAAATAAAAGTCCATCGCTGAGATTCAGTATGGACTTCGACTTTTTTAATTTGACCTGATTGAAAAATTGGCGTTTGCTTCATCTCATCTGGCAACTGTATTTGATTTAATAAATTTTGAAACATGCCTTGCACATCTGCCATTAAACTACCTCAAATTCTTTTAATCATTATTCTGTAACAAAATTTTAATTGTTTCGCTAATATCACTCTGAGCGACTTCAACAGAGTCTTCTTGTTGTCTCAGTTTGATTTCAACAATCTGATCAGCTGCTTTTTTACCCACAGTAATTCGAACCGGGATACCAATCAAATCCGACTCGGCAAACTTAACTCCTGGTCGTTCTTTACGATCATCAACTAAAACTGACAAACCTTGCGCTGTTAAATTAGCCTCAATTTCTTCAGCTAAAGTTAATTGTTCAACTTTTTTAACATTCATTACGACCACATGAACTTGATAGGGAGCAATTTGCCAAGGCCACACCATTCCTCGCTCATCATGATGTTGTTCAACAATTGCTGACAATAAACGACTAATACCAATTCCATAGCTACCCATAATCACTGGTTGCTGCTTCCCATTTTCATCTAAGAAATGCGCACCCATACTCTCAGAATACTTTGTACCTAATTTAAAGATATGTCCGATCTCAATGCCCCGCGTAAAATGTAAAATGCCTTTATTATCAGGAGACAATTCACCTTCTTTAACTGTACGAATATCTGCATAATCCAAAACTTGGTAATCACGTTTTGGATTAACATTTTGATAATGAATTCCCCTTTGATTAGCACCAGTCACCGCATTAGTCAAATTTTGAATAGATAGATCGCCAATCATCTTGACTGCAACTTTTTGATTCAACGGGCCAATAAAGCCCGGAACACTTTGAAAAATTTGCTCTACCTGTTCATCAGTAGCAGGAGTCAATTCTACAACATGCAAAAAATTCTTCAATTTAACTTCGTTGATATCAAAATCACCGCGAATTAAAGCCAAAACTGGCTCATCATCAGCCATATAAGCGACACACTTAATAATCTCTTGAACTTTAATCTTTAAATCAGCCGCTAAATCTTTAACTTTCTTAACACTAGGACTCACATTAATTTCCTTCAAGGGCGCGAGTTCGTGTTGAGGATTAGGTTGTAATATACTTGTAGCCATCTCTAAATTAGCTGCATAATCACTGACATCCGAATAAACAATAGTATCCTCACCGACTGGGGCAATTGCATGAAACTCTTTAGACCCATTACCGCCCATTTCACCGGAATCAGCTAAAATGGCTCGATAATTCAGATCATTACGCTCAAAAATATTACGAAATGCCTGTTCAAGATAATCAAATGCAGTATCCAAATCATCATTGTTGGCTGTAAACGAATAAGCATCCAACATAATAAATTCGCGTCCACGTAACAAACCATAACGCGGTCGATTTTCATCACGATATTTGGGTTGAATTTGATAAAGAACTTGTGGCATTTTTTTATAAGAATTTAAAACATTGCGAATCAAATAAGTCATAGTTTCTTCATGCGTCGGACCCAAAATAAAGTCACGTTGATGGCGATCTTTAAATTTGAATAAATTTTGACCATAAGTATCGTAACGACCGCTTTCTTGCCACATCTCAGCAGGCAAAACCGCCGGTGCCAGCATTTCGACACTACCTATTTT
Source organism: Bombilactobacillus folatiphilus (assembly GCF_023380265.1). Taxonomy (NCBI): domain Bacteria; kingdom Bacillati; phylum Bacillota; class Bacilli; order Lactobacillales; family Lactobacillaceae; genus Bombilactobacillus; species Bombilactobacillus folatiphilus. The sequence goes on from NZ_CP093366.1 coordinate 995,456, forward strand.
GTCCAATTCTTCACGTGCAATTTGCTCAATATTACGTAAAACTCGATAAGCCAGTGGTAAATAAGCATACATCCCCGCTGACACAGGTCGAATAAAACCAGCCCGTAACATTAGTTGATGACTAATAGCCTCTGCATCACTCGGCGTTTCCTTTAAGGTCGGAATCAAAACCCGTGATTGTTTCATATAATGTATTCTCCTCTCATCCTTGTTACCCTAATGCACAAAAAATCTCATGATATCGTTCCAAGTCACCGCTACCATCAAAATTAGCAATAATCCAACGCCAACCATATTAACTACCAATTCTATTTTAGTAGAAAGCGGTTTACGACGAATAGCCTCAACAATATTTAACAGCAATTTACCGCCATCTAACGCTGGAATTGGTAATAAATTCATAATTCCCAAATTAATCGAAAGCCAACCAATGAAGACAACTACTTCTTTCCACCCCATTGCAGCAACTTGACTAGTCTGTGAATAGATAGCAACTGGACCACCTAATTGGTTCAAATTAAAACCACCTGTTACCATTTGTTTGAGGGCATTCAAAATCGTAGACACTGCCCCCACAGCTGAATTCCAACCATATTTAAAAGTTGAACCTAGACGCTGATCACGTGCCTGCATAATCCCAATTTGACCAATTGTTTGATGATTACTTTTAACTGATCGTGGCTTAATTGTCACAGAACGCGTTGAACCCGTCTTAGTTTTCACCACAATATCCGTACTCTTAGCCGGTCTTTCACTAATTGCTTTCACCAACTGTTCCCAATTATTTGTCTTCGTTTGACCAACTTGTAAAATTCGATCGCCCGTGTGTAGTTTGGCCTGAGAGGCAGGCGAATGAGCTTGAATGGTTCCTAATTGTGTCGAATTACTGGGCGCACCACCTAATAAAAAAGCACTCAACAAATAAACCAGCATACCAAAAACAATATTGTTAAAGGGACCAGCAATATTTGTGATAAATCGATGAAACAAACTGGCAGAATTAAACTGGACATCTAATGGTGCAATTTGCATCGGATTATTACTTGAATCAACTAAGATGGCATCATGATCAACATCTAAACGTTTCAAATGTTCATCATCGCTAGCTTCATAACCTTCCAAATACAATTTTTTTTCTAAATCACTTTGCACAATTTGAAAGGGAATCAGGGTAGAATTATTAGTATTCTGAGAATTATCAATTTTGACAACTTGACCAGTCTCATTTAATTTTAAACCAACAATAACCCCTGGTTTTAATTGTTCATCATCATCTTCAGCTCCCGCCAACATCACATAGCCGCCCAAAGGCAATAAACGCACCACATACAAAGTATGATTACGCGTATAAGAAACCAATTTTGGCCCCATACCAATGGAAAATTGTCGTACCAATATACCTGATTTTTTTGCGAAATAATAGTGACCAAACTCATGGACAAAAACGATAAGTCCAAAAACAATAATAAAAGTCAGAATTGCAATCAAATAATTTCCTCCAACTTACATAAAACCTAATGAATGAATTAACGGTAAAACAAACAACATACTATCAAAACGATCTAAAATTCCACCATGACCTGGCAAAATGTGTCCAGAATCTTTAACGCCATAAAATCGTTTATAAGCTGACTCAACTAAATCTCCAACTTGACCTGCCGCCGATAAGAAAATCGTAATCAAAATCAACAAAAAAACATTATGCGGAATATTAGGCACATATTGCCATTGTTGAAAAACAATCATATAAACTAATGCAAAAATTACCGCAAAAAAGACCCCGCCAATGGAACCTTCCCAAGTCTTGTTCGGACTAATAGCGGGATACAACTTGTGCCTACCAAAAATACGGCCAACAAAATATGCACCACTATCGGTAATCCACACAATAATCATTCCAAACAACAGTAACGACAAACCACCTGTATCTGCATTTCTAATTGCTGCTAGATAATGAAAACCATTACCGATATAAAACATGGATAAAATCGTCGTGCCCGCATCTTCAAAACTATAATTATTCTTTGTGATAACTGTCAAAATTAATAATAAAACTACAAATACGTACGCCAAATCCAACCTTGAAAACGCCTTAGGAAGCCAAGTCAATGCCTTTTCTGGTAATGATAATAGTAAGACACCAATTGCTCCAATTAAAAAATCGGGTGACACAATGATCCGTTTACGCATAATATAAATTTCTGATAAACCGATCACCGCCAAAATAGATGCTGCCAGATCAATCCAAAATCCCCCTGCAATCAAAATGGGGACGAAAATAATTAAAGCCACTATTGCCGTAATAATTCTAGTTTTCAACAAATAGTCTCCTAACTTTCTGATTTTAAGCCACCATAACGGCGCTCACGTTGTCCATAACTAGCCACATCACGGGCTAAACTTTGCTCATTGTAGTCGGGCCAATATTCATCAGCAAAGACCATTTCCGAATATGCCGATTCCCATAAATAAAAATTCGATAGCCGTTTTTCACCACTTGTTCGAATTAATAAATCAGGATCCTGTAATTTACCTAACTGTGCAGTTAATAAATACTGACTAAAACTTTGTTCATCCAGTTGTTCTAAAATTTCAGGCTGCCTTTGACTACGCTGTCCAATCAATTTAACTGCATTAAGAATATCACTTCTCGATCCATAATTAAAAGCAAAATTCAAAATCATCCCTTGATTGTTCGCTGTTTTTTCAATCGCCTTTTGACATACAGCCTGCGTTTTGGCTGGTAAATCTTGATGAAACCCAGTGATTAATATCCGCACTTGATTTGCCATCAAATCCGGCATAAATTTATTAAAAAAATCAACTGGTAAATTCATCAAAAATTGAACTTCTACAGAAGGCCTTTTCCAATTTTCTGTCGAAAAAGCGTATACCGTTAAAGCTGAAATCCCCAATTTACTAGCAGCCATTGCCACTGTTTTCAAATTATTCATTCCTGCACGATGTCCGGCAATCCGCGGTAATCCCTGATTTTTAGCCCAACGACCATTACCATCCATAATAATTGCCACATGCTGAGGAATTATTTGCTTGACCATTTGTAAAACTCCTAGTTAGATTTAACAAAGGGACTTGTTTGCAAAAACCAGTCCCTAGAGTTTTGATTTCTATTCAAGATTTAAACATGCTGAGATTAAACAGCAACGAGTTCCTTAGATTTATCATCAGTGATTCGTTCAATCTCTTTAATACTTTGATCAGTTACCGTTTGAATTTGCTTTTCTAAATCATGCAATTCGTCATCAGTAATTTCATGATTCTTTTGCTGCTTTTTAACATCATCCATTGATTCTCGGCGAATATTTCTGACTGCTACTTTAGCACCTTCAGAAATTTTGCCTACTTCTTTCACCAATTCTTGACGACGTTCACCAGTCAATTGCGGAATTACTAATCGAATAACACTACCATCGTTAGCAGGATTGATCCCAATGTCTGACGCCATCAGCGCTTTTTCAATATCTTTTAATGCTGACTTATCAAATGGTGTTACCAAAATAACCCGTGCTTCCGGAATACTAATCGAAGCAACTTGATTAATTGGAACTTCTGATCCGTAATACTCTACGTTAATTCCATTTAAAATACTAGCGTTGGCACGACCTGCACGAATTTGTCCCAATTCACGCTCCAATGCTGTACAACTTTTTTGCATTCGTCTTCTAGTTTCTTCAACCACTACTTGTGCCAATTTATTTGCCTCCTTGAATCGTTGTTCCTATACTTTCGCCTTGTACTACCCGAAGAATATTATCAGCTTCATTTAAATTAAATACCACTAACGGAATATCATTATCCATTGATAAAGAACTGGCTGTCGAATCCATGACACCTAATTTTTTATTAATTACTTCCAACTGAGTCAATTCCTGATATTTAACAGCTGCCGGATCTTTTTGTGGATCTGACGAATAAACGCCGTCGACACCATTTTTTGCCATTAAAATAACATCTGCACCAATTTCTGCTGCACGTAATACCGACGTAGTATCCGTAGAAAAATAAGGACTACCAGTTCCACCTGAAAAAATAACTACTCGTCCTTTTTCAAGATGCCGAATTGCTTTTCGACGGATATACGGTTCCGCAATTTGGCGCATTTCAATTGAAGTCTGAACTCTAGTAGAGACGCCAACTTTCTCTAGACCATCTTGTAAAGCCAAACCGTTCATCACCGTTGCTAACATGCCCATATAATCAGCTTGTGCACGTTCCATCCCTAATTCGGCACCAGTCTCACCGCGCCAAATATTACCACCGCCACAGACAATCGCAATTTGAACACCTAATTGCTGAACTTTTTTAATTTGATTAGCAATATTTGCAATGACAGGAGGATTAATTCCAAAACCATGTTCTCCTGCAAGTGCTTCGCCACTTAACTTTAAAACTATACGTTTATATTTGACTGACATTACTAACTCCTTAACTTTTCTTCTATGATTTATTTTACCATAATCAATGATAGATACCGCAATTTACCAAAATTTAGCCAAAAAAAAAGCGCCATGCGCTTTTTATTTGATTTGCCCCATAACTTCATCAACAAAATTATTTTCTTGTTTTTCAATTCCTTCGCCAACTTCGTAACGAACAAATGAAACCAACTTACCATTTTGAGCGTTGACAAATTGAGCAACTGTTTGATCAGGATCTTTAACAAAATCTTGATCAGCCAGACTAATTTCTGATAAATACTTATTTACCCGACCTTCAACAATCTTCGGCACAATCTTTTCAGGCTTACCTTCATTAACAGTTTCTTCAGTGAAAACCTGACGTTCATGTTCAATAACATCAGCAGGAACTTGATCACGATCTAAATATTCCGGATTAATCGCCGCAACATGCATAGCTACATCATGAGCTGTTTGATCATCGCTTCCAGCAACAACTGTTAAAGCAGCAACTTGACCGCCATTATGCAAATATGAACCAAAGTGCTCATCTGCTGCTTTTTCAACAACACTGAAACGACGAAGAGTTATTTTTTCACCAATTACAGCTGTTAAATTAGTAATAGATGCTTGAACAGTATCACCAGCGTCAACTGTCAATGTCATCGCAGCATCAATATCCTGAGGCTTATTCGTAGCGATTGCCTTGGCAATCTCAGCTACCAACGTTTTAAATTTATCATTTGAAGCAACAAAATCCGTTTCAGAATTCACTTCAATCAAAGCTGCTGTATCACCAGCAATCTCAATTGCAGCTAAACCTTCAGCGGCAATCCGATTACTCTTCTTGGCAGCCTTAGCAACACCCTTTTCACGTAATTCATCAATTGCTTTTTGCATATCACCGTCAGCAGCAACTAATGCTTTCTTAGCATCCATCATTCCAACGCTAGTTTTATCACGTAATTCTTTGACTTGAGCAGCTGTAATTTTTGTCATATATAGTTCCTCCTAATCGAACACAACAAAAACCATCTCACTAACAGCAAGATAGTTTTTACTAAATAAAATCACGATTAATTTTCTGAATTTTCGACTACTTCTTCAATGGATTCTTCCTGATCATCATTTTCTTGAACTGGTTGTTCTGGCAAATCTGTATTTTCTTCGCCCTGATGACCTTCAATAATCGCATCAGCCATTTTAGAAGTAATCAAACGAACAGCTCGAATAGCATCATCATTAGATGGAATAATCACGTCAATATCATCTGGATCAGTGTTAGTATCAACCATCGCAACAATTGGAATATTCAACTTTTGAGCTTCTTTAACAGCAATTGTCTCTTTATGAGGATCCACGATGAACATAACATCAGGAATCCGTGGCATATCTTCAATACCACCTAAGAATTTTTCTAATTTTTGTTCTTGTTTTACTAATAAAGCTGCTTCTTTTTTAGGTAAACGTTCGAATGTACCGTCTTCAGACATTTTTTTGATTTGCTTCAAACGCTTAATCCGACTTTGGATTGTATCCCAGTTAGTCAAAGTTCCACCTAACCAACGATGGTTAACATAATATTGACCAGCACGTGTGGCTTCTTCAGCAATAGATTCTTGTGCTTGTTTTTTCGTACCAACGAATAAGAAAACACCATCATCAGCAGCAACATCCTTGACAAAGTTATAAGCATCATCAATCATGTGCACTGTTTTTTGCAAGTCAATGATATAGATACCATTTCTTTGTGTGAAAATATATGGCTTCATTTTTGGATTCCAACGACGTGTTTGATGTCCGAAATGAACACCGGCTTCTAGTAATTGTTTCATTGATAAAACTGACATTAATTAACCCTCCATGGTTTTTTCCGCCGCCAACTTTTAACCGATTCATAACACCTTAATGTGCACCATTGAATCCAAAGTCAACGTGAGTATTTGATACACGAACAAATTATACTAGACTATCCTAATCATGACAACTATCTTTTACATATTGTTGAATCAACAACAATTTTTGTCTTCGAGTTAATTGCTTAATTGCCCACTCACGTTTAGAAGCTTGTGAACGATTACCAACCAGTTCTTGATACTGCAACGATACTGGTCGCCGATTTTTTGTATACTTGGCACCCTTTCCAGCATTATGCATCTTGATTCGATGAGTCACATCATTAGAAATACCTGTATACAAAGTTCCATCACTACACTGGATAATATAAACACTATAATTTTGATAGCTCATCGGGCACAAAACTTCCTGAGTTGTTCACTATAAGAGCCGTCTCGATTATACAAAATCAGTGCTGGCCAAATTTTCAAGCCATTAGTCCGACGTGTCTTACGACATTTGATTAAAACTAAATTAGCCACATCATCAACATGTGGATATACAAACAACAATTCTTTAACCGGTAAATTATATTGTTGTAAAACTTGCATCAATTCAATTAAACGGTCTGGCCGATACACCAAATAAAGTGAACCATTATCTTTCAAAAGTTTACTGGCAATTTGCGCCAATAATTCTTGTGAAAAGAAAAGTTCATGTCTTGCAATATTATGTGACCGAGAACTTCCTAATGTAGGCGTATCCTTAGCAGCGAAATAAGGTGGGTTACAGCTAATAATATTCAAACTATCATGTGATAAATATTGTAAAGCATCTTGAATATTAATATTCAACAACTGGACTTTTTCCTGCAACTGATTATCTTCAATAGACTTTCGCGCTAAACGTGCTAAGGAAGTTTGTAATTCCAATAAGTAAGTCGTCACCTGAAATTTTTGAGCTAAGCATAAGCCAATAATCCCACTACCACTACACAAATCTGCTAAAGTCTGTCCCTTCTTAACCTTAATCCAATTTGCTAATAAAACAGAATCAATTGAACTACGGTATAATTCAGTATCTTGCCACAATTTTAGGTCAAATCCAGGGACTAGTTCTAAAGTTTTTGTCATCCACAGTTTCCTTTTTGTTATAATAAAAATCGAAATTAAAATTTGAGGTAAAAAAATGTTTTACAAAATGATGGTAAAAATTGTTCAGTTTGTAATCTGGATAATTAATGGTAATGTCAAATATGAAGGTCTAGAACACTTACCAAAAAATGAATCCTATATTATGGTAGCACCACATCGCACCTGGTGGGAACCCCTATTATTTGCCTTGGCAGTTAAACCTACACCGTGTGCGTTCATGGCAAAAAAAGAACTCTTTAAAAATCCAATTATAGCTTTTATTATAAAGCATTCTAATGCTTTTCCCGTTGATCGTCAGCATCCTGGACCTTCAACTGTGAAAGTACCAGTTAAGGATTTGAACAAACGTAATTTGAGTTTAATCATGTTTCCTTCCGGCACACGCTATTCCAGCCAGTTAAAAGGTGGAGCAGTTCTTATTGCTAAATTATCCAAGAAACCATTAGTCCCTGTTGTTTACCAAGGACCGTTAACTTTCAGTGGATTTTTAAAACGCAAACGTAGTGTCATTAAATTCGGTGAACCTATTTTCATTGAAAGAAGTATGAAAGTTGATGAAACAAACACTGAGATGATTAATCAAAAAATGAGTTCTGCTTGGCAAGCAATTGATCATTCTATTAATCCTGATTTTCAATACATCCCACAAAGCAAAAATAAAAAATGATCACAGTTTAGATTGTGGTCATTTTTTATTTTTTAAAATTGCGATAGCTTCGTGCGTATACTATCACCACCAGCATCCTGTACTAATTTCAGAACTAGATGCCATAAATTACTAAAAAATCATAAAGAATTACCAAACGGCCGCTCCTTTATGATTTAATTTATTTTTTAGATTGATTTTTCATCATTTGCATCATCTGATTTAATTTCTTTTGCGAAGGCTTTTGACCCATTTGCGCCATCATTTGTCGCATCATATCAGGTGAAATTGGCGGATTATCTTGCAGGTACTTTTTCATATACGCACGTGCACCAAAAAATCCTCCAACTAAACCAACGATTAACATTACTATTCCAACTAGAATTGTAATTCCCATTATCCATCCACCTTTAACTTGATCAGAATTGTTACTATCAATTATAACATAGATAATATTACTATTTTAATCTTCCCGCCAGCCTTTGTCATGCTGAATTTTGCGAACTTTAGAAGAAGTCACTTCGTTACCCTTTTTATCATACAATTTAGTATGCTCAATTCGATCCCTTAAACCTGAACGAAAATTAGCTAAATATTCTTTTCTTAATGCTGCTTGCTCTTTTTCTTCAGCTTCATCTAAGCCGGTTGCTTTTTGCTTGTTTGCTAAAATATTAATCCGTTGTACCAATTCTTCTTGCTTCTTATTTTCATTCAATTCCGTCATATTATTCTCCTCAACGAACGCCTGTTTGAAACTTAGACAAACATATGCTAATCTTAATTTAAACTTACTAGGAGTATCGCTATGAGTCAACCAATCAGTGACAAACAATTGGAAATTTTACAATTTATTTATGATCAACAACAAGAACACGGTTATCCTCCCACTGTTCGTGAAATTTGCCAAGCTGTTGATTTATCATCAACTTCCACAGTTCACGGGCATCTGGAACGTTTACAACGACGTGGTTTATTAGAACGCAATCCGACTAAGCCGCGTGCTTTAGAATTAACCGACGCCGCTTTAGATAAATTATCAATCCCTGTTACCAAAATTCCCGTGATCGGTACGGTAACCGCGGGACGGCCTTTACTTGCGATTGAGCAAACTCAAGACGAATATTTTCCATTACCACCCAACTTGGTAAATGAATCACAGCCTTTATTTATGTTAACAATCCATGGGACCAGTATGCAAAATGTTGGCATTTTAGACGGTGATCAAGTTATTGTGCGCCAACAAAATACCGCTCATAATGGTGAAATCGTTATTGCGATGAACGAAGATAATGAGGCAACCTGTAAAAGATTTTATCGTGAAGAGCATCAATTTCGTTTACAACCTGAAAATGATACCTTTGCCCCAATTTATTTAGATCAAGTAACAATTTTGGGTAAAGTGGTAGGACTGTATCGCTCAGATATTTTCTAAAGTTTCACTTTAATTTATGGTAAAGAAAAACTTCTTGTCTAAACAAGAAGTTTTTTTGTACAATTATTTAATTTTAACGACGCTTTTCAGCAATACGTGCAGCTTTACCATGACGAGAACGTAGGTAATATAATTTAGCACGACGTACACGACCTTGGCGAAGAACTTCAATTTTAGCAACCCGTGGTGAATGTAATGGGAAAGTCCGTTCCACACCGATACCATTACTAATCTTACGGACAGTATAAGTAGCACTAATGCCACTACCACGACGCTTGATAACAACACCTTCAAATAACTGAATCCGTTCGCGTGAACCTTCAACAACTTTAACAGATACTCGTAATGTATCACCAGCACGAAAATCAGGAATATCATCACGCAATTGGGATTTTGTTACAACATCAATCAATGGACTTTTCATACCCATTTTAAATCTCTCCTTTATACTAATACTCTTGCAATTAAAAACATCACAGCGGAATATTGTTGTCGTGTTTAATACACAACAAACAGTCTACCACAAATTTTTATTTTTGACGAGGCTGATTCAATTTTTCTAAAAATTGCTGATCCTCAGAGGACAGAGCCGCTTGTGCCAACAAATCAGGCCGTTGTAACCAAGTTCGTTTCAAGGCTTGTTCATGGCGCCATTGTGCAATTTTTTGGTGATTACCGCTTAACAACACATCTGGCACCTTCATTCCTCGATATTCTGCCGGTCTGGTATATTGCGGATATTCCAACAAATCCTGTGCAAATGAATCGCTATAGGCTGATTGACCATTGCCTAAAACACCAGGAATAAACCGAGCGGTTGCATCAATCATCATCATCGCGGCCATTTCTCCGCCTGTTAACACAAAATCACCAATCGAAACTCGATCAGTTGCCAATTGTTCAATTCGATAATCAAAACCTTCATAATGACCGCATAGGAAAACTAAATGCTGTTCTTGAGCTAATTCCTGCGCTAATTGTTGATCAAAACGCTGCCCCGCAGGATCTAATAAAATAACCCTTTTTGGTCCTGCATCATCTTGATTAATTGCGTCCACCGCTCGATAAAATGGTTGCGGTTGCAGTAACATTCCTGCCCCCCCGCCGTATGGGGTATCGTCAACATGATGATGCTTATCGTTTGAATACTGCCGAAAATCACAGATATTAATCTGCAGCAAGTTTTTTTCCTGAGCCTTGCCGAGCATTGATTCGTTCAAAGCTTGAAACATGTTGGGAAACAAAGTTAAAATATCAATTTTCATCAATCAATCCCTCTGGCAAACGAACTCGGGCTTGTTGTGTAGATAAATCAACGCCCAACAAGACGTCAGATAAAATAGGAATCAATATTTCACCATACTTGTTCCCCTGCACGGTCCACACATCATTAGGCCCTAAATCCCAAATATCACTAACCGTTCCTAATAACCCACGTTGTTGATCCAAAACCTGAATCCCCATAATATCTTTATAGTAATATTGACCTTCAGGAAGCGTTGGCAGCTGTTGCACACTAATCCATAGATCATGATTTTTAAATGTTTGAGCCACATCAATATCCAAAATTTCTGCAAATTGTACCAACAAAAAATTCTGGTGTTTGCGCGCCGATTGCACCGTCACCGCTTGATAAACTTCCTGATTTTGTACAAACAGTGTTTTACCTCTAACAAATCGCTGCTCAGCAAAATCTGTCAATGGTTGAACTTTTAATTCACCCTTTAACCCATGTGTATTAACAATTTTTCCTACTTTCAGATAGGCGGGTTTTTCCATTTGTAACTCCCTCGATTAAAAAAGCGTCTGTAAAGCCTTCAGGCTACAGCCGCTAAAATCCTATTCCACCGTCATGGGCACAATATTTAATTTAATTCGTTGTTCATTCTTATGATTTTGTGCATATACAACTGTCCGAATAGCTTGCGCCACACGCCCCTGTTTGCCAATAACGCGACCAGCATCTGTGGCACTTAAATACAAATCATAGACCAAACAATCATCTTCTTGTTTAGAATCCACCTTAATTTGTTCTTTATCATCAGCTAAGGGCATCACAATTGTCTTAATCAAGTTAACAATATCTACTTCCATCACTAATTAGAACTACTTTGCCTTTTTATTAGCTAATTTTAGTTCATGATATTGCTTCATAATACCTTGTTTTTGCAAAATATTGCGAACAGTATCCGACGGTTGTGCACCCTTTTGTAACCAATCTAAAACTAAATCAGCATCTAATTTTAAATCTTCTTTGTGTAACGGATTGTAATGACCCACTTGTTCAATAAAACGACCATCACGTGGTGCCCGTGAATCAGCGACCACAATACGGTAAAAAGGACGACGCTTACTACCCATCCGGTGCATCCGAATTTTAACTGACATATTGTAATTCCTCCAATAAATTCTTCTAGTTTACTTAACGCTAAATAGTATACTAGCTTTTAAATCAGGTGTAAAGCTTTTTTTCTTTACAACCTATTAAGATTTAAAACGCTTGACCTTTTTCAAACGCTTTTTCTTCCGTTTTTTATTCTGGCGAACCATCGACCCCATCGCCATTTTACCTAATTTACCTTGTAATCCACCGCCCAACATCTGCTCCATGCCAGCCATATTACCCTTAGACATTTTTTGCATCATTGTTTGCATCTGTTTAAACTGTTTTATCATTCGATTAACTTCAACGATAGGACGACCGGCCCCAGCTGCCAGCCGCCTGCGCCGTGAGGGATTCAACAATTCAGGCTTCTGGCGTTCTGCCGGTGTCATCGAATAAACAATTGCTTTCAAATGATCCATATCTTTCGGATCAATATTCACATTTTTTAAAGCCGGATTATTAGCCATGCCTGGAATCATTTTCATTAAATCATCCAAGGGACCCATTTTTTGAACTTGATCCATTTGCTCAATAAAATCATTGAAATCAAATGAATTTTCCTGCATCTTCCGTGCTAAATCTTCAGCTTGCTTGTCATCGTACTCTTGTTGCGCCTTTTCGATCAAAGTTAGCATGTCACCCATGCCCAAAATCCGATCGGCCATACGTTCTGGATGAAATACTTCCAAAGCATCAAGCTTTTCACCAGAACCGACAAACTTAATCGGTTTGCCAGTCACTGAACGAATTGATAACGCAGCACCACCTCGAGTATCACCATCCAATTTGGTCAGAATCACACCTGTAATATCTAATTGATCATTAAATCCTTCAGCTACGTGCGTGGCAGCTTGACCAGTCATAGAATCAACAACCAATAAAATTTCATCTGGTTCGGCTATTTCTTTGATTTTTGCCAATTCATCCATTAATTGATCGTCTATTTCTAGACGACCCGCTGTATCAATCAAAACATAATCATTTTTATTTTCTTGTGCTTGTTTTAAACCGTGCTGCACAATCGCCACAGGATCATGATCAATACCTTCATCATAAACCGGAACATTCAATTGTTGGCCAATCGTCTTCAATTGCTCAATAGCGGCTGGTCGATAAACATCCGCTGCAATCAACAATGGTCGTGCTTTGTCTTTTTCTTGGAGATACTTGACCAATTTACCTGCCGAAGTTGTTTTACCAGCACCTTGTAACCCAACCATCATAATTATCGTCGGAATCTTAGGCGACTTATTTAAGCCTACTGCACTGGTTCCCATAATCTTCGTTAATTCTTCATTAACAATCTTGACAATTTGCTGCGCTGGCGTCAAGCTGTCTAAAACTTCACTTCCAATAGCTCGCTGCCGAACAGTCTTAATAAAAGTCTTCGTGACGTCAAAATTAACGTCCGCTTCTAATAACGCTAAGCGCACTTCACGCATCATTTCTTTGACATCATTTTCGGTAATTTTACCCTTACCACGTAATTTGGCAAATGTTTTTTGCAGTCGTTCGCTTAATCCTTCAAAGGCCATCTTGATCCCCTTATCTCTTTTTTATCATATTAAGCATCCAAAGCTTGTAGCCGCGTAACCAAAGACAATAAGTCTTGATCCTGTGGATCTTGTTGTATCAATCGTTGTTGTAGATCCACCAATAATTGTTCACGCTGTTGAAAATCACGCCATAAATGTAACTTTTGTTCATAATTCCTCAATAGTTGAACTGTCCGCTTTAAATTATCATAAACGGCTTGGCGACTAACTTGATAATTTTGAGCAATCTCACCTAAAGACAAATCATCACCATAATACAACTGCATGTACTGATCCTGCTTTTGTGTAAGCAATGGTTGATAAAAGCTATATAAGATATTAATCTCATTTTTTTGCGCTAAATTATTGTCCATCGTCAACGTCCGCTAGTAAATCACTAAATAGCCCTGTGGAAAACTGTTCTGGATCAAACTCTCGCAAATCATGAACACCTTCACCTAAGCCAACCAGTTTGACTGGAATTTTCAATTCCTCATTAATCGCCAATACAATGCCACCTTGTGACGAACCATCTAACTTAGTCAAAACTAAACCACTAACTTGTGTTGCTTTCTGAAACTGCTTAGCTTGACTCAAAGCATTTTGCCCCGTGGTAGCATCCACCACTAACAAAACCTCATGGGGAGCATCCGGAATTTCACGGGTAATAATACGCTTAATCTTTTCTAATTCTTTCATCAAATTAGTATTATTCTGCAATCTACCTGCAGTGTCTATTAGTAAGATATCATAATTTTCTTTTTGCGCAACCTGGATTGCTTCATAAACGACCGCTGCGGGATCACTACCCGCTTTTTTGGCAATTGTCCGCACCGCAGTCGTTTCTCCCCAAGCTTGCAATTGTTCAATAGCGCCTGCCCGAAAAGTATCACCTGCAGCCAATAAAACTTGGTACCCCTTATTCTTTAATTGAGCGGCTAACTTACCAATCGTCGTTGTCTTACCAGCTCCATTAACGCCCACAAACAAAATCACATTTAAAGGTCTATCCAAATCTAAATTCAATTGATAATTTTGTGTTTCGTGATCATTTTGATACAAATCTGCCATTTTGTGAATAATGACTTTCACAACATCAGATTTTGACTTTGCATTTTTCAATTTAACTTCTTCACGTAAAGCATCTGAAATTTTTAAGGACATTTCATAGCCTACATCAGATTGAATTAACAAATCTTCCAAATCATCAAAAAAATCCTCGTCAACTGACCGAAAATTAGCCATAAAAGCATTGAGCTTTTCTTTAAAACCATGACGCGTCTTTTTAAGACCTTGATTGTATTCTGCATCATCCGACAAAACTTCTTCTTGATCAATGGGAGGTTGCTTTGTCGCTGTTAAATCTTCCGATTCACTAATTATCGGCGATTCAACTTCAGAAGCGTTCTCGTCAGATGATTCTAAAGCTTCTGTTTCTACTTCGACTGGGGAATCTTGCTTTGAATCTGAATTTTCAATTGCCAAATCATTAGTTTCGTCCTGTGTCTCAAGCTGTTCATCAGCATCATTCTGAGCTTTTTTTTCAATCGCTTGATCTTTAGAATCCACATTTTCAGGACTAGACTGATCTTTTTTCCTTTTAAATAAATCAAATAGACTCATGATTGTCTGCGACCTCCTTTTTTAAATCAACCGTCAAAATTTTAGAAATACCTGATTCCTGCATCGTCACACCATACAAACGTTCAACTCTCAACATTGTCCCTTTACGATGCGTAATTATAATAAATTGCGTTTTCTGGTCATAAGCCTGCAAAAAGTCTGCAAATCGTGCCACATTGACGTCATCCAACGAAGCTTCGACTTCATCCAACACACAAAACGGAACGGGCTTAACCTGCAAGATGGCAAACAATAACGTAATCGCCGTCAAAGCCCGTTCACCACCAGATAATAAACTCATGCGCTGTAATTTTTTGCCGGGTGGTTGCGCAATAATTTCAATCCCAGACTCCAATAAATTATCCGGCTCTGTTAAAACCAATTTTGCATGTCCGCCACCAAAAATGGTCGGAAAAATATCGACAAAAGCCTGCGCAACTTTTGTAAACATTTCAGAAAAACGCGTACTAACTTCTTGATCCATTTCTGACATCGTGGCTTGCAACTGAGTTCGAGCTGTAACGAGATCATCACGCTGCTGGGTTAAAAATGTATAACGATCCTTAACTTGATCATACTCTGTAATGGAAGCCAAGTTAACTGGCCCTAACTCACTTAAACCTTTTTGCAACAAGTGCGCTTGATCCTGTGCAACTGTTAATTGAAAATTATCGGGCAATTGCTGCATTGCTGCCTCAAAACTCAAATGATACTCCTGTTCTAAGCGTTCTAAGCATTGCTTAAGTTGAGTATTCAAATCTGATAGCTGCACTACCACCTGTTCTTGTTGATCTAACCAATCCCTTTGTAAAGCAAACAAACGGCTAGCTACTGGCTCTAAGTTTTGAGCTTCTTGTTGCAATTGCTGACGTTTTGTTTGAAGTTGTGGCAAACGTTGTTGTAACACCGTCAGTTGCGCCATCAAATCATCAATACTTGCTTTTAAAGTCTGCTCTTCTTTCGTAAAATTATTTTGTGCAGAACTCAAATGATCTAATTCTTGGTTAACCTGGTCTAATTCTGTTTGCCGAGCACGATGTTGATTCTGTAATTGCTGTAATTGTTGTTGTTGATTCTGACAATTATTTTTTGCCAAAGCTAGTTCTGTTGATAAAGACTGAATCCGTTGTTCTATTTTGGTCTTCTGCGCATCATAATCCGTCCGAAAAGTCTGCTGTTGTTGAATTTGCCGCTGCAAATCAGTTAGATGTTGCGTTAATTGCTGACAGTTTTGTTGTAATTGCTTCCGCGTTTGAGTTACTTGTTCTTCTTGCTGTTGCAATTCCAGATACTTTCTTTGCAATTGATCCAAGTTAGTTGTTTGGAGCTCAACTTTTTGTTTTTGCAACTGCACTTGACTTTGTTGCTGTTGCACCTCTTGAACTAAAGCCTGCATATGATCATTTTGAGCAGTCACAGCTACTTGATTTTGCTGTTTCTGTTGTTCTAATTGTTGAATACGTTGCTGTAAATGATCTAATTGCGTTTGGGAATTTTGCAACTGTTCTTTTAAATGTTTGACCTGAGCATTTTGCCCCAAAACATCAGACCCACCATGATTTTGCCCGCCCGTCATCGAACCTCCAGGATTCATAACATCACCCGCTAAAGTCACAATGCGATAACGATGGCTTAATCTATTGCCTGCAGCAATCGCCGTAGGCAAATCTTGAAAAACTAGTAAATTGCCGAATAAATTATCAGCAATATTTTGCAACTTCGAATCAATTTGAATTAATTCACTGGCTAAACCCAAAAAAGCGGGGTCCTCAATTAACGGTGCCAATTGCTGAGGAGTCAACTTTCGACTTTGCATCACTGTCTGTGGTAAAAAAGTAGCGCGTCCTTGATGATGCTGGCGCAAATACTGAATAGCCATCCGTGCTGCCTGCTGATCCGTTGTGACTATAGATTGTAATTGAGCACCTGAAGCACTTTGCAATGCAGTTTGATATTGCTGAGGAACTTGAATTAATTCTGCAACCGCACCAATAATGCCACTCAAATCTGCATTTAATACCGCTCGAACACCTTTATAAAACCCCTGATGCTGAGAGATTAAATGTTGTAACGATTTCAAATTAGCCTGGTTTTGTTGCACCAAACGTAACTGCTGATAATAATCATGTTGAGCCTGCTGCAATGATGTTTGAAGCTGTTGTTGCTTAGTTTGCAATTGCTGTAAAATATCACGTTGATGGCAACCTTTTGTCTGTTGTTCAGTCAACAATTTCTGACATTGAACTTGCTGTTGTTGCACTTTTTGACACAGCTTTTGTTGCTGGATCAACTCTGAATTAGCCCGCGGTAACTGCTGATGTAATTTTAATAATTGTTGTTGCTGATCATCCAGCTGACTTTGAGCCACCGAATGTTCTTGTAATAACCGCACTCTTTGCTCTTGCAAATCGGCCAAACTAACTGCTGCATCAGGCGAATTTTGTTTTAAAGACTGTTGTTGTTCAGTCAGCGCCGATTGTACTTGTTGCAAACGCAAATCCAAATCATGTACTTGTTGAATTTGACGATTAATTTTCTGCGTCTGTGTTGCCAGTTGGAACTGTAACTTTGATTGCTGTTGGCGCAAATTCCGCTCATGTTCGTCTTGATTTGTCGATCGCTCCACTTTAACAGCTTGTTGCCCCTTGGCTATTTCGAGTTGACTACTTAAAGTGGTCAACTGTGTTTGTCCTTGGTCAATCTGTTCAGTAATTTGTTGACTATCTTGATGATTTTGGCGAACTTGTTGATTAGCATCTTGTAATTTTTGTTCAACTGATTGTAATTGCTGTTGAATTTCTTGCTTTTTTTGTCGACCTTGAACTTTTTTCCGGTTTAATTGTTCAATTTCTACTGCTAAAATGTGTTGATCAATTTGTTCAAATTGACCCTTTTGCTCCTGATAATCGTGGGCAATACTGGCTTGTTCCTTGAGTGGCTCCACTTGACGAGCTAACTCATGCACAATATCCGAGACTCGCTTTAAATTATCATCAGTCTGTTCAAGCTGTTGCTGTGCTTGCTTTTTTTTCTCCTTGAACCCAGCCACACCAGCTGGCTGTTCAATGATAAAACGACGATCCTTCGGCTTACTATTAAAAATAGCTTCCACATTACCCTGTGAAATAATCGCCATGGAATGCTTGCCCAGACCTGAATCCAAGAACAAACTCACAATATCTTTTAAACGAACTTTATGGTTATTAATTAAAAAATCACTTTCGCCTGTTCGAAATAGGCGTCGAGTGATTTGGACTTCATCATGATCATATTTTAATTGGCGATCACGATTATCAAATTGCAAAACGACTTCTGCTTGATTTAAGGGTGGTCGTGCATCACTACCGCCAAAGATCACATCTTGCATATTATCGCCACGCAAACTTTTCGGTGATTGCTCTCCCATAACCCAGCGAATAGCCTCTGTCAAATTGCTTTTGCCACTACCATTAGGACCGATAATACCAGTAATCCCACCATCAAAATGAATTGTTGTTTTGTTTGCAAAAGACTTGAAGCCTTTCAACTGTAACGTTTTTAAAACCAAACAAAACTCCTCCTATTTATGATGCAAATGCTGTAACTGTTTTTTGGCAGCTTGCTGTTCCGCATGCTTTTTGCTGGTACCACTGCCTGTCGTCAATGGATGTCCATCCACCACCAACTGAACCGTAAAAATTGTTTGATCATCAGTTCCATCAGTCTGAATCACCTGATAATCAATTTGAACATCACCTTGCTGCTGTAATTCTTCTTGTAATTCTGTTTTAAAATCATTATCATCACTGAATTCACCAGCGTCGATATGGTAATAGATAACTTGTTTTAAAAAGGCAACAACTTTATCGTTACCTTGGTCAAGATATAATGCACCAACAAAAGCTTCAAAAACATCTTCCAACAATGTATCACGATTACGCGAACCAGCTTTTTCTTCACCGTTACCTAATCGAATAAACTCCTGTAACCCAACTTCACGACAAAAGCGGGCAAAACTAGCTGTACAAACAATATCTGCACGAAGTTTAGTCAATTGACCTTCTGGTAAAGATGGAAAAGTTTTAAAAATGTATTCCGATACATTCAATTCCAGTACCGCATCACCCAAAAATTCTAAACGTTCATAATCTTTGATTTTTAATTCCCGATGTTCATTCGCATACGAAGAATGGGTTAACGCGGAAAATAATAGATCCAAATTGTTAAAACTTATTTGATATTTAGTAGCCAATAAATTAAATAATTTTTTATCTTTCAAAGTTTTTCCTTCCGCAAACTATCCGCAAACAATTATTGCTGCTGAGACAAAATATAATCCACTGCTGCACCAACGGTTTGAATTTTAATTGCTTCTTCATCTGGAATTTCTGCGCCAAAATCGTCTTCCAATTCTAATTCAAATTCCACCATATCAATTGAATCGGCATGTAAATCGTTTTGAAAACTAGTTTCGTCCTTGATTTGATCAACGGCTACATCAAACCGTACACTCAACATTTTACTAATTTTGTCAAAAATTTCCTGTCTAGTCATAATAATCGCTCCTAATTTTTATTAACTGGTTCTTGATCAAAATAATTCATTACTTTTTCAAGCATCTTTTTATTATACATCATTCTTAATTGAGCTAAGGCATAATATACTGTGCGCGCATCTGAGGAGCCATGTGATTTCACAATCGGTACTTTAGTGCCTAACAACACGGCCCCACCGTAACTAGAAACATCAAACAGAGACTTAATTGATGTTAAGGCTGGTTTAGCTAACAAAGCCCCTATTTTAGCCCGAAGCCCATTGTTCAACAATGATATCTTTAATTCCTTGATGACAGTAGAAGCTGTCCCTTCCAGCGATTTCAGCACCGCATTTCCCGTAAAACCATCAGTCACCACCACATCAGCGGGACCCGTCAAAATCTGGTCAGCTTCAACATTGCCGACAAAATTAATCCCTTCTAATTCACTCAATGCTTGATAAGCCTCTTGATGCAATTTGTCACCCTTATCGTATTCACTACCATTATTTAACAAACCAACCCGCGGATGTTCAATATTCATGACATCTTTAACATAAAACGAGCCCATCACTGCCCACTGTTGTAGATAGGAAACTTTAACCTCGGCGTTAGCCCCCGCATCCAAAAATACAAAACCATGCTCTTGATTCAAAATCGGCATTGTTGGCATCAAGGCTGGACGTGCAATGTGTTTTAAGCGACCCACTACAAAAATACCAGCTGCTAATAAAGCCCCAGAATTTCCCAAAGAAATCATAGCATCGGCTTGCCCATCTTTAACAGCTTGGGCCGCCAAAACCATCGATGAATCTTTCTTCTGACGAATTGCCTTCATCGGCTCATCTGTTCCTAAAATCTGCGTCGTCGTATGCACGATTTCAATCCGATCTGAATCTTGCAAGTATTTCTTGATTGCTTTCTCATCACCAAATAATATAAATTCTAAATCTGAATACTCGTCTCTTGCACGTTGCACACCTTCGACCAGTACTCGTGGGGCATGATCGCCCCCCATAGCATCAACTGCTATTTTCATTAACTTAACCTCACTAATCTAAATTATTGATTGTTTTCATTTGTAAATATTCTTGTAAATCAGGATGCTGTGCCAACTGCGGATCATCCCTTATCAAATAACGTGCCTTTTGATAGGCAATATCCAACATTTTAACATCTGCAACAGGATCTGCAATTTCAAATTGTGGCATTCCTGATTGTTCTTTACCAAAAAAGTCACCACTACCTCTTAACTCCAAGTCTTTTTGAGCTAATTTAAAACCATCATTCGTTTGCGTCATAATTTTTAATCGCTGCAAGGCAACTTGATTAGGAGGATCACTCACTAAAATACAGTAGGATTGCTTTAACCCCCGGCCAACACGACCACGTAATTGATGTAATTGTGATAGACCAAAACGCTCTGCATTCATCACCACCATGACGGAGGCATTGGGTACATCCACACCAACTTCAATGACTGTCGTGGCTACCAGAATATCTATTTTGTGCTTTTGAAAATCTTGCATAATCTGATCTTTTTTATCTGCAGCTAATTGACCATGCAATAAGCCAACTTTTTGTTGCGGAAATTGTTGTTGCAACTTTTGATAAATAGTCTGCACACTTGCCAATTCTATTTTATCAGAATCATTAACCAAAGCTGCTACAACAAAAATTTGCGCCTGTTGCTGTAATTGCTTTGCCATAAAATGACGCACTTGCTCGAACTTACTAGAACGCAACCAGTACGTATTCACTATTTGCCGACCCGCTGGCAACTCATCAATTACTGATAGGTCCATTTCTCCGTAATAAGTAATCGCTAATGTTCTAGGAATCGGGGTCGCAGTCATCAACAATAAGTCAGGCTCGCCACCCTTTTGCCGCAGCATTTGGCGTTGTCGGACACCAAAACGGTGTTGCTCATCAATTACAACTAAGCCTAACCTTTTATACTCCACATCTTTTTGAAACAATGCTTGCGTTCCAATAACAATATTAAACTGACCAGTCTTAATTGCCGCTAAACGTTCCTGTTTTTGCTTAGCAGTCAAAGAACTCGTTAACAAAGCTGTAGTCATTTGAAATTTGGCAAATAATGGCGCCAATTTTTGATAATGTTGCTGAGCCAAAATCTCCGTAGGTACCATCAATACAGTTTGAAAACCTGCCGTTACAGAAGCAAACATTGCTGCTGCCGCCACGACGGTTTTACCACTACCAACGTCGCCTTGCAAAAGACGATTCATCGGTCGAGGAACCTGTAAATCTTGTAAAATTTCTTTTAAAGTTCTTCGCTGTGCACCCGTCAATTCAAAATCAAACTGACGCAAAAATTGTTTTACATAATCATTATTAATTGCTTGAGCAACACCGTGTTTATCCTGTCCTTGAGAAACTTTCAAAGCACAAAGGCGTAAACTATATAAAAATAATTCTCGAAATTTAGCACTGCGTCTTGCTGCTTGTGCCTGTTGCTTAGTCCGAGGAAAATGAATTCCTACAATTATATCCGCATCTGAAAGTAAATGATACTCTTGTCTCAAAGACGACGGCAATAAATCATGCACAAATGGTAGATACTGCGTGATCGCTTGCTTAATCAATTTAACCAAAATTTTTTGTGATAAATGCTTGCCTGTTGGATAAATAGCATCAAGTCGCTCAGTTGAGCTCGATGCTTGAATAATTTTAATACCTATTAGCGATCTTTTGGTCGCATCCCAACGTCCATAAATTGCCAATTCTCGTCCCGTTTCTAATTGCTTTTTTAGCCATGGTTGGTTAAAAAAAGTCACCGGAATTGTTTCATTATCAATCAACAACCGCACGATGACCAGAGTTCTTTTTCCTCCCAAACGTTTCAATAAAGCAGGTGCTGCAATAATTCCTCTTAAAACTAATTTTTCTTGATCGTTCGCATCTTGAGGATCTTTCACAACTAAATCTTCATAACGTCGTGGAAAATAATACAATAAGTCATAAATTGTAATAATTCCCAGTTCAGACAAAGTCCGCTGAAGCTTAGGACCAACACCATTTAAATAATTAACTGACTGTAAAAGTTTTTGCATAGCTAATCACACTGTCTCAACAAGATTATCATTCTACGGCAATCAAATAAGGATAAACTGGTTGATCACCTTGATGAATTTCTACTTCCAATTCTGAATTATCATTCACAATGGCCTGTGAAATTTGCCGAGCTGTTTCTTGATTACCTTGAGCACCGACTAAGATCGTCACCACTTCACTATCTTCATCTTGCATAACTTGACACATTGCTAACGAAACTTGCACTACATCATCACCATTAATGACAATTTCGCCATCAACAATTCCAATTAAATCATCTTTTTTAATCTTTAAAGTGCCAACTTCACTATCTCGAACTGCATGCGTAATTTGCCCGCTTTTAACAGTCGCCAAAGCTTCTGTCATCATTTGCTGATTCGTTTCCAAATCAGTATTTTCATCAAATGACAATAACGCCGTCATTCCCTGAGCAATCGACTTGCTAGGAACAATCACGGTGGGAATCTTGACTACTTTGCAAGCCTGTTTAGCAGACATAACAATATTGCCATTATTAGGCAAAATAATAGCTCTTTTGGCATTACTATTTTTAATTGCTTCAACAATATCATTAGTAGACGGATTCATCGTCTGACCGCCACTAATAACCGTCGTGACCCCCAAACTTTGATACAATTTTTCTAAACCAATTCCCGAAACAACTGCAATCACAGCATAATCAATCGGCTCGGCGACAACTTTTGGTTCGTCATTTTCAATAATGGTTTCATGCTGAATGCGCATATTATCAATTTTAATCTTAGCCAAACTGCCAAATTTACGGCCATAAGTGAAAACTTGTTGTGGACGTTGCGTATGAACATGAACTTTAACAACATCCTCATCTGCGACAACTAACAGAGAATCACCAATTTCACTCAAAGTATGTTGAAACGTTTCATAATCGAATCTTTCATCACTAGTAGGCTGCTCGCCCAAATTCACCATAATCTCGGTACAAAAACCATTGGCAATATCATCATTACTAAATTGCGTTTGCACTGATTGATGGTGCGCAGCATTGAGCATCTCATCCATTTCTTGCGCATCCGGTTGATAGGCTTGATCATCCGTCACCGAGCCACCAACAGCTTGCAAAAAACCTTCGTAAATAAAAACTAAACCTTGACCACCAGAATCAACGACTCCCACTTCCTTTAAAACAGGTAACAAATCAGGTGTTGTTGCTAAAGCGACTTTGGCTCCCTGGACAATTGCTTGCATCACCTGCTCAATACTCGTCGCTTGATCAATAACTGCTTGTGCTGCTTCGCTCGCACCACGCGCCACCGTCAAGATTGTACCTTCAACAGGTTTCATCACTGTTTGATAGGCTGTCTGGACACCACTCGCAAATGCTTGGACCAAATCCTTGGGTGTCAGACTGTCCTTTTGTTCAATACTTTTACTAAAACCCCGAAAAATTTGTGATGTGATGACTCCCGAATTACCACGGGCTCCCATCAAAAGCCCCTTGGCTAAAACTTGACCTAATTCACCAACATGCTTAGTATCCGCCTCATTAACAGCTTTATAACCAGATTGAAAAGTTAAATTCATATTAGTACCCGTATCACCATCGGGAACCGGGAACACATTCAATGAATTCACAAATTGAGCATTTTTTTCTAAGCGATGTGATCCTAGACGAATCATATCAATAAATTCATGAGCTGTAATTTTTTCAAGCACCACTGAATTTTCCTCCAATTAATCTTCTTCTAAAATCTTAATTCCCTGCACATAGACATTCACTTTCGCTGTGGGTGCGCCTAACATTGTTTCTAAATTATACTTAACTTTATTTTGGACATTCCGACAAACTTCAGAAATTTTGACACCGTAGCCTACAATAATGTAAACGTCCACAATCGTCTTATTATCTTTTTGATGTACCACCACGCCACGGGTATAATTATCACGATTAAGAATTTCATTAACACCATCGCGAATTTGATTTTTACTAGCCATTCCGACGATACCGTAAATATCTGTCGCCGCACAGCCAACAATTGAAGCAATAACTTCATTGGAAATATCAACTTGTCCGTATTTGGTTTGAATAGTGACTGCCAAATCTCACACCCCGTTTCATAATCTATTCGTAACAAATTTTATCATAGCGTGATAATAAAAAACAGACGATATCGGTGTCAAGTAAAATCACTTGAATTGATACTTGCTTTCTTTATAAGTAAATGATACCATTGTTAAAGTATTCTGTAATGGAAAGTATATAGGACAAGGAGGTTTGTCCCATGGCTAAAGATATTATTACTGGACGTAAGACAACTTTTGGAAACAAACGTTCCCATGCTTTAAATTCATCACGTCGCTCATGGAAAGCTAATTTACAAAAAGTTCGGATTTTAGTGAACGGTAAGCCTAAGCGTGTTTGGGTTTCTACTCGTGCTTTAAAATCAGGTAAAGTAACTCGTGTTTAATTAAAGCAATAAAAAAGCTACCGTTAACGGTAGCTTTTTTATTTTGACCTAAATTAAATCACTGCATTGAATAACAGCAACCGTACCACTTTTAAAACTAAAATATACTGGCTGATCTCCAATAAATTCATTACTTGATAATGATACTGGACGTTCAAAATCGGTAGGAGCCAGCGGATATTTGGCGCCTTGAATGGTTAAAGCCTTAACCGCAACTAAATTTAAAAAGCATAGATACTTGGTCTGCTCAAGCTTTGTGATGGAATATGAACCAGGATGATAATAAGTAATCACATTTTGAGAATCAATCAATCGAATTTTAGGCAGATCGACGACGTTCACATCTAAAGGTAATAAAACATTGACCATTTCATGATCTAATCGACCACCGGTTGCGCCATAAATATCAACTTGTTGTGCTGCCAAATCTTCTAATGCGATAAAAACTGCAGCTTGAGAATCTGTAAAATCTTTTTCGGGCTTCGCATATCGAATATCTGAAACACTAGCTTCCAACCAAGCCAATTCCACAGATGATAATGAGTCAAAATCACCAACGCTGATCTGTGGCAGAATCTCGTTTTGAAGTAAAGTAATATTGCCATGATCTGCGCCAATCCAAGTACCTGAGATTTGGTTAAGACTGCAGGGTAAATTTTGACTGCTTCCTAACATAATGTTAACTTTATTCACAATCAATCGCCTGCTTCAAACATTTAATTTGCGCCACAATGTCATGATCAAAAATAAACGAACCTGCTACAAAACTTGAAGCACCAGCTTGTTGGCAACTTTTAATCGTTTGTTCGTTAATGCCACCGTCAACTTCTAATGTATATTTAAACTCTGGATGTTTTATTTTCAACTGTGCCAACTCCTCAATTTTTGATAACATAGGCACAATAAATTGTTGACCACCAAATCCCGGATTAACGGTCATCACCAATACATTATCAACTAAAGGCAACAACGGACTTATACTCGAAACGGCTGTAGCTGGATTCAAGACAATTCCGGCTTTTAAACCTGCGGCTTGAATCTGTTGGACTAGATCATAAACATGAACCGTACTTTCCACATGCAAATTAATCAAGTCCGCGCGTGTCTGAATTAATTGCGGTACATAATTTTCGGGATGCTCCGCCATCAAATGAACATCTAATGGCAGTGCTGTCGTAGCACGAATAGCTGCCACCAAATCTGGACCAAAAGTCAGATGTGGTACAAACATACCATCCATAATATCAATGTGAAACATATCCGCTCCACCTAAAATGGCAGTATCTAAATCATCTTGCAAGTTTAGCGGATTAGCACTCAAGATAGAAGGTGCAATCATTGATTTGGTCATCTTTTTCCCTCTTTTTTATTAGATATTTTTTGATAAACAGGCCGAATTTGTGCCAATTCTTCTTGAAACTGACAATAATTATCATAACGACTTGCCAAAATTTTTTGCTCGTGCACTGCCTGTTTCACAGCACAATCAGGTTCATTCAAATGCAAGCAACTTCGATATTTACAAAATGGTTGAAAATATTGAAAATCAACAAATAATTGTGGCAATAGTTCTTTCGTAATTCCCTGAAATTTCAAGGAAGAAAAACCTGGCGTATCTGCAATCAAACCGTCTTGAAATGGATATAAAGTTACCAATCTCGTCGTATGTTTACCACGATGAAGACTGTCAGATATTGCATCCGTCTTTAATTTTAAGTTTGGAAGCAGTCGATTGATTAAGGTTGATTTACCAGTCCCTGTTTGTCCTGTGACCACAGTTTCAAATTGTGATAAGGCTATCTTTAGCTCTGACATTTGTTGCTGGTCAAAAACTTGATAACCAAAGCGCTCATAATAGAACAATTGTTGGTGAATGATCGCTAAATCAGTTGGCGGTGTCAAATCAGTTTTACTTAAATAAATTAATGGTTTAATTTTTTGCGCTTGCAGATTAACTAAAAAACGATCTAACAAATTATTCGAAAATGTTGGCTGTACAGCTGACATAACAATTAAAGCTTGATCCACGTTAGCAATTAATGGGCGAATAATTTCATTTTTTCGGGGTTTAATTTTCAAAATATAATCTTGCTCAAATTCAATGATATCACCCACTAGTGGTTTGATTTTTTGTTGACGAAAATTGCCGCGTGCACGAGTACGTACAATTTGTCCAGTTTGCGTTTTAACATCATAAAAACCGCTATTTGACTTAATGATTTTTCCTATTTCCATTTTAATTAGCCGTTACAACTTGTGAATCAACAGTTTGTCCATCACGCTCCACAATATATTGTCCACTTTGTCCTTTATTCAATTGTAAATTAATAGTAACCGGTGTATCAGAGGTAATATTTAACGTTTGATAAACATCCGTCAAACTATGATTAGCATCTTTGATATAAATTTTAACAACATTACTTCCACTATTAGACTGACTATCATAATGAACATTCACTGTTCGTGAAACATTCTGGATATCTGACGAATCCGGATGGGATACCGGCTGTTTACTATCGTTACTATTGTCTGGCACAGGACCACTAGACAGATTCACAACTAAATCAGCGCCACGTAATACTCGACTGCCAGCCACTGGATTCTGGGAAACAACCAATCCCTTGTCAATATTATCAGAAACCACCGTATGCATCACCAAATGCAGGCCTTCTTCGTTAGCATAATCTTGAACACCGCGCAAATTATACCCAGTCACGTCTTTAACCACAAAACCATGATTTTTCTGACCTAATGAGACGCGCAAATGAATTGTTTTTTTCTGTGAAATTTTCTTATGATTAGCTTTGGGGGCCTGACTAATCACACTACCTGCATTCACCATACTTGAATAATGATTTTCACGCTTAACTTTAAAACCAGCTCGCTTCAATTTTTGCTTTGCAGCGTAATAATTCATCCCCACAACGTTAGGAACAGAACGTTTCAAGGGGCCGGTACTACGAATCAAATTTACTTTTGTTCCCGATTTTAAACGCCCGCCTTTTGGGGGCAAAGAACGAATAATATTATGCTTTTTAACTTTAGCACTCGACTGATGGCTAATTTGCCCTACTTTCAAACCAGAATTATTCAAAACAGCTTGCGCTTGATTCAAACTCAAATCAGAAACATCCGGTACTTTGACTTCTTTACGATTATACCAATTCCAAAATAGCAAACAACTAATAAATATCACAACTAAACCCAAAATTCCCAAGAGATATTTCGATTGTTGATACCAATGTTTAGTTTTAGACGCTTGGGATTGATTCTCATGTTCCGGCTTTTTAGAAGAATGACTTAAAGTTGAGTGATCCATACTGGTCAAAACTTTGGTTTCTTCATCGTTAGAGTTAGGAAGAAGATCCGGCACAAATAATGGTTCCTTTTGACGAGCAATATCCAAACTAGTCGCTAAATCTTGGGCCATTTCTTCCACAGTGCCATATCGCTGATTGGGATCTTTCGCAGTTGCTTTTAAAACAACATTTTGCAGAGGTGTGGGAATGGAAGCATCAATTTGACTAAGATCAGGGATCGGTTCACGAAAATGTTTGGCCGCCACAGCTAACGAAGTTTCTGCATCAAAAGGCAAGTGTCCTGTCAACATTTCAAATAAAATAATTCCTAAAGAATAAATATCCGACTGAATATTTGCCTGTGCACCACGAACGCGTTCTGGGGCCATATAATGAACTGAGCCAATCGTAGAATCAGATTGCGTAATGGACTGCTCACCTAAAGCCAATGCAATACCAAAATCGCCGACTTTCGCATGGCCTTGAGTAGTAATAAAAACATTTTGCGGTTTTAAATCACGATGAATTATTCCGTGTTTATGCGCCACACTCACACCCTGTAAAATTTCATGCATTAAATCCAAAATTTTTTGTTGTGCTAACGGATAATTTTGTCGTAAATATTTTTTTAAACTAGGCCCTTGGACATATTCCATCACAATATACGGAAAATTATCATCACCGATATCTAAAATATTAACGATATATGGACTGGATAGCTCACTCATAGTGCGAGATTCACGTTGAAAGCGTTCACGAAACTGCTGATTGTCAGTTAAATCTAACCGCAAACTTTTTAAAGCTACTTTACGATGTAAAAAGGTATCCTCAGCCAAATAAACATTTGACATACCGCCCTCGCCAAGAGCATCTAAAATAAGATAGCGTTCTGCAATCAGATCTCCCTTATTAATCATTCGTTTCATCCTCGCTATCAAGTGCTAAATCAATGACCAAGGCTGTAATATTATCTAAGCCACCAGCTTGATTGGCCTTTTGAATGAACAAGTCACACTTTTGTTGAGGAGATAATTTTAATTTTAAAACTTCCTGCAATTCATGATTTGACAACATATTTGTCAAACCATCACTACATAATAAAATTTGTGAGTCCTCAATTAAATCAAAAAAACCAAACGTAGGCTTAACATCTGCAGAAACACCCAAGCTTTGCGTAATAATATTCTTATTAGGAAAAGTTCGTGCCTCTTCAGGCGTAATCTCACCAGCCACCAATAGTTCGTTCACCAGCGAATGATCAAAACTAACCTGGCGCAATTTGCCAGCATTGAATAAATAGCATCGACTATCGCCCACATTAAAGACCGCTACCTGATCAGGAAAAACAAATGCCCCAACAATTGTGGTCCCCATACCATTTAATTCGGTCTTTCGGTTGGCAGCATCAATCACGCGCTGATTTTCTTGAATTAAAAAATCATTTGTCCAATGCGACAAAGCCCGAATATCTCTAACTTGATTTTGTTCAAATGCCAGCCCAAAATGTCGAATAACCATATCAGAAGCAACGTCACCACCGCGATGCCCCCCCATTCCATCAGCCACCAATGCTAAAGTCACACCACACTGATTTTGATAAACTTGTACATCATCTTGATTAGTTTTTCGATGCTTACCAATATCTGTACTAAATGCAATTTGCATATTATTTCACCCTTTGTAAACAAGCAATAAAAAAACCGTCCGTTTGATAATCATCTGGATAAATTTTCAACATTTGATCACAAATATTTTTTTCTAAATTTTCGTGGGTATAAACCAACACTCGACGATAATCAGAATGTGTAGCCAAAAACTGTTCTATCACCTGCGAATTTTCTTGTTCGAAAATAGTACAAGTACTATAAACTAAGTAGCCTTGTACTTTTAATAAAGGTGCCACAGCCGACAAAATTTCTTGTTGGATTTTTGCTAAATTTTTAACATCAGCTAACTGCCTTCCGTACCGAATTTCGGGTTTCCGACGCATTAAACCAAAACCGGAGCAAGGTGCATCTACTAAAATGCGATCAAAACTATTAGATGAGAAATTTTGACCAACTTGACGAGCATCTAAAGCTTCTGTCGTAATTTTGTCAGCAACTCCCAGGCGTTGAGCATTACGTTGAATTAGTTTTAATTTCTTTGCATGTAAATCTAACGCCGTTACATGTCCTTGAGAATTTAATAAACTAGCCATTTGCGTCGTCTTGCCACCTGGGGCAGCGCAAGCGTCTAAAATATGATCAGTTGACTCAATTTGCAAAGCCGGTGCCACAAGCATTGAACTTTCGTCTTGAATCGTACAGTATCCAGCTTGAAACCACGAAGACCCCGCAACAAAACCATGATCACTGACCAACGCTAAATCGCTGATTGAACTGGGGTGAACGTCTAATCCATCAGATCGCAAACTTGCCTGTAACTTTGTTCGCGTTATTTTCGCTGAATTAACACGTAACGATGTTCTTGGAGAATGGTTTAAGCTTTGCAGAATTGTCTTCGTTTTGACTGAACCAACTTGGTCCAACAATTCTTTAATAACCCATTTGGGCACGCTATATTCAATACTCCATCGTTCTTCTGGTGTTAGCTTGCCCAAATCACGCCAACCATGACGTTGCAAGTTACGCAACACCGCTGTCACCAACTTGGCTAACCCCGGATTGCCCTGCTCTTTAGCTAATTGTGTTGCTTCAAATAAAACGGCACGATCAGGAATCCGATCTAAATATTTTAGCTGATAGACCGCTACGCGCAAAACATTTTGCACCCAAGATACCAGTTTTTTATCTTTGATATACAGTGCTAATTCATAATCTAAAGTCAATTTATGCTGCAGTACGCCATAAACTAATTGACTCAGCAAGCGTTGATCAGCATCATTTAAAATTTTCCGTTGCAAAGTATCGTTAATTAGTTTGTTCGAATATTCACCATTATGCAGAACTTTGGTCAGAATTTGCACGGCTAAACTCCGAACCGTTATTTTAATTGATTTGGTCACCGACTTGTAAATCCTTTCCATTACCATTTAAATAATCAGAAATCATCATTACATTTTTACCAGCTGGTTGTAATCGTTCTAAATAAATAATTGAATTATCACCTGCAGCAATTCCTAATTGATGCTTAGTCCGTTCCACAATAGTTCCTGGTTTAGCCGTGGTCGTTTGCTCACCAACACTTATTTGATAAACTTTCACCCGTTGCTTTTTTACCATTAAGTAAGCGACTGGATCCGGATTCAAACCACGAACTTGACGATCAATGTAGGCAGCAGCCTGTTGAATATCAATTTGTTCCTCATCAGGTTTCAAATTAGGCGTGACAGTTACTTGACTTTCATCTTGAGGAAAACGTTTATTAGTGCCAGCAACAATCTGAGGTATGGTTTGCAACAACAAATCCCGACCCACAATTGCCAATTTTGCAAATAATGAACCACTTGTATCATGTTGATCAATCTCAATGGACTGCTGACTAATAATATCACCTGCATCCATTTGAGCTACCATATACATAATCGTAATTCCAGTTTGTTGATCACCATTCATAATTGATCTTTGGATAGGCGCACCTCCACGGTTATGAGGTAATAAAGAACCGTGAACATTGATCGCTGCGATTTGCGCTGCTTTGAGTAACTTTGTTGGGACAAATTGTCCAAATGCTGCTGTAACAATCAAATCAGGGTGTAAATCAATTAAAGTAGTTAATTCTGGACTACCACTTAATTTCTCTGGTTGTAACACCAGCAAATCATGCGCTAAAGCAAATTTTTTCACTGGCGACATTTCCAGACGCTTCTTCCGCCCCACTTGCCGATCCGGTTGCGTTACCACGGCCACAATTTCATATTGTGCCTGTAACAAGCCTTCTAATACCGTTACTGAAAAAGCAGGTGTTCCCATAAAAATTATTTTTGTCATATCTTACTCCAATTGTTGTGGCTCATGATCAATCGCCACTAAAAAACCTTGACGACTATCTTGTTGCACATCATTCATAATTCTGTGTAGTACCTGAAATAATTGTTCATTGCGTCGATATTTAATCACAATTTGATAATAATAACGCTGCTTAACCCGCCCAATTGCCGGCTGAGTAGGTCCTAAGAGTTGTTCTCGCGCCAATAATAGTGGTCGTAATTGCTTAGCTATATTATAAGCCATCTTGAATGCTTGCGCCTGCAATTTATGAGATACGCTAAGCTTAATCAAATAAAAATACGGCGGATATTGAGCTTGATGACGAAAATTCATTTCTCTTCTGTAAAATTGTTCATAATCTTGTTGAGCGGCTAATTGAATCGAATAATGATCAGGGTTATAAGTTTGAATCACAACTTGACCTTGTTTGTGAGCACGTCCAGCTCGGCCACTCACTTGGGTCAACAATTGAAAAGTCCGTTCACTAGCACGAAAATCGCTCGTTGCTAAACCAGTATCAGCATTAATGACCCCCACAAATGTTACCTGTGGAAAGTCTAAACCCTTAGCAATCATTTGAGTTCCTAATAAGATATCGCCTTGTTGATCAAAAGTCGTTAACAATTTTTGATGTGCGCCCTTGCGCGTCGTTGTATCGTTATCCATCCGTACAATTTTAGCCGTTGGTAATAATTCAACTAATTCCCGCTCAACTTTTTGAGTCCCCGTTCCGTCATATCGCAATTTAGCGCTATGACATTGTGGACAAATTTGAGGTAAAGTCTGACTAAAACCACAATAATGGCAAAGCAACCGCTGTTCTTTGAGATGAACTGTCAATGAAATGTCACAATTTGGACATTGTGGTACAAAACCACAACTGCGGCAAATTAGATATGAAGCAAAGCCTCGGCGATTTAACAATAGAATTGCTTTTTCCCTTTTTTGTAAAGTTGTTTGTAGTCCTCGAAGAATTGGTTGTGATAAATCCAAATAGTCTGACAACATTTTTGTTTGGCGCATATCAATAATGTGAACTGCAGGTAAAGCTTGATTAAAGACGCGCTTATTTAATTTCAAGAGCTGATAAACCTGCTTTTGTGCACGTGCCCGCGATTCTAAGCTGGGGGTCGCACTTCCCAAAAGCACTGAGCAATGATGATACCGACCGCGCCACAAAGCAACATCTCGTGCATGATAACGAGGATTATCAGCTTGCTTATAGCTTGCTTCATGTTCTTCATCAATAATAATTATGCCCAAATTTTGAAGTGGCGCAAAAACAGCCGATCTCGCGCCCACGACTACCTTGGCTTGCCCTTGATTAATTCTTTGCCATTCGTCGTAGCGTTCACCTTGTGACAAACCACTGTGCAACACCGCAACTTGCTCACCAAAACGTCCTGAAACTTGCTGGACCATTTGTGGTGTCAATGAAATTTCAGGCACAAGCATTAATGCTGTTTGACCCTGGTTTAGATAATACTGAATAACTTGCAGATAAACTTCAGTCTTGCCACTACCCGTCACACCTTCCAATAAAATAGGACGATCATTAGCAGAAATAATTTGTTGAACCGCATTTTGTTGCTCCGTGGTCAGCTGCTTGGGTTTGGTATCGAATATTGTAGTGGCAATCGGATTGCGTAAACGCACCTGATTATGCTTGACAAACCATCCCTTTTTAACTGCAGCATTAGCAGTCGCATTACTAATTTGATATTTCTGCACCAAATCTGCATAACTAATCGTTGCCAGATCAGAGTCTACGAAAATTTTTACCAACTGACGTTGTTTTTTAGCCACGGGTGAAATCTGTTGTAACAGCGCTGCATAATCAAAATCAAGTCGCTGCAAAACTAACTGCTTCACATGATGAGCATGATTTTTTAATTGATATTGCATCCACACCAAATCTTGTTTTTGCCACGACGCTAATTGTTGTTGCACCTCAGTTGGCAAATCAGCTGTCCACTCAAGAAAAGACTGCCCTTGAAAAATTGCAGAATTCTTAATTTTTTCATCTTGTGTAACTACTAACTTTTGAGCTTTAGAACGCATAATACTAGGCAACATGGTTTGCAGACAAGAAATTCGAAATGCAAAAGTTTGTTGTGCTAACCAATCCGATAATTGCAATAATTCGGGATTCAAAACCGGTTGTAAATCCAAAATTTCTTTAATTTCTTTGACATGACCCGCGAACTGAATTTCTTGACTCAAACTAACTATAAAACCTTGGACTAAACGACCGCCACGGCCAAATGGAACACTAACACGAACACCTGGTTGAATAAAAGATTGCGCAGTTAGAGGAACCATATAATCAAATGTATGATCGGTTTGTTTTGTTGGGACATCAACAATGATCTGAGCGTACAAATGCTACTTCACCTCTTCTTTACACAAAAAAACTCCATCAGATTTACACCTGAATGGAGCCACAGTTTATTGATTCTCTAAATCTTCCATTCGTTCATGCTCAGCTTCTTCCAAGTAATCAATCTGCTCAGCATTATGTTCACTCAAAATTGAGTTCGGATCAATTTTGACTTTACCATCCGCAATTTCTTCCAAAGCTTGGCCGACAGTTCGCGGTGATTCATAAGAAGCTAACATCTCAACATCACCATCATCAATTTCATGTGCTCTTTTAGCTGACAAAATTGCTAAAGAATATCGTGAATTAACTTGATCTAATAACTTATCAATTGAAGGATATGAAATCATTTTAATTGTCTCCTATCATTTTTTTGTAACTATCAATAACTCTGGGAACACGTAAATGTTCGCTACGAACAATTTGTTCAATTCGCTGTACTGCATTTGAGACTTGATCATTCACAACAGCATAATCGTAATTAGACATCATCTTGATTTCCTGACGAGCTTTATCCATACGCTTATCAATGGTCGACTGATCTTCCGAACCGCGATTAATAATTCGATCGCGCAAACTGGCCAAATCTGGCGGCGTTAAAAAGATAAACACACCATCAGGCATCTTTTGACGAACTTGCATGGCACCATTAACTTCAATTTCTAAAAAAACATCTGTCCCCGCGTCTAAAGTCTGTTGAACATAACGCAGTGGCGTTCCATAATAATTGTCAACATACTTTGCATATTCTAACATACCGCCTTGCGCTATTTCGGTCTCAAACTGCTCTTTAGTTCGAAAAAAGTAATCCACCCCATCTTGTTCACCCATACGCTTTTGACGAGTCGTCATCGAAACTGAATACTTAAATTGGATAGCAGAATCCTCCAAAATCGCTTTACGAACAGTTCCCTTACCTACACCTGAAGGACCAGACAAGACAATTAACATACCTTTTTCCGAAGACATATAGACACCCTTTAATTAAAAAAATATTTATATACCATGATGCACCATTTTCAACCATTTATCAAGAGGCTAGTCGGG
This sequence comes from Bombilactobacillus folatiphilus, assembly GCF_023380265.1. Lineage (NCBI taxonomy): Bacteria > Bacillati > Bacillota > Bacilli > Lactobacillales > Lactobacillaceae > Bombilactobacillus > Bombilactobacillus folatiphilus. Next base: position 1,031,179 of record NZ_CP093366.1, read on the forward strand.
AACGTTCATAGACTGCCGCGCTAATCTGATTAACTCCTGAGCATGCTGCCGAGTAATCGCTGTTACCTTTTTACCCTCTAGCATCTGTGCAATAACAGCAACTCGTTGCTCCTCATTTAAGGATTCAATTAAAGTAGTTGTGTGCTGATGTTGAACTTGCTTTTTAACCAAGTATTGTTGATTACTATCTGCAGCAACCTGAGGTAGATGTGTAATACATAATACTTGTGTATCATGACTAATTTGCTGCAACTGATCGCCAATTGCTTGCGCCACACGACCACTAACACCGGTATCAATTTCATCAAAAACTAGAGTTTCGACATGCTGATACTGAGCAAAAACGGTTTTTAACGCTAACATAATTCGCGATAACTCACCACCAGATGCAATCTTAACTAATGGCTTAAATTTTTCACCAGGATTAGTCTGTAAATAAAATTCAATTTGCTGATTTCCTGATTCTGTAAAATCACCGGTTTGAAATTGTATATGAAAAACTGTATTTTCCATATACATAGATTTCAACTGCTGACTAATTTTTTCTGTTAAAACCTGGGCTACTTGTTGACGTTGCTCGTTAAGTGCAGATGCTTGTTGGGTCAACTGCTGTTGCAAACTTTCCAATTGTTCTTTTAAAATTCCAGGATCCTGAATTGCTGGTAATAAATCATCTAACTGTTGTCGAGCTTGCTGACCAAACTGAATAATTTCTGCCACCGAATTGCCATATTTTTGTTGTAAATTACGAATCAGTAATAAACGTTCCTGAATTTCTGATAAACGTCGAGGATCATAATCCTGTTGATCTAACTGATTGCTGATACGCTCTTGGCTATCTTGCAATTCGTAGTAAGCACTTTCTAACTCTTGCGTGATTTCGGTAAATTCCGGTGACAAATCTTGAATTTGTTGAAAATCTTTCATAACTTGCGTCAATTGATCCAAAATATTTTCAGGAGCATCATCCAAGACGGATCGCGCACCCGTTAAAGTTTGATTAATTTTTTCAAAATTCGCTAGCCGCTGTTCTTGCGCCAATAGTTCTTCTTCTTCACCATCTTTTAGTTGCGCTGTTTCAATTTCATTAATTTGAAATTGCAGCATATCAATTTGTTGCGCACGTTGTTGATGATGCTGCTGCAGATTCAAATATTGCCGACGCGCACCTTGATACTCACGATAAGTTGTTTGATAAGCTTTTAAATAAGATGTTATCTGATCAGATCCAAAACGATCCAGCAAATGGACATGTGTCGTTGCATCCAACAATTGTTGACTTTGATTTTGCCCGCTGATATCAACCAAAAACTGCCCTAATGATTTTAAAGTCGTCACTGGTACTAGTTGATCATTGACTCTACAAACATTACGCCCATTTTTATGCAATTCACGTTTAACAATCAAAGTTTGCTCTGCAAAATCAATTCCTGCTTGCTGACAAAATTGCTGAATCAGTTCCTGATTACGTTGATCAATCACAAATAACCCTTGTACCACAGCCTTCGCACTATCACTGCGAACATAGTCTGTTAATCCACGATTTCCAATCAGCAAACCTAAAGCATCAATAATAATGGATTTACCAGCACCTGTTTCACCCGTCAGTGCACTCAATCCCTGATCAAAGTGTATATCAACTTTTTCAATAATCGCAAAATTCTGAATAATTAACTCTTGCAGCATTTTGTCCCTCGTTAATTTCCATTTAATTGTGCATAAGCTTGTTCTAATACTTGTGAAATTTTAATTTGGGGATTCATTTGCCCATGCTCAGAACGTAGTCTTAAATGTACCAAAAACTCAATATTTCCTTCACTACCGGTAATAGGTGAAAAATCTAATCCCAAAACATCAAAATTTTGGGTCATCGCAAATGTCGTAATTTCTTCTAAAACTTGACGGTGAACCCTTGGATCACGAACAATCCCATGTTTACCAACATTTTCTTTTCCAGCTTCAAATTGTGGCTTAATCAAACAAACCGCATCGTGATTTAATAATAAAATTTTCTTTAATGGCGGTAAAATTAATTTTAGCGAAATAAATGATACATCCGTCATCGCAAATTCAGGTAATCCATCTATGAAATCTTCTGGTTGACTATATCGAAAATTAACCCGCTCCATTACTTTTACGCGCTGATCCGTACGCAATTTCCAAGCCAACTGATTGTAACCAACGTCTAAAGCATAAACTGCTCGTGCACCATTTTGCAATGCTACATCAGTAAAACCACCCGTTGATGCTCCGATATCTAAGCAAAGTGAATCTTGCAAATCAATCTGAAAAACTTGCAAAGCTTTTGCTAATTTAAAAGCGCCTCGACCTACATATTGTTGGTGTTTAACAACCTTTAAGTGTAATTGATTAGTTTTTAAAATTTTTTCACCTGGCTTGTCAAGACGCAAGTTATCTGCATTGTATACTTCACCTGCCATAATGGCGCGCTTAGCTTGCTCCCTAGAAGCTGTCAAGCCTTGCTGAACAACAAGTACATCGACTCTCTCTTTTAAATTGCTCAATTACTTAGCCTCCAATTGAAAATAAGCCAGCGAATCCGCCAAAGGACTATTCTCCAAATTAAGCGTTGCTAGCTCTAAGCGGGCTTCATCAAGGGTTTGTTGCAATTTGCTTTTTGCTTCCGTTACACCTAATACTTGTGGATAAGTATTTTTGCCAACTAACTGATCTTTACCAACGTCTTTCCCTAACGCACTTTGGGTGCTTAAAATATCTAACAAATCATCATAAATTTGAAAAGCTAAACCATAATTAGCCGCAAAAACCGTCAAACGTTGCCAATATTCAGTGCTGGCATGCATACAAACAGCTCCCATTTGTACACTTGCCTGAATTAATGCACCAGTTTTTTGGCGATCCAACCGTGCCACTTGTTCCAAGGATAAAGCATGTCCCGTTTGCACAATATCTGTCATTTGCCCAGCGACCATGCCATTGACACCAGCCGCTTGCGCAAGCACTTTAACTAATTTCACCTTAACTTTAGAGTTTAAATCGTTATCCGTTAACCAGACAAAAGCATGCGTTAATAAGCCATCGCCCGCCAAAACTGCGCGTCCTGTCGTAAATCGCTTATGATTAGTTAATCGACCACGTCGATAATCATCATTATCCATCTCTGGCAAATCATCGTGAATCAGAGAATAGGTATGAACCAATTCTATCGCACCTGCAACTTTAAAATAATTAGTTAATTTTTGCTGTGGTTTTAAAGAAGCTAGTGTCGCTAAAAACAAAAACGGTCGCAAGCGTTTACCACCGGCCATCAATGAATACAACATACCCTCTTGTAATTGAGTTTGTTGTACATCAACCATGAGCTGTTGCCGTAAAAATTCATTAAAATTATCTAGCAGTTCATTTTGTAATATTTGAAATTTATTCATGTTCATCGCTCTGCTCAGTTTTATTATTAAGTTGAAAATCTTCGGTTTGACCATCGTCCGTCATAACCTGCGTCAACTTTGCCTGTGCTTGTTCCAAAGTTTTTTGCAATTTTTGACTCAATTTCATTCCTTTTTGAAATTGCTCCATCGCTTGTTCCAAAGGAACATCACCTTGCTGTAAATTGGCTACAATTTGCTGCAAATCTACTAAATTCTCTTCAAAACTACGCTTCTTTTCCACCATTTTGCTCTTCCTTAACCTCATGCACTATCGCCTGAATTACACCATCCGCCACTTGGATTTGGATTTGATCACGTGGCTGAACCATCCTCACGCTTGAAACAAGCTGCTGCTGCTTTTTCACAACACCATATCCGCGTCGTAAAGTTTTTAATGGACTCAAATCATCTAAAGTGTTCATTAAATGCTGGACTTGCTGTTGATTTTGCAGAATAACATTTTGATAATAAATTCTTAGACGTTCACCCAAATCGGCTAATTGCTGATCTTGAAATGTTAATTGCGGCTTTTGATAGACCAAATTTTGTTTGAGCAAACTTAATTCCTGTGCTTGATCTTTTAACTGATTCACCACAACGTTATCCAAATTATTTGTTAATTGATCTACCTGCTGCAAATATTCCTGATAAAGAGTTTGCGGATTCTGGAACAAATAACTTTGCTGACAATTCAACAACAATTGTTGCTTATGATCCAAAATACTTTTGGTTGCTTTGTATAAAATTAATCGCAACTGTTGCAATCCACTAATAACTTCATCTAAAACCGGTGTCGCTAATTCTGCAGCTGCTGTTGGCGTAGGCGCACGTAAATCTGCAACATAATCAGCGATAGTTGTGTCCGTTTCATGACCCACAGATGAAATCACAGGAATCTGCGAAGCAACAATTGCACGTGCCACTTTTTCCTCATTAAATGGCCAAAGATCCTCAATTGAACCGCCGCCCCGCCCTATAATGATCGTATCAAAATTGCCCTGTTGATTGACTTGCTTTAAACAATTCACTAAGCTATCCGCCGCTTGTACACCTTGAACTTGCGCTGGAAACAATACCAATTGGACAATGGGATAACGTCTTTGAACAGTTGTAATAATATCGCGAATGACCGCTCCTGAAGGACTAGTAATCACAGCAATGCGTTTCGGAAATTGCGGAATATCGCGTTTGGGCAGATCAAAAACACCCTCTGCTTGCAACTTCTTCTTCAACTGTTCAAATGCTTGATACAAAGCCCCAATCCCATTGGGCTCCATTTGATCAATATAAATTTGGTATTGTCCGCTGGGCTCATAAATCGAAACTCGACCGCAGACTAGTACTTTCATACCTTCTTCTGGCCGAAATTTTAATTTCTGAAACGCACTTTGAAACATAATTGCTGAGATCTTTGCATGTTCATCTTTTAAAGAAAAATACTGATGACGTGGCCGCAATCGGAAATTCGAAATTTCCCCCGTCAGATAGACTCGTCGATTCAAATATGGATCCAAATCAAATTTTCGTTTTAAATACTTAGTCAGTGCACTAACTGTTAAATATTCAGGTTCACTCATAAAGTGGCCCGCTGTTCAGCCAAAACTATAACCTGCTCTAACAAACCTGTGATTGTCATGGGTCCTACACCCCCAGGTACTGGTGTCAAATACCCCGCTATTTGCTTCACAGACTTAAAATCAACATCACCGACTAATTTTCCAGCAGCATTGTGATTCATTCCCACATCCACCACTGCTGCACCAGGTTTGACAAAATCTGCTGTGATAAATTCCGCTTGACCGATTGCCACAATTAAAAGATCAGCTTGCTGCGTAACTTGTGCTAAGTTTTGTGTTTTAGAATGCGCTATTGTCACCGTGGAATTATTTTTTAATAACAATCCCGCCATAGGTTTTCCCACAATATCACTGCGCCCCACAACCACAGCCTGTTGACCTTCGATAGTAATATGATAGTCGCGCAACAATCGTAATACACCTCGTGGTGTCGCCGGAAAATTACCAGCCGCATTTCCCCACAAACGGCCAATATTGGCAAAACTAAAGCCATCAACATCTTTTTGTGGCAAAATTGCATTCATTACTGCGTTAGCATCAATTTGCTTAGGCACCGGCATTTGTACCATAATTCCGTCAACTTGCGTATCTTGATTAAGCTGCGTTATTAACTGTAATACTGCTTCTTGCGTAATACCTCGGTCCAAACGATGTAACTGATAGTTAATTCCAATTTTCCTAGCGCGACGAGCTTTATTACGGACATAAACTTGACTAGCAGCATCATCACCTATCAAAATTACGGCTAAACCTGGAATTATATTTTGCTGTTTCAGCTTTTGAATACGCATCGCAAATTCTTGATCAGCTTGTTGCGCTGCAACTTTACCATCCATGATGACGGCCATTGGCTATTCCTCCCTGCAAAAAAAGATGCTGTTAATAATATTTCAGCACCTTACTCATGTTTTGACGGGACTTGTTCAATAAAATGGGACAAGACCGCATTAATAAATTTTTTGGATTGTGGTTCACTAAATTGTTCTGTTAATTCTAAAGCCTCATTAATTGCCACTTTAGCTGGTACCGCTGGACTATTTTGAACTTCAAACAATGCTAAGCGCATAATATTTACATCTATTCGACTAATTCTAGCCAATGACCAGCCGCTTTTTAGATGTTTTGTTAATTGTTCATCTAATTGAAACAAACGTTCCCGCACACCATTCACCAAAAAAGTCAAATAATCTGGAGTTTGCGTAACCGAATTCAAAGCTAACACTTCTTGCAAAGCCGCATCCACGTCTTGCTTTGGCAAAGAATCTAACAAAAATAAAGCTTGTATAGCTAGTTCACGGACATTATGTCTATTGAGAGTCAATTTAACGCCACTTTCTTTATTAAATTTGAATTAATGTTCACCTTCATTAATTCTCTTGGCTACCAAACCAACAACTTGCACATTTACCTCTGTCATTGTTAAATCCGTCATAAATTTAAGTTGCTGACTCAACGATTTTTGTAATTCCAGTGCAACTTTAGGAACGGAAATTCCATATTCCAAATACACGTAGACAGTTGCTGACACTTGATTAATTTCGTCATTATAAGAAACAGACACACCCTTACCATGACTTTGATGACCAAATAAGGCATTGATATTATTAGCAAGCGTCCCACGCATACCAAAAACACCATTGACTTTGGTAGCCGCAATCCCTAACAAAGCTTCTAAAACGTCAGTTGTCACATGTACTTCGCCCAAATCATCAGCTTGAACGGGATCAATTTTCAAATATTTACTGTCCGCCATTCCTAAAGCCTCCATTACTGTTATTATTTATTGGCCCGTGAACTATAACTACCATCTACAGTATTAATTGTCAACACATCGCCTTCATTAACAAAGAAGGGTACTTGAACTACTAAACCTGTTTCCATCGTTGCCGGTTTACTACCACCAGATGCTGTATCACCCTTAATTCCAGGTTCAGTAGCAGCCACTTTTAAATCTACAACATTAGGAATATCAATTCCCAACGTTTCACCACCATGCATAATGACGTTAACTTCCATATTTTCTACTAAATAATCCAACGCATTACCCATATTTTCACGTGGTAAAGATAACTGTTCATAAGTGTTCGTATCCATGAATACATAATTATCACCATCAGCGTAAAGATATTGCATTTTCTTATTATCAATTTGAGCTTGATCTACTTTTTCTGTGGAACGAAATGTTTTTTCTTGAACAGCACCTGTCCGCAAATTTTTTAATTTGGAACGTACAAAAGCACTACCCTTACCCGGCTTCACATGTTGGAACTCGACAATTCGCCACAATTCGCCATTTACTTGAATCGTCAATCCATTTTTAAATTCATTAACTGAAATCATTATTAACCTCTAAATTATTTTATATTATATTTTCTTTAAAATATCAAATTTATCATATTAAATTATATCATAAACTGTTCCACAAAACGGTAGTTAAAAAAAAGCCGCTTACGCGGCTTCTTAATAACTAATTAATCTTCAACAATCACTGAAACTTGCTTTTTGTCTCGACCTAAACGTTCAAATTTAACTACGCCAGGTTTCAAAGCAAATAATGTATCATCGCTTCCACGACCAACATTAGCACCAGGATGAATCTTTGTTCCACGTTGACGATAAATCACTGCTCCAGCGTTAATTCGTTGACCATCAGCACTTTTAGCACCTAAACGACGACCTGCAGAATCACGACCGTTGGAAGTGGAACCGCCCCCCTTATGGTGAGCGAAGAATTGTAAATTCATTTCTAACATCGGATATTACCTCCTATTCATTTTGCAGTTCAACTTGAATAAAATCAGCATAATTATTAACTAATGATTGTACAATTTCATAACAGTTAGCCATTAATGTTTGAGCTACAATAAGCTGATCATGATCAATGATCTTGGCATAATCTACAAAACACTCTAGAAAACCACCTTGCTTAGTATCACTTCTAACTACTGGTTGAACTTTAGCTAAAGTCTGCAAAGAGTTCACAGTCCCTAGACTAATAACTGAAACTGCAGCACAAACAATATCTTGACCATACACATCATAGTCTGCATGACCAGTCATCTGAAAACTCGATATCTGACTTTGCCTATTACAATCAAAAATCACTTGAATCATATCTTAAGCTTCGATTTTATTAATTAAAACTTTAGTATAAGGCTGACGATGGCCCTTCTTAGTATGCGAATGCTTCTTAGGTTTATATTTATAAGTTACAACTTTCTTTTCGCGACCCTGCTTTTCAACAGTTCCTGTCACTTTAGCACCTTCAATTGTTGGTGTTCCAACAGTAATGGAACGACTACCAATTAAAAGAACTTGATCGAATGTAACTTCTTGACCTTCTTCAACGTTAAGCTTTTCTACAAAAATTGCTTGATTCTCTTCAACTTTGTATTGCTTACCGCCGGTTTTAATAATTGCGTACATTTGTACACCTCCATTCTTAGACTCGCCACACTAGGCGCCTTTAAGCTTAAACCTAGTCATGCGCGGTTGCAGCTGTGGCAGCACAATTACAACTGTTTAATTGTACAAGAAAAGTTATCTTTCGTCAACTTTTCTTATTCAATAAATTCGTAATGAATTAAATTACGTAAATCGTAGTTCAGACCATCAGTGCCTGTGAAAGAACCATCTTTGTCTCTTAACTTCCGCTTCAAATCATCAATTGAAACTTGATCATCAGCTTTAACCGGAACTGTCAGTATCCGTCCATCTGAAAATGTAATCCGTGCATAAATTTTTTCATGATTAACTTTCGATTGCTTAATCATTGCTTTAACTGTTTTTTTCTTCATGTATTATCACCAAATAAATAAAAATTTAATTAGTTCTGATTTTATCATAATTATACGTAAGCTACCACTGGTCATGGTTCCATAATCGACCATCAATTTCATTCTGTAATTGCTCTAAACGTAAATCTTGCTCATTAATAATTTTTTTTAAACCTTCCAAAAGGGCACGTTGTTCATATTGTGGTTCATTTTTGATTAAATCATCCAACTGTTGAAGCAACCATTGATTATTTTCATTCAAGGGAATCGTCTTCTCCTTGTTTAATTAACTGCACCGTCGATAAACTGTTTTCTAGTGACCAAATATTTTGCTGAAACTGAGTTTGAACTAATTCTAATTGCGGATTTTGTGGATGTTGTTGAACATATTGCTTCAGTCGTTCCAAATACCAATTGCTCCGTTTCAATAATGAATCTGGAAAATCCTGGCTCAAATAACGTTGATAGCGCATCAATAAGAGTTGACGCTCTTGTTCAGACATATATGCAAATTGATAGATACTAAAAATAGGTAACCATGTCATCTGTGCTTGTCGTGCTAACCCCTGAAAAGACACGAGTAATTGATCCAAACCAAAATGAGCTTTTGCGCCACTGCGAAAAGCCGTCCGAGGTAACCCTGTCGACACAACCAAGCCTAATTCTTTTTTCCCCAATTCACTTTCCACAAACTGTGTCGACAAATATCGTTCTTCCCATTGCTTTAAGACCGCAGGCTCCGAATACCAATACAATGGAAATTGAAAAATGATTCGTTGAGCTTGACGTAATAATTGTCTTTCATATTCTGGTGATGCAGTCATCGGCAGTGAGAGTTCATGCCAGTTAGCTTGCGCTAATAGAGCACCCTGTTTTAAAAATTGTTGGGTAGAGGAATTGTTTAACTGCGGATGAGCCACGATAACTAAGGTTTTAATACGTAAAATCTCCTTTTTCAAAAGAAAATGACTGCTGTTTCCGAAACATCAGTCACCCAATCGGTAATAGTTTTATTTTACCGCATTAATCCCTTTTATGTTTATCAATTTCTTGATTCATTTTATCTGCAACATCATCTTTAACCTCATTAAATTTATCTTTGGCCTTTCCGAAAGCCTCTTGAGTTTTACCTTTTAACTCTTTAGAATCATCACCCATCGCTTTGCCCAAGCCTTTATTAATTTTTCCCTTTAATTGATCTTTTTTACTATCATTACTCATCAAGATCCCCCCCAATTAATTTAACTCATTATAAGTGGAGCTCTTAATCAGGTAAAGAAAAATGCTTATCAGTCTAAACTTTATGTCCTTACTGCAGTGAATAAGTCTTTGTAAATATCGATGTTACATACACACCTAAACTTAACACTAACAATAATAAAAAAGTTGTTCCTAATATAAAATCTAACCGCTGCAAACCATAGTAAGCTAAACTTCCTACCAGCCACCAAACAAAATTCCAAACGCGAGCTAGTCTTTTTTTCAAAACGAAGATACTGATGAACAAAATTGCAAATAACGGTGTAAAAACAGCTCCAATTAACGAGAGAAAATTTTCATAGAAATGCATTGATACCCCTATTGCTAAGACAAAACCGATGACCATGACTAACAAACTTAAAGTTTTGGCTGTTAATCTTGGGAATAAAATCTGTAAACTCTGCACTGCTGAATAAGCATCCATAAAAGTAGTTGTCACAGTTGAAAAAATAATAATAAATAACGCCACCAAACCCAGATTTGTTTGTAACAAAGTTAGCATCAAATCTTTTTGTCCAGTTTTCAAAACAATAAGTAAACCAACTGCAAACATACTACAACCACCTAAGAAATAACCACAAATGCTTGCTAAACTGACCTTTTGTGGATAACGTTCATTTTGCGTAGAATCACCAATAACTGGTAACCAAGACAAACACATTGTGACACTTAATTCAACGGCTGCGCCAAAACTAATTTTTCCTAACTTTACAGGATTAACTAGCTGGTGAGATGTAGTCATAATTGAGCCAATCAACAATAAAATCCCTAAAGCTAATAAAATAACAACCCGATTATTAATTTTAAACAGCCATTCATGATCCATTAACAACCACAAGCTGATCAAAATCGTCACAATAATAGTCATCGTCAAAATTGATTTAAAATGAAACAAATATCCAGAAACTTCATTCATAGCAATTTGCGCATTAACAATCATTACCGCTGTCCAGCCGATTAATTGAATAGCGTTTAACAATGAGAATAATTTGACACCGACTTGACCAAAAGTTAATTCTGTGACACCAATTGCTGAACGATGCTTTCGGCCTGACATATAAGCTGCTGGCAATAAAAATAATCCACATCCAATTATATGACCGAGAATAATTGACCACAGCCCCTGTTTCCATCCTAAAGGTGCTACCAACATTCCCGTTAAGATTTCTGCAATTGAAATTGCGACACCAAACCACAATAAAAACATATTTCTACCTTTTGTCTCATACATGATTACATCCTCCCAAAATTTATCACGGCTGATCAGATGTTATCCCTCTAAAAACCTAAAAACAAAAAGACCCTTCATCGCTGAGGACAAAAGAGTCTTTACTTTGACGATATGAGCCACTTTCCTTCGCGAGTCTTGACTTCACAGGTTCAAAGGGATTAGATTATTCTATCTCAGCCTAACAGGCACCCCTAGTGTCTTCTTCAATAATTTAAGCATACTAGTTATCTAATTTTTAGCAAGCGCTATTATTCTTAAAAATCAAAAAACACTTTTACATTATGAATGTTTTAATTAATCATAATGAAAAGTGTTTTAGCCGACCATATAATTATTTAATCCGCAATTTATTGCGCAATAACCTTAAGCGGTGACCCAAAATTTTCTCACCTAAGCGAGTTTTTAAAATTAAATAACCATAAATCAAAATACCTAGCACAACCTCTATTATCAACAAAATAATTGCCCACAAACGTCCTGTACTGGCAAAAGAATTATACGCAATGAAATCAAAAACTAAGATAGCGCACAACATCAAAACTGAAATCATAAAAATTCCGCAGGTACGATTGACGCTCTGTTGTAACCGAAAAGCAAACCGTTTTTTCAAAAATCGAAGCATCAACCAGCAGGTAACCGCCATCCCTATAACTGTTGCCAATAACGGACCAAAAACACTAAAAATTAAAATGCATGGATATTGCACCAACATTTTAACTACAAAACCAACCAAGAAATATTTAATCGCCATCTTATTTTGGTAGAGCCCTTGTAGCACCGCTGATAATACCGTAAACAAACCCAAAAAGATTGCAACAATTGAACTAAACTGTAACAAATACACGCCAAGTTGATTATAACGATAAAATAAAATATATAATGGCTTAGCTACGGCATACATTCCAAAAGCAGCAGGAATCATAATCAAAAAAAACAATTGTAAAATATTGGCAATTTGTTCTTGAATTTCCGCTTGATTGTCACGTGAATAAGCCGACGACAACAACGGAATTGCTGTCACTGCCATTGCAGTAGATAACGAAACCACAATCATGATTAATTTATTAGCGTTAAATGCAAATAAGGCATACATAGAATTCAAAGCATTTTGACTCAAATGCTGAAAAGAAGCCATCATTGTATTAAACGTTGATTGATCAAACAACTGAAATAAGACAATTCCTGAATCTAGGACAATAAACGGAACGGCTTGGTGCATGATTTCCGTAAAAAAATTCTTATTGCTGACATCAAGCTCATGCTTACTATTACGCGATAATTTGTGTAAATGTGGCAATTGTTTAACAAAATAAAAGACCAAAATTCCTAAACCAAAAACTGCCCCAATAAAAGCAGCAAAAGTTGACTGCGTTACTGCACTTACATAACTACCTTTTTGAACCTGCATAATAAAATAAGTCGCTGCCAACATATAAATAACACGTGCTACTTGTTCAATAAATTGTGAAATGGCCGAAGGTGCCATTTGGGCATAACCTTGAAAATAGCCTCGCATCAAGCTCATTAAAGGAATTACCAACAAAGCAATCGCCAAAGCTCGCAAAACAGGAATCGCGTGCACACTGCCTCCAGCAAACCATTGAGCCAAAAATGGTGCCCCAAAATACATGACCGCAGCACTAATAATGCCCATCCAAGTCATGATTTTTAAACCCTGTTTAAAAAGCTGATTACCTGCTGAATATTCGTTTAACGCATTATAATGGGCAATTTGCTTAGAAATGGCCCCTGGAATGCCGGCTGTTGAAATAATCAAAAAGAGACTATAAATATTATAGCCCTTAGCAAATAAAGCGTTCGCCAGCGTTGCTGTCAATGCTGAACCAAACCAAATATTCCAAGGAATAATATAAATAGCTCCCAAAATTCGCGAAAAAATGCTGCCTGCTGTCATCCAGGCCGAACCCTTAATTAAATTGCTTTTACCACTTTGAGATTCAGTCGCAACAGTATTTTCTTCGGCATTTTGATCCATTAACTTCGTCCTCTCTTACACTGAGTTGTTATTTTACCACAAAATTAACAATCTTTTGCGGCACGACGATAGTTTTTATAATCTTTTTGTCCTGAAGAAAATTCTTCACCCGTTCATCATTTAAAGCACGTTGTTCCATATTAGCTTTGGAAATATCAGCCGGCACAGTAATTTTGTTACGCATCTTACCATTTACTTGCAACACAATTTCCACCTGCTCACTCACTAAATCAGATTCCTGGTAAGTCGGCCACTGAGCATACGTTATGGATTCAGAATGACCCATTTTTTGCCAGATCTCTTCGGCAATATGTGGCACAATCGGTGCTAACATTTTAATCAAACCTTCTGCACAGATCCGTGGAAACTGCGTTTGCTTTTGAACAGCATTCACAAAAGTCATCATTTGGGAAATAGCAGTATTAAATTGCAATTTATCATAATGATCACCTACCAACTTAACTGTTTCACTATAAATCCGTTTTAAATCAGCATTAGTTTGATCTGTAATAAAGTCAGCACGAAAACTATTGTCATCATCACTGTTGATATATAGACGCCAAACACGTTCTAAGAAACGATAAGCACCCGCAAGACCATCTTCACTCCAAGATACCGACGCGTCTAAAGGTCCCATAAACATTTCATATAAGCGTAGAGTATCAGCACCATATTGATTAACAACATCATCAGGATTAATCACATTTCCCTTAGATTTTGACATCTTTTCGTGATTATCACCTAAAATCATTCCTTGATTAAACAATTTTTGAAAAGGCTCAGGAGTGGGTACTACTCCTAAATCATACAAGAATTTATGCCAGAAGCGTGCATACAACAAATGTAAAACTGCATGCTCAGCACCACCAACATATAAATCAACAGGCATCCAATCTTTTAATTTTTGGTAATCAGCAATGGCTTCTTTATTATGCGGATCCACATAACGCAAAAAGTACCATGAACTCCCCGCCCATTGTGGCATTGTATTCGTTTCACGTCGACCTTTGCGACCATTTTCATCAACCACGTTTACCCAATCAGTTAAATTAGCTAATGGACTTTCAACCGTTCCTGAAGGTTTAATATCATGTTCAGCCGGCAAACGCAAAGGCAACTGGTCTTCTGGAACTAAACTTGTTGTACCATCTTCCCAATGAATCACGGGGATCGGTTCGCCCCAATAACGTTGACGTGAAAAAACCCAATCACGTAAACGATAATTAACCTTCTTTTGCCCAACTTGTTTCTCTTCCAACCAAGCAATCATTTTGGTAATTGCTTGCTCTTTATCTAAACCATTCACAAATCCAGAATTAATGTGCTCGCCATCACCTGTATAAGCTTTATTGTCGACGTTACCACCGGCAATAACTGCCTTAATTGGTAATGAAAAAGTTTTAGCAAACTCATAATCACGATCATCATGTGCTGGGACAGCCATGATAGCACCAGTTCCATAACTAGCCAAAACATAATCCGAAATCCAAATTGGCAATTTCTCACCATTAACTGGATTAATCGCATAAGCTCCCGTAAAAGCTCCTGTCTTTTCGGTACTCAAATCAGTCCGATCCAGATCACTTTTTCGAGCAGCTTGTTCTTGATAATGTTTCACGGCTTCGACACGATTAGATGTAACAATTTGATCAACCAATTCATGTTCAGGTGCCATAACCACATACGTAGCTCCAAACAAAGTATCCGGACGCGTGGTAAAAACATTGAAAGTTTGATCACAATCAGCAATTTGAAATTTAACTTCTGCCCCAACTGAACGTCCAATCCAATTCCGTTGCATCTCCTTGATGCTTTCTGGCCAATCAATTATATCTAAATCATCTAATAATCGATCTGCATAAGCTGTAATTTTGAGCATCCACTGTTTCATGGGCCTACGATAAACTGGAAAACCACCACGTTCAGTTTTACCATTAACAATTTCTTCGTTGGCAACTACCGTCCCCAAATCAGGGCTCCAATTAACTGGCACTTCTGCCTCATAAGCTAGACCCTTTTTATACAACTGTTCAAAAATCCATTGTGTCCATTTATAATAATCTGGATCTGTTGTATTAACTTCCCGATCCCAATCGTAAGAAAAACCCAATGAATTAATTTGCCGTTTAAATGTATCAATATTATGTTGAGTAAATTCCTTAGGATCATGACCAGTTTTAATTGCATATTGTTCAGCAGGTAGGCCAAAGGCATCCCACCCCATTGGATGTAAAACATTATATCCTTGCATACGTTTCATTCGTGCAACGATATCTGTTGCGGTATAACCTTCTGGATGTCCTACATGTAGCCCTTTACCTGATGGATATGGAAACATGTCTAAAGCATAAAAATTTTTTCTCTTGGGATCCTCCGTTGTCTTAAAGGTCTTATTCTTCAACCAATAAGCCTGCCATTTTTTTTCAATCACATTATGGTTATAACTCATATTTATTTACCCTCCTACAAAAAAATCCTATTGCAAAATTGCAATAGGACGAATTTTCCGCGGTACCACCTAAGTTTCATATAAAAAATATATAACTCTCAAGTAATTAACGATACCCCGTGACCACTTACTCATTTCAGTACCCAATATTCAAAGACGAGTTCATCAATCTCTTGTTATAGACTCACACTGAACGTCTATTCTCTGTCAAAGCAAATGAAGATCGACTACTATTTCTTTGAAAAATCATATATCTCATTATAGATAAACTATACACTAAATACAACTAATCTTGTGAATTTTTTTCATTAGACTGCCCTATTACATTCGCATTTTTACTTGTAGGCAAATCTGAACTAGACTTTTGAGGACCACCAGTCGAATCCACTCCAGAATGTGTAGCATGTCCTGCATTTTGCGTGTTATTGCTATTAACCGTCACAGATGACCATGAATTAGGTTTTACAACTTTTTTAGGTGCACCTTGCGTTATTTCATTTGTTTGATTAATCAACTGACTAACCGCATTTGTACTTACCACAACAGGGACTGTCACATTACCATAACTCAATGGGACATCATTAGCAGGATTATGGAATTTATTTCGGACAATAACTGGTGCCTGTTGATCTTGATAAGTGTTCTTTGTAGAATCAATATTTTCTTGTTGTGAAACACTATTAGTTAAAAAACTAACTTTATCAACAACGATATCATTGGCATTAGGATTTTGACTTGGAGATTGATCAAAACGAGTCAAGTCATATTTTTCAATTAAACTGTTCAACTTATCCGCATAAGATGTATCTGTTGCATAACGCCCTGTCAAAAAAGCGGTGGCATCTTTATATGAACTAGTTTTACTGCGCCAAGTGCCCGCATAATTATTTTCTCGCAACAAACGTACATAATCTTCCAAAGATTCTTTGTAAGAAGGGTACTTACGAAAATTAGATTGAATGCCATACAAATTGCCACTACCATCATCTTCTTGGGTCGCCATATTAACTGCGTCACCCTTAAAACTTCCTTTAACTCCAAAAAGATTATAATTAGGAATCTGTGATAATGAACTAGTTCCCCAACCACTTTCTAGTAAAGCCTGTGCTAACATTACCGAAGCATAAAGATCGTTATTACTTGCTAATTTTTGAGCAGAAAGTCCTAAAAAATTCAAAAAAATTTGATCCCCATAACCATTAGAAACAATCGTATTATCTAAGTTTTCAGCATCATTAACATTTATAGTTATCGGCTCTAAGCTGTTCGCATTTACTAATTGAGAATCTAAGTGAAACACTTTCAGTGATAATACTAAAATTGTAGCACTTACAAATAAACTGGCAGATTGCTTTAAATTTTTTCTTAACACAAATTTATCCCCTAATAATTCTATAAATTTAACTTTCCATGCTATATTATTATAGCTAAACCAAATTAATATCAACATCTGACCAAACAATCAGAACATTAACCTAATATGGAGCATTTTATGAAAAAAAAAACTTTATATACTGTCCTCACCCTATTTTTTATGTCACTAATTATCATTTTAACATTAGGAATTGCTACTCACAATACGTGGATTAATATCTTGGATCAATATGGATTTCATATCTTAAACATTTTCAGTCAAAAATATGCGTGGTTCTTCGCTGCAATCACCATTTGGGGCGCTCCAAAAACAATCTTAATGATGAGTATTGTTATCATCATCTTCCTTAAAACAACACGTCAACAAATTTTTTTCAGCGGAACCATCCTGACCAATTTATTGCTCAATAATATTCTAAAAAACATTTTTCAAAGACCACGCCCAACATTAATCCATTTAGTTCATGCCAATGGCTTCAGTTTCCCAAGCGGCCACGCAATGGCTACAACTAGTTTTTTCCTCAGCTTAGGTATCATCTATTATCAAATTACGAAAAAAAAGCAATTACCATTTTTATTTATGATAATTGCTTTTACGATAATTTTAAGTCGACCAATATTACATGTTCATTATCTATCTGATGTTTTAGCCGGAACTTGTTTAGCTATCAGTATTACTTTGATTTGGAAGCTTCTGTGCTTTGAAAATCCTTTAATAAATTCCGATTCTTCAAATCAAAAAAATTTGCTATCAAAGTCACACTCAAAATAAACATACCGACCACATAAATACCATGTAATCCTTCAAATACAGCCTTTTTAGCAGGTTCAAGAAATTGATGTGGAATACCAGATGCCATAGATGGATTAATCATTTTATCTAACATCTGAAATGTCAAACCTTTGTGTTCGCTAACGCCTCGCGCCATGTTAACATTCATCACAATACCAAATACTGACACCATCATCGTTTGACCTAAACTACGTGCCAACGTATTAAAACTAGTTGCCGTCCCCACTTCATCAGCCGACACTACACTTTGTGAAGTAACTGTTGAAGTTGTAATAGATAAGCCAAAACCAAAACCATAAATTCCTGAAATTAACAAGAAAATAACAAATGCAGTTTTGAGAGGCAACAACAAGTAGAAGAAACAGCCTATAATTAAAAATGATAACGCAAAAATCGTAATTTTATGTGGCGGATACTTTGCAATCATCTTTCCTGAAACAAACGATCCCAACAACCAAACAACAGAACTAGGAGTTACCGCAAATCCGCCCATCGTCGGATTTAATCCCAAAACGCTCTGCATCCAAATGGGTAAATACGCCTCAAATCCAATTAAAAAACCAGAAATTAATAAAATAGAAATATTTTGGATCACAAAAGTCCGATTCTTAAATAAATGCAGTGGTAAAATAGGGTCTTTTTGGAGTCGTTCAATTCTTATAAAGAGAAACAACCCCAAAATTGCTAAAATGATTAAAACTAAACTAACAACTAAACCATTCGTATTACTCAAATTTTGTAAACCTAGCATCAAAAATACCAAAATAGTAGTTAATAAAGCAATGCCCCAATAATCAATAGGTACCTGTTTATCAACTTCTCGTTTTCGCTCATGCAAAAAAATTTGAATCAATATAATAGTTAAAATACCAATAGGAATATTAATAGCAAAAATCCAATGCCACGATAATTTTTGAACAATAAAACCACCTAATAGCGGAGCTACAATTGACGCAATGCCCCAAGATGAGCCATTCAATCCAATGATTCCTGCACGTTTTTCTAATGGATAGATATCAGCCAAAACTGTATACGTCAACGGCTGAATTGCTCCAGCACCTAATCCTTGCACTATCCGCGCTAAAATCAATTGCAACATTGATTGAGAAATGCAACAAAAAAATGAACCTAACACAAAAATTAATAAACCAATATTTAACAGACGTTTACGTCCATATCGATCAGATAACTTTCCATAAATTGGCGTTGTAACTGCACTCATTAAAAGGTAAATTGAAAAAACCCAATTCATCAATTTTAAACCATGTAAATCGCCAATAATTGTTGGCATTGCCGTTGAAACAATTGTCCCTTCCACCGCGGTCATAAAAGTTGCTATAAAAACTGCGGCCGTAACCCATTTGACATTCGTTGTTTTAGTTGATGATTTCACAAAATCTCCCTACTTCTGTATAACTTGTTTCAATAAATCCACTTTATCTAATTGCTCCCATGGCAAAGTAACATCTGTACGTCCAAAATGACCATATGCCGCGGTTTGCTTATAAATAGGTCGTTTTAAATCAAGCATTTCAATAATACCTGCTGGTCGCAAATCAAAGGCTTGCCGAATTGCTTGAACAATTTGTTCATTACTAAAAGAACTTGTATTAAACGTATTCACATTAATCGATACCGGGCGTGCAACTCCAATAGCATATGCTAACTGAATTTCAATTTGATCAGCAATTCCTGCAGCCACAATATTCTTTGCCACATAGCGTGCTGCATAACTTGCTGAACGATCAACTTTAGTGGCATCTTTACCAGAAAAAGCACCACCACCATGATGTGCAAAGCCACCATAAGTATCTACGATAATTTTACGTCCCGTTAAGCCAGTATCACTACTAGGTCCTCCTAGTACAAAACGACCTGTCGGATTGATAAAGAATTTCGTCTGGTCATCTAACAAATCACTTGGAATAACTTGCTTAATAACTTTTTCGATAACATCTTGACGTAAATCAGTTAATTCTACATCCGGATCATGTTGTGTACTTAACACCACCGTATCAATCTTCAATGGTTGCCAATTTTCATCATACTCTACTGTAACTTGTGCCTTAGAATCAGGACGCAAATAAGTCAGTTCATGCTGTTTACGAACTTGGGTAACTTTATAAACCAATTTATGAGCCAAAATAATTGGCAATGGCATAAATTCTGGTGTTTCGTTAGTCGCGTAACCAAACATTAAACCTTGATCACCAGCTCCAATTTGATCTAAAGGATCACTATCATCTGCTGAAACACGCTTCTCCAAAGCATCATCTACACCTTGAGCAATATCTGGCGATTGCTGATCCAAAGCCACAATCACTGCACAAGTATCCGCATCAAAACCATAATCCGAATTAGTATAGCCAATTTCTTTAATCGTTTGCCGAACAATACTCTGAATATCAACATAAGAACTTGTCGATATTTCACCAGCAACCAAAACTAAACCTGTGGTTATAGTTGTTTCACAAGCCACTCGTGCTTGTGGATCCTTTTCTAAAATAGCATCCAAAATAGCATCACTAATTTGATCTGCCATTTTATCTGGATGTCCCTCAGACACCGATTCCGATGTAAAAAAATGTCGTTCTTTTTCCATATTGTTTCCCCCTCATTAGGTTACAGGTAAGCTAAATAGCCCCATCAGGAATTTAGTTAACTAAACCATGCTATCACATATTTTTCTTCATTCCTAGAAACTTTTATAATCAAAATTATAAATCATTTAGTCATATAATCCCGCGTCATCGGCAAACTAGTTCCTGAAGGTCCTTTAGTCAACAAATACTGTATAACATCAATATTTCCTGAGGCAAATGAAGCAGCGCAAGCCTGTAAATAAAGATCCCACATACGAGTAAACCGTTCATCAAACATATCAATTACTTCAGATAAATGTTCATTAAAATTATGTTCCCAATGCTCCAATGTTTTTTGATAATGACGACGTAACATTTCCACATCACTAATTTGCAATCCAGAATTGATAATATGTTGAACATTTTCTGTTAACCCAGGAATATAGCCACCCGGAAAAATCCATTTATCAATCCAACCATTGGAAGCTCCATGGTTTTGCTGCATTGTGATCCCATGGATTAAAGCAGAGCCGCCATCTTTCAAAAAGTCACTCACATTTTGAAAATACCCCTCCAAATTATCCTCACCAACATGTTCAAACATTCCCACAGAAACCACATAATCCCATTGTCGATTTTTTAGTTCACGATAGTCCGTCAAAAGAACCTCTGCTTTATCTTCAAGACCTAATTCGATAATTTTAGATTGAACGTATTTATATTGTTCCTCACTTAAAGTAATACCTGTAACCTTGAGATCATATTGCTGAGCCGCAGTCAACATTAAAGTTCCCCAGCCACAACCAACATCCAACAAAGTTCTTTGAGGTATTGGATCTAATTTATTGAGAATATGTTGTACTTTATTTAATTGCGCAGTCTTTAAATCATCATCTTCACGCTTAAAGTAAGCACAAGAATACGTTAAAGTATCATCAAGCCATAATTTATAAAAGTCATTACCAATATCATAATGGTCATGAATATATTCCTGATTTTGATTTTCTGTATGTTTACGTTTAGGCATAATTTGCTTCAATTTTTTATTGTATAAAAAACTATCTTTACTTTGATACGCAGCAAGGATTAAATCTTCAATACTGCCATCAATTTCAATTTTTTTGTCCACATAAGCTTCACCTAATGCAATAGAAGCATTATCAGCAATCTTTTTTATAGGAATAGCTTCATGAAAGGTAATTTTAACTTGTGGCGTACCTTCACCATAAGTTTCAGTTTTACCATCCCAATAAGTAACTTGTAGTGGTATTTGAAAAGAATTCTTCAACAATTCCTTATAAAAAGTTTTTTCTAGCATAAAATACTTAACCTCTTTTTATTCAAAGTATACTTTACCATACACCATTAGCTAAGACTCTTCAAATCTAGTACAATAGTCATAAACCGTATTAAGGAGTCATGGATGAAAATTATCAATACATTCATTAATACAATGAGTTTGCTAGTTTACCCTTTCATTTTAGCCCAAAAATATCCTATCCATCTTGATCGCAATGGTCTAATTTCAATATTTTTAGTATTGACAATAACCGTTTATTGTAATATTTTTCGTCCTCTAAAAGCAAATAAACTTTTTAATGTTGTATATATGATATTAATATTTTTTATTTTATATTTTATAAAACCTATGGAATATCCGTTCCACTTAATATTACTCTGGCTTTCAATATTATTTATTTGTCTATGCACTAATAAATCTGCTCCAAACCCAGTTATATGGAATTTACTCGTACCCATCTTTGAAACAATCATTATTACCTTTCCAATTACTCACTTTTTGTCACCGCAAATTATTTTAACCATCATATTAATTAATCTATTCAGTTTTTCAATTGATTATTTAAACACAATTAATCAAACTTTTTTTGGTGGAATGTGTTTAGGAATAATCCTATTTGGGCTCTATCTACTAAAATATTTAACATTGACAACCATCTTATCATACATGATTGGCTTCATTATTTTACTTATATTCAAATATTTCAAAAAAATAAAATTTGTTAATTATCGACAGGACATTATTCGAATTATTTTCAGTATTATTAGTACAATCAATTGAATTGCTTTTCTAACCAAGTAAGACATAAAGAAGTCCATTGAGAAACGACTGGCGAAATTCCAGAATTATCTCGTGCTGTCGCTCGAGTCGCTAAACTAAGACCATGGTCACCTTCTCCAAAAATATGCAGCTCATAGAGATATCACTATCAGATAACGCTTCTGCCATATTTAAAGAATGAACTAGTGAAACCATTGAGTCCGTGGAGGTCGTCCAAATAAAAAATGGTGGTGTATCCTTATCTACATGATTCACTGGACTTACATCTTCTTGTAATTGTTTGCTTGGAAATTCAACACCTAAATATGCAATATTACAAGCCTTTAAAAAAGCATATTTTTGAGGACTTTTCATTCTATTTTCTAAATCTTTTCCCATCAAGAAATGATAATCAGTTAATGGATAACCAACAATCGTGACTGAAGGTCGCAATTGTTCTGGTGAGACATCAAAATAATCAGTCAAAATGGGTTCATTATAGCGTGTAGAATATAGTGCAACTATATTACCACCAGATGAAAATCCACAAATTCCTATTTTTTGTGGATCAATATGCCATCTCTCAGAGTTTGAATGCAGAAGAAGCATTGCTTGACCAAGTTCATATAGTTGACATGGAAAATTGACATTCTGCTTAACTGTTAATCCCTTGGAGATATTCATCTTTTGTGATTCACTAGTACTATAAGTCGTATACCTTAGAACAAACCCTTGATATCCTTGCTCAGCAAAAAACAAAGTTACGGGTTCTGCCTCCCGCTCCGAAATAGTTAAAAAACCTCCGCCTGGACAAATGATAATAGCTGGACGTTTACTATCATCTGAATTTTTTATAGGATCGTCCAATGGCACACTCTCCTTTGAAAATACTAATAAATAGCCCGTTAACGTAACATCTGGACAATTTTTCACTAATTCAATTCGTCCAATCTTCAATTTTAGTATCGCATAGTTTGTTAAAAATCAAATGGAGCAAAAAAATAGATACAATTAAAAAATCATATCTACTCTACTTAAAAATATAAAAATAAAATATTATGGAAGATACAGGGCTCGAACCTGTGACCCTCTGCTTGTAAGGCAGACGCTCTCCCAACTGAGCTAATCTTCCAATATGACCCGTACGGGATTTGAACCCATGTTACCGCCGTGAAAGGGCAGTGTCTTAACCACTTGACCAACGGGTCAAACTAATAAAAATATATAACAATGGAAGATACAGGGCTCGAACCTGTGACCCTCTGCTTGTAAGGCAGACGCTCTCCCAACTGAGCTAATCTTCCAATATGACCCGTACGGGATTTGAACCCATGTTACCGCCGTGAAAGGGCAGTGTCTTAACCACTTGACCAACGGGTCAGATTTAATAAAATAAACGGAGAGTAAGGGATTTGAACCCTTGATACAGGTAAAAGCCCGTATACATGATTTCCAATCATGCTCCTTCAACCACTCGGACAACTCTCCACAATAAAACTCCGGTTGTCAGACTCGAACTGACGACACCCTGATTAACAGTCAGATGCTCTACCAACTGAGCTAAACCGGAATAAACCAGCGTGGCAACGACCTATCCTCGCAGGTAGTTTCCCACCAACTACTTTCGGCGCTGAGAAGCTTAACTTCTGTGTTCGGCATGTTTACAGGTGTTTCCTCCCCGCTATCGCCACCACACTTGCGTTCTTCTTACCTTTTCGCTTGAAAGAACCTTAGTCCTCTCAAAACTGAATATTAAGTTACTTACACCTTTGGTTAAGCCCTCGACCGATTAGTATTGCTCAGCTCCATATATCACTACACTTCCACTCGCAACCTATCTACCTCATCTTCTTTGAGGGGTCTTACTTCATTCCTGAATGGGAAATCTCATCTTGAGGTGGGTTTCACACTTAGATGCTTTCAGCGTTTATCCCTTCCATACATAGCTACCCAGCTGTGCCTTTGGCAAGACAACTGGTACACCAGCGGTATGTCCATCCCGGTCCTCTCGTACTAAGGACAGATCCTCTCAAATTTCCTACGCCCGCGACGGATAGGGACCGAACTGTCTCACGACGTTCTGAACCCAGCTCGCGTACCGCTTTAATGGGCGAACAGCCCAACCCTTGGGACCGACTACAGCCCCAGGATGCGATGAGCCGACATCGAGGTGCCAAACCTCCCCGTCGATGTGAACTCTTGGGGGAGATAAGCCTGTTATCCCCAGGGTAGCTTTTGTCCGTTGAGCGATGGCCCTTCCATACGGTGCCACCGGATCATTAAGCCCGACTTTCGTCCCTGCTCGACTTGTCTGTCTCGCAGTCAAGCTCCCTTCTACCTTTACACTCTACGAATGATTTCCAACCATTCTGAGGGAACCTTTGGGCGCCTCCGTTACTGTTTAGGAGGCGACCGCCCCAGTCAAACTGCCCACCTGACACTGTCTCCTGCCGTGCTTCAACGGCGCGGGTTAGAGTCCTCATATAACAAGGGTAGTATCCCACCATTGCCTCCTTCGATACTAGCGTACCGAGCTCTTCGGCTCCTACCTATCCTGTACATGTTACACAAAAACTCAATATCAAGCTACAGTAAAGCTCCATGGGGTCTTTCCGTCCTGTCGCGGGTAACCTGCATCTTCACGGGTATTATAATTTCACCGAGTCTATCGTTGAGACAGTGCCCAAATCATTACGCCTTTCGTGCGGGTCGGAACTTACCCGACAAGGAATTTCGCTACCTTAGGACCGTTATAGTTACGGCCGCCGTTTACTGGGGCTTCAATTCTGGGCTTCGACCGAAGTCTAACTCATCCTCTTAACCTTCCAGCACCGGGCAGGCGTCAGCCCCTATACGTCATCTTACGATTTTGCAGAGACCTGTGTTTTTGATAAACAGTTGTTTGGGCCTTTTCACTGCGGCTGGCTCTTATACCAGCACCCCTTCTCCCGAAGTTACGGGGCTATTTTGCCGAGTTCCTTAACGATAGTTCTCTCGCTCACCTTAGGATTCTCTCCTTGACTACCTGTGTCGGTTTGCGGTACGGGTATTCTGTATCTAACTAGAAGCTTTTCTCGGCAGTGTGACTATCGTGCTTCGCTACTTTAATTTCGCTCCCCATCACATCTCATTCTTAGTTACAAGCATTTGACTCACAACCAAACTTAATGTTTAGACATGCTTTTCCAGCTGCATGCTCACGATTCATCTCCTGCGTCCCTCCATTGCTCAAACAATACAGAACAGTACAGGAATCTCAACCTGTTTTCCATCGATTACGCCTCTCGGCCTCATCTTAGGTCCCGACTAACCCTGGGCGGACGAGCCTTCCCCAGGAAACCTTAGTCTTCCGGTGGATCAGATTCTCACTGATCTCGCGCTACTCATACCGGCATTCTCACTTCTAAGCTCTCCACCAGTCCTCTCGATCTGGCTTCTTCGTGCTTACAACGCTCTCCTATCGCATTCATTTTTACATGAACACCCACAGTTTTGGTACCATACTTAGCCCCGGTACATTTTCGGCGCAGAACCACTCGACTAGTGAGCTATTACGCACTCTTTAAATGAGTTGCTGCTTCTAAGCCAACATCCTAGTTGTCTAAGCAGTTCCACTTCCTTTTCCACTTAGTATGGATTTTGGGACCTTAACTGGTGATCTGGGCTGTTCCCCTTTCGACGATGGATCTTATCACTCACCGTCTGACTCCCAGGTATAGATCTTTGGCATTCGGAGTTTGTCTGAATTCAGTAACCCATGACGGGCCCCTAGTTCAAACAGTGCTCTACCTCCAAGATCCTCTCCCTGAGGCTAGCCCTAAAGCTATTTCGGAGAGAACCAGCTATCTCCAAGTTCGTTTGGAATTTCACCGCTACCCACACCTCATCCCCGCAATTTTCAACTTACGTGGGTTCGGTCCTCCAGTGCGTTTTACCGCACCTTCAACCTGGACATGGGTAGGTCACTTGGTTTCGGGTCTACATCTACGTACTTACTCGCCCTATTCAGACTCGCTTTCGCTTCGGCTCCGTCTTCTCAACTTAACCTCGCACGCAAACGTAACTCGCCGGTTCATTCTACAAAAGGCACGCCATCACTCTTTAACGAGCTCTGACTACTTGTAGGCACACGGTTTCAGGATCTATTTCACTCCCCTTCCGGGGTGCTTTTCACCTTTCCCTCACGGTACTTGTTCTCTATCGGTCACTAGGGAGTATTTAGCCTTGGGAGATGGTCCTCCCGGATTCCGACGGGGTTTCACGTGCCCCGCCGTACTCAGGATCCTGCTAGAGCGCTTCTGATTTCGTCTACGAGGCTTTCACTCTCTCTAGCTCAGTTTCCCAACTGATTCGACTATCTTCCACTATCTCACTTCGCAGTCCTACAACCCCAAAAAGCATGCTCTTTGGTTTGGGCTCTTTCCACTTCGCTCGCCGCTACTACGGAAATCGATTTTTCTTTCTCTTCCTGTGGCTACTTAGATGTTTCAGTTCACCACGTCTTCCCCACTTCATCTTTCGACCAAGTGTGACTAAGCTTTATCTTAGCCGGGTTCCCCCATTCGGATATCTCCGGATCTTCGTTTACTTACAACTCCCCGGAGCATTTCGCTGTTCGTTGCGTCCTTCTTCGGCTCCTAGTACCTAGGCATCCACCGTGCGCCCTTATTATCTTAACCTATTTCTTAATTCTTCTTCGTTTCTCGGTGTCTTTTCTCTTAATATTCAGTTTTCAAAGTACTAATGATCCTTGACAGTTCCCTGTCAATGGAGGTTAACGGGATCGAACCGATGACCTCCTGCTTGCAAAGCAGGTGCTCTCCCAGCTGAGCTAAACCCCCGTACTACTATTTTATTTTTCATGGGCCTAAATGGACTTGAACCATCGACCTCACGCTTATCAGGCGTGCGCTCTAACCAGCTGAGCTATAGGCCCGTTACTGCGTTACACCCAACAACCTTGAGAGTAGACCTCTCAAAACTAAACAAAGTTTCTACAAAGTGCTTTCCGTTATTTTCCTTAGAAAGGAGGTGATCCAGCCGCAGGTTCTCCTACGGCTACCTTGTTACGACTTCACCCTAATCATTTGTCCCACCTTAGACGGTTAGCTCCTATAAAGGTTACCCCACCGGCTTTGGGTGTTACAAACTCTCATGGTGTGACGGGCGGTGTGTACAAGGCCCGAGAACGTATTCACCGTGGCATGCTGATTCACGATTACTAGCGATTCCAACTTCATGCAGGCGAGTTGCAGCCTGCAATCCGAACTGAGAATGGTTTTTAGAGTTCTGCTTGCCCTCACGAGTTTGCTTCTCGTTGTACCATCCATTGTAGCACGTGTGTAGCCCAGGTCATAAGGGGCATGATGATTTGACGTCGTCCCCACCTTCCTCCGGTTTGTCACCGGCAGTCTCACTAGAGTGCCCAACTTAATGCTGGCAACTAGTAACAAGGGTTGCGCTCGTTGCGGGACTTAACCCAACATCTCACGACACGAGCTGACGACAACCATGCACCACCTGTCTTCCTGTCCCCGAAGGGAACCTTGTATCTCTACAACTTGCAGGAGATGTCAAGACCTGGTAAGGTTCTTCGCGTTGCTTCGAATTAAACCACATGCTCCACCGCTTGTGCGGGCCCCCGTCAATTCCTTTGAGTTTCAACCTTGCGGTCGTACTCCCCAGGCGGAGTGCTTATTGCGTTAGCTACAGCACTGAGAGGCGGAAACCTCCCAACACTTAGCACTCATCGTTTACGGCATGGACTACCAGGGTATCTAATCCTGTTCGCTACCCATGCTTTCGAGCCTCAGCGTCAGTTACAGACCAGAGAGCCGCCTTCGCCACTGGTGTTCTTCCATATATCTACGCATTTCACCGCTACACATGGAGTTCCACTCTCCTCTTCTGCACTCAAGTTCTCCAGTTTCCGATGCAATTCCTCAGTTAAGCTGAGGGCTTTCACATTCAGACTTAAAAAACCGCCTGCGCTCCCTTTACGCCCAATAAATCCGGACAACGCTTGCCACCTACGTATTACCGCGGCTGCTGGCACGTAGTTAGCCGTGACTTTCTGGTTGAATACCGTCACTATCTGAGCAGTTACTCTCAAATACGTTCTTCTTCAACAACAGGATTTTACGATCCGAAAACCTTCTTCATCCACGCGGCGTTGCTCCATCAGACTTTCGTCCATTGTGGAAGATTCCCTACTGCTGCCTCCCGTAGGAGTTTGGGCCGTGTCTCAGTCCCAATGTGGCCGTTTACCCTCTCAGGTCGGCTACGTATCATTGCCTTGGTAAGCCGTTACCTTACCAACTAGCTAATACGCCGCAGGTCCATCCTTCAGTGACAGCCGAAACCGTCTTTTAACTCCCAATCATGTGATTAGAAGGCTTATGCGGTATTAGCAACTGTTTCCAATTGTTATCCCCCACTGAAGGGCAGGTTACCTACGTGTTACTCACCCATCCGCCGCTCGCTTCCTTATCTTCCTACCCGAAGGTATTCTGTTAGTTCCGCTCGCTCGACTTGCATGTATTAGGCACGCCGCCAGCGTTCGTCCTGAGCCAGGATCAAACTCTCATTTTTAGTTTGTGACTCAGACTCTGAACTCTAACGTTCTTTGTCTTCTTTATTTATTGCTTTTATTGACGGGTTCTTGCGAACCCAGCACTTTGGTTAAAAAGAAACTTTGTTCAGTTTTCAAAGATCTACTTTTTTGCTCACAGCACTTGATTATGCCGCTTGTTTAGTTTATCATCTTATCATGAGCTTGTCAACTGCTTTTTTAAATCATTTAGCAGTGACGAACATGACTCATTGACAACAGAAAATATATTATCAACTTTTTTCTTCTTTTGCAACCCCTTTTTGACACTTTTTACAAATTCCTTGAATATTTAAATTGATCTTCGAAATTTCAAACCCGGATTCTTGCTTCAAATGGCGATGTAATAAAGGATAATCAGAATAATTTACATCATAAATCTTACCGCATTTAGTACATATTGCATGAAAATGTTCATGGTGATAATAGTCAAAATGAATTGACCTATCATCGTAGGTCAATTCATCAATCGGAGTTATCGTTGCCAAAAAGCGCAAATTATTATAAACAGTAGCAATACTGATATTACTAGTTCGAGTCTTCAAATCATTAAAAACTTCTTCCGCAGTAGGATGATTGGTGTGCGACATCATATACGCTAAAATTTCTAGGCGTTGAGGAGTCATTCGAACTTTTTGATATTTCAATCGTTGAACTTCTTTATCAAACTCTTGTTTTAAATCTTCTGAAACCATAATTAATACCTCTTCACCAATCAGTTCTGTAATTCTGGAGCATCAGTATCGTATAAATTCAATAAAGATTTATTATTATTTTTAAATTCTAAACTTGTTTGATCTTTTTTATCTTGATCTTTTAACTTTTGCAAAGACTTACTCTTTGAATAATTATAATCTTTCTTATTAACTTTCTGAAATCCCTTAGGATTATAAAACCGTAATAAATCACCAGTTATAATTTTATCAGATAAGGACAATTCGGTTGCTACCTGATTAGACATTGTCTCTAGTCTTGAATGCTGATCCTTAGATAAATTTTTAGCAGGTGTTCCATTTTTAGTATAATAATAAGCCCCATTGACCTTAGTAAATTCTGGAGATACAAAATCACCATCCCTAAATGCAACTAATTGAGGATGATTAGGTGCCAGTAAATCAGAGCCAAATTGAATATTATCTTTATTATTAACCCCTAACAAATTCAAAATGGTTGGCAGAGCATCAATTTCGCCACCATAAGTGTGATTAATTCCGCCTTGGATACCCTTCATATGAATCATAAACGGTACTCGTTGGAATTGTGCGTTATCAAAATCATTAAATTTCTTTTTACCCAACAATTTTGCAACGGCTTTCTTATGATTACCCGAAATTCCATAATGATCGCCATAAAAGACTACCATACTGTTTTTATCTAAACCTGTGGCCTTCAACCAATTCATAAATTCGCCAACGGACTGATCCAAATAATGCGCAGTTTGAACATAACCATCAACCGTACTATCACCGGTATCAGTTTTAGCGATAGATTGGTTTTTCTTATCCAACAAATAAGGATAATGGTTCGTAACGGTAATAATCTTAGAATAAAAAGGTTGGGGTAATTTTTGAATATAATTGGCAGTATCTTTCATAAAAATTTTATCTTTCATACCGTAACCAATATTGTAACTTTTCTTTTGTTTATAGTAATTAGAGCTGAAGAAATAATCATATCCCCAAGATTTGTACGTGTTATCACGATTCCAAAAACTAGGAACATCCCCGTGAAATGAAGCAGTTGTGTATCCATGTTGATCTAAAATTGCTGGTGCCGCCTGAAATGTGTTAGACGTTCCATCGGTTACCATTGCGGCACCTTCTGGCAACCCAAATAAAGAATTTTCCATCATCATTTCAGCATCGGCAGTTTTACCTTGACCCACTTGATTAAAGAAATTATCGAAACTTAAGGTATTTTGTTCATGATAAATCTTATTCAAATTAGGAGTAACTTCTTGTCCGTCCCATTTAAAGTCAATGAGAAATTGTTGAAAACTTTCCAAATGAATCACAAAAACATTTTTACCTTTAGCCACCCCCGTATACTGAACATTAGGCGCAACGTAGTTATTATTAATATACTTTTTGACTGTCTTCATGTCTGAACTATCAGCGTTAGCTTTTACAGCACTAGTTTTAGCAGCCTTAATTGTATCATAAACAGAATAGGCATTTAAGCCTAAATATTTAACAATATAATTGTTATCAAAAGTTCTTGTCAATAAACCAGAGCGATCTTGTTGAGCCAAAGTTAAATTAATTCCAAAACTCACAACTGCAATTCCGGTAATAGTTAACGGAATTTTAAAATTAAGCTTAGTTTTATCAAGTTTAATAAATTTAATGATCAATAAAATAATCAAAATAGCCACATCAGAAAAAGCCAAGAAATCAGTAGGCAATATAATCCCTAAAATACTCGTTCCCAAATTATTAGATGCCGAACTTGATCCCTTAATAAGAGTTAGTGTCAAAAAATCAGAAAATTCACGATAATAAAGAATATTTGCAAATAACCATGTGGAAGTAATGGCGTCAATAATCATCATATAAATATATGACTTACGCCCCTTCATATAAAGAGAGATCCCCAACAATAAAATTGTCGTAGGAATTGGATTTAAAAACAGCAAGAAAGCTTGCATCACACTTTTTATACCCAAATTAAATTTAGTCAAACAAATCAAATACGTTTTAATCCAACATAAAATAACTGTCAGCATAAAAAATCCCAGTTTGGTATTTACTGACTGGTGTATCCGTTTAAAAAGGTTCTTCATTATTAATTTTTCCTCCACGGACTCTAGATTGAGTCCGTTCATTAATTGGTTTAAATGCTACTGCAATAATACCTAAAAACATGCCTAAATAGTAAGTGATAAAACGCCAAATAAACATACCTAAAATCAAGGTACTAGGTACACTGACATACTGTGAAAATAAAGCTTTAAAACTATATTCAGCACCACCAGTGCCTCCAGGAATAGGAAAAATAGAGGTAATCATCACAATCATAATTTGCATTATCAAAACTTCCACTATATTAACATGATCAACATGCAAAGCCAAAAGTGTGAAATAAACAACTAAATAGTAAAACAACAGTTGAAAAAACGTTAATACAGATGCCTTAAACACCTTTGTTTTTTCTTGTTTTAAAACTAAACTTTCTTGATAAAAATTATCTATTTTGTCCAGAACATTTTTAGTCCAACGTTCTTTTTTTTTCGAACTAACAACTAAACCAATTATCTTCATAATGCCAATTGCTAATTTACGTGTTAATCGATAATAAAACATCACCATTAATAATATACCAATTGTAAAAATATGAATCAAAAAACCACCGATAATTAATATCGCTAAACCACTAAAATGTTGCGCAATACGCTCAAATTGAAAAACCATGGCAATAATAAAATTAATTAATACAATTGTTTGATAGATAACAAATTTCATTAGCAAAACTGAACTTCCACGTCCAACTTCAACACCAGATTGAACTAGAGCAACAATCTGTGCAGGTTGACCGCCTGACGAAAAAGGTGTGATTGCATTAAATAATGCCTGAATCCAAGGAATCCGTATAATATTCCACCAATGATGCAATTCGTCGTCGCGATTGCGTAATAGGACTTTTAAAACCAGTGCCTCGAAGAAAAAAGAAAGAAACATTGACAAAAAAGCCACAAAAAGCCACCACCAATTTAAAGTGATTGCCTGATGAATTAAAATTTGAAAATTAGTTTTTCGAATTTCAAGCCAAAAAACTCCGCAACCAACAACTAACATTATCAATGTCGCAGCAAAATTCTTACGACTCATGTTTAACTCCCACTAAACGAGCCTGTTCGTCATAAAAATCACGCCAAATCGTACTGAGATGCTCTTCTGAATAATAATGTGCTGCTTTCAAAGATTTCTGTGCCAATTCTGATAAACATTGTGAGTCCTGACTCAACCTTTGAATTGCTCGATTCATTTGTTCATAATTTTGTGCAGGCAAATAATCCCCTTCAATAATTGAATGATAGAGATCCAAATCACGTAACAAGACCGGCGTTCCTGTATTAAATGCTTCCAATACTGACATAGGAAACAATTCATCGTATGAAGGTAACAAAAAAAGATCCGCAGCATTTAAATAATCATTCAATTCTGCACGTGGGATGATATCCGTAAACAATAAATTCTTGGGTGCTCGTTCAATCATCTTTTTATAACGATCATAGCCATCAGTCATCTGACCAAAGGAAAAACCACCAGCCCAAATAAACTTAAATTGGGGATTTTCTAACGCTAAACGGTAAAAATCATCAATTCCCTTACGCTTTTGAACCTGACCATCACCAAAAATCACAAAATCTTCCGATTGAATCTGTAAACGGGAACGTACTTGTCGACGTTTGGCTTCTGAAAAACGATAAAATTCCAGCTTGGAAACAAAATTGGGAATATATTTAACTTTTTGAGGATCAATCCCAGCTTTTTCTAATTTAGGAATAAAACTAGGATTCACGACGACCAACTGATCCATCCGCTTATAAAACGAAATCACATACTTGGCAACCGCACCCTTAGCAAAACTCGGAATTTTCAAACTTCCATCCAGCGTTTCAGGTAAAAAATGGACATAACCAATTTTGCGACCACGCTTTTTAAAAAATGTTGAAAGATAAAATTGCGGATCAATTGTGTGGTAATGACTGATATCACTAGGATGTTGATAATCGTTGACTCGAATTTTAAAATCATTACGCAAATAAGTTTTCATCAAACGGAGTAACTCACTATACGCACTACCCACCCCTTGACCGGCAACCTTTTGTGACGAAGAAAACATCGTTATATTAGTCATCATAATATTGACCATCCTTCAGCGGTTCATTAGCTAATTTTTTACGTAAAAAATATTTATAAGAATTTTGATAAAATTCCAACACTTGATCACCAAATAAATCTGCTGAAATTTCATATAATTTTTGTTTGCGTGGTTTAGGATCATCGAATAAATTAGGATGATCAATATACTGTATCACCAAATATGCCAATTGCTTAGGATCCTGATAAGTTACTCCCAAGGCTGGATCATTCAATAATTGATCAGTATAAGGACTAGACCGCACCACACATTTCAAACCAGAAGCTAATGCTTCAATAAAAGTCAGGCCCTGAGATTCTGTATCACTGGCTGAAACAAATAAATCCGCTAAATGATAGTATGGTGCAACATGATCATGATCAACTTCACCAACAAATTTGACATGCTCTTGAATCCGTAACCGATCGACTTGCACAAGCAAATCATCCATATCAGGCCCACCACCAACGATAAGTAACATTATATCAGGATAATGTGAAATTAAATTGGGTAATTGTTGCAATAATAATTCAATTTTTTTCTCATTAGCAATTCGACTTAACGTCAACAAAATAGGCTGGCAATTAGTTAAATGTAATTGTTTTTCTAAAGTTGTAGTATCAATCTTTTGAGTAAAATTTGAAAGATCAACGCCCGTAGGAATAATTGTCATCGGTGTTTTAATGCCATAACGACTTAAAGTATCGTAAACCTTTTGACTAGGAGCGATCACACCAGACATTCCTGAAATAAATAATTTAGACATTTGCTTAACATGATACGGCTTTAACAGATGACCATTTAAAACATAATGTAAATAATCTTCATACATCGTGTGATACGTATGCACACAAGGAATTTTTAAACTATGAGCTACAAATTTACCAATTAAACCTAACGAAAATTCTGTTTGTGTATGCACAATGTCTAAATTTAACTCTTTAGCCAATTTCAGAGCATGAAACATACCTCGATAAGCAATGCGACGATCTGTAAAGGAAATAAAGGGCACACTTCCCAACCGAAAAATATTTGGCTCAATTGTATTTTTATCTACATGCGGATCCGTTGTCGTAAAAATATAGACAGTGTTCCCTTTTTGTTCTAAGTCATTTTTTAAAGTTTGAATCGAAGTTGCTACGCCACTGACTTGTGGAAAATAAGTATCCGTAAATATCCCAATATTCATTCATCAGTGCTCCCTTGAATTTGGTTAATATATTTAATTATATCAAAATAAATCCACAAAGCCCATTTATACCAAATAAAAAAACGATGACTTCATATGAATTTTTCAAAATGGTAACATTGTTGAAATTCATAGCGTACTCACCGTTTTATTTGAACACATTGTTTAATATTTACTGACCCACATTAATTATAACGTCCCACGTTCTTTTAACTTCTCATCAATCAACTTCAGAACTTTTGCTCGATCATGTTCATTTTCTACAAAATCATACTCATCACAGCTAATTTTCATTTTAGGACTATAGTGATAGTCAGCATACCACTGGTCATAACGTCCCAATAAATTATGATAATAATCAATCAGCGAAGGATCATTTTCAGGCAATTCATACGAACGACCACGTTTTTGAATATGCTCCAACATTTTATCGTAGGAAACATCCAAATGTACTAGTAAATCAGGTGCTTTTTTATGTGCAGCGTAAGGCAACTCTTCCATCATATTGTCTAATAATTCGTCATAAACTTTTACTTCTTGATCTGTAGCTCGTCCCATATCAGCATTGATATGGAAAAATAAAGAATCCTCATAAATTGAACGGTCCAAAACATTATTATCATCAGCCAAAGCTTGTTTAATCGATGCAAAACGTTTATTCAGAAAATAAATTTGCAATAAAAAAGCATATTTTTTAGGATCTGCATAAAACAAAGGCAAGACTGGATTATCGTCCACCTGCTCGTAAAAAGCTTTGGTTCCTAAATGTTCAGAAACTAGCGTTGCCAAACTACTTTTTCCAGCACCAATCATACCGCTCAAAACTATCATCATATTGTCCTCCTCTAAACACATTATCCATCATAGCATATATATAACAACATATAGTGTATGAATTTTGTTTAATATACTAAATGTTGTATAAAAAACTAAATTTACAATTATATGAACCTTAATTGGGACCACAAAAAACTCCAATAGTTGACATTATTTTCAACCATCGGAGAAACTTAAATATACAACTAAATCTTAATCTAGTCCCATCTCATCTTGAACTACTTGAGCGATTTGTTTGCCAAAACGTTGCGCTTCTTCTTTAGTCGCAGCCTCAACCATGACACGTAAAAGTGCTTCTGTACCGCTAGGTCGTACCAAAACACGACCATCACCGTTCATCTCTTTTTCAACTGTATCAATTGCAGTCTGGATATTAGGATAATCTTGCCAATTATTCTTATCCTTAACCTGAACGTTAATTAAAACCTGCGGATATGTTTTAACAGGCGCAGCTAACTCTGACAATGATTTACCAGTTTGCTTCATAACATTTAACAATTGAATGCCAGTCAACATCCCATCACCAGTATTATGAATATCAAAAATAATGATATGACCTGATTGTTCACCACCTAAGTTATAACCATTTTGAACAATCTCTGCAGCTACATTACGGTCACCAACATCAGTCTGCACTGATTTCATTCCGTTAGCCTCAATTGCTTTATACAAGCCTAAATTACTCATAACGGTGGTAACGATTGTATCCTTTTTCAAACGACCATGCGCTTTGAAATAATTGCCCAATATAAACATGATTTTATCGCCATCTACAATGTTACCTTTTTCATCAACTGCAATACACCGATCGGCGTCACCATCAAACGCTAAGCCAATCTGAGCACCTTGCTTAACAACTTCACGAGCCAACTTTTCAGGATGCGTCGAACCAACGCCACTGTTAATATTAACACCATCCGGATTAGTAGAGATTGCCGTAAAATCAACGTTTAAATCCGCGAATAGTTTACTTAACAAATTACTTGTTGAACCGTTGGCTCCATCTAAAACAGCCTTAATCCCTGATAAATCCTCTGAAACACTTTGTTTCAAAAACTCTAAGTACTTCAAGGAACCTTCTTTGTAATCTTCTAAAATACCGATTCCACCTGCAGAAGGACGAGGTAAAGTATCTACTTCTTGATCCAAAAAATGTTCAATTTCTTCTTCAGTGGCATCTTTGAGCTTATAGCCATCGGAACCAAAAAATTTAATCCCATTATCACTAGCCGGATTATGGGAAGCAGAAATCATAATACCTGCATCAGCATCCTGAACTTTAACTAAATAAGCAACTGCCGGCGTGGTAATGACACCCAAATTTAAAACTTCAATTCCAACAGACAGCAATCCTGAAATCAAAGCTGTTTCTAACATTTGTCCAGATTTACGTGTATCACGAGCAACCAAAACCACCGCCCGCTCTTCATCACTATCTTTTTGCTGTGATAAAACATACCCACCAGCACGTCCTAATTTAAAAGCCAATTCTGGGGTCAATTCTTTATTCGCAATGCCCCGCACACCATCGGTACCAAAATATTTAACCATTTTTCTCCTCGTATTCTAATCACTAACCGACTGATCACTATCAGACTTTAAATAAACTTTTATCGTTCGTGGACTAGAATCTATAATATCAAATTTTGTCTGATTAATTGTTACCACTTTTGAATCTTTATTGTCAAGTTTCGAAACATCTACTGGAATTTCTAATTCATTAATTTGATTCAAAACTTTTTTACGTGCATAAATTCGCACCGTCTTTACGTCCGAAATCAAATTATAATTTTTATTGTAGTTGTTATTTTTGGGAATAAGCTTAATTGCGACTTTTTTACTAGGAACTGTGACTGATACTTTAACACGAGCTGTTTGGGGATTAATAACCACTGATAGAGTCCGACCTTGCACATCTAGAGCCTGTAATAGTACTTCCTGATGAAAATTACTCGAAGTATTTTTTGGCAGAGTAGCCCGTGCTACCACTTGACTAATCCGTTGAACCTCACTTCTAGCGCCAACTACCTGAACAACCTGTGGGCTAACGCTAGCATCACCGGCAATATAACCACTGTCAACATTTTTAGAATCATATTCTGCTTGTACAGGGAAAACACGCTGTGCTTTAGGTTCAATATCCACATCAACATAACGAGGTTTGATTGAGTATTTTAAATCATGATTCAAACCATTTTGGCGTACTAAAACACGATGATGTCCTACTCCCAAATTATGCAAATCAATGTAAACTGTAAAATTATGCGTATTTTTAGTAGCGGTCAACAAAGCTGCAGGTCCTTCTAATTTAACTTTAACTTGTTTAGGATAACCTGTAATAAAATAATTTTCTGAATCTGAATTGACCTGCAGTTTAACTTGCTCCGTTGCGGTCTCATTGGCATTCATCGTACTATTATTCGTAGAACTTCTGGTACTGCCAATACTTGGCAACGAAACACTCCAATAAATCCATAACGCAATTAAAAAAGATAAAGTCAAATAAAAATATTTAGAATTTACAAATTTACGCCATTTTTTCATTGATCCTCCCTCCTTTTGTAACGCGAAAAGATTCGTGATATTAAGGAATTATTTTTGTCATTTTCAGGCTCTAATTGTGCTCGTAAATAATTAAGATAGTCTTCTTGACTCAAATCCAACATCATATGATTTTTATGGGTAATCATTACCCCACCAGTTTCTTCTGACACTACAATCGTTAATGCATCCGTCACTTCACTAATACCTACCGCAGCTCGATGCCGCGTTCCCAAATTTTTAGGAATTGCATTATTTTCAGAAAGTGGCAAATACGCTGCTGCCACATCAATTTTATTTTTATCAATGATCACCGCACCATCATGTAAAGGAGTATTAGGAATAAAAATATTAATCAATAATTCACCGGTTACATCAGCGTCTAACTTGATTCCTGTTTCAATATATTCTTCCAAACCGGTATCCATTTTCAGTGTAATTAAGGCACCAATCCGACGCTTGGACATATACTGAATAGCCTTATCCAAAGCCATAATTAAATTATCACTGAGATCTTTTTGTTCGTTACGCACTGAAAAAAACAACGGTGAACGACCCAATTTTTCTAAACCTCGACGAATTTCTGGCGCAAAAATAACAATAATTGCAATTACAGACCAGTTAAAAATTTGGTCCGTTAGATACGCAACTGTCCGTAAGTTAAAGAACCAACTGACTAACTTAATTACTAAAATAATTAGTAAGCCCTTCAATAATTGAATTGCCTTAGTTCCTCGAATCATCATCAAAAGTTTATAAACTAAAAACCAAACAAATAAAATATCTACAAGATTGACCAAAGAATTCAAGGTCAAAAAATGACTAATTAAATTTTGCATAATTTCACCTCATCATTGATCTTCGCCAATAATGCGCACCTCAGTTTCTAATGCAACACCAAATTTTTGCTGGACAGTTGTCTGAATTAAATGAATCAAAGCCAAATAATCGCTAGCCGTAGCATTCCCTAAATTAATAATAAAACCAGCATGCTTCATCGAAACTTGCGCACCACCAATAATTTTCCCTTGTAAACCGGCTTTAATAATTAGCGGACCCGTAAAGTGCCCTGTAGGTCGCTTAAACACACTCCCGCATGATGGATACTCTAGAGGCTGCTTAGATTGTCGCAAAGCATTTAACTTGTCCATCTTGGATTGGATTATGGCAGAATCACCATGATGTAAATTAAAAATAACTTTCGTAACACTGCCATGATTATCTTGAACAACACTATGACGATATGAAAAATCTAATTGAGATCCTTGAACAGTCAATAATTGTCCTTGCGGTAAAATTTCCTGAATCTCGGTGATAACTTCTGCTACCTCACCACCGTAAGCTCCCGCATTCATAAAAGCAGCGCCCCCAACACTACCAGGAATTCCGGCGGCAAACTCCAATCCACTTAACCCTGCTTTACTAGCAACTTTGGTAACGTCAATTAATTTGGCACCAGCCTGTGCAATGATTTGTTGATCAACAACTTTAATCGTATTCATTTTCAGTAAAATAATCACTAAACCACGCAAACCTCCATCTTTAATAATCAAATTACTGGAATTTCCCAAAGTCGTGACGGGCAAATCGTATGCATTAGCTAAATCAATTAATTGCTGTAATTGTACTTCACTCGTGGGAAAAGCCAAATAGTCGGCTGGTCCACCAGTTTTTGTAAAAGTATAATGACTTAACGGTTCATTGTATTTAATTTCAACATTTGTACTTAATAACGCATCTTTAAGTTTTGAATCATTTAAAAATTTACTTTGAGCC
This sequence comes from Bombilactobacillus folatiphilus, assembly GCF_023380265.1. Taxonomy (NCBI): domain Bacteria; kingdom Bacillati; phylum Bacillota; class Bacilli; order Lactobacillales; family Lactobacillaceae; genus Bombilactobacillus; species Bombilactobacillus folatiphilus. The sequence goes on from NZ_CP093366.1 coordinate 1,071,502, forward strand.
TGTAATTTTACCATAATGTCTCCTAATCTAGCCGTTTCACTTGGTATACCTTTATAGTATATAATGAATTTCAGAAATAAGTGAAAAAATCGAGGTAGTTAAGATGAACTTTACGGCTATGGATTTTGAAACCGCTAATTATCAAGCAGATAGTGCTTGTTCTTTGGCACTTGCGCTAGTAGAAAATGATCAAATTGTAGATACTTTTTATACATTGATTAATCCACAAGCACCTTTTAATAGCAAAAATATTTCCATCCACCATATCAGACCACAAGATGTAGCCACAGCTCCCACTTTTGACCAAATTTGGCCACATATTCAATCTTTGTTTGACACTCGTCATTTAATCACTGCTCACAATGCTAGTTTCGATACACGTGTTTTGCGTTCAACATTAGCTAAATATCAAATTGCTGCCCCCACATATAACGTTATTGATACTTTGCAAACTTCTCGTAAATTTTATCCTCAATTACCTAATCATAAATTAAACACTGTCTCCTATGCACTGCAAGTTAATCTAATCAATCATCATCATGCTTTAGACGACACAATCGCTTGTGCTCAAATTCTCATCAAAACAGAACTTCAATTTGGTAATGAACCCTTACAAAGTTTTATTAAATTAAAAAATTAATAAAGACAATAAAAAATCCTTCCTCTAGAAATGGAAGAAGAATTTTTTAAGGTTTTAATCAAATTTTGTTAACAATTCTTGATAATGCTGACCATTAGCTTGTAACTGTAACTGACGTTTTTGGTCATCCAATCTGACAATTTGAATTCGTAAATAATGGTCTGGTAATTGATCCTTAATAAATTGGGACCATTCAATGATCACAATACCGTCGCCATTAAAATATTCTTGTAAACCTAGTTCTTCAGCAGATGAGTTTTCTAAGCGGTACATGTCCATATGATACAACGGATATTTTCCTTGTTGATATTCACGAATTAAAGTAAAAGTCGGGCTTTTAACCGGTCGCTTAATTCCCAAACCACGAGCAACACCTTGTGTCAATGTAGTTTTTCCAGCTCCCAAGTCACCATCTAATAAAATCAAATCACCAGCTTGTAAATAATGAGCTAATTGTGTCCCGAAATTGATAGTTTCCAAATAACTTTTTGTCAAAATTTTCATGAATGACCTCGTTTTAGTTTAAAGTGCTTGGGCAGCCGTAATAATTGCTAATTTATAAACATCCTTGACATTAGCACCTCTGGATAGATCAGATATTGGCTTATTCAAACCTTGCAAAATTGGACCAATCGCTTCAAAACCACCGAAACGCTGCGCAATCTTATAACCAATATTACCAGACTGCAACTCAGGGAAGACAAAAACTGTAGCTTGTCCAGCCACTTTAGAAGCTGGTGCTTTTTGTTTAGCTACGGTCGGTACAAAAGCAGCATCAAACTGTAATTCACCGTCTATCGCTAACTCAGGCGCCTCTTGTTGCGCTAATTCTGCTGCTTGTGCAACTTTAGTGACCTCATCACTTTTAGCAGAACCCTTTGTGGAAAAACTGAGTAACGCCACTTTAGGATCAATATCGAATAACTTAGCTGTTTGAGCCGATGTGATAGCGATTTCAGATAACTCCTGTGCAGATGGATTAATATTAATTGCACAATCAGCAAATAAGTAACGTTGATCATCCTTTTGCATGATAAAAGCACCACTCGTTCTAGTCAAACCTGGCTTCACTTTGATGATTTGTAAGGCAGGACGCACTGTATCACCAGTCGGATGCACTGCCCCCGAAACCATCCCATCAGCTTGATCCATGTACACCAACATCGTACCAAAATAATTAGGGTCACGTAACATAGTTTGAGCCTGCTCTTTGGTATTCTTGCCTTTACGTCGTTGAACAAAAGCTTCTACCATGGATTCAAATTCGTCATAATTATCCGGATCAATAATTTCAATACCCGAAATATCCAAATTTAATTTTTGAGCTTGCTCGTCAATCTCACTCTCGCGCCCTAAAAAAATCGGTTGCAAAAGTTGTTCTTGAGCGAGCTGAACTGCAGCCTGCAAAATTCGTTCATCTGTCGCCTCAGGGAACACAATTTTTTTATTTTGACCATTGATTTTCGACTTTAATGACTCAAATAATTCCATTTTCTTCCTCCTATTTATCTTCCACTTCTGCCGGCAATTGCCAATCAATTGGGGCTTCACCATAATTCTTCAATGCCTGATTCGTTTTTGAAAATGGTCGCGAACCAAAAAAACCATAGTTAGCCGAAAATGGACTGGGATGTGTCGAACTGATAATTGTATTTTGATCAGTATCAATTAAAGTTGCCTTTGACTTAGCAGCCTTACCCCATAAAATAAATACAACACCACCTTTTTGGGACAAAGCAGCAATAGCCTGATCGGTCAGTTGTTCCCAACCTTTTCCTTGGTGTGAATAAGCCTGCCCACGTCGCACAGTTAAAACCGAATTCAGTAATAATACCCCTTGATCCGCCCAACGTTTTAAATAACCATGTTGAACCGGTGGAAAACCCAGATCATCTTGCAATTCTTTATAAATATTTTGCAAAGAAGGCGGCACCTTATTACCCGGTAAAACCGAAAAACTCAAACCATGAGCCTGATTGGGTCCATGATAAGGATCTTGACCTAAAATGACAACTTTCGTATTCGCAAAAGAAGTCCAATCAAAAGCCTGAAAAATATGATACATATCTGGATAAATCGTTTGTTCTTGATATTCTCGTTTTAAAAATTGATGTAAACGGCGATAGTAATCTTTGTCAAATTCAGGGCCTAAAACCTGTTGCCAATCATTTTTTATTAATTGCTTCAATTTAATACCACCTAATATGTTAAAATTTTAATATAATTCGAGGAGGTTTTTTGCTTTATGGCCATTAAATTAATTGCATCAGACATGGACGGAACTTTATTAAATAGTCAATCCATTATTTCTTCACAAAATATAGCTGCGATTAAAGCTGCTAACCAAGCCGGTATTCAATTTGTCGTAGCAACCGGCCGTGGTCTCAGCGAGGTTGAACCGTTAGTACGTCAATTAACGATCAAACCTGATTTTATCACTTTAAACGGTGCCTTAGTTTATAATCAACAAAAAGAACCCGTCGTAAAAATTCCACTTAATACTCAAAACGTTGAGCAGGCCTTAAGCCTAGTTAAGAACAGTGAATTATATTTTGAAATTATTACGGACCGAGGCATTTATTCAATCAGTCGGATCCAAAAAATTCAACATACCGCTCATCTACTAAAAAAACTCAATCCTTCTTTATTGTATAAAAAGGCTGTCGCTCTAGCAACCTCAAGAGGCGAATTAATGAATGTAAATTATGTGAAAAGTTTTGATAAAGTCTTAAGTGATCCCACGATCAACGTCATGAAAATTTTAGTTTTTAGTGATAAACAGCCTGAAATTTTACAACAATTGCAACATAAGCTCAATAAAAATCCCAATTTGATTGTAACTTCATCATCACCCAATAATATTGAAATCAACAATCAGCAAGCTCAAAAGGGCATTGCTTTAATCAAATTTGCAAATGAATTAGGTCTGAAAATGGATCAAGTCATGGCTATTGGCGACAACCTTAATGATGAATCCATGATCAAAGCTGCTGGAATTGGTGTCGCCATGGCTAATGCTATTGAACCAATTAAAGAATTAGCGCAATACCAAACTAGCAGTAATAATGACAACGGCGTAGCCCAAGCAATTTACCATGCTATTGAATTGAATCAAGCTCAAAGTGAGTAATTAACGATGATCTATTATTTACAATTCAATATGGCCAATCTCCCCGGAGTCATTCAAGTTAGTAATCAACTTCAACAAACAGAATATATTTTATTACGTCAAAAACCTCGATGGAAAGTTAATTATGAATTAAGTACTCCATCTCAAGAAACTGTTGGTCAGATTTACCAAACCAATATGCGCATCTGGCCTAACTATCAAATTATTCTGGATGACCAAAAAATTACTAAATTAATTCATCTAAATAATACACGCCATCAATTAATGATTGCCCCAACTTTGCATTGGCTGATTTCTGGTAATTTAGTAGCTAATAATTATTTAGTGCATGATTTCAAACATCATTTAATCATGTCTATGGATAATATTTATCTTAAAAATGGTCACGAGGGCTATTTGCTACAAATTGTTCCTCAAATTGATATACGATTAGGATTTCTTATAGCTGCCGTCTTAAATCAAACTAGTCGACAAATTAAAAATCAGCAATCAATAAAAAATTGGCGAAAAAACAATTTAAGAGTTAAATTATCCAACAATTACAATTTCAAAAAAATTAGGGAGCGATAATTTTAAATTATCGCTCCCTAATTTTCTAAGGATTCACCCCTTTTAAGTGTATCCTCCTTAAAAATTAATTAAAACACAATTATAATATAACAAAAAGTCGTCAAAAAAGAAAGGCTAAAATCAAATAAATTTATAAAAAAATATTTATCAAGTAAAATATTGCTACTATTCGTCTTTGTTACCCATTAAATTATTCCCTAAAACCATACCTGTCAGATCTAAACGTTCAACAATATCAGCACCTTTGGGACGAAAATTACCTTCTATCCAATGTTGTAAGGTAAAGATAACTTCACTGGCACATAATTCCAACGACTGTGGGTGCTCCCGTAAATTAATCAAAAATGGTCGCTGCCCAGCGGGATAAGTCATGATAAAATCTTTTACCTCTTGCAATAACCAATCCATTAAATCATACTTCTTTAAAATTTTCAAAACAGATTTAGATGCTAAACGATTTGTATCTAAAAAATTGACACAATAAGCCATTAAATCATGCCAATCAGAAAAATCAACTTGCTTTAGTTTTTGGAACAATTGATGCAAACATACTTGATAGATCTCACTTATTCCCCCAGGAAAATAGCGGTAAAAAGTATCAGTATCAATAAAAAGTGCGTCAGTTATATCATTTACAGTCAGAACTTTTTTATTTTTCTGCTGCAAAAGTTCTATTAAACTATCAATTAGGTACTGGACCCGAGCTGATTGCATAAAAATCACTCCTTAATAAAGGTAAACTCTAACGTAAAACGTTTTTTAAATTACGACGCATTTCCCGATCTTGATCACGTCGCTTTATCGTCTCGCGTTTATCAAATTGCTTCTTACCCTCAGCTACCCCAATTAATACTTTGGCGAATCCGTGTTTTAAATAAACTTTCAAGGGAATAACTGTAATCCCCTTTTGAGTTAGTTCCTCACTAATTTTTCTGATTTCTTTCTTATGCAATAATAATTTACGATCTCGCAGAGGATCATGATTAAATTGATTGCCTTGATCATACAAACTAATGTGTACATTGGCCAACCATAATTCACCGTGCTTAAATTGGACAAAACCATCGCGCAAGTTCATTCGTCCTGCACGAACAGACTTAATTTCTGTTCCTGTTAAGGCAAGTCCGGCTTCATAAGTTGCCAAAATTTTATAATCATGATGCGCTTTACGATTATTAGCCAATTCATTGGGTGCTTTTTGATGATGCTTGTTCATATACCTAGTCCCCCTTAATGGTGGGATTTTTTAGAAACGCGTTCATACTTTCCCGAAGTATTTTTACGGTGATGATTATTTTTACGACGCTGCAAAAATTTTTCATGTTCTTCTGCGCGCCGCTTTTTCTCAGCATCGGCCCGTTCTTGCTCTTGAGATGTCAATACAGGCTCAAAATCGACCTGACGTTGCTCGGCATCAGCCCGAAGCAAGCGAACCTTAATACTTTCTCCCATTGTATAAACCTTATGAGTTCGTTTACCAATCATGGATAAAGCTTTTTCGTTAAATTCATAATAATCATCCAGCATGTTGGAAATGTGAATCAGACCTTCTACGGTATTTTCCAAACTGACAAACATGCCAAAACTAGTCACACCACTGATGACGCCGTCAAAAACCTGCCCCACTTTGTCAGCCATGTATTCAGCTTTTTTTAGATCATCAACTGCTCGTTCAACATCAACCGACTTCCGCTCACAAGCAGAAGTATGCACGGCCACTTCAGGTAATTGCTCACCCCACTGATTTTGAACAGCCTCGGTCGTACCCTCATCTGCATAACTATGAATCATTCGGTGAACCATTAAATCAGGATAACGCCGAATGGGTGACGTGAAATGCGTATAGTAAGTTGCTGCCAACCCAAAGTGTCCCAATGGATCAGGTGAATATTTAGCTTGTTGTAAACTCCGTAACAACATAGTGGTAATCACTGCTTCATGTGGCTGATCTGCAACTTTTTCTAACACTGACTGAAACATTTTTGGCGTAACATGCTTAGCATCTCCAGGAACCGTTAAGCCAAAGGAACTTGCAATTTCAAAAAAATTCTTAACTTTTTCTGGATCAGGTTGCTCGTGAACACGATATAAAAATGGCACATGCAGCTGGTTAAAATGCTCTGCAACTGTTTCATTAGCCGCCAACATAAATGATTCAATCATTTTCTCAGCAGTACCACGTTCACGCAATTGAATATCAGTAGGATGACCCTGATCGTCAACAATAATTTGAGCTTCAGTTTCTTCAAATTCAATTGCCCCACGTTGATGACGCATTTCATACAAAATTTTGTGGAGTTGCGCCATGTCTTCGAGCATTGGAATTAATTCCTGATACTGTGCTCGAACTGTTTCATCGCCAGTCAAAATTCTATTAACATTATTATAAGTTAGTCGTGCATGTGAACGAATAACACTCGGATAAATTTCGTGATGAACCACCTCACCTTGGTCATCAATTTCCATATCACAAGTCAAAACACAACGATCTTCATCAGGATTCAATGAGCAAATTCCGTTAGATAGGCGAAATGGCAACATCGGAATCACACGATCAACTAAATAAGTACTCGTTCCTCGTTCATACGCTTCCTCATCCAACGCACTATCCTGCTTCACATAATGTGTAACGTCAGCAATATGCACGCCTAAATGATAATGCCCATTTTCTAACTTCCACAAAGTCACCGCATCATCAAAATCTTTAGAATCGTCACCATCAATAGTTACTGTTATTTGATCGGTATTATCACGACGTCCTTGCCAATCCTTTGACGTTAAATGATCTGGAATTTGCTGCGCTTGTGCCAACACTTCCTGCGAAAATTCATCTTTTACATCATTTTGATAAACAATTGCTAATTCATCCACACCAGGATCATTTTTATTACCCAAAGTTTTTAGGGCAATGCCCACCATACTGCGTGGAAATTCATCGCTTGGATAAGACACAATCTCGACTTGGACCATGTCTCCCATTTGCGGTGTAACTCCAGTTGCTTTAATAAAAACTGGATTATTGGCAATTTTCTTTTCATGGCTTTTGACATAACCGATTAAACCTGTCTTTTTGGCCTGAACATCACTATATGGCATAAATTCGCCAACCAATTGTTTTAAACCATGATCAACAATTTTGACAATTTTACCTTCTGCACCATTATCGCCCCATGGATTAGCTGGCTTAATGATCTGTACTTCCACTTCATCGTCATTAATAGCATGTTGTGTATTCGTACGCGCAATAAAAACATCCGGTTCTTCATCGTCGTAACGTACAAAACCAAATCCTCGATCATTAGCTCGAAAATTACCCACAACTACTTGGTCCACAGTCGTCATTTGAAACTGATTATGATCATGTGCTGTGATTTTGTTTTCACCCTCTAATACTGCCAAAGCTTTTAAAACTTCTGTATGGGCAGCTGAATCATGTATTCTTAAACGTTCAACTACTTCTTGAGCAGTATATTTTCGATCTGGATAATTCCGAAAAATTTCTAAAACATCAGAAATTAATTTATTCTTTTCTAAAGTCATTAAATATTACTCCTAATTTACAATAAAAACTGACTCAAATCCTGCTCCAACTGTGCTCTTGCTTGATTAACAGTAATCACATGACCAGCGTTTGGATAACAATGAAAACTAACCTGTTGAAGAGGAAAACGCGTCTGTAATTTTTTGGCTGCACTCAACGCCACCATTTGGTCCTTTTGACCATGACCAATAAACAACGGTTGCTTAATCTGGCTTAATTGTGCTTGCACATCCATAGCTGTTTGTTGAATCTGTGCTAACATTTGCGGTAACAATTGCTCAATTAACCGTTTACGCTGTTTTTTTTGAATTAACGTTAATTCCTGTTGTTGTTCTAAATATTCATTATACTGATAAAAACCAGCACCAACATTGGTAAAATCACTACCAAAGACAGGGCAACCCAAAACCGCACCACTTTCCAGTTGTGGATAATGAGCTAATGCTTTCAACGCAAACAAACTGCCCAAAGAAAGTCCTACAACACTAACTGGACCTGTTTTACGCTGAAATACAAATTCTAACGCTTTTTGTGTATTAGACCACCACTGATCAGGATCGCCCTGTCGTAAAATATCTAGTGAATTCAGCGTCCCATGTCCTTGAAATAATGGTAAATACGAACTAACATTTTTCTTGGCAAAGTAACGACTGAACGCGCGAAAATCATTAGGACTGCCCGTAAAAGAATGTAAAAAAATAATAGTTCGCTCACCTTGATCAACAAAAAAAGTTTGCGGTGGAACTCTTCTCATTTTCTTCGCCTCATAACTCTAAATAAAAAAATCCTGCTGCTATACAACAGGAGGACAAATTAATTTTATTTTGATGACATAAAAGCCAACGCAAGCGCACAGACAAAGAAAATAATCGCTAGAATCATAGTAACTTTTTCCATAAATGCTTCAAAACCACGTTTTTTCTGAGTGCTAAATAAATCACCAGCACCACCAGAAAGAGCATTCAAAGCATCTTGTTGTTTTTGTGGTTGCATCATAACGGCAATAACAATCAAAATAGAATCAATAACTAAAATCGTTGTTAGTAAACTGTACACGTTGTATAACCTCCGCTATTGCACTATTTCACTATTTCTAGAATAACATAAAGACTAAGTATTTACTAGATGTTACCTTGAATCGTTCTTATTAAAAACCACGGATAAATCATCTATGGTTAAAAGCCCATAAAATTTTGCCCAAATAAAAAAATATCCAAAACAATGATAGAAATCATCGCTTCAGATATTTTTAAAAGATTAATTTTTAAAATTACTTGTTAACGCTATAAAAACTCTTGGCACCTTTATATTCAGCAGTAGAGCCTAATTGTTCTTCAATCCGCATTAATTGATTGTATTTAGCAATCCGATCTGTCCGGCTCATAGAACCAGTCTTGATTTGACCAGCATTAGTAGCAACAACTAAATCTGAGATTGTCGTATCTTCAGTTTCACCTGAACGGTGCGAAACAATAGCTGTATAACCAGCTTCTTTAGCCATCTCGATAGCTTCAAAAGTTTCAGTTAAAGTACCAATTTGGTTAACCTTGATTAAGATGGAGTTCGCAACACCCATATCGATTCCCTTCTTCAAGTAATCAGTATTCGTTACGAACAAGTCGTCACCAACGATTTGAACTTTATCACCCAATTTGTCAGTCAACATCTTCCAGTCATCCCAGTTGTTTTCATCCAAAGGATCTTCGATAGAAACGATCGGATATTTGTCAACTAAGTCAGATAACAAATCAGCAATTTCTTCAGCAGAATAGGATTTGCCATCACCCTTCATATCATATTTACCAGTTTCGGTATTGTAATATTCAGAAGAAGCACAGTCAAAGGCAATTGCGATATCTTCGCCAGGTTTGTAGCCAGCACGTTCAATAGCTTCAACTAAAACTTGGAAAGGTTCTTCGTTATTCTTCATGTTGTTTGGTGCGAAACCACCTTCATCACCAACAGCCGTAGAATCGCCACGTTCTTTTAAGATCGCAGCTAAGTTATGGAAAGTTTCAGAACCCATTTGAATTGCTTGATGGATACTCTTGGCACCAACAGGCATAATCATGAATTCTTGGAAGTCAACATTATTGTTAGCATGTTTACCACCATTAATAACATTCATCATTGGGGTTGGTAAAACATGACTATTTGGTCCACCTAAATATTCATATAAAGGCAAGCCTAATTCATCAGCAGCAGCATGCGCAGCAGCTAAAGAAACACCTAAAATAGCATTGGCACCTAATTTACCTTTATTAGGAGTACCATCTAATTCAATCATTTTTTGATCAATAGCACGTTGATCAGTCACATCCATGCCAATAATTTCTTTTGCGATGATGTCATTAACATTCTTGACAGCCTTTAAAACGCCTTTACCCATGAAACGTGCTTTATCATCGTCACGTAATTCCACAGCTTCATGTTCACCAGTCGAAGCACCAGAAGGAACACTGGCACGACCAAAGCCACCTAATTCAGTATACATTTCAACTTCAACAGTTGGGTTGCCACGTGAATCTAAAATTTCACGAGCTAAAATATCAGTAATAACAGACATTAATATTCTCCTTTGTTAAATGATCAACCAACTTAATTTTAACATTTAAGTTAACCTAATTAAATATCTTAATCTTGATAATTTACTAATTGTAAATAAGATTGGGGATCCAAACTAGCACCACCAACTAAACCACCATCAATATCTGGTTTAGCCATTAATTCCTTAACATTAGCCGGCTTCACAGAACCACCATATTGAATCCGCACATTTTCAGCAGTCGTTTCATCATATAAATCAGCTACGGTCTGACGAATAACATGGCAAATTTCTTGAGCTTGATCAGAAGTAGCAGTTTTACCTGTACCGATAGCCCAAATTGGCTCGTAAGCAATTACCAATGAAGAAACTTGATCAGCGCTTAAATCTTTCAAAGCAGCAGTGACTTGACCTTTAACCCATTCTTCAGCTTTATTAGCTTCCCGAGTTTCTAAAGTTTCACCACAGCAAATGATTGGCAACATGTTATTAGCAAAAATAGCATGCGCTTTTTTATTAATTTCTTCATCAGTTTCATGAAAATAATCGCGACGCTCAGAATGACCGATTACAACATAATCAATGCCCATTTCAGCTAAAACTTTAGGACTCGTTTCACCGGTAAACGCACCGTCATTTTCAAAGTAGCAATTTTCAGCAGCCGTCTTTAAATTACTGCCTTGAGCCGCAGCCAACAAAGCTGGTAAATCAACAGCGGGTGCTGCAATCACTGACTCAACTTTTTGAGGATCTGGCAATTGATCTTTAACTGCATTAACAAATTTTGTGGTTTCTTCTGGATTATTATTCAACTTCCAGTTACCCGCAATAATAGGTGTCCGCATTTTAAGTTCTCCCTTACAAAATTATTTATTAGAAATTGAAGCAATTCCAGGTAATTCTTTACCTTCCAAGTATTCCAAGGAAGCACCACCACCAGTAGAAATATGGCTTAACTTATCAGCAATTCCTAATTGTTGAGCAGCTGCAGTAGAATCACCACCACCAACGATTGTTGTGGCATCTTGCAAATCACCTAAAGCACGACCAATTTGCAAAGTACCTTCGGCAAAGTTACTCATTTCAAACGCACCCATTGGTCCGTTCCAAACAACCGTCTTAGCACCCTTCAAAGTGTCCTCAAACAATTTAATTGTTTTTGGTCCAATATCCAATGCCATCATGTCATCAGGAATATCCACACCGTCAGTTACTTCATGATGTGCATCGTTCGAAAATTCAGTGGCAACCACATGGTCAACCGGTAAAACAATCTTATCGCCAGCTTTAGCTAATAATTCTTTAGCCATTGGCACACGATCTTCTTCAAACAAGGATTTACCAATCTTATGGCCTTGAGCGGCTAGGAAAGTATAAGCCATCCCGCCACCGATAATGATATGGTCAGATTTTGGAATCAAGTTTTCGATCACGGCAATTTTGTCAGAAACCTTAGCGCCACCTAGAATTGTGACAAAAGGATGCACTGGGTTTTCCACAGCATTACCTAAAAACTTAATTTCTTTTTCCATCAAGAAACCAGCCGCAACAGGCTTACTTTCAGCTTTCATGGCATCTGCAATTCCAACATTAGAAGCGTGGGCACGATGCGCAGTTCCAAAAGCATCATTCACAAAAACATCACCTAAAGAAGCCCAGTATTGACCTAATTTAGGATCGTTCTTGCTTTCACGCTTACCAAAATCATTATCAATATCTTGGAAACGTGTATTTTCTAACATTACAACGTCGCCATCTTGCATTTTGGCAACAGCAGCTTGTACTTCTGATCCTTCATTAGTTGGGATAAATTGAACATCTTGACCCAAAAGTTCACTTAAGCGTTCCGCCACTGGACGTAAGCTTAATTCTTTCTTGTCAGCATCACTTTTAATTCGACCTAAATGTGATAAAAGAATTAACTTGCCGTTATGTTCCAAAACATACTTAATAGTGGGTAATGCTGCCACAATACGATTATCGTTAGTAATCTTGCCATCTTTAATAGGAACATTAAAATCAGCCCGCATTACAACTTTTTTGCCGTTAACATCAACGTCAGAAACAATTAATTTTGCCATTTATTGGCCTCCTAAATTCAATTAAAAAAGCAGAAGGAGAAATCCTCCCTCCGCCTTCTTCAAGTAATTCATCTACTATGAACTAAGGTATTACAACATACTTGCAAATTTTTGCAAAGTACGGATCATTTGGGCTGTAAAGCCTGATTCATTGTCGTACCAAGCAACAACTTTAACAACTTGGTCACCGTTAGAACCTTCAACCACTTGTGTTTGAGTTGGATCAAAGACGGAACCAAATTCTGTACCAATGATATCGGATGAAACAATTTCATCATCATTGTAACCAAATGATTCGTTACCATCAGTAACTTTCTTAACAGCAGCATTAACTTCATCAGCTGTAACTTTCTTGTCCAAAATAGCAACTAATTCAGTTAAAGAACCTGTAATAACTGGAACACGTTGTGCATGACCATCAAGTTTACCCTTCAATTCAGGAATAACCAAGCCAATAGCTTTAGCAGCACCTGTTGAATGAGGAATGATGTTTTGAGCAGCAGCACGGGCATTACGCTTGTTACCACCACGATCAGGACCATCTTGTAATTTTTGAGTAGCTGTATAAGCATGGATTGTTGTCATTGTACCAGTTTGGATACCAAAAGCATCATTCAAAGCTTTAGCAGCTGGTGCTAAACAGTTTGTAGTACACGAAGCAGCAGAAATAATTTGATCATCTTTTGTAATTGTGTCGTCATTTACACCATAGACAACGGTCTTTAAATCACCAGCAGGTGCGGAGATAAGAACTTTCTTAGCGCCAGCATCAATATGAGCTTGTGATTTTTCTTTGGATGTGTAGAAACCAGTACTTTCAAGAACTAATTCAACACCATCATTCTTAACCCAAGGAATGTTACGAGCATCTGATTCTGCATAAACAGGGATCTTCTTACCATCGATTACGATTGCATCATCTGTAGCAGAAACTTCGTGTTTGAAGTTACCATGAGCTGTATCATATTTTAATAAATGTGCCAACATATCTGGAGATGTTAAGTCGTTGATTGCAACAACTTCCAAGTCACCATTTGCAACTTCATAAATACGACGTAATGCTAAACGACCAATACGTCCGAAACCGTTAATACCTACTTTTGTAGCCATGTAAGATTTCCTCCTTCAGGAAAAATAAAATATTTATTTTAAAGGTCATTATCCCTTAAAATCGCTTCTGAGGCTGCCTCATCGGTAATTAATACCGTTTGATGAGGAGCAATTTTCATATATGAACAAATTGCCGTAGCTTTAATCGCACCACCCGCAATTGCAATCACATGTGAAACATTAGTAAGATCCGAGACCTGCAAACCAACCTTCGGTATCTTATAAACAACCTTGCCCTTCGCATCCAAAAAAACACCAAAAGCTTCCGAAACAGCTTGTTTTTGTGTCAATAACTTCTTTTCGGATGCAGACATATTGCGCCGATTAGCCATTGTAGCTGCTCGACCAATACTATGAATGACAACATTGCTCTGATTAATCAAATCTAACACTGTCTTCACTACCGGTTCTTTTAAAAGTGGCGAAACACTTTGGGCACTAATATCCTCCGGAATATACAATACCCGATAGCGACCACCACTATGATAGGCCATTTCAGCACAAATGGTATTAGCCTGAATGGAGAACTGCTCACCCAAACCACCACGGGCTGGCACAAATAATAAATCTCGATTCTTAGATAACTGCGGTGACAACGCTTGAGCCACGGCAGCCATCGTCGTACCACCCATCACAGCAATAGTAGAATTACCCACAGGCAAAACTTGTGTCAACAATTGATTCAACTCTTGTCCCATGAGTTCCAAAATTTTTTGATGATGATTACTATCACCTGGAACAATTATGACACGTTCAATCCCTAAAAAGGAAGCCAAACGTTCTGCTGCAACCGAGTTGTTTTTTAATTTACCAACAACAATATCCAACTGAGCAATTACTTCACTACCCTTGGGGGTCAACATCATGCCTGATTTGGAAGAACTAATTAAGCCACTAGTTTTAAACAAATCTGTTTCCCGCCGCAAAACTCGTTCAGAAATATCTAATTCACTGGCCAAAGTTCTTCGACCAATAGGCTGCATCCATAAAACACTTTGTAAAATATGATATCTCTGTTGTACCGTTCTTAAAAAATCAGGTGCAATAGATTCAATCCAGCCTAAATCATTATCCATTTGATCGAATTTTGAGGCGGGTCTGTTTTCGTCCCTGTATGGCATATTAGGACCCATCCAATCAAAAAAATATATGTGAGCAAGTAACTCACTCAACTCACAACAAAATTATAACAATAATGTATTCAATTTGCAATAAAACATGTTTTAACCAAAAGAAAACAAAAAGTGCCCCGCCATAACGACGGAACACCTAATTAATGCGTCACCTGGGAGTCGAACCCAGATCCCAAGAACCGGAATCTTGTGTGCTATCCATTACACTAGCGACGCAATACAAGGTGATATTATACACGTCTCTGAAACATTTGACAATACCCAAATATTTTTTTCAAAAAGAAAAACAATGGATAAGTCCATTATCAGCACACATTTCAGCTTGAATCAAAGCTTCCCCGTTGATTCTAATTGAGCAAAATAGCTTTTAAAATTTACAATCATGTGTATACTAATTGATGAATCAATAACTGGAGGTTTTGTTATGACAAAAAAAATCGGTATTATTGTTGGTAGTTTGCGTAAAAAATCTTATTCTAAAGCAATTGCCAAAGCAATGGCAAAAATGTTTCCTGAAGGGTATGAAACAACGTTCATTCAAATCGGTGATTTACCCTTCTTTAACCAAGATTTTGAAGATGGTGAGCTAGCTGAACCACAAAGCTACGCTACTTTTAGAAATCAAGTCAAAGATGTAGATGCTATATTATTTGTTACTCCCGAATATAATCGGAGTGTTCCGGCTGTTTTGAAAAACGCAATTGACGTCGGCTCACGTCCCTACGGTCAAAGTATTTGGGACGGCAAACCAGCTGCTATTATCAGTGAAACTCCCGGTTCAACTGGAGCCTTCGGCGCAAATCATCATTTACGACAATCGTTAGTTTTTTTAAATATGCCAACTTTGCAGCAACCTGAAGCTTATCTAGGCGGTGTCAGCAACTATATTTCTGAAACTGATGGTTCAATTACTAATAAAGGTACAAAAAAGTTCTTACAATCCATCGTGGATGCGTTCGTAGAATTGATTCAGCGCTATTAAAACTCACTATCTTAATCAACTCTATTAAAGCCTGCCAATTAGCAGGCTTTTTGCTTTATGATCAAGACTTGCCAGTTGACTTTTTTCAAATATATGATAAATTAGCAAAGTAAACACTAGAGTGCTAATTATATAGGAGGCTTTATAATGTTAGTTCCTACGGTTATTGAACAAAATTCTCGCGGTGAACGCGCTTATGATATTTATTCACGTTTGTTAAAAGATCGAATTATTATGTTATCCGGTGAAGTCAATGATGATTTGGCTAATACAGTCATTGCCCAATTGCTCTTCTTAGATGCCCAGGATTCTGAAAAAGATATTTATATGTATATTAACTCCCCTGGTGGTTCGGTAACTGCTGGTTTGGCAATTATGGATACCATGAACTTCGTCAAAGCTGATGTTCAAACCATTGCGATGGGAATGGCCGCTTCAATGGCAAGTGTGTTATTATCATCTGGTACAAAAGGCAAACGGTTTGCTTTGCCAAACTCAACCGTGTTAATTCACCAACCTTCTGGCGGTGCGCAAGGTCAACAAACTGAAATTGAAATTGTGGCTGAAGAAATTTTGAAAACACGGAAACGTTTGAACAAGATTTTGGCAGACAATTCTGGTCAAGATATTGAAAAACTAGAACGTGACACAGAACGTGACAATTATTTGACCGCTCAAGAGGCTAAAGATTACGGTCTAATTGATGATGTAATGACTAATAGCGAAAAATAAATACAATTCTCAAAAGCACGTTTAAAACGTGCTTTTTTATACATAAATTTAACTAAAAAACCCTATTTTCCGTGATAATCAAGTCAGCAACCTGATCATGGGGTAAGACAGGAATATGCCGTGTCAAAAGTTCTGCAAAACAAAGTATCACAACCAAATTATGACGAGTCTTCCTTGCCAAGTAACGGTCATAATAACCACCTCCGTATCCCAGACGATCTCCTTGTAAATTACAGGTGAGACAAGGCATGACAATCAAATCTAATTCAGACAAAGGCACAATTTACGCAGAGCGCTGCGGTTCCCAAAGCCCATAACGATTCGTTCGTAATGCTTGCCAATCCCTAAAAGACCGTGCCTGCATCTGGTGATGCGGATAAATGCGCGGTAATGTCACCATTTTGGCTTGGTTCATTGCATGATTAATTAAATCGGTAGTTGCAATTTCGGTTTTGACACCTACATAAGTCAACAAGCACCGACTAGTTAAATATTGCGGTAAAGTCAATAAATTCGTCATGATTTGTTGTGTAGCCTGTTTACGGTAACTAGGATCTAATTGTGAGCGTTGTTGTAAAGTTCGTTGCCGCAGCTGTTCCTTTTGTTGGTCAAATTCATTCATCTTTTCACCTTGGAAAACAAAAAAGTCATTCGCTTAAAACAAATGACTCGTTAACTGTGGATAACCACTCTGAGAAACCAATTGCTCATACTGTGCAGCAAAATTCTGTTCTTCATCATTTTGATACCCTTCAAACAAAATTTGCTCAATATCAGACTGGTTAAAAAAACACATCTCTTCATTCTCATCTAGACCATTAGGATAAAGCACGGCAGAATAATCAAAGTAACCAACTTTTCCCTTTTTTTCTTCAAATAAAGCTGCCCGATTAACGATCATTAATGGCGTTTGTTGATCCTCCTTGAGCGTAACAACAGAACCAATTGGTAAGATATGCATACATCGACCTCCTAAATTAGACTTGCTAAGAAATTATTCAAAAAATGTAACGCTATATTATACCGCATTTTACCATGATAAAGAACATAACTGAACGCCAATAACATTCCAGCTAAAACATACGGAATCAAAGTCAGATTAAATGCTGAAACGTGCATGAAACCAAAAGCAAAACCTGAACAAAAGATCGCACAAAATATCTGACAATTGCTTTTCAACTGAGGAAAAAAATATTTAAAAAACAAGCCACGAAAAATGTATTCTTCGACAATGGGTGCAAAAATAATGGTGTATAAATTAGTTAACCAAGGTGATTGACGATTCATCAATTGTAAATCTTGTTCGTTTGTCGACGTAGGTAAAACATTACTTAACCATCCAATTGTCAGCAAGCCAATAAATAAGACCACAAATAATAGCAATTTATATCGTGGAGTTAACCAAATTGTTTTTAATGGCGGCAAACGATGATAACTGTAATTTAGTAAAGCAATTAATGCTACCATCAACACAATTAAAATAAGAATTAAACAAACTATCAACTTTACTGTGTGATGATGTGGAAACCAAACAGGAACAGCGGTTGGAATCTGCGCTAAAAGATACAAAAGTAAATAAACAGCTAAAAACCATAAACGTTTCAAAAACAGACTAAATTTAGATGATGTCATACCCTAATTCCTATACTAAAAGATTTTCATTAAAACAGTGGAAAACCTTGTGTTAACCATAGACCTAAGCCTAACACAATAACAATTAATAACACTGCTAACCAGCGCGTCGAATTGGATAATTCATTACGACGACGCTTGGCAAAAGCCATTTCTAAAATGCCGATCGCAATAATAACGAACACTAATTTAACAATCAATAAAACTGGGTGTGCCTGCCAAGCATGCACAATCAGCATTACACCGCTCAGCAACAAGAATAGATAATCCATTCGAGCCAACATTGACCATAACTGCAAATTACGTGACCACAGACCTAATAAAGCTGCAACAACCAATATGACACCGCAAATTAAATGTAACCATAACCAAAACATTGTCAACACTTCCTTTATTACATCTTATCATCTGATGAAAAACAGTAATAACCGTTTGATTAGTCAAAATTATCCGTCTAAATAATCGAAATAACTTTAACAAAGTTTAAGCTCAATTGCCACAAAGTAAGCAAGGCACTGAAAAGATAATAAAAGAGCAATATCAAAATTAAATATCTGACATTGCCCCATTATCTTAAACTCAACAATTATTATCGAAAATACTTCATTAAATCGTGTGCACGCCTAACTGAAACATAAGCAAAACTGCCATCCTCAAAACGCAAAACTTTTTCTTTATTGTCGTAATTACAAGACTGTTCAAGATTAACCAAATAACTTTTATCAGTACGGAAGAAACTAGAATAACGATGTTCTAAATCGTTCAAACTACCCAAGAACTCTGTTTCATGGTTCTTAGTATGCAACAAAATATGTCCCGACGCTACCTGCGATGTCGTCAAATACAAAACTTGTGACAATGGTACTGCAAAATAACGAGAACCGATGCGATAAGAAAACATAGTCTTATTAGGTTCTTTAACTTCCCGATAAGCTGATAAAGAATAATTCATATCTTCAAGCATTTTAGTTTGAATAACATCAAAACCATGATCTTTATCAATAAAATCTAACGGCGAAATCCGACGCTCAATGGTCAAAAAAGCCAACTCATCATGTACTGACAAAAAGACGATATGTGCTTTTGGCAACAAACGCCGAATCTCTTTAGCAACTTGAAGACCAGCCTTACTGTTACTACTAATCTCCATGTCTAAGAAAAATAAACCATATTCACCATCTTGAACTTGCGCAACTGATAATAATTCTAATGGAGACATTGTTTGACAAGCTAGTTTCATGCTCCAACGATTATTTTCAATAGATTGCTGAATAACTTTAGAATACTCAATTTGCTGTTCAACATCATCTTCAAGTAAATATACCGGCAACATAGCTATCCCTCCTCTGTAATAGTTAAAGTAATCTGTAAATGGTTCCGTTTCAAGTCAACATCCAACCACAAATGATCGTCATCTTTAATTAATTGCCGCACATTAGCTAAGCCTAAACCTTGATGATTTGCTTTCGTTGTATAACCTTCGTCAAATAATTGATGCAAATTATCAATATTGCTCACAACATTATCAATGATAACTTCTACCATATGCTCAGATGGTACAAACGCACAAATAACTTTCTTCTCAACCTCTTTTTGGGCTTGTTCAATCGCATTGTCCAACAAAACACCCAAGATACGAACAACTGTCAAAATATTAGCATGACTGATTACAACATCCTCAATCAATTCCAAAAGCATATTAACACCAACATTTTTGGCAGCCAACGTTTTTTGAATGACAATGCCACGAATCGGATCATTCTTCAAATAATCAATATTAGCAATCGTCATTTTCTGTAAATCTTGTTTAACTGGTTGTTGTTTCAGCAACTCTTGATAATACTGGGCAAATTGCTGCGAACTACCATTTTTAACAAAACCTTCCAGACTCAACAACATATTCTGATAATCATGCTTAAACTTACGCAATTCGTTGTACTGTTGTTCAAGAGTCGACAAGTTTTCGCGCAATTGTTGATCTTCTTTGAGTCGTTGGTCGGCTTCTTGCTTGGCTTGATAAGCTTTAAAAAAGAGCCAAGCATAAAAGATTGTCAAAACAGCAAAAACAACAACTAATAATAAAATCAAAATCAGAATTGTATATGTTGACTTTGTTAGATCTGTAAAAATCAAAATAAATTCAACAACACATAAAAGCATTAAACAGAACCAAAATAAATATTTTGAAAAATTGAAATTTTGGATATTGTCAACAATTTTATGCAAGTTGGAACCAGTTAAATAGTCAATACAAATAGTTAAAACAATAGAAACTATCAACAAAACACTAACAATACTCAAAAATAAATTGTTACTGATAAATAATTTTCTAAATAAATTAACTATTACAAATAACGTTAGATCATAAAAAAGTACAAATAATAAACTTACAAATCTAACAATATTTTGAGAATAATCAATTTTTAAAGATCTAGACTTAATAGCATGAAAGATCAATGGGAAAAGAGCCCATAACCCTAAATAAACACTACCGCTTATATTTCCAATAGAACCCCATAAAAAAGCAGATAAAAGATCCGTTAAAAGATAATGCAATTTATAGGATTGATTGATGTAATGAGATACTAATAAAGTACAATAAATAATTGCTGAATTGTATAAAATATCAATCCATAAATGAACGATTAACATGTACTAATGATGAATTAAATGCCAAAGCCAATCTACAAGTGATACATCAGAATCAGCACCAACAGAACCATTAAATGTAGAAACTGTTGCACCACCAACAACTTTTTGTAATTCTTGATCTGACATATTTTTTAACATAAAGATACCTCCTAAATTTATACCTTAAATAATTATCAATCCATAAATGAACGATTAACATGTACTAATGATGAATTAAATGCCAAAGCCAATCTACAAGTGATACATCAGAATCAGCACCAACAGAACCATTAAATGTAGAAACTGTTGCACCACCAACAACTTTTTGTAATTCTTGATCTGACATATTTTTTAACATAAAGATACCTCCTAAATTTATACCTTAAATAATTATCAATCCATAAATGAACGATTAACATGTACTAATGATGAATTAAATGCCAAAGCCAATCTACAAGTGATACATCAGAATCAGCACCAACAGAACCATTAAATGTAGAAACTGTTGCACCACCAACAACTTTTTGTAATTCTTGATCTGACATATTTTTTAACATAAAGATACCTCCTAAATTTATACCTTATTATAAACGATGAGTTAAAATATTCAGCACTATTTGATTAACGTTAATCTTTCGTTGATTAACGCAAATCATCCACTTATCATTTTGAATTAACTTTCAAAAATCATTATCATCATACTTACTGAATTATTAATCTTAACTTTAGAAACCTATTATACATCATAAAAACTAATTTTTATCAAATTATTTTTCACACAAAAAAGTCCACCAAAAATGATGGACTAATTTTAAACTTTCATGAAAGTTGCACCGGATTTTCCCGTTTAGCCTTAATCAAATCATTTAACTTCCGCAAACGATGATTGATCCCTGATTTAGAGATTGCCCCACTGGGCACCAATTGACCCAATTCTGTCAACGACATTTCTGGATGTGCTAACCGTAATTCCGCAATCTCCTGTAATTTAGGCGGGAGGGTATTTAAACCATAATTTTGCTCCCAAAATTGAATATTCTCAATTTGTCGACTAGCAGCTTTGATTGTTTTGTTAATATTGGCATTTTCACAATTCACCAGTCGGTTCACTGAATTACGCATATCACGCACGATCCGAATATCTTCAAACTTCAACATCGCTGACGTGGCACCAATCACGCGCAAAAAATCCGAAATTTTTTCTGCTTCTTTCAAATAAACAATATACCCGCTACGCCGCGCAGTTGCTCGTGCATGCAAGTCAAATTGGTTCATCAAATTCAGAATACCTTGATTTTGATCCTCATAGATTGAGTAAATTTCCAAATGATAACTGGAAGTTTCTGGATTATTGATACTGCCACCAGCTAAAAACGCGCCTCGCAAATAAGATCGTGCTCGCTGATTAGATGACTGAATTTCTTCAGGAATATCGGTTCGAATCTGAAATCCCGTTGGTTCAATAATTCTTAAATCCGCTAAAATTTCTTGAACGTTTTGACGTAATCTAACAATGTATTGATTATTTTTTTTGAGTTTCATTTTGCGACGAACCAATAAATCAGCTTCCACAGTATACAACTGATGTAACAAAGCATAAATGCGTCGTGAAATAGCAGGATTTTCCGTTTGGATATCCAAAATAAAATGATGGTCAATTAATGATAAAGTACCATTCATGCGAATCAACGCAGACAATTCCGAGCGCGCATGTTCTGGATGAACTTCCAAACTAGTTAATTCTTTTTTTACAATGCTTGCATAAGAAGCCATCAACCACCATCTCCTCACTTCTTTACTTATTCCGTGCATCTACTTGAAAAGCAAGATTTAAGACCTCACACGCCACTTTGTCACCATCATGAAAAGCACCACCATCATGCAGTGACAAATAGTCATCAGTAATCACCCGACAACCTTGTTCTCGCAAACCAGCAAAATCCGACCCCACCTGAACAAGATATTCATTATATTTTTCATGATCCATATAATCAATCGGTACCTTCGTCCCATTAACCAAAACGGTATCGACATATTGCCCACCTAAATGTTGATTTAACACTCGTACATGGTCAGCATCGGTAAAATTCACCGTTTCACCAATCTGCGTCATAATATTACAAATATAAACGACCTCCGCAGAAGTCCGTTGCAACGCTTGTTTGACATTATTAATCATTAAATTAGGCAAAATACTGGTAAATAAACTTCCCGGCCCCAGCACAATCACATCAGCTTGCATAATTGCAGCCAAGACGGGCAAGACTGCTTGTGGAGCTTCTTTTGGATGATTGGTGTCGGTAACCCAAACGCGTTCAATATCTTTGCCAGCATAAGTAATCTCGTGTTCACCTGCTAGCGTACTGCCATCAGTAAACTGTGCGTGCAAAGTTAAAGGCGCATTGGCGGCTGGAAAAACATGCCCATCAACCTGCATCATTCGTGATAGTTGCTGGACAGCATCAAAAATATCATTTTCATACATTTCTGACAATGCAGCAATCACCAAATTACCAATCGCATGCCCTGCCAAAAAAGAATCATCACTGTTAAAACGATATTGGAATACATCTAATGAAAGCTGATCCCAATCAGATAAGGAGGCCAGCACATTTCGAATATCCCCTGGCGGCACGACATTAATGTAATTTCGAATAGCGCCAGATGAACCACCATTATCGGCCACAGTGACAATTGCCGTAATATCCGCATTTAACTTATGCAGACTATGCAAAATAACCGGTAACCCTGTTCCACCACCAATCACCGTAATTTTAGGTTTGCGCCCTTTAATAACCTTAATTGTTTTTGTTCTATCACTCATGAATGCTTCACCGATTCCTTATAACGATAAATATCACGATGACTAATATCTACCGAATAGTTTAATTTTTGCAAATCCTCACCCAATTTTTGGGCGATCGCCACCGAACGATGTTGACCACCTGTACACCCGATTGCAATGGTTAACATAGTTTTTCCTTCACGTTGATACTGCGGCAAAATAGAAGTCAATAATTGTAAATATTGTTGATAAAATTTGCGAGTGGCAGGTTGATTAAAAACATAATCCGCCACATTTTTTTGCAATCCTGTTTGCCTTTTCATAATTGGATCGTAATATGGATTCGGCAAAAAACGTACGTCCATCATATCATCAGCATCAATCGGCACACCATATTTAAATCCGAATGACATTACTACAATATGAAACGGTATATCTTTTTGTTGATCAAAATATTCGAAAATCTGCGTTCGTAATTGTCGCGGTGTTAAATTCGTCGTATCGATTACTGTCGCCGCACGATCATGAAATGGCTTTAACAAACGTCGTTCTTTAGTAATCCCATTGACCAGCCGACCGTCCATAGCTAATGGATGAGAACGCCGCGTTTCTTTATAACGATCAACAAGTTGGGCATCAGTTGCGTCTAAAAATAAAATTCTAGTTTGAATTTGTGACAGACTCTCAACCTCTGCCAAACTGCTTAGTAATTGATT
The DNA here is from genome assembly GCF_023380265.1 of Bombilactobacillus folatiphilus. Lineage (NCBI taxonomy): Bacteria > Bacillati > Bacillota > Bacilli > Lactobacillales > Lactobacillaceae > Bombilactobacillus > Bombilactobacillus folatiphilus. Next base: position 1,095,730 of record NZ_CP093366.1, read on the forward strand.
GTAAAAAACTCGTGCACGCAAATCAATCACAATCGCCACTTTCGTAATATTTCCCGCTTCCAACGCTAAATGTAAAAATTTATTTAACAAAGCTGGCGGCAAATTATCAATACAAAAGTACCCCATATCTTCAAAAGCTTGAATGGCAACCGTTTTACCTGCACCACTCATGCCTGAAACAATGACTACATCCAATAAATTAGCTCCTTGCATAATCAGTCACTTCCCAGCTGAACATCATTTCTCATTAATTATAAAGATTTTCACGTAGAGAAACAAATTCTCTAACACAAAAAAACTTGAATTATATAATTCAAGTTTTACGAAGGATCTGATAGACGTGGCGTTTTGGTCAACAAGGGTTTGAGATAATAACCTGTATATGACTGCTTATTTTCAGCTACCGTTTCTGGCGTACCTGTAGCCACGATTTGACCACCCAAATCGCCTCCCTCAGGTCCCAAATCAATCAACCAATCCGCCGATTTAACCACATCCAAATTGTGCTCAATCACCACAACCGTATTGCCTTGATCAACCAAGCGCTGCAAAACTTCCAATAAACGTTTGACATCGTCAACATGCAAACCAGTCGTTGGTTCATCTAAAATATAAAAATTCTGTCCGTCTACTTTTTTGTACAGTTCAGAAGCTAATTTCATTCGCTGAGCCTCGCCACCAGATAATGTCGTCGCTGATTGACCTAATTGCACATAACCCAATCCAACATCAACAATGGTCTGCAACTTGCGTTTGATTTTGGGCAGATGATCAAAAAAAGCCAAAGCTTGCTTAACAGTCATTGCCAAAATATCAGCAATATTTTTATCTTTATAACTAACTTCAAGGGTTTCCGAATTGTAGCGCGTGCCATGACACACCTCGCAAGGCACGTAAACGTCGGGTAAAAAGTTCATTTCAATCTTAATAATACCGTCACCCTTGCAAGCTTCACAACGCCCACCTTTGACATTAAACGAAAAACGCCCTTTCGTATAACCACGAACCTTAGCTTCATTTGTTTGCGCAAATAGACCACGAATGTCATCAAAAACACCTGTATAAGTAGCAGGATTACTGCGCGGCGTTCGGCCAATTGGGCTTTGATCAATATTAATCAACGATTTTAAAGGTTCATAACCCGTAATTTTTTGATACTTACCAGCTCGTTGTGAGTTATGATTAATTTTTTGTGCTAAAACTCGCTGCAAAATCGTATTAACTAAAGACGACTTGCCTGAACCAGAAACCCCCGTGACAGCGATAAATTTACCTAAGGGGAATTCAACATCAATATTTTTTAAATTATTTTCTGAAGCACCAAAAATTTTAACCGTTTGCCCATTGCCACTGCGCCGTTGAGCTGGTAACGGGATATACTTTTGACCAGCCAAATATTGACCTGTCAAAGATTGAGGATTGGCCTGCACTTCTTGGGGAGTACCAGCAGCCACAATCTGGCCACCTTGAGCTCCAGCCCCCGGTCCGACATCAATGAGATAATCTGCTGAGCGCATCGTGTCCTCATCATGTTCCACAACCACTAAAGTGTTGCCCAAATCCCGCATTTCTTTCAACGACCGAATTAAACGATCATTATCACGCTGATGTAAGCCGATAGACGGCTCATCCAAAATATATAATACCCCCGACAAATTCGACCCGATCTGTGTTGCCAAGCGAATACGCTGTGCTTCACCACCTGACAAAGTTCCTGCCGAACGAGCTAAAGTTAAATAACCTAAACCAACATTTTGCAAAAAAGTCAACCGATCAATTACTTCTTTGAGAATCGGTTGCGCAATGACCTGATTTTGTTCGGATAATTGAATACTTTTGAAAAAGGGTAATTCATGTTCAATCGCTAACTGAGAAGCTTCCATAATATTTTTATCGCTGATTTTGACACACAAGGCCTTAGGATTTAAGCGCTGACCATGACAAGTTGGACACTGTAATTCTGTAAAATATTTGCGCATAATTTCTCGCATAAACGCACTGGACGGCTTGTCATAACGATGCTTAATGTTAGGAATCACACCCTCAAAAGTCGTATCGACATCGCGGACACTGCCAAAATCATTGTCAAAATGCAAATGAATTGGCGTTTGATCGTCGCCATACAAAATCGCATCTTGTTGAGCTTGCGGCAACTGATTAAATGCAACATCGCGCGCAATCCCCAATTGAGCTGTCACTTGCTCTAAGACCTGCGGATAATATTTGGAATGTTCCGTATTCCAGGGCACAATCGCACCTTGATCAATCGACAAATCTGCATCAGGAACAACTAATTGCGGATCGACTTCTAATTTCATGCCCAAGCCATCGCAATCTGGGCAAGCACCAAAAGGTGCGTTAAACGAAAACAAACGTGGTTCCAATTCACCAACACTGAAACCACATAAGGGACAAGCATAATGTTCCGAAAAAATTAGCGGTTCTTGCCCGATCACATCTGCGGTCATATAACCACCCGACAAGCGTAACGCCGATTCAATGGAGTCAAACAAACGGGAACGTACTCCATCTTTGATGATGATTCGATCTACAACCACGGATAGATCATGTTTTTGGTTTTTGTTCAGTTCAATTTTTTCGGCCACTTCGTGCATTTGCCCATCAATTAAGACTCGTACGTAACCTTGTTTGGCAATTTGTGCTAATGCTTTTTTATGTTGACCTTTTTTAGCTCGAACGACTGGCGCTAAAATTTGTAATTTCGTCCGTTCAGGCAATTGCAATAAACGATCAACCATCTGCTCCACTGACTGGCTCGTAATTTTTGTACCGTCATTGGGGCAATAAGGAGTCCCAACACGCGCCCACAATAATCGCAGATAATCATTAATTTCTGTCACCGTACCAACCGTGGAACGGGGATTTTTGGAAGTAGTTTTTTGATCAATAGAAATGGCTGGACTCAAGCCATCAATCGAATCCACATCAGGCTTATCCATCTGACCCAAAAATTGGCGCGCATAAGATGACAAGCTTTGCACATATCGACGTTGGCCCTCCGCGTAAAGCGTATCAAAAGCTAGTGAACTTTTGCCAGAACCTGATAGGCCCGTAATCACGACTAATTGATTGCGTGGAATGGTCACATCAATATTCTTAAGATTATGTGAACGTGCACCATGAATTACAATATTTTCATTTACCATTAACTAATCTCCGCTTTTAAATCTAAAATTGTATCCCGCAAATTAGCGGCTTGCTCAAAGTCTAATTTTTTCGCAGCTTGTTTCATTTGAGCCTCTAATTGTTCCAACAATTCATCTTGGTCTTGCTTGGTCATACCTGCAAAATCAAATTGTGATTCTGTAATTTGTTCTTGTTCACTGCTCGTATTATCCACTGATTGAACGGACGTAATTGCATCACGAATCGGTTTTTGGATCGTCTTAGGAGTAATTTGATGGTCTTGATTAAATTGTTGTTGAATTTGACGTCGCCGTTTTGTTTCGTCAATCGCCACTCTCATGGAAGCGGTAATGGTTTCCGCATACATAATCACATGACCGTGTTCATTCCGCGCTGCGCGACCAATGGTTTGGATTAACGGTCGTTCTGAACGCAAAAATCCCTCCTTATCTGCATCTAAAATCGCAACCAGTGAGACTTCCGGAACATCAATACCTTCACGCAACAAATTGATCCCAATCAAAACATCATATTTACCCAAACGTAAATCACGAATAATCTCCGTGCGCTCTAACGTTTTGACATCACTGTGTAAATAGGCAACTTTGATTCCCAAATCTTTCAAATAGTCAGTCAAATCTTCCGCCATTTTTTTAGTCAAAGTCGTTACCAAAGTCCGCTCATTTTGATTAATCCGTTGATTAATTTCACCCACTAAATCATCAATTTGCCCCATAATCGGTCGAACTTCAATCTCAGGATCTAGCAAACCCGTTGGTCGAATCACTTGTTCTACTACTTCGTTAGTCTGTTCCATTTCATATGGACCAGGCGTCGCCGATACATACAAAATTTGATTAACATGTTGCTCAAATTCATCTAATTTTAACGGTCGATTGTCTAGCGCGCTTGGCAAACGAAAACCATAATCAACCAACATTTGTTTGCGTGCTCGATCGCCATTATACATTCCACGAATTTGCGGCATCGTCACGTGTGATTCATCAATCATAATATTGTAATCATCTGGAAAAAAGTCCAGCAGTGTAAACGGCGGTTCGCCTTCCGAACGTCCTTCCATATGTCTTGAATAGTTTTCAATTCCAGAAGTATAACCCATTTCCCGCATCATTTCGATATCGTAATTAGTCCGCTGCTCTAAACGTTGTGCTTCTAGCAATTTACCCGCTTTCTGTAATTGCGCCAAGCGCTCTTGTAATTCGTTGGCAATCCGCTCAATAGCCGCATTCATTTGCTCTTCATTAGTCATAAAATGCGTTGCCGGAAAAATCGAAACTTGGGGAACTTCACCGATAATTTCGCCGGTTAACGGATCCATTTCTAAAATGCGATCAATTTCATCCCCAAAGAATTCGACGCGCAAAGAATTATCGTCCCTAGAAGCAGGGAAAATATCGACAACGTCACCACGAACCCGAAAACGTCCCCGTTGAAAATCAATATCATTACGATCAAATTGATTCGTAATTAAATCTTTTAATAATTGATCACGACTAATTTCCCGACCCTCCCGCAAGGAAATCACACTACGCTGATATTCCCTCGGATCACCTAAACCAAAAATACAGGACACAGAAGCCACAACAATGACATCATTACGTTCAAGTAAAGATGAAGTCGCAGAATGGCGTAATTTATCAATCTCATCATTAATACTGGAGTCTTTTTCGATATAAGTGTCACTTGAGGGCACATACGCTTCTGGTTGATAGTAATCGTAATAACTCACAAAATATTCCACCGCATTATTCGGAAAAAACTCTTTGAACTCACCATATAATTGACCCGCCAAAGTTTTATTATGCGAAATCACTAATGTCGGTTTATTCAGCTGTTGAATCACGTTAGCCATCGTAAACGTTTTACCAGTACCCGTGGCACCCTTTAAAACTTGAGCTTTGTTCTTCGCCCGAAAATCGGTCACCAGCTGATCAATCGCTTGCTGCTGATCACCAGCTGGCTGATATTTAGAAACTAATTGAAACTGATTATCAGTCACACGTTCAATCACTAAAAACCCCCCTTTTGAGTGTTTTTAAAAGAAAAAAGCTGGAACTAATCCCAACTTTAACTAACGTATCATATCATACCATAGCGAACATATTTTCGCCATAGTCTAGCCTAGATGGACTGCAAAATCTCACGGCTAATTTGGATCAATTGTTCCCGACTCGCAAAATCTTCGTTTAATAATTCAGGCAAGATGTCATGAACAAAATACTGACCACAAGCTAAATCTGGATACTGCGTAATAGTTTTCAAGCTCTCACTGAAAATTTCAATAAAAACATTATCCGGATTGCCCTTTTCAATCTCGCCAAATGATTCATATAACAAATCAATTTTATCAGCCAACGCTAAAATTTGACCCTCTAAGGTTTCATCCTTGCCTTCACCTAAACGACGTTGAAAACGTTCTTGTAAATTTTGGGGAATTTCCTTTTGAATAAAATTATCTGTCATATCGTCTTCGACCTGCGCCAACATCGCCCGCAACTGTTTAGTTGCATACTTAACCGGCGTCTGAATATCACCAATAAACCGTTCGGTGTAATCATGATTCAATGCTTTTTCATATAATGACTGCCAATTAATTGTTTGACCATGAAGCTCTTCCACATCACCCAAAATCTGAGCAATTTCCGCCACTTTAAACGAATGTGCAGCAACACTATGTGTTTGATATTTAAAATGCCCTGGTGCACGGTCAATCGTTTCTAAATCCGTCAGGCCTTGAATAAATTGATGTAAACCCATAATTTTATCCCCTTCTCGTAAAATTTGCATTATCTTACAACAGCTGCCAGCTAGATGCAAACACTAAAGCCGCATACAAAAAGAGCCGAACTATCTCTTCAATAGTTCAGCCATTATTAATACCAGCTATCAATCACTTGTGTATAAGCGTCCACTTGGTCCCAAGCAGCCTTTTCACTGGTAGCACTCGTGCCAATATAATTCTTAATTTTGGGTTCTGTACCCGAAGGTCGAATGGCAATCCAAGTTCCGTCCGCCAAAATAAATTTCAAAACGTCAGCCTGTGGCAAAGTCAACTTAGTTTTTGTCCCATCACTATTTTGTTGCTCACCAGACAGAAAATCTTGCACACTAACTACGGACACGCCATTAATCTCCTGCCAATCATCTGTTCGAAAATGCTGCATTAAAGACTGCATTTTAGCAGAACCATCCACACCCGTAAATGTTTTGGAAATCGTCTTCTCCTTAAAATAACCATACTTTTGATAAACTGCTTGCAAACCATCATACAAAGTCATCTGCTGACTCTTATAAAAAGCAGCCACTTCCGCTAATAATAAACTAGCTTGTAAAGCATCTTTATCTCGGACAAAGGGTTGAATCAAGTAACCATAACTTTCTTCAAAACCAAATAAAAAGGTATGCTCACCAGTGTCTTGAAAATGTTGAATTTGTTCGGCGATAAATTTAAAACCAGTCAAGACATTGATCATTTCAACCCCATAGTGTTCCGCAATTTTGGTTGCCAATTCGGTGGAGACAATTGACTTGACTACCGCGGCATTAGCTGGCAAACAATGCTGATTTTGTTTAGTTCGTAAAATATATTCCAACAAGACACTGGCGATTTGATTTCCCGTCATTAATCGATAATTACCATCAGGTTGACGAACTGCAGCCCCTAAGCGATCAGCGTCTGGATCCGTCGCAATTAAGACATCGGCCTGAAGTTGCTTACCATCATGAATTGCCAGATTAAAGGTTTCAGGGAATTCAGGATTGGGAAACTCAACAGTTGCAAACTCAGGATCCAAAATTGCCTGCTCACTGACTAATTGCATATTGTGCAAACCGGCTTGTTCAAACACCCGACCAGCCAACATTTTGCCTGTCCCGTGCAATGGTGTATAGATAAATTTCATATCTGCAAAATCTGCTAGTAATTGTCGATCTAATGAAACAGATTTAATTTCTTTCAGGTAAGCCCGATCAACATCTTCACCCACCATCGTAAGCAATTTTTGTTGACGTAATGCGTGCAAATCTGCCACTTCAATTGCAAACAAATCCGCAACTTGCCGAACATAATCCGTAATCAAATCTGATTCCTTCGGCGGCATCTGCCCACCATCAGGACCATAAATTTTGAAACCATTATAAGGGGCCGGATTGTGACTAGCCGTAATCATAATACCCGCATAAGTTTGAAGATGTCGGACGGCAAATGATAACTCAGGCGTTGGTCGCAAACTATCAAACAAAAAGACTGGGATTTGATGCTGCCCCAAAACACGTGCAGACTCTTGTGCAAATTTCGCTGAATGATAACGCGAATCAAAACTAATCACTACCCCACGTTTCTTCAAATTCGGTGCTAATGTATCCATAAATTGAGCCAAACCTGCTGCAGCTTGGCGAACAGTATATAAATTCATCCGATTAATGCCCGGTCCCATTAAACCACGCATTCCCGCGGTACCAAATTCCAAAGGTGCATAAAAAGCATCTTCCAAAACTTGATCGTCCGAAGCAATCTGGGTTAACTGCTGTTTTAAAGTTGGATCTAACGCTGTATAATTTGCCCAAACTTGATAATTGTCCTGCCAACTCATCGCATGAACCTCCACTTATTTACTCTAGCAACTTTTAATCAATCATATTATACCGTTTCCACGAAAAAAAGACTAACCTTGATGAGGATAGTCTTTAATCAGTCAACGTTTGTAAATAATCATAGGCGTGTTGGCCAGCCAAACCACCGTCCCCCACCGCTGTGGTAATTTGCCGTAAATCTTTCTTTCGAACATCACCAACGGCAAAAATTCCCGGCACCGGTGTTTGCATTCGTTCATCTGTAATGATCCAACCTGCGTCATCCAAAATTGGTAAATCTCGGAACATTTCGGTGTTAGGCTGAATACCGACATAAATAAAGACACCTGAAGCAGCAATTTGCTTTTGTTCGCCACTAACTTTATCACGATATTGCACGCCTGTAACTTTGTTATCCTCACCACTGATAGCTTGAACGTCAGCATTCCAAATGAAATTAATTTTATCATTCGCAAAAGCACGCTTTTGTAAAATTGGTTGAGCTCGTAACTGATCCCGCCGATGAATAATCGTCACCGACTTCGCTAACTGCGTTAAATAGACCCCTTCTTCAACCGCCGAATCACCGCCACCAATGACGACAACATCTTCACCCTTAAAAAAGGCTCCATCACAAACAGCACAATAAGACACACCCTTCCCAGAATATTCATTTTCGCCCGGCACACCAATTTTTTTATATTCTGAGCCTGTGGCAATCACAATAGTACCTGCTTTAAACTCTTCATCACTAGTTTTCACCAATTTATAAGTTTGATGATCTTCAATGGCCGTCACTGTACCATATTGATACTGTGCCCCAAATTGCGTCGCAGAATGATACATTTTTTCACTAAGATCAGGTCCTAAAATTGAATCAAAACCGGGATAATTCTCTACTTCGGCCGTATTATTCATTTGACCGCCATAAATTCCGCGATCCAAAATCAAAACCTGCAAATTAGCTCTGGAAGCGTATAAGGCTGCCGTTAAACCACCAGGACCAGCGCCGATAATAATTACATCATATTCTTGCATGCTAACCTCACTTATATCCAAATTAATCAACATCCTAAAATTTTCTATCAATAAATACGAATAATCTGCTTACTCAGGCGAAATTCCCGCTAAATTGCCTGCCAAATAATCCGGTTTATTATGACGCATACGCCGATAAATAATCGTCAAAATTGCGGCAACAAACAAAACCAATGACAACTGCTGGGAAACTCGTAAATTAAATAAGAAATACAAGCTATCTGAACGCAAACCTTCAATAAAGTAACGACCAAATGAATACCATAAGATATAACTCAAAAAGACTTCACCTTGCAGGAACAAATGCGGAATATGCCGCACACTCAAAATGATAATAAGACCAACTAAATTCCAGAGTGATTCATACAAAAAAGTGGGTTGACGGTAACTACCATTAATCAGCATCTGCTGAATAATAAAATGCGGTAAATGTAACGAAGTCAAAAAAGATTTAGACACCACACCACCATATGCCTCTTGATTCATAAAATTGCCCCAACGTCCAATAATTTGTCCCACTAAGAGACTGGGGGCTGCAATATCCAAGATTAACCAAATGGGTAACTTACGAATTCGTGTAAAAACAATTGTGACAATGAGCGCTGCGATCAAGCCACCATAGATTGCCAAACCACCGTGCCAAATTTTAATAATTTCACCCGGATTTTTGGAATAAAACGACCATTCAAACACAACATAGTATGTCCGCGCACCAATTAACGCAAAGGGAATGCCCCATAAAACCAAGTCAATTAAATCATCAGGTTTAACATTTCTTTTCGGAGCTTCTCGTAAAGCCAGTGCTAGACCCAATAACGCCCCAATGGCAATTAACAGACCGTACCAGCGAATCACAAAGGGCCCCAATTGTAAAAAGATTGGGTTTAAAGCTAACATCATTTACTAATCACTCTCCGAATTATGTTTAATTAAATTATTTAATTGGGTTTCAAATCTAGCTGAAGCATCGTAACCCATCTTTTTAGCGCGGTAATTCATTGCCGCCACTTCAATAATATTAGAAATATTCCGACCAACCTTGACCGGAATCGTCATACTGGCTACTTCCACATCAAAAATTTGTTCCGTTTTATTTTCAGTACCAATACGATCATAATTCACATCCGGCGACCAATTATTAAGATTAATAATCAGCGTTACTTCCATCGACGAACGCACTGCGCTAGCCCCAAACAGATTCATTACGTCAATGATGCCAATTCCGCGCACTTCCATCAAATTTTCCAAAATTTGTGGTGCTTCACCAACAATCGTATGTTCATTTTGTTGATAAACGTCCACCCGATCATCAGCAACCAAACGATGCCCATTTTTAATCAATTCTAAAGCCGTTTCGCTTTTACCAATTCCTGAATCACCCTTCAGCAAAATTCCCACACCGTAAACATCAATCAAAACACCATGAATACTCTTACGGGGAGCCAAAACTTTTTCCAAGTATTGTGTGATAATGTTAGAAACCCGCGTGGTGGTCAATGGAGAAACCAAAATTGGAATCTGATTTTCCTGAACAGCCCGTTGCATTTCACTAGAAGGCTCAATCCCCCGTGAAAAGACAAATGCAGGCGTTTTGGCAGTCGCCATTTCTTCCAAAATATGATAACGATTTTTCGAAGTCATCGCCCGTGCATAGGAAGTTTCCGTCTGCCCAAATAACTGAACTCGTTCAGCAGGATAGTAATCAAAATACCCTGTTAACTCAAGGCCAGGACGTGAAATCTCGCTTTCCGTCAATTCCCGTTCTACTAAAAATTCTGCACCACTATAAACTTGTAAATTCGTATTATCAATGAGATCTTTCACCGTGATCATTTTGTCAATACTCCTTATTTTCTTAAAACGTGATAACCAACGAACGCATTGGCGATGGACATAATAATTGCTACAATCATCGCTGCACCAAAGCCGTAGAACACAAAACCGCTCAACAACGCCGCGACAATTTCCAAAGTCAGGGCATTAATGACGATAGAAAACAACCCAAACGTTAAAAAAGTAATGGGAAACGAAACAATTTTTAAAATTGGCTTAATCGTCATATTCAACAAGACTAACACAAAACCCGCAATGACCGCCGTTAACCAATCATCCAAATAAAATATTGTAGGTAATAAGCGCGCAATGGCCATAAAGAGCAATGTATTAATCAAGGTTTGATAAATAATTTTCAAACTGAAACTCACTTTCACACTTGTTTGGATTAATTATAGCATAATGATTGACACCATTATGACAAGTAGCAAAAGATCAATTAACGACCGTAGTCATCAGGATCCCGTTCTGTATCTTTATCATATTCTTGTTTTTTGTATACATCCATCATGCTAAAAAATGATCAAAAAAATCCTCAAAATCACTTAGATTTTAGGGATTCCATAAAACTTATAATTTCTTTACTCGACAACTTCAACCCAACTCTGAAATCTTACCGCGCTTAAGATAGACGACCCATTCACACAAATTTGTGACATAATCGCCCATCCGCTCCAAATAAGTAGAAATCAGCATATAAGCAGTCCCGTCTTCCACAGTTTTGCCATTAGCTTTCATCTCAGTAATACAGATTTGATCGACATCATGCGCCAATTGATTCACATCATGATCCTGTTGAGATATGACAATCGCCTTTTGATCGTTTTCTTTTAAATAGGCGTCCAAAGCATCGCTGAACATCAAGTCTAACGCTTGGGCCATTTGCGCCAATAACTGCTTGGCTGGCACAATCGGTGCCTTATTTTGCAAACTAATGGTCGTACGAGCAATCCGCACTGCGTGATCCCCCATGCGTTCAAAATCTGAACTAGCTTTCAAAATTGTCACAATCCGCCGCAAATCTGACGTCACGGGTTGCTGCAACGCAATCAATTCAAACGAACGTTGTTCTAAATCAACTTCGCGATTATTAATCTTTTGATCCTCATCAATTACCTGTTGTGCTAAAATCAAATCATTTTTGTCAAAAGCAGTCATAGCTTTTTGAATGGATTCACGCACCATCATCGCCATTTCCGCAAATCGCACATGTAAACTATTTAATTCCGTTTCTAAATCACTGCGCATATTATCCTCTTTCTATCCGAAACGACCACTAATATAGTCTTCGGTTTTTTGTTGAGTGGGATTTAAAAAAATATTCTTAGTTTGATCCATTTCAATCAATTCGCCCTGATAAAAAAAGGCTGTTTGATCAGAAATCCTTGATGCCTGATGCATACTATGCGTGACAATCACCATTGTGTAATTTTTACGCAATTCTAGCAGCATTTTTTCTACCTGCGTTGCAGAAATCGGATCCAAGGCACTGGTAGGCTCATCTAACAAAACAACTTCAGGTTGCACTGCCAAGACACGTGCAATACAAACCCGTTGTTGCTGTCCACCTGATAATGCTAGCGCACTTTGATTCAATTTATCTTTGACATCATCCCAAATTGCCGCAGCTTTCAAGCTCGTTTCCACGGCTTCGTCCAAACGTTGACGATCACGAACACCTGCCAAACGCAAGCCATAAACTACATTATCATAAATCGAAAAAGGAAACGGATTTGGTTGTTGAAAGACCATTCCGACACGTTTGCGCAATTGGACCGTATCAGTGTTTGGCGCATAAATATCCTGACCTTCAAGCTTAATTTGACCTGTAATTTTGACTGTGGAAATCAAATCATTCATGCGATTCAGGCATCGTAAAAATGTAGATTTTCCACAACCTGAAGGACCAATCATTGCCGTAATCTCGTGTTGCTTAATTTGCATAGTAATACCCTTTAAAGCCTCTTTTGTACCATAAAATAAATGCACATCTTGGGCGGTAATTACTGCTTCCATGTTCGACTCCTTCAACCAAAATGTCCTGAAACATAATTTTCTGTTAATTGACATTTAGGGCGCGTGAAAATGCGACGAGTTTCATCAAATTCAATCATTGACCCCATATTAAAAAATGCCGTATAATCGCTAATTCGAGCAGCTTGTTGCATATTATGTGTCACAATAATAATTGTATACTGCTGTTTTAATTCCTGCATTGTATTTTCAATATTTGCCGTCGAAATCGGATCCAAAGCACTAGCCGGTTCGTCCATTAATAAAATATCCGGCTGCAAAGCTAACGCGCGTGCAATACATAAGCGTTGCTGTTGTCCACCTGACAATGCTAGCGCACTTTTATTCAAATCGTCTTTAACCTGATTCCACAACGAAGCCTGTTTTAAAGTCGTTTCCACAATTTCATCTAGCTGCTGTCGATCCTTAAAACCACGCCGTTGCAAAGCAAAAGTAATATTATCTCGAATAGATTTTGAAAATGGATTCGGTCGCTGAAACACCATCCCGATATGTTCTCTGACCGTATACACATCAACTGCAGACGTATTGATATCCACACCTCGATACATAATTTGACCTGTCACTTTGGACGATGCAATCGTATCATTCATCCGATTTAACGAACGTAAATAAGTGGACTTGCCAGAACCTGACGCCCCAATTAACGAAATAATTTTATAACGCTCAAATTGCAAATCAACACCATGTACCGCTTCTTTATCTCCATAAAATACGCTTAAATCGTGGGTTGTCAACGCAAACTCCGTTTTAGCCGGCAATGTTCTGGTATAAGTCTCTGGCCTTTTTGTCATCCTATTCTCCTGTTAAGTGCTGATATAATTTTTTACCAACAAACCGCGCCAGCAAGTTAAACAGCAACACTACAACAACCAAAACCAATGAAGCTCCCGCTGATACCGCCGCTGCATCCGGAATAAGACCTTCCGAATTAACTTTCCAGATATGCACTGCCAAAGTTTCGGCGGGACGCATTGGATTCAAAGGTGAGGTTAAACTTAGAATGTTCCAGTTCGTAAAATTCAGCGGGGGCGCACTCTGCCCAGCAGTATAAATCAAAGCCGCCGCCTCACCAAAAACACGTCCAGCAGCTAAGATAACGCCAGTCACTATGGAGGGTAAGCACTCTGGAATAATCACATGAATCACTGTTTCCCAACGCGATAGCCCTAACGCCAAGCCGGCTTCCCGTTGACTAACTGAAACTGATTGCAACGCATCTTCCATGCTCCGAACTAACAACGGTAAATTAAAAATCATCAAAGTCAAAGCACCCGATAAAATTGAAAATTGCAAATGAAAATTAATCACAAAAACTAAAAAACCGAATAATCCTACAACAATTGAAGGCAAAGAACTCAGCACTTCAATCGCCGAACTAATCCAATTAGTTAATTTCGGATTTTGAGCATATTCAGTTAAATAAATTGCAATTCCTAGGGCAAAGGGAAACGAAAAAAGCATTGACAAAACTAATAAATACAAGGAATTAAAAAGTTGCACACCAATTCCGCCTCCAGCTTGAAAACTTTTCGAAGCGCTGGTCAAAAAATGCCAATTCACAACTTTAATACCCGCCAACAAAATATATAGCAACAAAGCTAGTAAAATGATAATAATAGTTCCCGACATGATATAAATCACAATTGTGGCAATTTTATCAACTCGTTTGGGATTCATTACAATTCTCCTTTCCTAGCAATGTACTTAACAACAATATTGAAGAATAACGCCATAATTAATAACAGCAAGGCAAGCGACCACAAAGCGTTATTAGCCGTCGTTTTCATAATTGTATTGCCCATATTCATTGTCAAAACGCTCGTTAAAGTCGTTGAAGGCGAAGCCAAACTGCTGGGCATCAAGATTGCATTGCCGATAACCATCTGCACCGCCAAAGCCTCACCAAATGCCCGCGACATTCCGAAAATAATGGCAGTCATAATTCCTGGTGTTCCAGCACGTAAGACTACTTTATAAATTGTTTGCCATTGGGTCGCTCCTAACGCTAATGACGCTTCACGATAATATCTTGGTACTGCCTTTAACGCATCCACCGTCATCGAAGTAATCGTTGGCAAAATCATAACAAATAAAACTAAAGCACCCGCGAAGATTCCAAAGCCACTTCCACCAACTAATTTTTGGACAAAGGGGACCACCACGCCCAAGCCGATAAAACCGTAAACTACCGAAGGAATCCCGACTAATAACTCAATTACGGGTTGTAAAATCTGTTGTCCTTTCTTGGGGGCAATCTCGGTCATAAAAATGGCTGCTGCCAAAGCGAAGGGGGTTGCCAATAAAACTGCTAATAAAGTTACCGAAAAAGAACCAACAATCATTGGTAAAGCGCCAATTAACGGTCGGCGATGAATATCTAATTTGTCAGGACTCCACGTACTACCAGTGAAAAATGTCCACAAATTACCACGATCTTTGGTAAAAACGGCAACGCCTTTGGTAGCAATAAAAGCAAAAATCACTAAAACTAATAGTACAATCAGTAAAGTCAAACATTGTGTTACCAGTTTCCCCCGCCGTTCAATTCTGGCTGATAATGAACGCTGTTGGAGCTTTTTGGCAATTGAATCCATTAACCTTCTCCTTATAACTTCGTGGTTTGCCCCTGTGCATTTTGTTGATATCGCATCGCCTTAATAGGAATATAACGCATTTTGCGCACCTCATTTTGCTGAAATTTATCACTCAATAAATATCGGATAAAATCTTTTGTTAATTGATTAAGATTCTTGGTTGTATACATATGCTCATAAGACCAAATTTTCCAGCGATTATTTTGTACATTCTTAGCGGTAACCGCCACATGATCAACGGTCAAGGGCTTAAGATCACTACTCAAATACGGCAAAGCAACATAACTGATTGCCCCAGGCGTTTTC
This sequence comes from Bombilactobacillus folatiphilus, assembly GCF_023380265.1. Classification (NCBI taxonomy): domain Bacteria; kingdom Bacillati; phylum Bacillota; class Bacilli; order Lactobacillales; family Lactobacillaceae; genus Bombilactobacillus; species Bombilactobacillus folatiphilus. The sequence continues at coordinate 1,111,278 of NZ_CP093366.1, forward strand.
TTGACAATCTGCCGCACCATCCCACTGGAATCTTGTTCGGGTGCCCTTTTACTTGTTCGTCCCTGCATGACTTGTTGCTCAAATACGGTTCTGGTTCCACTCCCTTGGGCACGGTTAACTAATGAAATCTGCAAATTGGGACCACCAACTTCACGCCAATTCGTAATTTCACCAGCAAAAATAGCCTGCAATTGACTTAAAGACAAATTTTTAATAGCAACTTGTTTATTCACCACGGGAACCACGGCCACAACACAAACTTTATGATCAATTAAATTCTGGGCTTTAATGCCCTTTTTTTGCTCTGCAAACACATCAGAATTACCAATCGCCACAGCTCCCTGTTGAATTTGCGACAAGCCAGTGCCACTGCCACCACCTTGCACCGTGACAAATGCATTCGGGTGAATCTGATTATAGTTTTCACCGGCCGCCTCAACTAAAGGTTGCAAAGCTGAAGAACCAACCGCCGTGATGGTTTGCTCTTTAGATCCTGGACTTTTAGCACAACCACTTAATATCAGTAGTCCCACCCCCAAGACACCCAAATATTGCATTAGCTTTTTCATGTGTGTCGTCCTCCGCAGTTTACTGTAACAAATGCGTGTAAAAATTCGTTGTTAATTGTGTAAATTTTTTGTAAATTAAACTTTCCTAATTAATTTCAGCACGCTTGTACCAAAAAAAGCTAAGATTGTTCTTTATCAAACAATCTTAGCTCCTTCCTATAATGGCAAATGGACAAAAACAGTTGTCCCCTGCCCCAAAGTACTAGTTAATTTAATTGTCCCGTTTAAAGATTCTACCGATTTTTGCACAATTGATAGACCCAAACCAGTACCACCATTTTCCTTGCTTCGCGCTTTATCCGCTTGATAAAATCGCTCAAAAACACGAGATTGATCATCGTCACTTATACCGATACCCGTATCTTCAACTTTTATCTCCAAATCATTCTCAATCTCCTGATGATTTAAAATAACGTGCACTTGGCCCTGCGGAACATTATATTTCACCGCATTGTCAATTAAATTTTGCAAAATCTGTGTCAATTCAGTTAATGAAATGCGCACTTGGGGATTGCCTTGGAACTGTGTTTGAATTTGCAACTGCTTTTGATCAATGAGTGCCTGTTGTTGGATCAAAATTTTGGTAATTAAATCTTCTAAATTAATTTGTTCTGGCAATAAATCTCTGGGATGCTCTAATTGAGTTAATGCTAAAGAATCCTGAATTAATGACAACAAGCGTTTTGCTTCTTGTTGAATAATCCGAATAAATTTTACAGCTTGCTTAGGATCATCTTTAGCACCATTGAGCAAGGTTTCTGCAAAACCCAAAATAGCTGTCACGGGAGTTTTCAGTTCATGACTAACATTGCCCACAAAATCTTGTTGCTGTTGCTCAATTTGATGAACATCTGTCAAATCATACAAAATCACAATAACTTGTTGTTCAACATCATCTTTGGTATGGGCGATGCGAATCACATTTGCATCAACCATGCGCTTAGAATCACCTAATAATTGAATTTCTCGATGATGATTCCGATTCTTGCTTAAAGTATGTTCCACCATGCGGCTCAAAGAATAAGTTTGAATATCTTCAATAAACGGATGCGGATCATCAGCAATATTTTTACCTAAAATCACTGCCATTGCTTGATTATGCAAAATAACATTGCCCTGATGATCTAACAACATGACGCCCACAGGCAGATGTCGCATCAAACCTTGAAAACGGCGTTTGAGCAGAACATTATTCTCTAACAAATCATTATTGTGCTGATCCAAGGTATTTACCGTTTGAATCAATTCAGTATAAGGCGTATGGTCCAAAACCACTAAAGAATCGGTATATTTATTAGCTTGAATTTGCTTCAACTTCTGAATAACTGCTCGAATATATAAACGTTGCTGCCGATAAGTTAGATATTGACTAATCAGCAAAATGAGCCACAAGAAAGTGTAAATAACCGTAAATAAGAAAATTAAATTAGACTCTGCCCAAATTGAGTGATATTTTTTGACAATAATCTTGGGATGCACCGCACTAGTTGAATCTAATAAATAAAAAATATATTGAGAATTATGATAATTCCTAATTTGATACGGATTATCATTATTTAACAAATCCTGATTAACCAAATCATGTGCTTGCTTTTGCAAATGAGTTTTCGGTTTTGCACTGTCTGTCGCAATATATAACTGATGATCCTGGGACCAAGATGAAAAATATTGTTTCCCCGAATCACGTTTCAAAACTCCATAATCTTCACGCAAAGCAGCCAAATGATTAATCTGACTTTGCTTATTAAATTGCACCATAATAATTAAACAAAAACTATAAATAAAAATTCCTATAATTGCTGTGAAAAGAATGGTTTGTCGATGCCGTTTCATCCTAATCTCCCTTAAGCGTTAAACGATAACCAAATCCCCGAATTGTTTGTAGATATTGCGGACGTTTTGGATCCTGCTCAATCTTATCACGCAAATGACTGATCTGAATATCAATTGCTCGCGAATCCGGCATGCGTTCTGGCTTTTGTTGCCACAAATGTTCCATTAATTGTTCGCGTGTCAAAGTTCGATTCGCATTGACATAAAGAAAATCAAACAGCTTGTACTCAGTTTTCGTCAGTGATACTAACTGACCTCGCACCAAAACTTCAAAATTATCACGATCTAATACCAAAGAAGTTGTTGGTTGAACAGCTTTTTGGCGTCGTAACACAGCATTAATTCGTGCCAATAACTCCTTAACTTCAAAAGGTTTGGTTACATAATCATCAGCACCCAGATTCAAGCCTTGTACTTTTTGGTCTGCTTGATCCTTGGCTGTCAATATAATAATCGGCACCAAATTTTGTCGCGTACGCAGCTGCTGCATTAACTGTAGACCATTTATTTTAGGTAACATTAAGTCCAGCAAAATCAAGTCAAATTCTTGTTGCGCGATTTGATTCAGCGCTTGTTGACCATCAAAAGCCGTCACCACGAAATAATGATTTTGCTCTAGATTATATTTTAATAATTCCACTAATGCAGGTTCATCATCCACAACTAGAATTTTTTTCATAATTTTCTTTCTTATGCCGTACGTTCCTGTTGAAAACGCCACTGTAAATAAGCATTAATAAATGGATCCAAACCACCATCCATCACCGCCTGACCGTTACCAGTTTCAAAGTTGCTTCGATGATCTTTCACCATTGTATATGGATGAAAAACATAGGACCGAATTTGTGAACCCCAACCAATCTCCAATTGTTCACCTTTCAAAGCGGCCGCTTTTTGAGCTTGTTCTTCCTGCTCTTTTTGATAAAGTTTAGCTCGCAACATATTCATTGCTGTCGCTCGATTTTGAATCTGCGAACGTTGCGCCTGAGAACTAGTGACAATCCCCGTTGGCAAATGGGTAATGCGAACCGCCGACGAAGTCTTATTGATGTGTTGTCCACCGGCACCACTGGAACGAAATACATCAACCCGCAAATCATCAGGATTAATATCAATATTAATCGTTTGATCTAATTCGGGCATAACTTCTACAGAAGCAAATGATGTATGTCTGCGACCTGCTGAATCAAACGGCGAAATACGTACTAAACGATGGACCCCATGTTCTGAGCGCAACAATCCGTACGCATTCTGCCCCTTAATTAATAAAGAAACACTCTTTAAGCCTGCTTCATCCCCAGCTTGATAATCGGCTAATTCGACCGTAAATTGATGTTGTTTTGCCCACCGTTCATACATTCGTAATAACATCGAACCCCAATCTTGAGATTCCGTACCGCCAGCTCCGGGATGAATTTCTAAAATCGCGTTATTCGCATCATATGGTTGATTCAACAACATCGTAATTTCATATTGCTGCAAATTCTGCTGTAAACTTTGCCAGTCATGTTCAGCAGACTGCTTCAATTCCTGATCTTGTGGTTCTTCTTCTAATAACTCAAGTGTAACGGTTAACGCCTCAACATCTGTTTGCAACCGCATAAAGGTCTCGTATTTAGCCTTTAAACGTTTTTGTTCTTCAATTACTTGTTGTGCTTGATCTTGCTTTTGCCAAAAATCATTTTGACTCATACGATGATCATTTTGCGCAATCGCTTCTTGCAAATCATCTAAGTCAAAGAGACCCCCTAAATTGTTCGATTTTGTTCGTTGCCCATTGAATGTTATCTTTTAATTCTGCTAATTCCATTAAGTTACGACCTCACTTTTTGAAAAAAGCAGGCTAATTAAGCCTGCTTTTTTTATCTTTGAGCATTCTCACGAATTTCCGCTTTCATGAATAGTTGCGTCACATCGTATTCAATTTGAGCAACCATACTTTCAAACATTCGAAAACCCTCTTCTTGATATTCCACCAAAGGATTCATCTGTCCATACCCACGTAAACCAATTGATTGACGCAATTGATCCATCGCATCAATATGATTGGTCCAATGTTCATCGACCACGCGCAAAATTACTACTTTTTGAAATTCTAACATTTGTTGTTCATCTTGAAGCTGATGTTGTTTTTGATCATAATTTTCTTGAACTAATTGATCAAATAATTGATACAATTCATCCGCTATTTTATGATCCAAATCTGAACGTTTTAACTGCTGAGGACTGGTTAAAACGGTAATAGCAAAATCATAAATACCATCTAAGTCCCAATCTTTTTCTTCACCGTTAGTCCGCGCATCAATTGCGCTTTTAATAGTTCGTTGCATCATTGGCATCAAAACGTCTTTTAAACTTTTTTCTTCGGTAATAACTTGCATGCGCTGCTTGTAAATAACTTCACGTTGTTCCCGCATAACATCGTCATACTGTAAAGTGTTCTTACGAGTATCGTAATTATTACCTTCAACTCGTTTTTGAGCTGACTCCACTTGGCGCGTAATCATATGACTTTGAATGACCGCATCATCATCATCAACTTTAAACGCTGATAAAACTTTTTTGATTTTCTCAGAACCAAAACGTTTCATCAAATCGTCCTCTAAAGACATATAAAAAATAGTTGCGCCCGGATCACCTTGACGTCCCGAACGTCCTCGTAACTGATTATCAATCCGCCGTGATTCGTGTCTTTCAGTACCAATCACACAGAGACCACCAATTTCACGCACTCCAGGTCCTAATTTGATATCAGTTCCCCGACCAGCCATGTTCGTAGCAATCGTTACGGCACCCCTTTGACCGGCACGCGAAATAATCTCAGCTTCTTTGGCATGATTCTTGGCATTTAAGACCGAATGTGGGATATGTGCCTTGTTTAACTGCTGTGATAAATATTCAGAAGTTTCCACAGCAACTGTTCCGACTAAAATCGGTTGCCCCTTGGCATGGCGTTCCTTAATGTCAGCAATGACTGCTTTAAACTTACTATTCAAAGTAGGATACAAAACATCAGGATAATCAATTCTCGCAATAGGCTTATTCGTCGGAATCGTAATAACTTCCATATTATAAATTTCTCGGAATTCTTCTTCTTCCGTTTTGGCCGTTCCGGTCATTCCTGATAACTTGTCATACATTCTAAAGAAGTTTTGATAGGTGATGTTCGCCATCGTTTTGGTTTCATCCTGAATGGGCACACCTTCTTTAGCTTCAATCGCTTGATGCAAACCATCGGAAAAGCGTCGACCTTCCATGACCCGCCCCGTAAAGGAATCAACGATCATGATTTTTTTATCGTTAACCACATAATCTTTATCTAATTCCATAATGTAATTAGCCCGTAAAGCTTGATCAATATGGTGATTTAATAAAGTATTATCAATATCGTACAAATTCTTTAACGCAAAAGTTTTTTCACCTTTTTTAATACCACTTTCGGTTAAACCAATCGTCTTAGTGGGCCAATCAATTTTATAATCAACTTCATTCAAAGATTTGACAAAACGATCAGCACGTAGATATAAAGCAGTTGATTGCTCAGCTTGTCCCGAAATAATTAATGGTGTCCGCGCTTCATCAATCAAAATTGAATCCACTTCATCAACAATCGCATAATTTAACGGTCGCTGCACCATCTGATCTTTATAAACGACCATATTGTCACGCAAATAATCAAAACCTAATTCACTGTTAGTGGAATAGGTGATATCGCAATTATAAGCTGCTCGTTTTTCCTCTGAATCCTTCGAATTCAAATTCAAGCCAACGCTTAAACCAAGCCAATTATACAACTGACCCATTTCTTCAGCGTCACGTTGTGACAAGTACTCGTTCACGGTGACCACGTGAACACCCTTGCCACTTAACGCATTCAAATAAACCGGTAAAGTTGCCGTTAAAGTCTTACCTTCACCAGTTTTCATTTCAGCAATATTACCTTCATGCAAAGTAATACCACCAATTAATTGTACCCGAAATGGATACAGACCCAAAACGCGCTTGGCCGCTTCACGGGCTGTCGCAAAAGCTTCAGGTAATAAATCATCTAACGTTTCACCGTGTTGTAATCGTTCTTTAAATGCTGGGGTTTTAGCTTGCAATGCAGAATCAGAAAGTTGTGCGTATTCGTCAGCGTAAACTTCAACTTTATCCGCAATTCGACCCATGCGGTTAACTTCGCGCTTATCGCTTTCCACCCATTTTTTTATTGGATTCGCCATTTATTTAAATCTCTCCTGTACTTTCAAAAATCTGGTACATCTTTATTATCTTATCATTTTAATTGCCATAATTAAACTACAATCGAATTTTATCCCCAAACATCAAACCAGTAAAAATGTGGACTTAAAAACTCTACAACGGCAGTTCCTTGATCAGGTAAAATCAAAATCCAATCCAGCAAACCAGCTATTATAGAGTTTTTGTCAATTACTCATCTGTTTCAATCAAACCGTACCGACCATCTTTACGCTTATAAACAATACTTGTACCATTGGTTTGGGCATCTTCAAATACAAAGAAATTATGACCCAACATATCCATCTGTAAAACAGCTTCTTGAGCATCCATTGGTTTTAAGGAAACCCGCTTTGTTCGTACAATAGGTAGTTCTTTGGAACTATCTTCATTTTCTGTCAGAACGTCCGGTCCTGTCAAATCAAAATCTTTAATTCCCTTTTCACGCGATTTACGATTAATTCTAGTTTTATACTTCCGAATTTGCCGCTCTAATTTTTCAAAAACAGCATCAATTCCCTTATACATATCGGAATCAGTCTTTTCCGCACGTAAAATCAAATACGGCAACGGAATAGTTACTTCAACTTTGGAGGTCTTATCACTATAAACTTTTAAATTCACATGTGCAATTGGTCGATCCACATCTTTAAAATACTTGTTTAAATTACTTAAACGTTTTTCAACGTAATTACGGATTGCATCAGTTACTTCAATATTTTCTCCACGGACATTAATTGTTAACATGAAGAACGCCTCTTTCCGTCATCATTTGGACTTTTTAAGCCCAATTTCATTATAGTAAGTTCGCTACTAAAAAGCCAATTATCTAGCTAATGAAAATGAGCTAATCTTTCCCTGAAAACCAACTTGCCGTAAGCAATCATATGCATGTAAAATCGTCCGTCCAGTTGTATAAATATCATCAACAATCAAAATTTGCGGTGCCTGTAAAATAGAGTTAAAGCGCTGATTAAATCTTAGAAATTGAGGCGTCTGTAATCGTTCTTGACGGTTTTTTTGTGCCTGGGCTTGTGGTGTCGGTAATTTGACCAATGCTGGGGTTAAGGTCACTAAATCTTTGAACAAGCCAACAACTGGATCAAACTGTCTTTGTTGCAAATGATCTTTAGCACTAGGAATATAGATCACCGGACCTTTGACAGTATGCAATTTATGCGCAAGTAATTTCTGAAAGCAGTTGCGCAACTGATAATCTCCATAGCGTTTGTAACGTTTAAAATAATCATGCATCGCTTCATTATATCGAAACAACGCTTGATGGGTTAAGTCTTGATAACCTTGTTGTTGCCACAATTGACAATCATGGCAAATATCTTGCGTATTTGGCTTAAAACATTTTGGACAATATGGCGGGGTTATAAAACTAAATTCTTGTAAGCATTGTTGACATATTGGTAAAGGATCAATTGCTTGCAGACCTAGAATTTGACTAGGCTTCAATTCGAAAATAATTGCACTTTGACAAAGTAAACACCTTTCAACCATGATTTAAACGCTTAATCTGTTGAATAGCTGCGACAATATTTTGGTTATAAGTCTCACCAAAAAACCAAACTTGATTATCACTATGCTCAATGCTCCGCCCTGCCCGTCCAGCAATTTGAATTAATGATTGCATTGTAAAACGCTTAGAATCAGCTTGCCAAACTAAAACATCAACATCAAAAAATGTCACACCACGTTCCAAAACAGTTGTTGTCACTAAAGCAGACCATTTTTGTTTGCGAAATGCCTGCACTTTTTCTTGACGTTTAGGATCTTTGGCGTGTACAAATGTCTGTTGGAAATTAGGCAGCCAAATTTTTAATAAGTTAGAAATCTGTTCAGCTTGTTTGATACTATCCACAAATAACAAAAAACGTTGATGTTGAGTAATAAGTTGTTTAATGATTCGCTGTAACCGTTGATTTAATTTATTAAAGCGAACATTCGTAATCAAACAATACTTAGGAACTGGAAGATCTTGGCCGTGAAATCGACGATTTAAAACACTATAACTTAATTGTTGTTTCATTAACTTTTGATATTCACGACTCGGTGTAGCTGTTAACGACAATAAGCAATGATCCATCTTCAATGCTTGTTCCAAAGCATGATGCAACATTACGTTATTTACATATGGATATGAATCACATTCATCCAAAATTATCAGATCAAAGGCACGATAAAATTTTAATAATTGATGAATCGTACAGACCAATAATTGCGAGTATTGATAAGGATGTGGATTCTGTCCGTGCATTAATTGCAAACTGACCGCTTGAAAAGCTTGTTGCAAGCGTGGATAAATCTCATTACAAACATCAATCCGTGGTGCTACCCAAGCAATTCGTTCTTGTTTTAAAATGGCTTGCTGCAAAACTGGAAATAACATTTCCGTTTTACCGCTCCCTGTAACCGCCCAAACTAAATGATCTTCTTGCTTATTTTCTAATTGACATAACTTTTGAGCAATTTTAGCTTGAGCGGCAGTTAACTTCCCTTGCCAAGACAAGGGCGCCACTAATTTTGGAAAATGATTTTGTTCAGCAAAGGCCAACAAATAATCTTGATTTGTTAACCGTCCTAATGCAATGCAGTCCGGACAATAAAACAAACCTTTTGTAATACTATAAGCACTACGTTTGTTAATCATCCGACAACGTTGACAAAGAAACCGATCCCCCTTAAGCTCAATGAGAGCTGGTCTTTTTGCTGGAGAAGGATCATCTGCAGTTGTCACCATCAAGCGACCTGACAATTGATCTGTATCTAACATCGTCTTACCCTCAATTTAATTACGTGAAGCAGGTGAATTTTTTTGCGCTATATTACGATCAATAAAACGACAACAAATGAAATTATTATCAAAAAATCAAAATTTATTACTACCGTCACCCATTTGACTAATGTGCAAGAAGCACAAACTTTCCTAGACATGATCAAGAAACAACATCACAAGGCCAATCATAATTGTAGTGCTTATTTATTAGCTAGTAACCAGCAACATGCTAGTGATGATGGCGAACCTAGTGGCACTGCGGGCATTCCCATTTTAGAAACTTTGCAATCTATGGAAGTCGTGGATACCATGGCCGTCGTAACTCGTTATTTTGGAGGTATCAAATTAGGGAGTGGCGGTCTTATTCGCGCCTATCGTCAAAGCGTCTCCGAAGCTATCCAAAAAGCTGGTCGTGTTCAAAAAATTTATCAACAACAATTAATTTTAACTTTAACTTATAAACAATTTGACCAATTGCAATACTGGCTGAATCACCAAAACATCACGCTTGCGAATACCACGTATACCGACAACGTCACAATTGAATTGTTCGTTGACAAAGATGCCACCACGATATTGACACAAGGACTGACTAATCAATTAAACGCCAAGATCCCTATCAAACTTGGTAAGAATACTTTTCGAAATATTCCATACAACAAAAAAGATGATTGAGAATTTTTTCTCAATCACCCTTTTTAGGATCATCTTTTTCCAAACGTTTGACAATATTACGAATAGCATGTAGAAGTGGTTGGCGATTTTCTCCTACCAAACCAATGGATTCCACAAATAGTTCTAAACCGATCAAAACGGCTACAGTTAGCAACACACTGCCCCAAAATGAGGACAATGGGTACAACAACGCAATAAAGGAAAAAACTAATGATAACCCATAAATAACCAATACTGCCTGTCGATGACCTAATCCCAACTGCATTAATCGATGATGTAAATGATGACGATCTGCCTGTGAAATTGGTTTATTATTTAAAAAACGCCTTAACATCGCATAAACAGTATCAGTAATTGGCACTCCCAAAATGACAATGGGAATGATTAGAGAAATAAAAGTTACATTTTTAAGTCCCTTCAACGAAAAAACTGAAATCATAAACCCTATAAACAGAGCTCCCGTATCACCTAAAAAAATATTCGCTGGATGAAAATTGTGTGGTAAAAAGCCAATTAGAGAAGCAACCATTGCAAAAATCCAAATCGAAATATATGTGTCACCAGTCGTTAAAAAGAAATACCCAATCACTCCCATTGTGAACAAGGCAATGATTGAAACACCGGTAGCCAGCCCATCCAAACCGTCAATTAAATTAACCGCATTAGTTATCGCTAAAATCCAAAAAATCGTTACTGGTAAACTTAGCCAACCTAATTGAAATGACCCTAAAAAAGGAATCACAATATAAGTCGTTTTAATACCAGCTAGAAAGTAAACAACCAAAGCGGCAATTAAGATACCCAACATTTTTTGCATAGGTTTTAATTCACGAATATCGTCAATTAAGCCTGTCAACAAAATAATACACTCGGCTAAAAAGACACTAAATAATTCATGTGTTGGGAACTGCGCCCTTAACAAAACAAATGTCGAAAAATTAAAAGCTAAAAAAATTGCTAAACCGCCTAAAGTAGGCATTGGTTTTTTATTTACTCGACGTGCGTTAGGCTTATCGACAGCGCCTAAAACAAACGCCAACTTACGCACAAAAGGAGTTATTATTGCTGCAATAAGCATCGTTAGAAACAATTTGACAATTACGCTTAACATATGGGTAGCCTGCCTCTTTCATATACATAGGAAATTATAAAGGTTACCTTATTTGAATACAACTTTAAATTGTTTCAAAGGCTTAAAAAAGCTTACGCCTTATTTGGCATAAGCAATTTTTCGAGTTTCCCGAATCACAGTAACTTTAATGTGTCCTGGATACTCCAATTCTTTTTCGATTTGATTACGAATATTTCGTGCGAGAATAGCAGTTTGATTATCAGAAATTCGTTCTGGCTTGACCATAATTCTGATTTCTCGTCCTGCTTGAATTGCATAGCTATGATCAACGCCATCATAATTATTAGCAATTTCCTCTAATTTCTCCAATCGATGAATGTAATTCTCCATTGATTCTGATCGCGCGCCTGGACGCGCAGCAGAGATTGCATCCGCAGCTGCAACTAAAACTGCAATCATTGATTGTGGTTCGACATCACCGTGATGTGAAGCAATCGTGTTAATCACAACCTTTGGTTCCTTATACTTAGTCGTGATATCAACGCCAATTTCTACGTGAGACCCTTCAATTTCATGATCCAATGCCTTACCAATATCGTGTAATAAACCTGCGCGTCGCGCCAATGTTTCATCTTCACCTAATTCAACAGCCATTGTGCCAGCTAATTTAGCAACTTCCACCGAATGACTCAATACATTTTGACCATAACTAGTTCTAAAATTCAACCTACCAATAATCTTAATCAGATCAGGGCTGATATTGTGAATTCCCAGATCATAAATCGTTTGCTCACCTAATTCGCGAATCTTGGTATCCATCTCTTTACGTGATTTATCAACCATTTCTTCAATTCGCGCAGGATGGATCCGACCATCAGAAATCAACTTCTCCAATGCAATTCGTGCAATTTCCCGACGAATTGGATCAAAACCGCTTAAAGCTACCGCTTGCGGAGTATCATCAATGATCACGTCTATCCCTGTCAATGACTCTAAAGTACGAATATTTCGACCTTCACGACCAATAATCCGTCCCTTCATTTCTTCATTTGGTAAAGAAACAGTCGTCACTGTAGTTTCAGAAACCGTATCAGCTGCACTTTGTTGAATAGCTTCCACAATAATTTGTTTTGCTTTTTTAGTTGCATCCTGTTTGGCTGATTCTTCACTAGCCTTAATTAAGTGAGCTTTTTCCTGAACCAAATGTTCATCCAACTGTTTTAGAAGATGAGACCTTGCTTGATCGTGAGTCATCGCGGCAATTTCTTCTAATTTTTTTTGCTGTTGATCTAAGGTTGAAGATACCTTTTTGGTTTGCTGTTCTAATTGTTGTTCCGTAGTATCAATTTTTTGCTCACGCTTCTCTAAAGAATGCTCACGTTGATCCAACGAACTGTCTTTATGATCCAAAACTTCTTCTCGTTGGAGCATTCGATTTTCTTGCCGTTGTAATTCTTTACGGCGATCACGCAGATCATCTTCTTGTTCTTGACGATATTTGTGACTTTGTTCGCGTGCTTCAATTAATGCCTCTTTTTTAGCCGAAGCAGCATCTTTTTTCGCAGCGTTAATGATATCTGATGCTGACTTACCTGCTTGCTTCAAACTATTTTCATAGACTTTTTTTCTAACCAAAAAACCAACTACAATACCAATAACTATTAACACCAATGCGACTACAAGGGTGGTTATTATAAACACAAAATCCCTCCAGCCATTCTAAAGTTATGATTAATCAAAAAGCGACTAACCATAGCTTCAGTCCGATAATATTAATACCGTTAAATAAAGCACCTAATAAATTAAAAATAAAATATACTTTAAAAACTTGGTACATATTAATATTATTGTTTATTACGCCAACTGTCAACGAATGATTCTCCATTTATGGACTATAAATTTCAAAAAATAAGCCAATGCGTCTCTCGTTTGTCAAACTTTAGCAATCATTAATCACTTGGTATCTAAATCCAATTCCTCAGTTTCAGTATTTTTAACCTCAACCGAAGCCCTTGACGCAACTTCTTTATCCGAATCAGTCGCAGTTTTGGCATCATCGTCCATTTGATAAGCTTGACGTACTTTTTGTTTAATTTCTGCTCTCATCTCTGGATGCTCATCAAGATACGTTTTGGCATTTTCACGTCCTTGTCCGATTCGCTCCTTATTGTAAGAATACCATGCACCACTCTTATTAACTAAATCTTTATCAACAGCCATATCTAAAATTTCACCAGTTTGGGAAATTCCATGACCATACATCATATCAACAATTGCTAATTTAAAGGGAGGAGCAACTTTATTTTTGACTACTTTAATCTTAACTTTATTTCCAATCACGTCCGAACCCTCTTTAATCTGCTCTGAACGACGCACTTCCAAACGCACTGTTGCATAAAATTTCAAAGCACGACCACCAGGAGTTGTTTCTGGATTACCAAACATGACGCCCACTTTTTCACGAATCTGATTAATAAATAAAGCGATCGTCTTACTTTTATTAATATTACCAGACAATTTACGCAAAGCTTGTGACATCATACGCGCCTGCAAGCCAACATGAGAATCGCCCATTTCCCCCTCAATTTCAGCTCGTGGAACTAAAGCTGCCACTGAATCAACAACTAAAATATCCACTGCACCACTTTTTATTAAAGCATCAGCAATTTCTAGACCTTGCTCACCAGTATCAGGTTGTGATAATAACAATTTGTCTACATCAACCCCCAAAGCTTTAGCATAAGTGGGATCCATGGCATTTTCAGCATCAATATATGCAGCCGTTCCCCCATTTTTTTGTACTTCTGCAACAGCGTGTAACGCCACTGTCGTTTTACCAGAACTTTCAGGACCATAAATTTCGACAATTCGGCCACGCGGATAACCACCAATTCCCAACGCGTTGTCTAAAGCTAACGAACCACTTGAAATTGATGAAATTTGCGTTCGAGGACTTTCTCCTAAACGCATAATTGCACCCTTACCAAAATCTTTTTCAATTTGTTTCAGAGCTTTATTTAAAGCTTCTTCGCGCCCTTTTTTTTCATTTTTATTATCTTTTGCCAAATAACTAACCTCCGCCTCGAACACTTGTTCTCATCAACAATTATTATAACTGATTTTGAATTAGAATAAAAGCCGCAATGACACTTTTTTGTCGAATCATCTGTCGAGATCCTTTCAAATGAAATCCTTGATCAAATAAACTGGTTGGGGTTTTGACGCCCACAAATACCGTTCCTGCTTCTTGATTTTCTAATCTATCTGGTCCAGCAACTCCTGTCAAACCTATCCCAAAATCACTTTGGACTAATCGGGAACTTTGTTCAGCCATTTTCTGTGCTGTCCATGAACTAACAACACCATAATGTTGTAAATCCGCAGCTGCAATTTCTAGCAATTGTGCTTTCATCGACAAAGAATAAGTGACAAAACCACCCGAAAATACTTGTGAGGCACCGGCCACTTCCGCTATCGAAGCTTGAAATAAACCTGCCGTCAAACTCTCCGCAGCAGTGATTGTTAACTGTTGTTGCTTCAATTGCTCAACTGTCTCCTGAATTATTGGTTGATAATCGTTCCACACAAAATTAATTGGATTACCAGCTGATCGTAAAAATTGTCGTTTTAAATCCATCATTAATTGTCCCCAGTCTTAAATTACACAATTCCACGCAAAAATTTTTATAAAAAAACGTCCTAAATGGACGTCAATTCGATATATTATTTAAAATCAGTGTAATATTGGCGATTCTGCCACAAATAATCAACTGCTGAATATACAGTAAAAATCAAACAGATGTAAAGCATAATCAACCCAAATGGGATATTCCAATAAGCAAAAATAGGATCTTTTAATAAAAGAAAAACAATAGCCAACATTTGCGTAGTCGTCTTAATTTTGCCAGGCATCTGGGCTGCCATCACAGAACCACCTTGTTCTACAACCAGTAAACGCAAAGTGGTAATTAATAATTCCCGACAAACAACGATAGCAACAATCCATGCTGGTGCTTGATGTCGAACGACCAAATAAACAAAGGCAGTCAAAACCAACATCTTGTCAGCTAAAGGATCCATATATTTGCCAAAATTTGTTACCAAATGCCTAGCGCGCGCAATCTTCCCATCTAACAAATCAGTTAACGAAGCCACAATAAAAATAATCGTAGCAATAAGCGTTTCAATACTAATTTGTGTCCCTAAAAAAGTTACCTGCCCCATTTGAAAATTAATCGACATAAAAATCATAAACATGGGAATTAAAAATATCCGCAAAGTCGTCAATTTATTTGGTAAATTCATCCAGTTTACTCCTTAATTTTTATAGTATAAGCATGCACAACACCAGTTTGATCACTAGGAACAGGCAGTGCCTGATTATCAATCAAAACTTTGGTTACAGGAGCATTACCGGTTTGAATTTTAAATTCTTTAACGCTACCTTCTAAAGTCACTTTATGCGCGTTATTAGGATTAAGTGCACCTTGCCAAATATTTTGCCCGTCCGCATTTACTGATATCCAAGATTGAGCTGTCGTGGCTTGTAACTGAATCTGATGTTGCTGATCAGTTTGCCAATTAGAAATAACGAACTGATCACTCGTATTGGGATCCGCCGTAATTTTCATAGTTCTCGGTTGAGATTTTTTAGTCGATTTAACTGCAGAAGTTGCTGGCTTAGGCTTTTTAGCGATCTTAGGTTTCGACTTTTTCTTAGGTTGTTCAACTTTTTGATCAGAAGTTGGAATCGGATCTACACTTTGATGATGAACCTTGACCGCCACCAAACAAATCAGAATAACAATAAGCAAAACCACTGCCAAAATCAAAATTTGAGGCCAACGTCGTTTCAGATTCAATAATAAAGAGTCCCGTTTAACTACTGGCTGCTCTTGAGGAGACTCTTCTGGTTGAACTTGAGGAACCTCATCACTAAATTCTTGCAATAACTGCGTGCTATTCAATCCCACGCTGTCAGCGTATTGCTTAATAAACGCCCGAATATAAAAATCCCCTGGCAATTGATCTAAACGGCCTTCTTCAATGGCCATTAAATATCGTTTTTGAATTTTCGTAATTTTTTGCAGGTCATCAATTGTATAACCTTTTGCCAAACGCGCATCACGTAATTTGTCGCCTAATTCACTCATTACATAACCACCATCATTTATTTAATTCGAGTATAACATTATCTAAATCACTATTCTAACCAACCACCGGTCACATACAAAGTTTGCCCCGTTAGATATTGCGCTTTTGAATCCAAAATAGTTTGCACCCAATAACTTAAATCCTGTGGCGTTGCCATCCGCCCCATGGGAATCTCAGTTGTCAAAGCTTGTAAATCTTGCTCTGAAATCATTTGATTCATCTTAGTTCGGACCGCACCTGGTGCTAAAACATTTATGGTAATTCCCAAACTAGCAACTTCCCTGGCATAAGCCTTAGCAAAAGCGGAAAGCGCACCTTTTGTTGTACTGTAAACTACTTCCATTGCGCTACCTTGGGCACCATAGACCGAACCAAATAATAAAATCCGTCCATGAGCACTTTTAGCCAATTGATTTTGCAATTTTTGAATTAAGTACAGCGGCGCTACTAAATTAACTTGGATTAGACTTTGCAACTGTTTTTCCGTGACTTGGTCAAATAGCTGATAATTAGTTATTCCTTGTGCTGCAATTATTGCATCTAAACTAAAAACATTATCAACTATTTTTTGTACATTTTCAAGGTTATTGAAATCCGCAATTATTTCCACAAAATCTTGTTGTGGATAATTGGCTTGAAATTGTTTAATTTGTGAATTCAACAAGTCTGGTTGATGATTTCCATGCAAATAAAGTGACCAACCAGCAGCTGCCAAATCCCGAGCAATCACTTGACCAATTCCACCCGTTGCACCTAATATCAAAGCCCATTTCATATGATTAATTCTCCGGTTTCAAATACGTTATTGTTAGATTATCCTCTTGAAAAATCTTGCTTGCTAAGGATTGGATATCTACTATTGATATCTGATTAATCAAGTTTAAAACCTGTACATAGGTCAAATCATAAAACGCTAATTCCGCAGATTCTGTGGCTAAATTTTCCATATAGTCCTGGGCAAACAAATAGCTGCCCAGACTATCATGTTTAACTGCTTCTAAGTTCTGCAAAGTTAACTCTTCACTAAATCGTTGTTCCAACAAATAATCTCTTAAAACTTGACCCAAACGTTGTGGTTCAGCAGTTTGAGCGCTAATCAAAATAAAAACATATTGCCGCTCTGCAATAACACTATAACCAAAAGTATCATCAATTAGTCCCTGATCCAGCAAATTCTGATGTATTACTGCCGTTTCTCCCAAAATCATTGCCATCAATAATTCCAATTGATTTTGCAAGTTAATCACTTGTTTTGAACCAACATCTGTTGCATCAATCCGCAACCCCAACATCATTCTCGGACGTTTGGTTTGAAAGGAAACCAGCTGACTACTTTTGACTGGCAACCATTGTGGGGACATCCGCAAAGTTGGTACATTAGAGCGCTTGGCAAATGTTTGAATTGCAGTATTAATCTGTAAAATGTCATCTAGTTGCTGTTCTAATTGTGCTACCGCCACATTTCCAGCCAAATAAATTTGAAAATTTTGTGGAATATAATATTGTTGATAAATCTGCAACAACGTTGTGGCATCAATTTGTGAAATGGATTCTAAACTCCCCGCAATATCTTCAGCAATGGGGTCTTGAACGTAGAGATTATTTAAAGTCACTTGCTCAAGAAACCAGTCTGGACTATCCGCATACATTTGAATTTCCTGGGCAATAATTTGTTGTTCTCGAGCAATATTGTCTTTTGTAAAATAAGGTCGACTGATTAAATCCAACAATACACCCAAATTTTGAGCAACATGACCAACACACTTAAATAAATAGGCTGTTTTAGTGTAACTCGTAAAAGCATTGGAATCAGCACCAAATTGAGCAAATTGCCGATCACTATCCAGATCCGGTTTAGCAAACAATTTGTGTTCTAAAAAATGTGCTGAGCCAGCAGGCACCAGTTGTCTTGGACGTGTCAACGTATCTAACGAGCCAAAATCCACCATTGCCAATGCATAAGTTTGATTAAATTGAGGCTTTACAATAGCTTGAATCGACAAATTTAAGTTATTAATTATTGGTTTTATCGTCAAATCATTCATGGTTTTGCCCCTATCAACTGATATTGCGCATAGAATTTCAAATCTGCTGCCGCTTGCTGTACCTGTGGAAAAGTAACTTGTTGAATGGCTAGAATAAATTGATCATCATCTAAAACCGCTTGGGGTTTCAAAGCCTTCAAGAGTAACCGATCTGCCTGCTGATCAACACTATCAGAATCTATCAAACGTTGATTAATCAAAACTAATTGCGCATGACTAAACAAGTGGACCAAATCTTTAGTCTGCAACTGTTCTAATTGTTGAGCAACCAAATCTTTTACCACAGATAACTTCGCTTCATCAACCCCAGCCTGAATTTTTAAGATTCCTTGCGTAAAATTTAAATTACTATAAATGGAATAAGCCATCCCATTTTTCTCACGTACTTCTTGAAATAACAAAGATTGATCATCGCCACCCAGCATCATGTTTAATATACGCCAAACATTTTTAGAATGCTGAGCTGTCAATTGATATGCTAAAACTAATTGACTTTGTTGAATATTTTCTACATTTTGTGCTGATAAAATTTGAGCACGCGCTGGTAGTGTTAAATCTTCTAATACAATTGATTGCTGTGCTGGTTTTAAAAAAGTCAATTGTTCAGCCAACATGGGCACAATTTTAGCTTGATAGTCTCCGACAACTGTAATAATAAGTTGATCTTGCTGAAGTAACTGCTGATATTGCTCAACCAGCTGGTGATTTTGAATAAGATCCAATTGCTGCTCATTACCAAAAGCCGGCACTTTCAGCTCTGGTCGCGCTTGAGCCAACAATTGTTGCAGTTGTAAAGAAGCACGCAAAGCATAATTATCTTGTAAAGAGTGGTACAAATTACGTAAATTAGTTCGTTCCAATGCGAGCGCTTTGGAATCAAACAATGAACCATCCGCATTGAGATTAGGTTGCTGTATTAATTGAAATAAGACTGCTAAAGCTGAATCAACAAAAGCTTTAGTCATATCATTATCGGGTGTTGTCAAACTCAATGACAACAGATTTAAATTTTGGAAAATAGTCGTTTTACCATTAATTTCCGTGCCATATAAGATGGAAAGTTTACGTGCTAATTGAGCTTGCGTAGGATAAACTGCACTGGAACGTTGCAATAAATTTGCCAATAAACGCCGTTGCGTCGTATTTTGATAACGCTGCGGTGTCACGAAGTTAAATTCAAGACGCAACACACTAAATTGGTTTGTCGGTAACCACCAAATCTCCACACCTTGTTTTGGATGTAAAACTTGCGGTTTAATCATATTTTTTCCGTCCTTCATCACTTGGTTGTTCAATTAAAACTTGACGTGGCTTAGAGCCACGCATTGGACCAACAATTTTTCGCTCTTCCATCGCATCGACCAAACGTGCCGCCCGATTATAGCCAATTTGAAAATGGCGTTGCAACATTGAAACACTTGCTTTTTGCTCGCGAGCCACTAATTCGACCGCCGCTTGCCAATACTCATCTTCAACTTTTTGACTGAGATTGTCTTGTCCTTCAGCATTAGGCATCAAATTTTCGTCATAACTAACAGTTTGTTGCTTGCTGATATAACTAACAACTTGTTCTACTTCATTGGTTGAAATATAGGCTCCTTGAATTCTCGTCGGCTTTGTTTGTCCAATCGGTTCAAACAACATATCGCCACGTCCCAAAAGCTTTTCTGCACCTAATCCATCTAAGATCGTCCGCGAATCAATCCCACTAGATACTGCAAAAGCCATTCGTGAAGGAATATTGGCTTTAATCAGCCCAGTAATCACATCGACAGATGGCCGTTGTGTCGCTAAAATCAGATGTAAACCTGCTGCACGAGCTTTTTGAGCCAAACGTACGATGGAACCTTCTACTTCTTTACCCGCAACCATCATTAAGTCAGATAATTCGTCAACAACAATGATGATATAAGGTAATTTTTCTTTTTGGGAGTGCATTGAGTTTGAATTTTGTTCAATATCCTGATTATATTCTTCGATTTTACGATAGCCGCCGTCTTCAAACAATTGATAACGTCGTTCCATTTCCTGAACAGCTTTTTGCAACGCACTATTTGCTTTTTTCGCGTCCGTCACAACCGGAATCAATAGATGGGGAATCCCGTTATACATACTTAACTCAACCATTTTAGGATCAATCAAAACCATTTTGACCTCTTGGGGCAAAGCTTGCATCAAAATTCCCGTAACAATTGTGTTAATTGCAACTGACTTCCCACTACCAGTCGACCCAGCAATCAATAAATGAGGCAATTTAGTCAAATCACACATCGCAATTTGACCATAAACATCTTTTCCCAGTGGAACGGTTAAGCTTTGATTTTTGTGAACGGGTTGATTTTCAACGACTTCACGAAAGGAAACAAATGAAGGATGTTGATTAGGAACTTCAATCCCAATATACGGTTTACCAGGAATCGGCGCTTCAATCCGCAAATCTTTAGCCGCCAATGCTAGCGCTAAATCATCTGCCAAATTAAGAATTTTGCTAACTTTGACTCCTACTGCTGGTTGAATTTCATATTTGGTAACCGTGGGACCTAAAGTCGCTTTTTTGACATCAACAGTCACTCCAAAACTAGCGAGTGTATCCCGCAATTTTTTTCGATTACGATCAATCAAAGAATATTCCTGAGACTGGTCTGTCGTGGGAACCTTTTTCAATAACGAAACCGAGGGCAACTGATAATCAGTGCTTGCTGAAGTTGTTTGTAAATTAGGATTGTCTTGAACTAGTGGAGCTGGTTTAGGCGTTTCAATATGAAAATCATCATCATGCTCCAAAAACTGCTCGACGGTTTTACGAGGTTGAGGTCTTGATGACAAGGGTACATCAGTTGATAAATTACTTTTTTTCCGCGACTTGGGTGACGGGTTAGCTTGGGGGACAGGTTGATTTTGATAGGCATCACGTAAATAATGAGCTAACCAAAGAAAACCATGACCAATTTTTTGTAACCAAGAAACCAATTGAAGCCAACGAATATTTAGTAACATGAGCAGGCCAATAATAATCAATAGACCACAAATAACGTAAGTTCCAACAAGTGAAAACAAAGGCTTCGCCAGCGCAAATAATATTGCCCCAACGATGCCACCACCGACATCGTTCACCACTTGATTAGACGTTAAATCTTCCATTAATAATCGCCAAGTGACGCCTACAATGTCATTATGCAGTTGTAAATGTTGAAACAAAATTGCATGCAGAATGGTTAAACTACTTAAGACAAAAATCACTCCACCAAAAAAACGTTTGGGCTTTGTGTGTGGAATTTTCCCTAGAAACAACATAATTACACCGACAATCATTGACAATATCGCTAATAATTGATACACATTTCCAACCAGTAAACGATAAATATCGGCTAAAAAGCGGCCTATAATTCCCCATTGAAAATCTGCTAAGAGAGAAACTACAACTAAAATTAATCCCAATAAATTAATTAAATATTGTGAATCATTTTTAGAAGCCTGCTTTTTATTAACTTTGGTTCGCGAACGACGTGTTTTTTTAGGCATCAAATCCTCCTTAGCAATAATTATTTCCCAGGAAATTATTCAATTTTAATTAGCTTTATTATCAATAACTTTTCCCAACGAAAATCCGCCGTCAATTGGAATAACCGCACCATAAATATAATTCGATGATTGACTAGCTAAGAATAACGTCAATTCGGCAATTTCGGCAGGTGTTGCATAACGACCAACCACCGTTTGATCCGCTACTAATTGCGCTGTTTGGTCTTGAAAATCTAATTGCGTCATCTGGGTTATAACAGCTCCAGGAGCAATACAATTTGCCCTGATCTGCCACTGACCATAATCAAAATTCAACTGCTTAGTATATCCAATAATCGCGTGCTTACTAGCTGTATAAGCAGCACCACCACCACTAGCCATAAAGCCGGCAATCGACGCCATATTGACAATACTTAAAGCTTTGTGCGCCAGCAAACTTTTATGGATTAATTCATTGCAAACCAAAAACATACTTTGTAAATTAGTATCCAAAACTTGCCGCCATAAATTAATTGAGGTTTTCAAAGACGGTTGATAATCATCCAGAATACCAGCCGTATTACAAACAACATCACAAAGAGGCATATGCTTTAGAATAGCATCTAATGTCTGAACATCAGTCAAATCAGCTTGCATAAATTGAAAAGCAACATCCGTAATATCACAATCACTTCGATCAATACCAATAACTCGACAACCTTGTTTCAATAAAAATTCACATTGACTTTGACCGATGCCGCTACTACATCCAGTAATTAATGCTGTTTTGCCCTGCAAATCTGGATAAAGAGCCGTCATTTCACAATTTTCCAATCATCAGCCAGCAAATCACAGTCCGTAGGTTGAAATACCGATAAAGCCGGTACTTCTTGTGTTCGAATCAAAAAATAAGGGTTAATTGGTTCTGATTGATACATAGCATTCTGAACCAAAAAAATATATTCTTCACTACCATCCCAACCCTGACGAATCAAGTGTTTACCTTGTTTTAACAATATCAAAGCCTCTTCAAAGGTCATTTTTTGACTTCTCCTTTTGTAAAATCAATTCTTAAAGTTAATAGATTAATAATAACTGCACCAATAATCATCGAAACAATCTCACCTAGCGCAACGCTACCCCAAGTCAACCAAAATGGCACATGGTCAACTAGAACTAACTCCAAAGCTACCAAACCAGTTCCAGGCAGTTGCATGATTGTCGCAATTACATATTTAAACAATTTGTTTGATACTTTGTGGCCAAAGTACCAAGTTAAACTCGTGCCAATTAAAGTGCCTAAAGTACCAAAGAAAACATCCATAATACCCAATGGTGAAAACATATTAGCAATCGCACACCCTAATACTAGTGCCAAAATATAACGCTTATTAAAGGCTGCCAAATGATTGAACATTTCTGACAATCTAAATTGAACCACACCAAAACTCCACGGTGCCAAAACCACCGATAACACAGCATATAAAGCAGCAATAATCCCGGGCAAAGCCCAATTCTTCATTTTATTCAATTACATCAGTCCTTAGTTTTTTTAATGGGATTTTTCGAACCATTAACGTCTATCATATAAAAAAAACAACACCAGTACCAGCATTGTTCCAATATTTATTGCTTAAGATTTTATTTGTTGCAGTATCGCCTGAACAATGGACGGCTTGCACCAAAATAAGACGCCTCCATAAATCAAAATTCCTATCAACACTTCGCCAAACAAAATAGCCAAATTAAATGGCCAAATCAAATTTAAAGGAAAAACGACTAGAAACATTGCCAAACTTGCAAGCCAAAATTTCCAACATTCTTTAAAAAGTAACTTCAGTTGGATTGCCTTATGAATCGACCATAGTTCATACAACAAGACACTCAATTCAGCTAAAATGCTCGCAAAAACTGCACCTAAAGCACCATAAACAGTAATTAGTGGCCAACAGACTAACAAACTGATCACCGCACCGGTTAAAATAGCTTTCGTATATGTCCAAGTTCGGCCAATCGGAATCAAGTACTGGTTTCCTAAAATATTCTCCCAAGCGATAAAGACGATCACAATTGCTTCAGCCATAATTAATATCCCCACTTCACCAAATGATTTACCTAAAAAAAATGGGGCAAATTTTACGGCAATTGCTGCTAAACCAAACATCATCGGCGAAGACAAGGCAGTGACAGCTTGAAATGTTAAGTACAAATAACGTTTAATCTGATCCATTTTTCCTTTAGCGAAACTAGCTGCCATCCGTGGTAACATGACCGTTCCTGCAGCAGTAACTACCGCCAAGGCCAACCGTACAATTCGATCAGCATAATCAAAGATTCCTGCCGCACTCACCGATACCAAAATTCCCAAAATTGTTTTATTCAAAGAAGTGTACAAGGAAACTGCAATCTGTGGAATAAAAAATAAAATAGCTTGCTGAAAATGTCGTTGCAACTTTACTGGTAGTTGCGGCTTGTGGATATAAGGTTTCAGATAAGTAAACAAAGACAAGTTCCCGATTAACTGAGATACGGTGGTAATCAAGATATAAATAACCACATCAGTTTCTTTTTTAACAAACAAAAAAATCAAAACTAAAGACAGCAATTTAATTAAAAAATTTCGTAAGACGGTGACTTTAAATTTTTCTAATCCCATAAAAAACCAGGAGACATCTAATGCTGTCGCAACAATCAACAACGATTGTGCTAAATAAGGTCCCAAATAAGCCCGATTCCAAGCACAAAAAATATAAAAACAACTTAAAGAAACAATGGTCGTCAACATCCGCAAGCTAAAGATTTCCCAAAAGATCTGCGATAATTGTTGAGGATCATTCCGATGATAAGCAACTTCACGATTCCCGTAGACAGAAATTCCTAACGCTGCCAATAACACAAAATACTGCGCATTCGAGGCCGTAAATGAAGCAATTCCTGACCCTTTTGTTCCTAAAACACGTGAAATATAGGGCATTGTGACTAACGGGATTAGCAAAATAAAAATCTGATAACAAACGTTATATAAATAATTCTTAATTAATTGCACAAATGTTCCCACCTATTACTTTTCAAAGCGTGATTTATTTGGATATTTTTGTTCTAATAAATCGGGTAAATATTGATTTACCGCCTGCACTTGTTCCTTAGTTAAGGCGACATCATTGAGGCACAACGCTTTATATTTAGGATTTTTCAACGCCAATTTGATGGCTTTTAAGTCGCTTAATTGTAAATATTTTCCAAATTTAGCGCTGCGTGGTTGAAATTGCCCCTGACACAATTGCCAATATCTAGCCAACCAGATAGTAATATCATCATTAGAGCGGAATGGCTGCTGATTTGTCTGTGCAAAATAAGTTGGAAACTTTTGCCGTAAAACACTGAACGTACTTTTTTTTAACGATAATGGCATATGAAAATCCATAAAACCACTAAACTTTGTGTATGGCAACAAAAACAAAGTTCGGAAATTATACTGTCCATATTGCCATTTAAAAAATTTGCGCCAATATTTACCCACCACCTGCTTTTGAGTAAATTGCGAATTAATCAATTTGATATTATTCAAAACCGCACTTTCAATCCCATCAATTTCTGGACAGATTGGTGACAACGCGGCCGTATCTTTGGGCAATTCATCCACAAAAAAATCCGTAGCTTGAACCTTTTTAGTCAGGACTAAATCATCATTAAATAATATAAAATTTTCAGATAGCCCCGAAATCTGATCCAAATTTAAATCAATAACATTAGAATTAAAAGTTGGTAAATATTTAGCAGCAATATAATCACGATGATCAACAATCTGCAAACATGGGTGATTGACATTTAACCAAACTGGCAACTGTTGGTCAGTCACCAAATAAATTCGATGAAACCAAGGCGCATAATTTTCTAAGGATCGAAAAACATACTTTAGTGTATTGAAATCTCGATAACGTTGTTCATCCGCTACTTGATAATGAAGTTTTTGTTGCTGCTGTTTTTTCTTAGCCAGCCATTTGGGGTCATCACCATCCACCCAGGTAATCACAGCATCAATTTCTGAATTAGTTTTCATCGTTGCCGCTCCTTTTCTGACAAGTATTTGTCATCCATCTGCATCAAATAAGTTAATAAAACGATCGTATATTGAAAATAATTCAAGCGTGACTCCATCAGAGAGATCAAACAAAAAGTAATCGTCAAAATTATCAGCGAAGTCAAATGATGTTGGGCAAATTTTTGCGTCAGCATCAGCAAATAAATAATAAAAATCACCGTAGCCAATAAACCAGTGCGTTCTAGCATAGAAAAATATGAATTATCAATAGTTTGCCGCGCGACATTTTGATAACTATCCGGTCCATTAGGGATAAATTGTCCCCAAAATTTAATGGGATAATATGTGCTCACATAATTCATATAAGCTAAGCGTTGCGAAAATAATTCATTTAACCGACTAAAATACGCATTAGCCGCGTTAAACTTAACAATTAAAACTGTGGAACCTACCAAAAACAACCATGGTCCCAGATAACCAAGCCATTTAAAAAATTTAGTCACTTGTGCGCGCACCGTCGTCCACCGACTATATAAAATCACATGACCAATGAGTAAACACCATAAACCGATTTCTGCCGAACGCGAATCTAAAACCAGATGATCCAATAAAATTAAGCCTAAGGTTAACAAATGGCTCAACCAAGTTTGTTTGGTACCATATAGAAAATAAATTTCACCACAAATAATTACTAATAAAGCTCCCAGTGTATTAGGGTGTAAAAAACCTAATGACGAACGCAATTGACCATCACGTATGACTTGCATATTCGGAATCAGGTTGATTTTCCAAAAAAATATTACAGTTAAAATTGCCATACAGCGTACCCAAAAATCGACGCGAATGAAGTCTGATAAATACACACCCTTGGCACTAAAGACAAACATTACCAATGTGATAAATACAATCGTATGTGAAGTCAACGATACTACCACTGCTAAAGTTAAGCCTAAAATCAAAGTTAACAATTCTGATAAAGAATACGCTTGAAACATTAAAAACAGCCCGGAAAAGACTATGGAGATGGTAAAAAAAGGCATTTGAATTTTAGTAGCTAAATTCAAATTACTCATCAACAGCAAAATATACCAAAAAAGATATATTCCATAAAAAGTTAACCAAATATTATTTTTGAAATGCTGCGTCATCTATCTTCTCCTATATTAGTCAGCATATACTTGCTGAAAAGCCTGTACAAATTGCGAGATTTGGTTAACTTGATGAGCTTTTTGCATGGCTGCAATAGACTTTTGATTATAACTACTTTGAGAAGCCAGCAACTGATCCGCTTGCCTAACAAATGTCGCCACATCAGACGCCACGCTGCCACAACGATCATCAATTAATTGCGTCAAGCCCCCAACAGGTGTTGCAAGTACCGGTTTCCCCAGTAGCAGTGCTTCTAATGCAGCTAACCCAAAGCCCTCATATTGCGAAGTAATCAATAATAAACGCGAAGCTTGTAAATACGGATACTGATTTTTTTGAAAACCTAAAAAATCAATATTCTTATCTAAATCAGCTTGAGCAATGGCTTGTTGGACAACCGATGTTAATTGACCTGATCCTAACATCACCGCTTTGATATGCGGATATTTGACTTTGAGTGCAGCAATAATTTGTACAAACATCAAAGGATTTTTAGCCTGTTCCATTCGACCAATGAAAATACAATCCCATTGAGTTGATAATTCTAATTGTTGAAGCTGTTGTTGTAGAATCTGCGGATTAATGACATTGTTGATAACAACAAATTTTGAGCGGATTAATTTTTTAAACAGATACTCTTGGCGAATTGCATCCGAAACCCCAATCACTTTATCGTAAGCAAACGAACTCAAAGCATAGATCCCTGACCGCCAAGTCAATTTTTGCATTCGCGTGTCGTTACTATGCAATTGCGAAATAATCTTAATTCCATGTCGCCGACAATAACCCTTATTTGCCGCTAAACACACGCTAGCGACCACATCATGACCTTGCACTATATCGGGCTGGTATTGCCGAAGAACCTGCAAAACTGTTCTAGGTGTCAATTTGTTCAAGACAATCCGGTTAATTTGGTTCTGCTTCAAATAAGCATCAATGGGTCCTGTCGGACAAACATAGTAATGCCGATAGCCAGAAACCAAAGTACAAATATTGATCACCGTACTCTCCAAACCGCTAAAAATATTCGTCCGAACAAAATGTAAAACTGTTTTCACCACAGTCTCCTTATCTCAACCATAAATCTGACAATACCGTTGCACCATTTTATGCAAATTATAATCTTTCTCAACTTCCCGTTGAGCATTCGTCATCAATCGTTGTCGCTTAGCCCTAGGACATTTGAAAGCTTCCAGCAATTGCGTTAAATCATTGATGACAGCACCAGTTTCATTATCACGGATCAACTCCTTGTTGCCAATCACATTGGTGACAATACAATAATTGCCACAATACATTGCTTCCAACAACGCTAACGGCAATCCTTCCCATTTAGATAATAAAACAAAAGTTTGCACTTTTTTGAGAATCGCAATAATTTGTTCATGTGCCAACCAGTCTGAAATCCGCACATTTGGTGCAGTTAATTGATCTTTCAGTGGACCATCACCCAACCACACAAATTCTTTTTCAGGATAAAGTTGCGCTAATTGATTAAACAAACGTGGATTTTTTTGCACATCAATTCTGCCAACTGTGACAACTGCTTTTTCTGAAATCTCAGTATTAACTGCTATTTGATCAATTGCTTGTAAATCAATTCCATTATTCACCAAAATACTATTATTCGTTACTTTTTTGCTTTGCAGATATTCACCTTGACCTACCGCGACAGTCTGAACCTTGGTCCGATAACCCAAGGTCTTTTCAGCTAAATAATATATTTTTTCCTGATGATGCGTATTTCCTTGCATCAAAAAACTATAGCCATGCGGATTATAAAACACTTTTTGATCTTTACGATATGGCAACAATCTGCCTAAATACCCTGCCTTAGATGAATTTAAATGAATGACATCTGGATCAATTTGTCGTAAATATTTTTTAAGTTCTTGATAAGTTTGGTAATCAGCATTCAGATTCAAAGCTCGTTGAAAAGACTTAATCTCAATCAACTGAATCCGCGGATCAAAAGTTGTCTGTCTTTGCTCCAAACTAGTTTGTCTTCGACCATACAAAATCGTAATTTCATACTGATCTACCAAATTATTTGTCAGTTCTTGCAAAAAAGATAACACGCCACCATCAAAAGCTTCAGCAATATAGAGAATTTTTTTCAAAATTAATATGCCCCCACGTGTTTTAAAACCGTCACGATACTTTTTAAGAAGATCTTCAAATCTAAGCCCACAGATGCATGTTCAACATAATACAATTCCATCGCACAACGCTTAGGATAACGCAAATTACTGCGTCCCATGACCTGCCAATAACCAATAATTCCCGGTTTCATTGACAACAAAGTCACTACTTCTTTATAATCCGCGTAATTTTTCAGTTCATCTCTCACAACCGGTCGTGGACCAATGATACTCATATCACCTTTCACAACATTCCAAAATTGTGGCAATTCATCTAATGACCATTTGCGTAAAAACAAACCCAATTTAGTGACCCGCGGATCCTGACCTAACGGTAATTTATAATCATTTTCGATATATTGCTTATACAATTCTTTATCTTCGTACAAAAATTGATCTGCATCTACGGCCATTGTCCGAAATTTATAGATATAAAATGGCACTCCGTTTTTACCCATACGTTCTTGTTTGTATAAAATCGGTCCCTTATCATTGCAAAAAAAAGTCTTAGTTTTTAAAAAAATCCCCAGCAATAAAAAGCCTATACAGCCAACAATTGATAATAAAATATTAAAAATTAATTGAAACAAAAAGTAACCCATTTTTTGCCATTGAATTTCCCAAAAAATAAAATCAAGTTTGCGACTTAAATAATCGTAAACTTGACTCAGCTTTTCATAAATCATATGTCAACGCATCCTTTTTTAACTCAATCTACCTTTTCTGTAATTTGTTCGTTAATTTGTGAACTTCATCAGACTTGGGATGACTTCCCATCAGATAATCAAACTTCACTGATTGCACCGTAGTTCGATAGTTTTTTGCTAATAATTGAAAATCTTTAAACGTTAGATTGGTTCGTACATTATCTGACAACACATTCAAAATATCTGAATAATGTGCCAAAAATTTAGGCTGACCCATTGCCTGAACCAAAGCTTTTGCCACCAATTGTTGACGTTGTTGGCGTAATTTGGGTTGTGGTGGTTGATTCATCAAAAATTTCAAAGCTGAATCGCCAGTTAAATGAATCCGGCCTTGTGTAAAACTAACTCCTTGTTCACTAAAAGCCTGGGGATTATCAACACTAATGCCGCCTAGTAAATCAATCAGTTGCTGTAAACCACGCAGATTAAAGGTAAAATAATGATCCACTGATACATTTAAATGTCTTGTACCGCAGGAATCGTGGCTGCTTCTTGCTTTTGAACATAAGTTTGTTTTAGCGAGACTGATTTTCCTTGATCTTGTACATCGGTAACTAAGATATTACTATCCAAATTGACCAATTCGGTTTGATGTCGCCGTGGATTTAAAACACCTAGCATCACCCGCTTGCGCTTCACCATAATTGTCCGAATGACGCAAACTTTGATTACTATTAATCCCAAAAATTAGAATAGAAATTGTTTTTTTCTGTTTTAACGATTGTAAATCTTTGGAAACATCCTTATGTTTCGTACTGGGCGCATGATAAATGCGTCCACTTGTCGATTTCAGATCGTAGTATAGATGACCTGCATAGACACCAACACCTAGCACCAATTAAAAAACAAGCAAACCAATAATCTTTCCCCAAGCTTTAACCCAATGTTGTTTTTTTCGTTTCATAAGTTTAAAAATTTGACTCCTTATAATAAAATCTGCTGCCCATTAATTACTTTTTGAGCAGCACTTTGTAATTGAGCAACTTGTGCTTCACCCATGCGCCGTGCAATTTTTTGATAAGCCTCGCGCAAACAGAAAGTCCGTTTCTGAATGCCGTGCGCATCAGATGCCACAAATTGAATGGCGTGGCGTTTTAACATCCACCAACCCGTTTTCTTAACTTTCAGACCAAATTTTCCTAGCAAACTGCCCGCACTTACTTGCGCTAAACATCCCCAACTCAATAGTTCAAATAATTCATTGGGATTCTTAATCAAACTGCCATTACGTTCGGGATGAACAATGATGGGCGTAATTTGGCGCGCAATTAATTCTGAAATCACCTCTAGCGCATAATTAGGAACTTCCATTTCCGGAAACTCAATCAATAAATAATGCTTTTGAGGATCAATAAATGATAATTGATCTTGAGCCAACTTGGTCAATGTCTCAGCATCCAAATAAAGTTCTTGTCCCGGCAATAGTTCCAAATTAATTTGCTGCTGCGTTAAATATTGCTGAAAAGCTGTCACAATTGTCGTTACTTGCTCCCGCGAATTATGAAAATAATGGTTATCGTGAGGCGTGCAGACAATTTGTGTAATGCCCTGTTGGACTGCAACGCGTGCTAAAGCCAAGCTATCAGCCACACTATCAGGACCATCATCAAGATGCGGTAATAAATGACAATGCAGATCTACCAAACCAGTCATTCATTATTCCCATAGTAATAATCATCATCACGATCAGTTTGATTAATATCGTTATAAACCACACCCAATATTTTGGCGTGCGCTAATTCCAAGGCTTCTTTGGCTTTGAGTAACTCATTTTTCAGAGTTACATGCGAACGTGCTACTAATATTGCCCCATCAGTTTGTGCTGACACCACTGCTGCATCTGTCACAGTATTAATTGGCGGCATATCAAAAATAATCAATTCATATTGAGCTTTAACTTGCGCGATTAAATTCGCCAAACGTTTGGAATTTAAGAGCTCCGACACACTAGCAATCTGCGTGCCACTAGTCAACACATCTAGATTAGGTATTTGTAGTTTTTGAATATACGCCTGCACACCGTCATTTTCCGCCAAAGCATTACTGAGACCTTGACGATTAGCAAGTTTAAAAGTTTGCCACACCGTCGGGCGTCTGATATCACCATCAACCAATAACACCCTTTGACCAGCTTGTGCACAAACTAACGCCAAATTAACTGCAACCGTTGACTTACCTTCATTACTATTTGGCGAAGTAACTACTAAGGTGTGACTTTCTTGTGCATCATCAAACGCAAATTGCAAATTGGTTCGCAAAGTCAAATATTGTTCAGTACTCGTCGAATTAGGTTGAAAAAAACTAGTTAAACCAATTTGGTTCAAATCTTGCGATTTCCTACGAAATAAAGTCATCTTTTATCCCTCCCAACAGCGGCCAAATCCTGCTTTTCTTCATCTTCTGCCAATGAGTTTTGCGCGATTGAACTTTGCATCTGCTTGGATGAAATTGCGCCGATTCTACCTATAATTGGCAAATCCAAATCATTCTTGATAAAATATTCGTCTTTAACTGTGCGATCAGTTAGTTCTAACACTAAACTCAACAGCAGACCAACAATAGTTCCTAAGACCCCACCCAAAACAATCAGCAACATTCTTCGTGGTTGAGCCGTATGGTGGGGAACTTGTGCCTTAGAAACAATCAAAATTTTATCACCATGAAAATAATGCTTAATTTTAGTTTGAAATACTTTCGTCAACACATTAGCAATCATTGAGCTAGCATAGCGGTTAGCATCGGTCACTTTAATCGTCAGCATTAATGAATTCTGCGATTGAACCACTTTTATCGACTTCTTTAATTCGCTAGCTTTGCGATCCAGTCCTAACTGTTGTAAATCTTGAGCCGAATCTTCTAAAACAATGTCGCTGACGACAAATTCTTTATAGGTGTTCAATAACTGCAAATTATTATTAATCTCATCATTGTTTTGAGCAGTTTTAGACGACAATGAAGCGACAACTTGCGTTTGAGCTTGATATTGTGGCTTCAACACTGCAAAAACTAGTATCACAGCACCGCCTAATCCCAAAATCAAACAGTATAAAATTGTTTGCCAATGCTTTCTCAACACATGCCACACATTTAGTAAACTGAAAGTTTGTTTCATAATAATATTCACCTCAATTTTTCAAACATATTGAAACTAAATATAAATACATCCATTCAAATTAACTAATATTAGTCTTAATATAATAAAAAGCAAAATTATTTTTATGAGAAATCACTTTTATTATATTCTAAATAAATATATTTGTAAATGATTTGAACTTATAAATTCCAAATAGTTTCTTGTAAACAAAAAAACTTGGAACATTTCTCCAAGTTTTAAATCATATTTTATTGCAACTCACCATCACCAAACTCAGCCTGAAAATCTAACTGATAGCCATGATCCAAAGTCAACGCCGTAACTTGATAAGTAATGATTTGAATTTGCTCAATCAGGGGTTGGGATAACTGTTCCACAATATCACCGCTTAAATCTTTAATTTCACCATCAAAGTCAACTAGCTGAATTACTTGGCCCAGTAAACCAGAAATTTCAAATGGCGCCTGCTCCGGATGAATATCAAACGGAATCAAAATCTGAACCATTTGTCCAGCATCGGAATTTTCGGCAGCAGCATCGTCTTGATATTCTTGGATTTGCACTTGAATATCCGTTTTTGCTGCCGTAGTCGGCTCCACTAAGTCATAATGATAACCTTGAACCACTAACGGTCCCTTATTTACTTGCATAACTTTCTCCTTAATGTAATTTGTCGTGCTCATAGCGATGCGTGAGTTCTAAGCCTTCAAAATGTTGTTGTCGAACAGCTTCATAAATTACTAACGCGCAACTATTAGATAAATTCAAAGCCCGAATATTATTACTCATTGGAATTCGCAAACACTTGTCTTGATTTTCACGCATAAATTGTTCTGGCAAGCCCGTCGTTTCCTTACCAAATAAAAAGTAATAATCCTTTTTAGTGTCTGAATAATCAATATCACTATAAATTTTATCAGAGAATTTACTAACTAAATATAATTGCTGTAAGTCAGGAATACTACTCAAAAAATCCGCCAAATCATCGTGAATGACTAACTGTAATTTATCCCAATAATCTAAGCCCGCACGTTTCATGTGCTTGTTATCCAAACTAAACCCAAGTGGCCGAATTAAATGTAAGACGGTATTCGTACCAACGCAAGTCCGCGCAATATTACCTGTATTAGCAGGCATCAACGGTTCAAACAATGCAATATGATTGGTCATAAGTTGCTCTTCTTTCATTGATAAATTATATAAAAAAACGCATCCCCTCGGCATATGCAGCAAGAAGATACGTTAATCGCGTCTATTTAATTTTCTTTATTAAATTTATAATTTGATAAAGAAAACTAATCTAAGTCCACAGTCAGGTATTATACAACGTCCGCTTTGTTAGTACAAGCTCTTTTTAGCTTGACTTATCATTTTATTACCATTAAATTAAGCATATATCGAACTTTAATTATTTATAAAGACTATATAGTTCGTAAATAACTCATTAAACGAGGTTGTTCAACATTGGCAAAAATTCCAGTATTTGATTTCGATGAAGTCCAATTAATTCCACAAAAATGTATTTTACAGCATCGTAGCGACGCTGACACTTCCGTCCGCTTGGGCGATCACACCTTTAAAATCCCCGTGATTCCCGCCAACATGTCTAGTATAATTGACGAACAATTAGCTATTTGGCTGGCTCGCCGCAATTATTTTTATATTATGCATCGCTTCAAGCCTGAGCAACGCTTTGATTTTGTTAAAATGATGCACCAAAAACAGCTCCTTTCTTCCATTAGTCTTGGAATTCAACCTGAAGATTATCAATTAGTTCAACAACTCGCAACAGCGCAACTGACGCCTGACTATCTGACGATTGATATTGCCCATGGCTACGCCGACAGCGTAAAAGATTTAATAGGTTATATTAAAAAAATGCTGCCGCATAGTTTTATCATTGCAGGAAATGTGGCCACACCTGAGGCAGTCACATTTTTAGAAGAAGCTGGCGCCGATGCTACTAAAGTAGGTGTGGGTCCTGGTAGAGCTTGCATTACTAAACTCAAAACAGGTTTTGGAACAGCAGGCTGGCAGCTAGCCGCCATTAATTATTGTGCACAAACATCTAAAAAGCCCATCATCGCTGACGGCGGTATTCGTAACAACGGTGATATTGCCAAAGCAATTCGTTTTGGAGCTACGATGGTGATGATCGGTTCTTTATTAGCGGGTCACGATGAAAATCCGGGTGAAATCATCAAAAAAAATCATCAGAAATTTAAGATTTATTATGGCTCCGCCTCACAAATGCAAAAAAAGCAGCACAAAAATATTGAAGGTAAAAAAGTTATTCTCCCTTATCGTGGTTCAATTCACGATACGCTCCAAGAAATGCAGGAAGATCTCCAATCTGCTATTTCCTATGCAGGTGGTAATTGCTTACAAGATTTAACCAAAGTTGATTATATTTTAGTAAATAATTCTATTTATAATGGTGATTAATCGTAAAAATAGCTTACCTTTAAGGGTAAGCTATTATTTTGCTACGTTTTTGATTGATCTTCCGACCTATCCAAGCGTTTCTCTTGATACCAATTAGAATTAGCTTGAAACCAGGAAAATGTTTTAGTAAATAAGATTTTTAAAATGGCGTAGCTGGGAATTCCTCCAATTACCCCTATTAAACCAAACATTCCACCTGACACTAATAAAACAAAAATCGTCGTCACTGGATGCATATTCATTTTATTGCCTACAACTAAGGGTGAGACGACTCTTGTTTCAATAGTCTGCTCAATTACAAAAATGATAATCACAATAAAAATCATATGATGCCCTGATAATAAAGCCAAAATAATAGCTGGCAATAAACCAATGGCCGAGCCAACATATGGAATCAAATTGCAAATTCCTGCAAAAATTCCTAACAAGGCACCATAAGGTAAGCCTGCAATCAGATAACCAATGGAAAACATGATTGCCACCCAAAAGGCTACCGTCAACTGCCCACGAATATATGAACTCAAAGCAGCATTAATCTCACTCAATGTTTGTGAAGTTGCAGCTTTGAGACGATCAGGTATAAATTGCAAAATACTTGGCTTGATTTTTTGTTCATCTTTTAATAAGAAGAACAAAATAAATGGCGCTGTCAAAATAATCATCACAGTATTAGAAACAATACTAATTGCTGAGGTAAAGTTGCTCCAAGCAATGTTCACCGTACCACCGATGCTATGCATAAACGATTGCGAAATCTTATTCCAAGACAGATTGTCTTGGATATGCAACCTACGTAAATGGGGTTCACGTGCCAAATCATTAACTGCTTGCTGCAACATATGCCAATAATGCGGTAAATTCTTAATTAAAGACGCAGTCTGACTCTGAATGATCGGAATTAGAGTCAAAACAGCCCATAATACAATTAAGATAATGACTAAAAATACTAACGAAATTGCCAATAAGCGCTTAAAATGAAGCTTATTTTCTAATAAGTTAATCAACGGTTTAATTAAGTAATACATGATTGCCGCCACAATCAAAGGGGGACAAATAATGCCCAAAATTTGCCATAAAGGACGGAAAACATAACTAATTTTAGCAAACACAGCAATGATCAAAAATGTCAATAGAATATTCAACAAGACGACCGTAAATTTATTATTCAAAAACCATTTTGTAAACCACGTTCTTTGCTTCATTTTAACCTCGTTGTTGATATTGAATTTCAGAACCAATTTGGATTTTTGGTACAACGCCATCTAAATAAACACCATTGATAGGCAATGAATCTGGTCGTTGTGTAAAATAAAGTACCGTATGCCCTAAAGTTTGTAATTGTTGATTAACTTGTTCGCCAAGCGCCTGAATCAGATAACTTTGTCCATCGATCACAATCTGATCACCCATTTTAAGTGCAAACTCTTGTTTTTGAGCAGCGGTCAATTCTTGAATCACCGAAACCGTCCGCAAATCATCAGTCACTTCTTCGTCAAACAAAATCAAAAAATCATCATCTGCCAACAAAGCATCTTTGCCAATTGCCGTAATCTTTACTTGAATATCAGTCAAATTTTTCACCTGTTTTTATATTTATCTTAGCAAATTAATGCAATACTATCAGCAATTTTGAATAAGTTGTTATAAAATGTTTTTCAAGGAGGTTTTCTTCATGAAAGAAAAATTATTAATTGGCGGTTATACTCGCCAAACGAGTCAGGGAATTTATCAAATGCTTTTTGATACCCAATCGACAACTATTTCTAACATCAAACTAGCTGTGCCATTACAAGGTCCCACTTATTTTGCAGTTTCTAACGATGATGTTTTGTATTCCATCATTCAAGATGGTGAACAAGGTGGAATTGCTGCATACGATATCAACGCCGATTTTCAATTCTTAGGCAGCGCCTTACAACCTAAAGATTCACCCGCTTATGTCGAAATTGCAGAACAAAAGCAATTAGTCTTTTCTGCAAATTTTCATACGGGTATTGTCACCATTCACAAAATTAATCCTGACAAAACTTTGACAATTACTGACCAAATCCAATTAACCGGTCATAGTGTGAAAGCTGAACAAGAGGCTTCTCACCCGCATATGGCTCATTTAGCACCCGACGATCAATTGATTGTATGTGATTATGGTACTGACAAAATCTCCACTTATCAACTAAACGATGACGGTCAAGCTCATTTACAGGCTGAATTTCAAGCACCAGCTGGTAGTGCGCCGCGTCATCTTGTATTCAACCCGCAAAATCCGCAATTGGCTTATTGTATCTGCGAATTGAGCTCCCAAGTTCTCGTTTTGAATTATCTCAACGGTCAATTTAGTTTAGTTCAAGCCTACAATTTATTACCAGCAAATTATTTAGGTGAAAATACTGCCGCTGCAATTCGCATCAGTGCTGACGGTCAGTATTTATATACGTCTAACCGTGGTCATAATTCAATTGTTTCCTTTAGAATTGCTGCTGATGGCCAAAAATTGGAACATCTGCAAACGATCAAAACTCAGGGTGATTTTCCTCGTGATTTTTCACTAGATCCGAGTGGTCAATTTATTCTCGTTCCACATCAAAAATCAAATGATGTCTCCATTTTGCGGCGTAACTTAGATTCTGGGCAATTGACATTTGTCAATAACGAAGCCACTGTTCCGGAAGGAACCTGTCTCAAATTTTTTAAATAGGCCATTAGGGCTGAGAAAATGAGGAATTAAATGTTAAACATTCTAAAGGCAATTATTCTGGGTATTATCGAAGGTATCACCGAATTCTTACCCATTAGCTCAACTGGTCACTTGTATTTAGCGAACGAATTCGTTAAGTTGCAAGAATCACAAGCTTTCATTAATATGTTTATGGTCGTCATTCAATTAGGAGCTATTCTAGCAGTCGTTATCATCTATTTTCACAAATTAAATCCTTTTTCTCCTACAAAATCAACTTCTCAAAAAAGAGAAACCTGGTCTTTATGGTGGAAAGTCTTATTGGCTTGCATACCTTCAATTATTGTAGGACTGCCTTTGAATGATTTTATGGATCAACATTTCAATACTTGGCAAGTTATTTCAGCTACCTTGTTGATTTACGGTATTTTATTCATTTTAATTGAAAATTGGAATAAAAAACGACAACCCAAGCTCTCTCAACTCAACAAGTTGCCTTATTCGTTTGCTCTTGCCATCGGTGTTTTTCAAATTTTATCGCTAGTACCCGGAACTTCCCGTTCAGGTGCAACGATTTTGGGAGCTATTTTGATTGGTGCTTCACGCTTTGTAGCCACTGAATTTTCTTTCTTTCTGGCTATTCCAACCATGGTTGGCGCCAGTGGTTTAAAGTTAGTTAAATATTTCATTCATGGTAATACTTTTACCGGAATGCAAATTACTATTTTACTAGTTGGAACCTTTGTATCTTTTCTTGTGGCATATCTGTCCATCAAGTTCTTATTGGATTACATTAAGAAAAATGATTTCAAAGCCTTTGGATGGTATCGAATTATTTTAGCCATCATCGTTATTGGTTACTTTGGCTTTCTCAAATAAAAAAAGCTTTCCGTTACTTATTCAGTAGCAGAAAGCTTTTTTGATACAATCATTTGTAAATCTGGTGCCAGCGGTGCTTTAACCGTTAATGTCTGATCTTGGATAGGATCAAAGAACCGAAACCGACAACAATGTAACGCTTGACGCTGAATCAAGTCCGTTGCCCCACCATAGGCTTGGTCTCCCAATAAGGGATGTCCTAAAGCTGCAAAGTGTACCCGAATTTGATGCGTCCGACCCGTAATCAATTGCACTCGAACTTGAGCAAAATTATCAAATTGTTGCACGACTTGATATTTGGTCCACGCAAATTTACCATTAGCATCAACACAACGCAAGTTATGATTATGCGGATCAACACCAATAGCTAACTTAATCTCGCCTTGTTGCTTTGCAAAATTGCCTTCTAATAAGGCCAAATATTCTTTGGCAATACTTTGTGTTCGAAACTGCTGATCAATTAAATGATGAGCGTAAGCATTCTTAGCAAAAGTCAAAATTCCTGAAGTATCTCGATCCAAGCGTGAAACCAGATGAATAACATCATTCAACTGCGCGTTTTGCAAATAGGCTTTCACTAAATTAGCCATCGTCGGACTATTTAGGCCCTTCGCGGGCAATGAAGCAATTCCTGCGGGTTTATTCACAAACAAATAATTATCATCTTCATACAACACGTCTAATGTACCCTGTTGAGGTAAGATTTGATCCGAACCTTGTTCTTGAGGCAAAGTAACAATAATCTCATCATTTGGTCGCAACTGATAATTCCAATAACGCCGCTTATGATTAACATAAACATGCCCATTGTGATACTGCAATTGCTTTAGCTGCGTTTTTGAAAAACCTTGCTGGCACAAAAACTGGCGTAAATTCTGACTAATCAAACTTCGT
This sequence comes from Bombilactobacillus folatiphilus, assembly GCF_023380265.1. Lineage (NCBI taxonomy): Bacteria > Bacillati > Bacillota > Bacilli > Lactobacillales > Lactobacillaceae > Bombilactobacillus > Bombilactobacillus folatiphilus. The sequence goes on from NZ_CP093366.1 coordinate 1,151,176, forward strand.
TTAATAAAGTGATAATTCATCGGGTACCGTCCGTTAAAAAGGCTCCGCGTACTCGTTGCCAAAAATTTTTCGGGCGAAAATTAGCCAAATGAATTTTTTCGGCGGCAATTTGGTACTCGGCTTTGACAATTTTATTTTTATCATAAGCCAAATTATCAGCAGTCATCACATAATCAGAAGCTGTTTGAGGCACAACTGTTACAAGCTGTCCTTTCGGTAAAATCAACGGTGAATTAACGGTTCGATAAACTCGATTATTAATTGGCGCCACTTCATTAAATTGCATCACTTCCAGAGTCGGATCAATAATCGCTCCCCCAATAGATTTGGCATAAGCCGTTGACCCTGTTGGAGTTGATACACTGATTCCGTCCCCTCGAAAACGTTCAAAAAATTGACCATCAATCAAAATATCAGCCCGCATCGTTTGAAAAACCCGTTTTAATTGTGATTCATTCAATGATAATAATTTTTTTTGTTGACCATTAGCGTAGGTAATTTTTACACTCAACAAGGGAAAATCAATCGTCGTCTGTTGTCCTGACAAAATACCATTCACCAACTCATCAATTTCCGAATCTTGCCAATCCGTATAAAACCCTAAATGTCCTGTATGAATGCCAACAAAACGGAGATTTTGTAATTGATCACTGAATTGATGAAACGTACTTAAAAAAGTCCCATCGCCGCCCACAGTAATCACTAAATCAGGCTTTTGAGAAGTAATAATCACGCCTGCGGCACTTAGTTTTTGATTCAATTGTTGGGCCACACTCCGCGATAAATCTTTAAAATTATTATGAATCCACACCCTCATGCGGCTGATTCTCCTTTGGATATTTGATATCACCAATTTTTTGATCAGAGAAGTATTTTTGAGCATCCTGAATTTCTTCACGAATTTTAGACATTTCCTCGTCTAACATAAATGAAGCTTCTGCGGCACGCTTTAGCCGTGAATTAATGTCATCCGGAAAATCACCCTGATACTTATAATTAAGAGAATGCTCAATTGTTGACCAAAAATTCATTGCTAAAGTTCGAATTTGAATTTCCGCCAAAATATCTTTGACGCCATTAGCCAACTGGACTGGATAACGTAAAACGACATGATAAGAACGATAACCGCTCGGCTTACTGGTTGTCACATAATCACGTTCTTCCACAACTGACAAATCTGTGCGACTATGCAAAATATCAACGACTTGATAAATATCTTCAACAAACTGACACTGAATTCGTAAGCCAGCAATGTCTTGCATGTCTTGTTCTAACAATTCTTCTGAAATGTAACGACGACGCATTTTTTCTTGAATACTTTCAATGGATTTAACACGTCCAGTTACGTATTCAATAGGTGAATGCTCTCCTGCATCCAAAAACTCTTTGCGCATGCTACGTAATTTGATTTTTAACTCATCAACAGCTTGCTCATAAGGTAGTAAGAAAGTTTTCCAATTTCGCTCACTCATTTAATCACCTCGCCAAATTAACTATAACATATCCGGTTTTGAAAATTATTTTGAAAACTTTTTACTAATTTTGTAAAAATAAGAGCTTACTATTTGAAAATAATTGAGGATCTGGTATCTTATTTTATATACGTTTTAAATATGGGGAATATTTAGGGAATTAAGGAGGAATCGTTTCATGTGGGAAGTCTTTGTGTTCGTCAATCCAATTGGTCAGCGTTGTTTAAGAACTGAACAGGCGATTATTGATTTTGCAAAAGAGCATCATATTAATGCTCATCTCAAGTTTATCGCATTGAATAATTTTATTTCGATTGATAATTATCTAAAAAATAATCATTATAACTTAAGGGATATCAATTTGCGCAATCATCTTACGCGCGATATCTATCAAGCAACAGTTTACTACAAAGCGGCTACTTTTCAGGGAAATAAAAGTGGACGGCAATTTTTAATTGATTTACAACATGCAATTAACTTTCAAGGCCAAAATTTTAGCGTTGACCTCGTTAAACAAATTGCATTAGACAATCATTTAGATTGGACTAGTTTGCAACAGGATGTTCAAAGTGAATTAACACTTAATCAATGTTTGGAAGATCAAAAGATTGCATCTGAACTCAAAATCACTAATACTCCTACATCGGTTATTTACGATTACTCTGGTTCCAAAAATAAGGGACTTTGTATCCCCAATTGTTCACAATACGAATTACATTTGGCACTCAATTCACTCTTGCCTTCCAGTGCTAATGATCAAGAAACAAAAACTTCTGCTCGTCCTGCGTTACACTTATTGAAATAAACTTTTCTTTAACCAACGGCAAGGTAATCGTTTTTTGACCTGATATCTGGCTCAACAAGGGCAAATAACAAGGTAAATAATTATAAATAGGAAACATCGTCTGGGACGGTGTTTTTTTTATATAAACTTCTAACGATTGACGGTTTTGATAACACCAATTTTGAACTTGGATAAATTGGAGATCTGGACGACGACAGTGCAACAAATACCAATGTGACCAATCAATAGGCTCTAGCTGATAATCAATCAAATGAGGTTGAAACTTTAATAATTGTGGCCAAGTTCTAATTTTTTGCAGTTGCCAGTAAACTTTTTTGCTTGCTGGATGCATCATAAAATTGTAATACAAACGTAAATAATCCTCATTGGGCAATTTGTACAAGACATAATAGCCCCACTGTCGATTAAAACTTAAAATCGTTTGTAAATGCGATACTTTCTGATTCAACTGATGATGATGCTCACCAAAAATCCATAACGGATGCAGTCCCTTATCCCAATATTGCTGTTGACGATTATGCAATGCCTCCGCTGAAATCATGGCGCATTGATATTCAATTGCCAGCTGTGTCTTTGAATCCGTCACATAAACATCAATTCGCTGCTTTTCATCCAAAACATATTCCAGCGAAACATCAAAATATGGAGCAAACCATTTTGCTAACCAAGTTTTGCCACGAAAATGAGCCACTGTTTCATTGTTACCCACGTGATGGGTCTGATGTCGAAAGTAAGGACGTTGCTGTCCTCGAACCACCAATTGTACTTTTTTACCACAATCCGGGCAAAAAACTTTCTCTGGTGCATGATAAGATTGTGCATAAATCAACTTTCCAAATTCATTTTTAGCAATAAGCATTTTATACCCTTACTAAAAATACAAAAAAAGACATAAAAATTATGTCTTTTTAGTTAAATAAAATAATATCGAGTTAATTGTAAAGCCGTTTGTTCCATCAATAATTGCCCATATTCTTCTAACATAGCTGGCGCTAGGTGAACCAACTGTCCATATTCTTTAACTAATGAAATCACATCAGCAACTTCAAGTGTGTGTAGTTCCTGCGGAAATAATTTCAATTCTAAGTAATATTGACTTTGATATCGATATAAATCACTAATTAACGAATCTACTTTTAAAACTTTACTTAAGGAAACAAAATTTTCAAAATCTTCAAAGCTAAACACCAATGTTTTAACTTCAGGAGTTATATTATCCATCGTCTCGGATTCATCATTTAAATCAGTGGGTTCTTTCTCATCTTTTAACAGATCCATAGCCCTTAATAAATCATCATCATCGTCTTGCGACGTTTGTGGAACTTTCGTAATTAACAATTCCAACCCTTGGCTTTTGGGAATCACTTGAAAAGTAACCGTGTGGTCCTTTACAAAAGTATGGTCTGTATCCACTTCTTCTAAAATATTATAAAAAAAAGTTTCAATTTGTTGGCGATCGCCCAATAAATCCAAAACAGTGACGCCACGTTCTTTTAAGTCATGGCTCTCTAAAGTAACGCGAATCATATTTTTATTTACGTGTTCTACTTCCACAACGACCCACCTCACTTATTATTATAATTTTAACAGGCCTTGTCAGAAAGTAAAGAATTACTGGTTAAAAAGCCAGCTTTTCTCAAACAATGAGAAAAACTGACTTTTCCTAGTCCATAAACTTACAATATTTGTGCCCGTTGTAACTCGTGTAATTCCATCACCCGAATTTCTCGTGGTAAAAATCTTCTGATTTCATCTTCGTTGTAACCCACTTGCAGACTTTTTTCGTCCATCATAATAGGGCGTCTTAATAGACCGGGATTTTCTTCAATTAAATCAATCAACTCAGCAACTGTTAAATCGTTCATATTCACATTTAAAGCCTGATAAGCCTTCGATCGTTTGGAGATTATTTCTTCGGTTCCATCTTCTGTCATCTGGAGAATTTTCCTAATTTCAGCTTTCGATAATGGTTGAGCGAAGATATTTCGTTCTTTATAAGAAATATTATTTTCTTTAAACCACTTTTTTGCTTTTCTACAAGATGTGCAACTTGGAGATGTATATAAAGTAACCATATAAAATGTTCTCCTTTTCCCATAATCGTGATTAAAGTTTATCACATGTACATTGTAACTTGTTAAGAAAATAAGTGTCCAATAATATGCTTTTTTGCAACATTGGTATATACCTATTGCCTTATCATTATTTTTAAATGAAATATTTCTCAAAAATTGATTTTCATACTTATTCTAGAACTAAATGCCAGCCGGTATGTGCATGATCCACTGGTAATCCTTCCGCTCTAGCCCGTGTTTCCTGCGTTAACTGATCAATCGAATATTCTTGAGGCAAGTGCGAAATCAACAGGCGTTTGACATGAGCATCTACCGCCAGTTGCCCTGATTGGCTGGACGTCAGATGCCAAATTTTTCCTTTTTTATCAGCACCAAAATTTGTATCCGTAATCAACAAATCCGCATCCTGCGCAAAATCAATCAAACCTTTAAAATAAGCCGTATCTGCCGTAAATGTTAAAACTTTTTGCTGTGAATCCCTAATCCGCGTTGCAAATGCTGGCACTGGGTGCACTGTTTGGATAAAATCAATCGTAAATGGACCTAAATTGATTGACTGATCCACTGTATAAGATTTAGCTTGAGTAAAATCAGCAAAAGTTAAACTGGCAAAATTCAATGGATCTTGGGTATGTCCATAAATAGGTAATGGTGAGACTTTTTTAGAACCAGAATGCAGTTGCCAATAATATTGCAGCACACCAATATCAGCCATATGGTCATGATGATAATGTGTTAACAAAACCGCATCTAATTGCAACGGATCTAAATAATTTTGCAGAGAATTCAACACACCACTACCACAATCCAGCAATAAATTGTAACCCTGATCTTGAATTAAATAACCACTTGTTGCTTGCTGGCGATAAGGATAACCGCCATAATAACCTAAAACTGTGATTTTCATTAAGCTTACCTCGTTAGGAGAATTGTTATGTCTAAAATTAAATTAACTTTCGGCACTAAATCATTTTTACAAACTCATTGGGACCAGAATAGTACACTTGCTTACAATGTGCAACATCCTACCGACTACTTGTTGATCACCGAAACAACTGCTGCCAGCAACTTTGATTGGTCGTCTATTTTTCCTGATCAATCTTTAAATCTAACTCCCATTTTTTATCTCACTTATTTGGAATTGGATGCAGACAATCGCGCTTTATTAATTAATAAAATTACTCAATTGCCAGAACACAGCATTTTATACCGCAAAAAAGATCAGAAGCAATTTTTAATTATTACTTCTGATCTCCATATTTTACACCAAGTTAGTTCATTATTGAACATTTCTATCACGCAATTAAACGCTGCGCTTGTTAAATATGCTAAAACTTCAACAATGAAGCATTAATTGCAACAACTACTGTGGATAATGACATCAAAATGGCCCCAAGTGCGGGACTTAAGATAATCCCGATCGGTGCTAGAATGCCTGCTGCCAACGGCAAAGCAATAATATTGTAACCTGCGCCCCACCACAAATTTTGAATTGTTTTGCGATGTGTATTTTTCGCAAGCAAGAAAAATTTCATAATATCTAACGGATCGCTCTTGACTAAAACCACATCCGCCGCATCAATTGCGACATCGGTTCCAGCGCCAATAGCTACTCCAATATCAGCCTGTGCCAAGCTAGGAGCGTCATTGATACCATCACCTGTCATCAAGACATGATGACCAGCCTGCTGTAATTCTTGAATAATCTGATTTTTATCTTGCGGTAAGAGATTCGCCTTATATTCAGATATCTCTAACTGATCCGCTACTTTTTTGGCTACTGATTCGTTATCACCTGTCAACATTAATGGCGTAATCTTCTGTTCCTTAAGCTGTTGAATCAATTTCTTGGCCGAAGGTTTCAGCTGATCACCAATCGCCACATACCCCAACACTTGTTGCTCACAAACTAAATAGCTAAGTGTCAATTCTGAAACCGCTAGTTCAGGAATGGTTAAGTGTTGCTCTTTTAAAGACTGTTGATTAACTAATTGATATTCCTTACCTGCAATTTCCCCCTTTAAACCATGTCCTGTTAAGTTGGTAACATTTTGTGCTGTTAACTCTAAAACTTGTTGTTGTTGAGCTTTTTTGACAATACTTTTAGCAATTGGATGACTTGATTGACGTTCTAAAGCGGCCATTAATGCTAAAAGTTTTTGATCATTTAGGTCTGAAACCAACGATTCATATTGATGGACTTGAAATTTACCTTCTGTTAAGGTGCCTGTCTTATCCAGCACGACATAATCAATTTGCGGACTCAAATCAATAACCTTACGATTGCGCACCAGCAATCCGTTTTTGGCCCCCAAGGAAGTACTACATGCATTAACTAGGGGAATTGCTAAGCCTAAAGCGTGCGGACAAGCAATGACTAAAACCGTCACCAAGCGTAAAAAGCCTGTTTGCACATTATTCAAAATACTCCAAATAATAAATGCTAATAAACCCACCACAACCGCTGCATAAAACAACCAACCTGAAACTTTATCTGCTAAAGATTGTAAATTAGACTTGGCTGTTTGAGCTGTTTGCACTAATTGACTCACATTAGCAATAAAACCGTTTTGCGCCGTTTTAGTTACTTTAATTGTCAGCGTCTGATCATTATTAATTGAACCACCAATGACCGAACTGCCTTGTTTCCTTTTCAGTAAACGCGTTTCCCCAGTAACCAATGACTCATTCACCGCACTTTGACCATCAATCACTTGTCCATCTAAAGGAATTGACGCGCCAGCTTTCACCAAAACAACGTCCCCTTTGGCAACTTGATTTAACGGAACTTCCGTCCACTGATCGTCCTGTTTGACCTGAACATGGTCTGGCAATAAAGATGCCAAGTCCGCCACCGAATCATTCGCTGACATCAACGAATTCATTTCGACCCAATGCCCCAATAACATAATCAAAATTAATGTGGCTAATTCCCAAAAGAAATCCATGACGTGTGCTGCAGGATTAACAAAATTATTGATAATAAAAGCATATAGGCTATAACCATACGCCGTTGTAATTCCTAACGAAATTAATGTCATCATCGCAGGCTGATGCTCTTTTAGTTCACCAATGGCGCTCGTTAAAAACGGCCACCCACCATAAAAGAATAAAATTGTGGCAAAGATGATGACAACAAATTGAGAACCCGAGAATGAAAATTGAAATGGTAGCCAAACACCCATCGCGGGTGCACAAAATAAAATGGGCAATGATAAGATCAACGAATACCAAAATTTTTGTTTTAAATTCCCCATATGCATCATACTCATATTTCCCATGGAGTGATCCATAGACATACCATCCATATGTTCCATTGAATCACCCATCTTCATCTGCTGATCGTGGTGCATATGCTTCATATCCATTTCGTCATTTTGCGATTTATTCACAATGAGCTCCTTTCAAACAATCACAAGCCACCTGTTTGGGAGCATGGGCTTGCTTTTCGGATAACAACTGTTGCAAATTTTGAACATCTGCTTGACTCAATTCCATTTGTGCCACCAACTGAACCAAAGTCTGACCCTTTTTTTTGGCACAAAAATGTTGAAACAACGCTACCGCACTTTGGTTCATCGCTTTATCCTCCGTAATTAAGGCCGAATATTGATACGGACGCTGTTTTTGTTCCACATGTAAACAGCCTTTCTTCACTAAACGACCAATCAACGTTTTGATTGTGGATGCTTGCCAACCGGTCTGATCAAGATTACTAATAATCTCTTTGGCACTAACTGAACCTAAAGTCCAAACTACACGCATGACTTCCCATTCAGACTGCGAAATTCCCTCCAATTATTTTCCCCCTCAATTACTAAGTTTACAAGTGTAGTCTATACTTTTAAATTTCAGAAAGCAAATTTAAAGATTAATTCTTCCACACAAAAAAACACCGTTTAATTAGGACATAACTAATTAAACAGTGTCTAAAGTAAAATCTTAAAAAAAGAAATTATTTGCGGTTTTTAGCAACAAAATCATTAACTAATTTTGCATTATCAGCATTACTTAACGAAACATTTAACGCTTGATGAACTAAGTCAGGTAAATCATTCGTATCTAAATGCTTCATCAACGAGCGCACTCGTAAGATAGAAGTTGCACTCATGGAATATTCATCCAATCCCATACCTAATAATAATGGTACCATGACAGAATCACCAGCAGCTTCGCCACACATACCAACCCATTTACCTTCTTGATGTGCAGAATCAATCACATGCTTAATCAAACGTAAAATAGATGGATTATATGGTTGATAGAGGTAAGAAACATGCTCATTGCCACGATCAGCGGCCATTGTGTATTGAATCAAATCATTTGTTCCAATACTGAAGAAATCAACTTCTTTAGCAAATTGATCTGCCAAAACAGCAGCAGCCGGAATTTCAATCATGATACCAACTTCCAAGTTAGCATCAAATTGAATATTTTCAGCTGTCAGCTTATCCATCTCTTCTTGCAAAATGCCCTTAGCTTGACGGAATTCTTGAACAGTCGCAATCATTGGGAACATAATTCGCAATTTACCAAACGCGGAAGCCCGTAATAAAGCGCGCAACTGTGTTCGAAAGATATCTTGTCGATCTAAACTAATCCGAATAGCCCGATAACCTAAGAACGGATTCATCTCTTCAGGCAGTGGCAAATATGGTAAATGCTTATCGCCACCAATATCCATGGTTCGAACTACCACAGGCTTACCGTTCATACCTTCTAAAACTTCTTTGTAGGCTGCAAATTGATCTTCTTCAGATGGTAACTCAGCAGAATCCATATACAAAAATTCTGTCCGATACAAGCCGATCGCTTCGGCACCGTTAGCTTTAACGCCCACCAAGTCTTTAGGAGTTCCAATATTAGCAGCAATTTCAAAATGCTTACCATCAGCCGTAACTGTCGCAGCATCTTTCAATTTAGCCCATTCAGCTTTTTCTTGAGCATATTGTTGCGCCAATTGTTGATAATGATTAACTTCTGTTTCAGTAGGATTAATCACCGCATCCCCATGGACACCATCAACGATTAATTGATCGCCAGCTTTGACATCAGTGGTAATCGTGTCAGAACCAACAATCGCGGGAATTTCCAAAGACCGCGCCATAATTGCAGAATGGGCGGTCCGACCACCGATATCAGTAATAAAAGCTTTAACATACTTCTTATTTAACTGTGCAGTATCACTTGGCGTCAAATCATGAGCTACAATAATCACTTCATGATCAATCAAAGCTGGATTAGGCAATTCAACACCCAAAAGATGACTCATGACACGCTTCGAAACGTCGCGAACATCCGCTGCACGTTCTTGCATATACTTGTTATCAGTCATAGCTTCAAACATTGCAATAAACTGTTGAGAAACATTATCTAAAGCTTGTTCGGCATTAATTTTGTCATTTTTAATCTGCTGTTCAACAGCACCCGTGAATTCAGGATCCGCCAAAATCAACTTATGTGCGTCAAAAACTTGTGCTTCTTCTTCGCCCAAAGATTGTTTAGCAATATCACGAATTGTCGTTAATTCAGTGTCCGATTTTTCAATCGCTGTTGTGAGACGTTGAACTTCACTTTCAGGATCCGTGACCGCTTTCTTTTGATAGGACAAATCCGGTTGAACTAACAGATAGGCTGGGGCATTCGCAAAGCCATCACTAGCTGCAATTCCCTTCACTGTTTTAACCATTATTCTGACAAACCTTCTTTAGCCATCGTTTCACCAATTGCCTTCAAGGCTTCTGCAGCATCATCGCCATCAGCAGTAATTGTCACATCTGCACCTTGACCAACGCCTAAGGACATAACACCCATAATGGACTTCAAATTAACAGTCTTACCAGAATATTCTAAATTAACATCTGAACTAAATTTACTTGCAGTTTGTACTAACATCGTTGCTGGACGTGCATGAATACCAGTTTCTGCAATAACATGAAAGTCTTTCTTTTCCATAATAAAAACCTCTCTTTACCAACTGAATTTTCATATTTAATGAAAAGGGTTAACTTAACATCAGAACTACATTACCATTATTCAAAAAGCAAGGCAAGTTTTTTCAGTATTAGCACACTAAAAAAGAACTTATGCCTAATTGTTTTCGTTTTCAGAAAAGCGGTATGTGATCTGACCATTTCGATGGGCCGTTCCCACAATTTGATGATGTTGAGGACAAGCCAACCAAGCCTGATTAAACTCAAAAAACTGGTCTTGCTCAATATCAATTTGTTTAATTTTGCCCGCGATTAAACCTACTATTTCTTGTTGAAAATCCATCTTCTGCCTCACAATGCAAATTACTTTAATTACTAATTAAATCTCTATATACTGTGTTTTACATGCAAAGTCAAGCTTTTTTAAAAGAAAATTCAATTTTTTCTTTTTTAGCACTTGCATGTATCGAGTGCTAATTGTATAATTCATTTGTACTAAAAATTAGTACTCAATAACCAAACACAGCATCCAAAATGATCACTATTATTTTGGATAAAAATGAACGGTTTGGAAGTTGAAACAAACCCTTAAAGAAAGGTGGAATGTAGTTCATGCTTTGCCAAAATTGTCATAAAAATGAAGCAACTATCCATCTCTATACTAGTGTTAACGGTCAGCAAGCCGAGGTTAATTTATGCCAAAGTTGCTATCGAAAGTTGCGTGAACAACAAGCGATGGGAGGAAGTTCAAAGATGAATAACGATCCATTTGGTTTTGGCGATCTGAGTTCCTTGTTTGGCGGCATTGATCCTCAACAAGAAATGCGGCGTCAGCAACAAATGTCAACGCAAGGTCAGCGCGGTGGCGGTGGTAATAATTCTGGAAATGGAATCTTGAGTCAATTTGGTGTCGATCTGACTGCTCAAGCTGAAGCTGGTAAAATTGATCCTGTCGTTGGACGCGATAAAGAAATTGACCGTGTGATTGAAATTTTAAATCGGCGGACCAAAAATAATCCGGTTCTAATCGGTGAAGCTGGTGTCGGTAAAACAGCAGTTGTGGAAGGTTTAGCTCAACGAATTGTTGATGGTGAAGTTCCTGAAAAATTACAGAGTAAACGCGTCATTCGCTTAGATGTTGTTTCGCTGGTGCAAGGTACTGGTGTCCGCGGACAGTTTGAACAGCGAATGCAAGAATTAATTAACGAGTTACAAAATAACAAGAATATTATCTTATTTATTGATGAAATTCACGAAATTGTTGGTGCTGGTAATGCCGAAGGCGGTATGGACGCTGGTAATGTCTTAAAACCTGCTTTAGCACGTGGCGAATTGCAATTAGTCGGAGCAACGACTTTTAACGAATATCGTCAAATTGAAAAAGATTCTGCATTGGCACGGCGACTACAACCAGTTCAAGTTAGCGAACCGTCAGTCGACCAAACCGTTGAAATTTTAAAGGGTATCGAACCTAAATACGAAGCTTATCATCATGTAAAATATACACCTGAAGCCATTCAAGCTGCAGCGGTCCTATCCGATCGCTATATTCAAGACCGTTTCCTACCGGATAAGGCCATTGACTTGTTAGACGAATCTGGCTCTCGTAAAAATCTTACGCTCAGTCCTGTCGATCCTGCGGAAATTGAGAAGAAAATTAAAGAAGCCGAAGCTAATAAGCAAACTGCTCTCAAACAAGAGGATTATGAAAAAGCCGCTTTTTATCGCGATCAAACCAAAAAACTTGAGGAAGTTCGTGATAATAAAACTGACACTGAACAAGAGCCCCAAGTTACCGAAGATGATATTGAAAGTATTGTCGAAGAAAAAACCAATATTCCCGTTGGCGACTTAAAAGCACAAGAACAAGAGCAATTGCGCAATTTAACACCTGAATTAGAGGCTCACGTAATTGGTCAAGATAAAGCCGTGGGTCAAGTCAGCCGAGCAATTCGACGGAACCGCGTTGGTTTTAACAAGACTGGACGCCCAATTGGTTCTTTCCTCTTTGTCGGCCCAACTGGTGTTGGTAAAACAGAATTAGCTAAACAATTAGCTAAACAATTATTTGGCAGTGAAGATAGCATGATTCGCTTCGATATGTCTGAATATATGGAAAAACACAGTGTGTCGAAGTTAATTGGCTCACCTCCAGGGTATGTTGGCTATGAAGAAGCTGGACAATTAACTGAACAAGTTCGGCGGCATCCATACAGTTTGATTTTGTTGGACGAAATTGAAAAAGCCCATCCTGATGTAATGCATATGTTCTTACAAATCTTGGATGATGGCCGTTTAACGGACTCACAAGGTCGCACGGTTAGTTTTAAAGATACTATTATCATCATGACTTCCAATGCTGGACAAGGTGATAGTGAAGCTAATGTGGGCTTTGGCGCTGAGATGTCCGGTAATACGAATTCTGTTTTAGATAAACTTGGCAATTACTTCAAACCCGAATTTTTGAACCGATTTGACGGCATTATTGAATTCGATCCATTATCTAAGGAAAGTTTGTTAAAAATTGTGAACTTGATGATTCAAGATACGAATCGTATGATTGCCGATCAAGGTTTGGACGTTGAAGTCACCCAACCGGCCAAAGAAAAAATTGTTGATTTGGGTTATGATCCAGCTTTAGGAGCACGACCATTACGTCGGGTTATTCAGGATCAAATTGAAGACCGTGTGGCAGATCATTATCTTGATCATCCTCAAGAAAAACACCTGAAGGCAGTTTTGGATAACGACAATATTAAAGTCGAAGCAAATTCCAGCGACACAGCTACTGAATCAAAAAAACAAACTAAAGATACCAAAGCAACCAAAAAAGATACGAATCAAGCATCAAATGACGACAAAGACAAGAAATAAATATTATCGTCTAAACACAAAAAAGAGTGATTTGAATCACTCTTTTTTAGTACATAGAAATGAAGCTATCATCTGACCGAACCACCAAACACGGTTGAACTTGAATCTGCTTAGCATAAGGATTATGTCGTAAGCGTCGGCCTTTTTGTCTGATAGACGTATCTTTCAATTTAAATTGATAATTCAATGGCAACGTCATCTGCGCTAAACGAAACTTGCTGTCTTTCATTTGAATTTTACTTGTGCCCAACAGTTTCACTTGTTTCAATCGACAAACTGAATCAGACAATCGACCGTGCAATTGTAATTGACTATTGTTGAACTGGAGATGTGAATCATCGACATTCAACTTAGCTTTCTTCAAATTAGAATTTTGCATGTGCAACTGACTATCACTTAAATGAAAATCACTGTCAGCTTGGAGAACCTGTAACTGCTGCAAATTAATGCGTGAATTATCAGCTCGTAATACTAAGCGTTGCGTCTGAAGATCTGTTAAGGATAATTGACCATCTTGCAAATTTCCCTGAACACTTTGTAAAACCTGATCACGCGGCACTGTAATTTGAATCTGCGGGCTCTTTAACCCCACAGATACATAATAAAAATAACGTCCCTGATCTTGAACCACTAATTCTTGCTTGTTGTTCACATATGTTTTGATCAAATGATTCTTCTGTCCATTAATAACCTTCACCTGATACTTAGAACCCGACTTAATCTGAACATTATCAGCATTATCTTGCAAATCAACCCGGATTTTCTTAAATGGCGCTACTTTATATTGTTGGACTTCCCGATGATTATCCAAAACATAAACTTTGGAACTGTGCATATCTCCAGCTAGTGGTTGAAAACCGTCATGAAAATAACCGACAGCTACCAAAATCAATCCTATCAACAGTAACAACCAACTAAAACGATAATATTTTTTCATTAGTAATCTCCTTGCTGTTGAGACTTTTGACGAAAGTAACGCTTCTTCAAAAATTTACGTCCTAAATATCGAGCAAATGTGACACACTGTGTCGTCAAAAACCGAGCAAATTTAATAATCAGTGGCATACAAAGTAACGAAATCGCCATCATTATTGCAGCTATACCTAAATAAAAACACGCTACCGCCCAATTCGTGGTCAACAACGGAATCGTAAATCTGAAAATAATGAACAGACTACTTAAGAATAGAGATAAAACAACGGCGACAAATGAAGCGCCAATCGCCAAGAAAACTACTAGAATCGCCAATAACAAAGCAGCGACAACCAAAATGGTTGGAATTCCAATTGGAGCAGCTAACATTCCTAAGAAAATCCACCAAACAATTCGTAAATTCCGCCGCGAAGTGCCCCCTTTAAGAAGTTTTTCTTTCGGATTTTGAGGTTCAACCACTGCCGGCAACAACGCCGTCGAACTCAACGAATAATCGGCCAAAATTTTGTGCGCTAATTGCTTGGGTGTCCCTAATTCGTCTTCCAACAAATCTTTTTGGTCGAAGCCTGCGTCTAAGATGAATTCTTGATAAAATCCAACGACTTCTTGCCGCTCATCAGTTGGTAAAGCCGCTAATTCTTTTGTTAGTTGTGCCAAATAATCTTTAATGATCGACTTCATTCTCATTGACCTCCATCACTTGATTGATTCCATCACTGAATTTTTGCCATTCCGCCTTAATTTCCCAAAATAAGGCCTGACCTGTATCTGTTAAACGGTAATATCGGCGATTACGGCCTAAATAAGGTTGATCATATGTATCCAAATAACCACCCTTTTTCAAACGGCGCAAAACCGGATAAATCGTCGACTCTGAAATATCCAACACTGCTTGCACCTGTTGTGTCAGCGCATAGCCATATAAATCTTCAGTTTTTAAAAACGAAAGGACCGTACCATCCAGTAATCGCGCTGGAACTTGAATTGCCATGAGCGTACCCCTTTCCATACTATATTTCGTATAGTATTATATGACAAAAAAACACTACTGACAAGTAATGTCCATAGTGTTCCTTTTTTATAATTTAGCTGTTAACTGTACATCCGGATACTTATTTTCAAACCATTGTTCCGCAAATCGATTTTCGAATAAAAATAATGGTTGCTCCGCTAAATCTTTCACCAAAATATTGCGACTAGATGACATTGCCGGATCTAATTGCTCGGGCTTAATCCAACGTGCAATCCGCTCCCCCATCGGTTTCATCACAACTTCCGTATTATATTCATTTTGCATCCGAAACTTAAAGACTTCAAACTGCAATTGTCCCACAGCTCCCAAAACATAATCACCCGTTTGATAATTACGATATAACTGCACAGCGCCTTCTTGCACTAATTGCTGCATACCTTTGTGAAATGACTTTTGCTTCATCACATTTTTCGGAATTACTTCCATGAATAGTTCAGGCGTAAATTGCGGTAAGACGGGATATTGCACCTCCCGCTTGCCAGCATAAATCGTATCCCCAATTTGAAAGTTACCAGTGTCATATAACCCAACAATATCACCTGCCACGGCGTTTTTAACCTGTTCACGCTGATCAGACATAAACTCCGTCGCGTTGTTTAACCGCAGCTCTTTCTGGGTTCGCTGTAATTTTACTTCCATGCCCTTTTCAAACTCGCCGGAACCAATTCGCACAAAAGCAATTCGATCACGATGTTTAGGATTCATGTTAGCTTGAATTTTAAAGATAAATCCTGAAAATTCTGCGTCATCCGCCGCAATGTTTGTTTCATCAACTAACTGATGCGAACTAGGCGCTGGCGCCAACTCCAAAAATTGATCCAAAAAAGTCTGCACCCCAAAATTCGTTAATGCTGACCCAAAGAAGACTGGTGTCTGTTCACCTTGCAAGATTTTTTGTCGATCAAAAGTGTTGCCAGCTTCCTTCAACAAACCAACTTCATCCAAAGTTTGTTGATACAAACTATCTTGTAACAAGGGATGGTCATCGATTAACTGACCGTCATCATTTAAGGGAAGAAAACGATGTTGTTCATCATCTGGATGGTACAACTCTATCCGCCGATTTTGCAGATCATATAACCCTTGCAAATTCTTGCCACTGCCCATCGGCCAATTCATCGCAACACCTTCGATATCCAGTAAATCTTCTAATTCACCGATCAAATCTAATGGTTCGCGGCCATCACGATCCAACTTATTCATAAAAGTAAAAATCGGGATGCCCCGTTGCTTAACAACTTTGAATAACTTTTTCGTCTGTGCTTCAATACCCTTAGCCGAATCAATCACCATCACCGCCGCATCTACAGCCATCAAAGTCCGATACGTGTCTTCGGAAAAATCCTCATGTCCCGGCGTATCCAAAATGTTGACATGCTTATCTTGATAATCAAATTCCATCACGGAACTGGTCACGGAAATTCCCCGCTTCTTTTCGATTTCCATCCAATCAGAGGTTGCATAATTGCCAGTTTTTTTCCCTTTAACGGTTCCAGCCGAACGAATGACGCCACCAAAAAGCAACATTTGTTCGGTAATCGTGGTTTTTCCAGCATCTGGGTGAGAAATAATCGCAAACGTCCGCCGTTTTTGCACTGCATCTTGCAACTGTTCTTGTTTCATGTTCATTCTCCGTTCACTACTTCAAAGTTAAGTTAACTAAATAACTTAGACAAATCTGCCAACTTACGGTACGATTACCCTATGAAAGGTCAAATTATGTCTAATAAAAAAATTACAATCATCTATACTTTCTTATTTATTATCCCATATCTTTTATGTCTAGCTTTAATCGGGACAGGCTATGATGCGCTGGTGAATCATTATAACAGTTGGTGGCGCTTGATTATTTGTGCTGTCATCGGTGCTGTGTTAATGATAGCGGTCAAATCAATTGCCCATCGACCGATTAAAATTATTACGCAACAGACCACCAATCGTTATCTTAAAAAAGTAATTAACTTTTTCAATATTGATTATAGCATGACTAACTTTTATCTAAATTTCGTGATTGATTTTGTAATGACAATTGTCTCCACCAAGATTATCCACAGGCTCTTTGAATTGTACCAAATCCAAGGTTCGTTAATGGGCTGGATTATTGCGCTATTGGTTTTGTCACTTGTCCTCGCTTCAAATATTGAATACAACAGTCTAAGTATTGATCCACAACAAAAATAATTTTTGTAGAAAAAGAGCAAGTTAGATAACCTGCTCTTTTTTCTTTGCTAAAATTTTATGATCGGTGTAATAATTCCTGATAACGTTGATACCAAATATCAATATAGCCTTGTGAAAAAGGACCTTTTTTGTGGTCAATCCAGTCAATTAACGTTTCTGTACTATCTTTCAGAATTTGATCAATATCATCAGAATACCGCCACAAACGCTTATGTGCTGCATATTCATCCACATCCAACAAGCGTTTTTCACCATCAGGAAAAACTTTGACATCTAAATCATAATCAATATATTTCAGCGCTTCTTTATCTAACACAAAAGGAGTAGCCAAATTACAGTAATATGATGGTCCATTATCACGCAACATGGTCACAATATTAAACCAATAATGCTTATGAAAATAAACTAACGCTGGTTCACGAGTATACCAATGCCGGCGATCACTTTCAGTCACTAAAGTGTGATCATTACAGCCAATGATGGAATTTTCACTCGTTTTCAACACCATGGTATCGCGCCATGTTCGATGTAAATGTCCATCATGTTTATAACTCTGAATGGCTATGTAATCTCCTTCACGAGGAACTTGCATAGTTGACCCAGCTTTCTAATTACTATTTCTTTTAAATTATAGCAAAAGCTCAATCCAATAACACGCTTATTTGAGATTTTCTAATGCAGCACTAATTTGCGACGACTGAAAACCACGGCGCATCAAAGCTGCATACAACTTGCGGCGCCCTTGATCTTTAGTTCGATAACGCGGCCACAACTTATCAATCGCTTGATCTAATAATTGTTGCTCCGCTTGCTCATCAGATGTTAAATCTAATTGCGCTAACACTTTAGAATTTACTTCACTAGCAAATCCGGCCGTCATTAAGCGTTGTTGTACTTTTTGATAACGTTTATGCTGTGGTTGACGCTGATTTTGGCGCCAACACTTTTGAGCTAGCTTAGTTGCATTTTGAATCTGTTGCTCGACAGAATAGAGTGGTAAAGCTTGCTCAATCACATCGGGCATCAATTTTTTTTGTTGCAATTTATAGCGGATTTTTTGCGGACCATCTAGCGTTGTTTTCACCGCAGTGCGCACAAAACTCGCCGCATATTGACGATCATCCAGATATTGTTGCTGAACTAACAGTGAAACCACTTGTTGGCTGACAGCAGGCGAAATATCGTGTTGTCTCAAATATTGTTTCATTTCGCCCTGTGTTCGCAATTGATAACTCAAATAATTCAAGGCTTGTTGATAAGCACGATCAAAAACTTCCTGATCTTTCAATTCAGCTAATTGTTGCGCCGTCAATTCTTGTCCCTTGGCTAACTGCAGATTCACCAGCATTGTCTCACTGACCGCTAAAGCAAATTGTCCATCAATGAAAATATTGTAACGTCCCGGACGTTTTTGCGTTGTAATTTGCGTGATTTTCAAGTTCTTAAGTCTCCTTTTGCGTGTGCTATACTGGAAGTCAAAGTTTGACAATAATTATTGAGGAGTCGACTACTTTTGTCAAAAGACACTTTGCCAATTAAAATTGGTCAAAAATTACAGCTCGAAATTAAAAAAATGGGAATTAACGGTGAAGGCATTGGTTATTACCATCAGAAATTAGTCTTTGTGCCGCAAGTTTTACCGGGTGAACAAGTGCAATGTGAAATTACGGCAATTCAGCCTCATTTTTTGCGTGGAAAATGTTTGACAAGAACCCACGACAGTTCCTTACGCAACCACCAAGTGCCCACTTTATACGGAAAAGTTGGCGGCTTAGAATTAGCCCATTTAAAATATCCGGCACAACTCAACTTCAAGCGCCTCATGGTTAAGCAGGCTTTGCAACATTTTCAACCACAAGGTTTTCGCCACTATCAAGTTTTGCCGACCATTGGCATGGATGAGCCGTGGCATTATCGCAATAAAGCGCAATTTCAATTGCAAGAACAAGCTGGCCAAGTGGTGTGTGGACTCTATCAAAATCACAGCCATCAAGTCGTCGATTCATTGACCATGCCGACACAAAGCTGCTTAACGTTAAGTATCTTACAACGCTTAGTGCCAATAATTCAACAACTGCAATTGCCGATTTTTGATGAAGAACATAATTCGGGCATTTTCAAAACGTTGGTCGTGCGCGAGTCAACTTTCACAAAGACATCACAACTCACCGTCATCACTAACTCCCGCAAGTTTCCCAAATTACGGCAATTCTTGGCTTTATTGAACGCACAAATTCCCGAAGTCGATGCACTCTTTCAGAATTATAATCCCGCCCCAAGCCACGATGTCTGGGGAGCAGAAACTAAATTGCTGTGGGGCAAAGAATATCTCGTCGAACAAATCAATAATCAACAATTCGCGCTATCACCACGAGCTTTCTTGCAACTTAATCCCATTCAAACGCAAAAATTATATCAACTTGTGCAAAAAACCATTGATCCACAACCTGATGATATTTTGGTCGACGCATATGCAGGCGTAGGCACGATTGGGATTAGTTTAGCACCAAAAGTTGCCCAAGTTCTCGGCAGTGAAACCATACCAGAGGCGGTGCATGACGCCAATCTTAATGCACAACAAAATCACTTAGCTAACGCCCATTACACGGTTGGCGCGACGGAAGAATTATATCCTAAATGGCTCGCTCAAGGCTTGCGCCCCACCAGTCTCGTTGTCGACCCGCCCCGCGTTGGCTTAGCCAATTCACTAGTTGAATTATTAGTAAAATCAGGACCAGCCAAAGTCGTTTACGTTTCCTGTAATCCCTCCACTTTGGCGCGCGATTTGCGGCAATTAGCCCCAGTCTATCAAGTTCAATCCATTCAACCAATTGACATGTTTCCACAGACACCACATGTGGAAAGTATGACGGTGTTGGAGCGGAAAAAGGAAAGGAGTTGAGTACTGACCTTGAACAAAAAACGGAATTTAAAACTTTAACTGAACAATGCGAGATTATAATTGATCAAAAAAAATTAAAATTATCAAGCGTTGAAAATAAAGAGAAATCAATCAATTAAAAAAAGAACTTCTTCAAAAAATTATTTTGATTTAATAAATGGTTTGGAAGATATCATAACAATTAACGGAAAAGAAAATAAGTATTATGGCAATTACTATGTTGATGATTTACTCACCGTATATAAGCTAAACAAAGATTTACGGACAATGATTTTATCTGTAATTGGAGAATTCGAGATAAGATTAAAATCGTAAATCGCGTATCGTTTTTCTGAAGAGCATCCACATTGCGAAGATTATCATAACCCATCGAATTATAAGAGAATAAGCGTTGATGATAGAGACGAAATATTTTATGCAAGATATGGGTATTCTAGGAATTTGAAGAAAAAACATCCTACGATAAATGAAGGAAAAAAATTTCCATTTTTTATTACTAAAAAACGACAGCGGCGTCCCTACATGAATGCGTATGATGAAAACACACCACTGTGGATTGCAATTAAAGTATTAAACTTTGGACAACTTCATTTGATGTTTTCCATGTTAACTGGTGATATTGCAAAGAACATTTTAAACGATTTCAATCTGGAATCAATTGATAGGAATATGTTTGAATCTATCCTTCATGTCATAAATTGGCTAAGAAATGAATGTGCTCATTTCGAAATGATTAATAAAAGTAGATATAGCGGTAAATACCCATTAGACAAATCATTAATCAAAAAATTAAATTTAATAACCAATCGATCTCATAAAAATTTAAATGTATTTCAAGCATGTGTATATTAGACTTAGTACAACCCTTCAACAAAGATGTAGACAAATTATTAACGGGATCACAACTGTCTAAGACATTAAAATTATCATACTTACGTGAAATAGGTTTTTGGAAAGGTTGTAACTGGGAGTTTAATATTGACTTTGGATCAGAAAAATAATAGCATGTAGACATAAAAGGTGCCGATGATGGCGTTATGTCGCTTAACAGTGCATAATATAGAAAAAACGTTTTGATTCCTTTAATAAGGTGGATAAACGTTTTTTTAATTTCCCATCTTAGCACTATCAACACAGCTTTTAAACAGGAGTTTTCCCGAGTTTATTTCAGTCAAGAAAGACTGTCCTCATCAACCAACAGCACAGAATAATTAGCACTACCACTTAACAATTTAGAAACCGGGCATCTTTTTTCTGCCAGCTGAAGCATTTTTTGCGCTTGTTCAGAACTGACATTGGGAATCCGCACCAACGCTTCGACCAAAAATTCCAGCCCAGTATTGGACTTGCCCATCGTGACATGAACATGGACGCTCGCCTGATGCTCTAGCCCCTGCTCTGCTTCAATCGCCTGCAAAGTCGCGTTCAAACATGTACTTAACGCCAAACCTAATAATTGCTCCGGATTAGTGCCGGGAACATCCATTTTCCGAGGATCGCTGACCGCCACACTAATCCCATGCGGCACATAAGCATAACCTTGCACCCCCGCTTGATTGTAAATATCCGTTTCATACATTTTGCGAAAAGTTGTTCTATCCATCGCCAATTGACTCCATCTTTTTTATATTTGTGATCGTTTTCAAAAAAATTATATCATGTATATCAAAAATAACCTACCGGATAATAAAATCCAGTAGGTTATCCCCTCATAACGAATTGCTGTACGTCCACGTCATGGTGCCACTGTAATTGCCCAGCGGTTTGTCATTAGAATTCAAACGAAAATGTTTATCCGACACATAGCTTGTCAAATCACTAATCCCTTGCGTGGTGAGACCGTCCGTCGTTAAATTGCTGGAAGTCCCATCAATTGATTGATATAAACCAACATCATTGGGTCGGTATTCAATCAGCGCGTTCCCTGAATCCGGCCGCAAGTAAGCGTAAGCGCTCGTGCGCAAATCTTGATTATACTTGACTTGCAGATAATACTGCTTACTGCTAGACGCCGAATAATGACTGAACTTCAATCGACCACTCGTCGTATTGTAAAACGGACTATCAAACACGCGCGGATTGCGTCCAAAATCAATGACATCAGGCACGCGGACAAAATAATCTAAATCCTTGCGTTGCAACGTTGTCGAAGCGGAAGTATTCGAAAGTGTCTGACCATTCATGGTCACATTGATGCCCACCGTATTATACGGCATCTTAGTCGCACTTTCGTGCTTAGCCCCCGGTTCGCCAGCCACAGGATCGGCTTTAGCTTGGGCATTATACGTTAAATCAAGCAAATCCCCGGGACTAAAATTGCCACTGGCCTTGGTGACCGTAATTTTGCCCGTGTTAGGATCGACCGTTGCCGAGGCCGCGGAACGATCACCATTTACCGTCACACTTGGTGCACTATTGCTAAAATCTAACCCCGCATTACGACTACTAAAAGTTACTGGCGATGTTAAGTTGTACATATTAGCTTCGTTTAATTGATATTGCATATGATATTGGAGAGTATCCCCCGGCACATACGTCGCCGAACTGGCATAATCACCGGTGTCTTTCGTGTTCTTCACGCCTAATGTCAATTTAGCGTCAAAAGCTTTAGAAATTGGAATCGTTAAGTCAGGAGCGTCGGCACTCACCGTCTGAGTCTGGCTAGTAGCATCTCTGTTGCTTCCAGAAAAACTCGTCTTCACCACCGCATCGCCTGCCGGTGCGTCGTCAGCTATTGTCACCGGAATATTGACTAAACCGGAAAAATTGTTATAACTGGTCGATGCTGAAGAAGAGACAATTTTCAACTGGCCGGTCGTCGCACTGTAACTAGCCGTTGCCGGCTTGCCAAAAACTTGAATCTGATTCAGATCTGCTTGTGTCACGGATAATCCTGCAGGCAAATTTACATAATAAGTATTAGGATTAAAAGAAAAATTAACATTCGGATCAGTCTGGTTAGCGATTTTGATTTGTAGATTCAACTTATCGCCCGGGTGATTAAACCGTTCCGATTGCGGATTATTGTAACTTTGAGTCAGGACTGGATGGGCCCGTCCAGCTACATCTAATTCAATTTCAACATTATGGCACTGCGTTTCTTGAGGAGCAATTTTTTGAACTGGCCACAACAAATCCATATTACCCAAATAAGAATAATCACGATCACCCAAAACAGTACCAGCAGGATAGTTGTCTGCTTCTTGACCAACTGCATCGCCAAAATTAGTCCCATGAAAATAACCATAACCATTAAAAGTATGATGATAGCCTACAGAATAACGATTTGGTCCATTAGCTACTTTAGTCCTAACAGTCACATTATTTCCACCCAACCTCGTGGTAAAACCCCGATTATCCCCTAATGCTTTGAATGAACCCGTCACGCCTCCTTGAAAAAGTTCTTTTCCCATAGAGGCACCATAGGAATAAGTTGACTGTGAAATGTTTTTAACGAATAATTGATAATTAACTCTAGAAGGTGAATTCTTGGATGGTGTAATCAAACTTTCAGTTAAAAATCCGTGATTCGGAATAACACCGTCAGAAATACTATCCTTCACTGAATAATTCAACCATTTTAAAGCCCTAATTTGTCCCATTCGATCTTTTACCACGTAATATTTCAACAAAGAATTGGGATTATCAATCGGTAAGTACTTATCATAGTCAGGCACCTGTAACAAATCGCCCTTAGCATTCCCATTATCGTCTATATAATGTAAAAAATATTGCATAGAAAAGTTTGAATCATTTCCTAACGTGTCAGAAAAAGCTAAATAATTCACATAAGACGTGGTCATTGGAGCCGGCCAAGGTGTCTCTTCATTATAATCTCTCGTATATTGTAATAAATTTAAACCTAAACCAAAATGGTTTGCTAACTGCAAACTTACTAATGATTTATGATCATTTTCTGGTAAAATTGTTGAATCATTGTCTTGCTCTTCTTGCATGTATTCCGGCGAATTAAAGCCATCATCAATCATATTAGGTGTAATTTCGGGTGGCGCGGTTTTCGTGGCCACTTTAGCTTGCACATTATGTATTGAAACTAAAAAAATCAAACTAGCAAAAATTAATAGGAGTGAACCCCCCCAGGATTTTCTTATGGTTTCTATTAGTTCCAGCTAATCGTGATGAATGATGAGACATTTTAACATACCGCTCCTGTTTTTGTTGGTATTTACACTTGTGAAATTAATTTCAGTTTAGTTGATTGCTGTGACGTTTGCAAATGCCCGAGCAAGCAAGATTGTAAATCATGCCAATTATTTTTCTCAAAAATAGCATTTTAAAGTTCCAATTTCAAAAATATCTTTCATACATCTAGAATTTATCTAAAATCATATATTTTTCTTTGAAATAATTGTTCATAAAAATATTTTTTATTTTTCCACAAAAAAGCGATAAACTTTATTGTTTATCGCTTTAGCTTATTGATATTGACGTTGATGACCCTTAATGCCCGTTAAGCGGTGACGGACTGCTACATCAGAAACATCGACCACTTGCTTTGAACCATCTGTGACTAAGCTTTGCTTGAACTGTTCTTCATATTCAGACATTGTCAAGCTGGTCCGATTAGCCAACAATGCTTGATGTGCTGCTGATTTTAATTGCGACTTAAAATCTGGTTGTAACGTTCCAAAGAACAATTCGGCTTCCGAACCAGAACCATAACTAAATAAACCAATTCGCTCACCAGCTTGTAAGTTCATATCATTTTCTAACAAGGAGATCAAACTTAAATATAACGACCCTGTGTAGATATTACCCACAATCTGCCCATATTGAATACTAGCTTCAAAGCGCTTCGTCAGACGTTGATAAGCTTGCGGTTGGATTTTGGTTTCTAAAGTGCGCAGTGCTTTGCGACCCATCTTTGAAAATGGAATATGAAATAATAACGCCGCTAATTCATCAACTTGAGTTAGTTTTTGCGCACTAGCTTGTTGCCATAAATCCGCAAACATGGAAAGATAGACTTCTTCAGAATATTTGCCTTGTGCGAAAGACTCCGTGGAATAATTGGGACGCCAAAAATCCCAAGTACTTTGACTGGCATAAACTGATTGTTCTTCTAGCGCTAAAATTTGGGGTTCAGCACTCACTAACATTGCGACTGCTCCGGCACCTTGTGTCACTTCGCCGGGACTATTTAAACCGTAACGAGCAATGTCACTGGCAATGACTAGGGCCTTTTGTGTTGGATGCTGGCGAACAAAATCCAACGCCAACTGCAAGCCCGCCGTAGCACCATAGCAAGCTTCTTTGATTTCTAAAGTCCGCATATTTGGGTGTAAATCCAATAAATCATGTACAAAAAGGGCAGATGCTTTGGACTGATCCACGCCACTTTCTGTGCCCACAATCAATAAACCTAACGCCGCTTGATCTAATGGTGTCAGCAGCTGTGCAGCCGCATTAGCCGCCATTGACACAATATCTTGATCTAACGGGGCTACGGCCATTTGCTTTTGCCCAATGCCAATTAAATATTTATTTGGATCCACTTGGCGCGCATGGGCTAGCGCCACCAAATCCAAACATTGATTTGGCGTGTAAAAATCAATTTTATCAATCCCAAACTGCATAATCGTCCTCCTAATTCTCACGTAAATGTTGCAAAATTGCCTGTGCCAACGACAAATTAGCTTGTTGTGGCTGTTTGCGTAATTGGGCCACTACCGCTTCCAACTCCGCACCGTTCGCGCCCGCCATTAAAGCCAAACTTTGCAATTGCAAATTCATATGTCCCGCTTGAATGCCACGTGTCACTAAAGCTCGCAAAGCGGCCAAATTAGACGCCAAACCGACGCTGGCAACAATGCTCATCAACTGTTTTGCTGATGGTTGTTGCAAAATTTTCAAACTCAGTTGCGCTAGCGGTAACGTCGAAATGGCGCCGCCAACTTGACCTAACGGTAACGGCAGTTCAATGGTGCCAACTAACTGATCATCTGTAATTTGCCATTGTGTCCATGTCGGATGTCGGTCAGTTAAATCGGCATAAGCTGCCGCATTGAGATTACGGGTATCATTGCCGGTTGCTAAAACCACAGCGTTCATCCCATTCATAGTTCCCTTATTGTGTGTAGCAGCACGTGAGGAGGACAACTGTGCAAATTGACTAGCCGCCACAATTTTCTTTGCGACCTGTTGACCAGCCATTTTTTTGGTTGCCAACTCTGCAAAAGTAAATTGAGCTTGAACTTGGACTCGTTGGTTAGGTACTTGATTCGATAAAATTGCCATCAATAATTCTAATTGTGGCAATTGCGTTGCCAAATAGTGAGCCACGGCTTCGGTTAAAGTATTGACCACATTAGCTCCCATGGCTTGCGCTGGATCAATCAACAACAAAAATTCTACAAATTCGCCCACTTGTCGGACGGTAATTTGCTTGAAGCCACCACCATGTTGCTCCAAACTCGGATGAGCTTTGGTAGCGACCGCTTTAATTTGGGCCAGATGTTGTGCCAAAAATTGCTCGGCATGCGCTAATTGTCCCATAAACACAATTTGACCGTTTAGTCCTTCACGCCGCACTTTAGTTTGAAAGCCACCTGCTTGTTGGCAACGCTTCGCCGCATTGCTGGCTGCCGCAATCACCGATGGTTCTTCTGTTGCCAGTGGCACCAAGTAAGATTTTCCATCAATGACAAAATTCTGCGCCAAGCCCAGTGGTACCCCAAATGCACCAATCTGATTTTCCACCAAATGACTCGCAATTTCCGTGGGTAAACCTTGACTAGGCGTTAAAAGTTTTAAATCAGCTGCACTCAAATAACCAGCCTGATATAATTGCTGTAAACGTTGTTCTGTGGATAACTCATAAAATTTGGTCATTGCAAATTCTCCACTTCAATCGCTAAACCTTGCCCGCCACCAACACACAAAGCTGCAATCCCTAAACACTGATGTGTGCGTTGCAATTGATGCAATAAAGTGGTGACAATGCGGGCACCAGAAGCTCCTAACGGATGCCCCAAAGCTAGAGCACCACCGTCAATATTGTATTGGGACGGCGCAATCCCGACTTCTTGTTGCACAACCAAACTTTGGCTGGCAAAAGCTTCATTAACTTCAAACAAATCAATTTGTTCAACTTTTTGCTGTTGCTGTGCCAATAATTGTTGAATTGCCAGCACCGGTGTATAACCCATCAATTCTGGTTGATAACCACTTTCTTGATAGGCGACAATTCGAGCTAACGGTGTCAACTGCAAAGCTTGTGCCTGTTGAGCCGTGGTCAGCATCAACAAGCTAGCCCCATCACTCAATGGCGAAGAATTACCGGCGGTCACTGAACCTTTTGCTTGATAAACCGGCTTCAGATTCGTTAACGCGTCTAATGTAGTTTGCGGACGTAAAACTTCATCTTGACTTAAAGAGGCAAACGGAATAATTTCGGCATCAAAGTGCCCGGCCGTTTGCGCTTGCGTGGCTTTTTGTTGTGAAAGTAACGCATATTCATCCAATTGTTGACGTGTTAAATGATATTGTTGATTCAAATTTTCCGCAGTGACGCCCATCGGATATTGACCAAACGCATCATTCAAGCCATCATAAAATAAACTATCAATAACTTCAGACTGATCAAAACTCTGCTTGCCATTACGGCGCACAAAACCCGGTGCTTGTGACATACTTTCCACACCACCGGCTAACACAAACTTGGCATCACCCAAGGTTAGTGCTCCTTGAGCCACCCGCAAGGCTTTTAACCCCGAACCACACACTTGATTGAGGGTCAGTGCTGTGCCCGCTACTGGCAAACCAGCGTTTAATTGAACTTGACGCGCCAAATTTTGTCCCAGACCGGTGGACAAAACATTGCCTAAAATCACTTGATCAATCAGTTGTGGATCAAATTGCTCTCGTATCAGAATTTGTTGAGCTAATTGCGTTGCCAAATCAACCGCACTTAAATTCTTCAAACTGCCCTGAAACTTGCCAATTGGCGTCCGATAAGCCGCCGTAATTACAATGTCATTGGGTTTCAAAAACTTCACTCCTGTAAGATTGCTATTATTTTGATGAAAGAAGAAACAAATGAATGTTCAAACCTTAATCCAACTTGTTGCCGATGTGAAACCAAATTTTCAACTTTACTATGAGGATAATCAGCGACAGCATCTTGGAATCTCCAGTATATCATCAAGCAAATCTAATACAAATCATTATTTAGAACTTAAAACCAGTTCACACACGTCCTACAAAATCTGGGAACTGCGCTTATTACTCAAAACTCAAGATCCAAAAGCCTTAATTGTAGTTGTCCACAAAAAAATTCATCACCAAATCTTTGGAATCAGATTCAGTGATGAATGCGTATACTTCAAATAAAATGCTTACTTATCAGTATTTTCTGCTGCTAATTTTTGTCCCAAATCAATCAAATATTGACGCAATTCGTCCTTAACTTCGGGGTGATTCAAACCATATTCAATGCTGGTTTTCATATAGCCAAACTTATTACCGACATCATAGCGCTGCCCCTTGAATTCATGAGCAAAGACCCGCTGCGTCTTATTCAAGCGGTCAATTGCATCTGTTAATTGAATTTCGTTGCCTGCACCAGGTTCTTGCGTATCCAACATCGCAAAAATATCTGGCGTCAACAAATACCGACCAATAATTGCCAAATTACTAGGCGCTTGTTCAACTGCCGGCTTTTCAACAAAGTTTTTAACACGGTATAACCCCGGATCCACTTCACCATCAGGATCAATAACTCCATATTTAGAAACTTCTTGCTTCGGCACTTGCATTACGGCCAACGTGGAGGCGTGCGTTTGATTGTAATCATTAATCAATTGCTTGGTCAATGGAATTTGATCAGACATCAAATCATCGCCTAACATCACCACAAAAGGTTCATCGCCGACAAATGACTTAGCTAAACTAACTGCATCACCCAAACCATTCGGATAAGATTGGCGTGTAAAATACAAATTCACCCCAATATGGGTTGTATTCTGCACAATTTTTAACAATTCATCCTTATGCTTTGCCTGCAAATTCTGCTCTAATTCAGGCGCCGAATCAAAATGATCTTCAATCGGCCGTTTACCCTTGCCAGTAATAATTAAAATATCTTCAATTCCTGACGCTTTAGCCTCTTCAACAATAAATTGAATCGTCGGCTTATCAACAATGGGTAACATTTCTTTAGCCATTGCCTTTGTAATGGGTAAAAAACGGGTACCTAAACCGGCGGCAGGAATAACTGCTTTGCGAACTTTTACCATAATATCGTGATTCCTCTCAAAATTAAATTCTTAGACTAATCATACAACAAAATCATGAATTTATGACGAATTTCTTACTTATGATACAAACGCTTAATTCCCACCGATTTAACCAATTCACCGCTCATACTACGCGTCATTGCGGCGTTAATTGCTGCACCAATTAAAAAAATATAAGCAATAAAATTCATCCACAAAATTAAAATAAAAAACGTGCCAATTGTCCCATACGAGTTCCAACGACCACCAAAATACTTGATATACAATGAAAAGAACTGTGTCATCAAACTAAATCCCAAAGCTGAAAAAAACGTCCCCGGCAGTAAATAACGTAATTTAATATTGGAATTAGGCAAAAAAACATATGCTAACAATAAAATCCCAATTAAAATAATAGCTGTCACAGGCCATTTCCAGTGCAATAAATTCTGAAACAGATTAGCCTTAAAAGACATATAAGGTGCCAGCCAATCAAGAATTTGCTGACCTAAAATCAAAGTCACCGACAAAATAAGTAAACTGATCACGAATAAGGCTGTAAAGACTACCGCGGTACTTCGCAAAATAATGGAATTCAAGAAAGATTTTTTGGTATAAATGGTTTGATTATCCAGTCCATAAACCAGATTAATACTACGTTTTAAGATATTCACCAAGCCGGAACTAGACCACAAAGTACCAATGATACCAAATGACAACAGACCATCACTTTTTTGCGTGAGCAACTTAACCAGAATTGGATTCAAAAAGCCACCTATTTTGCGGGGCACCAAGTCTTTGATATATGTTAAAACAAAATGAGGATCCAAGTGGAAGAATGGCAAAATACTGCCCACAAACGAAATCAACGGAAAAAAAGATAGTAAACCATAATAAACTACGGCTTTGGATGATATCGCCAAATCCCCATCCTTCATTCCTTGAGATACCAATTGAATGAAGTATTGTCCTTTTTTCCACCATGGCAAATTCGTTTCAAATAAAGGTGTTGGTGTTTGCTCTGAACGTTTCGAGCTTTGTTCAGTCATGATTATAAATAAGCTTGATCCGCAATGGGATCTTGGGAAGTAAGAATTTTGGGACCATCTTTGGTGATCGCCAAGGTATGTTCATATTGAGCTGAAGTCGTTCCATCGGCTGACACAAAATATTCCCAATTATTTGGGGTGAATTTACTGTCAATTTCCCAAGTTCCTAAATTCACCATCGGTTCAATTGTAATTGTCATCCCTTCTTTGAGCCGCAAACCCTTACCCGGTTCACCATAATGCGGCACATTGGGTGCTTCGTGCATTGTCGGCTGAATTCCATGGCCAATCAAATCACGGACTACACCCATTTTTTCTTGATCTTCTACATAATGTTGAATCGCATAACCAATATCACCTAGGCGATTGCCAACGACGGCTTGATCAATCCCCAGATACAAGGCTTTTTTAGTTACGTTCATCAAATGCTGTTTTTCAGGCGAAATCGTCCCCACAGCGTAACACCAACAGGAATCACTTTGATAACCGTCTAATTCTACTGTCATATCAACTTTCACAATATCGCCGTCATGCAAAATTAATTCTTTACGCGGCTCCGCATGAGCCACTTCATCATTGACACACACACAAGTTGCATATTGATAACCTTCAAATCCCTTTTCAGATGGATGCCCACCATGATCGGTAATAAATTTATCAGCAAAATTTTCAATTTCCATGCTGGAGATACCCGGCTTAATAATATTGCGCAACCCTAAATGGGTTTGAGCTAACAGCGCCCCCGATTTTCTCATTCCTGCAATTTCACGTTCTGACTTTAATGTAATCAATCCAATACCTCCACTTTTTTCTCTTTTATAATTATAGCTCACTCACCAAATAATTGACGACCAAAATCATTTTCTGGTTCAGCTTCACGAGAAGCACGTAATTTGGTACAATAGTTGCCGAGATTATGAGATTGGGGTTGGATTGTTGACCAAGGTAAAAATCGTTTACGCCAGCATGACCGGCAATGATGAAGAGATGGCGGATCTGTTGTGCGAAAATTTTGAACAGGCAGGAATGGACGTCGATGTATCTGAAATCTCGCAAACAGATGCTGCTGATTACCAAACTGCGGATCTCTGTGTGTTAGTTAGTTATACTTATTCGGACGGTGACGAAGGTAATATTCCCGATGAAGGTTTGGACTTCTATCACGATTTGGCGGAAACTGATTTGACTGGTAAAATTTTTGGTGTGTGCGGTTCAGGCGACACCTTTTATCAAGATTTTGCCGTTGCGGTGGACCACTTTGCGACCGTCTTTCAACGCGCGGGAGCAATTAAAGGGGCAACTAGTGTCAAAGTAGAATTGGCCCCACAATCAAAGGATGTTGCGAATTTAAACCAATTTGCCCGAACTTTGATCCAACATTTTAAATAGAAAAAGAAGCTTATTAATGAACATTTATAAAAAGCATCGTGATTTCATTATTTATACGATCTATGGCTTTTTGGCCTCCGTCATCAACGTCATTATGTTTAACGTATTGCACAACCATTGGCATATCAATTTATTGCTGGCTAATACCGGTGCTTGGTTAATTGCCAACGTATTTTCATTTATTGTCAATAAAAAATTAGTTTTTCACACTAATTATCAGAGCTGGTCGACATTTTTTAAAGAAAGTAGCCTTTTTTTGTCTCAACGTCTTTTATCGTTGATTCTGGACAATATTATCATGTGGTTGGGCATCAGTTTCTTGCATTGGAACAACTTAATCATCAAAATGGTTGACCAAATCATTGTGGGATTGGTCAATTACTTATCCACACAAGCTATTTTTTTACAAGAAAATAGTCCGATGGTGCAACGAATCCAGCAACACGTTCATAAAAATAAATAGACTGTCAATGTGATCTGAAGTAACTCAACAGATGCGCACTGGGCAGTCTTTTTTAAACTAATTTTTTAAATTTTCTCAAATGTGGTCATTGTGCCTAAAGCTGGTTCAGCCAATAATTGCAAATTACGGTTATTAATTTTTAACGCAATCAACTGGTGTAATAATGGTGCATCAATGAAGAGTTTGCCCTTCAAATCTTGCACGACTGCGCAAGTCATCGTCCCAAATTTCGCCACTAATTGTCCTTTATAATCACGCAATTCAATAGTCCCATAACCAGGATGTTGATAAGTCCCTAACCAACGGGAATGACTGGCAACTTCGAACTTGGTATCGCCAAATTGTGCTTGCTCTTTCGCCTTTTGTTGTGCTTTATTTTGGCGTTCGATATATCGAATTTTTTGGGACCAATCAACTTTGTCTAACCCAGCAGCCGCATCAATAATTTGATATGGCACAGCAAAAGTAGCATTAGTACTATCCATATTAGTCAGCATTACAAAAGACAAGTCCAAATCAGGCACAAAGCCCAACATAGCACAATAACCAATAAACGAACCGCTGTGATAAAAATACTTATAACCACGATAAGTTTCCATCATCATGCCAAAGCCATACGCACTAAACTGCGGCTTAGCAAACGGTCGACTGGGGGTCATGACGACTTGAGGCTTATACATTTGCGCTAAATTATTGGCGTCATGCTTTTGATAATTGTACAAATGAAATTGCGACCAAGCCAACAAATCCTCAGGCATCGACAACATGCTGCTAGCCCCACCCAAATGGCCCGGAGACATAAAAGTAATTTTCTTTCGCCCCTGTGTAAATCTAAAGTACGGTGGCGCAATGGGCGCCAAACTCCGCTCATCATGAACATAAGTGTGCTTCAATTGTAACAAATCTAATAAATTTTCCTGTAAGTAAGTATAATAATCGGTTCCTAATACTTGTTCCAATGCATAAGTTAACACGCCAAACATCAAATTATTATATTGCATTCGATACCGGACATCGACATTTGGTTTTAAATAACGAACTTTTTGAGCTACTTGCGCCAAAGTCAACGGACCATTAGTAAAACGCATTAAATCATGGGCTGGCAAGCCACTACGATGAGACAATAAATCGCGCCACGTTAATGATTTAGTTGCATGCTCATCAAACATTTGAAAATCAGACCAAGCTTGTTGAATCGGCTGATCTAAATCCAAAATTTTAGCATCTGCCAATCGACAAATGGTTGTCGCTAAAAATGACTTGGAAATCGACGCAATCGGAAAGACCCAGTCGGGGTCATATGTACCATAACCTTGCGTAAAAGTTTGACCATGACTAGAAATGCCGACACCGCAAGCTGGTAAATGAAATTGTTGAATCGTTTGTGCTAATTCACTAGATAATTGTTCAAAATTCATCGTTTTTCTCCTTTTAATGTTTAGTATAAATTTTTAACCTTTAAATACAAGATTTTTTCGGAAATTAATTTTATACTAGCTCCTAGGAGGAAAATATTATGAAATATGTAACAATCAGTCCAGAACTCAATCAAGTTTCGAACCTAGCTTTAGGAATCATGCGCTGGGGCGATCTCACCATTGAGCAAGCAACTGCAGCACTCATTGCCGCTCAACAGTGTGGAATCAACTTTTTAGATTCGGCGGATATTTATAGTCATGGTCGTTGCGAGGAAGTCTTTGGACAAGCCTTTCAAATGGGGAACTTTCAACGAGATGATTGGTTCATACAATCTAAAGTCGGGATTGTGCCACATAAACGTTATGACTTTTCTAAGCAACACCTGTTAGATAGTGTCGACACAATTTTGTCGCGCATGCAAATTGATTATCTGGACTTGTTAGTCCTACATCGACCTGATCCGCTCATGGATTTAACCGAAATCCAAACAGCTTTTGATATTTTGATAGCTAATGGCAAAGTCCATCATTTTGGTGTTTCTAATTTTAATGCCGCTCAAATTAAATTATTACAATCAGGTTTGCACCAAAAATTAGTCGTTAATCAATTACAATTTAGTTTGGCGCATACAGCGATGATCGATTTTGGCTTACATACCAATCTAGATGACGCAGCCGGAATTGATCGTGATGATGGAACCTTGGAGTATTGCCAGCAACACCAGCTAACCGTCCAAGCGTGGTCACCATTTCAACATGGTTTTTCTGTAGGTACCTTTATTGACAACCCCCATTTTGGCAACCTAAACGTTGTTCTGGATCAATTAGCTCATAAATATCAAACTAATAAAAATGCCGTAGCCGCGGCTTGGATTCTACGACATCCCGCAAAGTGGCAAGTAATTCTTGGAACCACCCACCCAGATCATATTATTAATAGCGCCCAATGTAATAATTTTACGTTAACACGTCAGGAATGGTATAACCTCTATCTAGCGGCCGGACATGATTTACCATAGTCCAAGACAAGAATGTCAATTTTTGATTTTATTTTTGCTCAAATGTGCAATAATATAGTTGAGGTGAAAAGATGTGGCTAAAATTGAAGTAAAAATTGCAGACAATGTTAAGCAAAAAGCACAGAATATCCTTCATACACACGGTTTAACGATTTCTGACTTTATGCAGATGGCAATGAATCGGGTTGTTGAAGAAGGACTGCCCCAATATTATGCCTTTGCTGAAAATGAATCTTTGGAACAGTCACTGCAAGAAATCGTCAGTGAACTGCCTAATGAGGAAATCACATCCAAGACAACCGTTTTGGAGGGTATCGCAAACTTAATTGAACAAAATAACAATAAATAAAATTATAAACATTCATTTTATTGAATATGAACGCTAAAAAGGTGCTCACAATTGTCGGACTGTAATTAGTCGAATAATTGGTGAGCACTTTTTTAATGTTTCATAACATAGTTAGAAGTACAGACCTACAATGGTTCCTGTCAAAATTGAAGCCAAAGTTGCACCTAACAACAATTTCATCGAAAATTTTGCCACAAAAGCACCTTGCTTAGCACTAATGGATTTAATAGCCCCCGTAATAATACCAATAACACTAAAATTAGCAAACGAAACTAAATAAGAGGAAATAATCGCCACAGCTTTGGGACTTAAAACATGTAGCAATTTGTGTAATTGTCCTAAAGCAACAAATTCATTTGTCAACATCTTCGTGGCCATCAAGCTGCCAACTTGTTGAATATCTCGGCTAGGAACACCCATCAAATAAGCAATTGGTGAAAAGATATAGCCCAAAATTGTCGTAAAACTGATATGAAAAATAACCGTACAAGTACTATTCAAGAAAGTTACTAAAGCAACAAAACCAATCAACATTGCTGCAACTGTCATCGCTAAATTAAAACCATCCTGAATATAATTACCCACTACCTGAAAGAAAGGTTCCTGAGACAGATCCATCGTTGCCGTCCCAGCATTAATTGCTTGATTTTCCTCAGCCGAAACATCATATGGATTGATCACACAAGACACGATTAATGCTGATAAAATATTCAACAAAACAGCTGTCACGACGAATTTACCAGGCACTAATTGCATATAAGAAGCCACCACAGAAGCTGACACCGCACTCATGGC
Source organism: Bombilactobacillus folatiphilus (assembly GCF_023380265.1). Lineage (NCBI taxonomy): Bacteria > Bacillati > Bacillota > Bacilli > Lactobacillales > Lactobacillaceae > Bombilactobacillus > Bombilactobacillus folatiphilus. The sequence continues at coordinate 1,187,102 of NZ_CP093366.1, forward strand.
TGAAGCACAGATCGTATATAAACGTTTTTCGTCTAGCTTAGGAATAATGTCCTTAATCGTCAAAAATACTTCTGGTTGCCCCAAAATGGCTGTTGAAACCGCAAAATAACTCTCTAATTCGCCCATGCCGGCCAATTTATTCAACAGATAACCTGTCCATTTAATAATCCACGGCAAAATCTTCACATAATTTAAAATGCCGACCAAAGCCGAGATGAAGACAATTGGCATCAAAACATTCAAAAAGAAAACCGAGGCACCTTTTTGAATTACCAAACCACCAAAAACAAAATTAATCCCGCCAGCGGCTTGCACCATCAACCAATTAAAGAAATTAGAAATAGCACTCATCGCGTGAATACCACCAGAAGTATTCAGACACAGAAAAGAAATTATGAGTTGTAGCACAAACATAATAAGCATTTTTTTAAATTTAATATGTTTGCGGTCACTACTCACGAACCAGCCAATCACTAGCACTAACAAAATTCCCGTTAACAAGAAAACAAATCGCATATGTTCAGACCTTTCTCAATTTTAAAATTGCTCATTTTGTGTAGAATGGTTAATCCCAGAATCAATCCACAATTTGATAAATCATTGGCTTTTTAGCAGCTTGCTCAGCAATTGTGATATTTTGATATAGCAACTCTTTGATATCGCTCACATCTTTTCGATTACTATAAATTGTTAACAGCGACTCACCTGTTTGCACCGCATCCCCAACCTTTTTGTGTAGTTCAATGCCCACACTATAATCAAGTTGATCCTCAGCTTTTTGTCTTCCACCACCCAACAACATGCTGGCAACGCCAATTTCATCAGCTTTAATTTGAGCCACAACCCCATTTTGTTGTGCCGGTAATTCAATTTGATACTGCGCTTGCGGCATAATCGTGTAATCATCAATGACCCGTACATCGCCACCTTGCGCCTTAATCATTGCTTTGAAACGATCTAAAGCTTTGCCAGAACTAATTGCTTCTTCTAAAAGCTGACGCGCAACTTTTTCATTGGGCGCTTTTTCACCTAAAACGACCATATAGCTCCCCAAAGTCAGCATCAACTCAGTTACATCCGCGGGACCCTTGCCTTTCAAGACGTCAATTGATTCCTCGATTTCCAACGAATTACCAATCTTATAACCTAAAGGTTGATTCATATCTGAAATCACTGCCAGACACTTCAACCCGACCCCTTTGCCAATTGCAACCAAGGCTTTGGCCAAAGCCACCGACTCATCTAACGTTTTCATGAAAGCACCCGCACCGGTTTTGACATCAATTACTAAAGCATCCGTACCTGCCGCAATTTTTTTACTCATAATGGAACTGGCAATCAAAGGAATCGAATCGACAGTATCGGTCACATCCCGCAAAGCATAAATTTTTTTATCGGCTGGCGCAATATCGCCCGTTGCCCCAATAATGGCTAACTTTTCTTGCGCAACTTGCTGAATAAAATCTTGTTCACTCAACTCCACCTGATATCCTGGTATCGCTTCCAGCTTATCTAAAGTTCCACCCGTATGTCCCAATCCGCGACCAGAAATCATTGGGACAGGAATCCCAGTCGCTGCAACTACAGCGGCTAATGGCAAACTGATTTTATCACCGACACCCCCCGTCGAATGCTTATCTACTTTAATCCCATCAATGCTAGATAAATCCAGATGATCGCCTGATTGCATCATTTTCATCGTCAAATCAGCCCGCTCTTGATCGGTCATATCCTGAAAATAGATCGCCATCAGTAACGCGCTTGTTTGATAATCGGGAATTGTTCCATTACAAACACCATCCACAAAAAACTGTAATTCTTCTGGTGTTAATTCTTGGCAGTGCCGTTTTTTATCAATAATATCAACCATTCTCATATTAGTTGACTCCTTTTTATTCATAATTAATCAAACTTTGGGCTAGAGCAGTATCCAAAATTGCAAAATTAGCGTAATGAGCTTTCAAAACAGCATGAACTGCCGCCGCTTTTTGTAAACCACTAGCTATCACGATGGAAGTTTGTTTTTGCTTCAAATCACTAGCCTCAATGCCTACTGTTCGTTGATTCAATTCTTGATCAATAATTTGTCCTTCGCTGTCAATAAAACGTGAAACAATGTCGCCAACCGCTTTAGCTTGTAACGCACTTTTTTGTTGCTGGGTCAAATAACCCAGGTTAAAGAGCAACGAATTACTTCGGACAGTTCCCACACTAAACAGGGCAATATTTGCCTGCTTACCCAAATCCAGAATTTGCTTGATAAACCGATCCTGCTCTACCAAATCCTTCGTCACTTGACTATCAAAAATTGTGGGCAAAGGTAAATATTGCGCTTGCGTGTGAAAAGCTTGCGCTAATTCGTTGATACTTTCGTAAGAAAAAGTCTTTTCATGACTAAAACTAAAACCACCCTTTAATTGGACCGTTTGCACACCTGGGACAATTTGTTCAGTTAAATTCTGTGTCATCGCATGAATTGTTTTCCCCCAGCCGATGCCAATAATGTCATTAGGTTTGACTAGATTAGTTAAAAAGTTGGCCGCGTAAGCTCCGACACTATCTAAATTAGTTGTTTGACCAGCAAAATGCGGCGCTACAACATGAATTTGTGCCTGATATTTCTGCGACAAAATATCCGTTAAATCAGCGTCATTCAAAAATGGATTTTCAATCTGAATTTTCACTAAACCCGATTCTTTCGCCAATTGCAGTAGGCGCGAAATCGTCGGCCGTGATAAGCCCATTTTTTGTGCAATTGCTGCCTGACTTAAATTTTCTTCGTAATAAAGTTGTGCTACCGTTAACGCTTGTTTAAGTTTCGTTTTGTCAGTTGGTTTCATTGTTTCCCTTTTCATCAGTGAAGTTGGTTTAAAAAGCTCGTTCCACAATCATTTGTTTGAACTTGGAAATTATCAGCAATCGTGGCGCCAAAATCGCTAAAAGTAGATCTCGTCTGTAAACTAGTTGGTGCTTGCATGCTTGGTGAGTAGACCAATAATGGCACTAATTCACGCGTATGATCCGTCCCTTGATAGCTAGGGTCATTGCCATGATCAGCCGTAATCATCAATAAATCATCCGCGTGCATTTGATCTAAAACTCGTCCTAAACGTTGATCAAAAGCCATCAACGCTTCGCCGTCACCCTTAATATTGCGACGGTGACCATACATCGCATCAAAATCCACCAAGTTCGTAAAACAAAAGCCTGTGAAATCTTGTTGCATGACATGATCTAAATGATCCATCCCATCCATATTACTCTCATTATGGTAACCTTCGTCAATCCCTTGACTACTAAAGATATCGTTGATTTTACCAATTCCAATCGTCGTCACACCATTTTCTTGTAAGTAGTCCAAAGTCGTTTTGCCTGTTGGTTTGAGTGTAAAGTCATGCCGATTGGCTGTCCGTGTAAAATGATCTTTGTCTGCTCCGACATAAGGACGCGCAATAATCCGCCCTACCGTGTATTCAGGGCCGTTAACTAGGCTGCGCGCATATTCACTAATGCGGTATAATTCTTTGACCGAAATGATATCTTCATGAGCAGCAATTTGTAAAACAGAATCTCCCGATGTATAAATGATCAAATCACCGGTTTTCATTTGTTGTTCGCCTAATTCTGCAATAATCTTGGTGCCGGATTCGGGCCGGTTACCAATAATTTTTCGTCCTGAAAATTCGGCAATTTTCGCTAACAAATCAGCTGGAAAACCGTTTGGAAAAAAGGACAATTTGGTTTTAACTGGTAATTGCATCATTTCCCAATGCCCATCCATACTATCTTTACCAACTGAAACCTCTTGCATATTGCCAAAATATCCTAATGGTTGTTGTACCTTGGGTACACCTAAAATCGGTGTTGCCCGTTGATTGGACAAACCTAATTTTTGTAAATTGGGCAATTTTAAATTGCCATTAAAATATGCACCAATATGCCCTAAAGTGTCAGCGCCTAAATCGGAAAAATCGGCTGCATCATGGGCTTCACCGGTCCCAATTGAATCCAAAACAATTCCAAAAATACGTTTATAAATCATTGTACTTGTTCCTCCTCAATCCTTAGCTCCAGCTAAAATCTTGACTGTTGCACTGACACCTAAACGACTCGCTCCAGCTTCAATCATGCCCAAAGCCTCTTGATAAGAGTGAATTCCCCCCGACGCTTTGACGCCCAAACTTTCCCCAACCGTTGCTCGCATTAAATGGACGTCATTTTCTTTGGCACCCGCAGAACTAAAACCAGTAGAAGTTTTGACAAAATCTGCCTGTGCTTGCTCTGATAACTGACACGCTTTGACAATTTGTTCATCATTCAAAAATGACGTTTCAATAATCACTTTTAACAATTTATCTTGAGCATGAACTGCTTGTACCACAGCCGAAATGTCAGCTTGGACCGCTCCATCATTACCACCAAGCAATTCACCAAGATTAATCACCATATCTAATTCGTCTGCGCCATCACGCATCGCCTGCTGAGCTTCTGCAACCTTGGCTTGCGTACTTGTAGCTCCTAAAGGAAAACCGACCACCACGCAAGTCTGAATTTCACTTTGAGCTAATTGTTGATGAACTAAACTAGCCCAATGTGCGTTCACACAAACCGAAGCAGTTTGATATTGTTTTGCCTCATTGCAAGTCCGGATAATTTCCTCCTTCGTCGCATTCGGTGCCAAAAGTGTATGATCCAAATATTTTGCCAATTGTCTTTTTGTTAAATCTGTCATCATGAAACCCCTTTCTTTAATACAGTTTCCATTATAGATGATTCTTTTTACAAATGTAAAGGATATTTTTGAAAATATGTTCAAAAATAATCAAAAAAACAACCTGAAAAATTGTTTCAGATTGTTAATACCAAATTTAAATTTTAAATTCACTGGGCCGTTGAGTCGTTTGCCCAAAATAATACCAAATGGCCGCACAAATTCGCTCACTGGCCTTGCCATCACCATACGGATTTTTAGCTTGCGCCATTGCTTGATAGGCATCCGAGTCATTCAACAAAGTTTCCATTTCTTGACGAACACGATCAGGATCAGTTCCGACTAATTTTAACGTGCCAGCTGCTACACCTTCAGGTCGTTCGGTGGTATCGCGCAAAACCAAAACCGGCTTGCCCAATGCTGGCGCTTCTTCTTGCACCCCGCCCGAATCACTCATAATAAAATAAGAACGTGCTGCCAAATTATGAAAATCAACCACATCAAGCGGATCAATTAAATGAATCCGCTGGTGATTGCCTAAAACGTCTCGAGCCGCTTGTTGCACCACTGGATTCAGATGGACTGGATACACGATTTCAACATCATCATGTTTTTGCACCACACTCAACATCGCCTGAAAAACACGCCGCATCGGCGCACCTTGATTTTCACGACGATGCATCGTCACCAAAATCATCCGTTTAGCTGGATCCAATTGATCCAAAGCCGTGTGATGATAATCAGTTTGAACCGTTTGCTCTAGGGCATCAATTGCGGTATTACCCGTCACAAAAATCTGTGGTTCTGGATGATGTTCTTGCAATAAATTACTTTTACTTTGCGTTGTCGGTGCAAAATAAAGATCCGCCAAATCATCCGTCATTTGCCGATTCATCTCTTCAGGCCATGGTGAATATTTATCCCAAGTTCTCAAGCCCGCTTCCACATGTCCAATTGCCGTTTGGTGATAATAAGCAGACAATGCTGATGCTAAAGTCGTGGTCGTATCGCCATGCACCAACACAATATCAGGCTGTTCTTGTTCCAAAACTTGATCCAAGTCTAATAAAACCGAACTGGTAATGCCGCTTAAAGATTGTTTTTGTTTCATAATATTTAAATCATAATCTGGTTTAATTTTGAAAATTTTCAAGACCGAATCCAACATTTGACGATGTTGAGCGGTTACCACTGTAATTGTTTGGAAATATTCCTGCTGTTGTTGTAATTTTAAAACTAAGGGTGCCATTTTAATCGCTTCTGGTCGTGTCCCAAAAACGGTCATTACTTTAATTTTCTTCATTGGAACTCCTTAAAAATTTAGCTGAAACTAGGAAGTAGTTATGCAAAAAATCTTCTTGATTGGAATCTTACTCTTTGGTTGTGGATTTAGTCTAGTCTTAGCAATCGACCAACTATTCCAACAAAAATGGCTTTATCTTTTAGTAATTATCATTGATTTGATCATCATAGCCGTTAGCTACTATCTTTATTTTGCCCCACTCTAAAAGAAAAGTCGCTGAGCCAAGGCTAGCGACAACGCGATGATCTCGATCGGATTCGAACCGATGACCTACTGCTTAGGAGGCAGTTGCTCTATCCAGCTGAGCCACGAGACCATAGCTTAATCTTGCCACTAAAACTGAATCCTGTAAAGATTATTTTGCCTGACCATGATAGCCCTTTTGCTTCTGGTGCCGTTGCCGATGTTTATCACGGGCTGTGGACTTCTTTTTGATCGAAGCTGGGGCAGTTTTTTGGGCTACGCTCACCAACTGATCACCTTGCAGTCGCACCTTGTGCAACTTAATCTTTTGCGGCTGCACCAACTCCTGCAATGCTCGAAAATCATGTTCGTTGCCTAAAGTAATGACTTCACCAGTCCGTCCCATGCGGCCCGTGCGCCCGCTACGGTGAATATACTCCGTTAAATCTTGCGGATTGTTCCAATTAATAACTGTCGTTAATTGCGGTAGATCCATGCCTCGCGCCGCAACATCTGTTGTTAACAACAATGAGGTCTCACGAGTACGCAAATCGTTTAACGCATCCGCTCGCCGTTTCTTGGGATCACTCGTGTCCAAAACAGTAAAATAAGTTTTGCGATAACGCATATCGGCCGCGTAACGATGTAATTCTTTACTTGATTGATAAAAAACCAAATTCTGTTTATTTTTACGATGCGCTAATTTTTGCAGTACATTAACCTTTTGATTATTTGCCGTCAACAAAAAATAATGCTGCAAACCGGCTCGAAATTGTGCATCCTGCCGTAAGTCAATCGTCTGAATCTGTTGGGGAAACCAACGCGACAATTGCGAAAAAATATCGGCCGACGTTGCGGAAAACAATCCCAATTGAAATTGTCCTTGCAAACGACTTAACAAGGCACGTACGGTGGTTAATTTATCACTCAATAACACGTCCGCTTCATCTATGATCACAGTTTGGATCTTATTCAATTTGAATTTTCGTTTTTCAACCAAATCTTGAATCCGCCCAATTGTGCCAATGACAACTTCGGGTTTTTGCTTCAAATGTTCAATTTGCCGTCGTACATTAGCCCCGCCAATAACACTATAAACATTTAATTGGGGATTTAATTCTCGCAAAACATTCCGAGTTTGAATCGCTAATTCCTGCGACGGTTCCAAAATCAGACCCTGAATCCCACCACCAGCTTGTACACGTTCCAATAAAGGCATCCCAAAGGCTAATGTTTTGCCAGATCCGGTGGGCGCCAAAGACAAAATTGACTCACCTTGACGTAATGGTTCATAAACCTGTGCTTGAATCGGCGTTAATTGTTGAAAATGATGTTGCTGATAATACTGCTGATATGCTGTTGGAATCTGCATTTATTCCTCATTTCTGATCGGCGCTAAATTTGATTTGTGCTTGTTGACGGACATCGGTTAACAATTGGTTAACTTGATCGGCCAAGTACCACAACCGTTCAAATTCGGCCTGATCATGGTTTTGAATGATGTGACTAAAAGCTTTGGCTTCAGCCAACATCGGATTGTGTTCGTTAAATTGTTGCACATGAGATGTTTGGTTATCCCAGATTTTGCGGACCGTGCCACCATCGTCGAACAACAATGTTTGTTGATTACTATAAATTTCCGATGGCAAATAGGAATTACTAATTTTGCCAACCAATAATGTGACATCAAAGTTTTGATAATGCAAAATTAAGGTACCTTGCCCGTCCACTTGGGTCGCAATCATTTGTGGAAAATATTGCGCTGACATAGGCATTCCAAATAGGCACACGGCATCATATAACAAATACACACCTAAGTCGTAAAGAGCACCACCAGAAAATTGGGGCGAAAAAACATTTGGTTCCTCACCTGCCAAAACTTGGTCATAACGACTCGAATATTTACGATAAGTCAACGTGGCCCCTGTAATTTGGGGTAATTGTTGCACTTTTTGCTGCAAAATTTGAAATTCTGCTTCATGAATATGGCGTGCAGCCTCCAAAACATATCGACTGGGATGCTCTTTTAAGGCTTGTTGTAACGCTAAAAATTCCGCTCGCGTGGAAACTAACGGCTTTTCCACAATGACATGCTTACCAGCAGCTAAGGCCTGCATCGTATCTTCATAATGATGACTATTTGGCGAAGCGACATAAACCACATCCACATCAGAATTAGCAAATAAGTCCACACGTTTCGTAACTAAATTCACATTTGTCAAATTTAATTGTTGTGCCAATTGCTGAGCATGGCTTTTGGTTCGTGAATAAATTGTGGTTAATTGAAAACTATCGCTCGTCGCTGCAGCTTCGACAAATTGCCGCGTAATCCAATTAGTACCAATCACGCCTAATTTCAACATTTTAAAAACCTCCTTGTAAATATTGTTCCCATTGCGCTTGCCTGCCGTTAAAGACTGACAAATTATAACGATTATCTGAAGCTAAACTTGGAATTCGTCCCGAAGTCGTGTACTGCCAAAAATGAACCTGATTCCCTTTAATCGGGTATGGATGAGCTTGTAGCCAACCACCGTCAGGATTCGTTTTTAATAAATAACTCAATTGTGGTGTGGTCTGAATCAGTACTGGACGCTGATAATATTTTACCAGTAAACCGCGCAATTGCGAAACACTGCGTTGAACCTGCTGTTTATGCGGTAGCTGCTGCTTTGAGAACGGTACTTGAATCACCAATGGTAAAGTCCCGATTTGTTGTCCCACACTAGCACGAAAATTTTGAAATTGTGCTTTAGCTGAGGTATCAAAACTAAAATAATGATAAACCCCGACGGGGAGCTGAGCGCCTTGAATCCGCCAATAACTATCCAAAAAATCATCATCAAAATAATTAGCACCTTGGGTCGCTTTTAAATACACAAAATCGACACCATGCTTTTTTAACAGATGAAAATCCTGATAACCATCCGTCTGACTCAAACTAACACCCAAAATGGGATAATCACTTTGGCTAGGACGACCACTCCCCTGCCAATAGCGCAACCAGCGACTGCCTACAAATAAAATGACTAAAAGACCACAAATGAAGCCTAGAAATATAAATTTACCATTCCAAGAATGCTTTTTTTGATGTCGTAACTGATATTTTTCCCGCAAACCCTGTTACCTCAATTAAGATCAAGTATAATGTTTACTAAACCATTATATCAATCAAAGAGGAATACGCCATGAAACGTCAATTAACTTTATTCGCCGCTTTAGCAACCGTCATGGGCACCGTCATCGGCGGTGGTGCTTTTTTTAAAGTCGCCAAAATTACAGCTTTAACTCATAACACTTGGCTCAGTATTTTAGTTTGGCCGCTAGCTGGTTTTATCACTTTAATGGCGGGGTTAACGATTGCAGAATTAGCAGCTGCTTTTCCAGAAAACGGTGGCCCCGTAAAATATCTCAGCGAAATTTATGGTCAAAAAATTGCTTTTTTGTTTGGTTGGTCTTTAATTATTGTCTACTATCCAGCCAATATTGCCGCTATCTCGATTATTTTTGGCACACAAGCCCAAAAATTATTTAATCTGCCAACGACGACCGTGACTTGGTGGGCGTTAGGTTGTCTAGCATCGTTAGTTTTAGTCAATTGGTTAGGAACCAAGTTGAGTAGTCAAGTTCAAAAAATCACTTTGATTATTAAATTGATTCCGATTATCGCTATTATTATTGCGGCCATCTTTGTCAGTCCAACGAACCATGTCGCTAACGCGCCATTGGGGACTGCTTTACAAATCAAACAGCCTCAAGACTTGGGGCAAGCATTACTAGCAACTTTATTTGCTTACGATGGATGGCTGAGTATCGGTAATCTGGCTGGCGAATTAAAAAAGCCCGAGCGTAATTTAGCCCGAGCAATTATTGGTGGCTTACTGGCAGTCACCATCATTTATACATTACTAAATTGGAGTTTTTTGAAAATCATGCCGTTGCATCAGGTCCAAAACAATCAAGCGACCGCAATGCTGACCGCTCAACATTTGTTTGGACAAAATGGCGGTAAACTATTGACGCTGGGTATCCTTGTTTCCGTTTACGGCGCCGTAAACGGTCATCTAATGGTTGGTTCACGAATGCCTTATACACTAGGTTTACAAAAACAATTACCAGCGAGCCACTTTTTTAGCCATCTGAATTCGAAAACCCAAATTCCTACCAATAGTCTACTCTTTGAAAGTTTAATTGCGGTCGTTATGATCTTGTCGGGAACTTTTGATTCATTAACGGATATGTTGGTGTACGTTTCTTGGATTTTTTCCGTTTTATTATTTATTGGTGTCATTCATTTGCGCAAACAGCGACCTAATCTGGAACGTCCTTACAAAATCAATTGGTACCCTTTGCCACCGATTCTTGCCATTTTAGGCGGCTTATTCATCGTGATTAATACTACAATCACCAAACCCGGATTAGCTTTGGCCGGTATCATCCTGACGTTGAGTGGTTTACCAGTTTACGCTTATCAAAATAGGAAGAGGAAGTAGAATAATTAATCCACAACAATATTGATTATTTTCTTAATATCATCTTCTACTATCCGTTGAATGAATTAGAAAGCTTAACAATATTCCTAGTATCATAATTCCAGCCATGATCAAAAATCCAAATTCTGCTCCTATCTGATCATTCATCAAACCAATCCATGACGACGCAAAAATTTCAATAAATTGAGCCGTACCATTCCAAAAAGCAGTGATTCTACCCATGTATTTTTGCTGAACATTTTTCATTAAAATCGTATTTGTTACAATCCGCAATGATGAATCCGTTAACCCGATAAAATATGTTCCAATGTAAAGAGCCAATACTCCACGATGAACATACAAAGTACTTAAAGCCACACTGGCAATTAAAAAATATCCGAAAATCATTTTCTTTTGACTCATTTTTTTAAGTAGCCAGCCCGTAACAAAGCCAGAAGTCAATCCACCAATGCCATACAACATATCCACAGTACCGTAAACAAGACTATTTTTATTGAGTACCGTAGATACATAATCTGGTGCAGATACATTAAATAATTGTGTTACTAGTAAAGGTAAAACTGATAAAATCCCCACTAACAGAACTAGTGGATTAGATTTTAAATAATGAAAAATAGAGCCAAAAGATTTTTGATTAGCATTTTTATGACTAATTACAACGATAGAATCTTTCGGAGAACGTAAAATCAGGATAGTACTCAATAAGAACATAACAATATTAATAATCAAAATCACCAAAAAACCGGTATAGTGCAAAATTATTCCTGATACCGCCCCTGCAATAAACATCCCGACTTGTAATGATATTTCAATGAATGAATTAGCTGAACCTAACAAGTCCGGTGAGATAATACTTTGAATATAGCCACGCGAAGACGACATATAAGTAATCCAACCAGCTCCAGTTAACGCTGCCAAAAAATACATCATCACTAAATTAAAACCAGCAACACTAAAATAAAACGCAATTAGACTCATTGGAATTGCTCGTCCCAGAAAAGACCACAAAATAACATATCTTCGACTTAATTTATCAGTCAAATGTCCAGCGATAGGTGACATAATAAAACCAGCTAAAACATTAACAGTTAAATAAAAACCGACCAATTGATTCGATTTTGTTTGTTCCATAACATACCAATTGGCTCCAACCGTCGTTAACCCTACACCAAAACTAGAAAAAATATCCGCTATAAAAAAATTTCGAAATTGTTTATTTCTTAAAAGTTGCAGCATTATTATCCCCCTGATATATTTTTGCAATCTAAATTATTTTCATTTATTCTTTGCAAATCGATTCATTACCAATTTATAATAAAATTGTATTGATATCCTGATTATGTAAAGCATCTCGTCAAAAAAGGAGACAAAATTTTGGAACACGGACAATTAATTAGAAAGTTGCGCAAAGAACGCAATATGTCTCAAGCTGAATTAGCTGAGGGAATCAGTAGCCGCACAGCGCTGTCATCGTTTGAGAACAAACATTCAACTATTTCGAGTGATATTTTGTTCAAATATCTGGAACGTCTCAACGTTACCGTTCAGGAATATGAATTTTACTTAAATGATAATGTCACACCCGAAAAAGCTTATATATCGGAATATTTTTATAATAAAGTAACCAAAGAACGTGACAAAGAAATAGCGCAAAGAATCCATAACTTTCGTGCTAAATATAATGATAGTCACGATTTTTATTTTTGCTGCCTTTCAATTGAACTCAAACTCTTTTTGAACCGCCGTAATAATAAAGCAATTTATCAAGTGGACGAAGACAAACAAATCATTAAAGATTATCTCAATCATAATCAAAATTGGGGGCATTTTGAGATCGCATTATTTTCTAATTGTCTCTATATCTTTAGTAGTGATTACATTCGTGGAACTTTTCCTGTTTTGCTAAAACGTACCAAAAAATTAAGTTCAATTGCATCCTATCAAAATGATTTATCAATTTTTCTGAATAATTGCATTGTTCTCTCTTTCGAACGTCAAAATTTTGATGATGTTAATTATTACATTGATCGACTAATCACCATTTCTGCAAATACACCCAGAAAAGCTTATGATCGCATGATGTGTCAGTATTATTTGAGTCTATTGCAGAAACTAAATTATCAACCAAATCAATTAGCAACTATTATTCAACAATTTAACGAACTAGGCTTTACAGATCATGCTAATGAACTGATTAAATTTAAAAAGC